>NZ_WHVW01000003.1 GCF_009651005.1 Sporosarcina obsidiansis
TTATTATAGAGCAAGAAATAGACAATTCGATTTGGTTACGCGTGTTACCTACTCTCCTATAATGGTAATCTCAAAAAAGAAGTGGTCAGCAGCCTTCACTAAACGGTCTTATAGTTATATAATCAATAAGCTAATTATATTAGGGAGTTGAATAAATATGTTTGCACGAAATAGAGTATGGTATCTTCTCTTCAGCCTAATGGTACTATCTGTTATGGTAGCAGGTTGTGGAACCGCAAAAAAAGATGAACCATCAAACGAGAAGCCAGCAAATGACAAATCGGATTACTCCACAGATGTAAAAGAAAACCCAATTGTAACGATCACAATGAATAATGACGAAAAAATCGTTATGGAACTAGAACCTTCAGTCGCTCCGAATACGGTAGCGAATTTTATATCCTTAGTAGAAGAAGGTTATTATGATGGTCTCATCTTTCACCGCGTCGTCCCAGGCTTTATGATTCAAGGAGGGGACCCTTCAGGAAATGGATCAGGTGGACCTGGACATTCAATTGAGGGTGAGTTTACTAGCAATGGCTTTGAGAATAATTTGAAGCATGAACGTGGTGTAGTTTCTATGGCGCGGACGGGTGATCCCAATTCTGCAGGATCGCAATTTTTCATTATGGTAGAAGAAACGTCGCAACTTGATGGGGACTATGCTGCGTTCGGTAAAGTAATTGAAGGTATGGAAACGGTGGATGCTATTGTTGCTGCTGAACGAGACCAGGCAACAAATAAGCCGTTAGAAGATCAGCAAATGAAGAAGGTTGAAGTGAATACGAAAGGCTTTGACTATCCTGCTCCTGTAGTCAAAAAATAAGTAATTTTAACCGTTCCTGCGAAGGAGCGGCTTTTTTGTATACTGTAGTTATGGGAAAGAAGGGATATGTATGAACAGACGTCTGATAGATGCGCATATTCATTTAGATATGTACAAGGAAGAGGAACAAAACGTTATCCTGAGAGAGTTAGAAGAAATTGGTGTGGATGCGCTAATAGCTGTTCCAAATGATTTAGCATCTTCTCACCGCCAGTTGGAACTTGCCCGTCTGGACAGCCGGATCAAGCCGGCGATCGGGTATCATCCAGAGCAGACTTTACCGAGTGAGGATGAATTGCAGGCAATATTGTATCTGATCACTGAAAACAATCGTCAGCTGACTGCAATCGGGGAAGTTGGCTTGCCTTACTATTTGCGACAAGAACAACCTGATTTGGAGGTAGCGCCATATTTAGAGGTACTTGAGCAATTCATTAGAAAAGCTGCACAAACCAAGCTGCCGGTCGTACTACATGCTGTTTATAATGACGCTGAGTCGGTTTGTGATCTATTGGAAACCTATTCGATTCCTGCTGCACATTTTCATTGGTTCAAAGGGAATGATAGAATCCTTGAACGTATACTAGCAAATGGCTATGTTATTTCCGTGACACCTGATATTGTTTATAAGCAAAAAATACAACACATTGCCAAACAAACGCCGCTATCACAATTGCTGGTTGAAACGGACGGGCCATGGCCATTTGAAGGACCTTTTTCTGAGAAGATGACGCATCCATCTATGCTTCACCAAAGCATTCAAATGATCTCACAAATAAAGCGCATAGATGTAGAAGAAGTCTATCAGAGGGTTTATGAAACGACACGCTCGTTTTATCAACTATAATTAAAAAAGATACATCCAATGAAACTTCATATAATCCTTCAAAGTGAGATTTTGATTCTAACTTTGAAGGATCTTCTTTTTATGATCTTTTCCAGGTTCCGTTAAGAACAGAGGACAATGATTTTAGTAGGTGTAGTTTGGGCAGGGATGCTTCTTGTGGTAGCACCGTAGACAACAATTAGATTTCGTCCTGCAACATTCCCAGTGAAAGCTTGCCCGTTTTGCAAGGTAATTTGGGTATAAGGAGACAAATTAAGCTTTAGCGTTCCATCGCTATTCTCTAATTGTCTATTAAAGTAGTCTACTGTTACGTTTTGATAAGGCGAATCCATGCTCATGACAAGTGCTCTGAATTGTGGCGGGTAGATTAGGGGGGTAGGCGCATCTGCGTCATAGAATCCGGTTACTCGATCACCCACGCTCACCATTACATGATCCACAAAGTACGTGGTCGGTTCTACTACGAAATTGACAACATTGCCGTATCCGTTATCCACGGACATTATTTTGTAACACCCCATTTCATTATTTTGCCCAATCGAAAAATCATCAATCGTCATGACAGTTCCGCTAAAAGCTGCAAAGTTCATTATTCCAATCCCCCTATTGTTGCTTAGTCTCATCTATATAGACTATGTCATCCTGGCTACTTGGTGAATGTTTTGGGTATATGTAATAAGATTTCTTTAATCCGCAATCTTCTAATGATACGATAGATATAAAATGTTGAGGTGAGGAAGTTTCATGAATCTAGATCAAGTAAAGACCCAGTTAAATGAAAACAAATCCCTATTTATTGGAGAGAAAACGGCTTTTCGCTCAGCAGTATTAATCCCTTTAGTCGAATCTGATGGGGAATGGCATGTCCTGTTCGAAGTGCGTTCCTTAACGATGAGAAAACAGCCGGGGGATATTAGTTTTCCAGGCGGTCGCATAGATGCATCGGATGCGTCTCCTATGGATGCCGCTTTACGGGAAACGCAAGAAGAGCTAGGCATCGATCCCAAAACGGTTACAATAATAGGTGAGTTAAGTCCTTATATTGCCTCCCCTTCATTCGTTGTCTATCCGTTTGTCGCAGCTATTGATTATCATGAGATTATTCATAGTTTTAACAAAGATGAAGTGGATGAAGTATTCACAATCCCTGTAAAATGGTTGCTGGATCATGAACCTTATATGCATTTAGTGTCTGTTCAGTCAACGCCTTCGTCCAGTTTTCCCTTTGAAAAAATAATGAATGGCGATCAATATCAATGGAGAGCTAATTCAATGGAAGAATGGTTTTTTGACTATGGAAAGTATACGGTTTGGGGATTGACCGCTAGGATTTTGAAGCATTTTATTGAAATCATAAAGTGAAGAGTTAAAGTCGAATCTATACCAATACTAATATGATAAGCAGTATAATGAGGTCGATACAGAATGAAAAGGAGATGAGCACATGGCACAATCCTTAAATGGAAAAGTAGCATTTATTACTGGTGCAGCAAGAGGAATTGGAAAGGCAACTGCGATTGCATTAGCAAAAGAGGGTGTAGCTGTAGGATTGCTTGCAAGAACGGAGTCTACGTTACAAGAAGTGGCTGCTGAAATTAAAGAGTTAGGTGTCAACGTGGCGTATGCTGCAGCTGACGTGTCTATAAAAGAGCAAGTAGATGTAGCGATTGCTTCATTAACGAAAGACTTAGGTGCTGCAGATATTTTGATTAACAATGCAGGGATTGCCACATTTGGTACGGTGCTAGATATGGAGCCAGAGGAATGGAAGCATATACTGGATGTCAACTTAATGGGTACGTATTATGTTACGCATGCCGTATTACCTCAATTAATCGAAAAAAATGGCGGAGATATCATTACGATTTCATCGACGAATGGATTAAACGGGGCTGCCACGTCTAGTGCATATAGTGCATCTAAATTTGGTGTGATTGGATTTACGGAATCACTAGCACAAGAAGTTCGTCGAAACAATATTCGGGTGTCTACGTTAACCCCTAGTACGGTAGCAACGGATTTAGCACTGGAGTTAAGCTTAATTAAAGAAAATGATGATTCGAAGCTGATACAAGCTGAAGATATTGCAGAAGTAATCGTCAATCAATTAAAATTAAATCCAAGAATTTATGTGAAAACAGCAGGATTCATTGCAACCAATCCATACTAATATAGAATTGTAGAAGAGCTAATTATCCAGTAAGAGGATAGTTAGCTTTTTTGCACAGAATGGAAAATGTGGTCGGTATGACACATCAGATCATCTACGCCTTGAAAATGAAAAAGACTGTAGATAATTGTCTACAGTCCAATTTCAAAATGAGAGTAACTTATAGCACTTCCAAAGTCACTTCGATATTGCCTCTTGTTGCTTTTGAATAGGGACAGAATTGATGTGCTTTTTCTACTAAGTCTTCTAACTTGTCCTTCTCAATATCCGTTCCTTTTACTTGTAGTTTTACGGCTAGTTTAAAACCATTGTCTGTCTCATCTTTACATAGGCTCACATTCGCTGTGACTTCTGAAGAGAACTTGACGTGTTCCTTACTTGCTACTAATTGTAATGCACCATCGAAACACGCTGCATATCCAGCTGCGAATAATTGTTCAGGGTTAGTGGAGTTAGCTAATTCTTTTGCTCTAGGACTTCCAGGCATGGCGGTATCGAATTCAACAACGCCATCTGAAGATTGTACATGACCTTCTCGTCCACCTTTGGCAGTTGCTGTTGATGTAAATAGTTTTTCTGTCATACTATCACTTCTCCTCGTCTAAATTATAATGACCTACTTCATTACATACCCTCAATCCCAACATGTATGTATAAAAAAGATGAATATTTTCATACATCCCTTATAAAGTGGTGAACATACATATATCTGTATTCAGCAGAAGACCTCCACTTCTGCATTTTCTTCTGTCATTTTGGTCAGTTGTAGAGCAGAGTAAATACAATGGAAAATGTTCAACAGAAATATTGTTATAATAGAAACGTGTAATTTTATTAGCTGGGGAGTTGGAATAATAGATGAACAAAAATGATATTGCAGATATTCGCAAACGTTTTAAATTAGATTCCGATCTATTAACAATCACAGATATTTACAACGTTTATATTCGGCAGGAGAGCAGTGAGATTTATCATGAGGAGAGCCAAGCATTTGCTCTGCTAGATCGGGAACAGCAAGAGCTATTCTTAACGAATTTTAAAAAAGTATTGGGTGGAAAATTAGGAATGAAGCTGTTTGAAGTGAAGTTTGAACGGCAAACGGAAGAGCAAACGGACCACGCGCAGCAACTATTATATGATGGTCTTCAAGCAGAAGAAGCGGATGCGTGGAAAGATGAAATGCAGCATCTTGCGCTGAAAATGGTGAAAGATGTTCAATATGAAAAAGATCTAGTAGTCACTTTCATTCGAGGAAATTATTTCAAGAAGACAAAGCGGAACAGTGAGGAGACAGAAATAGATGCTCGGGATGAAGTATTTACAACCCCTTTCATCCTTTGTAGCATGAATCAGACAGATTTACCTAAGCGATCGATTGTATTTGATTTCATTGAGAGAGAATTCAAATCAAATACGATGGTGGATCCGATTATTAATCTGGCGTCCCCAATTGGCGGATTTTTATTTCCATGTTTCACGGACAATGCAGCCGACGTTAATCATATTCTGTATGCGGCAGGCAAAGCAAACAAACCAGATTATCGTTTTATCGAGAATGTGCTGAATGGGGAAGAGGTCATGACGGCAGCAGATGATAAAGCCGTATTCGAAGAAATTATTAAACAGGTGGTAGGGGAGGAAGTCGATTCACAAACGCTTGCCAATGTATACGAGGCCGTGCATCGCTTGACGGAGGTGGATGAAGAAGAGGAAGAACCAGAAGAGCCGCCTGCGTTAGATAAGATGCAGGTAGAGCGTGTGCTAAAGATGAGCGGTGTAGATTATGTGGATGCAGAACAAGTGAAAAATGCGTTTGAGACAGTCGTTGATGACGATACGTATGAAATGAAAGCGAGCCATATCGTGCCGAGTTACACTTCTAAGTCGATTAAGATCGAGACAAAAGTAGCTAATATCGCGATCAGTCCACAGGATTTGAAATATGTGAAACAAGTCAATTACGATGGCAAGCGGTGTATTTTGATAGAGGTCGAGGAAGATACGATCATTGAAGGTTTTAAATTGATTTCGGAAGAATTGTTGAAATAAAGTTCAGCCCATTTGTTAACCTAAAACCGTTCACCCTTAGTGGCTGAACGGTTTTTCAGTTAGACAAAAAGTTAAATGAACTTTTTACTGATATGATGACTCTTATAAGTGAGAGGTGAGGATATGAGGGGCGTTCGGTTAGTGAAACAAGCGAAAAAGGGTAGTAAAGAAGCGCTTCTGCAATTAATCAATGAGCAGCAAGACGCGTATTATCGACTGGCTCTCAACTACATGGGGAATTCACATGATGCGATGGACGCGATGGAAGAAATGATTGTCAGTTTATATAGAAACATACAGCAACTTGAAAAAAATGATGCTTTCTACAGTTGGAGTAAGACGATTTTAGTGAATCAATGCAAACAAATGCTACGCAAGGCAGACAAGGTCACACTGATTGAAAGTTGGGAGACAATAGAAGCTTTCTCCGATCCATCCGCTGTTCAAAATTCTTTCGAGCAAACAGAACAACGTATGGATATACAAGAGTTGCTGTTACGAGTCAATGCACAACAAAAAGAAGCGATCGAGTTAAAGTACTTTCACGATTTGGATTATGAAACGATCGCAAAGATGACTCAGGTCTCTATAGGAACAGCTAAGTCGAGGGTTTTCAATGGATTGAAAAAAATGCGCGAACATGCAAGGGGTGAATTCAATGACTGAGTTAGAGCGGCAGTTGGTGGAAGAGAAAAAACGCTTGGATGAAGTTACAGCGCCGGAAGAATTGGAAGGACGGTTGCGTGCAGCACTGGAAAAAATGCCGAAGCGGAAAAAAAGTCGTATGCCACACTGGGTTTCAGTGACGGCTGCATTGCTTGTTCTATCATTGGTCGCGTACCAATATAACGCGTTCGCTTATTATGGAAAAAAACTACTGGGTTTTGAAGAAATCATGTCTACTACGCTTGCAGAGTTAAATGAGTCAGGCAACGGTCAGACTATCGATAAAAAAGTGTTACTTGCAGATGGATCGGAGTTAACAGTTGATGGAATTTTAACAGATGAAAATCAGTTTGTACTTTACTATACACTCAGTAATCCAAAAGGCTTGAAAGAAGACATTTCGTTTATGGAATTGACTGGTCTTTTTACACATTCTTTTTCGCGTTCCGGCACATCCACTACGAATGAGGAAGGAACCGAGCTAAAAGGAATGTGGACGTTCGAGCCAGTAAGCCCATTTGCGAAAAAGCTGACATTGGAATTCCATGACTCTACTTCACAAGATTGGGTAGAGGTCACATTTCCATATAATCCGAGTGCTGCCATGCGAACTGAACTAAAGCAATCGATAAAAAAGAGCGTCCAAGTAGATCAAGGAAGTATTCGCTTTAATTCGATTACAGCAACACCCAGTCAAACGACAATTAAAGGGAAACTAAAAGTCGATAATTTCGACCGAATTCCATTAGGATTTTATGGAGTGAAGTTATTGGCTAACGGCATGCCATATGAACAGATAAGTGGTGGTGTTACATCGGCTATCAATGGCAATGTATTTACTATTGATTATGATGCTTTGCCAAAAGATCTTGATTCGCTTGCGATTGCAGTAGACACGTTTGTTGGATATAAACAGGTGGATGAAACCATATTTCTTCATTCAAGAAAAGAAACGTCTGCTGATCTAGAAGGTGAAGAAGTCATTATACGAAAAATGGAAGTGACATCGGAGGGATTGGAAATTACGGTTGTAACAGAAGAAAATATCTTGTTAGATGGTGTTGCGGTGCAAGTTAATGACTATAAAGTTCCTTTGCAAACGACGTTAAAACAGGAGTATGTGTCCACTGAAAGTGGCAAGGAAAATAAAGAACGAGTCTTACTGTTCGATACAGAACAACTGCCAGACGCCATACTAATCAAAGGTCTTCATTATGAAAAAAAATATCATGAAGTGATCGATATACCTTTACGAAAATAACGTATGCAATAAATTATGACATGGATTTTATGAGGTTCAACAAAATATCGACATTTTCCAATCTAATTCCTTATAAATAAACAAGTCTCTTTAATCCTAGTACTATTTAAGGTATAATAGAAAAGATGTTGGTAGATGTATAGGTAAACGTAGACAGAAAGAAAGTGCTCCTAGGACGCGCCATGTTTGCTGTGACGCCTTATTTAGGAACATTTACGTTTCTGTAAATTTCACATATAAGGAAGGTCAAAATGAGTAATAGACAAACTAAATCAGATGTTATCTTAATAGGTGCCGGAATTATGAGTGCGACGCTAGGAACGATGCTTAAAGAACTAGCGCCAGATTGGAAAGTCACTTTGTTTGAAAAGCTCGATAAGGCAGGAGAAGAAAGTTCTCACGAGTTAAACAATGCAGGAACAGGACACGCAGCGCTTTGCGAACTGAACTATACTTCTGAAAAAGCGGATGGTTCTATAGATATTAGCAAAGCAATCAAAGTAAATGAGCAGTTTCAACTGTCCATGCAGTTTTGGTCTCATCTAGTAGAGAAAAATTTAATTCAAAACCCAAATGAATTCATTATGCCATTGCCCCATATGAGTATGGTTCAGGGCGAGGATAATGTAGCATATCTAAAAAAACGGTTCGAAGCGATGACTGCGAATCCGTTATTTGAAGGAATGGAGTTTTCCGATGATCCGGAAAAACTAAAAGAGTGGATTCCGCTTATCATGAAGGATCGTCCGATGAATGAATCGATTGCAGCGACTAAAATCGATTCAGGAACAGACGTCAACTTCGGCGCATTGACACGCATGCTGATCGACCACATGAAAAAAGTAGATGTGGAGATCAACTACGGTCATCAAGTAGAAGATATTAAACGCACTAGCGACGGTGAATGGGAATTAAAGATAAAAAATAACCAAGATGGTAAGATTGAATACCATAAGGCTAAATTTGTTTTCATCGGCGGTGGCGGTGGAAGTCTTCCATTGTTACAGAAAACAGGGATTCCGGAAAGCAAGCATATTGGTGGGTTCCCGATCAGTGGTATTTTCATGATCTGTAAAAATCCAGAAGTGGTTGCACAGCATCATGCGAAAGTATACGGAAAAGCGAAAGTCGGTGCACCGCCAATGTCGGTTCCGCATTTAGACACACGCTATATCGATAATGAGAAATCTTTATTATTCGGACCGTTTGCAGGCTTCTCTCCTAAATTCTTGAAAACAGGCTCTATGTTCGACTTGATCGGTTCGGTAAAGCCGAACAACGTGACGACTATGCTCGCATGCGGTGCAAAGAATATGTCATTGACAAAGTACTTAGTTGAGCAGGTCATGCAATCGAAAGAGCAACGCATAAATGAACTGCGTGAATTTATTCCAGATGCAAAGAGCGAAGATTGGGATTTATGGGTTGCAGGTCAGCGTGTACAAGTTATTAAAGATACAGATAAAGGAAAAGGTACACTTCAGTTCGGTACAGAATTAGTAACGGACGCGGATGGAACGGTTGCTGCGTTGCTAGGAGCTTCTCCAGGAGCCTCTACTGCAGTAGCAGTTATGTTGGATCTCTTGCAAAAATGCTTCCCAGAACAAGTAGGTGAATGGGAACCGAAGCTTAAAGAAATGATCCCTTCTTACGGGAAGTCACTAATAGAAAATCCTGAACTTCTTAAGGAAATTCATGCTTCTACAGCTGAAACATTAGGATTAACTGAAAAAGAAGTCGTTCATAACTAAATTGTAAATTAAAATTTGCTGTCCGAAAAGTCATTCTCACCTGACATTTCGGGCGGCTTTTGTGTTTTGTATGAGGAAAGCTTGCTCTCCCATTCTAGGCAGTTGCTATGGTGCGGTATGCGACTAGTTTTGTGTGTTCGGTGAGTGACTTAGAGCCGTTTATTGCTTCTCTTGCAGATCACGTAAGAAAAGGCTTTACGCTTGGTTCACCACGAATTATGCGTGGATTGCCTATCTATCACCGTAAGATAGTATACAATGAAGGAAATACATGGAGAAGGGATACTGAAGAAGTTGGAATTATTATTGACATTTGGAATCTTAAGTATCACGATTGTGCTATTCATGACAAATCGGCTGAGAGCAGATCTCGTTGCTGTGCTGGCGCTGTTGGCTTTTGTATTGGTTGGTATTTTAGAGCCAGTAGAAGCTCTAGTCGGGTTTTCAAACTCAGTTGTTATTATGATTGCAGGACTTTTTATAGTAGGTGCAGGTATTTTGCGAACGGGTTTAGCGCAAATGGCAGGGAATTTACTGCTGCGCTATGCAGGAGATAGTGAAAAACGGTTATTTATCTTATTGTTGCTCATCGTTGCATTTGTTGGTGCGTTCATGAGTAACACGGGAACGGTTGCGTTAATGATGCCGATTGTGGTGAGTATCGCAATCAGTATCGGTAGCAGTCCTTCAAAATATTTATTACCGTTATCGTATATCGCTAGTTTCTCGGGATTACTGACGCTGATCGCATCCCCTCCGAACTTGATCGTGTCGCAACTCCTTGTCGATAACGGTTTTGAGAAGCTTGGCTTTTTTCAAATCACGCCAATTGGATTAATTGGGGTGTTTGTAGGAATTGTTTATCTCTTTTTTATGCGTCATCGCATTGTGCCAAAGGGTATGAGGAAAACAAATGGCGAGGCGTCACATCCGTTATCACCAAAACAACTTGCGAAGGACTACAAACTGGGTGGGACACTGCTTCAAGTCAATGTACCAGAGGACTCTTCAATGGTTGGACAACGCTTATCTCAGCTAAAGATTCCTGCCCGTTTTCAATTATGCATTCTGAAAATTGAACGTAAATCAGTAGAAGGAATTAAGTTTTTACCGATGACGTTTCAGGAAATGGCCGGGCCTTCGAGCATCATTGAGGCAAACGATATTCTATATTTGCAGGGTACAGCTGAACGTGTTGAGGATTTGATAAATGAGTACGGATTGCTATTGGTAGAACAGGGATCAGACGCGGAGAAGTTAGTTTCGAAAGAATTAGGAATTGCAGAAGTGTTAATGACACCACATTCTCGCTTGATTAATAAAGATATTCGGAGTGTCAGATTTCGTGAAATGTACAATCTGAATATTATTGGTATCAACCGGCAAGGCAAGCAGTTGCTGAAAGACATGTCCAAGCAGCAACTCCGTTTTGGCGATGCACTGCTCGTGCAAGGATCATGGGATTCCATTGAGTTATTGGCAAAAGAAACGAAAGACGTGGTCATTGTCGGACAGCCTAAAGAACATGCAAGTATGGCTTCGGCTAACGGTAAAGCATGGGTGGCCGGAGCGATTATGCTGCTAATGGTGACCTTGATGATTTCAGAAGTATTTCCAGCCGTTATATCCGTGCTGATTGCTGCTGTTTTGATGATCTTAACGGGTTGTGTCCGCAACATGGATGATGCCTATGGACAAATTAACTGGGAAAGTATTGTGTTGATCGCGGCTATGCTACCAATGGCAACTGCGTTAGAGAAGTCCGGCGGGATGCAGTTGTTGTCAGAGGGGATGATTCAGGTGCTAGGCGGGTTAGGAGCTATCGGTGTCCTTGGTGGAATTTACTTGCTAACTATGGTCTTTGGACAATTTATCAGCAACACGGCCACGGCCGTGTTATTTGCGCCCATCGCCATGAGTGCAGCGATCAGTTTGAATGTCAATCCATATGCCTTTTTAATTGCCGTTGCTGTAGGTGCTAGCATGTCATTTGCCACACCTGTTGCTTCCCCGACAAATGCATTGGTTATGACAGCCGGAGGATATTCATTTAAAGATTTCGCAAAAATAGGGATTCCGCTGCAAATTATTATGTTCGTCGTTATGATGATTGCAATCCCGTTGTTATTTCCGCTTTAACTACCTATAGAGCATGAGTGTTATAGATATTTTAGGGAAAGAGGGTAGCTTCATGTCGCTTCACTTTATTAACGCAGAAAAACGAATGTATGATTCAATTATCTTTCCTTCTTTTGATTTGTCGATAGGTTTAGGAAGTGTAGTGGCCGTCTATTCGAGCGTGAATGTTCGAGAACAGGTAATTGAATTACTCTTAGAAAACACAAGGCTTTCAAACGGTGAAATTCGAGTGGGAGAAAGTTCAGTTTCCTATAATAAACATAAAATGGGTTTCTTCTTTCTGAAAGACAGCTTATATGAGCGATTATCCATTGAAGAAATGCTCTATTTTACAAAACGTCTCTATTCATCTAACGAGTCGATTGAAGATGTGATCCAAACAGTCCAATTGGATGTAAAGCGGAAGGTGAAAATAAAGCAGTTATCCTACTCCGAAAGAAAACGTGTTCAACTGGCTTGCTTACTTGTTCAAGATCCGGAGGTTTATATTTTTGAAGAAGCAGATCAGAACCTAGACCTGGAATCTAAGAGGATTTTCTTAATGATACTTCTACAATTGAAACAGCAAAATCGAAGTGTCTTGATTTTAACGGGAAATATGGAAAGTGCTGTTACTATGTCGGACAAGATTTTTCGTTTAGATGAAAATGGGCTACATGCAGTTCATATGGAGGAAGGTAATGAAGATCATACTACATCTGCAGAAGAACTAACACCGATTGTAGAATCTGTTCTTCCTGTCCGTTTTGAAAAGATTCCAACTAAAATTAATGAAAAAATCGTCTTATTTGACCCACCTGAGATTGACTACATTGAAAGTAACGAAGGTCAATCTTATTTGCATATAAAAGGAGAGTCCTTCCCATCTGTGTCCACGTTGAATGAATTGGAAGCACGCTTACTGCCATTCGGTTTCTTCCGTTGCCATCGATCCTATATCGTGAATTTGCAGAAGGTGCGCGAAGTTATCACATGGACAAGAAATAGCTATAGCCTTGTTTTAGATGATAAGGATAAATCGACAATCCCTTTGTCGAAATCTAAAATGGTAGAGTTAAAAGAGATGCTCGGGCTCTAAACCTGTCGAAATACGTATTATTTCCCGGGGAATAACAAGAAAATAGGTGTTAGTTTAATTATTGAACCACTCCATTCAGAACGATTGTTATAAAGTCTGGCTATCTTAGCTATTCATTCAACGGTCCTATTGCTCCATTCACCCTTTACTAGCCTCTTTTCATCTGGAATATGATGTGGTCTATTTTCCTCTCGTTTATTCTAAAAGTGCGAAGAGGAAATACAGGACGAATCACTCAGGAGGATGGAAATGGAAAATGTTATTGAAGTGAAGGGGTTAGCAAAAGTATTTGGAAATCAAAAGGCAATTGAAAGTGTTGATTTCTTTGTGAAAAAGGGAGAGATCTTTGGTTTCCTTGGACCGAGTGGGTCGGGTAAAACAACAACAATTAAAATATTAACTGGTCAAATAACACCGACGAGTGGTAAAGCAAAAATTTTTGGCGAGTCAGTTTCTCAGCTGAAGAAGTCAGAATTCCGTCATCGTTTTGGTGTTCTCACAGATAATAGTGGATTGTATGGAAGGCTATCTATTTATGATAATTTGAAATTGTATTGTGATTTATATGAGGTTCCATATTCGAAAATTGATGAAGTACTGGAGGCTGTCAATTTAAAGAAAGAAAAGACGAAAAGAGTATCCACCTTATCTAAAGGAATGGCGCAACGTGTAACACTGGCGCGAGCATTGATACACGAACCTGAATTACTCTTTCTAGATGAACCAACATCTGCACTTGATCCGACAAATTCTCTTCATATTCATGAAGGTTTACGTGCACTCAAAGCAAAAGGCACTACTATTTTTCTTACAACACATGACATGCAGGAAGCGGAACTCTTATGTGATCGTATTGCTTTTTTGAATAAAGGTTCTATTCAATTGCTGGATACACCGGATAGACTGAAGAAACAATATTCAGATTCGACGATTACAGTGGAACTAGTGACGGAAGAGAAGGTAGTTTTGCCAGTAGGAACTGAAGGAGCAGATCGTTTGTTTGACTATATGAAGACGAATCAAGTGGTAACCATTCATTCAAATGAACCGACTTTAGGAGAAATTTTTGTGCAAGTGACAGGGAGGAAATTGGCATGATGATTTCATTGAGGCGTATGAATGCAATATTACAAAAAGACTTTAAGGACTTCTCACGGAACTTGGCGGTTTCTACAGTTCTCATCATGCCGATTGGATTAGGATTGATGTACGGACGTGCAGGAGACCATTCTATAGAGTATCATTTTATGCTCATAAACTTGGCCTTTGCAATGGTCGCTACATATGTGCAGTGTTGCTTAATAGCTGAGGAAAAAGAGAAAAACACATTACGTGGTTTGATGCTATCACCAGCAAGCACAACTGAAATTCTAGGTGGAAAAAGCTTGCTGACGTTTATACTGACAATGTTTGTTGTGGTGATTACCGCGTATTTTGCAGAGTATAAACCTGCAAATATCGGAATTATGGCAGTAGCATTCATTCTATCCTCGTTCTTTTATATTGCCTTTGGAACATTGCTCGGTCTCTTTTCGAAATCTGTCATGGAAGCATCTGTCATCGTAATGCCTGTAGTCACCGTATTTTCACTTGGCTCGTTCCTTCCCACTATTGTGGATCAATATCCAATTGCAAAAGTAGGAATGTACTTGCCCAATATTCAGCTGATCGAACTGGCTACAAAAGTGGAGGCAGGGAGCGGTATGGGAGACGTGCTAGTGGAGTTGGGCATTATTTTGGCATGGGTCGTATTGCTGTGCATACTAACAGCCGTCATTTATCGCAAGAGAATGGTTGATTGAAATGAAAAGTGTTCCTGCGCTAGAAACTTGATAGCGCAGGAACACTTTTTTATTTAAACATCGGCACTTTCTTCAGCATCGCACAAACTGGGATTGCAACTGCAATTCCTACCGCACATTGTACAAGATCGCCAGGAATCGAAGCTAGCGGGATGATCCAGCTGTGATAGAGGATACTTTCGCCAATATAATAGCCTGCGACAGTGACCGGAATAGAAATAATCATGGCCAGCAAGTTGAATTTAAAACTATTTCCTTTGCGGCCATTCGACCAAGCGATTTTCCCAATAACAAATCCTTGCAGTCCTCGCGTTAAAATAGTGATAGGTGCCCATAAAGCCCAGCCACCAACTATATCAAACAATCCCATCCCCACAGCCCCGGCTATTGCGCCTTTTTTAGGTCCGAATAGGATAGAAACGATGAATAACATAGCTGTCCCAAGATGTATTAACCCTCCATTAGCAGCAATCGGCAGTTTAATATTCAATAAAAGAGTCGCAACAAATACCAGTGAAGCGAGCATAGAAGTCACTATCAAATCAAACGTTTTCATGCGTGACGCTGTATAACTTTGTGTTTTTTGCATTGTCTAAACCTTCCTAACATTATGGGATTGATTAGTTTAGAATATAGGAAATCTGGTATTTTTAAAAGTATCAATTTCTATTAAAGTTTAGGGGTCAGTGGAGTAGAAGTAATAAAGCTAGCTAAAAATGAAACCATTAGCTTTCGAGTGTTGTCTAACAAACAGGTCGGAAGAGGAACGGCTCGATTGTCTTCTTTTATATCTAATTAATAGGACGTATCTACATTCGAGTAGCATTTGAATTGTGTAGTGATAAAGCGGATTCTATAATAACAGGAAAGGAAGTGAAGTCGAATGAAAAAACGGAATGTAGCATGGTTGGTGGGAGTAGCCGCTGTCCTCCCATTGGCTTATGGAATGGGTGCCACTGCTTTGATTCGGACAGCAGGGTATCGAGTGACGAAGCGTTTGCCTACAGGAAAAGGCATTGCGTTGACGTTTGATGATGGACCTCATCCTGTCTATACGGTGCAGTTGTTGGACTTACTGAAGCGCCATGGCGTCAAAGCAACATTCTTTGTAGTTGGTGAAAATGTGAGAGCGTACCCCGAAGTTGTCAAACGCATGCATAAGGAAGGGCATCAAATTGGCATTCATCATGATCAGCACACTTCCAGTTGGTTACTGACACCTTCTCAGCTAAAACGTGAGTTGATTGAGACACATCGAGCGATTGTAGATGTTACAGGAGAACCCCCGACGTTATACCGCCCTCCTTGGGGATTTATGAATGCGGCTACACTTTTTGTAACGAGATCCTATCAGATTGTGCTATGGTCTCATGTATTTCAGGATTGGAAAGTTAAAGGCTGCGAAAAGGGCATGTTGGATGGTCTTCGTCGAGTGAGGGATGATGGATCGATTGTTTTGCTTCATGATGATGGGTCTAATCCAGGGGCAGATGACTTGGCACCCGCCCATATGTTGGACAAGTTGTCAAAGTATCTTGAGGAAGTTTCCCACAAGAATATAGAATTTGTTCATGTACAAGATAGCCTGATAGATTAAATAACTACTACCTCTGACAAGATAAAAGTCAGAGGTTTTTTAATGAAATGATAGATAGCCTTGTGCTATTACTTGTGTTCATTAATAGAATAGTGTATAAACATTGTATAACCTTTATTGAAAAATACACTGTTATTAGATGAGTTTCGTGTTTTTGTATAATGTTTGTTTCGTAAATAGAGGCGAGAGGTGGTATGTAAATGAAAAAGAAAGTGAGTGTCATAGGAGCAGGGGTGGCGGGATTAGCTAGTGCGATTCGGCTTCAACATGCGGGATACGAGGTCGAGCTTTACGAAAAAGAATCTCTTCCAGGAGGTAAGATGCATCGTATTCAGCAGGATGGCTACCAGTTTGACCTTGGACCAACGATTGTCATGATGCCTGATTTGTACAAGGAGATTTTCTACTTATGTGGAAAGGATCCTGACGATTATATTCCAATGGAGCGTTTAGACCCGATGTACAGCGTGTATTTCGGCGATAAGCCACAGGATCACTATGAAATTTCTTCTGAATTGACGAAACTGATTGAAGTGTTTGAAGGCGTGAGTGAAGAAGATGCGAGTGGGTTGCTGGATTATTTACAGGAAATCTATAAGCGTTTCCTCGTAGCGAAAGAGCATTTCTTACAGAAGCCATTCCGTAAACCATCTGATTTTTATAATCCATCCGTATTGCGTCAAGGTCTCAAGTTAAAAACATTCGACAATGCTGATAAGTTTGTCAGCAAGTACATTAAAAATGAGCGTTTAAAGCAGATGATCAGCTTTCAAACATTGTACATCGGAGTTTCTCCATATAGCGGACCTTCACTTTATACGATGATCCCGATGATCGAATTTCTATATGGTGTGTGGTTCATCAAAGGCGGTATGTATACGATGGCCCAGTCGCTTGAGCGTTTATTTAAAGAGCTTGGCGGCAAAGTCCACTATGGAACAGCTGTCGATGAGATTGTAATAGAGAATAGGCAAGCGAAAGGGATCCGCGTGAATGGTTCGTTCATTGAATCCGATTATGTCATGTGCAATGCGGATTTTCCGTATGCCATGAAGCACCTAGTCAAAGAAGAAAAAGCTAAAGGAAAGTACACCGACAAAAAAATTGACAACATGAAATACTCTTGTTCCTGCTTCCTTATGTATCTCGGAATGGATCGTAAATACGACGAAGTACCGACTGCCCATAATTTCATTTTCAATGAAAAACTGAAAGAAAACTTGGATGATATTTTCACAGGGAAGAAGCTGGATGAAGCATCATTTTATGTCTATATCGGCTCTAAGCTAGACCCTACATTGGCTCCAGAAGGAAAGGATGGTTTGTACATTTTAGTTCCAGTGTCCGACCGTTCATGTTCACAATATGACTGGGATGAAGAAACAATCGCACATTATCGTGGTTATGTCTTGGAGGCATTAAAGAAGGTAAAGGGCTTTGAAAATGTAGAAAATGAAATCGTCTCTGAAACTTTTATGACACCAAAAGATTTTGAGCAACGGTTCAATGCACAGAATGGCGCGTGTTTTGGATTGCAGCCAACTCTTAGCCAAAGTAATCATTTGCGCCCTCAAAGCAAAGCAACGCATTGTGAAAATTTATACTTCACTGGAAGTAGCACACATCCAGGAGCAGGTGTGCCCATTGTTCTTCTCTCCGCACGCATTGCGACAGAAGAACTGATGCATGATGACAAAGGGATTTTGTTTCAAGCTACATGAAAGGAGAATCTATATGCTGATCAGTCAACCATCCACTATTGCCTCCGATTATGCCTATTGTGAAAAAATCATCAAACGTCATTCTAAAAGCTTTTACTATGCATTTTCAAATTTGCCGAAGGAGAAAGCGCGTGCAGTCTACGCAATTTATGCGTTTTGTCGGATTGCGGATGACAGTGTGGATGAAAACAAAACGAGTGGGGCGCAACTAGCTGCATTGGATCAGTTGACAGCTGAACTGAACCGTTTTGGAAAGCATTGTGAAATTGATCATCCCTTATGGCGTGCATTGCGTGATGTATTCGATCGCTTTGATATGGATTTGCAGCCGTTTTACGATCAGTTGGTAGGACAGCGGATGGATATTCATTTTATGACACCAGCTAACCTCAGTGCATTGGAAACCTATAGTAAGTATGTGGCGGGTTCTGTTGGAAGGATGCTATTGCCAATCATCGCGAGTGACAAAAAATGCTCCCTGAATAGCGCAGCCGAAAACTTGGGTATTGCAATGCAAATTACGAATATCCTTCGTGATGTGGGAGAGGATTATCGTGAAAAGGGCCGGATTTATTTGCCGCAAGAGGAAATGGATCGATATCATTATAATGAGCTTTTACTCGCGGAAGGCAGAATTACACAAGGATTTATGAATATGTGGGAGTATCTCGCTACCAGAGCAGAGTTTTTATATGCTGATTTCACTCAGCATATAGAGGACTTTGATAAAGATAGTCGTTTTGCGGTGCTATCTTCTGCGCATGTGTACCAAGGGATTTTAAATAGTGTACGAAAAAGCGGGTATGATTGTTTTAATCGAAAGAATTATGTAACGCCAGTCGAAATGGCCAAGCTGGTTGCCCGGGCTAGCATGTAAGGAGGGATGGCTTCTATGTTGGAAAACCAGAAAAGCGTATTGGTGGTCGGTGGAGGTTTAGGGGGACTGTCGGCCGCTATTTCATTAGCGCAACGTGATTACGCGGTGACGTTATATGAGAAAAATGAGCATTTGGGTGGAAAGTTGAATCGCTTAGAACAGGATGGCTTCGGTTTCGACTTGGGTCCTTCCATTCTGACCATGCCCCATATTTTCGAGAAGCTGTTTGCAGATAGCGGAAAACGAATGGTAGATTATGTGCCGATTCTTCGTTTGGAACGAGAATGGCGTTCATTTTTTCCAGATGGCACCGTTCTAGACTTGTATGGGGATCTTGAGCGGATGGAGAAGGAAAATAAGAAACTATCACGTCGAGATATGAAAGATTACAAAGACTTTCTGCTGTACGCGAAAGGCTTGTATGAAATGACGGAAGCTGGTTATTTCAGAGAAGGACTTGACTCGACAAGCGAAGTGATTAAACATCACGGTATGCTGAAGTCCATAAAAGGCTTTGATTTGTTTTCGACGATGCACGAAGCAATCGATAAGAGAATACGCAATCCTCATTTGCGGGATATGCTTTCCTATTTTATTAAATATGTTGGATCTTCCCCTTATGATGCTCCAGCCATTTTAAACATGATGATTTATATGCAATATGCACAGGGTTGTTGGTATGTGCCTGGTGGGATGCATCGTCTAGCAGAAGGCCTTGTGAAACTAGCAGAGGAAGTCGGAGTTCAACTGCATACAGGTACCGGTGTCCGAAAAATGAAGACGGTGGGAGACCTGATTATTGGAGCAGAGCTGGAAGACGGTCGTGTAGCAGAAGCGGATTATTATATTTCCAATATGGAAGTCATCCCGTTTTATCAAAAGATGGTGGATATGGAACCCGAATGGACCGATAAGCTAGAGCGCAAATTTGAACCATCGAGCTCAGGTTTGGTGCTTCATTTGGGAGTGAAGAAAAAATATCCGCAACTCAACCATCATAACTTCTTTTTTTCCAAGAATCTGAAAAAGCAGATGAATAAAGTGTTCGTGAAGAAACAATTGCCGGATGATCCAACGATTTATCTCGTCAATACAAATAAAACAGATCCCTCTCAAGCGTTACCAGGTCATGAAAACTTGAAGATCCTTCCCCACATCCCGTATATCCAAGATCATCCGTTTACGCCTGCTGATTATTTGAAGTTGGAAGAAACAGTTCTCGATAAGCTCGAACGTATGGGTCTAGATGGGTTACGTGAGAATATCGTCACTCGTGATGTGTGGACGCCTCATGATATTGAGCGTACATATGGTTCGCATCGCGGCTCAATTTATGGAACGGTATCAGATAAAAAGAAGAATAAAGGATTCAAGAATAAAAAGCATAGTGAGCGTTTTGACAATCTGTATTTTGTTGGAGGTACAGTCAATCCTGGTGGAGGTATGCCGATGGTGACACTGAGTGGCCAGCAAGTGTGCGATAAAATTATGACACGAGACATGGCAGAACGATCAAACTTGTAAATAGATTGTATCGCTGGTGGAAAGGAGCTTGCTATGGATAGTGTGCTGATCATGGGAATGGCGGTAGCCTGCTTCGGACTGCTGTGTGGTGTGCTCGTGTTTTGGAAAGTGCCTGTAATACAAGCGTCAGGTAGACCATCTTCCTCCGTATCGATCATCGTCCCTGCCAGAAATGAAGAACGTCGGATACGGCCTCTATTGGAGTCGATCCTTCATCAACGTGACGTGTCATATGAATTGATTGTAGTAGATGATGGTTCTACAGATGGCACAATAGAGTTGGTTCAAACTTTTGGAGCAACCGTGTTATCAAATGAACAACTGGAAGAAGGTTGGGTTGGCAAGTCCGCAGCTTGCTGGGCAGGTGCTCTAGCGGCAGAAAATGAGTTACTACTCTTCATGGATGCGGATACCGTTTTCACGGATTTGGATAGCCTAGCAAATTATGTTGCAGCTTTTGAATCTATGGATAGTTGTGGAATTTTATCGTTGCAACCCGATCACTATGCGGAAAAATGGTATGAACAGATCGCCTTGCTATTTCCACTTATCGTCATGGCAGGCATGAATGTATTTACCGTATTCGGCCACCGTTTGAAAAGTGGAGGCTCATTCGGACCTTGTTTGTTATGCAGTAAAGAACAGTATGAAGAGGTGGGCGGACATGCTGCAGTCCGTGGTGCGGTCATGGATGATTTGGCCCTTGGTAAGGCTTTTCAGGAGCAAGATTTGCCAGTCCATTGTTTTAGTGGTCGAGGAATTGCTTGGTTGCGAATGTATCCGGAAGGGTTGTCCCATATGATTCAAGGCTATTCGAAAAGCATGGCGACTGGCTCAGCAGCTACGCATCCGATGGTGATGGGACTCATATATCTTTGGATGTCGGGTGGTCTTGTCGTACCAGGTCTGCTTGTCGTTTCTGCATGGGAAGATTCATTCTTATGGCTTTGGGTATTTGTCATTCTTTATGCAATATACATGGCAGAATTAATAATTGCTTCACGGCGTGTCGGTCGTTTTAAATGGTGGATCTTTCCGATATATCCGTTGTTGTTATTTGTCTTCATCTCCATTTTCCTGTACTCCCTTTACTTATCAAAACGAAGAGGCAGTGTGCAGTGGAAAGGGCGCGATATCAATGTGTAGCGAGCTGATGAAGGGGCTGATGGGATGCCGCTGATTGAGTTGCCGTTGATATGGGTAGTAATTCTAGATGTTGTGGCTTGGATGGTTCTTCATATCACCATATCGGTGGTGGCACAACAAGTTCCTATCAATTGGTTTGTGCGGAATGAGCGTTGGTTCAAAAGTTTTTCCTGGGAACAAGAGGGACGCATATGGCAGCGACTATTCCGTGTGAAGAAATGGAAGGGGTACATTCCAGATGGTACGTTGTTCATTCGGAGTGGCTACAATAAGAAGCAGTTGCATGGAATGAATTCTGCATCGCTTACTGATTTTTTGCTGGAGTCTAGACGAGCGGAGTTTGTGCATTGGTTGATGATCCTACCGAGTATTCTGTTCTTTTTTTGGAATCCGGTATGGGCAGCATGGCTCAATGTAGCCTATGCTGTATTATTCAATGTGCCGTTGATCGTAGTACAACGATTTAATCGCCCACGTTTGGAAAGATTGTTAAAGTCGTCACCGTAAGTTTTTTGCATCCTAAATGGGGTATTTGTATGATAATGTGTTTAAACTTGTTACAAACTTTTGATGCAAAGGAAGAAGGTTAGTCGCCTCTTCCTTTGCGTTTTTTTGATTTTGCCTCATGATCGGCGTTTTCTAATGGCGATTAGAATAATGGTTAGTATGAAGAGAAGTAGGCAGATGAGTACCGTTGTAATGATTGTAGGGTATTCCCCGTTAAATCCACTTTCTGATACATGCTTCGAATAGATTCCATAGTACGCCCAAACAAAGACCAGTCCGTAAGCGATATTTTGTTGTTGTAGCATGGTGAGGATACCAATTGCAGCTCCGACGAATAGAATGATGATGGTCCATGTCACTTCTGATAAACCAAATCCATCCCAATTTATTGAGACAAGAAGTGCAGTGATATTCGCGATGGTGGCAATTGTAATCCAGCCGAAGTATACACTGAATGGAAGTTTAATGAACAGCCATTCTCTACGTGATAGAGAAGCCGTAGAGGTCATGTTGTTGATTTTAATTAAACATAACAGAAGCAGTATCATAATCAGAACGGATATGAATAATTTTTCATAATGCCATGCAAGGATCCATAGTGCGTTAAGGATGGAAGAGATGCAAAAATAAATGCCAACCTGATTTAGTAGGATTGAATTTCTCTTCTTTTGGAATAGACCTAACTGATACAGAACATGGAGAGCCAGCAATACATAAATGACGCCCCAAATGGCAAACGTAAATCCTGCAGGTGCAAATAAATTACCGTACTTATCCGATACTTCGCTTGTGGTTTGTCCGTTAATGGGTAATGTGTTTGCTAAGATATTGACTGTAATCATGATGGTGTACGTGATCACGATCCACAAACTCAAGTACATAGGTCTTCCTGTTTGATTCATATGCTCACCTCTTTTTCTAATTCTATTGTTGGTGTTAGATAACTATTCCTGTTTTAGCGATAGTTAAAACGTGGAGGTCCTCTCTGTTGCTTCCAATTGGTGGTATATGGATCTCAAATGGAACGTTGGCAGAGGTGAATAAAATGAAGAAATATGTACGGGTAGTAGGAGCAGTGATTGAAAACGAAAATGGGAAAATTCTAGCTGCTCTTCGCAGTCCTCGTGAAGGAGTTAAATACTTTGAGGATCTGAAAACTGATATCTTTTTCATTACACTAAATAAGTCAGATAAGGATTTTTCACCGTCTACTCAATATGAGGATTATGCAATCAATGATAGACTTTTCCATTGGCAATCACAAAGTCGTACGTCTGACACCAGTCCAACTGGTAAACGATATATCAATCATCGACAAACAGGGAATCATATTGCGCTATTCGTTAGGGAATACAAAAAAGACTCTGGATATACTGCACCGTTCACGTTTCTCGGAATAACTGACTATGTAAGTCATACAGGAAGCCAACCGATCAGCTTCGTTTGGCGGTTACATGAGAAAATGCCCGCTAAAATGGTCCAGGCGGCAAATAAGAATGTACTATAGTAAAAACCCGAGGGATGAATCGAAATCGCACTCTCGGGTTTTCACGTCACTCACACTCGCATCGATAAGTTTCCGAACAAGGCGGACATTTTGAACATTTTTTTTTATGGCAATCTTCCTCTTTGGAAGGAGTGCTAGGTTGTTTTTCCTTACAGTTGCAATCTTCTTTACAACCACATGGAATCGTTCGAGTCTGTTTACATTTACACTCACATGTGCAGCGCTTCTTACAAGAACATGTATATTGACATCTACGCTCGACAACCTCAAATGGCCGCATCATATCATAATCCTCATGCTCTAATATATGACAATGGAATACGTAACGCCCTGTGAACGGAGCGAACCGCATGATGACACGGGTGACGAATCCAGGTGGTGATTGAACCGTGTCTTTCCATCCGCGTTCGTTTTCTGCAGGTGGCTGGGGCGGACCTGTAAAATGAAGCAATCCATTCGACGTGAGGCCTTGCGCATCAAACGGAATTCGGTCGAGGATTTGGAATTGAATGAGGTGAATATGCAATGGGTGTGTGGTGCCCGCGGCATTAATAAACCGCCAGATTTCCATATCGTTCAGTTTTGGTTTCACGTCTATCCGTTCCATGAATCCCTTGTTGTTCAATAAAAATTTAAAACGTCCAAACTCATCAATGGTTGCGTCAAATGTAATATCCCGTGTCCGGTCTGCATCGCATTCTTTTAACTTAGGAATGTGGCTCAAGAATGTCGGTACTTTGCTAGTGTCAGATCCGTTTATTTCGATTACTCTGAACTGCATTACAAGTCCATCTGTCTCAGGATTTGGCGGAACTCCAATAGGCGGTGGAAAATCAAACGGTGAATTCGCTGTGTTTTTAATAACAATTTCAGTTCCAGGCTCATGTTTGGAGAAATCGATGATCACATCCATTCGTTCTGCTGGAGCGATTAGTAATTCAGTCATGTAGACAGGTTTCTCCAATAACCCTCCATCGCTTCCGATTTGGATGAACTTTTGACCGTTGGAGAGTTTTAATCGATAGAAACGTTCATTGGAAGCATTTACAATACGGAATCGATATTTTCGCTGTTCTACTTCTAAAAATGGCCAAACCTTACCGTTCACTGTAATGTTTTCGAAGGTTTCTCCTGGTGTAACAGAGGGATGAGGGAATTCTAGGCCCGGCTCAAGAGGACCTGGTCTGACATTCGTTGTGTCAGGATAAAATAGCGAACCATCTTCATTGAAACCTCGATCTGCAACGACTAAAGGAATTTCAAAGGCACCGGAAGGCAGATTAAGCTTGCGTTCCTCTTCATCCCGAATGATATACATCCCAACGAGTCCCGCGTAGACGTTTAAACGCGTGATGCCAACAGCGTGATCGTGATACCACAGGGTGGAGGCGCGCTGATTGTTATTGTATTTATAGACGGGTGAATCAAAGACAGGTCCTACGAATTTAAAATCATTCGTAAACCAAGCTTCCGGGTAGCCGTCGCTTTCGGGTTCAACTTCAGCTCCGTGCAAATGCACTACGGTCCGAACATCGGGCATATGTTCTCCTGAGCCATGGAGTGTTCGGTCAATCGGCAACAGATGCTTCTCAGGCAGCTGATTCATCCACTTGACATGTGCGCACTCTCCACGATTGACATTGATGACAGGTCCAGGAAACTGACCGTTATAGCCCCAAATCTTAGTGGGTGCTAACTCACTATGAAACTCATGAAAAAACTCTTTCATCGAAACTTCATAATAGGTAAAACACTTATGCCGCTCCTTTGGCGATAAATACTGGGGAATTGGGAGCGCATCGATAAACGGCGTCAAATCCAAGCTGTCACATCCTTCTTATAATATGGGCTTATGTAGTAGTAGATGCCTAAAGGTAAATTTGTGTGCAAAGATATTATGGAGAAGTATAGTAATGCTAGTACTTTTCTTATTTGATGCTGTAGAAATTATTAGGAAAGACAGTGAAATATAAAAAATGATCGTCTGAAGTACATTCGCAGACGATCATCTAAATAGTGACATTAAGTTTCAAATTTCAGTAGATGTAAATGGTTACTGGATTTTTTTAGCTAATGGTTTCTTGACTCTAAATCGAAAATGCGAGATTTGATTAAAGTAAATTCCTTAGTAGCCATTTAATCTTTTTCTATTTGTAACATCGTTTGATACTCAACCTGTCCACCAATATCCTCTAGGAGATGACCTACCCGATCAAACAGCTGATCAACTTGTTCAAAACGTTTATCAACCTGCTCAACACTTTCTGTCAAGCCTTCTAACAGTTGAAGCACGCGCACTTCCATAAGTTCATTCTTCCTATTATAAATTGTTGTGTTCTTTATACACGTGGGAATACAAGTGTGTATCAAAAAAGAAACATTCGTTCTTCTTTTCGTTTCGAAAGAAATTACGTCTTTAGGTAGTGTTAAGAATAGTATAAGTTAACATACGAAGATGCCAACTCGATCAAAATAATGTAAACTGACAAAGGCGGCTCAAGCCACTAGGAAAGGATGGGATGAAACTTGAAGACCTATACAGCGAAAAGAAAGCTGATTACAGAATACATCTGGATTATGATTGGCTCCGTTTTTGTTGGCTTGGCTTATAATATATTTTTCCTGCCTGCTAGACTTGCAGCAGGCGGTGTGTCGGGTATCAGTACGATTTTATATGAGTTATATCAATTCGAACCAGCTTTTGTGCAGTGGCTGATTAATATCCCTATATTTTTCCTTGGCCTTGCGTTACTTGGAAAAGATTTCAGTTTGAAAACATTGGTCGGTACATTTTTTGTGCCGTTAACGATTTATTTAAGTAAGGATATCCCATTCGCGATAGATAACCCTTTATTGGCGGCGATCTATGGAGGAATTCTATTAGGAGTAGGGCTGGGAATTGTTTACCGAGGCAATGGGTCGACAGGTGGCCTTGCAACTGTTGCGCAGATTGTGAAAAAGTATACCGGCTTGTCCAGTGGTTATGCTCAATTAATCGTAGATGGAATCGTCGTAATTGGTTCCGCAATGGTGTTTAATTTAGAGTTAGCCTTATTTGCTATGATGGCGATTTTTGTGACTAGTAAAGTGATAGACTTTGTACAGCTGCAAACGTCACCTTCCAAGCTTGTGCTGATCATTACGGAGCAAGAGGAACGAGTTCAGACAATTATTAAAGAAGAAATCGATAGGGGATTGACGAAAGTAAGATCCATCGGTGGCTTTTCCAATCAAGAGAAGACGATGATTTTATGCGTGGTAGAGCAACAGGAAGCCATTTATTTGAAAAAAATCTTGCAGGAAGAAGAGCCACATTCTTTTGTAGTATTTATAAATGCATCGGAAATTCTAGGAAGAGGATTTTCACTTGCTAAAAGCTAATGAATAAGGGCTATCTGGAGCATCGTGGTGCATGACATTCCAGATAGCCCTGTTTTCTAAGTAAAATTTAGACTGGTTGTAAGTTCATATTTTCTTTCCCAATCACATCAATTAAATCATCAAGAAGGTGAAGCACTTCCGAAGAGGCTGTCTCCAACTGTTGTAAGTCTTTTTCCGCAGCTACTATATTTCCTTGCTCGAAATGTATCGCTGCTTCACGTGCATATTTGTGGACATCCGCGTGGTATTTGTCCATATTTTGATAAGAAGATAAATGACCTAGTCTCTTCTTTGTGATGTCCATGTTATACCATTTGCCAAGTCGACAGTCCTGATGTGACGAAACGTCTGAAGGTTTTACGGTTTCTAAACCGAGAAGCATATTGTAAATACGCCACTTCCAAAGAATATGGTCAGCTTTTGACAATTGCAGCATTGTACTGGACGATAGATGTACATTGTTTTCTTCGATGATCCGTAAACGGAATTTATTGATTTCCTGACTCAGACTGTAAATCGAAGCCGATGTACGTTCACCGAAATGACGGATGTCTTCCTGTGTCTGAGAAATCGCCATCATTCGGTTGGATACTTCATCAATTGAGGCAGCTTGTTGCTCTGAAATAGCTGCGGTATTGCTAACGTCCATATTGATTTCCTCAATTGCCGTTACGATAGCTGACAGTAATGGTAAGGAGTTTTTTGCTTCGACTGTCGCATGAGTAATGATTTTTGTAGTGTCCTCAATGGAGCGGGATACGCTATTCGCATAAGATTTTAGATGCCCGACATTTTCTGTTACCTCCGCCAGTGCGGATACAGTATTTTCGGCAAGCTTCCGAACTTCCTGTGCAACAACTGCAAATCCTTTGCCGTGTTCGCCAGCACGGGCCGCTTCGATGGATGCATTCAAAGCCAATAAATTTGTCTGACCCGCAATATTGTTGATCAATTGCACGACATTTTCAATTTCACCTACACGGTGTTGTAAGGAAGAAAAGGTTTCGACAATAGAACGGAACTGCTCTTCTGTTTGGAAGATATCTTCTAAAGTAGTCTCTATCGTCTTTTTGCTACTTATGGCATAGTCTACCGAATCTGCAGTTTTTTCCGATATACGTGAGGACGTGTTGGCTACCTCAGAAATGGAAGCTGTAATTTGTTCGGTGGCAGCAGTGGATGATTGGATCTCATCTGATTGGTGATCTAAATTGAAAATCAAGTCTTTCATGAACATAATTTTAGCATTGGCATCAACAAGCTGGGAAATTTCTGTTACGACATGCTCCACGGTCTGCTCTGTCATTAGTTCAATATATAGCTGTTGATCAATATTGACAGCAGACTGTAGTGATTTCAGCAATTCAAATGCTTTTCCTGGACGGTAGCCAAAATGGTACAATAAATGCGTTTGAATATAAAAGGAAAATTGATTGAACAGCACAATTGTTTTTCCAGGTTCAAACTGATGTTTCCGCAGAATAAAGAAAAATTGCAAAGTTTTTTCCATATACTCTTTATCACGGGTATGAGTGAAGAAGTTCTTCAAATAACTATCAATCAATGATTTGGGAACCGGGTTTTGACGATCAGGAGAAAGTTCCTTTAAGTATTGTTCGAAAATTTCGGAGATGGTAGGTGTAATATTCTTTAGCTTTTTATATAGCTCCTCCAGGTTTTCAATATCTGTTTTTTGAAAATGATTATAATGCAATGTCTCTTTAAAACGAGCAGGCGCTTCTAAATCGGTGCCTCGCTGAAGTAACTGCTCCACGTTCATTTTGGGACGAAATGAAGACATTAATTCGGCCTCCTAAATAGTTGTTTATTATTAGTATAGATATATTTGGGTATAAATCAATAAGACAAGTAAATAATTTGGTTTGAGCTTAAGTAATTAGTTCTAAGTGTAGAAAAGAAATCACATTTCTATTTACTACTATATCTCCCCCCTGAATTGGGTATCTGGTTTATATTACGTACGATATGTCAGGTGAAATGAAAGGAGAACTTATGAAGATAAATCATGTGGGCTGGAATGTAGAAATGAGCTACTGTAATCTGCCTGCGACATTTTATGCGATTACGGAGCCGAATCTCGTTAGTTCGCCACAGCAAGTCATTCTGAACGATCAGCTTGCGACTTCTCTCGGCCTAAATACGGAACAACTGAAGAAAAATGAATCTGCAGCTATTTTTGCAGGTAATGAAAAGCTTGCAGGAATAGAACCAATTGCCCAAGCCTATGCAGGACACCAATTTGGTAATTTCACGATGCTCGGTGACGGACGCGCGATGCTTCTCGGTGAACACATTACGCTCCAAGGGGACCGTGTGGACATTCAATTAAAGGGATCGGGGCGGACACCATTCTCTCGCGGAGGAGATGGACGGGCTGCACTTGGACCTATGTTGCGAGAATATGTGATCAGCGAAGCGATGCATGGTCTTGGGATTCCGACAACACGTAGTTTAGCTGTGGCGGTTACTGGTGAGCCAGTTTATCGAGAATCGGTTTTGACAGGTGCGGTGCTTACACGGGTAGCTTCTAGTCATCTGCGGGTGGGGACGTTTCAATACGCAGCGGCACGTCAAGTAACAGAAGATTTGCGCGAGTTAGCTAATTATGCGATTGAGCGTCACTATCCACAAGCTAAAAAGGAAGACCATCCTTATTTATCGTTACTTGAACACGTGATTACACAACAAGCTTCTTTAATTGCCAAGTGGCAACTTGTAGGTTTCATTCATGGTGTCATGAATACAGATAATATGACAATCAGTGGGGAAACGATCGACTATGGACCGTGTGCTTTTATGGACAACTATGATCCTGTAACTGTATTTAGCTCGATTGACGTGCAAGGAAGGTATTCTTATCGTAATCAACCGGGGATCGCAGAATGGAATCTAACGCGATTTGCGGAAACTCTTTTACCGTTGCTACATGAAGATCAAGAAGAGGCAGTGAAGCTGGCAGAGAATAAGCTTTCTAAATTTGCACAGTTGTACATGACGAATTGGATGAGTGGGATGAGAGCGAAACTGGGTCTATTTAATGAGGAAAAGCAAGATGAGGTGCTTGTGAAGGATTTGTTAGATGTAATGAAAGAACATCGAGCCGATTACACAAATACTTTCCGATCATTGACAGTAGGGGAAACTGAGCAGATGTTCCACACTGCAGAGTTCACTGAATGGAAGGAACGTTGGACGGCTAGATTGCAGCGTCAATCGAACGATCAAGGGAAAGTTCAACAGCTAATGAAACAGCATAACCCGTCTGTTATTCCGAGAAATCATCGCGTGGAAGAGGCTTTGACAGCGGCAGAAGAAGGCGACATGAACGTCTTGATGAAACTATTGCATGTCCTAGAGAAACCGTATGCTTATACAACTGAACAAGAGGAATATGTAACACCGCCTTCAGATGGGACTTCTTATCAAACGTATTGCGGCACATAAGAACAGCCTATTCGACAGAGACACTTGTCGAATAGGCTGTTTAATTAATGAAACGTTACATCGAGTTTATATAGCTTACTTGGTCGTCCCTTCGAAACAGCCTTTTCCTCACCTGCATGTTTTACAATCCCTGCGGTTGTTAACGCTAAAAGAGTACGTTGCGCACTGCGATCACTCATTTTTAATTCGAATGCAAGTTCTTTTGCTGTAAAGGTAGACCATTTCTTTCGTCTAATCACTTCGCGAATTTTATCAAATAGTTGAATGTTAATATTTTCAGCTTTTAAGCGATTGAGCAAATGAATGTCATGATATACCGAGGACTCGTCATACTGCTCCTTCGGCAAATCAAGAATCTCTCCTTCATGGTCTATTAGAATGATCGTATCTGGTTCTCGTTGTGTGAGCTGAAGAGCTTTCCTGGCATGCATCTCAGCTTTTAATGCAGAATCGCCAAAGCCTATTCCACTAGTTATTTTTCTATCCCACGCACGTTCTAGCCGCCCAATTGTCTCTCGTAGTATGGAAAACGTATCGATAATCTCTCCGCGTGAACTGAATATCATATACTGACCTTCACGAAAGCTGATGAAGGACCCGTTCATTTCTCGACTCAATAGTAATAACTCTTCATTCAACTTCAGTGTAGTGAATTGTATATCATAAGAGAGTTTGGAGGGATCTTCATACAGCAAGTTATCAATATGAACCATACATACACCAATTTGAGATCGTTTTAAAAATGAGATTTCTGCATGGTTGTCAATAATTTCGAGAGCGTGTCGTGTCGCTAGTTTCGTCGTACTAATCCAGTCGGCAGGGATTCCTTTTTTATGTAACTCATCCATAACGGCAGGATAGCATGTCAAAACCGCATCTACCTTGCCAGCTTCCCATAAACGGAGGTGATGTTCGTACAACGTCCAATAATCTATAGCTGCATCAAATGGTTTTACAAAGACATCTTTTACTGGAATATTCAGCTGGCTCAGTGATGCATCGATTATGTTCGAGGTATTGACGATATCGATACTTAAGCGTTCGATTGGTTTCCTCACTTGGTTTGTTACATTGAGCAATCCTTTATAAAATCCCGTTTCTAGTAGGACAATCGAAAAGAACTTAGCAGCATCTAACCCCGTCCGTGTAGCTAGATCATATGGAATGGGACCAGAGAATAAAAAGTAGTCAAATTTTTCATAGTGTGTATGAACAATGTCAATGGTTTCAACGGCATTTTCATATACAAAAGGAGTAAAAGATAGTCGTGAAGGAAAATCTTTTATTACACTTTGTATCCGGTCGATAGAAATAGCTGGGCCGATAATTGCTACTTTAAACATGTTAACCCCCCTCTATAACCTATGTATTCCTATTAGTATAACAAATAAATGAGCTTTGACGTAAACTTCCTACATCCTAATCATTACCCACTTCCAACGTTAAAAAAGTGCCTCTCAGCCGCAAACTCAAGCTAAGAGACACTTTACATATCATTAATTTAGAAAAATAGGTGCACCTGGTCCTACTGGAATTCCTAGCAAGTACCAAACAATTAAGAGAATGATCCAGAAAATACCGAAGAATACAGAGTAAGGGAACAGTCCTGCGATTAGCGTACCGAGCCCCGCTTTTTTATCAAATTTCTGTGCGAACGCTAAGATAAGTACCAAATAGGGGAACATTGGTGTGATCGGGTTAGTGATCGAGTCTCCAATTCTGTACATCATCTGTGTAAATGCCGGATGATAATCCAAGTACATGAACATCGGTACGAAGATAGGAGCCAGGATTGCCCATTTTGCTGAGGCACTACCTATTAATAAGTTAACTAATGCCACAAATATAATGAAGGAAACGAATAATGGAATTCCTTTAAATCCAATGCCGTCTAGAAACTCTGCGCCTTTAATTGCAATGATTGCTCCTAAGTTACTTGCATTAAAATAAGCAAGCATTTGAGCGGAGACGAATACAAGAACTATATAAGGTCCCATCGAACTCATCGCACGTCCAATTTGCTGTCCGAAGTCCTTGGTGCTCTTGATAGTTTGTGCGCCGATTCCGTAAAAAATGCCGGGTACTAAAAATAGAATCATGACTAATGGAACCACTGCTGCCATAAGCGGAGAACCTTGGATGATAGAACCTGTTTCAGCATTCCGTAACCAGCCATTAGAAGGGATGACTCCGATTAACACGATAGCCACTACAACTACTACAGAAATATTAGCCCATCGTAATCCTTTCTTTTCAAGCGGTGTAATTACCTCATTTGCTACTATCTCTCCTTCAAACATACCGTAGCGTGGGATCGTAAATTTATAAGTAACCCATGTTCCAACAACGAGCAAGAAGAAGGTTGACACGGCAATGAAATAATAGTTCATTGCGGGATTGGCAATGAAGGAAGGATCCACAGTTTGCGCACCGATTTCTGTGAAACCAGCAGCTAACGTATCGCTCATCCCAATGAGAATATTTGCTGAGAAGGCACCAAGCGTTGATGCATAGGCAGCAATTAATCCGACAAATGGGTGGAAACCGAAAGACATGAGGATGGTTGCAGCAAGTGGCGGCAATACGACTTGCGTGGCATCCCCAGCAACGTTTCCAATAATACCAATTAAAACGATCATCGGAATGATAATTTTTTTCGGTGTAGAAAGAACAGCTCTTCTCATTAAGGTCTTAAAGTATCCACTTTCATCTGCAAGCCCCACACCAAGCATGATGACTAAGACGGCGCCAAGTGGTGGGAAGTCACTGAAGTTCTTGACCATACCCGTCAACATGTCCAAAATACCGTCTTTTGAAAGAAGGTTTTTCACAACAATTTCTTTACCATCTGCCGGACTGACAGCAGAGAGATTCAGGTACGAAGCAATTGCAGAGATGACTAAAATAATTAATGCCATTATCGCGAATAAAACGATTGGATCTGGAAGTTTGTTTCCTGCAATTTCAATTCGATTCAACATCTTGTTGAAAAACGAATCCTTCTTTTGAGAAGAATCTACGTCGTGCCTCATATTTCTTCCTCCTTTAGCTTTGGCTAGTTAAAAATAGAGCAGTCGAAACGAAGTAAGAGATGCCTATTTTCAATGCTTCTTCATTTATTTCAAAACGTGGATGGTGGTGAGGATAAAAGACATCATCCCTTTTTTGCATGGCTCCCACGCCAATATAACAACCAGGTACGATATTACTGAATGCTGAGAAGTCTTCTCCGCCCATCATAGGTGGTACGATCTCTACCTTTTCCTCTGTAAAGAAATCTGTGAGATGCTGTAAAACTTTGGTCGATAAATCGATATCATTTACAACGGGATCATAGCCATATTGATACGACAACTCGGCAGTAGCACCATGAGCTTCAGCTATATTAGAGCTGATCTTTTCAATGTTTGTTTTGATTTTCTCTCTTACGTCATTAGATAATGTACGAACGGAACCGCCAATTAGGGCCTGGTCAGGAATCACGTTATAAGCGTCACCGCTCCGGAAACGTGTACACGAGATGACACCGCTTTCAAGAGGGCTCAACACCCGTGAGACGATTTGTTGAAGGTTCGATACGATCTGTGCACCGATAGCCAACGCATCGATTGCTTCTTCAGGTTGAGATGCGTGTCCTGATTTTCCTTTTACAGTAATATCAAAAATGTCAGATGCAGCTGACATTGCACCTTTTGTCACCTGAATTTCTCCAACTGGTACGGTAGACCATAAGTGCATCCCTAAGATGCAATCTACACCTTCTAATACTCCTGCCTCGACCATTTCCTTGGCGCCACCAGGGGGTAATTCTTCGGCATGCTGAAATAAAAACACATATTCACCGGTAAGCGCTTTCTTCATTTCTGACAGAATTTTTGCTGTACCAAGTAGCATGGAAGTATGTCCATCGTGTCCACACGCATGCATTTTTCCTTCTACGTGTGATTCAAAAGGGATGCCAGTCTCTTCGTGAATTGGAAGTGCATCGATGTCCGCACGCATAGCAATCGTTTTTCCTTCCCCAGCCAAGCCCTTTAATCTTCCCATCACACTCGTTTTAGTAGGTCTTGATACTTCAATCCCGTCAAATGTTTGTAACTGTTCTTCAATAAACTTGGACGTCTCATATTCTTCAAATGACAGTTCAGGATTCTGGTGTAAATGGCGTCTCCATTCTATGACCTGTGGAAATATTTCTTCTACCATGTTTGTAATCGTTTTCTTTTGCATATTAGTGACACCTCATACTTTGCGCTAATTTAACGACTATGTCGCTATATTGTTATTATAGTATCTACCACGAAAAAATATCAATAGCTAAATTTTCACAGCTTTCAAAGAAAGGACAATTTTTGCTTTTTGCAGACGGAAAAAAACAAGAGAAAAAGGCAGCTCGGCTACCGTTCTCGCAACCTTTCTGCCTTTTTTTCTATACGTTAATTCCTATTACACAATTATCGTTATTTATGCAGTAATATCTCGTTTTGTAAACACCATATAGCTGATTACTAGGAAGATGACGAGGTATACAGCTAAAACGGTAAGTGAAAAAGTAATCGTCATTCCTTCTATAAATGGATAACCGTTCTCATAGACGGTAAGGTCCATATGAGTAAACACGAGATACTTCACGATTTCGTATTTTGCAAGTAATAACACGATGGTATTGCCTGTAAAGAAAATGAAGAGGGAAAGGCCAATTGCCATTCCATTTGAACGAAATACGCTTCCAATCATAAACGCGAAGGTAGCCGTGATAATGACATTGGCAAAAGACAGTATAAGCATGTATAAGCCATGTCCCCATACAGATAAGGAAACCACTGCATTACCGTCCCACTTCAGTTCTTGACCGCCACCAGCAGGAAATAGAATGTATGCGCAAGCGATAGTAACAATGAATCCAATGAACATCAGCAAGATCCCAAATAGGAGAACGGTGATATATTTTGATGTCATGATTTTCCACCGTTTGACTGGCCGCGTAAGTAACATTTTAATGGTTCCCTGAGAGAATTCAGAAGCCACAATGCCTGCTGCTACAATGACAGTGAGTAATACAACGAGACTGCCAATTGCTACAGGGTTGATAATCAAAGACTCGCGGCTATCCTCTGCTAAAGGAGGAATGTCATGAGCTAGACGGTATTCCAAAATTTTAATTGTTTCTTCTGTTTGCTTTCGTTCACTTTCTGGTAAATCCAATTGGAGAGCTTCGTTAGTATATTTCAATTGTTCCTGTACATTCGCTTTCCAATCTGTTGGCTCTGTCGTGTTCTGACTATTTATCCACTTGGTTAATCCCATTAGGCCAATGACGAGAACGATTAATAAAAGCGTCATGATCCAGGTGCCTTTTTTTGTCCAGAGTTTCATCCATTCATTTTGTATGAGCTTCAGCAATTTGCCCACCTCCTGTAATTTCCAGGAATTGATCTTCTAATGTTTTACGGTGCGGTTGCACAGCGAACACTTCGATTCTATTAGCCGTCAGCAACTGTATGACCGATGGAATTTGATTTTTCTCGGCCTGTAGTACCAAGCCGACGGGCAGTGATTCTACCGCGTAACCTTTGGAAGTCAGCAGACTCTGTGCTGTTTCGGCAGGGGAGAGTTCCAGATAATAATGAGATTGTGCGGTTTCTGACATATCGCGGATATCGACCAGCCTGCCATTTTGAATTACAGCTATCCGGTCGCACATTAATTCGATTTCCGAGAGCATATGGCTCGAAACGAATACAGAAACCCCTTCAGTTTCTGCAATAACACGCAAGTACTGACGGAATTCTCGAATGCCTGCAGGGTCCAGTCCGTTTGTCGGTTCGTCCAGGATCAAAAACTTCGGCCGATGCAATAAAGCCTGAGCCAGACCGAGGCGTTGCCGCATGCCGAGAGAATAAGTGGACACTTTTTCGTTAATTCGCTGTTCCAATCCGACTTGTCGGACGACTTCATCGATCCGTTCTTTGGTGATATTTTTCTGCATGCGTGCGAAATGCACCAAGTTTTTATAGCCCGACATGAATTTGTACATCTCGGGATTTTCCACAATGACGCCGACTTTCGACAGGCCTTCTTCAAAGTTCTCCGAAAGCGGTTTGCCGTCAATGAGGATTTCGCCGCTCGTCCGCTTCATCAGTCCAACCATCATGCGGATCGTCGTTGTTTTTCCTGCTCCATTCGGCCCCAGGAATCCGGTGATTTGGCCGGGATATAATGATAAACTTACATCATCGATAATTTTTTTCTTTCCGATGACTTTCGTCAAATTTTGTAACTCAACAATTGGTTTTATGTCCATATATCCTCCTTTTTGTATCAGTAATGAAATCTTACTTGTACTATTTAACGATTTTCATTTGAGAAAGTTATAAGATGTAAAATATTACGCATGGTCAAAGTCAGTCTTGCGTACAATTCGTATAGATACCAGGATGGATAGCCACGTCACCAAGGTGCTGACCAGAAGGACTGCGAGTGCGACTGTCCATTGATTGACAGTGACGAGCTCCGCGGTTTGCCGGAAGAATTTTTGTTCCGCTACCATTCTTGGATTTTCCATGATGTTCAGTATGATTCTGAACGACATCATGCTCAGTAACGGCAAGATAATCGTCAAAGAAGTAGCCAATACATATCCCGCTTTGAATTGCAGCGGATAAAACAGGGATATGATGATAAAAAAGCTTCCGAGTGCGATAAGTAATTCAGGTATCGTCATCATCCGTGTAGGAAACGGAGCGAACGTATCGAACAGGAAGATATAAACGAGCACCGCAGCCGCGGTCAGACCGAACCACATGAAACCGGCCGCGTACTTAGCCAGAACGAATTGTTTTCTTGTGACTGGAAGGCTGTTGATTAAGACAGATTCTTTCTCAATAGATTTGTTGCTGGTTGAAATGGCTATGAAATAAGCTAGGAAGATCAGGAGTAAGACATGGCGCACAGGCTGACCGTCTGTAAAAAAGTTTGTGAATATGACGAACCACAGGGCTGTAAGGAAGTAGGTACTCACCTTTTGCGTATATAAATCTTTTCTTATTAAAGCGTTCATTGAGATCCGCCCCTTCCTGTGTAATACATGATGTCTTCGAGTGTCGGTTGTTCAACGAGTAATGATGACAGTTGGTCTAAAGGGATTTCCGCAGTATCCACCAGGCATTCAAAGCCGACATCTGTTCCACGCAGTCCAATCACAGGCAATTCATCAAGCAGACTGCGCTGATCTGCTGTACCTTTTATCAATACATAGCGTTCCGTGAATTCATCTTTCTCTCCTTGAAAGATAATCCGTCCATCATGAATGAACACTATAAAATCTGCTATTTTCTCCAAATCAGTTGTGATATGTGTCGAGAAGAAGATAGCCTTTTCCTCATCTTGTATAAGCTCCTGCATCATATCAAGCAGCTCGCGGCGGACCATCGGATCCAACCCTGCTGTCGGTTCATCCATAATGATAAAGTCAGGATGGTGGGAGAGTGCCATTGCAAGTGAAAACTTCATGCGCATTCCTTTGGATAAATGCTTGACGCGTTTAGCAGTATTCAGCTGAAACTTCCTAAGATACTGATAGAACAGTTCATCATCCCACTCTGAATAGAAGGGGGCGAGAATCCGTTTGTTTTTCTCAATAGTAAGATCTTCATAATAGAAATCCGCGTCATAGACAAATCCGATGCGTTCCTTGATCTCTGCAGTATGATTTTCATGTGACTCGCCAAATACTCGGATTTCTCCTTGTTCAGTTCGAATCAAATCCATCAAACAGCGGATTGTCGTCGTTTTTCCTGCACCATTTGCCCCGATGAATCCGGTAATGAATCCTTTTTTAATATCAAAGCTGAGATCGTTCAGTGCAAAGCCATTGAACTGCTTCGTCAGGTTTCGTACTTCTGCTATATTTTCCATTCAATTCACTCCTCGTACAGCAATGTCAGCATATGAATCAGTTCTTCAAGATCCACGTCAAAAGCCCGTCCGTCTTCAATCACATTCACCAGCTGTTCTTCAATTTTCTTTAACTGTTCTTCCTTCAAAATCTCGCGGTTCTGTGTAGCGACAAATGAACCTTTGCCCGGAAACGTTTCAATAAGTCCGTCGCGTTCCAGTTCTTCATAGGCCTTTTTTGTTGTAATGACACTGATCTGCAAGTCTTTTGCAAGTTTGCGTATAGAAGGCAGCGCTTCTTTCTCTTTCAGTGCCCCTAATAAAATCTGCTCCTTCAGTTGATTCTTGATTTGCAGATAAATCGGCTGGTTCACTGAATTGGAGATGACAATATTCAACACATCACCCTATCTCTGATTATATACTGTATATGTACAGTATATACAGTCGTGGTTTTGCGGTCAAGGTCTATGTAAATAAATAGTCTATATACATATTCATCAGGTTCAAAAAACAAACAGGCATTCGCCTTTTACTAGTCGCAGTACTTAAACAAGCTCTTAGCGCGTGCGTATTCTAAGGGTAGGAGGTGAGAGAATATGACTTGTAAAAACGATTGCTTTGTTTCACGAGGCAAATGGGTAGCAGGAAGCGCAACAGACGCTGCGGTTAAATGTGTATGTAAGTCTGTACCGTTTGAAGTGCGTGGGCCGAGAATTGACGATTATGAAACAATTTTTTATAATCCTCAGAGTTTGCTTAACATTGGAGTGTATACAGTGGTCAACTATACAAATGCCGATATGACTATCGAATTTGAAGTAGATGGACCTGGAGACACTACCCAAACAATTCCTGCCGGTGGATCAATTACAGTTCAATTGCAGAACTTGGAACGTATCCGTGTAAGAGGTACGTCCTTAGACAATGCGGAAGACGGACGCTTAGATTTTGAAATCTGTTTCCCACTAGACTTCACAGCTTAATCACTAGAAAAACACTGATTGCTTCGGCAATCAGTGTTTTCTTATTCATAGAAAGCAGATTGTGTCGTAATGGAGAGACTTTATTTGAATATCAATCACTCCATCAATGGGGTGTACTTCGCTGCTTAATGAAATAGTTAGTAAATCGTTTACATTAATTGTACTAGTCTCTCCATTTCGTACCACTAGTGAAAATGTTCCTTTATTTGTGCAAAGCCAAACGGTCACATCCTCTGCATTTCCTTGAAAGCTCACGGTAATGGTTGCTTCATCCTCATTTCGATTAAGCAATGCCTTCCATATGACGTGACAATCATCTTCTAACAATGAAAAGGGTGTACTAATGATTTGTTCAAATGGCTTACATAATTCGAGGGTATCATACACGGGGTTCGTGACGGTTTGTATCCTGTAAATGTTTGAAAGGTTTAAAACAACTATAGCCTTTGTTCGCAACAGAACGTCACGAATAGGAGCCAGTACTTCAACCATGACATGGCTTTGTTTGATAGAAGAAATCAATATAAACGGGGATTTAACGAATGTTCCAGATATAGCTACTGAAAAACAAATCGGGTCTTCATTTTGTTGAATTAGCATGAAAGGAATAGGAGTTTTGTTTTGTGGTTGACATTGTCTGGATTGAAGATCGAGAATCTCATTAATTACTAATTTTTTCATACGCATCGTTCCTGTCTAATCTATGATAATTCAATATATACATTGGTACAGGCTACTGACACGGCCTATCAAAACCCCTTAGTAGTTTATTTTGACAGCAACTATTTAACACATAACTTGGGCCTTGACGTTACATCTCACGCAATTGTCTAAATGAAAAGGGGGCTGTTCGAAAAGTGGTTTTCACCTGGCTTTTCGGGCGGCTCTTATTTTTGGTTGGATAGGAAAATTTCTGTTCATCCTAGGCTGTTTGTAAGATGGTGAACGAATCGTTTGGCTGGTTGTGTGGCCAAAGTCGGAAATCTCACCCAACCGCCCATAGAAACCGATCGGTGCGATGCAACTTTGGCGCGTTGCCTAGCTTTTTTACGTAAATAAAATAACTGCCACTGAAAGATATTTCACTTTCAGGACAGCTTCAACGGAAATTCACCTTTATGGACGCGGTGAATATATAGAGATTGGACTTTTTTACTTAAATCGTCGGGAAGAATATGGAGAAACAAAGAAAATCTTTGAGCGACATAATCTAAACGGAATGACTCACACTAATAGAAATAAAAATCGCATAGGAGAAAAAACTACTATGAATAAACCCTTTATTCCGCAGTTAGTCTATTTCGAACCGGGAGCATTGGAGTACGCTTTAGGACAAGAGCTGAAAAGTAAATTTGAAGAGATGGGTATTGAAATCCGCTACACAACGTCACACAATCAAGTGCGGAATCTTCCGGGTGAAACGGATGCTCAAAAATATCGCATGGCGAAGTCAACGCTAGTAGTCGGAATACGGAAAACTTTAAAGTTTGATACGTCGAAACCGTCTGCAGAATATGCGATACCGCTTGCCACCGGCTGTATGGGGCATTGTCATTACTGTTATTTACAAACGACAATGGGGAGTAAACCGTATATTCGAACTTACGTGAACGTAGAAGAAATTTTAGAGGCAGCAGACCGTTATATCGAAGAGCGTGCGCCTGAAATCACGCGTTTTGAAGCTGCCTGTACTTCTGATATTGTGGGCATCGATCATCTAACACATTCATTAAAACGAACAATTGAGCATATTGGCCAAACAGAGCTCGGTCGGCTACGGTTTGTCACCAAGTTTCATTTTGTCGATCATTTACTTGACGCTAAGCACAACGGCAATACCAGATTCCGATTTAGCGTGAATGCCGACTATGTCATCAAAAACTTTGAGCCGGGAACCTCTCCATTGGATAAACGGATTGAGGCGGCCGGAAAAGTAGCTCGCGCTGGCTATCCACTTGGGTTCATTGTGGCACCAATTTATTTGCACGAGGGTTGGGAAGAAGGATATCGACACATGTTCGAACGTCTAGACGCAGAACTTCCAATGGATGCACGAGATGATATCACCTTTGAATTAATTCAGCACCGCTTTACAAAGCCTGCCAAGAAAGTGATTGAAAAAAACTATCCCAAAACCAAGTTGGAGTTGGATGAAGAAAAGCGGCGTTACAAATGGGGTAAATATGGAATCGGAAAGTACATCTACCCGAAAGATGAGGAAGATCAGATTAAGGATCGGTTATACAGCTATATAGATGAATTCTTCCCCAATGCAAAACTGGAGTACTTTACCTGAACACCATCACATGACGTGAGTAGATTACGACTTAGCCGCCTTAATCAATTGTAATAATTCATTGAAGCGAGCGTCGAGCTTGGCATATTGTTTATCTTTAGGCGTTAAAAAGGATAATTGGCCAAGCACTGCTTGTTTTTCTGTTTCCAATGTTAGCAATTCTTCAGATGTAGTATTTATAGCTCTAGGTAAGTGTAAGGTACCATTATCAATCGTTACACTTCGAGTGGCCAACTTATTTCGGAAATAACGATCATGAGAGACAAAAATAATAGTGCCTTCATAAGCTTGTAGTGCTTCTTCTAATTGTTCACGTGAGGCAATGTCGAGATGATTGGTTGGCTCATCTAATAATAAAACATTACGTCCCTCAAAAATAAATTGTGCAATTTTTAGTTTGATACGCTCGCCCATACTTAACTGTTGAATGGTTGTATGCCAATGTGTGTTGGTGAAGCCTAAATGGATCAGTTGAGTACGAATTTCACCTTCTTCTTCGAAATTATCGTATGTGAAGAATTCGGCAATGGTTTGCTCAACAGGAAGGTCATAAACGGATTGCGATAAATAACCGATGTTTGCGGCCTCTGATAGCCATAGCTCACCACTTGTGACGGTATGAGTATACATTGCTTGTAGCAAGGTAGATTTGCCGGTGCCATTCGCTCCAAGTACCGCGATTTTTTCACCGCGTGTAACAACAAGGTTAACGTTTTGTAAAATAGGGTGTATCACACTGTTTTTTAATTCGATAATGCGTTTTCCCATCGTGCGCTCTGTTGCAAGCGAAAAATGAATGGCGTGTTCTTTGCTTACCTTTTCTACATGATTTTCTTGTAGCTGCTGTTCTAATTTTTTACGCTTGGATTTCACTTGTTTGTCAGCACGCTTTGCCTTGGTACGATAATATTCCTTCGCACCCATCGCTTTCGGATGGTGATTGGCGGTAGATTCCTTGTGCATATTTGCTGACCATGTCTGTAGGTCATTAAGCTGTTGCTCGACATGTGCAATCCGTTTTTGTTGAATTGAATAAGCATGCATCTGACTGTCGCGCTTCACCTTACGCCACTTTTCATACTGACTGTAATTACCAGCTACCATATCAATGGCACCGTCATCAATGGACCAGATAGTTGTAGCTATTTGATCTAAAAAGAATCGGTCATGTGAAACAATTATCCATGTCTTGGAACTCCCTTGAATAAGGTCTGTTAATTTCAAAACGCTCGTTTCATCTAGATGGTTGGTCGGTTCATCAAGTAAAATAATCGCAGCGCGTGAAGTCAATGCTTTTGCTAAGCGTACTTTCAATTGCTCACCTCCGCTTAAACTTTCTTAAGGGAAGTTAGGGACATGCCAATCACTTAGAAAAGCAAGTTCCTCAGATGTATAATCTAGTTTTTGGCTTTGTGCCTCCTGTGTCACAATTGCACTCGTTTTTATAGCATCGTGCAATTGGTGTAAAAGTGTAGACTTGCCGCATCCATTAGGTCCAACAATCCCAACTGTTTCGCCGTGTTCTATCGTTACGGTTGTTTCTTTGAATAAACGGTGTGCTACCGTAATCTGCATAAAGCATCTCTCCCTTTTGTTTAGAAAGAAAAAATCCCTCTAAACAAGTAGTTTAGAAGGATTAGCCATGTTTAAAAAAACGCACAAAACTTGCGCGAGTCGAAAAATGAACAGACTAATCCTATGGTTGTTGTAAACGAAAAAATATTCGTTTCCTTCAATTTCCATAGATTAGTTATCCATTGTCCACTCGTCACCCCGTTCGTATAATAGTAATTCCAGTATAGAAAGCGCGTTATAGATTGTCAAATGAACAAAGAAAAGATTCTCAGTGAGCCTTCCTTACAAACTCACGGAATAGTGTAATAGAATTTCAGACAAAGGAGTGAACACAAATAAGCAGATGCACTATTGACCATTCTACTGAAGACGTTAAACAAAAGCTAAAAGAACAGCAAACATTTATGCCGCAAGAGCTAGTGGAAAGATGTGAATTGTTTTTAAGCAAGCCATTGGAACAAGAGACGTTAAATGAGGTGTTTCATCTATTGAAAAAGTATGATTTGGCAGCGGAAGAAGAAAGAGTCGGACGGAATCAAGTGATGGGGAAGTTGTTTATTATATGAAATAAAATAACTAACTTGCATCGCCTTGCAAAAGAGAGATCGCCGTTTGGAGCAGCTGAATATCTTGTAGGATAAAAGATTTTACATCGGCGGGTGCAGTTTGGTATTCATCATTCAGAAGTTGAAGTTCTCGGTTGAAAATATAACTTTCTTGACAATTGGTCATTATCGCAACCCTCCTTGTAAGTCATTTTACCCGGCACGTGTAGGGTCTAAACTGAATTGAAGTCAAATATTTCATTTAGATGACATTTTTCTGTCTAATTACTCGTAAGTGGGGAGAGTTACGACTAGGAGACCAGGTGCGTAAAAATTGCTTCGTGCGGTTTCGTCCGATTGTCAGAAGTTCTTCAATTTGCTCTTCAGTCATATCGAATTTTGTAGCACTATAATCTTCTACTGGAATAAAGACGATATTTTTTTCGTGCTCTCGGGAGATGTATTTTTCGTCATGAGCGTTCTTCATCGTTGAAAATAACGCTTCAAATAATTGCAAAGCATTGTGAATAGAGCGTTCAGGTACTTCTTCTTGGCGTCGACTTAATTTTAGTCCAATTAATGGGCGCTTCTCTGATTGTGAATCATCTTCAAAAATCCACATGGGAAAATTACTAAGCACTCCACCGTCTACGACAACTGTCCCTTTTGGTGCATCCAAGCGGACAGGCTCAAAAAAATAAGGAATACCACAACTCATACGTAATGCCTTGGCGATCGAAAATTTATTAGGATCAAAGCCATATTGGTCTAAGTCGTCTGGTAACACCATGATTTTACCGTTCGTTAAATCAGATGCCACTAATTTTAAAGAGCCTTTCGGAAGATCGCCAAATGCATAGCAACCTTTTCGTGCGAGCTTGTCAAAGAACCAATCTTCAAGCGCCTTTCCTTGATATAATCCCATTCTCCAGTAAAGAGAAACCCACTTCATAAAAGGGAATGGAAGAAGGGTCTTTCGAGGATCTAGCAGTGATTGGAAGTCTTCTTCCGCTAACATCTCTTTAATTTCATTCCCCGTATAACCAGCAGCCAGAAAACTTGCTAAGATCGATCCTGCACTCGTTCCGGCCAGGTTTTTAAAATGATAGCCTTGTTCTTCTAGTTCCTGAACTGCCCCCACTAGTGCAAATCCTTTTAATCCACCACCTGAAAAAACACCATCAATTCGCATGCTATCCCTACTTTCATTTTCAGTCTTCTTCTACTGTAGAGTCCAAAATGTTGAAATAGAACCTGGGACAGCTCAATTCTTATGAAAAATGCATGAAAATGCTCGTTTGGTGAACCATATGAAGGAATCTTTACACGTAACAATTAAATTGGTATGGATTCGACTTTGGGTAGGTAAAGGAGGTGTAAGGTATGAGCATGTTTATGCGGATTGCGTTAGCTTTGGTCATTATTGGTGCCCTTAACTGGGGATTGATCGGTTTTTTCAACTTTGATTTAGTGGCTACCATATTTGGAGGGCAAGATACATTACTGGCAAAGATTATTTATGCAATTGTTGGGCTTAGTGGATTAGCGACAATCGTGCTCTTATTCAGACCGGATGAAGAGGCAGAAGAAGAGCATAGAGCAAATCGCGATACGTTCAGGAATGTAAATTACAATACTGAATTTGGAGATGAACCAGACTTTAAGGAAATACGTAAAAAGTCCGAACGAGAAAACAGTGATTCAAAAGATGAGAAAAAGTTTTAAATGAGAACCCCTTTACTTTATGTAGAGGGGTATTCTTATTCGGTAATTTTAAAATTATTATAAATATTTTATAAAAACTAAAGTTTTGAGTCTTTTGGCCGAAATAGTAGGTGTAAGATATTATACATAGATGGGGAAGATTTCATATGAAAAATTCGATAAAGATGAAAGTGATCAGTGTGTCAATGGTCCTGTTTTTCTTGGGAGCAATAGTTATGACCGTTCTCAGTAGTACGGCTGTGCAAAAGAATTCATTTGAGAATAACATCGAGGCAAGCCAGGCAGTCGTAAATGAAATGGGTCGTTCGATTGAAAGATATCTAACGCAATTTGAAAAGGGTTTAGGTCAATTGGCTAATTCTGAGGATTTTGTAACCTACCAGAATACTACTGGAGAGAAGAAGAGTGTAGCAGAACAGGGTACGATAAAGGAATTGGAAGATTTTTTGAAAGTCTATGATAAAACGTCTTTTATTTACTATGCAACACCAGATAAGAAAATGCTTCACGTTCCCGCAGTAGAGTTGGATGAGGGATTTGATCCAACGAGTAGAGGTTGGTATAAGGGGGCTGCAGCAGACCCTGACTCCGTGTTTTGGACAGATCCATATGTTGACGTAGCTACCAATGATTTTGCGATAACGGCAGCAAAAGCGGTAACAGTCGATGGGAAGGTTGCAGGAGTCATTGGATTGACAATTGAGTTATCGGTTTTTACATCTCAAATATCCGATACGTCATTAGGATTTAATGGATACCCGATCATGATGGACAATGTGGGAATGGCTATTTCACATCCGAAATATCAAGGAGAAAACCTGATCGACTCGCCAATTATATCTAAAATGTATGAGAGTGATTCAAAGGAAAATACTCTCCGGTACGAAGAGGAGGGGAAGAAACGAGTAATGATTTATTCTACTCTTCCAAAGTTAGGTTGGAAGATTGGTGCGGTTTATAATGAGAAGGATATTAATGCGATGGCGAGCAAATTACGTATTTCTATGATTGTGATTACAATTATTACGTTAATCGTCTTACTTATTGTCCTGTATATAGTAATGGGCCGTACCTTGAAACCGGTTGGCACATTGAAGAACCTCATGGGGGCAGTAGCACAAGGTGATTTGACAGTCCGCTCCGATATACAGTCGAAGGACGAGATGGGTGAACTAGGAAACTCGTTTAATGTCATGATCGACCATATGGACAAGATCATTACAGTTGTGAATCAATCTGCTAGCAATGTGCGTTTAAATTCGGAGAGTATGAGCGCGGTGGCTGAGGAGACGAACGCGTCCAGTTCAGAAGTGGCTCATGCGGTAGGGGAAATTGCCAAAGGTGCTGCGAAATCGGCAGAAGATGCAGAATTGGTTACGGAACAAGCAGAGATGCTTGGCGACCAGATTAATGATATTGCTCGTAAATCGGAACAGATGACGGATATTGCACAGCAAGCGGGCGAGATGAATACGAATGGTTCGATGCAGATGCAACAATTAAAAGGTTCATTTTCCGATTGGGAAGGTGATTTGCGCTCTATGTTTGAAGTCATTGGGACGCTTGGAGAAAAAGTGAAGGCAATCGGCAGTGTGATGGAGACGATTACCGATATCTCATCACAGACGAATCTTCTCGCGTTGAACGCCAGTATTGAAGCGGCTCGTGCCGGTGATCATGGTAAAGGGTTTGCTGTAGTAGCAGCAGAAGTGCGTAATTTGGCAGAACAATCTGCTCGGTCTACCGATGAAGTTAAAGAGACTGTATTAGAATTACAGGAAAAGTCTCGATTGGTCACCGTTCAAATGCAGGAAACGATGGATAATTTTCATCGTCAAAGCGGTGTAGTCGATCAAACGGAAACAACGTTTGGCGATATCTCTAACTTGATGAACGACATGCAGCAATCCATAGATAATGTCTATAACCAAGTGCAGAATGTGACGAATTATAAAGAACAAGTGACACAAACGATTCAGATGATGGCGGCGACTGCTCAAGAAACGGCAGCGGCTTGTGAAGAGGTGAGTGCATCCACCGAAGAACAGTTACGAGCTACCCAATCTGTCACAGATTCGGCAATGAAGTTGACTGAACTTAGTGAAAATCTCAGTCAGGCAGTTGAACAATTTAAGATTTAATCGTATTTATAAGGGCTGTTTACTGAGTGCTAAACAGCTTATACATGATGTATGAGCGTTGCCAATCCAATATAGCAAGGAAATTAGAAGCTGTCCGCATTTCAGGACAGCTTCTTTCTTGTGTAGAGCTTATCACCTAGTAGTCGTTGGATAAGTTCCTTTCGACTATTTTTCAGTGAATTGTATGGAAAAGTCAGGAATTTTTACATAGAAACCTCTTTGTCTGCTCAATCGTAAATAGGAGTATTGGAAGATGGATAAAGGGGGATAGCGATGTCATACAAAAAAATATTTTTTATGTGGTTGATATGTAGCTTTTTGTTTGTGGCAGCTTGTTCAAATCAAACAGGAGAAAAGGAGGAGGGTTCTTCTACTACAAGTGAAGAAAGTGGGCAACCTGTAAAAGAGTCAGTGAAGGATGAAATTCCGCCAGCTGCTCAGACGATAGACGATCTAATGCATCAGTCAGCAGGTACTTTAGTAGAAGAATTCATGGACCCAGAAGTAGAAGCAGCGCGTACAGTTAATTTCGTTGCGTATCTTAGATTTTATGAGGATACATTTAAGGGAGTGATGGAAAGAGAACTACCAGCCTATTTTGAAGAACATTCGCAAGCTAACGCAGAGTCAATTTATGACTACCTAGTCTATACGTTGGGATCGGGACAGTATAAACGATACTATGATCAGTTGGTTGATTTTGATCATGGGTATGTAATGCCAGAATTACCTACAGGTGAGGATGAAATCGAGCGGGTGAAATCGCAAAAAACCAATATTGTCATTTTAATGGACGCGAGTGGCAGCATGAAGGCTGAAATCGCAGGTGAATCTAGGATGAATTTGGCTAAAGAGGCGATTGAAAATTTTACAAGTGAGTTAGACGATTCTGTGAATGTTGCATTATTTGCCTATGGTCATAAAGGAAAAGGCACAGAGGCTGATCGAAAATTATCGTGCTCATCAATCGAGACACTATATCCATTAGGTGCTTATGAAGAACCTTCATTTCAGGAAGCAATGAATTCGTTTGAGGCGAGTGGATGGACACCGCTTGCGGGAGCTATGGAGAAAGCACGAACCTACTTGTCTACTTACGATCGTGAGAAATTCCGAAATATAGTGTATGTCGTTAGTGATGGTGTGGAAACTTGCGGTGGCGATCCAATAGCGGCGGCTAAACAATTGAATGCCAGCCAAATAGAGGCGAAAGTTAATATTATAGGATTTGACGTAGATGATGAAGGGCAAAATCAACTGAAGCAAGTGGCAGAAGCGGGTGGTGGCCAATATGCAACGGTTCGAAATCAAGCAGAATTTGAAGAGGTACTTATTCAGAAATGGAAGCCTAGTAGAATGCAGGTCATCACGCAGCAAGGTGTGAAACTACAAGATCTGGTCGGTCAGATGGAAGCGTTAACTCTCATTTATGATCGACTAACAAACCTCTCTACTCGTGAAAGCCAACGAATCACCGATGCCGTCTATTTCTTGAAAAATGAAAAGTATATTAGCGAAGAAGTGGCTAGCGAGGTACTCGAAATGATTAAACAGCAACGAGAGCTAAGGGATACTCATTTTAATGAACTGAAAGAACAAAAGAGCGCTGAAGCCGATCAAGCAAAAGATGAAATAGATGCCGCGGTGAATAAATGGAAGGACGAATGGTCTGAGGTATTAGAATAGATAGATGTAAAGGGGCTGTTTGAAAAGTCATTATTAACTGACTTTTTGGATGGTCCTTGTTTTTGTGGAAGTGCTAAAGATAGAGGAATTGCGCGGTGAATGGCTAGTTTGGCTCGTTCCGTTACTGGTTTGGCTCTGTGCGGATTGACTAATGCGCGGTCCAAAGAAGCTTTGGCTCGGTTCGATGGTACTTTGGCGCGGTGGAATGATACTTTGGCTCGTTCCTCAATCTGAATCAAGAAGTGGAAATCGAGTCACAAAAATTCACTGTTGAGACTATTACCGTGTCACCGTTGCGAGTAGGCGTGAAGATTTCGATGAATCCTTCCAACGCGATGAAAATTTTGCAGTTTGAGGATATGCGGCTGGAGTATGAAAAAGGGGAAGTGTGGGGATCGATCCGCAATGGATCTTCAGCATTTGGTGACGAAGACGGTGGTCAAATATATTTTCTACAGAGCAATTATTTTGCGCAGACGGAAAAGCTTTATTTGCGAATCAATAAGGTGCAAGCTCTGAGTAAAGAAGAAGCGGTAGCAGAAATCAATACAGAAACAGGGGAATGGCTCAATCAGCCGGAAGATCAAAAAATCCAGTTGCTGACATCAAATAAGAGTCATGTAGTACTCTCCATGAAAAATTGGGACTCTGAGACTTTTCCTTACGACTTATTCAGCTCCATAATAGATGCTAAAGGAAAAGAGGTTGAAAAATCTGCAATTGGAACGTACTCTGACGAAGGATCCAGCAAGTGGAACGTAAGTTTTCGTCAAAGTAATTACACGAACCCACTGAAGCTTGAATTGTTTGCATATCCGAACTATCTAGAAGGAGACGTCAAGGTTGAATTAAAGTGAAAACGGGCAGTGACATATTCCGTCACTGCCTGTTTTATGTTGTCCTTCGAATAAAACTCAAATGCCGTCCTGCTTTTTTATCCTCACGATAGGAAAAACCATCTGCGCTTTGGAATGTGCAAGTACGGTCAATTGTAATATTGCTAGAAGGAATTCCAGCTAACTCACATTGCTTTTTCACCGTCAGTTGATTGTCAATATGGTATTTATTTGTTGTTTGATTGTATTCCATCCACTCATCAGCATAGCCAAGATCGTAGAATTTCTTATAGACATCTTCATCCACTTCAAATTTCTCCTGACTGAGTGCAACACCGATTTGTACGTGTACTTGACGGAGGTCGCAGTGTTCTACTTGCTGTAAGTGGCGGAATAATTTTAGCGTGATCTCCTTCGCCGTCCCTTGCCACCCCGAATGAATGACTCCAACTAACGGGCAATCATCACTGTAGAACAGTACTGGGACACAATCTGCAGTCAAGCTACATAACACGATATTTGGCTCAAAGGTGTACAGCGCATCTGTATCTGCAATCGCAGTTTCTTGCTTGTCTGCCCCTTTACCTCGGTCATTTACTGTCACACAATGAAAGTTTGCGCTATGTGTTTGATTGGCGAACACGAAATCTGCAAGGCTGTACTGTAGAAAACTGGCTAATCGTTTTCTGTTTCGAATCACATGATCTGTCGATTCACAAGCATGAAGGGCCATGTTATTATTTTCGAGTTGTTCACTATCCTTCATTGTGGTGCCAGCTAGTATTTCTTGATTTTGGGTATAGACCGTCATTTTCATAAAAATCCCTCCAGCCTTACTATATGCCAATTACGTCCATTAACCCCTGTGAAACACCCGACTATGCACCATGCACTCTTCCACCTTGTCCCAATTCAAATCAAACCCGATACCAGGCGTTGTCGGCACCTCAATGAGCCCGTCATGCATAGTGACTTCTGGCAAGATGATGTCTTCATCCCAATAGTGCGCAGATGGAGCTGTATCGCCGGGAAGACTAAAGTTTGGCAAGCTTGTGATGGCGATATTATGAGCCCGTCCAACACCTGCTTCTAGCATACCGCCACACCAAATCGGGATTTGATATTGCTGACAGAGATCATGAATTTTCTTGGACTCAGTTAGACCGCCTACACGTCCGATTTTTAAGTTGATGATTTTACAGCTGCCCAGTTCAATTGCTTTTCTAGCATCTTCTGCAGAATGAATACTTTCATCTAAGCAAATAGGTGTTTCAATTTGAGCTTGTAACTGTGCATGGTCGATGATATCTCCATGATCTAATGGCTGTTCAATCATAGTAAGACCAAACTCATCAAAATGACGCAAATGATCGATATCTTTTAAAGAATAGGCACAATTGGCGTCTGCCATCAGCTGGATATCAGGGAATTGACGACGAACGGCACGTAAAATGTCCAAGTCCCATCCCGGCATAACTTTGACTTTAATTCGCTTGAAGCCAGCATCCAAGAAGCCTTCAATTTTCTGTAGTAACTTCGCTTCAGATTCTTGAATCCCAATACTCACGCCTACTTCTATTTGTTTCTTCGTGCCACCAAGTGCAGTAGCGAGCGGTAAATTCTGTTCTTTCGCGTATAAGTCCCAAACAGCTCCTTCAATCGCCGCTTTGGCATTGTAGTTCCCGCGAAAATGAGTAAAAGCCTTCGAGACATCGTCGGGATGCTGAATGGATGCCTTGAATAGAGCAGGTATTAAATAATCTTGTAGCATATGCCAATTTGTTTGAACGGTCTCTTCGTGAAAGAGCGGAACAATAGAGGCTACTGACTCACCGTATCCAGATATGCCTTTTTCTGATTTCACTTCTACCAAAATAAAATCTTTATCAATCTCTGTTCCCACACTCGTTTGAAAAGGGTGTAACAGTCTCATCTTCATATACCGTAAAATGACAGTTTTAATTTCCATTTGAATTCCCTCGTTTCTCTAATATATAGACATAGCTTTCACTGAATTCCGGATGTTTTAAAAGATCGGTCACGACCCATCCGTTGTTCAGATAATCTTTGAACACTTCTCTCGTCTTTTCTCGCCAAATCATAGCCGCTGAAAAATCGTGTTGTTTAAGCTCTTGAAAGTTGGCTGGTACAGGAACATACACGATCTCATCATCTTTTCGCCAATGCGTCTGCTCTGCAAATAAAAATCCATTAGTAACACTTGTTTCAATAAGTGAAGGGCTGTGTTGTAAATCAATGGGACTGATATCGGAAGGCTCTTGTCGAATATTCCATTCCACTGTAAAACGATCGGTTGGAATTCCACTATTCATCTCGTCTTCCATCTCTCCATAAGCATTTTCAATATAAGCCACGACGACAGCGCGTAGTTTATGTAAGTTTAAGTTTGCATTGACCGTTTCAAGTGGATCATAGGTCCAAATAATACGGTCAAATCCCTTTTCAAGTGCAACTTGCCGTTGAGCTACTTTTAATTTTTCGCCAATACCCAGTTTACGATAATCTGGATGGATGCCGAGACTATGTGAATATAAATAGACCTCTTTGCCGTCAAATCCAGGAAAGCTGTATTGAAAGCCGATCAATTTATCCCCGTCAAATGCACCTAAGATCAATCCACCGTTTTTAACGGTAGCAATGGTATGACTGATAGGTACGGTGTCTTCTACACTCCAAACGATGGACTCCAGCGCATGAACTTTGTGTAAATCCTCAAGCGTTTCTATTAATCGAAGCGTTAAAGAAGCTGAATTTATCACAGGCTATTCTCCTCCATTCCTTGATCTGCATTTAGTAGCAGTTGGGTTAGTATTTTTGTTCCATAGATCAAGGCGTCTGTATTAAATGTCATCTGTGGATGGTGAAGTCCAGGTTTTAAATCACAGCCCAAGCCGATCATCGTGGCGGGAATATGAGGCGTTTTCCATGTGTAGAAATGAAAATCCTCTGCTCCTTGTGAAATGCAAGGAGCAGCCACATTTTCCTTACCTAATATAGAACCGATCGCATGCTGTGCTAGATGAACGGCCTGGTCATTTTTAGTGGCAGCAGGAGAATACCCTTCTTCCTTGCAAGTAATATTCGTTTCTGTCAGTTTAGCAGTGCTGTCAATAATATGGCGGGCTTTTGACAATAAAGCATCCATCGTTTCATTCGCTTCTGCACGAATATCCAAAGTGAATCGGGCGCTTGCAGGAATAGAATTACTCGTTTCACCGGCATGCAGTTCCGTCATTTTTATAGAGTATTTTTTATTGCCGGGCAGACGGATCTGTTTTAACGACTGAATCAATAAACTTGCCGCTTCAATCGGATTATTACCTTCTTCTGGTCGTGCTGCATGGGCAGGTGTTCCTGTAATGACTCCTGTTAATGTCGCAGAAGAACCATGTAAAATAACAGGGGCTGATTTGCCAAAAGGTACTTCTGTGTGTGGTCTGACGTGCACACCACCTAAAAACAATACATCTTCCAAAACACCTTCTTCCATCATTTGCAGCGCACCTTCTGCTTTTTCTTCTGCAGGTTGGAAGATGAACCGAATGGTGTGTTGTAAAGAGAATTTACTGTCTTGGAGTGCTAACGCTGAATACAACGCCATTGTACTATGCCCGTCGTGGCCGCAAGAGTGATTGGCTTTCACGGTACCATCTACTTCTTGAACTAAGGCATCCATGTCGGCACGAAGCGCAATGACGCCTTCCTTTTTTCCTGCTATTTCTGCAATAAATCCATAGTGACCTGTATAGGTTTTGACTTGTAGACCGGCAGCTGATAGTTTTTCCTGTAAATAACGAGATGTCTTTTGTTCTTCCCAGCTAGGCTCTGCGAGTTTGTGCAACTCTTGATAGGTTTGCAAGATCTGTTCTCTACGGTCTTCAATGAATTGAATTGGATTATTCAAGGAAATATCCTCCATTCTATTCTAAAAATAATTGCTGTTCTGTATATAGTTGCTCTAGGTGCTGTTGCCGCTTGGAAATGCGTTCACGATCGCGGATTCTCATGCCTGCAAGAAGCATATCCAACAAACTAATAATAGATGCAATGGAATGAGAGTCGACTGTGTCTTTTTCAGCACTTGTAAACGTCATATCTGCCAGCTGACCGAGAGGAGATAGTGCTCTATCCGTAATACCGATCACTTTTGAACCTCTCTCTTTAGCCATCTTTGCCGATTGTACGGTATCTTGACGATAGCGTGGAAAGGAAAAAATTATGGCTACTGAGTTTGCAGTCAAATCACAAATATCTTCTGTCATAAAGCCAGTTGGGTTGGAAATTACGACGTTATCTCTCATTTGCTTCAGCGCATAAAACAGCCAATACGCTGCTGCATATGAACTACCAAAGCCTCCAATATATACTCGGTCTGAATGAATGAGAACGTCAACCACTTGCCAAATATCTTCAGTATTGATTTGCTCCTTAACATGTTGCAAAATAGTTTGTTCTCTCTGGATTACTTGGTGAATGAAGTAATTATCATCCATTTGCTTCTCTTCTGAAGGAGATCCTTCATAAATGTTCTGCTTAGGTGAGAGCCAATCTTTGCGAAGAGCTTGTTGTAATTCTGAATAGCCGCTAAATCCCAGTGCATATGCTAAACGAATGACTGTTGTTTCACTTACACCCACCTGTTTTCCGATTTGAAAGGCTGTTAGTAACGCTGCTTCTTGTGGTCGGTCAATATAAAAAGTAGCCACTTTTTTTTGGCCGGGAGATAAGGAAGAATAGTGTATTTTTATCGTCTCATCTAAACCCATCATAGCATCCCCCTACAATCTAGTGAAGTTTTTCCTTCTTTTATTAAACCATATTGCACTTTAAACTTCAATCAAGAGACGTGTTTCGAACATTGACATTTCCTGTTGATTAGATAAAATAGGTAACTGAAACTATGCAGATTAGTCTGTTTCTAATTTACTTCAATTTCTGTGAGTGTTCTATGCAAACCATCAGTTGAGCATATACCTGTGTACTATTACTATGCATAAAAATAGGCAGTAGCTTGTTTTTTAACAGAGGATACGAAAATAGTATGGAGAGAATTATACATAATTGTATAAAAAGAAAGGAATTAATTTATGAATCAGACTCAAACTGTAGGACGTGCACTCGATATTTTATTTACTTTAGCTGAAGAAAATAAGTCGATGACTGTAAAAGAGATATCCGAAAAAGTTTCTATCCCAACATCTACTGTGTATAGATTAATTAAAACATTAGAGTTAAATGAAGTAGTCACTAGAGAACCGCATGGAGAAATAGGGTTAGGTATCAAACTATTCTCGTTAGCTCAAAACCTTTATTTAAAAGTTGAGAATGATTTATTGGGTATATCATTACCTCTCTTGAAAGATTTGACTGAAAAATTAAATGAAACCTCATTTTTAGCTATCAAAAAAGGCGATGTAGGGGTCACAGTGCAATCCGTAGAGGTAGATCGTCTCATTAGATTTGTAGCTCAAAAAGGAAAACAGCACTCCTTAACAGAAGGGGCAACTGGAAAAGCTATTTTAGCTTTTGAAAAGAAAAACATAATAGATGATATGTTATCTATTCATCCATCTATTGATCAAGTACGATTTTTTGAGGAAGTAAAAAAGATTTGTCAGCAAGGTTATGTCAAAACAATAGGAGAAGTGGATGCGGACACACTTGCAATTGCTGCGCCTATATTTGACTTGAATAATAACGTGATTGCTAGTATTACAGTTGCCGGTCCTAAAGTACGTTTTGACGAAGATGCAATTGATCGGACCATCCAAGAAATAAAAAAAGCAACCAGTGAACTCACAACTGCGTTGCGAAAATTATAAAAAAAGCTATACTTTCGGGCCTTTTCCAATTATGGAAAAAGGCCCTTTTCATCTGATGTTTGTTGAAGAAAGGTAAAGAAATAAGAGAATAAATTTACTAAGTCTCTACAAAAAAACAGCATAAAATATCGAGTGAAGATTATAAAAGCTATTGATTTTTTTAAATAATTAATATATGATTTATCAATAAATGAATTTAGATTATCATTTAATGATAATCTGTTAGGGGGATTACGATGAAAAATGTAGGTAAACTGTTTCTGTTTTTAGTTCTTTGCTTAAGTGTATTGGCAGGTTGTTCTGGTGAAAAAAATGGATCTAATGAAAGTGAAATGAAAACGCTGTCACTTGCGCATGGCGGAGCATTAGATTCTCATTTACATGAAGCAGCTTTGAAATTTCAAGAGCTAGTGGAAGAGAAAAGTGACGGATCTATCAAAGTTCAAATACATCCTAACTCAGAATTAGGAGCAGAGCGGGAGATGGCAGAATCCTTACAAGCGGGAAGTATAGACATGGCCGTTTTGTCTACGGGTCCTCTTGGAAATTTCGCTGACAAGGTCAACGCGTTAGACTTCCCTTTCCTGTTTGAAAGTAACGAACATGCTGAAAAAGTATTGGACGGAGAAGTAGGAGATCAGATTTCAAAGCAGTTAGAGGATGCCAATATTAAAAACTTGTATTGGGTAGATAATGGTGCATACAATATCGCAACAAATGATAAACCAATCAAAAAGTTTGAAGATTTAAAAGGTCTGAAGTTGAGAACTCAAGAGAATCAAGTACAAATCGATACAATTAATGCATTTAACGCTTCTGCAACACCTATTGCGTTCAGTGAACTATTTTTATCTGCACAGCAAGGTATCGTAGATGGTCAAGGAAATTCATTAGCTGTGTTAATTCCACAAAAGTATTACGAAGTGCATAAATATCTGACGATCACGAATCATATGTATTCCGGTGGAGCTATCTTAATGAATAATGATTTGTTCAATAAGTTTGATGAAGATATGAAAGAAATTATATTGAGCTCAGCAAAAGAAGCAGGAATACATGAGCGTGAATTCGTTCAGAAACTGAATAAAGAATATATGGAAGTAGCAAAGGAAAATGGGATGGAGATCATAGAAGATATCGATCTAGAACCATTTAAAGAAGCTGTAAAACCTGTATATAAGAAATACGAAGATAAGTATGGCGAGCTGCACAAGATCATCGAAAGTGAAAAGTAATCCGTATTGAATTAAAAGGCAGAGGGGGATTTTACATTGTCTAAACTAATTGAGTATCCTGTTGCAGGACCACTAAGAGACTTTGTAGGTTACGGTCGTGAAGGTTTACAAGTAAATTGGCCAGATGAAGCACGGGTCGTTTTGAATATCGCGATTAACTATGAGGAAGGTTCGGAACAAATGAAGTCGTTAGGTGATGACGAGAATGAAACATTTGTTGAATTCAATCCCCTAATGCCGAACCATATGCGGGATATCGCTGTGGAATCAGTGTTTGAATATGGCAGCAGGGTAGGGATCTGGCGATTGCAGCGTTTATTCGATGAACTGGATATTCCAGTAACGATATTTGGCTGTGCGGTCGCATTGGAACGAAATCTTGAAGTTGCTTCGTGGATTAAAGAACGTGGTCATGATGTTTGTGCACATGGCTGGAGATGGGAAAAGGCATGGAAGTTAAGCCGTGAAGAGGAAAAAGAAAGGATTCAATTGGCATACGATTCGATTAAGAAAACTTGTGGAACGGCACCGGCAGGATGGTATAGCCGATATGGTCCTTCAGTAAATACGAGAGAACTGTTGGTAGAACATGGTGGCTTCCTATATGATTCCGATGCCTATAACGATGAATTACCTTACTACGAAACGGTGAACGGAAGCAGACACTTGATCGTACCGTATAACCAGACACTGAATGACGGAAAGTTTGTTAGACCACAAGGCTTTGGCAGTGCTACTGACTTTCTAGACACGCTCAAGCGGACATTCGATTATTTGTGGGAAGAAGGAGAGACGCATCCGAAAACGATGACAATTGGCCTTCACCCTAGAATTATCGGACAGCCTTATCGGATTTCAGCATTGAAGGAATTTTTGCAATATGTACTTGAGAAGGACAAGGTTTGGATTGCGAAACGGTTGGAAATCGCTGAGTTTTGGAAAGATCAATATAAGACAGAATAGAAAGGACGATTCCTATGTCTACAGTTATTCGATGGATTGATGGATTTAATAAAGGGATCAAAGTTGTAGCAGCCCTTAGTCTTGCGATCATGTCCATTGTTATTGTGGCTCAAGTTATATCCAGATACTTTTTTCACAGTACATTTTCATGGTCAGAAGAATTAGCACGATACTTAATGATACTCACGATTCTTCTTGGAGCATCTCTAGCTCTAAGAACACAGTCTTTAATTGGATTAGAAATTATTGCAGAAAAAGTATCTCCAGGTAAGAGAAGAATTCTTAAATTAGCAGTCTACATAGTGTGCCTTGCTTTTTTCATTGCTTTATTGTTATTTGGAATATCCACAGTTACAGCTGTTCAACACCAGCTAAGTCCAGCACTGCAAATTAGCATGTCGATTCCATACATGTCCATTCCAATAGGTGCGACGGCATTAATTTTGAATTCAATAGCAGTTCTGTTGGAGCTGATTAAAAATGAAGAGACGATAAAGAGCGAGGTGGATTTGTAACATGTTAGCTATTTTATTAGTTTCTCTCGCCATTTTGCTCATCCTATCAGTACCTGTCGCGGTTTCTGTAGGTCTTTCTTCTTTATTGGCTATTCTTTTCGGAAGTGATTTGCCGTTAAGCGTAGTTACTCAAAAATTATTCACTTCTATTGATTCGTTTCCTTTAATGGCAATCCCATTTTTTATTTTTGCTGGAACATTAATGGAACAAGGTGGGATTGCGAAACGACTGGTACGGTTTGCCAATGCTTTAGTTGGCAAATTTACAGGCGGACTCGGGATGGTCGTCGTAGTGACGGCAATGTTTTTCGGAGCGATTTCGGGTTCTGGGATTGCAACGACTGCTGCGTTAGGATCTATTCTCATTCCAGCGATGATCAAAAAAGGTTATGACAAAAGCTACGCGGGAGCACTTCAAGCTACGGCCGGTGAACTAGGAGTCATTATTCCTCCGAGTGTATCCATGATTTTATTTGGAGTTGCAGCAAGCGTATCGATTGGTGATCTGTTTATCGCAGGAATTCTACCGGGTATCTTGATTGCCGTTTCATTGCTGATTGGTGTTTTTATAATCTCTAAGATTAAAGGATACAAGGGAGAATCAGATTTACCTAAAGGAGAAATTTGGGCTTCTTTTAAAGATGCAACCTTGGCGCTTTTAATGCCAGTCATTATTTTAGGGGGTATTTACGGTGGTATTTTCACCCCGACGGAAGCTGCAGCCGTAGCGGTAGCGTATTCTTTCCTAGTCGGTACATTTGTTTATAAAGAAATAAAAATTCCTAATTTACTAGAGATATTATCCAAATCTGTTGTCAGCACTTCTATTGTCATGTTCATTATTGCGAACGCAGGGTTGTTTGCATGGGTGTTAACAAGAGAAGCTGTTCCACAAAAACTGGCTTTGTTTTTCGGATCTGTAACAGAATCCCCGATTGTCTTTTTATTGATCATTAATGTGTTACTTCTAGTTATTGGTATGTTCTTCGATGGAAGTGTGGCCATTATCATTTTGGCTCCATTGTTAACTCCAATCGCAGTTGGTATGGGTATTGATCCAATCCATTTTGGTATGATCATGATCACCAACTTAGCGGTCGGTATGTGCACTCCTCCATTAGGAGTAAATTTATTTGTATCTTGTCAAATTGCAGGAATTCGACTAGAACAAATCACAAAGGCTATATTGCCTTTTGTATTCATATTAATCGTCGATGTTTTGATTATCAGTTACATTCCAGCGATTAGTACGTTCCTTGTTGATTTGTTCAAATGAGTTATTGTTAGGAGAGGATGGTATTTATGAGTACCTTAAAAGCTATAAAAGGAAATATCGTAAGCCCCAATCAAGTGTGTTTTGACCACTTTCTATTATATAAAGACGGTAAAGTAGTTTCTATTGAAGAAACGGTTGCTTCTGATATTGAGGTTTTTGACGCGTCAGGTAAGTATGTATTGCCAGGAGCGGTAGATGCGCATGTTCATTGCTACAGTGCATTGACTGAAGGATTCGAGGCAGCTACAAGATCAGCAGCGGGTGGCGGTGTCACTACGATTGTTGAAATGCCTTATGATGCAGATAAGTTAATATGCAATGAAAAGGTATTTACAGATAAGATTCAATTGCTTGAAAAAGAATCCGTGGTAGATGTAGCGCTATTAGCTACGATTGCTCCTGAAAACGGATTGGATCAAATTCCGATCTTGTCAGAAGCAGGTGCTTGTGGGTTTAAGATTTCATTATTCAATACCCATCCAGTACGGTTTCCTAAGATTGAAGAAGGTGTGTTGGCGGAAGCTTTTCAACTAACAAAAGCTGCTAGAAGACCGATCAGTGTTCATGCGGAAACCGATTCGATTGTCCGTAAGAATATCGAAAAGTACAAAGACCAAGGATTCAATAATCCTATAGCCCATTGTTTGAGCCGTCCTAAACTAGCAGAATCCACTGCAGCATTGACGATCCTAGAGATGGCGTTCCAATTGGATGCGAAGGCTCATTTGCATCATACGACATTCCCTCATGTCTTTGAACTGGTTGAGCATTATAAATCGCTTGGTGCAGATGTCACGGCAGAAACTTGCACACATTATCTTGTGTTTAGTGAAGAGGACATGGATCGACTGGGTGCTTTAGGAAAGATCAATCCACCATTGCGATCAGAACAAGACCGTCTTGGTTTATGGGAGTTATTGAGCGAAGGTGAAATAGATATAGTGACATCTGATCATGCACCTTGGCCAATAGAAGCAAAACAGCATGAGAATATTTTTGACAATTCTTCAGGTGCTCCGGGTGTGGAAGTACTTCTTCCTATTCTGTATAGCGAAGGTGTTGCAAAGGGAAGAATTTCATTGAACAGATTGGTTCAGTTAGTTAGTGAAAATCCAGCGAGCCGCTTCGGATTAGGACATCGAAAAGGAAAACTAGTTCCAGGATACGATGCTGACTTCGTTGTGCTGGATCCAAAAGAAGAATCAGTTGTGCGAGCAGAGAATATGCATTCTAATGCTGGCTGGAGCCCCTATGAAGGGATGAAGCTTCAAGGACAAATCCAGTATACATTCTTGCGTGGACAAGTCATTTTCGATGGCGAAAAAGTGAACGGTAAAAAAGGGTATGGAGAATATATTCCTGCTGTATTTGGAGGTGAGAACTCCAATGCAACCACAATGTAAGTTGAATGTTGAGCGAATCAAAGAGAAGATTACCACCTTGGCTACAATTATTGATAAAGAGCGTCCTTTATATACCCGCAGGCCATTCACAGAAGAATATCAACAAAGTAGGGAATGGCTGAAGTCTGAAATGATAAGTGCGGGACTTACCGTTTATGTAGATGCTGCTTCCAATTTAATAGGTGAACGACAGGGGAGCCGTCCAGAACTCCCACCCATCATGATCGGGTCTCATACGGACTCAGTCGTTGGCGGTGGTCGATTTGACGGAATTATTGGTGTACTAGGTGGAATTGAAATCGCACGCCAATTGATGGAACAAGATGTGACATTAGAACACACCTTATTAATTGTCGATTTCACTGCAGAGGAAGCTAGTGAGTTTGGTATTTCTACTATTGGTAGCCGCGGCATGGTAGGAAATCTGACAGATGAGGTTCTTGATAGGGTCAATCATACAGGATTGAAACTTCGTAAAGGAATTGAACAGTTAGATGGAAGACCAGAAGCAATTAATGAAGAAAAGAAAACGGCTGGAGATATTCGCTTGTATTTGGAATTGCATATTGAACAAGGACCGGTCTTGGAACAAACAAATCATGAATTAGGAATTGTTACCGGCATTGTTGGAATCCGGCGTTTCCAAGTCGTTTGTAAAGGAATAGCGAATCACGCAGGAACGACCCCTATGAATATGCGTACAGATGCATTGACGTCTGCTTCAGAAGTCGTTTTATCCATTGAAGACGCAGCCAATCAATCCTATACTTCGCAAATCGTTGGTACGGTGGGACGCTTATTTGTGGAACCAAACGCGTCCAATGTAGTTCCAGGACATGTAACATTCGATTTCGAACTTAGATCGTTGCAACCTGATGTATTAGATGAAGCGACTCGTAACATTGAGCAGAGTATCGCATCCATTTCCTCTAAAAGAAATATAGAGATATGTATGATACCGATATCCGTATCGGACTCCATCGTAATCCAAGACAATATTATTGAAGGAATTGAAGAAAGCTGCAATAAAGTGGGTAGCAGTATAAAACTCCCTAGTGGAGCTGGACATGATGCCAATCAAATAGCTTCTATTGCACCGGTTGGAATGATTTTTGTTCCGAGTCAAAACGGTATTAGTCACTCTGCTGATGAGTGGACAGACTATGAACTAGTAGCAAAAGGAGTTCAAGCGTTGTGGAATTCTCTTCATTATTTTGATGGGTGTTTTGATAAGATATAAACGAGTCTAGCTGATTAGTATTAGTAAGAACCCTATTCTAATGTGTATTACGCATGGAAAAGGGTTCTTTCATTGTGAATAAAGAATGTAGAGGTGTGATCAGTAGCAAAGGAGGAGGTATCGTGCAAGATTTCATTGGGCAGATGAAAAGACGGTTGTTGGAAAGTTTATGTGCTAGACCACTATCTATTACGGAAGTATATTGACTTTTCAAATCAATTAACTGAGAATAGAAAGGTACATCTAAGATACTTACCTAGAGGGGGATATGTTGTGAAACGATTTGTATACGTAATAAGCGTATTCTTAGGATTGTTCATTCTAAGTGCTTGTTCCAATGGAAGTGACAAAGAGGCAGATGCTTCGAAAGAAAAGAGTGACCCAAAAGCAGGCGGTACGATGGTCTATGCACGAGGCGCTGATTCAGTAGGACTTGATCCGATCAATATTACAGACGGTGAATCTATTCGAGTGACACATGCTATTTTCGAAACGTTATTTGAATATGATAAAGACTTACAATTACAACCTAAATTAGCAGAATCTTATGAAACGAGTGAAGATGGATTAACGTGGACGCTCGCATTGAAAAAAGATGTGAAATTCCATGACGGTACCGACTTCAATGCAGACGCTGTTGTGTTCAACTTTGAGCGTTGGATGGATCCAGACAATGAATATCATATTGGTGATTTCCCGTACTATCCATTTTTATATGGTGGATTTAAAGGAGACGAGGATCACAAAATCGATTATGTGAAAGCTGTAGATGAACATACAGTGGAAATCAAGCTGAAAGAGAAAATTGCACCGTTCATCAGCTATTTGGCAATTCCTATGTTTGGGATGGCTAGTCCAACAGCGATTGAGCAGTATAATGAGCGATTCTTTGAAAATCCAGTTGGTACGGGACCGTTCAAATTTGATAGCTGGACACGCAATGATAAAATTATCGTCAAAGCAAATGAAGACTACTATGTAGAAAATCAGCCGTTACTAGATCAAATTATTTTTACGGTCGTTCCCGATAACTCTGCACGATTGAATGTATTACTGAGTGGAGAAGCAGATTTCATTGACGGGATGAATCCGGAAGATGCGAAAACGGTAGAAGACGATGAAAACCTGGAACTCGTCAAACGTCCAAGTTTTAATGAAGGCTTTATGGTCATGAACACACAGAAGGCGCCATTTGATGATGTGAAAGTTAGACAAGCGATCAATATGGCGATTGACAAAAAGGCATTGGTCAATGGATTCTACAGTGGTTTTGCAGAAGTTGCGAAAAATCCTGTTCCACCTGCATTATGGGGCTATCACGATGAAATCGAGGACTACAAGTTTGACGTAGATACTGCGAAGGCCTTGCTTGCAGAGGCTGGCTATCCAGATGGATTCGAAACAGAAATTTGGACAATGAATAATCCGCGTCCCTATCTTCCACAGCCAATGAAAACAGCAGAAGCGATTCAAGCTAATTTACAGGAAATTGGTATTGAAGCGAAAATTGTTACGTATGAATGGGCGACCTATTTAGAAAAAACAGGAGCCGGGCAGCATCCAATGGCATTGTACGGCTGGACGGGTGTCATGGCAGATCCGGACAACTTCCTTTATCCGAATCTGAGCAACACCAATATGGAAGTGCCGGCGAATAACAAAGCATTTTACGACAATGAAGAATTCCAAAATCTAATTGAGCAGGCACGTGTCACATTCGATCAAGACGAACGAATCAAGCTGTACAAGAAAGCGCAGGAAATTTTCCATGAAGATGCACCATGGGTACCGTTAGCGCATACTACACCACCTATTGGTTTTGCTAAATACGTAAAAGGATACGAACCTCATCCAATGGAAAATGATAACTTTGCAGTAATGTATTTAGATAAATAAAATAAAGCCGGCAAGAGATATCAATCTCCTTGCCGGCTTTATTGTCATTGAATGACACATGAAAACTTCGTGATTTCTTTTACATAAGCTTCGTCTACTTCGACACCTAAACCGGGGAGATCACTGAATTGCAGTGTATCTTTGATGAATGGAATATGTGCCACATCTTTACTGAAATTTAGTGGTCCCACCATTTCATTTGTCTTAATATTCGATTGTGCTATCGCTATATGAGCACCCGCCATTGTACCGATAGCGGATTCTACCATAGAACCTAGCTGACAAGGTATTCCTGCCGCCGCTGCCATGCTAGTCAAGGCAAGCGCGGGATAAATCCCTCCAGCTTTCATTAGCTTAATATTTAATAGATCTGCCGCTCGCAATTCGATGACATTCAATAAATCAGCGGTATTGCTAACTCCTTCATCAATCATGATAGGAACAGGGGAGACAGCTCTAATTTCAGCGAGTGATTTTAGATCATGAGCGATGGTTGGTTGTTCAAACCAGTCTACCTGACAATCAGCCGTTTCACGAATGATACGCAATGTTTCAAGACGATTCCATCCTTGATTCGCATCCACACGCAAGTGAATACCTTCGCCAATAGCCTGTCGAACCTGTCTAATACGCTCAATATCTGTTGTTGCATCCGTACCGACTTTTATCTTGATACTACGAAAGCCTTCGGATACATAGCGTTGTGCATCCTCAGCCATTTTCTTAGGCGATTTGATACTCAATACTTGAGGGACTAGTAGTTCGTCATGTGATATTCCACCAAGTAACTGGTAGACGGGTAGGTTAGACGCTTTTCCCATAATATCGTAGAGGGCAATATCAAGTGCTGCCTTTGCAGAAGGAACACCCAATATCAAGTGCTGCCTTTGCAGAAGGAACACCCAATATAGCTTGTGTAAACTTTTGATGAATCTTATCGATTGAAAACGGATTTTCATTGAGCAGTAAAGGAGCCAAATCGTTCTGGATGACATGGTAAGTACTTTCCCACGTCTCACCAGTAACGTTTTGATCTGGCACTGCTTCTCCCCAACCGACAATCCCTTCATCTGTCTCGATACGAGCAAAAATAGTTGGCATATCATCCAGTCGAACGTAAGAAATGATAAATGGTTCTTTGAGTGGCAAACGTGCTGCAAACAATTCTACTTTTGTAATTTTCATATCGCGATATCCTTATATTGTTCTAGAATTTCTATAAATACTTGAATTGCATCGGGTATCACATCTTCATCAATATTAAATTTTGGATGATGATGAGGATAGGCGCTTTTCTCGCTTTCCATCCCAACGAAAATATACGCACCCGGCTTTTCTTGCAAATAGTAAGCAAAATCTTCTCCGCCCATATTTGGGTCGACTAATTTCACACGCTCTTCACCGAATGCATCAACGAGCACTTTTTCAACGAAGCGTGACTGCACTTCATCATTTACAAGAGGGGGCGTACCAACGATAAACTCCACATGAGCCGTTGCGCCAAATGCCTGACAAATCCCTTCTGTCATCTGGATGATTTGCTGTTTGATGATTTCTACAGCTTTTGGCGTCAGTGCTCGGATCGTTCCAATTAGCTTAGCGGTATTCGGGATAATGTTGGGAGAGCTACCTGCTTCTATTTTACCGACCGTGATGATACCGGCATCTAAAGGGTTTAGTTTCTGACTAATAATGTTTTGGAATGCCTGAATGACATGTGTCGCTATGTAGATCGGATCAATCGTTTCGTGAGGCGTGGATCCATGACCGCCAGAACCTGTAATAGTAACCTCAAAATCGTCAATAGAAGCCATCATCGGTCCATGCGTAATGCCGAAATAACCTTTCTTCAGACCTTGCCAAAGATGAAGACCGAATATCGCATCCACATTATCCAAAACGCCTTGTTCGACAAGTGCCTGCGCACCACTTGGAGTAATTTCTTCAGCGGATTGGAAAATTAGATAGACATTTGGTTGGACCGTATCACGGTTAGCAGCTAACCACTCGGCCACGGCAAGCAAGACTGCTGTATGACCGTCATGACCACACATATGGGAGATACCCGGACGTTTTGAAATGTAAGGAATATCCCCTTCTTCTTGAATAGGAAGGGCGTCAATGTCCGCTCGTAAGGCAATGGTCTTTGCACCGCTTGTTCCTTTCACAAATCCAACGATACTTGGCAACGCGTAGTCTAGAATGTCAATTTGTAGACCTTCAAGGCGTTTTCGAATCATTTCACAGGTTTCAAATTCCTCTCCTGAAAGTTCAGGATATTGATGCAGATGTCTTCTATCTTGGATCGCCTGTTTAGCAAGAGATTCAATTGTTAGTTGATGGTTCATTTATAATCCTCCTTCTTACATTAGAAAGGTCCATATTGAATAAGTTGTGCAATGACTAAGGCGATGATGCCAATGGTTACCTGAATCAGCATGAAAGGGAAGACCCATTTCACCCATTTAGTCCAGGAAATGCCGACCATCGCGAGTCCAGCCATCAAGAAACTAACTGTCGGGAATATAAGGTTCGACATGCCATCACCAAGTTGGTAGGCGAGGACAGCCGTCTGGCGGGTCACATCGGTCATATCTGCCAAAGGAGCCATGATTGGCATCGTCAAGGCAGCTTGTCCGCTCCCAGAAGGCACTAAAAAGTTTAATCCTAATTGAAAGATGAACATGCCGACTGCATTTAAGGCGGCAGGAAGTGTATCGAGCGCACCTGCTGTATAGTAAAGAATCGTGTCCATTAATTGAGCATCTTTAAACGTAACTAAGATCGTTTGTGCCAATCCGATAATCAAAGCACCGCCGATTAATTGACCAGCGCCTTTAATGAAATTGTCAGCGATTTGAGAAGGTGTTAATTTTCCGATCAATCCCATGATGACACCGAACAATAGGAACAATCCTGCAATTTCGGTAATATACCACCCCATTTTAATGACGCCATACATGAGGACAACGAAGTTTAATAAAAATACTAGTAATACGAGCTTATGTCGTGTAGCCATCTTACTGGATAAGTTTTCAATGGCGTCTTGTGCGCCTGGCTGGTAGTTCCCGTAAAGTGCGATCGACGGATTTTTCTGCACCTTCCCTGCATAACGATACACATACCAAACGGCTGCTACGTAGAGAACGATAAACAAGACAATGCGGAAGAAGATTCCTGAGAAGGTAGGTAATCCAGCTATTTCTTGAGCAATTCCGACGGTAAATGGATTCATCACAGCGGATGAGAAACCAACCGACGCGCCTAACGTTACGATAGCAAAACCGGTGAGCGCATCGAATCCTAACGCAACGGCCAAAGGAGCTAAAATCCCAATGTAAACGATTGTTTCGTCAGACATCCCCATCAAAGAACCTGCACAAGCAAAGAAGAACATTAAGACGGGTATTAGTAACTTTCCTCGATGTGCCATCTTAACCGATAGCATGGTGATAAAGGCGTCCAAAGCACCCGTTGCTGACAATACGCCAAAAGAACCTCCGACAATGAGAACGAAAAAAATGATGGCGGAGCCGTTCACCATTCCTGAATGAATATTACTGAATATATCTAAAAATCCTGTTGGTTGACCTTCTACGAACGAGAATTGATCAGGTTGAATCACTTCACGTCCATCAACCTCTGTCCGTCCAAATTCTCCGGCAGGTATAATATACGTTAATACTGCGGATAAGATAATTAGACAAAATAGCAGAACAAAGACGTTAATGCCGTTCTTTTCCTTCTTATGTTTATCAGTCGATGATTTCAATATATACACTCTCCATTAATGTAAAATTAAAAGCTCTATTGCATAAATATAAATTTCTGTTTATTCATTGTATAAGAAAAGGAGAGAAAGCGAAAATTGAAATCATCAATGGTTACTATTAGAAATCTTCGTGGCTTGATGTGGATTTATATAAACTCCACATTTTTACGGCTAGATCTGTAAAGGTACTAACTGTACTGAAGTCTTTTAGATTTTCAGGGAAAATTAAATAAGTAGGTAAGTTGGTTGAAAAATGGCTTAATACTTGAAGTTCATTTTGATTGATTTCATCTTCTATGATCATATCACTAAGCAAAGCAATTCCCGCTTGTCCCATGACGGCACGCTTGATTGCTTCTTCACTCCCACATTCCACAATGGTTTTGGGTGCGCAATGTATTTCATCTAAACAATCTTGAATAATGTCTGTCATTCCGTATGTAATAAAGGGGTAGGCATCGAACATTTGTTGCAACGAGTAATCGGCTGTCAAGTTCGGGTTGGCGACCAAAATCAATTTTTCTTCATCAATCAATTGTCTTTCAATCCCAGATTGGTGTAAGTTTCCTGCAACAAAACCGATATCTGCTTCATTTGTACTGACGAGTTTCAACGTCTCTTCACTATTACAACAGAGCAGCCTTAGGTTAACATCTGGATACATTTTGACATAGGGCCCAATAATATGGGACAAATAGTGACCGCAATAAAATTCAGGTGCTGCAATGGTTAAACTACCTGCGGGCTTTTCAAGTTTCTTTAGCTCCCTCGTTAAATTGTCAAGTGTGCTGAAAACGTTCTCCGTATGGCGCTTCACAATATTGCCTGCTGGCGTCAAATACATTTTCTTTCCTACTCGGTTTAACAATGTATGCCCCAACTCCGTCTCCAAAAATTTAATCTGCTGGCTGACAGTCGGCTGACTATAGTTTAAAATTTGTGCAGCTTTCGTGAAGTTTAAATGTGTTGAGACGATATGAAAGGTTTGTAAGTGGCGTAAGTCCATTGGGTTGCTTCCTTCTTTCTAATCGAGATCTAATCATCTGACACTACTTGGCATCTGTTAAATATGAGAGATCATTGCGAAATTCCTCATGATCGCTTTTACTACTGTAATCGTATAACAGGGGAAGCAGGTGGGCAAACTATTTCCAATACATCAAAATTACTTACAAACATCAAACGTAATTAGTATAAAAATTTATTCTAATTATGAGAATGAACTATTGAAAACAGTATATAATAACACTATTAAAGTTCGAGTGCATTCTAATAAAATTAAATAATTTTGATGTGTTCATTTGATTTCTTCATTAATTTCGAGTATAGTGTTGAACTGCTTGTGAAATTTATGTCGAAGAGAGGGAACTATGAAGAAAATTTCGAATGTCTTTTATATTACGATTGGGTTAGTCATTTTAGCTGTTGGATATGGCGTGATTGATCCAGAACACTTTGAGTCTATTACAAACTCTGTAAAAGGGTTTGTTTCATCAACGTTTGGTTGGTATTATATGCTGCTCATGACACTTCTCTTGTTGCTTAGTATTTTTATTATATTTAGCCCGTACGGAAAGATCCGCCTCGGGAAAGATGAAGACCGTCCGCAGTTTTCTACCATCACGTGGATTGCAATGCTATTTTCAGCAGGTATGGGCATTGGTCTAGTTTTTTATGGTGCGGCAGAGCCATTATCGCATTATGCAGTGAATCCTGCTTCGGAAGATCCGAATACTCCTGCTGCTTTTAAAGAAGCGATGCGGGAAACGTTTTTACACTATGGCCTTCACATCTGGGCGTTGTATGGAATGGTCGCCTTGGCGTTAGCTTACTTTCAGTTTCGAAAAGGGGAACCAGGTTTAATTTCTGCAACACTGAAGCCGATTTTTGGAGCTAAAATGAAAGGTCCTTGGGGGACACTAATTGATGTGCTCGCTGTGTTTGCAACAGCTTTTGGCGTTGCAACTTCTCTCGGCTTTGGCGCTGTTCAAATTAATGCGGGGCTGAATTATTTATTCGATTTTAGCATTAGTACACGCTCACAATTTATTATTATCACAGTCGTAACATTTTTATTCATCGGTTCTGCCTGGTCTGGATTGAGTCGAGGAATTCGTTATTTGTCCAACACTAATTTAATATTGGCGGTAGCACTATTAGGATTCGTTCTGATCTTAGGACCAACATTGCTTATTTTGAACATGTTCACCGATTCAGTGGGTGGCTATTTTGAAAACCTTATTAATATGAGCTTAGGCACAAGTCCGTTAAATGAAGAAAATCGGGGTTGGCTTGATGCCTGGACGATTTTTTACTGGGCTTGGTGGATTTCATGGTCGCCATTTGTCAGTATGTTCATTGCACGTGTTTCCAAGGGACGTACGGTGCGTGAATTTATGGCAGGTGTTTTGCTTGCACCTTCTTTCTTTGGCTTTATCTGGTTTGCTGCATTTGGAACGACAGCCGTTGATATTCAGCAATCGGGCGTAGTAGACTTGGCATCTACGGATATTGAGTTAGTTGTTTTTGAAATGTTTAGCGTGCTTCCTTGGTCATTTTTGATCTCGTTATTCGCAATTCTTCTCGTGACATCTTTCTTTATCACATCGGCAGACTCTGCGACCTATGTGCTCGGCATGCAGTCGACCTATGGCTCATTGACGCCACCGAACTCCGTAAAGGTTATATGGGGAATTATCCAATCATCCATTGCGCTGATCCTACTTTCTGTAGGCGGATTGGCTGCCCTCCAAAATACGATCATTATAGCGGCCTTACCGTTTTCTTTCATTATACTGCTGATGATGGTTTCTTTGTTCAAATCAATGAATAAGGAATTAAAACAAATGAAGTGAGTTAACGAACAAAAGAGGAACAGGCGATGATGACCGCATGTTCCTCTTTTGTGTTATTTAGCTGTCTGTCCACCATCAACGGCTAGATTAACTCCTGTAATGTAAGATGCTTTGTCTGAACATAGCCATACTGCTGCTTGCGCTTGTTCTTCAGAGCGTCCCATGCGACCAATCGGAATATCGTTTTCTACATACTTTGCTTGTTCGGGTACTTCTTTAGCCCAAGCTTCTACAGCTGGCGTTAGAGTCATCCCTGGACATATGGAGTTTACTCTTATACCCTGTTTTCCATATTCAAGTGCTACCGATTTCGTCAGACCGTTGACTGCCCACTTTGCCGCACTGTAGGTCGCTAAGTTTTCAGAGCCCAACAGACCAGAAGTAGAGGCGGTGTTCACTATAGCGCCACCGCCCGATTTCAGCATGGCGGGAATTTGATGCTTAAGCGATAGATACAGACTAGTTTGGGTAATTTGAATACAGCGGTCCCAGTCTGCTGTTTCCGTGTCGGCAATCGGTTTAGAAGGTGCACCGATTCCAGCGTTGTTATGCGCCCAATCTAGGCGTCCGTAATGTTCAACCGTTTGTTTCACCAAATCAATGATATCCTGTTCTTCCGCCACGTTACATTGAATAAAAATAGCATCTCCACCGATTTCCTTCACTAGGCGAACAGTTTCATGACCTGCTTCTTCATTGATATCTGAAACGACAACTTTTGCTCCTTCTTCAGCAAAAGCAAGTGCACTTGCTCTACCGATTCCACTACCAGCTGCTGTAATAATTCCTACTTTGTCCAGCATTAATGTTCCCATCAAAAGACCTCCTTTAGAGTTACAGTGTATTATTCTACAAACTTCAAAAAATACCCTTTAATGCCAAAATAATTTTGATTGTATCGTATGGAACATGTTACGATCGATTCAATAGTTTAGAAATCGGAGGATATCATATGAATATCGAGGAAAGACTCAAGGAACTGGAAATTACGTTGCCACCTCCGTCAAGCCCCATGGCAAATTATGAAATGACTGCGCGACTTGGAAATGCTCTGTATACGTCGGGTGCAGGCTATATGCGCAATGGGAAACCAATGCTTACGGGAAAACTAGGTAATGACGTTTCAACAGAACAGGGTTACCATGCAGCTCGTGAAACAGCGTTGCAGCTGATGAGTAATCTACTGGCGGAGCTTGGTTCATTGGATCGGATCAAAAGCTTCGTGAAAGTACTGGGCTTTGTCAATTCAACCGATGATTTTATTCGGCAGCCGGAAGTGATCAATGGGGCATCGGATGTCATTATCGAAGTGTTTGGCGAGAAGGGTAAACATGCTCGTTCAGCGATCGGGGTCAATACACTGCCGTTCAATATTCCTGTTGAAATTGAAATGGTTGTGGAATTGGAAGATGGATGCTAGAGCCAGCCAGTGATTGGGCTGGTTTTCTGTTTTCTAAAGCAATTACGGGCGTAGGGTGGTAAAATAACAGAAATGATAAGTGTTAGATAGATCGAGGGAGGAGACGTAATGAATTTGAATGAAGCGATTCGAATTCTCCAAGACGAAATCAACCCGTATTTCCTCATACTTTTCGGCTCCTTTGCGAAAGGAACTGAGCATGGAGAAAGTGATGTAGATCTTGCCTATTTGGCAGAAGGCTCTTTATCTGCATATGATCGTTTTATGCTAGCCCAACGAATAGCGAGCGCACTAGGGAAAGATGTAGACTTGATTGATATTCGTCAAGCTACGACTGTATTCGTTGCCCAAATTTTCTCTGAAGGAACAGTAATTTATTGCAGGGATGAAAATACATTGGCTAAAGAGCGAATAAAGGCTTTTTCAATGTACGCGGCCCTCAATGAACAACGAGCGGAAATTTTGCAAGATATAAAGGAAAGAGGTTTTATTCATGACAATGGACGTAACCTACAATAAAATTTCCATTATTGAACGCTGTCTTAGAAGAGTGAGAGAAGTTTACGATAATAATCCAGAAAGTCGTGAGGACTTCACGAAACAGGACAGTATCATTTTGAATATCCAGCGAGCGTGCGAGGCGAGTATTGATTTAGCAATGCACTTAGTGAGCAAGAAACAATTAGGATTGCCTCAGACGAGCAGGGACGCCTTTAGACTTTTGATGGAGCAACGTTTGATCGAAGAATCATTGGCAAACCGATTGCAGTCTATGGTAGGATTCCGAAATATCGCAGTTCACGATTACCAAGCCGTAAATCTTGAGATTCTACAGTCGATTATTGAAAAGCACTTGGATGATTTTACAGTGTTCACGAAGCGTATCATGGAGATTATGTCATGAGTTTGGCTAGTGTGAATGAATAGAAAAGGAATAGGTGTACAGTATGAGTTTATTAACAGTAAAAAATATTAGCCATGGATTTGGAGATCGGGCGATTTTTGACGACGTATCGTTCCGTTTATTAGCAGGAGAACATATTGGATTAGTTGGTGCGAATGGAGAAGGTAAATCCACATTCATGAACATCATTACGCATAAGTTGGAGCCAGACGCGGGAACCGTGGAGTGGTCGAAGCGTGTCCGTATAGGCTATTTAGATCAGCATGCGGTATTGAAGCAAGGGATGTCTATTCGTGATGTATTGCGCACAGCGTTTCAGTATTTATACGATATGGAAACAGAAATGAATGAGCTATTTACCAAGATGGGTGAGGTAGAGCCCGACGAACTGGAAAAATTGCTAGAAGAAACTGGTCAAATTCAAGACTCTTTGGAACAAAATGGATTTTATATGATTGATGCGAAAGTGGAGGAAGTAGCAAACGGGCTCGGTCTAAATGAATTTGGATTGGATCGTGATGTACACGATCTGAGCGGCGGGCAGCGGACAAAAGTATTACTTGCGAAACTATTGCTAGAAAAACCTGATATTTTGTTACTCGATGAGCCAACGAACTATTTAGATGTAGAGCATATTGAATGGCTACGCACCTATTTGCAAGAATACCCTGGCGCGTTCATTTTGATTTCGCATGATATTCCGTTTTTAAATAGTGTCATTAATTTGATTTATCATATGGAGAATCAGCAGGTAAATCGCTATCCAGGTGATTATGACGAGTTCTTGCGTGTACATGAGATGAGACAGCAGCAAGCCGAGGCCGCATATAAAAAGCAGCAGAAGGAAATCGCAAATTTAAAAGACTTTGTAGCGCGTAATAAAGCCAATGCTGCGACCAGTCGCATGGCGATGTCGCGTCAAAAGAAGTTGGATAAAATGGATGTCATCGAATTGGACTCCGAAAAACCGAAGCCACATTTTGATTTCAAAATGGCGCGGACACCTGGTAAGTATTTATTTGAAACGACAGGGCTTGTCATCGGATATGAGGAACCACTCTCAAAACCTTTGGACTTGACGATGGAACGTGGACAGAAGATAGCCTTGGCAGGTGCTAATGGCATTGGGAAAACGACTCTATTGAAGAGTATTTTAGGTGAGATTCCTGCACTGCAAGGTAAGGTCGAGCAAGGAGAACATCTATCGATCGGCTACTTTGAACAGGAAATGAAAACAGATTCCGACCGTACATGTTTGGAAGAAATTTGGAGTGAATTCCCGCACTTTGCGCAATATGAAGTGCGTGCAGCGTTAGCGCGTGTCGGATTGACGACGAAGCATATTGAAAGCAAAGTGAAAGTACTGAGCGGGGGAGAGCGCGCGAAAGTACGGCTTTGTAAATTAGTGAATCAAGAGACAAACTTGTTAGTGTTGGATGAGCCGACAAATCACTTGGATTATGATGCAAAGGAAGAACTGAAGCGTGCGTTGAAAGAATATAAAGGAAGTATCTTGCTTATTTCACATGAACCTGATTTTTATGAAGGCGTTGTATCGACTATATGGAATGGTGAGTCTTGGACGACTAAAATGTTTTAATTGACAAAAATCTACAATGTTCCACGTGAAACGTTATAAGATACAACCGAGTGACAAAATGTACCCTATAAGATAGACACTTTGAAAAAAGTCTATCCTGTAGGGTACTTTTGTCTATAATGAGAAAAAAGATGTGGGAGCGGCTGAACATGACAGAACGATTACAATGTATTCCTTTAGTGACAAATCCATCACCTACAAAGAGGAAACTGTTGGGATAACGCCCCGCAAGAATCATTTTTTGGTCACTTTAAGGATGAAACCAATATAAAAGATTGCGAGACATTAGAAGAAGTATGACGAGAGATCAAGAGTTATATGACGTATTACAACCATTATCGAGGTCAATGGAATTTGAAAAAGCTGCCGTCTGCAAAATACAGACAACAGCTTCAATCAGTAGCTTAGACTCTTTTAAAAGTGTCCTTTACAAAGGGTACACTTTAAACCGCTGTGGACTTCTCATTTTATTATACACGTTCTGCTTTATGTCCGATTAGTTTATAGTACACAAGATATAACGATGGAATCATCACCAATGTAAACAGACTTGAGAATGCAAGCCCTGCAATGATTGTTATTGCAAGTGCTTCAAACAATGGATCACCTGATACAGCAACCGGAATCAAAGCTACAATTGAGGTCAAAGATGTCAAAATGATAGGTTTGATGCGCGCGTATCCTGACTCGACAATTGCTTCAATGATATCCATATTGCCTAGAAGACGTCGCGTTTCTACGAAGTCGATTAAGACAACCGCGTTTCGCACTACGATACCGGTCAATGAGACAATCCCCATGACACCAAGAAAGCTGAGAGGTGTCTGTGTGATAAACAATCCTAGAATTGCACCCGAAACACCGAGGTACACTGCGAATAATACAAGGAAAGGTAAACTGAACGACTTAAATTGGAACGCAATTACTAAGTACACAAGTAGCAAGACAACTAGGAATAAAATACCAATCTCTGCAAAGAATGCCTGCTGATCTGAATTCTCACCACCTGTGGAAATTGTATAGCCCTCAGGCAGGTCTTTCTTTTTTGCATTTGCAGCATCTATCATATCTGCTTTAAAGCTATCTGTATTGCCATACGCTTTTAACGTAATCGCCCGCTCTCCTTTTTCATGAGGCACTTGTGCAAGCAGTGATGTTTTCTCTGAAGTCAGCAATTCATCCAGTGGCACGAGTATTGGTGGACCTTGCGTCGTCATGGAAGGCACGAAAGTTTCTGAAATATCTACAGGTTCCCCCTCGCGTACACCTTTCTCCTTTAACACAACTTGCTTGGGAATATCACCTTCAAACAACTTAAACAAAGGGACACCTTGCGTCAGCAATTGAAGTTGATTTGTGATTAAGTTCAAGGGAATTCCATTATCCTCAAGTGCTTGACGATTCGGCACGTACTGGATAGCTGGGATGGGTTCTCCCAAGTCGTCTGTTACGATGTCAGCACCCTTTTCGAGCAAGCTATTTTTCAAATCATCACGCAGCTGTGCGAGTTGGTTGATATCATCACCTGTAATCGTAACGGTAACCGGTGCGCCGACAGGCGGTCCTTGGACAATTGTATCAAGGAAAATTTCTGCGTCACTATAGCGCTTCCGTAATTCAGGCTCCCATTTTTCGATGAAATCAGAAGCACTTGTAATGTCTTTTTTGATACGAAACACCGCTTGTCCGGTGTTTTCACCAGTGTTATCCATAGAAGTAGCAAACAGATTAGGTAATCCGCTACCTGTAAAAATAGCTGTTTCTTTTACATTTTTATCTTCTTCTGAAACTTCGTCTATGATCTTTTGAATCTCGTTATTTGTTTCGTCAATTGTCGTTCCTGCTGGCAGACGAACATTCATTGTCACTTCTTCTTTATCCGCAGCTGGGAAGAATTCAAAAGGTGTTAGAAGTGCTAAAAATAACAGTCCTGTCGCTACGACCAATCCTCCGGCTCCGACGAGTAACGGCCGCTTCAACACGGTACGCAGCACTTTTTCAGAGTAGAATATGGCGGTTTTTTCTAATGGTTTCCCTAAAAATCCTGGTGTTTCCGATATCTTTTTATTGCGTCGTTTCGTCTTAAGGAATTGAAGCATCGGCACGAGCGTGACTGATAAGACAGTCGATGCAATAATTGTTGTGATTAAGATGCTTGGAAGTGCTTTGATAAATGCTCCATTACCGCCAGATAGCAAAAGTAATGGTGAAAACGTCACAACGATCGCCAAACTGGAAGAAATGATGGATGTATAGACTTCTTTGACACCGTTAACGGCACCATCCAGTGGCGAATCTCCCAGCTTATAGCGGCGCTGAATATTGTCATTCACGACGATACTATCATCGACGAGAATCCCAATTGCAATTATGAGCCCGATAACGGATATTTGGTTTAAGTCGACTCCCATGTATGGAATGGGAATGAGGCCAATGAGTACGGATGCAAGAACGGTCAATGCGACCGCAAACGAACCGAATAATGTCAGTCCGGCAGTCGTCACAATTAGTACTGCAATGACTGCGATGAGCAGTGAAATATATAAACTATCGAATATTGAGTTCACATTTTCAGCCTGAGATTCATACGTATGAGCCGTTATTTCTTTAGGAAGGTCTTCAATGTACTGATCCATTTTCTTCGCAATCGTTTTATCCATTGAAGGAATATCTTGAGCTGGCTGAAGGAAAATTGTATAAGAAATTGCAGATTGTCCGTCAAAAGATACAATGTCTTTCGCTTCTTTTGCTACTTCTTCAATGTCGGCTACTGTAGCCAGCGGCACAGCAGCATCTCCAATTTGTAATTGTTTTAGTTTTTCGATTCCCTCATCCTGCTTCACTGTCAATACAACACGTTCCTTGCCGTCATCGTGGGTACCCAGTGAGAGGGGTTGATTGGCTTGTTGCAAGACACTGAGTACATCAAAGGGCTGCAGTCGATTTTCAGCCAGTTTTTCAGGGTCGAGCGTAATCAGTAATTGTTTTTCTGTAAACCCTTTAACTGTTGTTCCTGCAACTCCTTCTATAGACTGGATATCGTCTGATAACGCAGCAAACGATGTCTCCATGTCTGCAAGTGCTTTATCTTCTCCAGTAAACATGTAAGAAACAAGCGGAAACGCTAAATCAAGTTTTTTTACTTCAGGTGCTTGTGTGTTCTCTGGTAATTCACTGGCAGAACGCTGCACTTCTTGCTGCACCTGATTGACTGTCTTCTCGGAGTCGATTCCATCTTTTAATGACAGTGTGATAATCGATGCGGAATTTGCAGAAACAGATTTCATTGTATCGATTCCATCTATTTTCTTAATTGCCCGCTCCAATGGATTCGTTACTGTTCTTTCTACTTCCAAAGGTTCTGCTCCCGGAAGAATAGCTGATACCATCACAAGATCAACAGGAGTTTCAGGAATTTCCCGCTTCGGCAGCGTTAAAAACGTATAAGTTCCAACTAGCATAAGAATGAAAATCAGGAAAATGAATAATTTACTCCGTTTTAATAAATACGTCAATTGTGTACTCCCTTTCTATATTTTTTAATGGCAAAGCAATTCTATTACTATTCTTTATCATGTCATAGCGACCGAGCAATCACAATTTAGGTGACTCGAAAAATTGCACAGTTTTCCTTTTTTGAATGTATTAGTCTAAAGGAGTTTTTAATTGCTTACTACAAAAGTATCTTGCAAATATGCCGACATAATAACTTGATTTTGAAAGTGAGGTGTTTTCTGTATTGTTGAGTGTTCCTCTGAGATGATTTCTGCACAATTAAACTTTTTGCTTTTCGCACAAAGTAGAGTGGCAACAGATTTAATTTAAAGGGGATAAAACAGATAAAAGAGAATTAGGATCGAGCGGTCAGAGTGGGGCTTCTTGGTGTGTCGACAATCAGATTAATCTCCATCAATTCTATTATTGGAAAAAACGTTTGATGTCTGAAAACAGGTTTGTCAGTGACAATTTGACCAAATTCTATTTTAAACCTACACTATAAATTGACAGGTAATTCAGTCTATTTAATAACTTACAGCTTATTGATGCCTTTAAGAGGAATTGGAGTTACAGTGACACATCATCAAATGGGAATTTGAATAATACATATAAAAAATCCAACCGAGTGATCGGTTGGATTTTCTGTATACATTTAGTCACGCATTTCTAAATAAGAAAGAGACACTTTCAAATTGGCGTTGCGAACACGAATTTCATTTAATAAGTCCTGATCTTTTGTGTCGGTTTTGCTTCGAATAGCAAATGTATATAGAATCATCGTTCCTAAGTTCGTTGTTTCCACTTGTCGAAGTTGATACGATTCTGTTTTCTCTTGTAAAATATCATCGAATAAATTTTCATGATTCAAGTTTTCAGGAACCGTTACTTTTAGAATTTGTGTATCTTTTCCTTTTCCGTAATCCACTTTGTAAAGAATATAGAAAATCAGACTCGCGAATAACGTCAATGCGATAGCAAGAGGGAACTGAAAGAGTCCAGTAGTCATGCCCACACATAATCCGAAGAAGATATAGGCGATATCCTTGGCATTTGTCACAGCGCTTCTGAAACGGATAAGAGAGAATACGGCAAACAAGCCAAATGCGACTCCTGCATTTCCACTAACAACGTTCATCACAACAGATACGACGACACTCATCATAATAATTGTGTGGACGAAATCTTGTGAATAACGTTCTCCTGTAAACGTGATTTGATAAACCTTTGTAATAATTAAACTAAGAACAGCAGCAAGAGCCATTGCGGCAATGCTCATCCATATGGTGGGTGCTCCTTCCAATCCATTAGATGAAAACAAGTTCGTGATCTGATCCATTTTCTATTCCCCCTGTAAGTGATTCTTCCAATTCTTTCGGTTCAAAATATCCTGCCTGCGGTAATATGTCTCCGCTCAGGAGTTCCATACTGGTACAAAACTTTGAGGCACTGCGCTGTTCGCATTGCAATTCCTGTAACATACGTGTCAGCCAAAGTGGAACACTATGATCGACCTTCACTTCCAACACGACGAGATCTGGATCTATGAAATATTCTCCATACGGACCATTTTCAATATGTAAATCTTCTTTCCGGCAGCGTAAGTCGAAGTCAAATGTAATCCGAAGTTCTGAATCAAGGATGCCGTGCAAAGCATGTCTGTTATACGAGACAACCATTTCAGGACGTAACTGATAGAACTTACGAAAGTAATCAATTTCCTTCATAACTTGTTTATTAGAAGTCTTGTAGTGATCTAGCCCTGCTAGACCGTCCTCCTCTAAATAGCGATACGCCTCCCCGAGCGGCAAAAGCATTCGTCTTTTATTGACGACTTTCTTATGTTTTTGTTTTACTTCAAAAAACGCGGTGCTGTTTAGATCGGCATCATCATATATACGTAAGCGTAACTTCTGACGATATTTCAGTTTGTTTTTTGTTTCGAAATAAATTCCTTTCTCCGCGTTGTCGAAGTATAGACTAGTAACCGAATACTTCCCGTTATCGCCATTTTTATCTGCCCGCATTTTCGGTCCGACTTGTTTCACTAGTTCTTCGTATTGACGGCGAGTGATTAAGTACTTTTGCTCTTTCCGACTGAATATTTCAATCGCCATATGTATCTGCTCCTTTTTTCTAATGTTCAATAAGTTAAGTATAGTAGGCCAAAATGAGGGGGAGAGGAGTATTAGATTAGAAAACGGTGAGAATGAAGGAATGTAAAAAGCCAGAACAGCATTTTCCTTAAAGGAAGAGCCGTTCTGGAGTTGTAAGTTTATTTTTTCAACAACAAATAGCAAAAATACGGTGCGCCAATCAATGAAACGATAATGCCAGCGGGAATCCCATCTGGTTCTAAAATATTTCGACCAATTGTATCCGCAAGCAACAAGAGAAAACTACCTAGTAGAATGGCAATAGGCAAGTTTAAACGATGACGTGGACCGATTAGAGACTTGGCAATATGCGGTGCCATCAAACCAATAAACGCAATTCCTCCTGTAACCGATACAGCAGAAGCAGCCAGGGCAACTGCGGTTAGGAGTAAGATCAGTCGCTCACGTTCTACGGAAACTCCAATCCCTCTCGCTGTTGATTCGTTTAAACCTAATAGATCCAAACGATATGCTTTATACAACGCAAAAGGTATTAAGATCAATAACCAAGGAAGAAGAGCCCAGATAAAAGGCCAATCAGTTCCCCAAATATTTCCCGCAATCCACCTTGAAATAAAATCCACCTTTTCCCGTTTGGCGGAAGAAGTGATTACGACCATGATGCCTGAAAGCGCCATTGAAAATCCGATTCCTACAAGTACTAGACGCATAGGTTGTAATCCCGTTTTTCGGCTGTAGGCAAATAGATAAATGACGATCGACGTCGCAAGCGCCCCTGCGAATCCCACTAATGGAAGTAATAGCGCGAGAGTACCGACTTCTAGTGGGAAAAATAAGAAAAACAGAGCGATGGCTACTCCAGCACCTGAATTAATTCCGATGATACCAGGGTCTGCCAGGTCGTTTCGTGTAATGCCTTGTAAAATGGCACCTGATAAAGCCAATGCAGCACCAGCCAGCAACGTGATGATGATACGAGGAAGCCGGATGGAAAATAGTACAAATTCTTCTTTAAACGTGCCTTGTCCTAATAATGTAGGAATAATTCGAAGCCAGTCAATAGATGCATATCCAAGGCCCATGGCAAGAGCACTTAATAGTAAGGTCAAGACAACTAAGCACGCAACAAGAAGGCGTTGCTTTTTTCGTATATGCGGAAGAATCATGAAAATGCACGCCCCCCTCTACGAACAATCAATAAAAAGAACGGCAATCCAATGACTGCAATTAATGCAGCTACAGGAGTTTCGAAAGGTGCCTGCAAGGTTCTGCCTAGTAGATCTGCCAGCAACATAAAGCTTGCACCAATGAGAGCCGATATAGGTATGATGAAACGATAATCTGTTCCAACAATGGCACGTACAATATGAGGAATCATTAACCCTACAAACGCTAAATTACCGACCAATGCGACAGCGGCTCCGGCCAACAGGATAATAATTATAAACAGAATCACTTTAATTTTGAAGGTATTTTGTCCAAGTCCGATTGCCACTTCTTCATTCAAGCTCAGCAAAGTGAGCTGGCGGGAAAGCAAGATGGCAATGAAAATACCTACGAGAATGAAAGGAACAATTGTCTGCAATTGACTCCATGTCGTACCAATCACTCCACCAGCTGTCCACATGGAAACTTCCTTAGAGATTTTGAAATACAATCCAACGCCTTTTTCTACTGCAAATAAGAAGGTGGACACCGCAGCACCTGCCAGAACGAGTCGGATAGGAGAGAAGCCACCACGTTTAGCAGATGCGATGCCAAAGACGATGAGTGCTCCGACAGCAGAGCCTATGAAGCAGGCAATCATAATCCCGAAATAATTGACCGATGGAATAATTGCTAAGGTAATAGCTAGGGCAGCATTAGCACCGGCAGTGAGTCCAAGCAACCCCGGATCGGCAAGTGGATTTCGTGTCATTCCTTGCATAATGGCACCCGAAACAGCTAAAGCGGCACCGACAACAATTGCACCCAATTCACGCGGGAGCCGAATCTCTTTCAATATTAGCACGCTCTCTTTTTGACTACTTGTAAACGATAGCCAGACATCTCGCCATGAAGTGTGAGCGGCTCCCAGCTTCATAGCAACTAAGAATACGATAAATAAAAGCAGTATACTCGCAAGAAACTTCATACTAAAAGGAATGGCTTTTCTAGTTTGCTGTGCTTTCATTTGCTCCGCTCCTTTCTGTTCATAAGAAAAGGGCCACTCCCAGGCGTGGGGGGCCCTTGATCAATTATTATTTAGTACCTAAAAAGTGTTCTGTAAAGAATTCCAACTGATACTCCAATGTCAGCGGATCATTGAAATAGAACTCTTCTCCGTTTACTTCAAAGACTTGATTATTTTTCACTGCTGGAATATTTTTGTACGTTTCTGTTTCCATGAAGGAGTTATCCGTCGTATCGAATTTACTTAAGATCATGTAATCCCCTGCAAATTCAGGCAACACTTCAGAAGAGAGGGCGTAATAGCCAGCTTCCAGAGCCATTTCTTTTACTTTTTCTGGCATTGCAAGTTTCATTTCTTGATATAGAATCTCTGTCCCTCTGCCCCAGTTATCGCCATACACGTACAGTTGTTTATCAAAATTCTCGACGACGGAAACCGTAGAATCTTCACCAATTTTCGCTTTAATCTCATTCCCTGTATCTTGTGCACGCTGTTTGAAATCTTCTACCCATTTCGTAGCTTCTTCTTCTTTATTAAGCAGTTTCCCAATTTCGATATGCTGTGTTAAATAATCCACTTTTCCGTACGTATACGTCACGGTAGGTGCAATTTCTTTTAATTTATCAAGGTTTTTTATCGTTGAAAGTCCAATAATTAAGTCGGGTTCCAGTTCAATGATCTTCTCGATGTTTTCATCAGAAACTTCTTCTACATTCCCTAACACGGAATCAAATCGAGGATTCTTTTTCGACCATGAATCAACACCGACTAAGTTTACGTCAAGTGCCATGACATTTCCTGCAAAGCTGGACAATACCATGACGCGTTGTGGATCAGCTGGAACTTCCACTGGACCCTCTTCAGATTCATAGGTGATCGTGCCGCTCTTTCCTTCATCTTCTTTTGGTGCATTTTCATTTGATTTGTCATCTTGTTTGTTTCCACAAGCTCCTAAAACGAGTGCAAAAAGCAGGATAGCTGGTAATATAAACTTTTTCATCATTCATTGTCTCCTTTATATAGATCATATGTAATACACAATGGTTTTCCGGTTCGCGGATCTATTCCAATTTCTGCATCGATCCGAAACACTTGGCGTAAAATATCAGATTGGATGACATCCACACATTCACCAGCACGAACAATTTCCCCATTTTTCATGGCAATGATGAAATCAGCAAAACGTGCAGCTTGGTTCAAGTCATGGAGTACCATTACAATCGTACGTTGTTGTTCTTTATTCAATTTTTGAAGAAGCTCTAGTACTTCCAACTGATGCGCCATGTCTAAATAGGTGGTTGGTTCATCCAGGAAAATAATATCGGTTTCCTGTGCAAGTGCCATTGCAATCCAAACTCGTTGCCGCTGACCACCTGATAAGGCATCTACTTGGCGATATTTGAACTCACTCGTGTTCGTTACTTCCATGGACCAATCAATTACCTCAAGATCACGTGCTGTGAGTCGACCCATTGCGTTCTGGTAAGGAAATCTCCCGTAGGATACCAATTCCCCGACTGTTAATCCACTAGCAGCTTCTTGTGTTTGAGGAAGGATAGCCATTTTTTGCGCTAACTTTTTGGTGTTTTGTTTCGCAATATTTCCACCGTCTAAAATGACTTTTCCAGATTGATGGGGAATCAAACGAGTGACTGCTTTTAAAAAGGTGGATTTCCCACATCCATTGGCACCGATGATGGCTGTCACTTTTTGATCAGGTATCTGCACAGACAGGCCTTTGACAATAAGTTGGTCATCGTATCCAATTTGCAAGTCCTCTGTGTATAAGCGAACCATGTACTGTATTCCACCTTTCTCACAAGATTTTCATTGATAATGATTATCAATTTCAGTACAATGAAAACTATAAGTTGAAATGCTATCAATGTCAATCATTTTTTAAAGGGGAAGATAACGTGGAGAGAGAAGAAATATTAGACGTTACGATCATTGGTGGAGGACCTGCTGGATTATACGCAGCTTTCTATAGTGGACTACGGGAAATGAAAGCGAAAATCATTGAATATCAGCCCCAGCTCGGTGGGAAAATTCATGTTTATCAAGAGAAGATGATTTGGGATATTGGGGGCATCACACCTGCGCCAGGTGCGCAAGTAATTGAGCAATTGGTGGCACAAGGGCTGACATTTAACCCTGAGGTCGTTCTAAACGAAAAGATTGTTCAAATTAAAAAAGCGACCGAAGGACATTTCATTTTACGAGCAGCTTCTGGAACGATTCATTACAGCAAAGCAGTAATATTAGCGACAGGTGGAGGTATTTTGAATCCGCAAAAGATTGAAGTGGAGGGTGCAGAGCGATTTGAAGTGACGAACTTGAACTATACAGTGAAATCTTTAGGTCGTTTTAAAGGAAAAACCGTTCTCATTTCAGGGGGTGGCAATGCGGCCATTGATTGGGCAAATGAATTACAACCAATTGCGGAGAAAGTGTATTTGACTTATCGTAAAGAAAATTTGAACGGGCATGAAGCCCAAGTGCGGCAGTTGCTGGAGAGTGGAGTGACTTGTTATTTTAATACGAATATTTCACGTTTCATTGCGTCGGAGGATCAAAGTGTGATAGAGAAAGTAGAGCTACAGCACAGTGAAGATCAATCCATCATCACAGTACCTGTTGACGAAGTGATTATTAATCATGGGTATGAACGGGACACTTCGTTGATTGGTGATCAGCAACTCGGTATTCAATTGACCGAACATAAGCGAGTTGCGGGAACTTGCATGAGTGCTACTTCAATTAAGGGGATTTATGCGGCAGGCGATGTGCTGAGTCACGAGGGAAAGTTACATTTAATTGCAGGGGCTTTTCAAGATGCAGCAAATGCAGTGAACTGTGTGAAAACTTACTTGGATCCAGAAGCGAATGAACGCGGTATGGTATCTTCTCACAATGAGTTATTTAAGGAGCGGAATCGCGAGTTGATGAAGCAACTTATCTGATGAAAATTAGCAAGTTGCTTCTGTTGGGATTAGATCGTTCCTTGAATCCACTGCGAAAGAAGTTGATTGAATTGTTTAGGTTGAGCGATGGGGAAGCCATGTCCGATATCTGAGATGAGAAGCGACTGGCAGTTGTTCAGCTGAGTAAGGAGTGAGGCGGATTGTCTCACACTTCTCGGCTCCTTCGTCCCCACTGTTGCAAGGATACGCGTTGTACTGTTCGCTATATTATCTGGCTGTGAAAATGATAAGTTGTCTCGCAACATTTCAATCAGTGTCCGCGGCTTCATTTGCAAGCTAGTCATGTAATATTGTTCGAAATAGTCTTTGTCTACGTAGAGTTGTTTCGCTTGTTGCTTGGCAAACTGCCTATTTTGAATGAGTGGATAGGATAGCTTGATAGTAGGCTTGATGAATGGAACGGCAAACTTCATAGGTTTCAGTAGTGCGCTATTGACCATTGCCGATTGAATGAAGTTTGGGGCAAGACTAATCATTTCTAAACAAATTTGTGCGCCAATTGAAAATCCAACAATGTGTATGAGTTTACCCTCCTGTTTTTGTTCAAGTAGTTCCAACAATTCCACTGCATTTTGATGAATGGAAAAGGAGTTTTCTTCATTTCTGACACCGTGTCCTTGAAGTGTGGGAACGATCAGGTGGTAGTAACTGAAATGTGTGATTTGTTGATCCCACATCCAGCCGTCCACGCCACCCCCGTGGATGAGCATCAGAAGTTCGCCCTGTGGATTACCATATTCTTTATAATGAACACTCATATTGCTATCATCCTTTCGCGTCAAGACGATTGCAGTTTCATTATGCGTTTTGCAATCTTCTCCTGCCAATCAGTCGCCAGTGCATCCACAGCTGCAATTCGTTTTAATCCTTCTAGGTCGCGAGATCGATGAAAATACACTTCATTTGCAAAAAGTATGGAGACACCATGTGGATCGCGTTTCATTAACGTTATTCTTGAATCGTCTCTCACTATACCTTCCTCAAGCACACGACATAAATAGCCTGTGAACCCCGTTTCTACAATTTTCTTCATAAGATCCGGTAAACCGGTCCGCTTATTGATCTTACTGCAAGGAATTCGGCCTTGCGTCACTTGGATCACAGCTTCTCCCACATGAAATATATCTCCAATGCACACATCATCTTCTATCATACCTGAGACTGTCAGATTTTCTCCAAAAGTGGAAGAGGGCAGCGTACAAGAAAATTCATTTTCCAAATATGGATAATGCTCGGCAGGATAGATACAAACTCCACGATCTGGCCCTCCATGATGCTTTGTATCCGCAATTCCATCCCCTCGAAAACCATCTATAGAAAGATATGCTTCTGTAGAAGATTCTTTACATATTGCGCTGATAAACTCTTTTCCATCTACTGTTTGCAATGTACGCGGTAGACCAATCGACAACGTATGTAATTTTGGTGTAGTTGTAATTCCCAATGAACTTCCCTTCTTTCTGCGTTCTAGCAAGTTATAGCTAGTATACAATAGTTTGTGGCATTTTAGGTAAGTCAGGACATTGAATGAACGGTTGGGTAGTGCTTACAATCGCTTGTCATTTTATATAAAACCATAATTTTATTTATTGAAATACGATATATTTAAATTGAATTTCAATAATATAATGAGTATAGTAAAAGCAGAAAAGGAGGAGTTTTTATGGGAGTTACAGGACTTTTATTGCTTTTTATTATTGTACTTATGTTAGTTGTTCTTTCGCTGTCAGTCTATATGTTCAAAACATACGGTGCAGGGCCGAAACCTTATGTATTTTCTATTTTCGTCCTTGGTCTACTCCTGCTGAATGCACTGCTCTTTATTATTATGTTTTTCACAGTCATACCTGCCATAGCGGATCGATTGTTTTTTCCGTATGGAAGTATTGTTTGCATATTGGGGATCATAGCAGCCGTTATAGAGTTTAGGAACAATAAAATTGTGGCATTGGTTACTGCAACCATTACGATTATCGGTTTACTAATTTTGTTGCTTGGTTATGCGGTTTCGAGTATGTAAAAAAAAGAGACTGTTTCAGAAAGTCATTATGATCTGACTTTTAAAACAATCTCTTGTGAAGTTTTATAAAGCAACCACAACTAACCAAAAAATATGAATAAAAATAACAACAATATACAAAAACAATGCAGTCGTCAAAGCAACTCGCAACAGTATGCCAGACTTACTGATAGTGACCATGTACAAAAGTAGCAGGGGTAATCCTAATTTGACAGTGTAATACAATGGAATACTTTGCTCGTATAGAAATGCAATGAGTAGATTCGCTTCTTGTATATGACCCAAACGAAGACCATAATCCGTAAATACGGCGTCTACTAAACATAAACAAACTAATAGAAAACCCGCATTTAATAACCGATTTTGTTGGATAGGTAAGTCTTTTATCGTATCCATATAATTCACTCCTAACGTGTGCTGTGAATGTATAGGATGTGAAAGAAGGGAGAGTTTTATTCATTGACAACTCCATCTATTCATTCTATACTAACAAATACTTTAACAATTAAAGTATTTAATGATTGAACTATAAATTGGAGGAGTGAAAGATGGCAGAGGAAAAAGAGTTATTTTCTCGCTTTGAGGAGCTGTTCTGGCAAGTGACGCGAAGTATGGGGCAAATATGGAAGAAGATATTCGAAGAGCATTTCCCTGGCTCGCAATCACATTTGGTTTTTATGCTGGAGCGTCGTGGTCCGCAGCGTATGTCGGAATTAGCGGAAGCCCTTCAATTGACTGCAGGAGCGGTAACCAGTGCTTCCGATAAATTGATTGAACGTGGCTATGTTGCTAGGACACGAGATAAGAATGATCGTCGGGTCGTTTATTTGGAAATAACGAACAAAGGAAAGGAAACGATCGATGAATTGCGGCTAAAGGGGCGGAAAACGATGAAAATGGTTTTTGCCCATCTGTCTGAAGAAGATTTACAGCATTTCATTGAACTTTTTGAAGAGGCGTCTGTTACCATCACTACAATTAGAAAGGATAGCGATGTATGAATCATTTGTCCGATAAGCAGAAAGTGACCATTATGATTGCGATTATGACAGCCATGTTCTTCTCCGCAATTAACCAGACGATTATTGGAGTCGCGATGCCAAGGATCATTGCGACACTTGGCGGTTTGGATTATTACACATGGGTCATCACGATTTATTTGCTGACAATGGCAGTGGCTACGATTTTAGTAGGGAAGCTATCTGATATTTATGGACGGAAACCGTTTTTACTTGGCGGTATTGGAATTTTTGTAATCGGAGCGTTTTTATCGGGTCTGTCCTCTGATATTTTCCAATTAATTATTTTCCGAGGTATTACAGGTATCGGTGCCGGCATGATCATGTCTACTGCATTCACAGCGGTCGGTGATTTGTATTTACCGCGCGAACGTGCTCGCTGGACCGGTTTGATGAGTGGGATTTTCGGAATTTCAAGTGTTTTAGGTCCATTAATGGGAGGCTATATTGTCGACCATCTAGATTGGCACTGGGTGTTCTGGGTATTCCTTCCTCTTGGTATTGTAGCCTTTGTGATGATTCTAAAATTATTTCCGAAAGTTCCTCGCCGAGAAGGGGAGTCAATCGACTACTTCGGTTCTTTCTTCTTAACAGTGACGATTGTTGCGTTGTTGATGGCGTTCAGTTTGGCTGGTGAAGGAGCAGGGAAATATGCTTGGTCTTCGTGGCAGATACTTGGTCTATTCGGTCTGACAATAGTTGGATTGATTGCTTTCATTATCACGGAAACCAAAGTGAAGACACCTGTGCTTCCATTGTCGTTATTCAAGAATGATATCGTGACGATTTCGAATCTGGCAGGTTTCTTGCTCGGAATGGGTATGATGGGCGTCATGATTTACGCACCATTTTTCATTCAGGGAGCGAAGGGGATTTCCCCAAGTGGATCTGGTTTCATTATGATGCCAATGTCAATTTTCATGGTATTTGCGACAACATTTGCAGGAAGCTATATGACTAAGGTCGGTAAGTATAAGGGATTGGCCATTATTGGGTTAAGTATTACAGCGGTTGGAATCTTCCTGTTATCAACGATTACGATCAGTACGCCAATTTATATACTAATTGCTTATCTATGCATTATTGGGCTTGGACTTGGAGCAAGTATGCCGGTGTTCTCGTTAACTGTCCAAAATGCGGTCAGCTTACGTCAGCTTGGTGTCGCGTCTGCCTCTTCCCAACTATTCCGTTCACTCGGCAATACGATGGGGATTGGAATATTAGGTGCTGTCATGAGTTCACAGATGGCAACCCGAATGAAAGAAATGTTTGCTGGTGGCGAGATGGATGTTGTCTCTCAATTGCCTCCTGAACAGGCAAAGCAACTAGGTGCATTAGCGAATCCTGAAATATTGTTAGATCAGCCCGCACTGGAAAAGTTACAAAGTAGTTTACCTGTTGAATTGCATGGAGTGGCAGCAGATATGGTTGCTACTGTCAAAGATGTATTTAGTGAAGCGTTGACGACGACGTTTTTCGCTGGAGGCGTCATTATGGTTATAGCGGTAATAGTGGCCATCTTCTTACGGGCGATTCCACTAGTTTCGGCAATGGATACAAAACCGAAGACGTCAGAAAAGATAGACAAACCTTTAGAATAATAGAGTGTATGAAAATGATGCCTGGCAGTCTGCCAGGCATCATTTTTGTGCGGAATCGTGAAAGTGAGGCTATTTTTCGAGGAACTCGGCAAAAGATTGCAAATTCAAATGAAATCTAGTATAGTGCATTACAACAGTAATGTACTAGATAACCTGAAGGTGGTGAGACTCTTGCTCGAAATGGATGGAGACAAACCGATTTACATACAAATTGCAGAATGGCTGGAGAAAGAGATAATTGACGAAACTTTGAAAGCGGATGACAAAGTACACTCACAGTATCAGTTGGCGGAGCTGTTCAATATTAATCCCGCGACTGCAGGGAAGGGGCTGACGATTTTGCTTGATGCAGAACTCATTTATAAGAAGCGGGGTCTCGGTACGTTTGTGTCTGCGGATGCTCGAGAGAAGCTGCTGGCAAAGCGAAAGGATCGGACATTGCACCGCTTAGTTCGTGAACTGCTCGATGAAGCCAAATTGCTGGGCATAGCAGATGAACAGCTTTTCCAAATCATTCAGGCAGAGCGAAAGGAGAGAACCTAATGCAGACGATATCTTTGCGAGACGTGACGAAGAAATACCGCTCGCTTACTATTTTGGATCAAGTTAATTTAGAGATTCGAGAAAATGCGATTACTGGCGTAGTAGGACGAAATGGAGCGGGCAAGACGACGTTGATGAAAATGATTGCAGGCTTCATAAAAGAGTCCGGTGGCGAATTACGCGTATTTGGTGAAAGACCTTTCAACAGTCTGTCTGTTTCTGCGAATACAATTTTCATTGATGATATGATGGGCTTTCCCGATGCAATGACGCTTGGAGATATTTTAGTAGAATGTGAACGCTTCTATGCAAAATGGGATGGGGAACTGGCGAAACGGTTGCTAGAATACTTTTCTTTACCACTGGTATTGAAACATCGGATTTTGTCTAAAGGAAAACGGAGTATATTCAATGCAGTTGTCGGGATTGCGGCCCGCTGCCCTTTAACGATGTTCGATGAACCCATTACAGGAATGGATTCGGCTGCACGCAGAGATTTCTACCGTGCGCTCTTGAAGGATTATATTGCGCACCCGCGGACGATTTTATTATCGAGTCATCATGTGGAGGAAATGGAAGACTTATTAGAGGATGTATTGCTAATTGATGGAAAAGGTATCGGGTTTCATGGACCGATTACAGAGCTACAGGAGAAGTTTTTAGCTTTGCAGGGAAAACGAGAAACATTAGAAATCTACGCCAATAGATATGCAGTCATTCATCGGTCAACTACTGGTCCGCTAGCTGAATGGATTGTCGATAATGAACATACAGAAGCGGAACTGGTAGCTTTAAAGCAAGCGGGTATCCGTATAGCAGCGGTTTCTGCAAGCGACGCTTATTTAGCAATGACAGGTCAGACAAGAGGAGGGGTAGATGATGTTTTCAACGCAATGGAGCGTGCATGAGCTGGCGAAGCGACAGTTTTTATTCAAGCTAAATGCTAATGGTCCGATTTTTACTATGTTAATCCTGCTGCAGATCATCGCGACCGTTTTTCTGGGTGGTGCTTCGACGTCCGGCTACGAAAGCTATGATGATCCGTTTTCATTCGTCTATTCAACAGTATCAAATGACGGTCAGATAGGACTGACACTGTTTTGGGCCTTTATCGTTGGCTTCTTGCTGACGTCCTCTGCCCAGCGTAATGAATCCTTTGCCTTTGTGACGAATCGTCTGACCTTTCAGCTAGGAAACTTTTATTTCTTTTGCGCGGCAGCACTGCTTGGCGGCGTGACGACCGTTTTGCTAGGATCGGTCATGAAAATCATTACACTGTTTAGCGATAATGCGATCATTGAATCGGCAGGCTTGTTTTCTGCACCTTTAGATTTCTTTTCGCAAATATATGCAATGACGGTTTATACGCTGCTGCTTATGCTGATCGGTTATACAATCGGCACGTTTATTCAGCTCAGTAGACTCTTCATCATGCTGTTTGCCCTTATCTGGATTGCAGTCACACAATACTCATTCTTTATGTTGGGTACTAGTGCGGGAGAATTATTGCACGTTTTCTATGGAGAAACATCTATTCTATTATTTACGCTGAAAGTGCTGTTGTTAGTTGGCATCCTATTCGGCCTCAGCTTCTGGGTGACGAATCGACTGGAGGTGCGTAATCCATGATTGTTTTTACTATTATACTACCTATCCTTATCATATTAGCTATTGTAACAATTTGGTTAGTAGTGAGAAGCATGGCGAATATGCGATTGAAAAAAAATTTCCACCGCAAGTTAGTTATCGGGTATATTGCGTTGCTGTTCATTGTCCTCATTGCAGCAGAAATCATGGTTCAAAATCATGATCAGGAACCACCACCGAAAGCACCGGAGAATGCCGTGCAATTTGATTTGAGATATGCAATCGATCAGGGCGCATCTGTTCCTGAACGGCTCGTTGCAGCGAGAAGGACGCATGAAGTAGAGGGAACATTTACGATTCCTGATTTCTATAGGGGTGCTTATATTCTAATTGAACGTACAGCTGGAGAAAGTAATAAAATAGAGGAAACGGTCTATAAACCGGAGTTGTTTGCAGGAAATGATGTATCTAACGAGACGCTCTATGATTTATCGGATCAACTGCAAATCGAACTGCCGGTGTGGGACAGTCACTCGATGTACGTACCAAAGCAACCGCAGAATCAAATTAACTATACGATTTACCACGATTCGAATGTGCTGAATCAATTTACCGATCAGAAACGCCATGTCTCTGGCATGGTGTCGGGTTCAATGCATGGCGTGATGACAATTCATTTGGTCATACCGGAATCGATTGAATTGGACATTAAGCAGACCGGTGATGGATACGATCAGTATATAGAATTGCTGTAATAAAGCCTGTCAACAAGCTCCTTATAGAGCTTGTTGACAGGCTTTTGGATTATCCGCGTACTACTGGCATTGAGCAGCATCTGAATGAACCACCAGATTTGATGATTTCAGAGAAGTCGACTTCGATGACATGAAATCCGTTTGCGCGTAATGCGGTATTCACTTTTTCGTTTTGTGGAAGGCTAAATACTTTGCTATTGCCGATAGACAAGACGTTCGTACCGAGTGAGAACTGTTCATCCGATTCGACTTCAATCAATTCAAATGCAGCGGCTAATTCGTCGAGTGTATCCTGATCAAATGCGGGCGGGAAAATAAGGGCCTTTTCAGATGAAAGAATATTGAATACACAGTCGAGATGTAAGTAACGACCGTCGAATGGAATGCGCTTGACTTGATATTTAGGTAGCTTTTTTTCAAGCTGACGGACTGCTTCCTCGGAGGTACGGCTACTAATTCCGACATAGAGGGTGCTTCTATCAACGATGACATCGCCACCTTCCATACGATCCGAAGAGGATTGATAGGGAATATCTTCTTCAGTTAGCCATTCTTTGAGTGGCTTTTCTTCACCCTTTCGGATATCGGCAGCCAAGTCGGCAATGAATACTTCGCTGCCGATTGTAAAACCGATATCCCGAGTAAACACTTGCTCGGGAAATTCTTCAGATGCAGGCAATGTGACGACATCCACACCGTTTTCTTTCAAGAGTTTTTCAAACTGAGCATGCTGCTTCATTGCCCGTTCTTTGTTAATATTTTCGTTTTCATATTGTTTTTGTACTTCGTTAATCGCTTCTTCAATTGCCATGAATTTTGGCGGACATAGTATAACTTGACGTAACGTATCATATTCTGTCATGCATTTTATAGAAGGTACTTTTTGTACATGAGTATTCAATGGTAGTTTTCCTCCCAATTGTGAAAGTAATTTATTATATTCCCTTTTACTTATTGTTTTAAACGCTTTTGGTAGAATTACCTAAATAGTAAGCTAGTCGGTTAGGTGCGTAAGTCGGAAGATTCTATACTTGGAGGAAAAGAAAAAGTATAAGGAGCAATTGAATGAAAGCAATTGAGTCATTGCCGCTGCAATCTGGAGAATCCTTGTTTATTGCCGGAGCTTCTAGAGCAATTGAAACATTTTTGATATAGCTTGTGAAACAAATTGAAGAAGTTTTTTCGTTTACGAAAGGTGTTAAAGGGTTTAAAAAGATCCAGACAAGACATGCGAGAGGAAAGTTAGTTTTTCATATGAAAAATAATCCAATTGGATAGAGTGAACTGTCCGGAAAGTCATGAGGATATGACTTTCTGAGCAGCCTTTGTTCATTTTTACAGCTCATAAGATTCGAAATTATGCTAAGAACTAATTGATATGCAGTGTGGTAAAATACATTCCAACATGATGATTTTTTGGAGAGGAAGAAATGATATGAAGATAACTGAAATAGAGGTATATGCGATCCGACTTCCACTAAACGAACCATTTGTGATCAGCTATGCATCATATGATGATATGCCATCTATTATTGTGAAGTTGACAACGGATACAGGGCATGTTGGATTCGGTGAAGCAGTGGCGGATGATCATGTCACGGGTGAGAGTTGGGAGAGCACATTTACAGTAATTCGCCACACGCTTGCTCCACAATTAATAGGCAGCAACCCGAGCTGTTTTGAGCGGATTCATGAAGTGATGGATCAAGCAATTTACGGAGTACCTTCCGCAAAAGCAGCCATTGATATTGCTTGCTTCGATGTGGTGGGAAAGGCAATGGGCATTCCTGCTTACGATTTATTGGGTGGCAGATACCATGAAAAGTTCCCGATCACTCATGTACTAAGCATCGCATCTCCTGAAAACATGGCACAAGAAGCAGCAGAGAGAGTGGCGGTTGGTTATGGATCTTTAAAAATGAAAGTAGGCACAAATATAGCAGAAGACGTACAGCGGATTCGAGCGGTACGCGAGCGAGTAGGACCTAACATAGCTATTCGCGTGGACGTCAATCAAGGATGGAATAATAGTGCAAATACATTGCAGGCCATACGACAGTTGGAAAGCAGTGGATTAGATTGGTTAGAGCAGCCGGTCAAAGCAGATGATATGGACGCGATGGTAGAGATCAAATCCAAAACATCTACACCACTTATGATTGACGAAGGCTTACGCGGAGTTCGTGAAATGCGGGAAATTATTGCGAAACGTGCGGCAGATAAAGTGAATATTAAATTGATGAAATGCGGTGGAATGTACCCTGCAATGAAACTTGCCCACATGGCGGAAATGGCTGGAATCGAATGTCAAATCGGATCAATGGTCGAATCCTCTATAGGTTCAGCAGCAGGTTTTCATGTCGCCTTCTCAAAAAAGATTATAACGAGCGTGGAGTTGACGGGTCCATTAAAGTTCAGCAAAGATATAGGAAATCTTCAATATGATGTACCATTCATTCAGCTCAATGAAAAACCTGGACTTGGCATTGAAGTGGACGAACAAGTGTTGGAAGAATTAACAGTGCGCAGAGAAAAGGTGATTGGATGACGAATAATTCTTTGCAGATAGCTATTGCCTCATTAACAGAAGAACATCTTTCTGAGATTATCGCATTGCAAGATAAAGTGACTGAGGTACTTGAAAAGCCAGAATTTCTTCAACCATTGACGGAGGAGGAGTTTTTGTATATTTTGCATGGGAATGGCATGATGGCGGGTGCTTTTGTAGATGGCCAACTTATTGCATTCCGTGCAATGCTCGATCCGGGAGATGATGACGAACATTTAGGTCTAGATGTTGATATTTCTCAACAAGAATTATCCATTGTTCTTTATTCTGAAATTTCCAATGTACATCCTGAATTTAGAGGGAATGGCCTTCAAATCGTACTAGGTGAATGGCTATTGAGACGGTTAGATCGGAAGCAATACCGCTACATTTGCAGTACAGTCGCACCGCTTAATATTCCTAGTCTGAAAGATAAGTTTGTACTTGGTATGCATATTGCAGCGTTGAAGAACAAATATGGCAATAAGCTACGCTATATTTTCTGCAAAGATGTTGACGTTCCATTTCAAAGTGAAGCAGTCTCTCAAGTACGTACTGTTTTAATGCGTGACATTGCGCAGCAACAGCAATTGCTCACTAATGGCTGGCTGGGCATACGAATAGAACAGCAACATGAAGAATGGTATGTAGTGTATGTGAAATAAGATGTGAGGAGAGGCTATGCAATAATAGCATGGTCTTTTTCTATGTTGAATTCCGTGTTAGCTCGTTTTTTGTAGTGACGAGTCTTATGCGTCATAAGAGCTGAATCCGTATGAAAGTAATACTTTATGGTAAAATTAAGGCATTATAAATGAAAGGTTGATTTTCTCCATGCATAAATCTTCTGTAAAGCTGACATCATTATCTTCAAAAGGAGGCTGCGGCTGTAAAATTGGACCGGCCGATCTTGCTGAAGTACTTCATACTTTGCCTCCGGGTCTTGCGGATCCCAACTTGCTCGTTGGTCTCGATACGAGTGATGATGCAGGCGTATACAAATTGAACGATACGACAGCTATCGTGCAAACATTGGATTTCTTCACGCCAATTGTCAATGATCCGTATGATTTTGGACAGGTTGCGGCAGCCAATGCCATTAGTGACGTCTATGCAATGGGCGGAAAACCTATTACGGCATTGAATATTGTTGCGTTCCCCATTCACACATTAGAGAGAAGTGTATTGACGGAAATTTTACGAGGCGCTGGCGATAAATTGAAGGAAGCGGGTGCCGTGTTGGTAGGAGGTCACTCTATTGATGATAAGGAACCTAAATTTGGCATGGCTGTGACTGGCGTAGTTCACCCTGATAAGGTTCGTACAAATGCAGGAGCTAAACCAGGAGACCGATTAATTTTAACGAAACCAATTGGTGTGGGCATTATGACCACTTCATTAAAAAATGAATTATTGACAGAAGAAGAAGTAACACGTGTCACGAACGTCATGACCACGCTCAATAAGACAGCGGCTGAAGTGATGGACGAGTATACCGTGCATGCGTCTACGGATGTGACGGGCTTTGGATTACTAGGGCATGCGTCAGAAATGGCCAAGGGAAGTGGCGTTTGCTTACGGATTGACAGTCAGCAAGTTCCAATCTTGCCTCGTACAAGAGAATTGGCAGAAGCAGGCTCAGTGCCAGGTGGAACGAAAAACAACTTTGCTCATTTGGAAAGTGTTGTGGACTATCCTGAAGCGATGGATCAAGTAGGAAAATGGATTCTGTGTGATGCGGTGACGTCGGGTGGTTTACTCGTTTCTGTTGCGAGTGAAGAAGCCGATCGCCTTTTAGCGCAACTGCGTAAAGAAGGTGTAGATGCACATCTGATCGGAGAAGTGACTGACGAGCAGGACGGTAGGATCATTGTGCAGTAAATTTAGGAGATGGTGAAGGACATGGTTCGAGACATTACATTGACAGAAGCACTAGATTTACAGCAAAGACAATCCTATACGTTAGTCGATGTCCGCTCCCCAAAAGAATATCAAGAAGCTACTATACCAGGCAGCCTCAACATTCCAATCTTCAATGATGAAGAGAGGGCCGAAGTAGGTACATTATATAAACAAGTAGGTAAGCAGGCTGCGAAGGATCGAGGTTTGGAGATTTTTTCTCAGAAATTACCTTCTTTTATTGAAGCGTTTAAACAAATTGACACACCGATTACGATTTTTTGCTGGCGTGGCGGCATGCGCAGCAAAACGGCTGTGACGGTGTTAGATTTGATGGGCATCCACGCAAATCGGATAAGCGGAGGTATTCATACGTACCGCCAGCATGTGGTTCAATGTCTAGAAGAGCCGTTCATCCCTCAATTGATCGTGTTGAACGGATATACAGGAAGTGGCAAGACGAGAATTCTTCATAAGCTGATGGAAGACGGGTTCCCGGTCATCGATTTGGAAGGCATGGCAGGCCATCGAGGTTCGATTTTCGGGCAAATTGGCGTAAAGCCGAACAATCAAAAGAAATTCGAAATTTTATTGGCGGAAAAGCTAGTGCAATATGCGAATGAACGCTATGTATTCATTGAGGGAGAAAGCAAGCGTATCGGGCACGTACATATGCCTCAAGCGATATATGAGAAAAAAGAGCAAAGTCCGCAGTGGATCATTCAGTTGCCCACAGAAGTGCGGGTGGAAGAAATTATTTCTGAATATGAACCCTGGAAACGTCCAGCTCAGTTTTTAGAAGCTTTCCAGCATATTCAGAAGCGAATTCATCATCCCATTGCTGCGCAAATCAAAAGTGATTTAGAGACTGGTCAATTTGCTGAAGCTATTGAACAGTTGTTGATTCATTACTATGATCCTCAATATGAGTATTCCGTTGCACGCTTTGCCATGTCGGGTGAGCACGTGATCCAGGCTAAAACCGTACAGGAAGCGTATGGAGAATGTGTAAATCGATATAAAGAATTGGTGAAATAAGTAGTGAAGACTGTTTGGAAGGTCTGTGAAATCAGACATTCTGGACAGTCTATTTTGTGTGATGCCATAGATTCACTTCTGGTTGACATCGTAGCGCTCATAAATCCTGTCAGAACGTAAAAGATAACCTCTTTCAAATAGTCCATTCTAGTTTGGTAGTCAAATAACTAGGGTATTCCTATGTTTATAATTAACTAGACTAAATCGAAATGGAAAAGAGGACAAGCCATGATCGAGTTAAAGACAAATCTGGATGGTAAGAAATCGTTATTTGGAGACGCCTGTAAGGTACTAGGGGAGCACGATATTTCAATGGGTGGTAACTGGGATTTTGATCGGGGGAATTTCGACACGATCTTAAACCAAGACGGCGGGGAGTCGATCTATTTGAGGCTTCCTTTCGATGTTGTCGATGGAATGTTAGATGAGGATAATGCTATGATATCCTTCCGTACACCTTTTATTATTAAGCATGTTGTAAATATTGGGTTGGACAATGAGGATAGTCCCGTATTGGCTGCTGCTGGACTAGATCAGTTCCAAACTCCAACCGACAAAGACGCACCAATTGTGTATGATGAAAAGTGGGTCATTGAGGGAGAAGAACGCATAGCAAAGTTTTCCGATCATCCTATTTTCATTGCGCCTTTTGTTTAAGAGGCGGTATAGATTTTTTAGAGCGAGAGAGCCATCCTTATCAAATAGGGAGAGCTCTTTTTTGAGCTTTACATATGCATTAGCGCATTGGAAGCATGTTCATTTGAATAATGAATTCTTACTTCGTGTATGAAGAATTTCTCCGGTCCAGCCTTTTTTATGCATATATAAGTAAATTAGCCCGGTCGTGAGCAATATCGTACTAAGAGCAAAGACATATGCATATTTTTCATCCAGCTCAGGCATAAATTTAAAATTCATTCCCCAAATTGCTCCAAATACAGTGCTTGGCATGAAAACAGTGGTGATGACCGTTAAGGTTTTCATAATCTCATTTCCACGTTGACTGGAGACTAGACTTTCTAAATCGGTTAATGCCTCTACTTCTTTCATGTATTCAGTGATCAGTAGACGGATCCGCTTTAACCTCTTGCATAGCTGTCTAAATGAGAAGATTTCCAGCAAATTTTCATTGAAGGTTTCTTCAATGGCTAATTGTAGCTCGATCACTGGAATAACTAAATTGTTCCAGATGATAAGCTCGTGTCGGCTTTGGGAGATTCTATCAAGTAACTGCAAATTATTATTCTCCTTAATCTCCCAAATCAGTTCTCTTAACCTATATTCAAATTGGTCAATCTGCTGAAGGAAGCTATACAAAATGGTATTTAGTAAGACGGTAAATCCTTCTAGCGCATTTTCAGCTCTTTTCATGTTCATCGTTAGTTCTTCTTGTGCTTCCTTAGAAAAGGTAGAAAGGTCTAAACGATGAGTCAATAACAAGTTAGTTGTCAGGAAAAATGAAAAGACGTTTGAGTTTTCTTTTTCTTCCATACTTTGAATATACGTCAGGTTCCCCCAAATTGCTTCTTCGCCTTCCATTGCAGTCGATATTCCAATAGCATTCCAATCATTCTGATCCAAGGCATCCATCCAGGACTCACACATCTGATGTTCTTTAACTAGCTTCTGCCGTAGATTTTGCTCTTTTCCTATATCAATCCATTTCCAATCGTTTCCACTAGTTGTTTGTTCCACAAAAATACCTCCTTCCTTATCAGTAACTTACCCACCTAGCTAGCTTGTTCAAACGCATTGCAGAAGGTAAGGTATTCCAGTAGATAGCCTACTTAGTGGCCAGTATGATAAGATGAGGCAGAGTATTCAGACAGGAAGACCTGCTTAATAAAATATCCTGAAATCTAGTGAAAGTACCTATTGAGAAGGAATAGGAAGGAGCATGAAAGGTGAAAAATAGCCAAGAGATTTCAGCCTACACACATTCCGAAACAGCAAAGGAGCAACTATATAAGCGTTCGTTGTTCGTCGTTATGATTTCTCAGATATTTGGCGGTGCAGGACTGGCAGCAGGTATTACAGTCGGCGCGCTATTAATACAAGAAATGACGGGAAGTGAGAGCTTGGCTGGACTGCCGATTGCCCTATCCACATTTGGCTCTGCGTTTGCTGCGTATATCGTTGGCCGGCTATCACAGCGTTATGGCCGACGTATCGGTCTGTCAGCAGGTTTTATCACAGGTGGTATCGGTGCAGCAGGAGTAATTATTGCCGCGATGACAGGAAGTCTGGCTTTGTTATTCATTTTCTTATTTATTTATGGTGCGGGGACATCTACGAATCTGCAAGCACGCTATGCCGGAACCGATCTGGCCAATGAAAAGCAGCGGGCTACGGCTGTCAGTGTATCCTTGGTTTCCACGACAATTGGTGCAGTAGCAGGACCTAATCTGGTGTTGCCAATGGGGCATGTAGCCAATTTTATTGGCATACCTACACTGACAGGAGTATTTTTGCTAGCTGGTGTCGCATACGTGTTAGCGGGTCTCATATTCTTTATCTATTTACGACCTGACCCGTTGTTGGTGGCACGCGAGATGGAGTTAGCGAATGAAGAACGTAGAAAACATTCACAAGATGGGCAATTCATTCACAATCAAACTTACAATCGTATGGGAGTTTGGGTGGGGGCGATTGTTCTTGTCTTATCCCATGGAGTAATGGTCGCGATTATGACCATGACGCCTTTACATATGCAGCATCATGGTGCAGGTCTGTCGGGTATCGGTTTGGTGATCGGTCTTCATATCGCGGGTATGTATGTGCCATCCATTTTTACAGGTGTATTAGTAGATAAGGTTGGACGACCAGCTATGGTGATTGCATCAGGGATTACGTTAGCGATATCAGGTATTCTAGCGGCCTATGTAGCAGGTGGCTCGGTCTTTTGGATGTCATTTTCATTGATTCTACTAGGTGTTGGATGGAATTTCGGTTTAATTAGTGGAACTGCGATTGTCATTGATTCAACAGACGTTCTGACACGTGCAAAGACGCAAGGAAGTATCGACGTGTTTGTCGCGCTGGCTGGTACGGTGGGAGGTTTGGCTTCCGGCTTGATCGTAGCTTTCTCCAATTTTGCTGTGTTGAGCTTTTTAGGAATGTACATATCATTGCTACTAATTCCACTCATCGTTTGGATGCGGTATAAAGAAAAAAGATATTCAGTTGAGTCTGCTTATAAAGCATAATAAATCAAAAAATATTTCCGGGGAAATAACGCAAAATTCTCTTTAAAACGACATCGTATGTTGACGTACATTATTTCATTTCTATGCATAGATTGATATCGAATAAAGAAATGGAGGAATCAAATGAATCAACTACAAGAAGAGCAAAATAATTATTGGGCAAATCACTGGCAGCATCCGCAGTACCGAAGAATTTCAATAGAACAAGCAAATGAAATTGCTTTGGAAAGGGTGCCAGGACATGTGGTGAAGTCAGAGCTTGATTATGATGAAGGTATGTTGATTTATGAGATCGATATTCGAACGGCTGAAGGTCATAAGTATGAAGTGAAAGTAGATGCTGTGATGGGTGAAGTGTTAAAAGTAAAGTGGGATTGAGTTGTATCGTAAAGTAAGTTTGATTGCTTTTCCTTCGTGGCTATTCTGTGTATGATAAAAGTAAGATCTACGTACAGAAAGCGGGGAAACAGTATGTTCACGACAATTGATTATTCTAGTAATCTTCAAGAAAAGTATAAGCAGCTTTCAGTTCAGCTAGATGCCCTAGTTTCGGGAGAACCGAATGTTTACGCCAATTTAAGTAATGCTTCCGCTCTCTTAAATCAATTTTTCGATCGCATCAATTGGGTTGGGTTTTATTTGATGGATGGCGAAGAATTAGTGCTCGGGCCGTTCCAGGGATTGCCAGCTTGTATCCGCATACCACTTGGCAGAGGGGTTTGTGGCACAGTAGCAAAAACGAAAAAAGGATTGGTCGTTCCTGATGTCAATGCATTTCCTGGTCATATTGCCTGCGATGCAGCTTCTCGATCAGAAGTTGTCGTGCCACTTATCAAGGATGGCGAAGTGTTCGGCGTGCTAGATATTGACAGTCCAGAGCTTAACCGATTTAATGAGGAAGATCTTGCAGGACTCACACAAATAGCAGAAGTACTCATGAAGCATATTAAATAAGAGAAAAGCACGCCGGAGAGACTTCTCCAGCGTGCTTTTTACATTCCGAAAATCCAGGTAATGAAAATAACTACTATAGCCAGCGGTGCAAAATAGCGGACGAGTACTTTCCATAGGGAATGGAGTATAGGGTTCATCTGTAGCTCTTCCGCCGTGTCCTCTTTTGTCAGGACGAAGCCAGCGAATAATGAAACCGCTAGTGCTCCTAAAGGCATCGCAATACGGCTCGTCAGGATGTCGGCAAAATCAAAAATGGAGTTGTTGAACAGCTTTACATCCGACAACAAACCGAATGATAACGCGCTTGGAATACCAACCAAAAAGATCAGCCCGCCAAATACCCAGGCGGCACGTCTTCTTCGATCATGTTTCTTACGAATCCCTGTCGAGACAACGATTTCAAGCATCGCAATCGCAGATGTCAGTGTAGCAAACAGCATTAAGAAAAAGAAAATAATTAAAAATACGCTGCCAAATGGTATTTCATTGAAAATGGCCGGTATGATAACAAAAATCAATCCTGGTCCTGCTTCAGGCGAGTGCCCGAGTGCGAAGACTGCAGGGAAAATCACAAGGCCAGCCAGTATAGAAATTCCAATATTTAACATCGAGACGTTAAACGCAGACTGACCGAGCTTCTCCTCTTTTGAAAGGTAAGAAGCGTAAGTCATCATCGCAGTTACCCCAACACTTAGGGAAAAGAATGCTTGACCTAAGGCGACGAGAAAAGTAGTTCCGTTGAAATAGCTCCAATCGGGAACAAATAGAAAACGAACACCTTCCATCGCTCCATCCAATGTCAATGAACGGATTGCTAAGACGATGAATGAAAGAAATAACAATGGCATAATCCAACGACTGGCGCGTTCAATTCCACCACGGATTCCACTTTGTACAATCCAAATTGTCAGTCCCATAAACACGGCTTGTGCAATGAGAACTTCCCACGGATTGGCAATGGTGGAGTTGAATAGTTCTCCGTAATCAATGCCCCCTAGCTGGAACGTAAAGGCTCTTGCTAAATAAGATAAAATCCAACCCCCGACTACGCTGTAAAATGACAAAATGATAAAAGAGGAGGCAAGACCCATCCAGCCGACCCACGCCCAGTTGCGTCTAGTAGATAGCTTCTTTAAGGACGTAACCGCATCGGCCTGTCCTCTTCGCCCAATTACAAATTCAGCCAATAAAATTGGCAAGCCAATCAAGAGTGTACAAATGATGAATAGCAGGACAAATACGCTGCCACCGTTTGTTCCGGCCATATAAGGGAATTTCCAGATGGCTCCTAATCCAATGGCGCTACCTGCAGCTGCTAATATAAAACCGATCTTAGAAGTCCATTGTTCACGCTGTTTCATATAAATCCTCGTTTCCTATACATAAAAACAAATTCACTAAATCCTATCATAATTTTAAGAAAAAAGCGATGGTTACAAGGTTGACAGAGAGTTTTGAAAATTCATTTGCTTACTCATTCTGTATGGTGTAATATTACACCAAAGGGTATAAAATGTTACTAAGAGGTGAGTGCATGAACCAACAAGACCTAATCGATTTGATATCTCTCAAACTACGGGTTGTACGCTTGGAAAAAGAATATTCTCAACAGAAGATGGCGGATGTATTAGGTCTCTCTAAAAAGACCTTGATCCAAATCGAAAAAGGCAGAGCGGCAGCTAGTTGGACGGCTGTGATCGCGGTATGTGCTTTATTTAGAGACAGTGATGTTTTGCAAGCTACAGTAGGTGGTGATCCGCTAGAAGTGCTAGAAACGATTGCGCACGATGTGATTGACCGTCCAATTGATCAGTCGATGGGTGGAAAAGTGTGGTGGCGAGAGCTCGAAAAGAAGGGGCGATTCCGTTTACAGCAAAACTTGATTAGCCAGCATTATCGAATTTTAGACAAAGAACATTATCGTTGGTACAGCTCGTTTGATGAAGGTGAAGCGAGACATCGTTTAAATGAATTGAGTGGAAAGTAGAAAGGGGAGAGTGAAATGTTTGCTTCAATTATGTTTGCTGTATTTTTATTACTCGTTATTTTATTTTTCGCAGCAATAGGCTCTTTTTATTTGTTGTTTATGGGGTTGTTTCATTATTTACCGCTAATGATCGCAGTAGTTGTGATTTTATATGTGTGGATTGTGATGATGATTTTTCACTTTTTCAGCACGAAGCAGCGGAAGATTGGGTTTGGGGCGGTTGCTACTGTCATCTTGCTCGGAGCGTCGGTATGGCCAATTTTTACAGCCTATAAAAATAGTATTCCGACGGTGGATGCGGAGGTCGAAGTGAATGCATATGAGCCATTTTTAGAGGACTCAAAACTTGCTAAGCTAGATGAACCGGCAAGTATGCAGCTTCAAGATCATTTACCAAGCATGGATGGTGCAACGGCTTTGTATCCTCTATATGCATCGTTTGTTCAGGCCGTATATCCTGAAAAGGTATACAGCCCATATGACAGTGAAGTGATGGTCAATACGACACCCGAAGCTTATCGAAATTTATTCGAAGGCAATGTGGATATGATTTTTGCGGCCGGCCCGTCTGATGGACAACTGAAAATGGCGGAGCAAAAAGGATTGAAGTTGGAACTGACACCAATAGGGCGGGAAGCCTTCGTGTTCTTCGTTAATCAAAAAAATCCGATAGACAGTTTGGAATTGAAACAAATTCAAGATATTTATGCAGGGAAGGTTACGAATTGGCAGGAAATCGGTGGCAAGAACGAACCGATCCGGGCGTTCCAGCGGCCTGCAGACAGTGGGAGCCAAACGGCGCTTGAGCGGCTGATGGGAGACATTCCGATTATGGAAGCTCCGCAAGAAAATGTAGCAGAAGGAATGGGTGGTATTATTCAGGAAGTTTCAACGTATCGAAATTACAAAAACGCAATTGGTTATACGTTCCGCTATTACTCAACCGAGATGGTTGGGAATGATGAAATAAAGCTGCTGGCGATTAATGGAGTAGCACCGACAAAGGAAACGATTCGTGCAGATGAGTATCCAATTTCATCTGAGTTTTATGCTATCACAGCAGGTACAGACAATCCGAATGTAGAGAAGTTTATCGAATGGATCGTATCTCCACAAGGTCAGAAATTGGTGGAAAAAGTCGGTTATGTGCCAGTGAAGAAACAGTGAAGTATGTAGAGAGGGGTGCTTTGCAATGAAGACGGTGATATCGATAGGAGTGAGCATAACTATCGCGACAATCTTGGGTGTGTATGGTCAAGGGCTGGCTTATTACATGAGTGAGCATATGGCTGATATTCATCCCATCTATTATTTGACTGCGTTCACTGTGATGAGCATGCTGTTGTATGTAGCCAGCTTCGTTTTAGCTCATTTATTGCTGAAGAAGAAAAAGAAGAACGAAGGGAAAGTCATTGCTGCTTTTTTCGTGATCAGTATCTTCGCTGTCCCAATTTCCGTATTTTCATTTTTTGTCACCGTGATGTGGTGGGGGTAGACTGGAGTGTGAAGGAGTGAAATGCTTAAGGGAGATATTATGAAAAAACTCATTCTAATTACATTGAGTATTCCTCTTGTTATATTACTTTTGTACACTACAAACAAATTTATTCATAAAAAGTCAGCAGAGCGCAATTTCGATAGTTATGTAGAGACGCACGGCTATCAAGATGATATATTCTCACAAGAAACTATGTATGATTCGAAAATAGGTGTATTTTATATTCGCGTTTATTATAAAAAATATCCAGAACGTGAATACGAGTATTACTATTTTTCTAATGATTACATTGTGGCATCTGCTTATGAAAAAGGTGTGCAGATTAATACAGACGAGTATTTAGAAGGATTCGGAGAAGAAAACGAGAAAGATAATCGTTAAAGATTGTACGTGCTAATTAAAAAATCAAGACGGCATGTCGGGTAAAATCCAGGCATGCCGTCTTTCTTATTTTCCACCAATCTCATACGTCTTTACAACATCAATACAGCCAACTACAGATTGCAACATAGAACAGTTTTTCTCTGTTAGCTCCATAATTCTCGGCATTTTTTCTTCCGTGATGTCAGAACCGATAATCGTAAAATGAAGATGAATCTTCATAAGTCGGCTGGCATCATCTTGAGAACGTACGACTTCCTTCACTTCAATCGCGATATCATCGGCAGGCATGCGCATTTTATCAAGAATTTTTCGCATGACACCGCCGCCACACGCTGCGATGGAAGCTACCATTAGTTGATATGGACGAAATCCTTTTTCTTCATTGGAGGAAATGTGTAATGTGCCGAATTCTGTTTCTGTGTCAAACCCGTTTTCTGTCATGTGAAATTGCATATTATCAGCTCCTTATGCTGTCAGTATACGTTGTTTTGAAGAAAAAGCAGAAGATTTTGCTTCTAGTCTGTTAAGGTACGATCCAAGAAACTCTGCACATGCTTTTCGTAATCGATTGTTATATTATCATAGGCTTTTGTGTGACCTGCATCTGGGACAATCCATAATTCCTTATCGCCTTCCGCTGCGTCATAGATTTGCTGTGCCATTTTAGTCGGAACTAAATCATCTGTATCGCCATGGATAATTAACAAAGGTCGTGTATTTTTCTTTACTTGATTCACTACAGATGCCTCTTCGAAAGTATAGCCTGCACGAATATTGGTCACCATACTTGTGACATTCAGCAAGGGGAAAGAAGGTAAGTTGTAAATATGTTTTAACTGATGTGCAAGCTCTTCTTTGACACTACTGTAAGCACTATCAGCAATTATCCCTTTCACTTCATCAGGAAGTTCTTCTCCGCTCGTCATAAGTACGGTAGCGGCACCCATCGAGTTACCATGCAAGATGATTTGCTTTTCACCGTACATCGTTAAAAAATGTATCCATTGTTTATAATCCAATCGATCGTGCCAGCCATAGCCAATATAATCGCCACCGCTTTCCCCGTGCCCGCGTGAATCCGGTAATAGCACGTCGAAGCCTAGATCGTAGTAGAATTTCGCAAGCTTGCCCATATCTTCGCCTGTATTACGAAATCCATGCGCTAAAATGACACCTTTTCCTTGTAGCTTATCCTGGCTAATGAATTGTGCCTGAAGTTCAATTCCTTCATCAGATTCAATTGTAATAACCTCTGGCTCTTGCTGGCCAAACCATTCTTTTGCTTCTTGTAAATGTTGCAGATCTTCTTTGCTTGCCAAGCTGTTAACAGAAGACGCTTCGGTGTGCAAGACTACCTCGGTTCCTCTCTTTACGGCTTGATTGTAGAAATAGTTTCCCGCAAATAAAAGAGCAACTGTCATTAAAACTAGTATTGCTCCTATCAAAACTCCAATCTTCCTCTTCATATAAACCCTCCTACCCTGCAAATTCTTGTTTTAATAGTAATGTACTTTAGAGATATAGTAAATATTAGCAATGAACGCTGACTTCCTTACTGCGTTTAATTTTTATCCTTCGTGGCAGACTAGTAAGCAGACAGAAAGGAGTGTTAAAACGTGAGTGAAAAGAAACCACCACATAAGACGTTAACAGAGAAAAACAACGGCCTTTCATCTGCGCAGGAAGTACATTATGCCGAAGACTTTAAAAAGGCAGATAAGGCGACGGAGCAGGATAGTTCATCACGTTCTACTAACTAAAGAAAATTTATTCTAACGAAAGCCCCAACAGATTCTTGAATTTGTTGGGGCTTTTCTCACTAAATCGTCATAAACAAACTTTCTTTTTCATTGTATAATAAGAATAAATACTTAGACAGAGAGAATGAAAGGGAAATGAATGTGAGAAAAATAGGCTGGAAGAGGATGTTAATTCTTGTTGTTGCCTTCTTTATAGTCTTTCAAATAGCGGGAAGTTTTTTCTTTTACAACTTGGCAATTAAACGAGGACCGAAAGACTTCTTAACTGGAAATGCAGATTTAAAAGTATCTGCTGAGACAATGGAAGTATTTCTGAATGGTAATTGGCGGCAGTGGGTGGCAGAGCAAGACTTTGAAGAGCTGAAGATGACGTCAAGAGATGGCTTGGATCTGCAAGGATACTATTTACCTGCCAAACAACCTTCCAATAATCTAGTCATCCTGACACATGGTTACTTAGGAAATGCGAAACAGATGGGGTTGTATGGTCAATTTTATTATGAGCAATTAGGATTCAATATTTTCATGCCAAATGCAAGAGGGCACGGCAAAAGTGGCGGTGACTATTATGGATTTGGCTGGCCGGATCGCTTAGATTTGATTGACTGGACGAAACTTCTGGAACAGAAGCTTGGGTCAGATACCGAAATGGTGTACCATGGCTTATCCATGGGAGCAGCAACGGTCTTAATGGCAAGCGGAGAAGAATTGCCTAAACAAGTGAAAGCCATCATTGCTGATAGTCCATATCAATCGGTCTATCAATTATTTGCATACCAGATGGACCGAATGTTTCATTTACCAGCTTTTCCGCTACTAGATAATATGAGCATGCTGACGAAAGTGAAAGCGGGCTATTCATTGAAGGAAGCAGACGCACTGAGCGCAGTAAAACGTGCGGACGTGCGGATTCTCTATATTCATGGCAAGGCGGATACGTTTGTACCTACGGATATGACGAGAAAACTCTTTGACGTAACAGCTAGTGATGCTGAGCTGCTTTTAGTAGATGGCGCGAATCATGGGGAAGCGTTTGTGATGGATGAGAATGCTTATAAGGCAAAAGTATATGATTTTCTTAATTCCTACTTGCCATAATTACATTGGCAGAACAGCTGCTTGATTGGTTGAATGGATAAGTTGGCGTTCAATCAACTCTCCTCCAATTGACCTTCCAACAAATCAGTCCTATAATAATTTACAAAGTCCTAGGGATAGGTTTCTTAGAGTGGGGTTGTGAAAAGTTGGTTAAAGCAACAGTGGAACAGCTATGCAAACAGCATACAGACTTGACAGACAAGGACATTCTGATTTTGCAAGAAATGGCGTATAGCTTGCAGACGTATGCAGATTTATCAGGGGCGTATATGTTTATAGATTGCAAGATCAAGCCACATAATCAAGCGATCGTGGTGGCTGAGGCATTCCCTATCGGCAGTGTGTCCTTATATGACAATTCGGTCGTAGGCAAGATTGTTTTCGAATCATTTGAGCCGGGTGTTTTTTATTCATATCGGAATGGAAAAAAGTCGATTATTCGGCAGGCGGTGACGCAAGAAGGCAAGATGGTTGATCAGACTGTGGTGCCGATCAAGAATACCTGTCACCAAGTGATCGGGGTACTGATTCAGGAGAAGGAAGTCGCTATGCCACTCCCTAATGAGCAGTCACAGAACTTTTCGGTTATCACGGAAACGGCGGAAGACCAGTTGACGAGTTCTGGACTAGGTGTAGTTTCAGATTTACTGATGGAAATGCTCATCTTGACAGACGCTGCTAATCGACTCGTGTACGCTAATCCATCTGGCTTAAAACTTATTTCCGAAATGAGTGGGAAAGATGAAGTGCTTAATCGGAATTTATTAGAAATGTTACCGTTTTTGAAGACGGTATTTGAGCAAGAAGATGACGTATTTGTATTTGAAATGACGATTGAGCGGAAAAGTTTAATTGTGAAAAAAATAAAAATGCGTGAAAAAAACAAGTCTAAAGAAACTCTACTGATTATTCAAGACATCACGGAACTTCGGACGAAAGAAAAAGAATTAATGATGAAATCTGTTGTCATTAAAGAAATTCATCATCGGGTAAAAAACAATCTACAAACGGTTGCAAGCTTGCTGCGATTGCAAATGCGCAATGGTGTGCCTGCAGAAAGTCGCGCCGCATTTGAAGAAACATTAAACAGAATCTATAGTATTTCCTCTGTCTATGAAATTATTCTTGCTAAAGAAGATGCAGATGATGATGATGTAAATATTATAAATTTAACAAGAAAAATTTGCTCTACGATGGTGTTAAATGAAATAAATTTAAAAGTGGACTTGATTATTGAGCCAAATGGCAATAAAATAATAACAACCTCTAAGAAAGCGGTTTCAATCGCGCTAATCGTTAACGAGCTCATACAAAATTCCTTAAAACACGCATTTAAGGATAGAGACCAAGGGATTATTGATGTAGAATTTATCGTGGATAATGATTTTGTAGAACTTCATGTTTCCGACAACGGCGTTGGAATGAGGAATCCACAAACTTCATTAGGGACGGAAATCATCCATAACTTGGTGCTGAATGACTTGAATGGTGAATTTTTGTACGTGCCTAGGGAGATTGGGACTCATGCAGTAATCATTTTTCCAGTGGGCGCGGAGGTGGAACTATTTGATGAGAAAACGGATCGTCATAGCGGAAGATGAATCGATTATTCGGATGGACCTGAAAATGACCCTGCAAGACCATGGTTATGAAGTAGTAGGCGAAGCCGGAGACGGAGACAGAGCTATTGAATTGGCTTTCCTGCATAAGCCGGATTTGATTTTAATGGATATCAAGATGCCGAAGATGAACGGTTTGAAGGCGAGCCGAATTATTGGAGAGCAACTGGATTTACCCATTTTGATCATTACGGCATATAGCCAAAAAGAATTTGTGGAAAAAGCACAGCAAGACAATGTGGTCGGCTATTTGGTTAAGCCTATTTCGGAATCTAATTTAATTCCGGCAGTTGAAGTGGCGCTTCATCAATCAGATAAAGCAAAGCGGCTGAAGGAAAACGTCCGACAAGCGAAACAAGAGGTCGAAAAACGAAAAATTGTCGAACGTGCAAAGGGCATCTTGATGGACACGGAGCAATTAACCGAGCAGCAAGCATTTAAGCAAATGCGGGATGCGAGTATGTCACGGCAAATGACGATGGAGTCGATTGCCAAGGAAATTATTGATTCACATAAGTAAATAGATCTAAGCAAAGGCGCTTAAAGAGCTATATTCTTTAGGCGCTTTTTCGTCGTCTTTTTACTATTTATTGAGAATATATCCAATAAAAAGGTGGTGGTTTGCTGGCTTTAGTACCGTAAGTAGTGCTCAATATTACATTAAAAGGGGGAAACCTAAATGGAAATGATAGGTACGGTAATCGTATATATTATCATGGCCTGTGCAATCGCAGGTGCATTTGCCGCAATAAAAAATCCGGAAGAAGGATTAGGTGCGGAGTTCATGTCAGGTTTACACGCAGTGGGGCATATTTTCGTTCCAGCAGCAGGAATCATGGCATCTATTCCATATTTAACATGGTTTATCAGTAAATTTATCGGACCTATATTTGATTCGATTGGTGCAGATCCAGCGATTGCCGCCACAACGATTTTGGCGTCAGATATGGGTGGTTATCAGTTAGCGGAAGCCTTGAAAGTGACAAATGAAGGTTGGATTATGGCATTGATCGTCGGTTTTATGTCGGGTGCTACGATTGTATTCTCTATTCCGATGGGACTTGCGATGCTTGATAAGCGGGATCATAAGTATATGGCGCTTGGTATTATGTCTGGCGTACTAACAATTCCAATTGGTGCGTTTATCGCTTCTTGTTTAGTTGTTTTGTTCAATACGGATGTACGCGATGTCATCAGCACAACAGCATCCTCTAATTATGAGTTTGCTATTAGTTATTTACAGATTTTCATAAACTTATTGCCATTATTAATTTTTGTTATCTTGATCGCCTTGGGATTAAAGTTCTTCCCTCGTATGATGATCAACGGATTTATGATATTTGGTCGCGTAATGGACGCGGCGATTAAACTTGTGCTAGTGTTCTCTATTGTAGAAATATTTACAGGTGTTTTCACTACAATCTTTGGCGCATGGGGCTTTGATCCGATTATGGCGGATGAAGCTGATCAATTCCGTGCACTTGAAACAGCAGGATATATTGGAATCATGTTAGCGGGTGCATTCCCGATGATTTATTTGATTCGTAAATATGCAGCAAGACCTTTGGAAACTGCCGGACAAAAAATTGGTCTGTCTCCTGAAGGAAGTGCAGGTCTACTAGCAACTGTCGCAAATATCTTGGCAATGTTCTCGTTGGTTCGTTACATGAGACCAAAAGACAAGGTGATCAATATTGCGTTTGCTGTTTGTGCTGCATTCTTACTCGGCGATCACTTGTCATTCACAGCGAATTTCCAGCCGAATATCATTCTACCTGTTATAATTGGTAAGTTAAGTGCCGGTATTTGTGCGATTATTATCGCTTACAAGCTGTCTGTTCCGACTGCGTTGAAGTTGGAAAAGCAAGACCGTGAAGCGGGAATTATCCGTGCGGGTGAATATGAAGAAGTAAAAGAAGCTCCTACTGCAAAGGCGTAAGAATAGTACCAGTTAGATAGGGAGTGTGTAGAATGAGCGAAGAAAAGAAACGATTTATACAGGAGTTTGTTCCGGGGAAACAGCTTACACTCAGTCATTTAATTGCAAACCCAGATCCTGATATGTTTCAGAAACTAGGAATTCAAGAAGCGGGTGCATTAGGCATCCTCACTTGTACACCAAGTGAAACGGTCATCATTGCGGGAGACTTGGCGACGAAAGCTGCTAATGTTCGTATTGGCTTTTTAGATCGATTTACAGGTAGTCTAGTAATTGTTGGTAGTGTGTCAGAAGTTGAAATGGCCATGCTAGAGATTAATCGGTTCTTGTCTGAAATGTTGGGCTACACACCAGCAGCCATTACGAAGTCATAAGGAGTGGTGACGATGCGAAACAAGGCCATGCTGATCGGTGCGGTGCGAGCAGGGAAGTCCACGTTGACGAATGCCTTGTTAGGTCGAAAAGTCGAAGCTGTCAAAACGCAGACGCTCAATTATTATGATTGGATTGTCGATACTCCTGGCGAGTATTCGGAAAATCCTATGTTTTATAAAAATATAATGGCTACCGCGTTGGAAGTCTCGCATGTGCTGTATTTGCAAGATGCAACTAGCGAAAAGCTCATTTTTCCGCCAGGTTTCAGTATGGGAATTCCCAAGCTGCCGATTGGTGTCGTTACGAAGTGCGACCGTTCGGAAGCGGATATTGATCGAGCGCTCAGTATGTTGAAGACGGTCATGAACCAAGGTCCAGTCGTCATCACCTCCTCAGTAACGGGTGTGGGCATCGACCATTTGAAGGAATTAACGAAGATGAATGATCTGGTTTCCATGCGGCAATACGTTCAAGAGATGGCCGACGAACGCTTATTGTTCCTTGGTTGATAGGCTTTACACATGTCAGGAAATTTGATATAGTGAAGATCATACAAGTGAATAAAAATGGCAAAGGCGCCTTTACGTCCCATGGAATCTCTGTGGGTCTGTAAAGGCGTTTTTTTATATCAAAAGCTGAAAGCGCCGTTTAGTCTCGACAGGCACTGGAGGGCTTACCGACAAAGGTGCGCACTTTGCACCTTTTCGGAAAGACCGAAGTGACCCGAGAGACTGGCGCTAGCAGCTAGATGTTATCAAAAGTTGAAAGCGCCGTTTAGTCTCGACAGGCACTGGAGGAGAAAGAGTAAGGAACGCGCCAATAATGAGTGGAAACGATCTAAAGTTGTGAAGAACCGATCCAAACTCATGGCGAACAGCGCCAATCAATTGAAACACCGCTCCAAAAGTGTGCAGGACCGATCCAAACACATAGAAGACCGCGCCAAACCCATAATGGATCAAGCGCCAAACGACATAAAGAAAAATAAGGAAGTTTCAGATTTCTAATGAAATGAACGATACATCAGAAAGAGGTGTGGGCGTGAACAATTTCAATAAGCACGAGACGATCATCAGTGCAGGCATTGATATTGGCACAAGCACGACGAAACTGATTATCAGTCGGTTCTCTTTGCGAAATGTTGCAGGAGTTACGCATGTGCCGCGAATTGAAATAACGGACAAAGAAATATTGTATAAAAGTCCAGTCTTCCGAACGCCACTGCAAGATGCGGTAACGATTAATGTAGCAGGCGTTCAGGAAATCATTCGCTCTGAATATGAAAAGGCAGGCATTCTACCTTCTCAAATTGAGACAGGTGCCGTCATCATTACAGGCGAAACGGCTACCAAGCGCAATGCTAGCGAGATGCTTCACCAACTGTCGGATGAAGCCGGGGACTTTCTTGTAGCGACGGCAGGGCCCGATTTAGAAGGTATTATTGCAGCAAAGGGATCAGGTAGCTATGACGAGTCTGGAAAAGGTGGTCGTGTCATTGCCAATATTGATATTGGCGGTGGAACAGCGAATATTGCCGTGTACCAAGATAAACAACTGCTTGGCACATGCACCATGCATATTGGTGGGCGCCTAATCGAATTTGAACAAGGTAAAGTGAGAGCAATTTCACCGCCTATTGAACAGTTGTTGGGAGATCAAGGCTATGCTTTACAAATTGGCGATCCGCAAAATGCTTCAGCTGTAGAATTTGTTACGAACTTTATGGCCGAATCGTTAGCTCGTATTTTGAAAAAGAATGTGCATGCTCAAGATCAAGTGTTATTGCTAGGGCATGAGCCCAATTGGAAACAGCCTATTGATACGATTGTCTTCTCTGGGGGCATTGCCGAGTGCATGTACCATCATGCAGCCGATGAAGAGCAGGCGGCAAACTATGACGACATCGGAGTCCAGCTCGCAGAAGCGTTAGTGAACAATCAATCGTTGCAAAGCTTTTCGTGGCAAGAACCAATTGAAACTGTACGCGCAACCGTTTTAGGCGCAGGAACGCAGACCACTGAAATAAGCGGGGCTACGATCCAAGTAGCACCAGATGAGTTGCCGCTGAAAAATATACCGATCTATCAATATGATTTTGAAGAGAATCTAGCAGAAGGTTTATCGCATATCGAAGATGCAGTTCAGCAAGCAGTCAGTTTATACGACTCTGCTAAAGAAGGGCAAAACTTCGCGCTATATCTTTCCAATTTACCATATCTCGGTTTTCGAGACGTACAGACGTTAGCCAAGGCAATTGTGCAGATCATGAATCAACGACCGCAACCGGATCAGCCCATCATTTTAGTCATTCAATCAGACCATGCTAAAGTGCTTGGGCAAACATTAGCGGCATTAAGAGTGAAACAAAGCATTATTTGTATAGATCAAATCAATGTGGAAACAGGCGACTATATCGACATTGGCAACGCGTTAACTTCAGGTGTCGTGCCTGTAGTAGTGAAAACCTTAACATTCCACACAACGTAAAGGAGGTCTAGGACGTGAATTTATCGACCACTTTAGGCGGTGAACGCTATGTGTTCAACGACCTGAAAGAAGTGCTTGCAAAAGCAAATGAAGAAAAATCCGGTGACCGCTTGGCAGGCATCGCAGCAGAAACCGTCCAAGAACGAATTGCTGCAAAAACAGTTGTTAGTGAGCTGTTAGTAAGCGATATCCGCAACAATCCATTAATCCCAATAGAAAACGATGAAGTCTCTCTCATTATTGAAAATGATATTAACGAGAAGGTCTACGGTGAAATCCAGAATTGGAGTATCGCAGAACTGCGTGAATACATCTTGAGTAATGAGGTGGGTGATCGCGAATTAAAGCGTCTAAGCCGTGGATTGACATCTGAAGTAATCGCAGCCGTTACGAAGCTAATGTCCAATTTAGACTTAGTGCACGCAGCGAATAAAATAGAAATTTTGTCGACATGTAATATTACGATTGGACAAAAAGGCACGCTTTCCTCTCGTTTACAGCCGAATCACCCAACGGACAATATCGATGGCATTATCACTTCATTGAAAGAAGGCCTGTCCTACGGGATTGGAGATGCGGTGATCGGTATAAACCCAGTTGACGATTCCGTGGAAAGCGTAAAACGTGTCCTTCATGCCACGAAAGATTTCATTAATGAATGGGAAATTCCAACACAAAACTGTGTACTAGCGCATGTCACGACACAAATGAAGGCGATTGAGCAGGGCGCCCCTGCTGATATGATTTTCCAAAGTATCGCAGGAACTGAAAAAGCGCATCGTTCATTCGGTATCTCAGCAGAGTTGATTGCAGAAGCAAAAGACGTGGCGATGAAGCAAGGAACAGGTACAGGTCCGCAAGTGCTATATTTTGAAACAGGGCAAGGTTCCGAATTGTCTGCTGAAGCACATTATGGCGTAGACCAGGTGACGATGGAAGCTCGTAACTACGGCTTTGCTAGACATTACGATCCGTATATCGTCAACACAGTGGTCGGTTTTATAGGCCCAGAGTACTTGTATAACAGCAAGCAAGTTATCCGTGCGGGTCTCGAAGATCATTTCATGGGCAAGTTGCACGGGTTACCGATGGGTGTGGATATTTGCTATACGAATCATATTAAAGCGGATCAAAACGACATCGAAGATTTAAGCATCTTGCTGACAGCGGCAGGCGTGAATTTCATTATTGCGGCACCGATGGGCGATGATGTCATGCTGAATTATCAGTCCATGAGTTATCACGATGTAGCAACGGTCATTCAAACATTGGGCAAAACACCAGCACCTGAATATTTGCAGTGGCTTGAAAAGATGGGAATCTATGAAAACGGCAAACTGAGCCAACGTGCTGGCGATCTTACGATGTTCAATCGATAGGAGGTGGATAGACTTGAATGAAGAATTGATTCAGCAAATTACAAAAATGGTTGTGGAAAAACTAGAAGCTGCGAGTAGCGGTCAAACGACACATCAGACTAGTCATGAACAGAAAGTACAGCTTTTTTCACAACAACCGGTCGGCAACTTGGCAGCTGAAACGAAGCAAGCATCACCAAGTGGTGTCGTGACGTTCCATAGTACGACGGAAGAAGTGAAGCCGCAGCGAACTATTGCGACGGTCAAACCGAAACCGACTACAGCATATGGCAAACCAAAACCAAAAACTGAAACGAAGCAACCGACAGCTGATGAACTGGCAGAGTACCGAAAAAAGACACCGGCAAGAGTTGGCGTTGGGCGTGCGGGTTCTCGGCCGAGAACGAATACTTGGCTGCAGTTCCGACTGGATCATGCGGCAGCGGTCGATGCAGTCTACGGTGAAGTGCCGGATGACTTGCTCGAACGTTTAGGATTATTCCAAGTGCAATCAAAGGTGGCGGATAAAGAAGAATATATCCGACGTCCAGATCTGGGCAGAAGACTTTCTGATGAAGCCAAAGAATTGATTCAACAACGCTGCAAGACATCACCGGTAGTTCAGATCGTAGCGTCTAATGGTCTGAGTGCAAAAGCTATCGAGGAAAATCTGGAAGATGTTTATTTATCATTAGAGCAATCACTCAATAACTTGAACATCGAGATGGGTACTACATTTTATGTGGATAAAGGCCGAGTTGCGGTGATGGATGAAATTGGTGACGTATTGAAACCTGATGTCGTCGTGATGCTGATCGGGGAACGCCCAGGATTAGTTTCAGCAGAATCGCTCAGTGCGTATCTGTGTTATCAGCCGCGACTTGGCACGATTGAAGCAGATCGAATGGTGATCTCCAATATTCATAAAGGCGGAATCCCACCTGTCGAAGCTGGGGCATACCTAGGTACAGTCATTCAAAAGATCTTAAAGTACGAAGCGAGCGGTGTATCGCTTGTTCAAAAAGAAGGCTAAGGAGGTGGAGACGAATGAAAATTCTTGCGGATATTTTATCGATGCAAGTCATTCCAAACGTTAGCCCAGAGCTAGCAGAAAAGTTTCAACTGAAGCCTTATCAACGCAGCTTAGGGTTGGTGACGACTACGATCGATGATGTGGGATATACAGCAATTGACGCGGCAACGAAACATACAGATGTAGAAGTCGTCTACGCAAAAAGTTTTTACGCAGGTGCTGCTCATTCATCCGGCCCATTGTCAGGCGAGTTTATTGGAATCATCGCAGGACCTTCTCCAGAAGAAGTGAAAAGCGGTCTGGATTCGATTCGGATTACCATTGAACATGAAGCATATTTTGAAGCGATCAATGGGAATCCAGATCATGCATTCTATGCGCACACCATCTCCAGCTGTGGCAGTTACTTAGCGGAAATGGCAAACATCCCGGTCGGTCAATCACTTGCCTACTTGATTGCACCGCCCATTGAAGCTGTCATTGGTTTAGATGCTGCCTTAAAAGCGGCTGACGTCACGCTATGCGAACTATACGCGCCTCCCTCCGAAACAAACTTTGGTGGCGGCTTGCTGACGGGGAGTCAATCCTCCTGTCAAGCAGCAGCCGACGCCTTCCGGGAAGCTGTACAGAACATGGCAAATGATCCGTTAGGCTATTGATTATTTTATTTTCTCAGCAACTGCATATATCTAGTTGATTGTAGTGGAAAGCGTCCGCCTGGAACGGAAATCAACAGTCCCTAACAGTTATGTAACTTTTAAGCAACCAGAAAGGAGTGTTTTGGCTTGGTTCAATTAGTAGATAAAGATTTATTGGCCCTGCAGCAAATGCGTTCGGCCGTTCAAACCGCAAAAGAAGCACAAGAAAAATTCATGAGCTATACCCAAGAACAAGTAGACAAAATTGTCAAAGCCGTTGCGGATGCAGCCTATGAACAATCTGGTCGTCTTGCGCAACTGGCAGTAGAAGAAACTGGCATGGGGGTAGCGGCTCATAAGAAAATTAAGAACGAAGTCGGCTCCCGTGATGTATATGAAAGCATTAAAGATTTAAAGACGGTCGGTATCATCAAAGAAGACCATTTGAATAAAGTGGTGGAAATTGCTGCTCCATTTGGTGTCGTTGCAGCGATTATCCCGACAACAAATCCGACGTCCACTGCGTTCTTTAAAACGTTAATTTCATTGAAAACACGTAATGCAATCGTCGTGAGCCCTCACCCGTATGCAATAAAATGCACACAGGAAGCACTCAAAGTTTGCGACGCAGCAGCGGTTGCAGCAGGCGCACCAGAAGGTTTAATCCAATGCTTAACGCTTGCCTCGATGGAAGCGACACAGCAACTGATGTCACATAAAGATATCAATCTGATCGTCGCAACGGGTGGCGGTGCGCTAGTGAAAGCGGCGTATAGCTCAGGGAAACCAGCATACGGTGTAGGTCCTGGTAACGTTCCGGTTTATATCGAACGTTCTGCGAAGATTGAGAAGGCAGTAAAAGATATCGTTGATAGTAAGTCTTTCGATTACGGTACAATCTGTGCAACGGAGCAAGCGATTGTGGTTGACAAGCATGTGGTCGATTTGGTCACCCGTGAGTTGAAGAAAAACGGCGCCTATATTTTATCAGATGAAGAAAAGAAGATTATGGAAGGTGTTATTTCACCAGTTCCGGGCAAAGTCAATCCGAAAGTGGTCGGTAAGAGTCCACAGTTCATAGCGAATCTTGCAGGGATTTCTTTACCGGAAGGCACGCGCTTGATCGTTGGTATGGAAACAAAAGTCGGTAAGGACATTCCGTTTTCATTGGAAAAACTTTCACCAATCTTTGCGATGTATATTGTAGACGGGGTGAAGCATGCGAAGGAGTTATGCCTAGACTTGTTGAACCTTGGTGGTCGTGGACATAGCTTGGCACTACACACAGAAATCGACGCTGTGGCTCGTGAGTTTGCGATAGAGATGCCGGTTTCCCGTATCTTGGTCAACACGATGTCTTCAATTGGAGCAGTTGGTGGAACGACAGGCTTGATGCCATCGTTAACACTAGGATGCGGAACATTCGGTGGTAACATTACATCCGATAATGTTACAGCCAAGCATTTATTGAACATTAAACGTATGGCATATGGGACGAAAGAAGTTCAGTTGCCGAAGCACGTAGGAACAACGGTGGAAAGTTCAAGGGATGAGTTAGTCTCTGAAGTGATGAACAATGTTTCATCTTCAACAAATAGCAAGATCGATCCTGCTTTAGTACAAAACTTAGTCAGTGAAATTGTTAAACAACTTACAAAATAAAACAATATTAGGAGGAAACAATTATGAACAGAGAAGGTACAGCATTAGGAATGGTAGAAACTAAAGGTTTAATCGGTGCAATCGAAGCAGCAGACGCAATGGTGAAAGCAGCAAGTGTTAACTTAGTTGGTAAAGTACATGTCGGTGGCGGTATCGTAACGGTATTAGTACGCGGTGATGTGGGCGCGGTTAAAGCAGCAACAGACGCAGGCGCAGCATCTGCACAACGTGTGGGCGAATTGCTTTCTGTTCACGTCATCCCAAGACCACATAACGAATTAGAAATGATCCTTCCCAAAAGCGAATAAGGGATACGGAAACAGTAGAAAGGCGTGAACTAAATGAATCAGCAATTGATTGAACAGATTGTCGGAGAAATTCTTGGACAACTAGGAAAGAATCCCACTCAATTGCCGGAACGAGCGGTTCCCATTGCGGTTTCCGCCCGTCACGTCCATTTGCAGCCTGAACACGTGGAAGTGTTATTTGGTGCAGGGTATGAATTGACACAACGGTCCGAGCTTTCACAGCCGGGCCAATTCGCCGCCAATGAAACGGTGATGATTGCAGGACCTAAAAGCAGTATTGAACGCGTACGAATTTTAGGACCTGTCCGAAAGGCGACCCAAGTCGAGGTCAGCTGGACGGATGCCATGAAGCTCGGCGTCAAGCCCCCACTACGGGAATCCGGTAATATTGAAGGGTCGGCTCCGATTACATTAATTGGACCAAAGGGTAGTGTGCATATCGAGCAAGGTCTCATTATCGCACAATCTCACATCCATATGGGTCCCTCTGATGCGGTACGTTTTGGTGTACAAGATGGTGAGTATGTCACAGTGGAAGCAGATGGAGTTCGACCGATTTCATTCCGTAATGTACGAATTCGGGTGAACGAGCGCTATCGTCTGGAAATGCATATCGATACGGATGAAGCGAATGCTGGATTTATTACACAAGGTACGATTGGCCGTCTGGTGAAACCGAGTGAAGCGACAGAAACTGCTTGCTCACTTCCGGTAACTGATACAACGACGATATCTCGTCCAGCAAAAGTAAACACTCCGCAGTCATTTGAATTTACAAAAAAGCTCTTGTCCACTGAAGACCTAGCAGCAATTTCGGAAGATGAAATTGTCGTCAATAAAGGTACGATTGTCACAGCGCTTGCAAAAGATACTGCACGGGAACTTGGTAAAACGATAACCGTCAGAAAGTAGAAAAGGTGATGACGCATGCGAATGGGTAGAGTGATCGGCAATGTGTGGGCAACCCGCAAAGAGGATGGGCTACAAGGTCTCAAGCTATTGATCGTTCAGCCAATTGATGCACATGGAAATGATATACAGACGCATATGGTCGCAGCTGATCGGATTGGCGCGGGAATTGGTGATGAAGTACTGATTACAAGTGGTGGTTCTTCACGTTTCATCTTGCCGAAAGAAAACCCGATTCCAATTGACGCGGTCATTATTGGCATTATTGATTCAACAGAAGTGAAGAGAGGTGAATCTACATGAGTCAAGCGATCGGCATGATTGAAACAAAAGGATTAATAGGATCGATTGAAGCAGCTGATGCCATGGTCAAGGCATCGAATGTGGAATTAGTCTCACAGGAGATGGTCGATGGCGGTATCGTTACGGTTATCGTACAAGGAGACGTCGGTGCAGTCCAGGCAGCAGTCGATGCAGGACGCGATGCCGCAGCACGCGTTGGAGAATTACTCGGTGCACATGTAATCCCACGTCCGGATGATTCGGTATATGGAATGGTAAAACCAGCAGTGGCGGTTGTTCCTGAAGTGAAGAAACCAGCAGAAACGAAGACGAAAGCACCGAAGAAAGACTGAGTTGGTAAGTGGTTGTACTAGTGGTCCGCGCGAAAGTTATTGTGTACTGAGCCAAACCACTGTCTGAACGAGCGAAAGTCTGGTCGTACCGCGCGAAACCATCATCAGACCGAGCCAACAGACACTGAAACGCGCCAAAGCCACATTACACCGCGCCAATCCAATAAAAACATCCAATCTCTGTAGAAAGGAGTTGTTTCCATGGCTTTCAAACGACATAAAATTGCAGTGATCGGAGCAGGTCACACAGGTTCTACCGTCGCATTGATGGCGGCACAGAAAGAACTAGGAGATATCGTCTTAGTTGATATCCCAGACCTCTCCAATCCGACCAAAGGAAAAGCATTGGACCTTCTTCAAACAAGTCCTGTCCAGCAATTTAATTCTCGAATTACTGGGACATCGAATTACGAGGACATCCAAGACGCTGCCATGGTCATCATTACAGCAGGTGTTGCACGAAAACCAGGCATGAGCCGAGATGATCTCGTGGCGACTAATGCAAAAATCATGCGTTCCGTTTCTGAACAGGTGAAACGTTATGCACCAGATAGCACGGTGTTGATTTTGAGTAACCCGGTGGATGCCATGACGTATGTTTGTTATAAAACGACTGGCTTTCCGAAAAATCGTGTCATTGGACAATCAGGCGTACTCGATACTGCGCGTTTCAATACATTCGTCTCCGAAGAACTGAATATTTCCGTTGAGGATATTTCAGGTTTCGTATTAGGTGGACATGGTGATGACATGGTTCCGCTTGTCCGATATTCCTATGCAGGCGGTATTCCGTTAGATAAAATTATTCCTGCTGATCGACTGGAAGCAATTGTCGAGCGTACCCGAAAAGGTGGCGGTGAAATCGTATCATTGCTAGGAAATGGCAGTGCGTACTATGCACCTGCAGCAGCTTTAGTTGAAATGGCAGAAGCAATTATTAAAGATAAGAAACGAATCTTACCGTCGATTGCTTATTTAGAGGGCGAATATGGTTTTCAGAACATCTATTTAGGTGTTCCGACTGTTCTTGGTGGGAATGGAATTGAAAGTGTTATTGAACTTCCATTAACAAACGAGGAACAAAATGCTCTGAACCAATCGGCAGAATCTGTAAAAGCAGTCATCGAGATTTGTGAACGACAGCTGTCATAACGTTTTAAAAAGAGGTCTCTCTAAGTTTTTATCAGAACTTAGGGAGATATTTTTGTGACGTTACTAGGTCTTTTTGCATTTTTATTTATTATGAAAAAGCAGAACTACTGAATGAATTAACAGGAGGTACCAATAGTTGTCGAAATTCAGAAGTATAGCTTGGAAGTTGTCCGCGATCATCATTGGTTTATTTTTACTATTATTTATTATCTACACGGTGAGCACGAGTGCAATTTTACACAAGCAAAGTATGTCGGATGCCGAAGAGTATGCTGTGGAAAATACACAGTTACATGCCAAGGAGTTGAGTGAACGATTCAACAAGACAAATGAAATGTTGCGTACGACAAAGCACATTTTTGAGACGTTACAGTCGCAGGGGAATTTAACGACAGAGGAGATCATCGCTGTCATTCAAAATAACTTACAAAAGAGTATGGATGCAACTGGAATGGCCGCGATTTTTGAAAAGGGATTCGTGCCTTTAAACGACCAAGTGGATAAAAACTTGGTTGATCCTCAAAAACGTTTTATTCCGTATTTATATAAAGAAGGAAACAGCATCAATGTTGAAGCATTAAGCGAGTATGATACAGCTGGCGATGGAGACTGGTACTTGATACCAAAATCGGAAAAGCGCGCTGTCATGACTGAACCTTATGAGTACAATGCCGGTGGACAGACAGTTCTCATGACGACATTGTCTGTACCATTAGTCAACGAAAACGATGAATTTTTTGGTGTGTTAACTACGGATTTATCCATTGATTTCTTAAACGAAATTGTTAAGGAAATTCAACCTGAAGGCGGATATGCTTCCATTATTACAGATGCCGGTAATCTGACGGCGAATAGTATGAAGGAAGAAATGAATGGTACGAATATGAAGCAAGCCATCGACTGGGAGCCTGTAAAGCAACAGATTAATGAAGGTGAAACTAGTACGCTATATGTAGATTCCCAGTCTCTGAATGAAGAAGCGTTCAACTCCTTCGCACCTATTGTTCTCAACGATATCGATGAGCGGTGGTCCGTTCAAACTGTTGTGCCGAAGTCGAAAATTCTAGAAACATTCCAAGCGATTTTATGGATTACTATTATAGCAGCAATCGTGATGGTTATCATAATGGCTGTTGTCACAGCTGGATTCATCTTTAGGCAGCTGAAACCTCTATCGTCATTACAGCAATCCATAGAGGCTGCCGCAAATGGAGATATGACACAGAATGTGGGAAAACAGTTGATTCGCAATGATGAAATTGGTGCAGTATCCATGGCTTACAATAATATGCTAGATCAAACCAACCACGCCATTTATGCAGTACGTGAAGCAGCCACTCGTTTGAATGAATCGTCAACTCACGTTCATCATGCATTCGAAGAAATTGTGGCGGCTAGTGAAGAAGTTTCATTGGCGACAACGGAAATTGCGCATGGTGCATCCAAGCAATCCGAAGATACCGAAGAAACCAGCAATCGTATGGCTGAATTGGCGGAACAAATCAATGCATTATCCGAGCTATCTAACAATATGAATCAGTTATCCAAACAATCCGTTTCTTCTACAGAGATCGGTATGAATGAAGTGAAAAAGCTTCGTGAGCATAATGAATCAGCCAATGAAATGACAGAAAAAGTCCAATTTCAGATGGAAACCTTGTCGAACAAAATTGGTGCCATTAATCAAGTGATCACCTCGATTCACGAAATTACTGCACAAACGAATCTTCTTGCTTTAAATGCTAGTATCGAAGCAGCCAGAGCTGGCGAACATGGTAAAGGGTTTGCCGTAGTGGCGGAGGAAGTGCGGAAACTTGCAGAACAATCACAGAAAGAAACGAGTGTCATTCAAGGAATCGTTCAGGAAATCGTAGCCGAATCTGAACAAACGACAGAAGTGATTGCAACCAATATGCAAGTGATGGAAGAACAAAACCAATCTGTCACCAGCACGGAACTATCCTTTTCTCAAAACGTAGAAGTGACGAACCAAATGCGTCAAGCCATTATGGAATTGACAGCAGAATTGGAAGAAATGCTAGAACACAAAGACCAGGCGATGCTGGCCATCCAAAGCGTTTCTGCAGTATCAGAAGAAACAGCAGCTTCCGCTGAACAAGTGAGCGCATCTTCTGAAGCACAGCAAAGGGAAGTGGAACGTGTAGCGGAATCCACAAACCGAATGAAAGAAATTGCAGGCGAATTGCAAGATGTGGTAGATCGGTTCCGTTTAGAATAGGAAATCATGAAACAGTAAGGACTTCTCTTGCCCGAGAATTTTTAGGGAGGGGAAGTCTTTTTGTTAGTAGTATGCCAGTTTTTGAAAATCGCTTATTATATAGCTTATTATTAGGTAACTTTTCAGTGGACTTTCAGATCGTCTGAGAGTATAATAGACTGAATAGGAAGAATTAAAAAATATGCAGTTAGATATGCAAACAGAGTATTACGGGAAATTTTTTCATGTTCTTTTATATAATGTAAGCGCTACCATTAGATTGTAAAACACGACAATCTAGTGTTATTAGTAATTGCAGTTCTATATAGAAAATGGAAATAACGTTTCTAAATTCTTTGTTCTTGCATATACTATGCAAAATACTTAAAACAGGAGGTCATCCCTATGAAAAAAGACAATAACAACCAGAACTCTTCAAAATTACCTGAGCAAAACGAGCAATTTTATTTAATCACAGGCTATACGGAAGGTGGCTTCGTCCATGGTATTACGTGGGAAGAAGCATACGTAGAAGGATTAGCGGAGTGTGGCTACTTATGCGATCAGCAGATGATGTGAGTAGTATGGAAGGCTCTATAGAGGGTGCCTAGCCAGAACAAATGGTGTATGTGTTAACATTCACGTTTGTTTTGTGCATAGGCACCCTTTTTGTTATTTCTTGTTATGTCATATGGCTTCATTAAATATCATATCTCAATGAAGATAGGAATGTTTTTCGAATTTCCTTGTAATTGGTAGGTATTGTAATTCTCCTGTTTGTTTTAAGCACCGTATTTCAATACTTTTGTTTACGACTCTTTGCAAAAGAATAGAAAGCAGGCAGAACGGAGAGAACGATCACTGATAAGATAATGGTTGAAAAATTGTTTTTGACAAACGGGATATTCCCAAAAAGATAGCCAACAGTTGTGAAAAGCCCAACCCACAGTACGGCACCAAACACATTGAATGTGAAGAAATATGAATAGTTCATTCGACTTGAACCAGCGATAAATGGTATGAACGTACGAACAAATGGCATAAAACGAGCAATTACAATTGTTTTTCCTCCATGCTTATTAAAGAAATCCTCAGCTTTCCGCATTTTTTTCTCATCAATAAATTTACCTATCCAATTATTTCGAGTGATCGCAGTTCCTACCGATTTACCGATGTGATAATTTACTGCATCCCCAATGACTGCAGCAACAAAGAATACTAAGATTAATAGGACAAAATTAAATGCATCCATTGCAGCGAGAGCACCAGCAGCAAACAAGAGTGAATCACCCGGTAAAAAAGGAAAAATAACAAGACCTGTCTCAGTAAAAACAATTAAAAATAAGATGACATACGACCAATTTCCGAAATTTTGAATGATTTCAATCAAATGTTCATCAATGTGTAAAATAAAGCTTATTATGCTTTGGATAAGTGACATTCCTATTCTCACTTTCGAATTTAGAATTCCTTTTTTGTTCTTCTAAACATACTAGTCAAACATCAATATTATACTTCTTATTTGCTTGCATGTCATGTGTCATCCGATAAGTGATAAAGTGTTAGAAATAATTGCTTTGTTTATCATCCGTAACTGTTTCGGCAACTGGGTATGTGATGTAGTCACTCATAAAATCAAGTGATGAGTAACGCCTTGGATATACATGACTAAGCCGATTAATGACAGGGCAATTCCAATATAGAACGTCCATGGATTGTCTTCTTTCTCTTTATCAAAACTTTTGTAGGTACTCATACAAAAAACGATTGATAGGACAGGTATGAAGCCGTATGTGGGTCCAAAAGTAAATGCAACTCCTCCTAGAACCATGGAGATCAAACCAAAGGAATTTTGTTTCGGTATGCTGTCTAAGTATTCCTTTTCCTTGTCGTCGATTGCATCGTCTTCGTTTAGAAAAAAGTCTTTAATTTCTTTCAATAAAACTTTTAATTTCTTCATTTGGCAACTCTCCTGCTACACGACTTCTTTTCAACTCCACTCGAGACCTTGAAATACGTTCATACCCTGCTCCATTACTCTTCATTTTCAGTAAAAACACTTGCAATTCCCAATAATAACAACATCGATACACCAATTAATGTGGGAGTAGACCAAACAATCCGTGGATCGAAAAGCTGGAAAAAGAATGTGAAGGCAGGAATAAAACAGATGGACATCATGACAATAAAAGGCTCGCAATATTGAATACCTTTTTGTAACAAATAGGTTGGTGCGGTAACACCAAAAATGGCGACTAAGAGTATCCAATTTATGTTTTCCATTAAATAAGTTGGAAGCGTCTCGTATGTCGTCAAAAAGGAGACAAGAATAATTGCATAAAAACGATGTGCCAAAATAGATGAACTTGTCCAGCCTGCATTGCTTAACCTTTTGGAATAAATCGTACATAAGACGGCACCTAACCCACAAAGAACGGAAGCCACAATGCCGAAAATAAGATCTCTCGTATGAGTCACTTGGACACCTGAAAACCCGAACATAGCTGTTAAGACCAAAAACAAACTGGCTGAAAACGTGAGAGCAGTAATCACCCATTGTATCCGAGTAGCCCGAATCTTTTGCTTCGTCATTACCGCAGTGATGACAATGACAAATAAGGGTCCAACTGCCATCTCTAAAGAACTAACAATTGCGGGCTCAACAAATTTCAATGCATAGTAAAATCCCATAAATGCTAAAACAGAACTACCATTTAATTTCACTACATCAGAAATAGAAGACAAAGCCCTTATATTTATTTGTTTAAGCTGTCTAAACGCGATCATATGGAATAGGACCGCTGTAATAAAAAAACTTACACCTGTAAATAAAAATGGATGGACACCTTGCACTTTATTTGCGTAATATACTTGGCTAATGGATGTAAGTAAGGCGGAGAGTAATAAGAAACTTGCCCCTATAACCATCGATCTTGACAAACTAACTTTGGGCAATGCGATTGTTCTCATAACCAAGCCCCTCCCCACTTATAGAATAATCCGTTTTAAACTTACATGATATCATATCATTACGTTTAGTATGATCAACGTCTTATTTTTAAAAAATAACACAACAGAGGCGGCTTGAATAGTTAGCATTCTACAAAGAATTGTCAGATATATGTAACCTTCTTCTTGTTTAGAGGTCTAATTTGGAAAGGGGGTATGTTTGAATGAAATTTAGAAGTTTACGAGTTGCTGTTCTTTTCGTTGTGTTAACTTTAGTAGGCTGTCAGCAGAGTGAACTAGTAGAGGAAAAGCCAGGAACACCAATTGAAGAAGATGTAGCGAGTCGAGTGGAAGTGGTTGAGGATGATTTTATCTATCGGCTTATTTCTGAAAAAGAACAATATCATGAAAGCCAACCGATTAACATATATGCGGAATTGGAGTATACAGGAGAGAAAGAAGAGGTGGAAATTTCACATGCCGCATCACCGTTTTACTTTCCAATTCGTGAAACAACGAGAGAGTATGTTATTGAATACTCAATGGATACGCCTTTAGAACATACAACGTTAAAAAAAGGAGTACCTTTACGTGCTGATTACGAAACGAGCGGAAGTTTTCTAGAAGATGATACAGATGAATATAAAGCATTCATAAGACGAGTCATGAATGGAAGCTTTTCTACAGGCCGTTATGTAGTTAATGGGTACGCGGAATTTACTGTTGACGGTGAGGAGGTACTACGTAAAATAGAAGCGAATGTAGGGTTCTCCGTTAAGGGAGATATCGCAAAAGTAAGCATTTCCAAATCAAATAGCTTCGGTCAAGTAAATGAAGAGTTTTTTGCGGTAACTGAAGAGGAAGGAACGCTCAAAACACTTCAGAATACAATCTTGAACGCTGTAAAACAACCAGGGATAGTGGATATGGTTGCCTCGGATTATGACATGGAGGTAGTCTATGATGACGGAAGTACACAAGGTTATCACCTTTGGCTCGGGGAGAAAGGACAAAAGAGTACATTGATGCAAGTGGATGATACACACACGATATATACTGTATCTGAAGAAATGACAGATCCGTTACGTAGAATAGTAAATCATTAATTTATGCTCTTTCTTTCTCCTGTCACAAAACATCCCCTACCACCTACCCCTCTTTCCATGGTAAACTAGAACAAACCAAATATAATGAGTTTGCACGATGCGTTGGTACCTATCAAGGTGTAAAAGGGAATCCGTAAATCGGAGCTGTCCCCGCAACTGTACACACGGACGACCGCTAGAATCAGCCACTATGGAGACATGGGAAGGCACAAGCGGAAGGATGAAGTGAAGCCAGGAGACCTGCCGCGCATCGTCAAAGCGACACTTTCTTCGGGGGTTGAGAGGTGGAGGCAAAAAGGTCTCTAGTTTTCATGCGGTTTGCATGAAGTAAATTAGAGCTGCCTACTTTTGTTTCCTCATTCACAACTATTGCAATCATACTGCCGAAGGGGCGGGATGATTGTTTTTTGTTGTATAGGAAAGGAGACAGCGAGATGAGAGTATTTGAACAAACAGATGAGCGTACGCATGAACGTGCACTGCTTGAGATGTTGTATAGACAAGCGGAGCAACTGCGCAAAAAGCCCGCATACCAAGATTTTCATCAAGTAGTACGAAAATTGATGAGTGACGGCTTATATGGAAGCTGGATCAATCGTTATTCAACCAATGAAATCAAATGGTTAGGACTTCAAATTGTGCCGAACCGCGATCAGCTTCTATCGATTGCACAGCTCCGTCAATATATGAACGATTTTGTCACGTGTAATCATTATGATCGACGACTGGGACTGCCGCAAGAACGGCTGATGCTCATTGCAATGGCGGCGATGCAGAACGAAACCGTGCAGCGTCTACAAAAAGTACGTGAAGCCTATTGGGTACTGAGTAAGAGGTATGTGACGTTACCAGACGATGTGATGTCGTTCTTTGGAAAGACGTTCCAACCAGGGCGGTCTGTACACCGAATTCATTCGATGGATCTCTTAGATTTACGAATTACATCATTTTTGACCAGTCAAGTGAAGGAAAAGCATACACGTATTCCCCGTGTCTTTATGGAACAAGTGAAAGCATGTGGTTCCTGGCTTGTATTTGATTTGGAGGAAGTGCGACGTGTAATGAATTGCTCTCTTCATGATGTTGACAGTGAAGCATTTCGTCAGGCTGTTGCCAATCCAGCGATAACGCACAAAAAGCTTTCAGCCATTGGGCTCATGAAACAGCTGTTGGCTAGTGATGGAGTCGTTTTCCATTTCGACGACAATTTGACGTCCGAAACTAGGGGATTGCATTCGTATATTCAACTGCCGCAAGTGATGCGGAGAAACATCTTGGCTCGTGTTTGTGCAATCCATGTTCGTTTGTTGAACGGTATATTGGATGTATGGGATAAAGAGGATAGTAGGCGGGATATACAAATCGAAGTGGCAGGCTGGGAAGAACTTCTTGTAGACCAACGAATTGACCTACATTCGGAACAGCCAGTAATATTCATTGAAGAACTATCTGAAGAAATTAGTTTGCATGTAATCAAGGCTTCGTTGCAGCTGGCGAAAGAGAAAGGTCCGTATCCACATTTTGATGGCTCGGATTGGCAGAACGGAAGCTATTTTGAACAGCGGGGTTATACTTCAGAAGCATGGCAAGAAGTTAGAGCGGAAATTGCATGGCACGGCCTCCGAAACGGCAGCTTACGCAAGGCTTCCGATACTAAGAATTTGTCTGGACATCCCGTAACTAAACACCAGCAAACGTCAATGATCAATCGGCTCGCGGCTCAACAACATCATACAGATAGTGGCGGCTCGATCACCTTGGAGAAATCTACTTTTATAGACACAGCAGAACTACTGCAACTGTTGATGAAAGCTTGGAGTAGCGGAATCAGAGAAGTGCGCATAAAGTAATGTCGACACCTATTGAGATGAAAACGGAAGTGGCGTAAGATAACATTATCTAGCAGTTTTCATCCGAGGTGAGACAGATGTTTCAATTTGATACATTAGGTCAGGAAATGGTAAAAGAGTTATCGAATTTGATACAGCAACAGGTGATTTTAACGGACCGTCGTGGATTCATTCAGGCCAGTACAGATGCTGCTCGGATAAATCAATTTCATGAAGGAGCATTACTAAGCATTCGTCAGAAAGAAATGCTTTATATGGATGATGAAGAAGTTGAGCGTTTGCGTGGTGTGCGTAAAGGGATCGTGCTGCCGATCATCATTGACGGTGAACCGATTGCCGCACTTGGTATTACGGGTGAACCCGAAACGATCAGGCCCCAAGCGCAGTTAATTTTACGGGTAGCAGAACTGTTCATCCAAGACTCCTTGAAACGAAAACAGAAGGATGAGAAAGTGCGTGATGTGGAGTTTTTCGTGTTTGATTGGCTGACGGGTACGAAAAAAGATGAACGGTTTGTAGAACGGGGCACATTACTCGGAATCGATGTTGCGCAATACAGACAAGTGGCGGTCTTGGAAGTGATAGATTTATTAGAGCAGTTTTCGATCGAAGAAATGGAAACGTTCGGGTCTATTCAAAACATTCACGACTCCATGAAAATGATTCGCTGGGCACAGAACAAAATCTTACTGCTACTACCTGAAATGAACCAAGAAACGCTCAAGCACGAATTGAAGTTCTTGTTGCTTCATATGAAACGTCGAAAAAAAGTACAAGTCATCGCGGGCATAGGTGGACAGGCACATTACTTCGACTTAGCCAAATCGTTCGCACAAGCAGAACGTGCCGTCAATGCCTCGAGAAGATCCGGTGAAATTGTTTTCGAGCATGAGTTGCGCCTTGAAATTATTTTGCAAAGCATACCAGAAGCTGCGCGTGCTGATTTTTTGAGTCGTACGGTAGCCCCTCTTGTAAAAGAAGAAGAGCTGATGAACAACTTGAAGGTCTGGTTTTCAGAGAATCAATCCATGCAAAACACGGCACAGCGTTTGCATATCCACAAGAACACGTTGTCCTATCGTCTGCAAAAGATCGAGCAATTAACTGGATTGTCTGTATCGAGCACCCATGATGTGTTTTTACTGTACTTGGCATTATGTTTGATGGAAGAGCAATTGTCTGGTGATGAATAGAATAAAGGCTTGCTTCGTTTTCTTTAAGGAAAATGAGGCTTTTTTTGTAATCAAGTTTAGAAAGCTAATGTTTTTCAAAGTTCTCCTCTAAGTAATTAACTAGATGCCAACAAGGTGTCTCCCATGAGAAAAAGATGTAGAACGTCTTTGGCTTGAAGAGGTGCTAATTTTGGAGTGTAAGGAGTATTTTGGGGAATGCTTTTATGTTTACGACTCATGAACGTGATTTTTTGCACATTACGCTAATGAATTTATTGTTAAGAATCACGGTGAGCGTATCATAAAGAAAATAATTGATGAAAGTGGTCAATTAGATTTTTGTAAATCGATAAGAACAATGGAAAGAAGAGAATTGAAGAAGTGTAGCTTTATAGCGATCAAATTATGATTACCAAGTACTATTTCAAAGAGTTAATGGTTGAGTCAAAGCCATACTTTTATATGAAGGAAATTACACTTCTTCAATTGCCAGAATACAAAGGTCAAGAAACTATTTTAGAAGTAAAACAAATAGATAGAAAACGGGATTGATGATAATAATGTACATCCGCACTAGAAACTTTTTTAAAATGTAAACAATCACAGTTGATTGAACCTCTTTACGGTTGAGACTATTGTTGTTTTACGCTCTTTCATATTCGAAATTGAAACACCCAAAAGAGTAATGAGGCCACCAACGATTTGGTAAAAGGTTGGTACTTCGTGAAGCCAGACCCATGCTATCAGAAATGCAAAAGCAGGTGTCAAGTAAAGAGAACTTGTAGCTTCAGCAGCTCCTGATTTTGTAGTAACATAAGCTAATGCGAAGTATGGTATCACTGTCGGGAAAATTCCTAAGTAAACGATCGTTAGTGTGATATCAAGAGGTGCCTGACTTATTTCCTGTGTAAGTCCTGGAACGAACCACAACATGCTAAGAGTACCTCCCCAAATGGTGTACATCGTAAATGGAATAAACCCATACTTCTGAAGATAAGCGCTTTGAAAAACAAAATAGAAACTTTCGGCAAGCGCGGCAATTAGGATCAGCAAGATTCCTGTAGGGGTCGAAACGATCTCGTTCCCATTTCCGAAAGAAATAAAAACTACCCCAGTGAGCGCAATGAATGCGCCAAGCCAGCCGAACATTCCGAAACGTTCCTTGAAGAAGAGCAAAGCAAGTAAAGCGGTAAACAGTGGTGCAATTGATACTAGCAGACTAGCGATTCCTGCATTGACAGTTTGCTCACCATAATTTAAGGCGACATGATATACCGAAAATGCTAAAAATCCAAGCAGCAAGATAAAAGGTAAATCTTTTTTATCTGGCAATCGTATTTTTAAAAAGAGCGCTAGAATCAGCAAGCAAGATGAGCCAACTAGTAAACGCAGAAGAGAAATATGCTCCGGTGAATAAGCCGTTAAAGCCACCCGAATTGCTGGAAAAGCAGAAGACCATAGTATAATCGTAATGAAATGAGCACCAATGATTCTTAAATTCCATGATTTCAAATGACTACCCCCTCTGTACCCAGCCACTATATGTCAGTCGAAGGGATTACCTCCATGATAAACGTGCTTTGCAACAATGTATCCAACAGGTATGCTAGAAAAAAACCAACCATTCTATCGGGAGTGTAAGATGATGAAGAAACCCAAATATGCGGTCATTGTAGATGAAATCAAAGAGAAAATTGAAAAAGGTGAATGGCCTATTGGAAGCAAAATTCCAAGTCAACGCAATTTGGCGGAGATTTTCCAAGTGAATCGTAGCACGGTCATTACGGCACTAGATGAATTGATGGCGGAGGGGTTAATTGAAGGGCGAGTCGGAAGTGGTACCATTGTTACGAATAACACGTGGACACTGATGGGTCAGCAGGCCACTGTAAATTGGAATGAAAATGTGTCAAAGGGAATTCACAAAGCCAGTATGACAATGGTTCAGGAAATTAATAGAGAGGAATCAAATGATCAATTGATTCAGTTGAGTAAAGGAGAATTAGCGGCGAAACTATTTCCAACAATGACTATGCAATCTGTCATGCGGAAGGTATCTGACCAGTTTACTACGCTAGGCTACGAAGAGCCAAAGGGAAATATTCTACTTCGACAAGCAATCAGCAACTATTTGAAAGTGAGAGGAATTGATGCATCACCTTCTTCGATTCTCGTTGTGTCAGGAGCTCTTCAAGCATTGCATCTCATATCAATAGGCCTGCTTCCAAGAGGAACATCGGTTTTACTAGAAAAACCGTCTTATTTGTACTCTTTATCGATTTTTCAATCGGCCGGCATGGAGCTGAAAGGGCTCTCGATGGATAGAGAAGGCGTGAAAATACAATCTATTAGCCAGTTGCAAAAAGAAAAACAAATTCTCTACACGATCCCGTCATTCCATAATCCAACCGGGATCACCATGTCGGACAAAAGAAGGTTAGAACTTCTGGAAAAATGCAAGAAAGAGCAATTGCCAATAGTCGAGGACGATGTTTATCGAGATTTATGGATAGACAATGAACCACCAGTTCCTTTAAAAGCTATGGATCATTCAGGAAACGTGCTCTATCTTGGAAGCCTATCTAAGTCTCTGAGCCCGGGATTACGGATTGGATGGATCGTGGGTCCGGAATCCGTCATTAATCGGCTGGCCGACTTGAAGATGCAATCAGATTACGGATCTAGTGCGATCAGTCAGCGAGTAGCTGCGGAATGGCTAACTAGCGGCCTATATGAAGAACATCTAAAAAATGTTAGAGGACAGTTACGAATCCGTCGAAGTGCTGCACTACAAGCCTTGAATACATATCTGTCCAACGTGGCGGAGTGGGATGTTCCAGAGGGCGGTTTTTTCATTTGGCTTCGGATAAAGCCGGATTTTACTGTAAGTCGTTTATTTGATAAAGCCATGGCCAGAGGGATTCTTCTCAATCCAGGAAACATATATGCAGAGGACACGGGGCAATTCATCCGGTTATCGTATGCATTTGCTTCGCCAGATGACTTTCGAAAGGGCGTGTCTCAATTGAGCAAGATTTTTCAGGGAGCTGGGGAGGATTACTACTATTGACTCTCTTTTTAGTTTACCGAAAATCTATTATGAGTACAGATGACGCGATATTACATGTTGCAAACTATTTAAAAACACCTCCACAGGAGTGGGAGAGATCCATCCCTTCTATTTGTCAATCTTACGTCCTAAACAATGAAGTGAACAGCAAAACGACGATCGCGATCATTTCTACTATGATCACAATTGTCATATTGTTGTTTTTCATTGTAATCGTATCGCAAAAGTTAATGATTCAAGGGTTTGGAGAAGAGGAAGAAGAGGAGAATGCAGGACAGTCTCTATATATTGGCGTAGACTTCGTGAAAATTGGAGCTTCTGTCATTATTATGAGTACAATCGGGGCGATCATGGATGTCGCCATATCAATTGCTTCGTCCATGCATGAAGTCTTTAAACATACTCCATCCCTGAGTAAGAAGGAATTGTTTACATCTGGGGTTAGCATCGGGCGGGATATTTTAGGGACGGATACGAACACATTGTTCTTCGCCTTCTTCGGAGGTTACTTGGCACTACTTATTTGGTTCAAGGATCTGAACTATTCTATTGGAGAAATCATCAATTCGAAAATATTTAGTTCTGAAATGATTTTAATCCTCTGTGCAGGAATGGGGATTGCGTTAGTGATTCCGATTGCTTCCTCGCTCAATGTATATTTTTTAGTGAGGACAAGAGAGAAGTAGGAAACCTGTAGAGGTTAAGAAACATGTTTGGTGTTACTAGTTTACTTGAATTTCTGAAAGGGGTTGTCCATGAACTGAGTGCATTCCTATTTTGGAGGAACGTTTTTAGAACACAGGAAAACCACCTCGCTCCGTCAGAAGACAAGAGGGTGCAAAGAGAAGCGTTCTAGCGTTTCTCTTTTTTAGTAAATGCTTAATTTGAATATGTAAGCGCTTACTAATATTCGGTGTGAAAAAATACATAATTAGGTCTAATTACCTTCATAATTGTTTGTTATCACAATAATTCGACGTAATTCGACACGTAATATTGTGCTTATAACCATATGAAATAAATAGTTAGACTATTAGAATTAGACTAATTAATCAAACGTTGAGAAAGGAGTGGCTTCATGGATGCGCATATACTGGATCGATTAGTCGCAATTACAGGAACTGCCCATGCCAAAACGACAATTGCACAGAAGCTTGCGTATTCCTATGACGCAACAGCCAACTTCCAGGCTATGCCAGATGTGGTGCTGTCACCTTCTTCAATTGAAGACATACAGGAAATCGTCAAAGTTTGTGCAGAGCATCAAGTTCCAATTGTCTCTCGGGGATCGGGAACGAATTTAGCAGCTGGGACAACGCCAACATCTGGTGGAGTCGTACTACTGTTTAATCGAATGAATCGAATCTTGGAACTAGATGAAGAGAATTTAACAATTACGGTAGAACCAGGTGTCATTACACAGACAATTAATGAAAAGGTTGCGACGAGCGGTCTGTTTTATCCCCCTGATCCAAGTTCGATGAGCATTTCGACAATTGGCGGCAATGTCAGCGAGAATTCAGGAGGATTACGAGGACTCAAATACGGTGTGACACGAGATTACGTCAAAGCCTTAAAAGTTGTATTGCCATCAGGAGAGGTACTCACGACAGGCGGCAAATTAGCAAAAGACGTAGCGGGTTATGATCTGACAAGTCTATACGTTGGATCGGAAGGGACGCTTGGTGTCATTGCGGAAATCACGCTTGGTTTGATTCCGGAACCGGAGACGAAGAAGACGTTGCTAGCTTTCTATAATGAATTGGAAGAAGCAGCTGAGACGGTTTCTTCTATCATTGCCTCGAAGATTGTGCCTGCCACTTTAGAATTCATGGATAAAGGAACGATTCAAGCGGTGGAGGATTTCATGCATATCGGCTTGCCGACCGATTGTGAAGCGATGTTGCTAATTGAACAGGATGGCGACGAATCAGTTGTCGATAAAGATATGGCGCTTGTTCATCAGCTTTGTATGGAGCATGGTGCCACGTCCGTGCAAATGGCGAAGTCGACAGAAGAAGCGGCACAACTTAGTATCGCACGCCGTGTTGCGTTATCTGCACTCGCTCGTTTGCGACCGACAACGATCCTCGAAGATGCGACAGTACCGCGTTCAGAAATTGCGAAGATGGTCAAAACGATTCAGCAGATTGCGGTTAAATATGATTTACTAATTTGCACATTCGGACATGCAGGGGATGGCAACTTACATCCAACCATTTTGACCGATGAACGTGATGAAGAAGAAATGAGCCGTGTGGAAGCAGCGTTTGCAGAAATTTTCGACCGTGCGATTCAATTAGGCGGCACGATTACAGGAGAACACGGTGTAGGCGAAATGAAATCTCCGTATTTAGAGTGGAAAATCGGACCTGAAGGGATGGCCGTCATGAAAAGCATCAAACAGGCAATGGACCCGCTCAATATTATGAATCCGGGAAAGATGTTCGCGAAGGATACGAAGAAAAGGATCGTGGTCCAGCATGAGTAACGCACAACCAGAAGCAATCCGCCAGGCTTTCGTCACGCATGTCGATGAAAACCGACTGATGGACTGCATGCGCTGTGGGTTCTGTTTACCTGCCTGTCCCACATATATTCATTCAGGGGATGATGAAACACAATCACCGCGCGGGCGTATTGCTTTGATGAAAGCAGTAAGGGACGGTGTGGTTGTGTGGGATGGATCAATTGAAGAAGCATTTGATCTCTGTCTCGGCTGTCGTGCGTGTGAACCGGCTTGTCCTGCAGGTGTCCAATATGGAACATTGATTGAAGAGACGCGGGATGCTATTGTTTCGGCCAAGCAGCTTTCGGTAAAAGAGAAAGTCATCCGAAAAGGTGCGTTTGATCATTTATTTGCAGATCAGAAGCGGATGAAACAGGCAGTAGGACTTGTGAGATTCTATCAGAAGTCGGGTTTGCAGAAGATTGTCAGAAGAGTGGGTTTTCTCGATTTATTCCCAACGATGATGCGGGATATGGAAAAGGTCTTACCAGATCCACCAAAACAACCGAGAGTAATCGTTCATACAGAAGAAAAGAAAACGAAAGTAGCGTTCTTCACTGGCTGTCTGATGGATACGATGTTTCAGGAAACAAACCGGCATACGATTGATTTGCTAGAGTACCTTGGCTGTGAAATCGTTATTCCGAAAAACCAACAATGCTGCGGCGCACTGCAAGGTCATAGCGGAGAGATGGACCGCGCGACTCGCAATGCCGAAGCGAATTTGGAAGCATTTGATTCTGAAAATGTAGACTTCATCGTCAACAACGCAGGTGGATGTGGAGCGTTTTTAGCGGAATATGATCGTTTATTCGAACAGGATGCAGTGCTGTTAGCGAAAGCCAAACGATTTGTTGAAAAGCAAATCGATATATCTTCATTGCTTGTCCAATTAGGCATTGTCGAGAAGCTGGCAATGCGTCCAAGTTCTGAAATAAAAGAGTTGATTACCTATCAAGATTCCTGCCATTTACGCAACGTCAATGGTGTCATCAACGAACCCAGAGAGATATTACACGCAATGAACGACGCTGTATTCGTGGAATTACCCGGTGCCCGCCTATGCTGCGGTTCCGCCGGTATCTATAACTTGCTGCAACCCGAAATGGCCATAACCATTCTCGATGCTAAGATGCAAGAAGTACAAGAAATCCAGGCAACAACCATCGTAACCACAAATCCCGGTTGCTTGCTGCAGATGAAAGTAGGTGTGGAAAGAGAGGGGCTATCACAAACTTCAAGAGCTGTGCATATCGTCGATTTGGTTCACGAAAAGCTCTTTAAGTAAGTTTGGGATGTATTGGGAAAAGAACATTCTAGTTAATTGTAGTGCAAGGCGGCGACTCCGAGAGGATCAGCCCGACAGGTGAGACAACTAAAGGAGCGCTAGCGACTAGTTGGCTCACCGCGGGCCCTCCGGAAAGCGTCCGCCTGGAACGGAAATTAACGGTACTTAGACTACTATATGTAGATAAAAACTGGAGGGAAATGAAGATGAAAATGAAGAAAAAGAGTATTTTAGGAGCGATTGGTTTATCTGCAATGCTCATGCTGGCGGCATGTTCGTCAGACAAAGAAGGTGCTTCTTCGAGCGATGGAGGCAAAGCAGAATCAGAAGGAAAATCCTACAACTTAAAAATGTCCGTAACGGTCAATGATTCATCCACTTGGTATCAAGCAGCAGACAAGTTGTCAAAAGACCTGAAAGAAGAGACAGACGGCCGTATTAATATCGAAGTCTACCCGAACGAACAATTATCAAACGGAGATCAAGGGAAGGGTGTCGAGCTACTGACAAAAGGACAAACCGATTTAAGTCTTCACTCCACGATCATCTACTCCATTTTGGATGACCGTTTCGGTGTAGCAAGTGCGCCATTCCTATTTAAAGATAAAGACGGTGTGGACAAGGTATTCAATGGTGCAGGTGGAGAAGCGATTGGAGAAATTTTGAATGAAAAGAACGTAGAGTTGCTTGGATTCGGGGAAAATGGTTTCCGTCAAATTACCAATAGCAAGAAGGAAATCAAGTCACCAGAAGATATGAAAGGTCTAAAAGTCCGTATCCCAGGAATTACAATGTATACCGACTTATACCGCGCGTTAGGTGCTGATCCTACGACAATGGCATTCTCTGAAGTCTTTACGTCACTACAGCAAGGAACGATTGACGGACAAGAAAATCCGATTGACGTAATTCATTCGTCTAAGCTGAACGAAGTACAAGATTACTTAACAACTTGGAACTATTCTTATGATCCATTGGTGTTAGGTATCAACAAAAAATTGTTTGATTCGATGAGTAAAGAAGATCAAGAGTTGGTTAAAAAATTAGGTAAAGAAGCAGCACAATATCAAGTGGAAATAGCTCGTGAAAAAGAAGCGAAGCAAATTGATGAGTTGAAGGATGCGGGGATGCAGTTTTACGCACCGACGGATGAAGAACTTGCAAAATTCACAGAAGCAGTACAGCCAGTCTATGATAAATACGAAGATATTTGGGGCAAGGATCTGTTAGATAAGTTCCGTGACCAATAATACCTGGAGGGTGGATATATGGGAAAAGTACTCAATAGATTAGAAGAGTGGATTGTTGTTATCGTGTTGTCCATCATGTCCACCATTGCATTCGTAAATGTGCTATCCAGAGGGTTTGCCAATTATTCATTTTCCTTCACGGAGGAAATTACAGTCAATCTATTTGTCATGTTAACATTCGTCGGAACAGCCATTGGTGTGCGTGAATACGCACACCTTGGCTTTACCTTGATTTATGACAAAGGCAATCGACTGCTAAAGAATATCATTACGATTTTGGTTGGTTTGATGATGGTCTTATTGTTTTTCATTTTATTGTATTTCGGAATTATGATGGTGCAGTATCAGATGGACATGGGGCAGAAGACGCCTTCGCTCGGATGGCCGCAATGGTGGTTCTCGATGTCGATGCCAATAGGAGCGCTTTTCTGTTTACTACGCTCCATCCAAGTAACGATTGCTGAATTTCGTCAGCAAAATGGGAAGGGAGAGCAGCCATTATGACAGCTTTAATTTTATTCGGATTGTTTTTCATTTTAGTCATGCTTCGAATGCCGATTGCTGTGGCGCTTGCGATCTCGTCCATAGTGGTGCTTTTTACAGGAAGCGGTCTGTTCGGCTTGGAATTGGTAGCAGATATCATGTACACGAGTGTGGCAAAATTTACGTTGCTCGCGATTCCGTTTTTCATCTTGGCGGGAGTCATTATGGAGCATGCGGGAATTTCGAAACGTTTGATCGATTTTGCGCAAGCTTTGGTTGGTCACAGGAAAAGTGGAATTATCTTTGTGACAGTTATGACAGCGATCTTTTTTGCGGCTATTTCAGGTTCTGGCCCTGCAACCGTGGCAGCAATTGGTGGTATTTTGATCCCGGGTATGGTGAAGAACGGATATAAGAATGAAACCGCAGCGGGCTTGGTGGCGAGTTCAGGTGCAATTGGAATTATCATACCGCCTAGTATTGCGTTTATCGTCTTCGCGGTTGTAGCGGGTGACCAGATTCCGGTTTCAATTGGACGGATGTTCATGGCGGGTGTAATCCCAGGACTGTTATTAGGTGTTGGTTTCATTCTAGCTGCGATGTTTGTCAGACGCCGGCAGGAAAAGCGTGAAGGTCCAGTGGCGGCTCAGCAGAAAACTGAACCGGCGACGGGTAAGGAACGTTTCCAAGCGTTTATCAGTGCAATATGGGGATTGTTAATTCCGGTCATTATTTTGGGCGGAATTTACGGTGGATTTTTCACACCGACAGAAGCAGCGGTGGTCGCAGTATTTTACAGCTTGTTCATTGGCTTTTTCATTCATCGGGAATTAACGCTCAAAAAACTGTACGATATTTTGGTGGGGGCTAGTATTCAGACGGCTGTTGTCATGTTTATCGTAAGTGCTGCAAGTGTTTATGCGTATATCATTACGACAGAACAAATTGCATCCCAGGTGTCTGATGTGATGCTGAGTATTTCAGACAATAAAATTATAATTCTACTGCTGATCAATATTATCTTATTGATCGCGGGGATGTTTATCGATGCGATTTCCGCATATTACATCTTCATTCCGATTTTATTGCCAATTATACTGATGTTTGATGTAGATCCAACAGTATTTGGTGTGTTCATGACCGTCAACTTGGCGATCGGACTTTTTACACCTCCAGTAGGACTCAATTTATTTGTGGCAGCCGGGATATCGAACACATCCATTGGACAAATATCGAGAGGGGTCTTTCCTTTCGTTGTCTCTTCCGTTATTATCCTGCTACTCATTACGTACATTCCGCAAATATCCACATTTTTACCGGACCTATTAAATATAAAATAGATACACGAGGAGGGGTGCTTGTGAAGCTGAAAGGACAGACTGCAATCGTCACAGGGGCAGCCAGTGGTATTGGTGCCCAGACGGCCCTCCTTCTCTCACAAGAAGGAGCCAATGTTGTCTTGGTGGATTTGAACAGCTGCAGTAAAACTCTAACAGCTATTCAAGAAGCCCGAACGGACGCGGTCTTTTTGGAGTGCTTGGGAGATATCCGCGATCCGGAGTTTGTTAAAGCTGCCATTGCACGAGCTTCCGATACATTCGGTGAACTGCATATTTTAGTCAATAATGCTGGAACTTGTGGCAGGCTTGGACTCGATACGATGACGTTGGATATGTGGGATCGTGATATGGATACCAATGCGAAAGCTACGTTTTTATTCATTCAATCGGTCGTCTACCCGCATATGGTTGAGCAGAAGTATGGTCGCATTATTAATATCAGCTCTGTTTCAGGACTTAATGGTGGTGTAATTTCAGGTGGGACGAAAGATGGGAGATCGGGTCCAGCCTATGCTGCTTCAAAAGGTGCTATGATCGCGCTGACCAAGTGGGTGGCAAAGGAACTGGGTGAGTATGGTATTACATGTAATTCGGTAGCACCTGGAGCAACTGAAAGTGCAATTACCGCGGGAGTAGAGTATGATGTCAGCGATCAAGCGATCAAACGCATAGGTATTCCTGCAGATATCGCGGAAGCTGTTCTGTATTTTGCATCACCAGAATCTGGCTACACAACAGGACAAATTCTGAAAGTAGATGGGGGTTACAGCTTTGGATAATCGTATTCAAGCGGTGTATGACAGCCAAACCAATCGAATCATCGGTCGTTTGAAGAAAGATATAGATTTATTCGAAGGCATTATAAAAGTGTGCAATGAATATGGTATCGAGGCGGCTCAGTTTCAATGTATGGGGTCCCTCGCACATGCTACGTTTGTACAATTGAATCAAAAAGAAGATCAAAGCTTGGAGTATTCGAATCGAGTGGTTACGGATACGCCTGTCGAATTGCTGACGGGTACAGGATTTGTTGGATATAGTGCAGAAGGAGAGCTAGAGGTTCATTTTCACGGATTATTCGTTGATTGTCATAAGAATATTAATGGCGGTCATTTCATAGGAGGCGAGAATCCGATTGCGATTACGGTTGAATTTATTGTGTTTCCATTACTAGATGTGGACATGCAACGTCGACCGGATGAAATATCGGGAATTCCTGTGTTCCATTTTTTAGAGAAGGAGTGAGCAAATTTGGAGACAATCGGAAAACTAGCAATGAAATCGGCAGCTGCGTATCCGAATAAAGTGGCGGTGAAGGACGAACAGAGGTCGTTTACGTATCAAGAAATGATGGATCGAGCATTAGCGCTTACTGCATATTTCAAGAAGATTGGATTAGAAAAAGGAGATCGTTTCGGAATTTTAATGTCGAATCGATTGGAACATATTGAGCTAGACGTAGCGGCAGCTATTTCGGGCGTTATCAAGGTACCGCTAAATTACAGGCTTCATCCGAAAGAACATGCGTATATGCTGGAAGATGCCGATGTGAAACTGATCATTGGAGAAGAGCAGTTAATTCAACCAATCGATATCAATTTGGAAGCGCTTCCAATTGGGGAGGCATACGAAAAGGCGATTGACAGCTGTCAAGGTGCCCACTCGATTGCTGAAATCGATGAAGATGATGTGTTTGCGATCATGTACACGTCGGGCACAACAGGCAATCCGAAAGGCGTTATGTTGAGTCATCGCAATATCATTTCGGGTGCATTGTCGCTCGCGCTTGCGTGTGAAACGGATTATGACGATGTGATCGGTCACGTTGCTCCATTGACACACGGCAGTAATTTCTTATCACATGTTGCATGGCTATATGGCCTTACGCAAGTGGTGTTCAGTAAGTTTGAACCGGAAGAGTTTGTCCTCGATTTGAAAAGAGAAAATGTTACGGCCATCTTTTTGGTGCCAACAATGGTCAATTTGATGATCCAACATCCAAAATTTGATCCGAAGAATCTATCTACACTGAAGACAATCAATATGGCAGGATCTGCAATTGCGGCCAGTAAGCTTGAGCAAGCGCTCGCTCTGACAGGACCAATTTTCGCGCAGACATTCGGACAGGTCGAAGCACCGATGTGCATTACGATGATGCCGAAGCGGGAACTTGGCGATCACTTGGAATCATGTGGTCGTACGGGCCCGTTTGTAGATGTGAAAATTGTCGATGATCAAGGGACGGAACTGCCTGCAGGAGAAGTCGGGGAAATTGTCTGCAAAGGCTCTCTCGTTATGAAAGGCTATTGGAACAATGAAAAAGCGACGAATGAAACGTTAATTGATGGCTGGCTGCAAACAGGGGATCTCGGTTGGAAAAGTGAAGAGGGCTACGTTCATATCGTTGATCGGAAAAAAGACGTCATCATTTCAGGTGGAGTGAATATCTACCCGAGAGAAGTTGAAGAAGTTCTGAACAAGCATGCTGGTGTAAAAGAAACTTGTGTCATTGGTGTTCCCGATGAAAAGTGGGGAGAGAATGTAATTGCCTATGTAGTCCCGAACGGAACGGTAGCTGTAACCAATGAAGAGTTGATTCAACTATGCCTAGATCATATGGCCAGCTTCAAAAAGCCAAAAGAAATCCACATTGTAAACGAATTACCGAAAAGCTCCTACGGTAAAATTTTGAAGCGTGAATTGCGCAATCAGCATGAGGAGGTACAGTCGTGACGAATGTATATATAAAAGGAATCGGTATGACGAAGTTCGGGAAGTTTGTCGACAAGTCCATGAAAGAACTGCTTCTGGAAGCTTCCATTCAAGCATTGGAAGACGCGGGGAATCCAAAAGTCGATGCGGTATTCGTCGGGAATTTTATGGGCGGTTCGATCTCCAATCAGGAAATTCTCGGTGCCATTGTTGCCAATGAACTTGGACTGGGCTATATTCCCACGGCTAAAGTTGAAGGCGCATGTGCATCAGGAGGCATCGCGTTGCGTCAAGGAATCATGGGCATTCTGAGCGGAGAATATGACACGGTATTGGTGGCAGGTGTGGAAAAGATGAAACATGCCTCTACAGCAGATGTGACGCAAGCGATTAATGCAGCGATGGATACGGTTTCCAATGAAAAGCAGGCCGGCCTGACCTTTCCGGGCTTTTTCGGAGTGCTTGCGAATCGTTATTTTCATGAGACCGACGCAACGAAAGAGCATTTGGCGATGGTCGCATTGAAAAATCGTGAAAATGCTTTGAATAACCCGTTGGCACAGTTCCAGAAGCCGACGACCATGGAAGAGATCATGGGAGCACGGATCATTACGTCGCCACTAGGCCTGTTTGACTGTTCACCTACATCTGATGGAGCAGCTGCTTTGATTATTACCCGAGAAAAAGGGGATATCCATATCCGATCATCTGCACAAAGTTCAGGTCCAACGCAAATGCAAGATGCGGATGATCTGTTGTCGCTTCCAGCTGTTCGGGAATCTGGTCGCTTGGCGTATGAAAAAGCGGGAGTGGGCCCGGATGATATTGATGTAATAGAGATTCATGACTGTTTCTCAATGACGGAAATGCTCGCGATTGAGGAGTTAGGATTTTTTAATAAACGAGAAGGCTGGCTCGCGGTGGAACAAGGACGAACGAAGGCGACGGGTGATAAGCCAGTGAACACAAGCGGGGGATTGCTGTCACGCGGACATCCAATCGGTGCAACAGGAATAGCTCAAATTTATCAGCTCGTTCAGCAACTTCGTGGAACAGCCCCAAATCAAGTTGAAGGCGCACGACTCGCATTGGCGCAAAACTTAGGCGGAACGGGCTCGTACTCTACCGTCCATATTTTAGAAAGGTTGTGAAGAGATGAAAGTCTATCAATGCGATAGTTGTGAATATGCCAGTGTCTCAAACAAGTATAGATGTCCGAGCTGTGGAACAGGCCAGCTACACGAGCAGGAAGTTTCTTCAAAAGGAAGTGTCTATAGCTACACTGACATTCATATCGCACCTGCAGAATTTGCTCATCTTGCGCCTTATATAGTTGCGCTCATTCAGTTGGATGATGCGCGTGCGAAAGTAACCGTGCGAATGAATGCGGAAGTATCGATTGGCGATATAGTTGAATTAGATCATGTGGAGAATGGTGCTTATGTTTATCGGAAGTGTTAGGATGGTTAGTTTGTCCGTGCGCTCATAAATGCGTGTAAGTGATCATAAACCTAAGCACGCGCTTATACGAAAGCCTTTAAGTTTCTACAAGATGTTAACGGCTTGTACTAGACATGATATACTCGTGCCTAGTACAAGTTTTGCTTATTAGGGAGAGTTGTGTGTGAAAACAATACAGACCATTTCAAAAATCATCTCCAAATATTTGCCGATCTGGATTGTGCTATTATCGATTATTGCCTACGCTATCCCAGATGCGTTTATTTCAATCCGTCAGCTAACAGGCTTTGGATTAGGAACGATCTTCTTTCTAATGGGATTATCGCTGTCGTGGGAAAAATTGCTGGAAGTCATCAAAAATCCTAAGTACGCGCTACTTGGCGTCTTGCTGAAATGGACGATCATGGTGGGCGTTTCCATTGGAATTGCGTATCTGTTTTTTAGCGATCAAGCTGAAATTGCGACAGGTATTATTTTGTCGGGAACTGTACCAAGTGGGACATCCGCGAATATTTATACATTTATCGCGGGAGGAGAAGTCGCACTCAGCATTACGATGGCGACATTGGATACATTTATTTCTCCTGTGCTAACACCTATGTTACTGCAAGTGTTCGCGGGACGTTTCATTCCAATTGAGTTTTGGCCATTATTCCTTAATATTATTTATATTGTTTTCTTGCCTTTATTAGCAGGCTTATTTGTGCAGTGGAAGTGGCGACGACAAGTAGAAACAGTAAAGCCATATACCCCAGTTTTGTCGCAGCTTGCGTTGTTCCTCGTGATCTTATCTGTTATTTCCAATGCACAGCAGGCTCTTTCTGAAAATTTATCAGTGCTACCACTCGTCTTTGTGGCAGTCACACTGCAAGTTTGCATTCCGATGTTGTCAGGCTATTTCATTGCCAGATGGATGGGCGTGCCCGAGCGTAATGCGCGCGCGATTTTATTTCATACAGGAATTTGTAACTCCGCGTTAGCTGCGACACTTGCGATGGAACATTTTGGTTCCCTTGCTGCTGTACCGGCAGTCGCTAATATGGTGATGAATTTGACGATCGGTGCGTTGATGGCGAGTTTGTTTGAGAATAAGTTTCGGATGGAGGAAGAGGAAGTGAAGATATGAAAAAACACTCTCTTGTCATTAAAAGAGAGTGTTTTCTTAGTCGGAGTGAGCGGACGCGCGCGAAAGTGGACGTGGACCGCGCCAAACAGATAGAGCACCGAGCGTAAGTCTGGTCAAACCGAGCCAAAGGCGATAAGAACCGCGCCAAACTAGCCTCGCACCGATCCAAACAGACAAACGAACGATCCAAAAGCGATTTCTGTCACTACAAAGTTTCTCAGATCCATTCCACCACATCATTCAATAAACGACGTGCTTTTGGACGGGCAGGATCCTCTTTTCGATAGCCGAAAGCAACCAATACAGAAGGTGTAAATTCATCATTTCCGAGCAGACCTTCATTTGCGAGCAATTGTCCGAGTGCGACTGCATTGAATCCCTCCATAGGTGTGGAGTCGATGCCAATTAAAGCGGCAGCTGTCATCATGTTGCCGAGTGCAATATAGGTTTGCTTCATTGACCAATCAACTAATGTCCGCTCATTGTCCAAAATTTGATTGAGCTCCTGAAAATTTTTGTAGTGTCCGGTAACTGTCTCGATGACTTCATCGGGCATTTGCTGAATATCTTTCATTTGCCCGATCAAGTAGTCAGAGTCATAGCGTACGCCTTTATGAGCTAGTAAAATGACGAAATGGCTGGCAGTTCGTAGCTTTTCAACAGCGCCTGGACAATACGGCATCATTTTATCTCTCATGGAAGGGTCTTGCACGACAAGAAATTTCCAAGGTTCAGATCCAAGTGAGCTGGGTGATAGCCTCCCTGCTTCCAGTATGTATTGGAAATCTTCATCAGTAATCTTTTTTGTATCATCGTAAAGTTTTGTGGCATGTCTAAAGTGAAATGCCTCTAGCACTTGTTGCTTTATACGTTCTTTTTCCAATAAAATCACTCCTTTGGTATGCTGCAGATCCAATCATGCACTTCTACTATTCTACGAATGATATAAAGGAAACTCAATTGATTGGTCTGCATTCTGATAGTACGCCCATAGACAAACAAAAAACCGATCAGAGAATAATTTCTCCAATCGGTTTTATTGAATCAAAATACTTTATCGCCATTAAAAATCGAGTTCTTCACAATTACATAGTCCACATTGCGGATCGCATCCAGCTTTTTGCCGCCTGCATACGAAATAGCAGACTGCAGATCTTGTTCCATCTCGATTAAAGTATCTTTTAACGGACCTTTATATTCCACAAACATCTTTTTACCTTCAACATTCTTCTTTTCACCTTTTTGGAACTCGGAAGCAGAACCGAAATACTCTTTATACTTCTGACCATCTTGTTCTACTGTTTGTCCTGGTGACTCTTCGTGACCTGCAAATAACGATCCGATCATGACCATGCTAGCACCGAAACGAACGGATTTAGCGATATCGCCATGTGTACGAATCCCTCCGTCTGCAATGATCGGTTTGGATGCGGCTTTTGCACATAAGCGAACGGCTGCTAATTGCCAGCCACCTGTACCGAATCCTGTTTTGATTTTCGTGATACATACTTTCCCTGGCCCAATGCCTACCTTCGTAGCATCGGCACCGGCATTTTCTAACTCACGAACGGCTTCCGGTGTACCAACATTTCCGGCGATGACAAAGCTCATCGGCAAATGCTTTTTAATATGCTGAATCATTCGGATGACTTGGTTGGAATGACCATGTGCGATATCGATTGTAATAAATTCAGGAACAAGCGCATCGACAGCAAGCTGTTCGATAAATCCATATTCCTCTTCTTTCACACCTACGCTAATAGAAGCAATTAAACCACGTGCGTGCATATCCTTAATGAAATCTACACGTTTTTCAGGGTTGAAGCGGTGCATTATATAGAAATAGCCTTCCTCTGCTAATTGAATGGCAATTTTCTCATCAATAATCGTCTGCATGTTAGCAGGTACGACAGGTAATCTAAATGTATGTCCGCCTAACATAACCGATGTATCACATTCTGAACGGCTCTCGACTACACATTTTGCGGGAACTAGCTGTATATCTTCATAATCAAATACTGTATCCATTACAATCACCTCTATAAACGAATGTTTTCATTTAAAATCATTGGATTGTTCGTCCTTTAGTAATTTACATGATTTATTGTTAAATGTCAACGTTTTCATTATGAGTTTTTCCGAATGCCTTACAATAGTTTTTTCTTGAAATGAGAAGTCGTCAGCCAGACAAATAATATCATTAATCCGATCGAGATAATGTAAGGAATGAGCAATTCGGACACTTGAATTTCACCCGTGAGAATTTGTGGAGGAGTAGTTACCAATTCAAGCGGACTCCATGAATGGGACTGTGGAAAAATAGCCGCAATGAATAAGCCGATCGTGAACAGTAAAGTAACCAATATCCCACTATAGGAAGTCGCGAAATAGGTGTTTCCCCATAACGTGATTGCAAGAAGTAGTAAACCGAAAACATAGAGACAGCTAGCTGCGAAGAACAGGTGATGCAGTGTGCTTTGATCCCAGTAGTAGGCAGTGTAGGCGTACGTAATCGTGAATGATAAAGTGATGGCGAGTGTCCAATAACAAAGTGCCATAAAAAACTTTGTCGTAATGACTGTACTTCGATGTAATCCTTTTGTAAGCAAAATCACGAGTGTTCCTTTTTCCAGTTCCTTCGACATCATCGTACTGAACAATAGAATAAACACAATCAAGCCCATCTGTGGAACGTTTTTGTAAAACTGTAGCCAGGAATCAAGCGCGGTGGGCTCGGGTAGATCTAGCAAAGCTCCCTCTGGCATGAATTGATCCATCACGGCGGGCATGATTTTCGCCGTAAAGGGATTGAGCACACCAAGTATCGAAAAAATGATCAGGACGAGAAAAAGCTTATACGTTTTCACACTCTCGAACCATTCTTTCTTGAAGAAACCAATCCAGCGATTCATGTAAGCACCTCCAACACCAGCTTTTCCAGTAATCGGGTTTGTGGTTGTAAAGACTGGACGATGAGTCCTTGGCGGGTTAATTCTCTCATGAATGCTAGACGTTGCGTATCATCTGATAAAGTAACGATCAGTTGATCACCGTCGATCTCCATATGAAACTGAACATGTTGTAGAGATTTCATTGCTTTTTCCGCTGATATCGTAAAGGTATAGGCAAATTGATCATGAAAGCGCTGTTGAAGTTTTACTAATTCATCTTGGAAAATAATTTTGCCTTCATGCAGCATGGCGACATGGTCACAGATCTGTTCCGCGTCCGATAAAATATGGGTAGAGAAGAAGACAGTTGTTTCTGCTTTTGCCTGCTGCAATATCGACAGGATTTGCGCACGTCCTGCAGGATCTAGGGCAGAAGTCGGTTCATCGCAGATCAGAAGTTTAGGGCGATTGAGTAGAGCTTGTGCGATGCCCAGTCGTTGTTTCATTCCTCTTGAATAGCCGTTAATTGGAGAGGTGACGTCGGCCAATCCAACCAAAGTCAATAATTCTTCAATTCGCGTTTTCCGTTCCATTTTGGGTATATCTGTAATGACTGCACAAAGTTCTAAGTATTGTCGTGCATTATAAAATGGATAAAACTCAGGTACATCAGGTAAATAGCCAATGTGCGCATTTGACTTCGTTTCCCCGAACGTAACCTTTTCTCCTGCAATTGTAATGCCTCCAGCAGAGAGTGGTAGCAGGCCTAACATACATTTCATTAAAGTCGTTTTACCTGCTCCGTTTGCTCCAATAAATCCGAAAATAGAGTGTTCAGGAATGTGGAGATGAATATCGCGCAACACCTCTTTATTTCCAAAACGCTTTGACACGCCTTCAATTTGTACGACCATCGCCATCACCTCTTCCAAATACAAAATAGACTAGTGGGCCAATAAATTGAATGAACAGCACAATTAGAAGCCATATCACTTGATTACCGAAGCGATAGTGAGGATGCCGAATGACATGTATTGCTGAAAAAATTCCCAGACCAACTTGTAGTAAAATGAGAGGGATTAAAAAAGGTAAGTACTCTAGTAATAAATCCCAGTTCGTATTCATTGTCCATCCTCCAATCCCCAGCGTAATCTCTCACGTAAATCTTGCATCTCTTCCTCGTTACGAAAGGGCTCAAAAAAAGGAGCCTTCATTGATTCAACAATTGACTGCTTAATAATGTCTGTATTACGCAGTGCGTTCGTTCCTAAATCTAACTGCTCTAGCCAGTCTTCTAACAAATCAAAATACGCATCGCCTCTTAGTGTGAAAGGAAGCAAATCATGAATACAGATATCAACGTACTTTGTTAAATAGGCATACAATAGCTCGCGATTATTTGTCATTGCACCACATTGAGCTACACTGTAATAAAATTGTAGGCATATATTGGGATGCAATTTTCGTAGCGCGTATAGCTCAATCAGTCCGTTAATTCTTCGGAGAGTTTCGTCAAAAACCTGTTGATTAGAAGAGTTGAGGCGTAAATAAATGGGGCTGCTTCCGACAAGTTGAATAATATTTTGATACATCATGACTTGGATCACCCGCGTCGCTTCTTCATGATCATCGACTTGTTCATAGGCTGTTGCCAACAAGATTTCGTCGCCCATACTCGGCTTGATGACACCGTCCAATAATTGGAGAGTAGTTTCAGGCTCGGCTTGCATTAGCGCAACAGTTGCTTGTAAGGAATTGACTTGACGCAACACCCAGACATCTCCGCTTAATTGGCGAATGCGGTTAAGCCACTGATTGATCTTTTGTAAAACGATTGGGCTGTCTTCACCCAGCATATGATGGTTAAGCATCAGAATACTCATTTGCAATAGGAATGCTGAATCATGGTAATACAGTTTCACTTGTTCTTCGATTTCTTCATAGACAAGTTCAAATGGTTCTTTACCAAAGCGGTTAGCGAATTCATAATATTGTTTCTGAATTGCCTCTTTTGATAATTGGCGTTCATAGCCAAGCAGCTCATCTATCGTCAGTTTGAAATACGATGCTAGTTTAGGCAATAGCGTGATATCGGGATAGCTTTGTCCTTTTTCCCATTTAGAAACGGATGCTTTTGATACTTGGCAGTAAGTAGCTAGCGTATCTTGCGTTACCTGAAGCCGTTTACGTTCACGTAAAATGATGGGACCAATTTGCAACATGTCGTCACGTCCTTTCTATAATCAGTGTAAGGTTAATTGTTCGTTGATTCAATCAACTTGTGGGTGATTTTCGAGGTGCGGAATCAACTGATGGGAGACAGAATAAGACACTTGGTTGACAAGAAGGGGTAAGCATATAATCGGTAGAGGTGATTATCTTTCTGTAGTAACACTTGTTGAACTTTGGCGATTTTAGAGGTGAAAATCAGTTTGCCATTGCTCAGTTGTGGCGAGGTTACGCTCGTTCCAGTGCTACTTTGGCTCGTTGAAAACTGGTAATGCTCGGTGGGGTGAGACATTCGCTTGGTTCGTAAGAAGATTAGCTCGGTGTGGAGAGGTAAATGCTCGTTCCTAGGTAATCTGGCAATGAGGTTGCAGTTGTTTTGGTGGTTGGAGCAAAAAGAGGCCATAATAAAAAGCCGGTCCATAAAAGACCGGCTTCCCATCAAACGCTAACTGCAGTGAAAGGTTCTAAAATATTCTCTTTTGGTTTCTTTTTGTACTGTAAAACTTTCTCAGTTGGTTCATATGATTTTCCATAAAAATGGTGGTCTTTGTAGGTGTGAATTTCTTCGTAGGTGGTTTTCATTGCGTTGAAAATGTCTTTTTCATCCGCCTCGGCAGGTGCCCAATATAGAATTTCGAGGATAGTTTGTTCTCCTGTCGCGAGTGAACGTCGATTATAGCCAATTTGCTGTGCGTGAGAGAAATCTTCTCTCGCATAGAATTTTAGCCGTTTTCCAGTGTCTGGTTCTTCATCATCAACAGGTTCAACTTCCAATAAAATTGGCTTGTTCTTGGTTTTCAACGAATCCAGCAGTTTTTTTCCAAGGCCTTCACCGCGTGCGGCTGAAGAAACGAAAAGATAGTCTATAAAAACGAAGTCATCCGTTTCCACGTACATTAATACATGTTTCGGTCCTTCTTCCTTGTGGTAGACATTTCCTTTATCTACTAGTAATGTCTCCATATGTTCCTTTGACTTCATCTCTTCAATTGGAAAATACTCTTTCAATTTGTTGTACCAATGCATGTAATTAATTCTCCTCCATAGGTAATGTGGTGTACCCGGAGCTTTTTGTTTGGGGATCAAACATAGAGAGGAAAAAAGAGGTCAGAAAAAAATCCTCATACTCTAGTATACTCGTTTTCACATGAAAATAAACATGTATTTATAAAAAATATTATTTTTATAGAAAAAACAACGAAAATGAATAGTTTCCGTTGTTTGTGATATCATCTTATTTTACTGTATTTCTCTTCGTATAAACTTCTTTCTTCTTCTTTTCATCCATCAATTTTTTTACGATAGGATACAATAGGGGACCATATTTAATCGCAGCCTTTATTAACTTTTTCATAATTGAACTCGTCCTCTCTAAATAGAGTTGTTATAGGTAAATTCCCCATTGGCGTATCATTTAAACTTCTTATTGTAGAGGTTTCGGTGCTTGTTTCTGCTTTTCAATTTCAGTGAAGAGATTAGTTTCTTCCGGAACAGGAAGCGGCTTTTGTTCAGTAGGTATCTGAAGTTGTAGCTGTCGGCTCATTGCCTGCAAGGATAGTTGAATTCGATATATCCTCTTTCGTGGCATATTGCTTCCGATCAATCAAAGTGTAACCTAGCTGTCCGCTCATTTCCATCGTTGCCCATTTGATATCATCTATTTTATCAATACCATTTTGTCGAAGATGCATTTCTAATTCATCGACAGTTAAGCGGAGTTTTTTCATATTTTGCACTTTCAATACCCCATTTTCCACTACAACTTTCGATCTTCCACGGACTAAACCTTCGAAGAAATTCCACTTTAAGGCTAGTATTTCGAATACAAGCAAAGTCAAAACAAGAATGAGAGAAAGTAACAAAGTCTGCCACAAGTTTTTACTGGCTACAGGCTGAATTAACAATGTTCCAACAGCAATCATCAACACAGTTTGCCCCACGGTCATCTGAGAAATGGATTTACGTCCCGAAATATGTAACAGCACAATGCCCGCCACAATGATCAGAACTGCCTCCCAAATAGAATTAAATTCCACGAGTCAGTCACCGCCTATTCATGGTTTACTTCTAGTATTGGTCAATCAATGGGTCTTATGCAAGAATTGCATGAATCTTTAATTCCTTCTTTTGCGTATATGAATAAAGGAGTGATCGACATGCGACAAGATATTCAGGAGAGACAATATAGCTTGCAAGAAAAACGAACGACTCATCGACGTTTGCTTCGTCGTTTCGAACAAACAACGCAGCAACTAAAAGCGATGCAACAGGAACGTGATCGGCTTCATCAACAGTTGACGAAAGAGCAGCAGGACGTTGTGAAGCTTGGAAAGTTTTCATTTGCTAAGAAAATTAGCGAATGGACGGGCAAGTGGGACGAAAAGATGAAGAAGGAAATTGAAGAGGCAGCGGAGGCGGAACTGAAATTCAATGAAGCTGAGAAGAATGTGCTGGATCTGACAGAAGAAGTAAAAGATTTACGGAAACAACTAGAGCATCCTGATTTTACGTATATCGAGGAGGATTGGACAGATTTCTTGAAAGAAAAGGAAGCGTGGATACGCATGAATGATTCAGTAGCCAATCAAACCCTCCAAAAAATTGCAGATGACAGGGTGCGTGTCCATTCGATGATTCGCGAAATTGATGAAGCGGTGGAAGCTGGAGAAAAAGCGATCCATGCTTTGGCGGGCGCAATGAAGAAACTGGATTCGGCAGAAGGTATGTCTATTTGGGATACATTTTTAGGTGGTGGACTGCTCGTTTCGGCACTCAAATATTCCGAGATGAATAGCTCTGATGATCTTGTTCATCAAGCACAACGAGCATTGCGTCATTATGAAACGGAACTAATGGACGTTCAAAATGCTGCAACCGAATCGTTCCAAGTGAACCAAAACGATATTTTCACATTCACGGATCTCTTTTTCGATAATATTTTTTCTGACTGGATGGTGCATTCCCGTATTACAGATGCAAAAAAGAAGCTCCATGCTGTTCTGCAAGATGTCCGTCGTATACAAGACCAACTAGCTAGAAAGCGTGCAGCTTCTGAGGAAGAAATCCGGCGCCTTGATCAGCAACAGGATGATATTATTATGTCTTAAAGGAGTGGGGGAGTAAACTATCTCCCTCGTTGCTGTGCAGCCTGTTCCATTAAAAATTGGATGGCTTCCTGTAAATCATTGGTGCAAAATACAGCTTTCGAGGCATCGAGCACGACTCGATTTTCGGCTGCTATATAATCACCAAGCGGAATTTGGTTGAAGAATTTCTTCCACTTCTGTGTGCTCTCCATTAGCTTAATTTCTTCTTTTATTGCTTCAAAATCAATTTCATTAATTAAAAAGAAGGTTTCTTTAAGATTTACGGTAGGAAAGCGATCATGCAGAATTTCTAATTGCTTAGAATTGTATCCTTCAATCGTTATATACTCTGCCGTTCCCACATTATCAGCAGCGTCAGCTAATTGATCAAACCACTCATCATAGGTTTCTTCGTCTACAGAGTCAGTGGTGAAAACGCCGACATTGTAGCTAGTTTCATCTGGTACTTTTCTTTGTTTTGTAAAAAACATATATACACTCCATCCTCAAATCCGTGTTAATGTCTTTCCTAAGTAACCAAAAAGGACTGTCAACACAGGACTCAATAAGCAAAAGAATGTGAACGGTAAATATGCGAGTGTCGGCACATCCAGTACCGTCGTGATGAAGATTCCGGCCACACTCCACGGCACGAGCGGATTGATCACTGTTCCGGCATCTTCCATCACTCGGCTCAAGTTTTTATTGGCAAGACCCACTTTTTCATAACTGGCCTGGAATGCTTGGCCTGTCAATAAAATGGATAAATATTGTTCGCCGATCAACACATTGATACCAATTGCGGTAAGCGCAGACGCCATGATGACGGACGACACTTTACGTAAGAGGCTTTCGATCTTCGCGAGCAAGCACTGAACGATCCCAAGCGTAAACAGCATGCCGCCCATACTGAGAGCCAGTAGCACTAGCGAGATAGTGAACATCATACTTTCCATACCGCCACGTGAGAGCAGTTCATCCACTTCCGCAACTCCTGTAGATCCCTTATAACCGCTAAAAAGAATATTCAATATTTCCGAAAATCCATACTGAGTGTGAAAAAATGCAATGATGACGGCCACAAAAGAGCTAGCGGCAAGCGTCAAAATAGCAGGTGCTTTTGAAAATGTCAGGACGAATAGGACAATAATTGGAATAACCGTGTACCAATGAATCATATTTGTACTCATTAAGGCAGTACGGAAGGTATCAACTGTTTGAAAGTCACCGGATGTCGCTTGGGGAGACAATATGCCAAATAACAGAAGTGATATGAAAAACGCTGGAAACGTCGTCCATCCCATATTTCGTATATGTTCAAATAAATCGACGCCCACAATGGATGAAGCCAAGTTCGTTGTATCAGACAGTGGAGACATCTTATCACCAAAAAATGCACCCGACACAATAGCACCTGCTGCAAGAGGTAAGGATAAATCAAGCACATGTGCCATACCGATAAACGCCACACCAATCGTCGCCACTGTCGTGAGAGAACTACCGATCGATAATCCAATGATCGCGGTGACGACGAATGCGATAGCATAGAAGTATGCAGGTGTAATCAGTTGGAATCCAGCATAGATCAAGGTAGGAATCGTCCCACTCATCATCCAGCTACTTACCAGCACACCGATGAAGAAGAATAAGAATACCGCACTCATCCCTGCGCTTGCTCCATCCACTAAACCTCTTTCTAATTGTTTAAAAGTCATCTTCTTCCAGATCCCATATCCAAACAATAATAAAATTGCGAATAAAATTGGCACATGTGGCACAGAATCAAACTGCACAATACTAATACTGATTAAGGCCACAATAAGGAAGGTTAAACTGACAGAAGCTTTAACGGTTGGTGTATGAATCGATTTGATTTGAAACATGCTAACGACCTCCTGTTGAATAGAATAAAAAACCCCTATCATCCCCACAAGGGACGAAGGAGTTCTCCGCGATACCACCCTAATTGATAGCCCTAGCTATCCTCTCAATTGCATGTGAAGCCAAATAGTTGGTGTATTTCATTTCACTCGCCGCCTGAGCTTGCACCTTCCGCTCAGTCTCTTTTATTGCTGCTACGAATAAAATTACTTAAGACAACGCTCCACTTATATAAGATCAAGATTATTTTTAGAATTACATACCGTTTTGAATCTTACCACTTTTAAAAGATATGTCAATAGCTGAATCGATCGATTAGTAGAGATCTTGAACGGGTATAGAAAAAGAAAGTGGAGAAAAGGACGTGATGTGTTTGCGAGAAATTAAGACGATGCCAAAGTTAGAAGGAAAAGATCATACAGCGAGTATGCTGAGAGAAGGCTATCAGTTTCTGAGGAATCGTAGAAGAGGGCTTCAATCGAACATATTTGAAACACATCTACTTGGTGAACAGGTGATTTGCCTTTCAGGTGAAAAGGAAGCAGAGTTATTTTATGATACGGAGAAGTTTGTTCGAAAAGGCGCGGCACCAAAGCGAGTCCAACAAACTTTACTTGGTGAAAAAGGAGTGCAGACGCTAGATGGAGAGGCCCACCGCCATCGGAAGCAAGCGTTTATGTCGCTAATGGGAGCTGAACAGATTCAGCAACTGAAAGTGATGGCAGCTGGTCAATGGGAAAGAAAATTGCGTGATTGGGAGCAGCAGGAAGAGGTGAATCTATATGAAGAAGCGCAAGAGTTGTTGCTTCGTCTAGCTTGTCAGTGGGCAGGTGTACCTTTAAAGGAAAAAGAAGTGAAGGAGAAGCAGAAGGCGATCGTGCAATTGTTTGAAACTCCAGCAACTCTTGGCTTTACACATTGGAAGGGGAAGAAAGCGCGCGAAGAGATGGAGGACTGGATCGGCGGTTTAATCAAATCTGTTCGAACAGGAGCTTTGATCCCATTTGAAGGAACGGCCATGCAAGTATTTTCGTTTCATCGTGATGAGAAGGGGAAGCTACTGAGTGAAAAGGTAGCGGCTGTTGAAGTGCTGAATATTATTCGTCCAATTGTAGCGATTGCTATATATATCGCGTTTACAGGACATGCTTTAATTCAGCATCCTGAAGAATGCGAGAAACATGCTTCAGGACGTGAAAAGAATCTGCAGGATTTTGTGCAAGAAGTGCGCCGACTGTATCCATTTTTTCCATTCAATGCAGCACGTGTGAAAGACGATTTTGAGTGGGACGGCTATAAATTCAAGAAGGGAACGTTGACGATTCTCGATTTTTACGGAACTAATCACGACCCGAAATTGTGGAATAATCCAGAGGTTTTTGATCCATCGAGATTTGTGGATGAGCCGATCACTCCTTACAATTTGATTCCACAAGGTGGCGGAGATTATATGGAAAATCATCGCTGTGCAGGGGAGTGGGTTACGCTTGAGGTAATGAAAGTTAGCTTGGACTATTTGGCGAATCGGATGATGTTCGAGGTGCCAACTCAGGATTTGAGTTATAGTCTTGTTGATATTCCAAGTATCCCGAAGAGCGAGGTCATTTTAAAGCATGTAAAACGAAAGAACTAATACGCTTCCGGTTGTCCCTTCATGGATGACCGGTTTTTTCATGAATTACTAGAAAGGAGTTATTCATTGTCTAAATAGGGTAATAATTAGGAGAGACTTAGTCTAGAAAGGAAGGAATGCTTGTGAAAACATCTGAAGAAACAGTTCCGCAACCTAAACGAGATCTGAAGGGATTATGGATTATTCTAGCTTTTGTCGTCCTCATAGCAATCGTATTACTCCCAAATCCCACAGATTTACCGGTAACTGGACAGCGAGCATTGGCTATCTTGGCATTCGCAGTCATCCTGTGGGTGACGGAGGCTGTACCTTATCCTGTTAGTGCTGCTATGATTCTTGGTTTGGCAGCGGTGTTACTAGGGCTAGCACCGGACATGACGAACCCAGATGAAATGCTTGGAACGAAAGGTGCTTTGAAAATGGCGTTGACCGGATTTTCCAGTCCAGCCGTGGCGCTAGTTGCAGCTGCACTGTTTCTGGCAACTGCTATGCAGACGACCAATTTGCACAAGCGTCTAGCGTTGTATATTTTATCAAAAGTGGGCGTGAAAACAGGTGCCATTATTTTTGGATCAATTGTTGTCTCTATTGTGTTGGCATTTTTCGTACCCAGTGCGACGGCACGGGCAGGAGCAGTCGTTCCAATTTTGCTCGGAATGGTGGCGGCTTTCGGCCTACCAACGAACAGTCGATTAGGCGCATTGCTCGTCATTACCGCAGTGCAATCTGTGTCTATCTGGAATGTCGGAATTAAGACCGGTGCTGCACAAAACATGGTGGCACTTGGGTTCATTGAGAAAGAATTTGGTGTTTCCGTTGCTTGGAGTTCTTGGTTCCTATACGCTGCTCCATGGTCGATTATCATGTCAATTGTTCTTTACTTCGTCATGCATGCGGTGATCAAACCGGAGACGAAAGTGGTGGAAGGAGGTAAGGAACTGATTCAAGGTCAATTAAAGGAATTAGGCAAGATGAAGTCTTCCGAACTCCGTTTGATTATCGTCTCACTGGCTTTACTGTTCTTGTGGGCTACTGAAGAGAAGTTGCATCCATTTGATACGACGACAGTGACGATTGTGGCGATTGCAATTTTATTAACACCGAAAATTGGTGTGTTTGATTGGAAAACTGTACAACAAATGATTCCGTGGGGCACTATTCTCGTATTTGCAGTCGGTATTTCATTAGGGACAATTCTGCTGGATACAACAGGTGCACAATGGCTGTCAGATAAAGTGTTCGGCGCGATGGGCTTGGACAATATGCCATTGCTCGCGACGATTGCCTTACTGTCGTTATTTAATATCTTAATTCATTTAGGGTTCGCCAGCGCGACGAGTTTATCATCTGCGCTCATACCGATTTTCATAGCGCTGACGTCAACGATTGCGTTAGATGTCAACGAAGTCGGTTTTGTTTTGATTCAGCAATTTGTCATCAGTTTTGGTTTCTTACTGCCAGTGAGTGCACCACAGAATATGTTAGCGTACGGAACTGGTGCCTTTACGGTGAAGGATTTCTTGAAAACAGGAATTCCACTTACCATTATCGGGTATTTACTAATATTGCTATTCAGTGCGACCTATTGGAAGTGGATTGGATTATTGTAAAAGTTCATAAGAAAAAAAGCAAAGACTGGTTTTAGTCTTTGCTTTTTTTGTATGCATTAATGAGAGACAACACCATATAAAAAACTCCTCTCTACTGGTTGCCATGTAGAAAGGAGTTGATTCATTCGGTACTAGGTTCGAGTAGCGTCAGGGATGGGTAAGTGATCATCTGATGCTGTATGATTCGAAGCATCCATCACTTCTGATTCAATCGTTTTACCAAGTACATAATACTCGGTTTCTTCCTGTGTCAAACTGTTGTAGCGCTTTCTGATAGCTAGATAGAAAATACCACCGACTAACGCCCAAACCAATAATAAGATATACGAAGGCGTAGAGAGCGCGGCAGGAGAATTTGGTACGAGCAATAATGCTAGAAATGCTCCGCTAGCGATCATACCAAGTAAGGCGAGAAACTTTTTCATAGGTGCTATTTCACGACCTGCTTTTTCCTTACTCCATGCGAGCACCTTATAAGCAGCTAGACAAGTGAAAAAATACGCGACTGACACACCAGTTGATGACATATCAACAATCCATGTCAGTGCTTGTCTACCAAACCATGGAGTCGGCAATGTGATCAGTGCTACGAACCAGATGCCCCATACAGGCGTCTGCTTTTCTTTTGTAATCGTTCTAAAAAAGTTAGGCAATGCACGAGCACGCGCCATGGAAAACAGCAGACGACTCGATGACATGAAAAACCCGTTAAGGCCCGTGAAAATACCCATAACAATTGCAACTGCCATAATCCCAAGACCACCAATTCCCAATGCAGAACGAATAACTTCGCCTGTCAGCCATAAATCACCATTACCGACGTCTGATAAAGAAGGAAACGTCCAGCCTGTCAGCCCGATCATAATGGCATAGATTAAGAAAGATGTGAACAATGAAGCGACAATGAGCATAGTAGCTTTTCGAGGAGAAAAATTAAATTCCTCTGCTGCCTGTGGGACATTGTCAAATCCAACATAGGCCCAAGGAGCAATCGCCAGAATGACCAGTATGGATGTCAAAATCGATTGGTTACCTGTAAAGAAAGGTTGCAAGTTTGTGAGAGGTTGATCGGCACCACTGAACGTGAAGATCCCAAGTAGTACAACGCCTGCCACGAGTAACACGCTGAAATAAAATTGGATTTGTCCAGAAACGCTTGTACCTGTCGTGTTAATAAGTGCAAACAATAAGATCAATGAGCTGGCAATCAGCACCTCTGGTAAATAGACGTCCCAGCCTGCTACAGAGTATAAATAGCCTTGTTGCATGAAACCGGGTGCTAAAAACTTTAGCAACAGGGTGAATGCTGAGGCATTCAAAGCGACAATTGAAATATATCCAAGCGATAAGAACCATCCGCAAATGAACGCCCATACTTTTCCTGCTGCCACAAAAGCATATGTAAATCCGCCACCCGATACTGGGAATTTTTTAATCATCACACCGTAGCTCGACGCGATAATCATCATAACGAGTGCGCCAATACCGAGACCAATGATAGCGCCAAGCGGTCCTGACTGGCGAATCCAATCACCAGGTAAAATAAAAGCGCCCCAGCCAACCGATGATCCTAGTGCAATGGCGAATACCCAAGATGGTTTTAGTGTTTTATGTAGTTTCCTTCGTGCGTTCTCAGGTCCTTGGTCCATATAAATCCATCCTCCAGTTAGTAGTATAGCGAATGTTTTCCCAAGTTTTTTCGTTTTAAAACGTCTGGAGAAAATAGATTGTGCATTTTAAACACGCACCGCGCGAAAGTTATGTTGAAACGAGCGAAAGCTATGGTGTACCGCGCTAAAATAGCACTAGAACGAGCCAAAATCATATCGGTTCGAGCGAAAGCTACACTACACCGCACCAAACCATATTCACAACGAGCCAAAGCTAATCAGTATGGATCACACAATTTCGAAATAAAAAACCATGAAGAGCTAGCTCTTCATGGTAACGATTATTCAAATGCTTGTTGCAAATCTTCTAACAAGTCTTCGACATCTTCAATGCCAACAGACAATCGTAGTAATTTTGGGGAAATACCTAACTTAGCTTGTTCCTCCGTAGGAATGGTGGCATGAGTCATTTTGGCGGGAACGGAGATCAAACTTTCCACGGCTCCTAAGCTGACGGCAAGTTGGAAAATCTTCACTTTCTCAATAATCTGCTCAGCCAGTTCCTCACTTTCCACCTCGAATGATAGCACACCACCAAATCCACGTGCTTGCTGTTTAGCGAGTTCGTGACCTGGATGGCTTTCCAATCCAGGATAATACACTTTTTTCACTTGCGGTTGCTCAGTTAGCCATTCCGCGATTCGTTTAGTGTTCACTTCATGCTCTTCCATCCGAACACCGAGCGTTTTCATACCACGTAATAGCAGATAGGAATCTTGCGGACCGAGAATGGCACCCACGGCTTTCTGAACCAAATGAATATCCTCGCCGAGCTGTTCGTCATTAACCGCAACGAGTCCTGCTACTACATCGCTATGGCCACCCAAGTATTTCGTAGCGCTATGAAATACGACATCCGCTCCTAATTCCAGAGGGTTTTGCCAGTAGGGAGTAAGAAATGTGTTATCTACAATTAATTTCAAGTTATGTTCTTTTGCCACTTTCGAAAGTGCTTGGATATCGACTACTTTCAAAAAGGGATTTCCAGGTGTTTCGATGACAATCGCTTTCGTATTCGGTTGAATGGCCTCGGTAATGTTCTCAATAGCGGTTGGATCGACAAAAGTAGAAGTTAAATTAAGTCGGTTTAGCACTTGATTGAGAACTCGGTATGTACCTCCATACACGTCATTGCTAATTATGAAATGATCACCTGCATTAAATGTCATGAGCACAGATGACAAAGCCGCCAGACCAGAGGCAAACGCGAGCCCTCTTTTACCACCTTCTATATCTGCTATGTATTGCTCCACTGCATTACGTGTCGGATTACCTGCACGTGAATAATCATAACCTTTGTTCCGATCGGGTGCATCTTGCTTAAATGTACTAACTTGATAGATCGGAACTGTTACCGCACCCGTCAATGGGTCTCCTGAAACGCCTGCGTGAATCAATTTTGTCTTCAATCTCATGCTGTTTCCTCCTAATTTCCAAGTGTTTTAATAGGGTTTAAACTAATGCTAGACTAAAGGAATTTGTTTTGTTTGTCAATTCTATATAGTATAATATTTCAAACTACAAGTTTTACTTGTTGACAGAATCATAACAATCTCTTATGATTTTAAACAACAAATACTTATAAGAATAGTGGGGTTTATGGAATGAGAAAAATTTTATTGCCATTTTTACTAGTTTTATTGGCGGTTGTATTGGTTGCTTGCGGTTCGAAAGACGAAGACAAAACGAACGGATCGGATGATAAACCAGCAGATGAATCAACAGGACAATCGGCTGAAAGCAAGGGTTTGCTTGATGAAGTTTTAGAAAAAGGTGTGCTAAATGTAGGTACAGAAGGAACATATGCACCTTTCTCTTTTCATGATGAATCTGGTAAATTAACTGGATATGATGTGGAAGTTACTGAAGAGGTAGCGAAGCGTTTAGGTGTAGAAGCTAAATTTTTTGAAACTCAGTGGGATGCGATTTTTGCTGGACTGGATGCTAAGCGCTTTGATGTCATTGCCAACCAAGTAGGAATCAATGAAGAACGCCAGGAAAAATATGATTTCTCACAACCTTATACTCGCTCGAATGCGGTATTAATTGTTCATGCAGATAATCAAGATATCACCACATTCGATGGAATGGACGGTAAAAAAGCTGCACAGACATTGACGAGTAACTATGGGAAGATGGCGGAGTCACACGGTGCAGAAGTTGTTAAAGTAGAAGGCTTTAACCAAGCGGTAGATTTAGTCACTTCTAAACGGGTAGATGGCACATATAACGATAAAATTTCAGCGCTTGATTATGTAAAGAAAAAGCCAGATGCTCCAATTCAAATCATTGACGAGCAGCAAAATGGTTCTGAAAATGCATTTTTATTCAGACAAAACACTGAGGATCTGGTGGATGAAATTAATAAAGCGTTAGATGCGATGCGTGAAGACGGTACGTTGAAAGAGATCTCCGAAAAATGGTTCGGCGAAGATGTATCTTAATAGTTTTGTATTAACTCCCGAACGGATACAGAGACTTCAAGAAATCGCATCTACATCCATCGGACCGCTAATTGAAGGGGCTATCAAATTCACCATTCCATTGGCAATTATTTCGTTTATTATTGGGCTGACGATAGCTATTTTTACAGCCCTGGCGAGAATCTCGTCCAGTAATATATTACGTGCAGTTGCACGAGTGTATGTTTCCATCATCCGCGGAACACCGTTGCTAGTTCAATTATTCATTATCTTTTATGGGTTGCCGACAATCGGTATAATAATCGATCCATTCCCGTCGGCCGTCATTGGCTTTTCATTGAATGTCGGTGCCTATGCCTCGGAAATCATTCGGGCCGCCATTTTGTCCATCCCGAAAGGACAGTGGGAGGCTGCTTATTCAATTGGAATGAATTATTCACAGGCACTGCGGAAAATTGTCTTGCCGCAAGCTGCGCGAGTTTCTGTTCCACCGCTTTCCAACTCGTTTATCGGCTTGGTGAAGGATACCTCGTTGGCGGCGATGATATTAGTAGCAGAAATGTTCAGGAAAGCGCAGGAAATTGCGTCAATGAACTATGAATTTTTATTCGTCTACAGCATGGCTGCGCTCATTTATTGGGTAATATGTTTCATCCTATCCATTATTCAAGGCAGAATTGAAGGTCGGTTGGATCGGTTCGTTGGCAAGTCAGGAGGGTTATCATGATTTCGATACAAGGACTGCAAAAGTCATTCGGACCATTGGAAGTCATCAAAAATGTAGACTTGGAAATCGAGCAGGGGAAAGTGGTCGTTATTATCGGACCGTCTGGATCTGGTAAATCAACTTTATTGCGCTGTCTTAATGTGCTTGAAACACCGAATGGAGGAATCATTTCCATTGATGGACAGCAACTGGATTTCAATAAGCCGGTATCCAAAAAGGCGATCGCTGCGTTTCGTCGTCTCACGGGTATGGTATTCCAAAGCTATAATCTATTTCCTCACTTGACTGCGACTGGGAATGTCACAGAAGGACTAACAACTGTGAAGGGACTTTCCAAAAATGAAGCCGGTGAGATCGCGGAGCAGTTGATAGTGAAAGTAGGGCTGGCGGAGCATAAAGAGAAATATCCGTATCAGCTATCAGGTGGTCAGCAACAGCGTGTTGCGATTGCTCGAGCACTTGCGATGGACCCAAAAGTGATGCTATTCGATGAGCCAACATCCGCGCTCGACCCTGAATTAGTGAATGAAGTGCTTCGTGTCATGAAGGACTTAGCACAGGAGGGAATGACGATGGCGGTTGTGACTCATGAAATGAAGTTCGCACAAGAGGTTGCAGATGAAGTCATTTTCATTGATGATGGCGTCATAGTTGAAAGAGGTGCACCTGCTCAAATTTTCACCAATCCGCAACATGAGCGGACGAAACGATTTTTGAGTTTATTGCAGTGAGTAATGTCACTACTTACGAAAAACGCTTGGCGGAGAGGGACTTCAGCCGAGCGTTTTTTGTGCTTTTTATGAGTGCAATGGAGGATGCCAGCGATAAGTTTCGAGTGGCACACATCCCTTTTCATCAAACTGCACGCCTTCAGATGTCAGTAGCTCTCGTTGCGTCCGACCTTTTTCTTCTGCATTTTCAGGAGTTGAAATACCTCCTTTGGCATTGATAATTCGGTGCCAAGGCAAGTCGTATTTTCTGCTCATCGAATGCAGTACGCGAACTACTTGGCGTGCACCGCGTGGATTACCAGCCTCAGCGGCCACCTGTCCATACGTCATGATGCGGCCTGAAGGGATTTGTTGGATGATGGACACCACTCGTTCTGTAAATGTTTGCATGGATAGCTCTCCCTTTTTTATGAAAGCGTAGCATAGAATAATTAAGAAGTCACATGAGCTAATATCAAGGATGAAATTTCTTCTCCATATGTTATTATTTACGTAAGGATAGAAAGGAGAATGGACATGGACTCCAACACACTTGAGTACGCAAAAATACTAGATCAGCAGGATCAATTGGCTTCATACCGAAAAGAATTTTATTTACCAGAGCAAAAAATTTATATGGATGGAAACTCATTAGGCTTATTGTCCAGACGCGCAGAAAGTACATTGCTAGCGTTAGTAGATTCATGGAAAACGCTTGGAATTGACGGTTGGACAGAAGGGCAGTATCCGTGGTTTTATTTGGCGGAACAATTGGGAGAAAGGATGGCGCCGTTAGTTGGTGGAAAGGAGTCGGAAGTGGTGGCCACTGGATCGACGACAACGAATTTACATCAGCTCGTATCGACATTTTATCGGCCATCTGGTAAGCGGACGAAAATATTAGCAGATGAATTGAACTTCCCGTCCGATATTTACGCGCTGCAAAGTCAAATCAGGCTGCAAGGACTGAATCCTGATGAGCAATTAATACGAGTGAAGAGTGATGATGGACTGACGTTGAATGAAGATCGCATTATTGAGGCGATGACGGAAGAAGTGGCGTTGATTGTGCTGCCTGCTGTGCTTTATCGAAGTGGACAAGTGTTAAATATGAAGGCGCTTACAAATGCTGCGAATGAAAGAGGTATCACAATCGGTTTTGATTTATGCCATTCGATCGGCTCTGTTTCTCATGAGTTGCACGAATGGGGCGTGGATTTTGCGTTTTGGTGCACGTACAAACATTTGAATGGCGGACCAGGTTCTGTCGGAGGCTTATTCATCCATGAAAAGCATTTTGGAAAAGAGGCGGGACTAGCAGGATGGTTCGGTTCCGATAAAACGAAACAATTCGATATGAATCATACGATGACCGCAGCGGGCGATGCGGGAGCATACCAAATCGGCACACCACATATATTGAGCGTGGCACCGCTACTCGGATCGTTGGAAATGTTTGAAGAACTGGGAATGGAACGTATTCGGGATAAGTCTCTGGCGTTGACTGCTTATATGATGGAATGCATTCAAGCAGAATTAGAGGAGTATTCATTTGATATCGGAAACCCGACGGATTCTACACGTGGCGGACATATTTTATTACTGCATAAAGAAGCGGCGAGAATTTGTCAGGCACTGAAAGCAGAGGGAGTGATTCCTGACTTCCGCGCACCCGACGGTATTCGATTGGCTCCTGTCGCGTTATATAATTCATTTGAAGATGTGTGGCAGACGGTGAAGATTTTGAAGAAAATCATAAAAGAGGAAACATACAAACAATTTCCAAATGAACGAGGTGTGGTAGCATGACGAATGAATGGATAGATATTACGCAACCGTTGCAGAAAGAGATTGCAGAATGGCCTGGGGATACACCGTTTTTCTACGAGGTCGCAGTCTCCAAAGAACAGTCTGGCTCTGTCAATATCGGCAAGTTGACGATGAGCACGCATATCGGAACGCATACGGATGCCCCGTTTCATTATGATAATGAGGGACTTAGGATTTTGGAGTTGCCTATCGACCTCTATATTGGCCGTGCGTGTGTTGTCGATGTCACAGGTGTGGATTGTGTGACAAGAGCGGATTTAGAAGAGGTTGACTTCGGGGGAGCGGAGCGGATTTTATTGAAAACGGGTAGTCATCCGACGTTCACTCGATTTCCTGAACATTTTACAGTGATTGGGGAAGATGTGGGGCCACTGCTAAAAGAGCGAGGTGTTCGTTTGATCGGAGTTGATACACCTTCTGTTGATGCGGAGAACAGTAAGGACTTGCTGGCTCACCATTCGCTTTATCGCAATGATGTCATTATTATAGAGAATTTAGTGTTGCATTCATTGGAGCCTGGTCAGTATGAGCTCATTGCGTTGCCGCTGGCGTTAAAAGAAGCAGATGGTAGCCCGGTGCGCGCAGTTATTAGGAGGTGGGAGTCATGACAGAAAAAGGGATTCATACGGATTTTCGCGAGTCAATGACATACGGTGAGTATTTACATTTGGATCAAGTACTGTCGAGTCAAAATCGATTATCTGGTCACCATGATGAAATGCTGTTTATCATTATCCATCAAGTCAACGAACTGTGGATGAAATTAATTTTGCATGAGCTTGAAACGGCGATTCAATCCATCCAGCGAGATGAACTACCGGAAGCTTTCAAAATGCTCGCACGTGTGTCCAAAGTCCAAACACAAATCATTCAAGCATGGGATGTACTTGCCACGTTGACACCTGCCGAGTACATGGAATTTCGTGATAGCTTGGGGCGTGCGTCAGGTTTCCAATCATATCAAAATCGCCTGATTGAATTTGCACTTGGCTATAAACAGCCGCAAATCATCCAAATTTATGAGAAAGACCCTGAGTTATCTGAAACGTTATCAAGAGCCTACCATGCACCGGGTATTTATGACGTGGCGATCCAAGCTTTGGCACGTGCAAACTTTCCAATCAACCCGGAGTTATTGCAACGAGATTACTCTATAACCTATACAGGTGATTCAAGTGTGGCGGCTGCTTGGCTTGAAGTGTATCGCGACGTGGACCGCTATTGGGATCTGTATCAACTGGCGGAGAAATTAGTGGATATTGAAGACAGCCATCAGCAATGGAGATTTCGTCATATGAAAACAGTGGAGAGGATCATTGGCTTCAAAACAGGTACTGGTGGATCATCAGGTGTCAACTACTTGAAGTCCGTTTTAGACCATCGTTTCTTTCCAGAATTGTGGGATGTGCGCACTAAACTTTGACAAACTAGTAAGTTAGCATTTATCATAAAATTTAGAATACTGAAAAGAAAGGTGGAATGTATATTGATAAAAAAGTCGATCGGTCATCTGTTGCTTGCATTTGTTTTATTACTGCAACTAGCTGTACTGCCTTTGCAAACTGTCGCTGCAGAACCTGAAAAGGCGCCAACTTGGATTGAATCTATCAATTATTTGGCTCTTGGAGATTCATTAGCATTTGGTATTAACTCAATGGGAGACCCAGGGAAAGGGTATGCCGACTTTTTAACAGAGAAGTTAGCAACACAACAAGTCTTACAAACGAGCAATAAAGGGTTTTCGTGGCCTGGCTATACGTCTAGTAATGTATTAAAAGATTTGCAGACAAATGTCACGAAGCCGGTACTTGGTACAGGCAGTCAAGACAAAGAAGCTACTCTTCATCAAGCTGTGAAGGAAGCGAACCTCATCACGTTGACGGCTGGGGCGAATGATGTACTTCCTTATTTCAAATTAAACCCGGACACAGGAATGCCGGATGTGGATTTGGTGAAGATTCAAGCAGCTATGACGCAAGTAGGCAAGAATATTCAACAGATCCTAACGGAAATCTATCAGTTGAATCCTGACGCACAAGTGTATGTGATGGGTTATTATAATCCATTCCCACATATAGACGCGAAAATTCAGCCGCAAATTACACAGCTTGTGAAAGGGCTAAACGGTGCTATTCAAAGCGGAATGACAGGAACATCAGCGAAGTTCGTCATGACAGATGAGTTGATTGCGAAGGATTTTGCTACATACTTGCCAAATCCACAAAACATTCATTTAAGTGAAGCGGGCTATCAAGTAGTTGCGAACGCATTCAATGATTCGTTAGCATCCCATTATCCTTGGTTTGCAAAAGATGTTCTGACGGTAGAAGCAAAAGACCCATCAACGGTCGTACTAAATTGGAAACCAGTCCTTGATACAGGAATGATCACAACGTATCAAGTATACAATGGTGACAAGATGGTAGGAGAAGTAATGGGTCCCGTACTGACCTATGAAATTGGCAATCTTCAAGCAGATAAAGAATATCATTTTACCGTCAAAGCTGTAGATCAGAAAGGTCAAAAGAGTCTGCATGATCTTGAGACATCGTATACAATGGAAACACAACCAGTAGAGCCTTCTCCATCTCCAATGTTCACGGATATCTCGACTCACTGGGCGAAGGATGTAATTGAAATGGCGGCAATGAAAGGAATCGTTGGTGGTTATTCAGATCACACATTCCGTCCTGACAAGTCGTTGACACGTGCACAAGCTACTTCCATCATTGTGCGTGCACTTGAACTGAAGCCAAAGAGCAATAAGATGCCATTCGATGATTTAGCCTATTATGCAGACAGCACAAAGGCGGATATTCAAGCTGCTTATGATCATGGTTTGGTTAGCGGAGTAAACGGTCATTTCATGCCGAATGAACCGATGACTCGCGCACAATTAGCATTATTGCTTAGCCGTACGTATGAAGTGGCAAAAGGACAACCGTTCAAACCTACAGTTGTTGCGCCGTTCAAAGACATCGAGAATTTTGCGAAAGAAACGAAATTAGCGATTGCTGGCTTGTATCAATTGAATATCGCGACAGGAGATCAAGGGAAATTTATGCCGAATGCTCCTACAACGCGCGCGCATGCTGCGAAGATGATCGTTCACTCTATGGAAGCGATCGGACAATAAGAAAAAGGAAGGACTCAGTGTATCCGAGTCCTTCCTTTTTCTATGAGGCAAACTTCTTTTGGGGAGTTTTTCGATCGACTACAGCGGCTCCGACTATGTCACCAATGACATTTGAAGCTGTACCTCCCATGCCGATCAATGCATCCACACCTGCGATTAGCGCTACAATCTCAAGCGGAAGGCCGAACATAGTCAGCACTGCAGATAAAGTGACCAACCCAGCAGCAGGTACTCCAGCCGTTCCAATTGACAGTAAAGTACCAATTGCAATAATAACAAAAAAGTCAGCTACAGATAGGTTTAAGTTGGTAATATTGGCCGCGAAGACGATAGAAATTCCCATCCGCAAAGCACCGCCATCAGAATTAAATACAGCTCCGAGAGGTAAAGCAAAATTCGCTGTATTTTCCGATACGCCCGCTTTTTTAGCCGATTCAATGGCAATCGGTAACGTCGCGATACTGCTAGAAGTGAAAAAAGCAGTCGTATAAGCATCCTTTGTATTACGGAAGAAAGCGAACACTGGATTGCCGAAAAGCTTAAGAAAACCACTGTAGACGAACAACCAGAGAATCAACACGCCTAAATAAAACACACCAACGAAGGATAGCAAGCCTAAGAAGGTATCCCATCCTTGTTCACCAAAAGCAGTTGCGCTAATAGCGAAAATACCAATTGGAGCATACAGCAGTACGCCAGACAAGATTTTATAGAACATCGTATTCAAAGCGTTGAAAAAGCGATCCAGTAGGTCTCCCATTTCTACTAGCTTTGTGTCCTGAGAGAATTTCATGGAGGAAATCGCCATGCCGATGATGACAGCCACGAAAAGTATAGCCATTAGATCACCAGTCGTAAAAGCCTCAAATATATTTTTTGGCACAATTTGCAATAGAATCTCCGAAAAACTTGGTGCATGTGGAGGCTCTACTACTGCATCCGTTGGGAGTGATAAGTGTTGTCCTGGCTTTAGCCATAAAGCCAATGATAGTCCGATCAAGACGGCCGCAGCTGTAGTGGCTGCATAATACAAAATTAATTTGCCGCCCATTTTGCCAAGCTGCACTAGATTCATTTGATTGACGGCTAGTACGACCGTCAAAAAAATGACAGGTATAGCGATCAGGCTCAACAAGTTTAATAACAATGTGCCGAACGGCTTTAGAAATCCTGTATATTCATTGAAAAAGATACCGATGAGTGTACCAGCAATAAAACCAATTGTAATCTTCACAACAAATGGTGTGTTCTTATATTTATTCCAAATAGAATTCACGCTCCTAATGGCCTCTTTATTCTCCTTGCTGATCTCAAGCAATCGGATAAGATTGCATTATTTTATCATATCATAGGCAGCTCAAAAAGTTGATTCATCAACTCTAAGTTGTCCTACTTTACTAGTATAAGAATATATGATTAAATTAAGTAATTAATTAACCTAACTAATCATTTAAGGAGGTTTAAGAATGAGGCATCAGCAACAGTTTTTTGCAGAGTACATTAAAATTTATCGGCCAGTACTTAATCGATTGAACACGCTACTTTCACCGTATGGTCTATTTCATTCACAATGGGGTATTTTAAAACTACTGAAAATAGAGGGAGAGATGACTTCTGCAGAAATCGCTTTACGTCAACAAGTAGAAAAGCCGAGTGTCACGAAAATTGTCCAGCGTTTATTGGAAATGAACTTGATCAGTGTGCGTCCGGGAATGGATCGCCGTGAAAAGTGGATTGGATTGACAGAAGCGGGACAAGACACAGTTGATCGTATTCTAAGTGAGCTACAAGAATTGTACTGTGAAATATTAGAAGGCGTAGAGCAGGAGGATATGGAAACCGCAATTCGAGTTATGGAGTTAGCCAGAAAAAATCTGAACAACTAAGAGAGTGATCAAATGGACAATAAAACTATATGGTCAAAGGACTTTATTGTAATTTCTATTATCAATTTTATTCTCATGCTAGTCATGTATTTGTTAATGGTAACCATTGCACCTTTTTCAGTAAAGGAATATGGTGTATCGACAAGTATGGCGGGACTTGTTTCGGGTATATTTATCATTGGAACACTTATTGCTCGGCTTGCAGTCGGTAGTTTGATTGAGCAGATTGGTAGTCGTAAAATTTTATTGATCGGATTGGTAGTGACCGTTCTTGCATCTGTCTTCTATTTTGGAGCAGTCAATTTACCGTTATTGATGACGAACCGTTTTTTTCATGGAATTGGATTGGGGATTTCCTCCACAGCGACGGGTACGATGGTGGCGCAGATGTTGCCTCCATCACGAAGAGGGGAAGGAATCGGTTATTTTAGCTTAAGCACAGTGTTGGCAACGGCAATCGGACCTTTTTTTGGTATCTTCTTGAGCCAACATTATGAATATCAAGTGCTGTTCTTATTTTGTTTAGTGTTAAGCATATGTTGTGCCGCAATGTTCTTTTTTGTTAAGAAGACGCCAGCAGTCATGCCGAAACAAGATTTGCAGGTAAAAGGAGAAAAAATGGGAGTACGTGATTTATTGGAAAAACGAGCGCTCCCCATTGCGTTTGTGACACTTCTAGCAGCGGTTGCATATTCAGGTGTATTATCGTTCATTTCGTTTTATGCAGAAGAAGTTCATTTGGTGAGTGCCGCGAGTTTTTTCTTTTTAGTGTATGCGATTGCCGTGCTGCTCTCTAGACCTTATTCGGGGAAGTTATTGGATGTAAAAGGAAATGGATTTGTCGTCTATCCATCACTCATCCTGTTTGCAGGAGGACTTTTATTGTTGAGTGGAGCTCAAGCAGGCTGGATGCTACTTCTAGCAGGGGGTATTCTAGGTCTTGGTTTCGGTAACCTTCAATCGTGTGCACAAGCTATTGCATTGCAAGGAGTGCGCCCTGAACGTCTTGGTGTCGCCACTTCTACATTTTTCATCTTTTTAGACTTTGGCTTTGGTTTTGGTCCTTACGTGCTCGGGTTACTCGTGCCAATCATTGGTTACCGGGAGTTATATGTAGTGCTGACGGTTGTTGTAATGATAGCACTTGGCTTATTCATGCTGTTTAGCAAAATGCAGCACTCTGCATCTGTATATGCAGAATAAATAAACGCACCAACCAACATAATGATAAAGCCACAAATAAGACACTGTGCAAAACTGCACAGTGTCTTATTAAATAGAGGTCAACTGATTTCTTCCATTTCGTTTAGATGTATACTGTGCATCATCCGCCCTTACATAAATATGGCTAGACGTGTCGCCGCATGTGAATGTGGTGATACCCATACTGACCGTGATGGCTATACTGGCCCATACTGATTCCTCCAGGTAGCGTCGAAGTTCTTCTGCTTTTTTTATGTTATTTTGATGATTGGGATCATCGTAAATGATGGCAAATTCTTCACCACCAATGCGAGCTATTATATCCGGTACGTCCACCATTTGTTCCAGTTTGCGGGCCAACTCTTTCAACACATCGTCCCCAACCTGATGGCCATACGTGTCATTTACTTTTTTGAAATGATCAATATCGAATAGCAACAGGGAAAACGAATACGAATCGAAAAGCTGGGCGCGGTCGATCGCTGCATCTAAACTTTTGCGGAAGACACGCCGGTTAAAGAGCCCTGTCAATTCGTCGCGCGTTGCCAATTCTTGTAGTTCTCCATTGAGTTCGAGCAATTGCTGCTGTTTGTTCTCGACTTCTTGTAGCAATCCGAGTAGCTTGTTGTAGGCAACATCGGTCTCTTTCTGGATCCGTTCGGCATCTTTTTTTGATTGGAGTAGCTGGTTTTCATATTCATCGCGTACTTTGATTTGTACAATGACACCTTCATATCGCCCGTTGCGTTCATTTACATTCATGAGTACGGGAACGGGACGTTTCTCTACTTTTAAATTCAAATACATCTCTCGTACTTCGCCATGTACTGAAATAGCAGGTATGAAATATGTCTGGAAATAAACCTTCGAAGGAACGGTCAGGATGTCATGCATATGACGTGGGATCTCTTCGATGCACAAAATATTTCTCATAGTCTGATTCATTTCAACAAATTCCCAGTCGCTCGTCAAGACGAAATATCCACAGGGTAACACGTTCAACTGCTCATCCATTATTTATACGCTCCTATTCGCTTCGATAAAACGTGTAATCTCCTGGACAGTTTCTTCTGGATGGCTAATGTGCGGATTATGTCCTTTTGCTTTCATGATGACTAGTTCACTATTTGGTGTTTGGCGTTGAATGTATTCTCCAACTTCTATGGGTACAATCGAATCTTCAGTTGGCTGTAAAATTAGAGTTTTTGTATATACCTGTGGCAGCTCTGCACGAATATCCGATGTAAACGTCACTTCAGCAAATTGACGGGCAATTTGCGGATCATTCGTATAAAGCATGGACTCGAATTCCTCAGACAGATGCGGGCGATCTTCATTTTTCATGGAGATTGGTGCCAGATACTTTGCCCATTCCTTATAATTCATTTCCATCATATCGAGCAACTCATCGATATCTTCGCGTTCAAAACCACCATAATAATCAGGTTCATTCAGATAATGAGGGGAAGGACCAATCATGATTAGTTTTTCCATCAAGTCAGGTCGTTGAATGGAAGCAAGCGCACCGATCATACTACTGACGGAGTGTCCTACATACAAAATATTTTGCAAATCTAATGCATCACAGACATCAATCACATCTTGTGCATAGCCGTGCAACGTTCCATAGCGATCCGATGAGTAGGCAAGTTTATCACTTTGGCCTGAACCTACATAATCGAACAATACGATACGGTAGTCTTGTTCAAATGCAGGAACTATGTTTTTCCATACAGTTTGGTCACAGCCAAAACCGTGGGCAAATAAAATTGTCTGCTCTCCAGAACCAGTTATAGTGATATTATTTCGCTTCAAAATATCCATAGCCATAGAATCAAGTCCTTTCTAAACAACAGATGTCAAATTATTTTTATTGTAGCATATAAATAGCGCAAATTTCCAAAACGACTGAACATTTACAAAAAAACGCCTGTGAGTTAGAAACTCACAGGCGACAATCTACTTTAGTTTGTATAGTTATCGAAATAGCCTTGGATAAAGACAATCGGTGTACCTTTGTCACCACTACCGGAAGTTAAGTCGGATAACGAGCCAATCAAGTCCGTTAACTTACGTGGAGTAGTGCCTTGCGAAGCCATGGAGCCCATAAGATCCATATCTTTTTTCTCAATATACTCGGATACCGCCTTCTTCAGCTCTTCTCCACGGAGATCAGAGAAATCATTGTCTGCCAAGTATTTGAGTTTTACTTCATTTGGAATTCCGTCTAGTCCGTCAGTATATGCAGGAGATACAACAGGATCCGCTAATTCCCAAATCTTTCCGACCGGGTCTTTAAACGCGCCATCTCCATAGATCATGACTTCAATATGTTTACCAGTTTCTTTTTTCAGCATAGCTTGTATTTGATCCACAACAGGCTGGCAATTATGAGGAAACAGTTTAATGCTATTTTCTTGCGCTTTATTCGCACCGAGTAATCCGAATTGCTCATTAAAACCACTGCCGTTGATGGATTTTGAAAGTACATCATCCAAGCTGTAGACTTTTTCAGCACCGTTCGCTTCGAGAATGCGCTTTGTTCTAAAACGTGTATGGATATCACATGTTAAGACTGTTTTTGTATAATCTAAGATCGTTCGAGCGTTATTAGAGAAAATTACTTCATGTTCCACACCGAATTCATCCATCAAAGATTTATAGTATTCAATGTAATCCACACCAGTGAATGGGTGTTTGTTATCTCCAAAATGCGCACGGAACTCTGCCTCTGTCAAAACGTCCGTCCAAGGGTTAACTCCTTTTTCATCCAAGCGATCAAGCTCCACCAAGTGGTTGCCGACTTCATCGGAAGGATAGCTAAGCATTAAGACGATCTTTTTTGCACCTTTTGCTATGCCGCGCAAACAGTTCCCGAACCGATTGCGGCTGAGAATAGGGAAAATGACACCAATTGTATCATCGCCGAATTTGGCTTCAATATCTTTTGCAATATGGTCAATCGTTGCGTAGTTACCTTGTGCACGTGCAACGATGGATTCTGTTATGGATACGATATCTTTATCTTGAAATGAAATGTTTTCAATTCTAGAAGCTTCTAAGACACTGTCTACAACGATTTGTTCAATATTGTCGCCTTCATTGATAATGGGGCAACGTAGCCCTCTGACAACGGTTCCTACTACTCTTTCCAAATCAATCGCTCCTTAGTGAAAATCAATTTGATCATTCTTCTTTGTATTATAGCGTGCTTTTGTGATATAAGTAAAATTAATATACCTAATAGTAGATATAAGGGGTAGTTATATGTCGATCAATCTAGAATGGTACAAAGTGTTTCGCACAGTCGGTCAAAATGAAAGCTTTTCCAAGGCCGCTATGCAATTGTTTATGACCCAGCCAGCCGTTAGTCAGATCATTTCTCAGTTAGAACGAGAATTGGATACACGTCTTTTTAATCGCACATCCAAAGGGGTATCGTTGACAGATGAAGGTTCATTGTTATTCGAATATGTTCATTCAGCCTTGAATTTGTTGGAAGCGGGTAATGAAAAATTATATGAATTGAAAAACCTGTCAGCTGGAGAGCTGAAAATAGGAGTAGGCGATACCATTTCTCGTTACTATTTATTGCCCTATTTAGAAGCGTTTCATACCAATTATCCAAGTATTCGATTTAAAATCATCAACGGCACAACAGTAGAGTTGATCGCAGCACTTAAATCAGGAGAAGCAGATATTGCGGTTTGTAACTTTCCAGTGGTAGATGATTCATTGGAAAAACGAGTGTGCTTTGATGTGCAGGATATATTCGTCTATGGAGAACGATTCAAGAAATTGTTTCTTCGACCAGTACCGTTACAGGAGTTGACTAGATTACCGCTCATTCTTCTTGAACCTAAGTCTAATTCGCGACAATATGTGGAAGACTTTCTATTAGAAAAAGGCGTGAAGATCTATCCCGAATTTGAATTGGGTTCCCACGAATTGCTACTGGAATTCGCACAAATTAATTTAGGGATTGCCTGCGTGGTACGAGAATTTGCAGCAAAATATTTGGAACGTGGCAAGTTGCATGAAGTAGAGTTTTTAGAGCCTATCCCGAAACGAAGCATTGGTGTGTGCTACTTAAAAGACGTCTCTTTGTCGCCTGCTGCGTCCAAGTTTATTGAGATTCTGGAGAGGGTCTGAATTGGTGTGGCTTAAAAGCTAATGAATGATCATAAATTCCTGTAACCGGTCCTAAAAGTGTACAAGTGATCATATACCAAATACCAACTACAAAAGCCGGACAGGTAACTCCTGTCCGGCTAGATCTCTTTTTAGCAATCAGTCATATAGCTTACGGTCCCAAAAACGATGCGCGGCAACAGTGTCAGCCCATTGTTTACCGTCTCCCGAAACTGTTAAGTCAGTCAGAACACCTGGTCCTGGTTTGACATTTGTCTGATCAAGCAGTTTCTGCGCATCCGGTGCTGCCCCAATCGGTTTGAAATGCATATAGGCTTCATTGACAAAATCAGCCAAGTCCATTTCGAACTTCTTCGGTTGCTTTGCTTGTCCACCTACGATATACAGTGCATCATATAGAACCGAATGAACAGTCAAGAACGTTTCGTCGACCTCCACAGTCGCACCATTTTTACCAGTCAGCTTGCCGAATTGTTCGCTCACGATGTCGATTGACATACCTGCGTCCAATGAAGCTTTTAAGAATGGCTCCAGTACGGCATCGTCAAACTGATCCGCAATCAAGACAGCTACTTTTCGCGTATGTGGCAACTTCGCTTTATTTTCCTGGCTCAGTGCCGGAGAAGACTCTGTGATGGTTGATTGTGTGGCATTTTTAGGCGCGTCCACACCGACTGCTTGTGCCACTTTCGTTGCCATATCGGTATCCACATTAGCAAACATGTCGACCACTTGTTGTCTGATATTCATATCCTTCACTTTGCCCACTTCGAAACTGAAAGCTTCAATTATATGTTGTTTTTCAGGAACGGACATACTATTCCAGAATAAGCGTGCCTGAGAAAAGTGGTCTTTAAATGAATCACTGCGAGCTTGTACTTTGCGCCCTTCCACTTTCTCTTGATAATGAACATAGCCGCCGTCTTGTTCAGACGAAGTGTTAGGTTTATTAGTAGCTAACGAGTTTTTATGATAGCTAACTTGGCCTACATTGATCGTCTGTCTTCCGTACCCATCGCGCTGATTATTATGGAATGGGCAGACAGGACGGTTGATCGGCAGCTCATGGAAGTTCGGACCACCAAGTCGGATCAATTGAGTGTCCGTGTAAGAGAATAAACGTCCTTGTAGCAACGGATCATTTGTGAAATCAATCCCTGGAACGACACTGCCAGGATGGAATGCGACTTGCTCAGTTTCAGCAAAAACGTTGTCTACATTGCGATTCAACGTCATTTTCCCGATGATTTTGACAGGTATCTGTTCTTCAGGCCAGATTTTCGTTGGGTCTAGGATATCGAAATCGAACTTGAATTCGTCCTTTTCTTCCAGCAATTGAACACCTAGTTCAAATTCTACGAAGTCTCCATTTTCGATTGATTCCCACAGATCGCGGCGATGAAAGTCAGGATCTTTCCCGCTAATTTTCTGTGCTTCATCCCATACCAACGAATGGACGCCTAGTTTAGGCTTCCAATGAAACTTCACGAAATGTGATTCACCCTGTTCATTAACAAAACGATAGGTATGAACACCAAAACCTTCCATCATTCGAAAACTTCGTGGAATAGCTCGGTCTGACATATGCCACATGATCATATGTGCCGATTCCTGATTATTTGCGATGAAATCCCAGAATGTATCGTGGGCGGAAGCAGCTTGTGGCATTTCGTTGTGAGGTTCTGGTTTTACGGCATGGACTAAGTCAGGAAACTTAATCGCATCCTGAATAAAGAAAACAGGTATATTATTTCCGACTAGATCATAGTTGCCTTCCTCTGTATAAAACTTAACGGCAAACCCACGGACATCTCGCACAGTTTCAGCAGAGCCGCGGCTTCCGGCTACTGTGGAAAAACGTGTGAAAACAGGTGTTTTCGAACCAGGTTCTTGCAAAAATCCAGCTTTGGTATACTTTTTCATGGATTCATATAACTCAAACTCACCATGAGCCGCATATCCACGCGCATGAACGACGCGCTCCGGAATCCGTTCATGATCGAAATGTGTCATTTTCTCACGGAAATGAAAGTCTTCCATTAGTGTAGGTCCACGTGTTCCGGCTTTTAGAGAGTGTTCATCCTCTGATACCTTTAATCCTTGATTGGTCGTCATTGGATTCTCATAGTCACGTGCTCGAAATGTTTCCAACTGTTTATTTTTGCTGTTGTCATCTACTTGGTGGTCTTTATTCACAAAAAATCCTCCCGTCGTAAAATAGTAGTCTGTCCTTCTATTCCCGAATTTGATTGGACTAAACAGTAACTAAATTCGTCCTGATCGTACGATGGAAAATAGTAGATAGGCGAACATGAGAGTCGCAATAATGGAGCCGACTTCAATGAGCGGCAGCCGGAAGAACATAGCGGTTTGACCAGCTATTGCGGATCCGACAATGAGTCCTACCATGAGGATGCTAAATGCCAGCAAGACGATACTGAAAGACAACCGGTTGGCAATTTTATCGAATCGGCGGAATATGATGTGTGACTCTTTCAGGCCGATATCCAAATCAACTTTACCTTTTTGCACAGTTTTAATAGCTTTCTTAATATCACTTGGCAGTTCTGCTGCGATCTCCGCATTCTTGATTAGTGTGTCCCAACTATTCTCGATGACATAGCGAGGATCGAATCGTTTCAACACCAATCTCCGACTATATGGCTCAATGGCTTTCATAATACTGAAGGAAGGATCGAGTTTACCGAGTACACCTTCTAGCGTAAGAATAACTTTTGAAAGAATTGCAACGTCATTGGGAAGTCGGATGTGGTGGCGATAGGCAATAGAGAAAATTTCCATAAACACGTCTCCGAGCTTTAAATCGGTGAGAGATGTTTCGTAATATTTTCGCTGAATAATTTGTAGATCGCGATACAAAGCTTCCGTATTTGTATCTTCATGAAGAAGATCCATGTCAGAGAAAATGTCGATCACACGTTCAATATTACCTTTTTGCAAAGCGAGCATGAGGGAGACGAAATGGTAGGTTGTTTCTTTACTGAGTTGCCCAACCATACCGAAATCTACATAGTAAATGACATTTCCAGGCGTGACAAAAATATTTCCTGGATGTGGATCACCATGGAAGAAGCCGTGTTCCATCACCTGTGAGAGCATGGAGTGGGCGATGCGTTCGGCTAAAATTTGGCGATCATAACCTTCCGCGTCCAATTGTTCCGTGTCGCTCACTTTTATACCTGTGATTAGCTCAGTAGTGAGCACGATTCGTGTAGAATACTCCTCATAAACACGAGGTACTTGAATTTCCCGTACTTTTGCAAATTGACGTGCAATTCGTTCTGCATTGCGTGCCTCCAATTGATAATCCAATTCTTCTCGCATTGAATGGGAAAATTCGTAGATGAGATCACGAAGGTGATAGGTTTTGGCCCAATCCATATTGTTCTCCAAAAAGCCTGCCAGATCATGTAATATCGCTAAATCTGTATCCACTTGTCGCTGAATATTTGGTCGCTGTACTTTCACTGCCACCATATCACCACTGATTAAGCGTGCTTTATGTACTTGCCCGATCGAAGCGGAAGCAAGAGGCACTTCGTCAAACTCCTGGAATAATTCTTCAATGGTACCCTCTAGCTGCTGCTCGATAATGTCCCGTACATGCGCAATTGGAAAGGCCTCTACGTGATCTTGTAATTTTTCAAGTTCCACAGCAATTTCTTCAGGCACTAAATCCCTGCGACCACTGGCAATCTGGCCGAGTTTGACGAATGTAGGGCCGAGCTGCTCTAGCGCGGTTCGTAATTTTTTCCCTACATGGTATAAATTTAAATCAGCTTTTTCATCTGTAGAAGAAAATTTTCGGTCGGTCAACCCTAGCCGAAATAAAACATGACTAAAACCATTTTTCAAAAAGATATTTATAATTTCTTGAGAACGTTGTGCATTTTTCATTTTTCGTTTTAACATAGAGAACACCTCCGTGATCACCCTCTCTACAACACATACCATTGAATGCGATTTCCTAAACACTAAAAACCCTTCCTCCGTGTGGGAGAGAAGGGTACTTCTCAAGATCAGAAAATTTTCTTGCGGTCTCGTTCTTCTTTTAATACTTCCACAGCTTCCCTAAAACGCTGAGAATGCACATTTTCTCGTTCTCTCAGAAATTTGAGCGAATCGTTAATGAGCGGGTCGTCGGATATATCGATAATCCATTGGTAAGTTGCTCGAGCTTTTTCTTCTGCTGCAATATCTTCATACAAATCAGCGATCGGATCGCCTTTCGCTTGAATATACGTAGCAGTGAATGGAACCCCTCCTGCATTCTCATAAAATAGGGCATGCCCATGATTGACAAAATGTGCACCAAGACCTGCTTCTTCGAGTTGTTGCGGTGTGGCGTCCTTTGTTAATTTGTAAATCATTGTAGCTAACATTTCCAAGTGTGAAAATTCTTCTGTTGCGACATCATTTAGCAAGCCAATTACTTTATCAGGAACAGTGTACCGCTGATTCATATAGCGAAGAGCTGCTGCTAATTCTCCGTCAGCACCCCCGTATTGTTCCGCTATATATTTTGCGAGCTTTGGATTGCATTCACTGACCTCCACAGGGTACAGTAATTTTTTTTCATACACCCACATTGTCGTTCCCCCTAGTAAAATAATACTGAATTCAAGCTGCTACATCTGCCATGGCCAAGGTGGCTGGTTCCAACGCCAGCCCATTTCAATAGCTTGCTCTGACGGAACCGATAGGAGAGAAAGAGGGCCATATCGTTTTTCGTATGCTTTCCGTGCTCTTGCGGCTTCTTTGATGGCAAGACGCCATTGCTCTAGTGCTTCCTCGTCGTTTGAATGGGTATTTGTATACAGCGTTAGTTCCACGACAACAAAATCAGCTTGCTGCACCTCCTTTAGCATGGCGCGTTGTTCTGCTGCTGCGGACATCATGAAATCCCCTCCTTTTTCGAGTAGCCGTCGACTAAGGCTGGCCATAGGGATCCGTGGCGCAGTGCTTCGGCAGGTGAGTATTGTGGAAGACCTGGTGGCTGAAAACCCAAAAAGAGCTGAGGTGGCAACACAAAAGTCTTCACTGTCACAGGGGGACACGGATCAAATGGCGATACATATGGCTCGTAACTTCCTCTGAACGCTTGCTTTTCCAGCTTTCATCACTCCTCCCCTCAACGTATGCGATGTGTTTTAGGAGTATGACAGATACTTCGGTTTGAAATATAACGTAAGGTTCCATTTTTTCTGTTCAGGGAGATTCCAAACACCGGTTCAACAGGGATTTTAGACCAAGTCGGCCATGATCTACGAAAAAACCTGATTGGCCCGCATCACGCGATCAAGAATTCTTTGAACAATTTTACGCCAAGAAAGAATTGAAAAAAGTCTGGATGGAATACATTAGTAATTTGTAATTAATATATTTCTAAATATCTTCCAATCAAGTATAATAGAGGGAGTAAAGATTTGGTGCTAATCCATCATGCATAAAATTATATTGGCGACTAGTTCTCAAGGATTATTTTGTAGGTAGAGATCTTGATATTAGGCTCATTTACGTATACATCGAGAAGACAAGCAAGCGAGTCTAGAATATAGAAATCGACATTCAAGTCGGATTTGGAGTGGAAATGAATGAATGATTGTTCGATATTCATTGGTAGACAGCCGATCTTAGGGCGGCAAGGTAATATTTATGCGTATGAGTTGTTATATAGAAATAGTGAAGAAAATGTTTTTCCAGATATTAATCCCGAGCAAGCAACGATTAGCCTGCTGGTTAATACATTTCTTTCTATAGGCGTGGATCGAGTAACTAGTGGTGTGCCTTCCTTCATTAATTTTTCCGGTGAGCTTTTAGCGCAAGACTTGTTCATGAGTTTGAATCCTGATCAGGTCGTGATTGAAATTCTAGAGGGTGTAGAAATCACCCCTGCTCTTTTGCGGCGCTTGCAAATGTTTAAAGAAGCTGGTTTTACTCTTGCTCTGGATGACTTTACTTTACAAGATCAATACATTGCGTATCCACAATTGTTCAAGCTCGTAGACATTGTAAAAGTAGATTTCTTGTTGACCAGCAGAGAAGAAAGAGCAAGGATTAAAGGTTTTTTGAAGAAGTATCCATCAATTGTTTTATTGGCTGAAAAGGTGGAAACGGAAGCCGATTATCAGTTGGCTTTGAAAAGTGGATATGATTTATTCCAAGGTTATTTCTTCGCGAAACCTGAAATTATAAAGAGTGCAGAAATTCCTAGTAATACATTGATTCATTTGCAAATTATTGAATATTTCCAGAGTGACACGCAGTCGATTAATGAGCTCGCTGATTTAATCATGCGAGATGTTTCTATTTCTTACAAACTGTTGCGTTTCATCAATTCCTTGGCTTTTGAAATACCGAGAAGGATTAGTTCGATTAAACAAGCCATCGTTCTGATTGGCTTGAATGAAACGAAAAAATGGCTACAAGTCCTGATGCTTCATGACTTAGGAAAGGATCTGCAAAGCGGCAGGGTGACTGCACTTGTAGAGCTGTCACTTCGACGTGCCAGAGCATGCGAACTGTTGGCAGAATACAAGGGGAAGTCGAATAAAGACGAGTATTTCTTGACGGGGATGTTTTCGATGATTGACGCCGTTATGAGTAGAAAATGGGAAGAAATTTTGCCGCTTTTGTCTCTATCGGATGTCATTATCAATACATTGAATGGTGAAGAGACGGAGATGACTCCGTACCTGCAACTCATCGAGGCGGTAGAGCGTTTTGAGTGGGAGCAAGTGAAACGATTATCCAGCCAGTTAGCCATTCCAAACAAGAAACTAAGCGACATCTTTTTGCATGCATTACGGTGGTCGCAAGGAATAGAAGAGAACTTTAACTGAATACGAATAGATGGCATCTTCGCTTGAAGATGCCTTATTCGGTGTGTATCATATACAGCTATAACCCATTTGGTGACTTTATTCTGCATTTTATGTGGAAGAAAACACGTTACATATTCTTGAATTAGGGTATGAAGTAGTAAGGAAGTTACCAAATGAGCACTAGGAGTCGATTTAGCTGTGAATAAAAAATTTTGGAAAAACCCCGTGTTCTCTATTTCTGCAGTATTTATCTTGATACTTGTACTATTAGGTGCAATTATGCCAGGACCGTTCGGAGTGGTTTCTGAAAAACTTTACCACTTCACAACAGATAATTTTGGTTGGTTTTATTTGCTGGCTGTATTTATTGTCATTGTATTTTTAGTGGGACTAACCATCAGTAAGTATGGAGCCATCCGTCTAGGCGGTGATACCGAGCGTCCGGACTATCCATTTTTCACATGGATCGGAATGTTGTTTTCTGCCGGCTTTGGCGTAGGGCTCGTATTCTGGGGTGTGGCGGAACCGATGAGTCATTATTTTAGCTCGCCACTTGCAAGTGTGGAATCACAGACAGAGGATGCAGCACGAGTAGCAATGGGGTATGCATTTTTCCATTGGGGAATTTCGCAATGGGCGATTTTTGGCATTGTCGGTCTAGTAATTGGTTTTTTACAATTCAGAAAGAAAAAAGACGGTTTGATCTCCACTGCGTTGGAGCCGCTTATAGGTAGCAATCGATATGTGAAAACTGGAATCGACTCATTCGCTGTTGTGGCAACAGTCATGGGGATCGCTACTTCATTAGGGATGGGTGTCCTACAAATGAGTGGCGGGATGGAATATGTGTTTAATATGAAAAGCACCTTCATGATCCAGCTTCTTATCATTGCGGTTGTGTTTGTTGCCTATATGGCGTCTGCTTCTTCAGGACTGAGTAAAGGAATTGCCTACTTAGGAAATTTTAACCTTGGGATGGCGATAACGATGTTAGCCTTCTTCTTCCTTGTCGGTCCTAAAGTATTTATATTGGAAACCTTTACACTTGCTATTGGAGATTATATTAATAATTTCATTACATATAGCTTGCGATTACAACCATATCAAGGAGGAACTTGGGTAAAGGACTGGACTATTTTCTATTGGGCTTGGACGATTGCCTGGTCTCCTTTTGTAGGTGCATTTGTGGCACGTGTTTCGAAAGGACGTACGATACGAGAATTTATCATGGGGGTTATGGTCATACCACCAGCATTTTCATGTATGTGGATCGCGACACTTGGAGGAACTGCGTTATATAGTGATTTGCGCAATGGGACACAGATTGCAGAAGCAGTCGATAACGATGTAACTTCGGCTATTTTTGCGACGCTTCAACACTTACCTTTTACGAATGTTGTTTCATTTTTAGCTATCGTTCTTATCTTTACTTTCCTCATCACCTCTGCGGATTCTGCAACGTATATTCTAGCTAGTATGACAACAAAAGGAAGTTTATTTCCACCGATGACTGTTAAATTAATCTGGGGCTTCCTAATGTCAGCTATTGCAGCAGTTTTGTTATATGCAGGTGGACTAGAAGCATTGCAATCGGCTTCTCTTGTCTCAGCCTTGCCGTTTACGTTGTTTCTGTTGCTGCTTATCTTTTCATTGGCCAAGTTGTTGCAACGCGAACCGATCACTGTCAGGCCGACCGATATCCGACGCTTTGAGAATATTGAAGGAGAAGTGAAAAAGAAACGCAAACGGAAGGAAAGTGAGAAAGAGAAGAAAGAGCGTAAAGAAAAAGAGAAGGCTCAGAAAGAAAGAGAAAAAAGAGAACGTAAATACCTGGAACTTGAAAAACAAAAAAAACATCAATAAACTGGAAACCGGACTGCTGGATATAGCAGGAACCGGTTTTCTGCATATTGGAAAGGGGAATACATATGTCAATTGTAAAAGTGTCTGATATTTATTTTAAAAGAGGCGACAATCAAATCCTCAAAGGTCTGGATTGGGAAATTTCAGAGGGGGAGCAATGGGGAATACTGGGATTGAACGGTTCGGGCAAAACCTCATTGCTATCAATTATTTCTACATATGAAATTCCTTCTTCAGGAGAAGTGAAAGTACTCGGGAAGCGATTCGGCAGTACCTATTTGCCAACGTTACGGAAGAAAATTGGATATGTTAGCAGTTCATTGGAAAAGTTTACGGATTTCTTCTGGACAGAAACAATTGAGCGTGTCATCATCAGCGGGAAGTTCGCTAGTTTTGGTATTTATGATCAAATCGTTGATGAGGATTGGGTTCGCGCTGAGTATATAGTGAAAGAATTTCGGCTAGAACATGTCAAAGGACAGAAGTTCAGCGTGTTATCAGAAGGGGAAAAACGAAGAGTTCTAATTGCGAGAGCATTAATGGGAGAACCAGATTTGCTGATATTAGACGAACCGTGCTCTGGATTGGATATCTTAGCACGAGAACAATTTTTAGAAGTCCTTGAAATCGCTACGAGAAATAATGTACATCTTGTTTACGTTACTCACCACGTAGAGGAGTTGGTCCCTGAGATCACGCATGTACTGCTGCTGAAAGAAGGAGAAGTGGTAGCGGCAGGGCCGAAGCATGAAGTGCTTACCGATGAACTTTTATCTGAAACTTACAACGTACCTGTATCAGTAGAATGGCGCTTTGACCGTCCGTATCTTTCTATAAAATAAAGCTAGCAAGCATAGTTTATGAGTAGCTAGATAGGGAATGTTTCTAATACACAACTTCACGATCTGGAACTGGTTAGGAGGGGGCAAACGTCATGGCGAAGAAGAAACGTAAGATAACGAAAAAAAGGATTGCATCATATGCCTTGCTTCTATTCGCATTGCTCTATGCCGGTGTCATGCTTTGGCACACTTACAAACCATTGCCCGCAGGTGTATCTTATGAAGGAGAACTGCATCAAATACAGGATGTCGAATTCATTTATGACCTGTCCTATTCCCAGAATAAATCTAAAGAACACTATAAATCTGAATTACGTATTTTTAATGAAGTGTTTCAAATGATTAGGGACGCAAAGCAGTTTATTGTCTTGGATTTCTTTCTAATGGACGATTATTATGATGAAAAGGAAGATTTTCCACAACTTGCAGATCAGTTGACGACTGCGTTGGTGGAGAAAAAGAAAGAAAATCCAGACATGCCCATCGTCTACATAACCGACCCTTTGAATACAGGATATGGTTCTTATGAATCGAGATGGTTCAAGGAATTGGAGAAGGCTGATGTTCAGGTAGTCTATACGGATTTAGAACCATTACGTGACTCCATGCCAATTTATTCAGGATTATACCGCATTTTGTTTCAATGGATTCAGACTGACGGCAAGGCTCATTTCCCCAATTTTCTTGCTAGTGACGCACCGGATGTGAAATTCACTTCCTACTTAAAGTTGCTCAATGTCAAATCTAATCACCGAAAAACACTGGTGACCGACCAAGCTGCGTTAGTGACATCGTCTAATCCACACGCTGCCAGTGGTCGTCATGGGAATGTGGCGTTTAAAGTAAAAGGGCTAGTGCAAAACGACATATTGGAGGCAGAAGAGGCTATTCTGCAATACTCAGAGGGTGGAAAGCTTCCGCGTGTGGAGAATACGGAAGAAGAAGGGGGACCTTATCAAGTTCAATACTTGACGGAAAGTAAAGTATTGAATGCCCTCGTTGACGATATAGCCAAAACGAAAAAAGGCGATAGAATTCGAATCGGTATGTTTTATTTGTCGGAACAGCAAGTCATTCAACCTTTGGAAGACGCAGCAAATCGTGGTGTCAAAGTGGAAATGATCTTGGATCCGAATGAAAACTCATTTGGTAGTAAAAAGTCAGGCTTGCCGAACCGACCCGTTGTACAGGAGATTAGGGAAAATACTGACGACAAGATTAAAGTGCGCTGGTACAACACCGTCATCGGACAGTATCACACGAAGTTAGTGGCGATCCAAACCGCTGAGAAAACGTATATTTCGAATGGGTCATCCAACCTGACAGAACGTACCTTACGAGATTATAATTTGGAAGCGAATTTGCGAATTATTGCGCCAACAGACAGTAAACTAACGGGTGAGATCAACACATATTTTGATCGACTTTGGGATAATGAAGACGCCCTGTATACGTTAGATGTAGAAGAATATCAGAACGGCTTGACGTTCTTCCAGCGAGGCATCTATGCACTGCAACGTTGGGTAAAGCTGACGACTTATTAATTAAAAGACGCCGTTCAGCGAACTGAACGGCGTCTAACTTTAAGTGAAGCGCGCGACTAATTCATGCATTTTCTCTGCTTCATTATGCAGTTCTACAGAGGAGTGCATGATGGACGTGATAGCTTCTTTTTGTTCATCGATCGAAGCGTTGACTTGCTCGGTGGCGGCAGCAGATTCGGTTGCTACGGTAGCGATTTCATTGATCGCATTGACCACAACGAGCCGGTTGTCATCCATCTGGTGCATTTCTCCGTCTAAAGAAGTAAGGTGGCTCGTAATTTCCTGGATAGAAGTGGACAGACGGTTAAACGCGCTTTGAACATCTTCAATTGCTACAAACTGAGCTTGCGACAAATGGAGTGTATTTCCCATTTTTGAATCAGAAGTGGCTGTTCCTGCTTCGATACGCCCGAGTAAATCACGTACTCTTCCAGTTGCTTGATGTGTATCTTCAGATAATTTCCGAACTTCCGCAGCTACTACGGCAAACCCTTTTCCGTGTTCCCCTGCACGGGCTGCTTCGATACTAGCGTTGAGTGCCAATAAATTGGTCTGTTCTGAAATAGACGTAATCGTTTGGATCACTTGTTGGATTTCTTGCATTTGATTGGTCAAACTAGAGAAGTTTGTACGCAACTCTTCAATAACGATCGTAAATTTTTTCGAGTTCTCCGCAAGTTCCTCTACTTTTTGGCTGCCATTCTCCTGTAATTCAGTGACGTCATTCATTTCTTTTATAATCGTATCGTATTGGCTTGTAGTGCTTGCGATCAGTACGGATAGGTGCTCCACTTTGCCAATCGCTACTTCAGCCTCCTCAGCTTGCGTAATGGCACCATTTGCTACTTCCGTGATGGCGTGGTGGATTTCATCTGCTGAGGCCGTTGTTTCCTCGGTAATCGCACTAAGCATTTCAGATGAAATTCTCATTTGCGAAGAGGAATCACGTGTATTACCTACCATTTCTTGCAAACTAGCTTTCATATTATTGACGTTTTCGGCCAATACACCTAGTTCATCTTTTGAGATGATAGGAATAGTAGGACCTGATAATACCCCTTTTGCAATATCAGATGTCATGCTCATGATTCGCTTAATATACTCCATCATGCGGCTAGAGAAGAACCAATAAAGCGCCACACCTACCGATGTAGCGATGATTGTCATGATGAACGTATAGTATAATACTTTATTTGCTCCGACGTTAAAATCCATTTCATACGTACCGGCTGCAATGATCCATCCCCACTGTGGATCCATTTCAGCGTACGTAATTTTAGGAGCCTTTTCGTCAGGATTGCTTGGAGTTGGCCAGTCATAGCTGACAAATCCGCCACCAGCTTTTGCGGCATCGATCAATTCCCGAACAAAATAACGACCATCGTCCGTTTGAAAGTCGTACGCACTTTCCCCTTCAATGGAAGGGTGGACTTCCAGTAAACCATTTTCATCAAACGCATAAAAGTAAAAATTTTCTCCGAATTTGGCAGGGTTATCAATTGAACGTGTGCCCTCCCCAGTTTTTTTTCCTAAGATTTGGATGCGTGCACGTTCTTGGGCTTCCTCCAACGTCAAGGCACCTGCTTGTACTTGTTTATCCAATTCTTCAATGACTGAAAGCAACACATGCGTACCATTCTCCAGACCTAATCTCCCCATCTTATCCAACTCATTTTTAGCCAATACATAATTGACAGTTCCTACAGCTATGGTAGGCACTAATATGACGATTAGTGCGAGTAAAACGAGTTTTGTTCTTACGGATTTCATTACCTCTCATCCCCCTTTATGTATAACTAATATACTATTAAATAATTATAATCTATAATGCTCACTTAATATACATAATTTTAAAACAATTTAAACAATTGTTAAACATTAGCATGCTGTTTAGGCAGGATAGATACTTTATAACTATTTTGGTTCTCTTACATTTATTAGGGGAGAGCAAAGAAAGTGCAAGGTTGCAAATTACTGTTGTAAAGTGAAAGATAGGAGGGATGTCAGATGAGACTTGTGATTTTTGGAGCAACTGGACGAACGGGAAGTGAAATTGTCCATCGTGCATTGCAGGATGGTCATGAAGTGAAGGCGCTAGTACGAACGCCAGAGAAGTGCGTGCCACATCAACGCTTGACTCTTATACAAGGGGACGTACGAGAAGCAGAGGCAGTGAAGCAAATGATTGCTGGAGCAGATGCTGTAGTGAGTGCCTTGGGAACAGATCGGACCACGACATTGACGGAAGCGATGCCAGCAATCATGGAGGGAATGGAGATTCATAGAGTCTCGCGCATTCTGACGATCGGAACAGCAGGCATACTCCAAAGCCGAATAGATCTTTCTAAACTGCGATACGAGGCTGGTGATTCAAATCGTAAGCTGACATTTGCAGCGGAAGAACATCATAAAGTGTTTAAGATGCTACGTAGTTCATCATTGGACTGGACGATTGTATGTCCCACTTATCTGCCAGACGGGGAAGCTGTGGGAACTTACCGTATAGAACGAGATGTACTGCCACTCGATGGAAAACAGATTTCAACTGGTGACACGGCAGCGTTTGCTTATCAAGAATTAATCGAAAAAAAGCACATTGGCTATCGAATAGGTATATCCTATTGACACATATGAAAGAGTTAGGAATACATGACAAAGAAACGTAACGTTTGAACTAAAATAATAGAAGATTGGATATCATTTCCTTTGTCTTATGATATAATAGGTCCATAGTATCGTAGTAGAAGGAGAATGGGAAGATAAATGAGATGGTCCTTGAAGAATTTGATTCAGATCGTTGCGTTACTAGCGATCATTTTGACCTTTCTAACCAGTACAACTGTTGGCTATAGAGTAAACAAAGAAAACTTAATACAGACAACGTTAGAGACCAATAAAGCATATGCTAAGAAATTGTCTTCCACAACTGATACATATTTGCGCGATATCCTTCAAACACTTGAAGTGAATGCAAAAGAAGTTATCCCGTTGCTAGACGATCCAGATTCTCAGCCGAAGCTGAATAGTATAGCGGAACGGATTAGAACGCAGACGAGTACTTTTAACTCTGTCGCTATCGCTTCCGCTGATGGTGTGGTAATGGGGGTATCACCTCCAAGTCTTGATTTAATAGGGGAAAAGTTGACGTCTGTAGGGGCTAGGCAAACGATAAAAGATAAAAAGCCTTTAATTTCTAACCCGTATGTAGGAATTACTGGAGAATTGATAATTTTCATCAGTGTTCCATTACTAACAGAAGATAATGTGTATCGAGGGTTTTTGGGCGGAGCTATCTACCTTAATAAGCCAAACATTTTAGAGAAAATTTTAGGGAATCATTTCTATGAAAATGGATCGTACGTCTATGTTGTGGATAGAAAAGGGACATTAATCTATCATCAACTTGAGGATCGGCTGAAAGATGACGTTTCTGAAAATGAAGTAGTTCAAAAGGTGATTACAGGAGAAAGTGGTGCGCAAGAGCTCGTCAATACGAAAGGGGTTCCTATGCTCGCTGGCTATTCTTATGTTCCCATTGCTGATTGGGGAATTGTATCTCAGCGACCCGTAAATGTTTCTGTCGCATCTGCGAAAAGCATGGTCTTTGAGATGATGTGGAAGTCACTGCCTTTGCTGCTGTTAGCTTTATTCTTAGTGTGGTATTTGGCGAAGAAAATTGCGCTTCCGTTGCAAAAATTGGCGTATTACACCGAAATGAGTACTGAATCCGATAATAAAGAAAAGATGGAGTTGGTTTCAGATTGGTATTACGAGGCAAGGCAGCTGAAAGGTGCCTTACTTCATAGCTTGGATTACTTCAAGAATGAGATGAATTTTTTCATTCACGAATCGACGACAGATCCATTGACGAAACTAACAAATCGCCGGACGATGGATGACTTAATGAAGAAGTGGGTAGCGAGCCAGACTCCGTTTGCCATGTTTATTCTCGATATCGATAAATTTAAACGAGTGAATGATAGATATGGGCACGGGATAGGCGATGAAGTCTTGATTTATTTGGCGAATTGTATGCAACAAGTCGTTAGAAAAGGAGATATCTGCTGCCGATATGGTGGAGAAGAATTTGTCGTTTTATTCCCAAAATCCGATAAAGTGACGGCTTATCTGATGGCAGAACGGCTTCGTGAAACGTTAGAGAGTACTGTCAGTCCATGCGGGGAGATTGTCACCATCTCTATAGGTGTGGCTGCCTATCCGTTGCATGCAGACCATCCTGCTCGATTAATCGAATTGGCAGATCAAAGTCTATATGAAGCAAAACGTACGGGTCGGAATAAAACAATCGTGGCATCCAATGAACCTCAGCATGAGTAGTACATGCTGAGGGTTTCTTGATTGATCAAAGACGAAAGAGAAAACAGTAAGGGAGTTAGACGGATGGAAGAGAGGGAAATAGATAAACGTTTGCATGTTCAGACTATAGGCATACGTGAGTGGAACCATCAATCCTCACATTATAACCGTTATGAAGCGACACCATATGAAGCACTAGATTTTCTGTTCTCTCGACATAAGATTCAGACAAGCGGAGGCTGGATTGACTTCGGATGTGGCAAGGGACGTGTTCCATTTTATGTGCATTATCTTTATTCATTGGATGTGACAGGCATTGAAATGAACTACGTATTGCATCAAGATGCTATGAATAACTTGATGGATTATCGGCAAGCTTTTCCTAAAAAACGAGGGACATTGTCATTTAAATGCTGTTTAGCAGAGCGCTATGAAATCCCTTCAGACGCGACCACGTTTTATTTCTTCAACCCATTTTCTTTAGATATTTTCCGATCGGTCATTCACAATATCATCCGTTCTATAGAATTAGCCGCACGCCCTGTGGAAATTATTTTATATTACCCAACCGCAGATTATGAACAGTTTCTGCAAGACCATTCTTTATTCGAAAAGATTGTAGAAATCCCTATCCCCCATCTATATGTATATGACGAGCAAGAACGATTTCTTGTGTATACGTATAAAAAGCCCTGATCGAATGGATCAGGGCTTCAGACTATAGACAAAAGAAAGGAATTGGGCAGGGTACCGTTGATCTACGTTCCAGGTGGACGCGTTCCGGAGGGCGTGGCTTGAGCCGCTTCCCTCGCTTTGCTCAGTCCAGGGTCTCAAGACACACGCTGATCCTCCCGGAGTCGCCACCCTCCACTACGATCAACTAGCGTAATTCATTGATTTTTTAAGTAGTTCATTCCTCTTCAGCTTATAAAAAAGAAGCAAGTGTTAAGTTCTTATTATAGAACAACGTTAGTGTGCTAATCCTATTGAAAATTAAAGATTGTGAGCCGGTTTTTTAGTTTTTTTTGTGTTTGTCTACAAGCTGAAGCCCTGATCGAATGGATCAGGGCTTGGTCGTTATAGAATGAAACCTTATGAAATTCTGCGTGTGCTGAAGCGTTGGCCAAACCAAAATATGAGTTCCATTAAAAGTGCTGCTAAAATTCCGACGAGCAACCCACTGGAAAGAAGGGGTTGAAGCAATTCTGGTAGTGATGCAAACACAGTTGCAGGCAACGTCATAATCGATAGACCGAGTAAGGCTGGCAGCGCCACGCGATAAATCGTCTTGGGCTCAAATGTCAATCCTTCTACATTACGCAAAGCAGAACGGAACAATTGTAAGTAGGCTACGAAAAGAACCGTATTCCCCACACTTTGAGGAATGGTAGAGAAGAATGCACTTAATGGCGGTACCAAGCCGAGAACAATAAAGAGGATCGAGCCGATAAAGAAAGGAAGCCGTTCTTTAATGCCACTAGACTGTAAAAATCCGATGGACGAGGCGTAAGGAGCGTACGGGACAAGTCCAAGAGCGCCCGCAAATACATTCAATCCGCCGGTAATGAGAAAAGACGTTTTGTATTGCATTTTTGTCGTCTCTTTCTCGAAAATATCTTCTGCACCCTTTAACGTAGCCACTGTATTTGTCGTGTTTAATAGCCCCGTGATGATCACTGTGATGACGATCCCCATTTCAATTGTCGGTTCACCCCAAGGAAACCATTGAATAAAAGGGGTGGTTTTAATCGTTTCTGTAGCTTCTTGAGGAAATAGTAAAGCAGCGCTGACCCAGCCGACTGTCATGCCGATCAGTAGATTCAAACTACTTATAATACCTTTTCCTTTAACATGCACTAGAATTGTCAGTGCGGCCAAAACGAATGAAAATAGTGTCGTTGTCAAATTTATGTAATCTCCGTCATTGAGACCAATCATCCCCTTTAAGAAGATTGTGATCAGTTGATTGGCTAACAATAATAGAAAAACGAACATTACCGCTGGCGTAAACCACTTCTTGAGTATTTCCCCCATACCTAGTACTCCAAGAATGGCAACTAGTACTCCTGAAATCATCGCACCGACTGCAATGCTTCCCCCAACAGTCGTCAAGCTGACCCCCATCGCACTTGCGGTGCCCGCTAAGCTCAATACGACACCCCACCAGAGCCCGGATTGTCCTTCCATAAGTGCTAATCGATGCCCTAACGTACCTTGCAGTAGACAGGCAATTCCAGTGAAAATAAATGAACGTTGTATAGCAGAGACAATTTCAATTTGCTCCAATTCAAATGCTGCGCCTACCGATATCGGAATGACGACCGTATTGGCAAACATGAAAAAAAGCCATTGAAACCCTGCTAACGCGGTGACAGAATACCGCATCTGATTTGTTCCCACTCAACATCTCCCCCTGTGAAAAACTCATCCCTTTGAAACAATTATTAAGTTAGAAGAGTTTAAATATAGAGACAACTATAGCATATTAGCAAATGAAATAGTATGGTTTCTTGCTGAAGAAACGTCGAGAGAGGGGATATCTTGATGGCGAACAAAAAAAGACCAACAGATGCTCATCCTGCTGATCTTTCCGAAATTCTCGTTATAAGTTGCTTTCCAATAGCTTCCCAATCTCCTCACACGGTAGGGGCTTGGAATAAAGAAAACCTTGTGCTTCATCGCATTGGAGCATTTTGAGGAACTCTGCCTGCTCTACAGTTTCGACTCCTTCGGCAATGACTCGAAGGTGTAAATTCTTAGCCAAATCGATGATTGCTTTGACGATGACGGAATTATTATTTGTCAGCTCCCTGACAAATGACTGATCAATTTTCAAGTGTGTGATCGGGAACTTGCTCAAATAACTCAAGGACGAATAACCAGTTCCAAAGTCATCAATGCTTGTTTTGATCCCTATCTCTCGCAACTCTTGTAAAATCTTTTGACAGTAATTCACATCTGAAGTCATACTCTCTGTGATTTCGATATTCAGGTAGTTCGGTTGCAGTCCAGTGATGAGCAATGTGTCTTTCACATCGGATATAAAGGTTGGACTCTTAAACTGGCGCAATGAAACATTGACACTCATGCGAATAGGTGGATACCCAAGATCTTGCCATTCTCTTGCTTGTCTGCAAGCAGTTTTCAATACCCATAAACCAATGGGGAGAATTAAGCCTGTCTCTTCCGCTATTGGAATGAACTGACCGGGTGATATCATTCCCCTCGAAGAGTGATTCCATCGCAAGAGGGCTTCCACTCCATTTATTTGTCCTGTCATAAAATCGAGCTGTGGCTGATAATGAAGGGATAATTCATTCTTCGGTAGTGCTTGTCTTAGTTCCATTTCAATTAAGGTTCGTTCCACTAAATCATTATAGAGCTCTTTCGTAAAAAATTGAAACGTGCTTTTGCCGGATTCTTTCGCTAGATACATGGCAGAATCCGCATTGCGCATGAGGGTATCATAATCTTCACCGTCATCTGGATACATACTAATCCCAATGCTCGGTGCGATAAATATCTCCAAATGATTAATTTGAAATGACTTGGATACTTCTTCGACTATGCGCTGTGCTACCAATCGTATACCTGTTTTGGTAGTAGGTGCGCACAACACGATAAATTCATCTCCACTTAATCTGGCTACCATATCATTGTGGCGAACGAGCAGCTTTAACCGCTCACCAACTGATTTTAGTAGTTGGTCTCCGACATAATGGCCCATTGAATCATTAATGTTCTTGAAGCGATCTAAATCAATATACAAGAGAGCAAATGATTCTTGGCTTTTCTTCCGAACTTCAATTGCTTGCTCTACAGATTGCTTCAATAAACGTCGATTTGGCAGACCCGTTAAATGATCGTGAAATGCCATATGCTCAACCAGTCGCTCTGCTTCTTTACGCTCTGTAATGTCAATGGCAGTACCTACAACTTCCACTACCTGGTCTTTATCAAAAATAGGAGATAAATAGACAAGGAATGTATAAGACTGATACTCTATTTCGAATTGAGAGCTGCGACCTAATAGACCTTCTAATAAACGACGTCTGACATTTGAAATATTTATGTTTTTATCGTAAACCATTTGATTAAGAGTATTTAGGTTGACTCCAATTTTTTCAGTGATTTTACCTTCTAACAGTGTAATGTTAATTTGTTTATTTTTATCAAAAGAGTATTTGAAAATAGCATTCTCAAGATTTTTCACAGTAGTGGAGAAATCATTTTTTAGAGCAATTTCCAATGACTTTTCTGTCTCTTTTCGTGCTGTAATATCCTGTCGAATGGATATATACTGGAACGGTATTCCTTTCTTGTCTACGAAGGGAATAATAGTGGTGTTGACCCAGTAATCCTGTCCATCCTTGGAACGGTTTTGGATATCACCTCGCCAAACTTTACCTTGCTGTATCGTCTGCCACATTTCTTTAAAAAAGCTTTTAGGATGAACTCCAGAATTGACGACACGATGTGTTTTTCCAATCAATTCTTCACGTGAGTATTTAGATAGTTTGCAGAAATGATCATTTACATATGTAATTATGCCTTGTGGATTTGTAATTGCTACGACAGCTGCTTCATCTAAGGCTTGTTTAAAGTTTTCAAGATCAGTGCGAGTCTTTGCGAACTCACGAGAAACTAGTTCAGAATCGGTTACATCGATATCGAGTGATAAGTAGTTTGTCAATTCCCCGTTGACACCGTAAATAGGTACAACTGTTACATCCATCCATGATTTCTTACCGTCTTTTGAATAAATCCGCACCGTCTCTTGATATACTTTTTCGGTTGCAAAATGTTTTTCAAAGAGACAAATCGTTTGTTTAATAGACAGTCTATTGTTCAACATGTTCCATGTGTTACCAATCAATTCTTCTTCGCTGTAGCCTGTTAGCCTGCAAAAATTCTGATTCACATACGTCAGGTAACCATTCGGATCAATCAATGAGACGCAGAACGTTTCTTCGAATAATGTAGACAAAGAAGGATTGAATGTAGGTGTGTGTAAGGGCATGATATTAACCCCCTCTCTTAAGACGTCTCTCGAATAGAATAAGAACGAAATTGTGGTTCGTAAAAATTATTCATGTATTCTAAAGTTATATCGGTATATTAAGTAATAAGTTGTATAAAGCATCTGATTTTCATAATTATAACATATTAAAAGAGAGTATTGAACTAGTTTTGGAGGATGATAAAGGATTTTGTAGAAGATGAAGGATAAATGATAATTCCCTTGTTGATTTGAGAAAAGGCGGAAGCGTTGGTTGCCGCTTCCGCCTAAGTTATCTTTTTGGTTTGTAGCCTAATGTATGAAATAATTCCTTGCGTTCTGATTCTGTTAGGTCTCGCCATTCTCCAATTGGTAAGTTACCCAACTCGATATTAAGAATGCGTACTCGCTGCAAACGACGTACATGATAGCCAAGGGCTGCGCACATCCGCCGAATCTGTCGATTGAGTCCTTGGGTTAAGACGATGGAAAAAGTTTTAGGACCTAGTTTTGTCACGGTGCAAGGTTTTGTTACGGTATCAAGGATTTTCACACCACTTTCCATCTGTGAGATAAATGAAGAGGTTAGAGGACTGTCAACTGTCACGATATATTCTTTTTCATGACCATGTTCTTCCCTTAAAATTTCATTCACAATATCTCCGTCATTTGTTAATAAAAGCAATCCATCGGAATCCTTATCTAATCGACCGATATGGAAAATACGTAATGGGTGGTTAATGAAATCCACTACATTTCCTTCGATATGGCGTTCCGTCGTGCTCGTGATCCCAACAGGCTTGTTGAGAGCAATATACACTAACTGATCTTCTTTCTGAACTAGTTTGCCGTCTACTTCTACCTGATCACCGGCTTCTACCTTACTACCGAGTTCTGCCAACTCTCCATTAATTTTGACACGACCGTTTGTGATCCATTGATCGGCGCCGCGCCTGGATACAATACCGGCTTCACTTAAAAATTTATTGATACGCATATGTAATCTCCTTCCGCGCTTGTCACGATAAGATGATTATAACATTTCCAAGAAATTGTTGACATTAAACATTCTGCATATTAAGATAAATATACTTACCAGATGGACAGAAGATTTCGACAGCGGAGTCGTCCACGTTAGACGAGATGAGTTAGTTGAGAAGAGAATAGTGAAAAGATATGAATAAGAGTAGTAGCGATTGTACGTGTTTTCAAGAGAGTCAGTGGTTGGTGGGAACTGATACACGGCAGTCGTGAATGGACTTATGACAGCTGTTTTATCAATTACGCCAAGGTGTATTTAATAAAACAGACGTACGCCCGCGTTATGGGCAGTGTGAAAACACGTAAAGTGGGAGTGCTTTGGCGCTTCAATTTGAGGTGGCAACGCGGTTACCAATCGTCCTCTGCAACAGACTTAATCTGTCTGTTTGCAGAGGATTTTTATATTTATTCAGCAAAAAACCCGCCTAGATAGGTGATATTCGCAAAAAAGAGGAGAATGGATATGACGACAGAAAAGAAGAACTTACGAGTGACGACACGAAAGATTGAAGGGGATTCCTTAACGCCTATATTAATTTTCAGAAGACTGAAAGGGAATCATAAATTCTTGCTGGAAAGTTCTTCGCAGGCGGGTGGTTCGGGACGTTATTCATTCATTGGTTTGAATCCGCAAAAGGCGTACCGTGGCCGTGATGGAATAGTGGAGGAAATCGTTTATGCAACAAACAAGACATATACGCATAAAGGCGATCTATATACACTATTAAAACGCTTGATGCCACGGATTACCGAAGATGCAGGATTTCCGTTCACGGGTGGCGCAGTTGGGTATGTTGGATATGGAGCTGCTCGCAATGGTGAAAAACGGACAGCGGATGATCTACATATACCGGATGTCTATTTCAACATTTATGATACTGTCGTCATTTATGACCATCAATTACATGAAGTGACCTTGCTGCATACAGAGATTAACCCAGTATACGAAGCACCAGATCTAGACGCAATCGAAGACATGATTGTCAACGGGACAATTGATCAGGAGGAAGAAGTATCGATCTCTGATTATCGATGTGCTGTATCTAAAGAGGAATTTGAACGACGTGTTCAACTCGTTATCGATGCCATCAAAGAAGGGCAGGCAGAACAAGTCGTGTTGTCTCGCCGTCTAGAAGCGGACATAACAGGGGACCCATTCGCATTGTACCGCAAACTACGCAGACGTAATCCATCCCCGTATATGTACTATATGGAGTTTGATGATCATACGGTGATTGGTACATCTCCTGAGAGTTTAGTGCGCGTCTCGGAAGGTAAGGTACTGACCAATCCGATTGCTGGTACTCGCAGACGTGGCCATGATGAAGCAGAAGACTTGGCGTTGGAAAATGAATTACGAAACGACCCGAAAGAACTGTCGGAACACGATATGTTAGTGGAAGTGAGTAAGAAAGAACTGGAACAAGTATGCCGTCCTGAAACGATTGAGGTATCGAATTACTTGGAAACTGTGCGCTATGAACATGTCATGCACCTTGTATCCGAAGTGGAAGGCGAACTAGCGCCTGGTTTACACGCATTAGACGCGTTAAAAGCGACCATGCCTGCAGGAACGGTGACAGGTTCTCCAAAACCAGCCGCAATGGCCATCATTGATGAACTAGAAGACCAACACCGCGGTATATATGGAGGCGCAATCGGCTATATCGGACTAAACGGTAACATCGACTTCGCCTTAACAATCCGCACCATGTTAGTCAAACAGGGCAAAGCCTACGTCCAAGCCGGAGCAGGAATTGTAGAAGCCTCCGTTCCGGCTTTGGAATACAAAGAGACTTCCAACAAAGCTCGTTCATTGCTCGAAGCAATTGAACTAGTGAAATAATCTACAAATGAAATTGGAGAAGTAAGAAGAGACGAGGAGAGATGAGCATGGAGAAATTTTTGAGCATAGTAGAGAAGAACCGTCATTTAATGTACGAAGAAATGAAAGAGGCAGCCGAACTGCTCTTTACAGAACAAACAGATGAGGAACTGATTATTCAGTTTTTAATTGCCCTATCTAAAAAAGGCGAAACCTCTCATGAAGTTGCCGCACTAGCAGCTGTCATGAAGTCATACGCTATCGATTTTGCTCCAACTGCCGCGCGATATTTAGACAACTGCGGAACAGGCGGAGACGGAGTGAATACATTTAACATCAGCACGACCGCTGCCTTCGTGCTAGCAGGTGCAGGCGTACAAGTTGCGAAGCACGGAAATCGAAAAATATCTAGCGCGGCAGGCAGCCAGGATGTACTCGATGCACTTGGTATTCATTCGGAGTATCAAGTAAGTGACATGCAACAGTTATTGGAGCAGGAAGGCATTGCGTTCTTATTTGCGCCCGCCATTCATCCGAAAATGAAGCGGATGGGTGCGATCCGAAATAAAATCGGCAAGCCGACGATCTTTAACTTAGTCGGTCCCTTGACGAATCCGGTATCACTAGAGACACAATTCACGGGCATCAATCGTCCAGATTTCATTATGGAATATGCTTCTGTCCTGCGTATGCTTGGTCGGGAGCGCGCGATTGTTGTAAGTGGTGCAGGTGGCATGGATGAAGCTTCTCTTGCGGGACAGAACGAATTTGTCCTATTGGATCATGGGGATTTGATTCCATTTTCATTGACAGCAGATGATGTGGGATTGGAATATGCCCCACTGTCTGCAATTAAAGGTGGAAATGCCGTAGAAAACGCAGCGACTACTCGAGCGATTTTAAATGGAGAACGGGGTCCTAAGTTTGACACGGTTGTTTTAAATGCAGGCATCGGTTTATTTGCGAATGGTCAAGTGACAACGATACAAGAAGGGGTTAAACGCGCGATCGACAGCATTTTATCCGGAAAAGCACTAGAAAAATTAGAGGCCGTTGTCGCATTTAGCGAAACAATTCGGCAGAAGGCGGTTGTCTGATGACGATTTTAGATAAAATTATTGCACAGAAGAAAATAGAAGTAGAACAGCTACTTGCGAGCAATGCAACATTTCCCGAAAGAGAAATCAAGCGTCCGTCGTTGTACGAGACACTGCGAAAAGCGGAACAACTTCAAGTTATATCCGAAATGAAACGGGCATCCCCTTCAAAAGGATTAATCGCAGAGGGAGCAAATCCTGTGAAACAAGCGACCGCTTATTATGAAGCAGGAGCTGCATGTATTTCTGTACTGACAGACCGCGAGTTTTTTAAAGGTTCATTTGAAGACTTGGCAGCTGTGGCAGAAGCAGTTCCTATCGCGCTGTTATGTAAGGATTTTATGATCCATCCGATTCAGATTGATCAAGCGAAGAGTGCGGGTGCATCTGTTATTTTATTAATTGTGGCGGCGTTAGATGATGAAACGCTTGGAAGTCTATACACGTACGCGAATGAACGTGGACTGGATGTGCTGGTAGAAGTGCATAACGTGCAGGAATTACATCGTGCATTGGCAATCGATGCGAAAATCATTGGTGTCAATAATCGCGATTTGCATACATTTGAAGTGGATTTAGCGCAGACCGAGCTGATCGCGGAGCAATTTCCGTTCGATGAAGAGCGTGTTTTCATCAGTGAAAGTGGAATCTGGGGACCCCAAGATGCAGAGCGTGCAGCGAAAGCAGGAGCGAGTGCCGTGTTGGTTGGGGAGTCGTTGATGCGTAGTGATTCGGTGAAAGATGCACTGCAGGCGTTACAAGTGGAAAAGCAAGGAGTCCGTTCATGACGTTAGTGAAAATTTGCGGCTTGATGCAGCCAAAACATGTGCAGGTAGCGGTAGACTCGGGGGCGGACGCAATTGGGTTCGTCTTCGCACCAAGTCGTCGCGAGGTAACGATTGAGCAGGCGGCAGAACTTGCGACGTTAATTCCGAGTTCTGTTTTGAAAATCGGTGTGTTTGTGGATGCTTCAAAAGAGCAATTGCAACGGACGTTCAAAGAAGTGCCCTTAGATTTCATTCAATATCATGGGGATGAATCTCCAGAATTTATTCGAGAAGTAGGTTTGCCGTCCATTAAAGCATTGGCTATTCGAAATGAAGAGGACGCGAAACGAGCAGCTTTGTATGAGGTGGATTACTTTTTATTTGATACACCCGGCGTGGAATATAAAGGCGGCAGCGGTCGGACATTTGATTGGTCGTTGTTGGAAGATACAGGCGTCTCACGAGAACAGACTATATTGGCGGGTGGTTTGCATGCAGAGAACGTGCAGGAAGCCATTGAGCAAGTGAATCCGCATATGGTCGATGTATCGAGTGGAGTGGAAATTAATAAACAAAAAGATGAGGAACGTATTCGGACGTTTATTCACATAGCGAAAGGTAGGAGTGAACAAGATGCAAACTACAGAAACTAAAGGACGTTACGGGAAATTCGGGGGGCAATTTGTTCCTGAGACCTTAATGACGGCATTACAGGAATTGGAAGTAGCTTATGAGGAAGCGCAACAAGATCCTGCGTTTACCGAGGAACTGAATTACTATTTAAAAGACTTTGTTGGCCGGGAGAATCCGCTATTTTTGGCAGAGCGTCTGACGAAGCATGCAGGCGGTGCGAAGATTTATTTAAAGCGTGAAGATTTGAATCATACAGGCGCACATAAAATCAATAATTCATTGGGACAGGCGTTGCTTGCGATTCGTATGGGGAAAAAGAAAATTGTTGCAGAAACAGGTGCTGGTCAGCACGGGGTAGCAACGGCCACAGCTTGTGCGCTACTTGGTTTAGAGTGTGTCGTTTTCATGGGTAAAGAGGATGTTCGCCGTCAGGAATTAAACGTATTCCGTATGGAGTTGCTTGGAACGAAAGTTGTCTCCGTTGATAAAGGAGCGGGAACGTTAAAGGATGCCGTGAACGAAGCACTACGTTATTGGGTATCGAATGTAGAGGATACACATTATATACTCGGATCAGCACTTGGACCGCATCCATTTCCACAAATTGTTCGTGATTTTCAATGTGTAATCGGCAATGAAACAAAACAGCAAATTGTGGAGAAGGAAGGGCGTCTTCCGGATGCAGTAGTTGCATGTATCGGTGGCGGCAGTAACGCGATTGGCATGTTCCATCCATTTGTCGACGATGAAGACGTCAAATTGTACGGTGTCGAAGCAGCGGGTAGTGGCATTTCGACAGGGAAACATGCGGCAGCGATTGCGGGAAATCAAGAAGGTGTATTACACGGTGCCTATATGTATGTACTACAAGACGAAGATGGTTTCATTCAGGAAGCCCATTCAATTTCGGCTGGACTGGACTATCCAGCAGTAGGACCTGAGCATTGTCATTTACATGATATTAAGCGAGTTCAATACGATTCCGTGACGGACCAACAAGCATTGGAAGGTTTGCAGTTATTATCACGTGTGGAGGGTATTATTCCTGCTCTTGAAAGTGCGCACGCTGTCTATTATGCTGTGCAGCTAGCTAAAGAAATGAAAGAAGAAGAAATTCTAGTCATTTGTTTGTCGGGGCGCGGAGATAAAGATGTCCAAACTGTACGGGATGCGTTAGGAGGCCAAGCGTAATGACAAAACTACAAGTGAGACAAGCCATTGAGCAATGTAATGAACGCGGTGATAAGGCGTTTGTTCCGTATATCATGGCAGGCGATGGTGGTTTGCAAACGTTGAAAGAAAATATTTTATTCTTGCAAGAGGCAGGCACGACTGCGATTGAAGTCGGCATTCCCTTTTCTGATCCTGTAGCAGACGGTGAAGTAATTCAGCAAGCGGGTGAGCGTGCGTTAGCAGAGGGCATAACGCTACGCAAAGTGATTAATGAACTTGCTTCGTTTAAGGAAGAAGTAACGGTTCCTCTTGTTATCATGACGTATTTGAATCCTGTGCTGAGCTACGGTTTGCAAGCGATCGCAGCAGACTGTGAAAAAAGCGGAGTATATGGTTTAATCGTGCCAGATCTGCCACTAGAGGAAAGTGACTTGCTGAAAGATGCCCTAAAAAATAGTGAGGTTGCATTAATTCAACTCGTTTCTTTGACGAGTCCTGCAGAACGCATTCAAGCGATTGCACAAGCAGCTGAAGGATTTATCTACGCTGTTACAGTAAATGGAATTACAGGCGTTCGTGATTCATTTACGGAAGGATTGGAAGGTCATTTACAACGGTTGAAGGCAGCAAGCTCCGTTCCAGTGTTAGCGGGATTTGGGATTTCTACTCCTGAACATGTGCAATCATTAGGCGCATTGGCGGATGGGGTCATTGTCGGAAGTGCAATCGTGACTGCGCTTCATAAAGGAGATTTCGCATCGGTTCGCACGTTGATTGATGCATCAAAGAATCAAGTTACGTCAATATAATAGTAGACCGAATGACTGGGGAAGTTCAGTTGTTCGGTTTTTTTATTGGCAATACGATGTCGGTGGTGCGAGCGAAAGTCTTGGTGCACCGCGCAAATCAGGAACTGGACAGCGCCAAACGTCTTGAGAACCGAGCGTAAAAACCTGCAACCGAGCCAAACCTCAACTGCACCGCGCGAAACAATCTCCCAAACCGTCCACAGAAACTAAAACGTGGATAACTTTTTAAAAAACCACGCATAATTTCCCACTATTTATTCACACTATCCGCAAAGGAGTTGATGGTGTGGAGGATAACTTGCTAACTATCCACAATCTCCGGACATCTTTTCGAATTCACGATGAATTTCATCCAGCAGTAGATGGTATATCGCTAACTATCCACAAAAATGAAGTACTGGCCATCGTAGGCGAATCGGGCTGTGGAAAGAGTGCGCTTGCTTTGTCGATCCTGGGCTTGCATCCACCTGAACGAACAAAAATAGAAGGAACAATTGAGTTCCAAGGACAGAATCTGCTACAACTATCTACAGCCGAACTCAATCAAATTCGCGGAAAACGGCTCGCAATGATTTTCCAAGATCCGATGACGGCATTGCATCCATTGATGATCATTGGGCGACAAATTGAAGAACCGATGAAATATCATTTGACTTTATCCACAAAAGAGAAGAAACAGCGGGCACTTCAGTTGCTCGAAAGAGTGGGTATTCACAATAATGAACAAGTCTATCAACAATATCCCCATGAATTGTCCGGTGGGATGAGACAGCGGGTATTGATTGCGATGGCATTGGCTTGTGATCCCGAACTATTAATTGCAGATGAGCCAACGACTGCACTAGATGTAACAATCCAAGCACAGATTATGGAATTAATGAAAGAGTTGCAACGTCAATCGCAAGCAGGGATTTTATTGATCACACATGACTTAGGTGTAGTAGCGGAAATGGCGGATCGTGTGGCGGTTATGTACGCAGGGGAAATTGTGGAGTTAGCGCCGATTCATACGTTATTCCATAATCCACTTCATCCCTACACACGTTCACTTCTTCATTCACTGCCATCTTCATTCGGTCAAAAGGGGAGACTGCATGTCATTGAGGGCATGGTTCCAGCCATTGAACATCTGAAACGAAGTGGCTGCCGTTTTGCACCTCGTATTCCGTGGATTTCAAATGAATTACATGAAGTCAATCCAGTCTTGCATGAAATTGCGCCACAACATTTCGTCCGCTGTGTCTGCCATCAGCACTTCTACTTGCCCACGGAAAGAATAGGAGACGAAATAAATGCCTCTATTACAGCTACGTGATGTAACCGTTCAATTTACTAAGACAGCGGGATGTTTGAGACGAACGATGCCTACTCCACCTGTTGTCGATCAGTTGAGCTTGCAGCTTCATCAAGGGGAAATGTATGGACTTGTTGGGGAATCAGGTTGTGGAAAATCGACGACAGCCCGAGCGATTATGGGGTTGAACCAGTTAGCGAAAGGACAAATTTTATTCCAAGGCGACGATTTGTCCAAAATGCATCGGTCTTCTCGTAAATTGCGAATGAAAGAGATCCAAATGATCTTTCAAGATCCTTATTCTTCGTTAAATCCACGAAAAAATGTCTGGAATATTATTGCGGAGCCGTTGCGTAATTTCGAACGGCTTACAAGAGCAGAGGAATTAAAGAAAGTACAAGAATTGGTGGAGCGAGTGGGCTTGAATGCTGAATCGATTTATCAATATCCACATCAATTTTCAGGGGGGCAGCGACAGCGGATAGGAATTGCTCGTGCACTCGCTTTACGCCCTCAGTTACTCATTGCGGATGAGCCGGTGTCTGCTCTCGATGTATCGGTACAGGCGCAAGTATTAAATTTCATGAAGGAAATCCAAGAAGAGTTTGACTTGACGATGCTCTTTATCTCGCATGACTTAGGAATTGTCCGCCACATGTGTGACCGGATCGGCATCATGTACAAAGGACGGCTCGTGGAGGAAGGTACGATTCAAGACATTTACGAGCGGCCGAGTCATTTGTATACAAAGCGATTATTAGCCGCGATGCCTGAAATGAATCCTGAAAAAAGACTAGAAAAAATGAAGCAACGTTTTCGAATAAATGAAGAATATGAATTGGCCAATGAGCAATTTTTTGATTCGTCAGGTCGCGTAGTCGAGATGCGGAAGATCACAGATACACACTGGGCAGCGTTGAAGTGAGGAGGTAAGAAATTTGCTGATGTTTATTGTAAGAAGGATCTTACTGATGATACCTCAACTTCTATTATTAAGTATTCTTATTTTCTTTTTGGCTAAGCAGATGCCAGGTGATGCGGTCACTGGAGCATTTATGGGGAAACCTAATGTGTCTGCTGAACAAATGGAGAAGATTCGGGAGCAGCACGGTTTGAATGATCCGTGGATCGTGCAATATGGACGATGGATCGGTGATGCGATTCAAGGTGATTTTGGACAGTCGTTTGTTCACAAGCAGCCGGTTACGCAGCTGTTGGCAGGTCGAATTGGAAATACAATCTGGTTGTCAGTGGCCACACTGGTTGTCACGTATGTAATTGCAATTCCGCTTGGTATGATTGCAGGTAGATGGACAGGGAGTTGGGCGGATCAATTCATTGTGACGTATAACTATGTTTCATTTGCGACGCCAGTGTTTGTCTTCGCCTTACTGATGCTGTATGTGTTCGGTTTTGTGTTGAATTGGTTTCCGAGTGGAGGCAGTGTTGATATTCGGATCGAAGAAGGTACTGCGGAGTACGTGTGGGACAGGTTGAAACATTTAGTGCTGCCTGTGTTGTCAGGTTCGTTGCTACTGACCTATTCGACTGTGCAGTATTTACGTAATGAAATTATTGAAACGAAAATGAAAGATTTCGTGAAGACGGCTCGTGCGAAAGGGGTACCGGAACATGCGGTGTATAGGCGACACGTGTTACGGCATTCGATTTTGCCGATTGCTGCATTTTTAGGATATGAAATTACTGGCTTAATTGCAGGGTCAGTATTTATTGAAACGATTTTTAGCTATCCGGGGCTCGGACGGCTCTTTATCGATTCCATCATGACTAGGGATTTTACAGTAGTGACCGCACTTGTTCTCATTTCAGGAGCAGCGGTCATTGTAGGAACGATGTTGTCAGATATTATTTTGCGCATGGTGGACCCGCGGATTCGTCTCGGATGAACGGGTGAGGAGGAGTGATGAGGATGAGACTTTCTGATGAAGCAATGCGACAGGCAAAAGCGGGGAATCGCTCCTTCTTATCAACGGTGTGGCGGGAAATCCGCCATGATCGGATGGCGTTGATTTCAACGTTCTTGCTAATTTGCATAATAGGTATCGCTTATCTTTCACCTCTCTTCCTTTCAATAGACCGCGTGACGAGAATCGAGCTATCCAGTATTTATTTGGCACCGTCTGCTACGCACTGGCTAGGGACGGATGACGGGGGGCGTGATGTCTTTGGTCAGTTGTTGCTCGGTGCGCGGAACTCGTTCACGATCGGTGTTTGCGTTACGTTGCTTGCCAGTTTATATGGGTTGACGATTGGCTTGATTGCTGGATATTACGGTGGTATCGTCGATCAAATCATTTGTCGAATACTCGATTTCCTAATGATTTTACCGTCATTAATGATCATTATTGTGTTTGTGGTGATGGTACCTAATTATAACGTGTTTAGTTTCATTCTCATCATGAGTGTCTTCGCCTGGTTCGGCAAAGCGCGTCTCATTCGATCGAGGGGGCTAGCGGAACGGGAGTTGGATTATATTCATGCTTCCAAGACGCTTGGGACACCAGGATGGAAGATTATGCTGTTTGAAATGCTGCCAAATTTGAGCTCGTTGATAATTGTGAATATGACGCTGACGTTGGCGGGGAATATTGGACTTGAAACGGGATTGACATTTCTTGGATTTGGGTTGCCGTCCGGAACGCCTTCCTTGGGAACATTAATTGCGTTAGCGAAAAATCCTGATATTGTCCAAAATAAGTGGTGGGTTTGGCTGCCTGCTGCGTTACTTATTTTAGTTATCATGCTGTGCATTAATTACATCGGTCAAGCAGTAAAGAGGGCTTCGGATGCTAGACAGCGAGCTGCATAAAGGAGGAGAACCGTTTGCTTAGAAAATGGATGGTCATTCTATTAATGTGCATCGTATCGGCTGGATGTTCAGAGGCGCGGTCTCAAGTGACGGAATCGCCGACATTTCCATTGGAAGTATCCAATCAAGGCGAGGCGATGGAAGACGGAGAAATGATTGTCGCCCTGGTTAGCTCGGATCCGTTTGAAGGTACTTTGAGCCGTGCATTTTACAGCGGTTCATTCGATGCGGAAATTATGAGCTGGTTTGACGAGGCGCTTCTTTCCACGGATAGTAATTTTGAAATTACGAATGAAGGGGCAGCAACGTATGAGCTGTCTAACGATAAACGGACCATTACACTACGTATTAAGGATGGCGTTTATTGGCATGACGGGGAACCTGTCCAGGCGAGTGATTTGCTGTATGCCTATGAATTGCTTGGTCATCCCGATTATTCAGGTGAGCGCTATACGTTCACAATTGAAAATATAGTGGGGATGGAAGATTATCATGCAGGACGCACGAAGACGATTTCCGGAATTCAAGTAGAGGACGAACGAACCATCAGTGTGACATTTAAGACTGCGTCACCTTCCATCATGACGGGTTTTTGGTCCGTCCCGGTTCCACGTCATCATGTGGGAGATGTGACCACAGGTGAGTTGACGATGAAAGAACTGGAGTCATCTGAGAAAATTCGCGTCTCGCCTATTGGTTTCGGTCCCTATGTAATTGTGAAGATTGTTCCAGGTGAATCGGTTTTATTGGAGAGAAATGAAAACTATTGGAGAGGTCGTCCGAAATTGAAATCCGTTGTATTGAAAACGGTGAATGAAGCAATTGTTGTGGAATCGCTGAAAAAAGGAGACGTCGATTTGGCGAAAATCCCAGCAGATCAATATGAAACAGTTCGAAAACTAGACAATATTGAATTGCTTGGTGATATTGATCTCGCCTATAGTTATATTGGTTTTAAAATGGGCAAGTGGGATGAAGAAAGGAAAGAAAATCGAATGGACCCTAATGCGAAACTGGCAAATAAACTGGTTCGCCAAGCAATGTGGCATGCGATGGATAACGAATCGGTCGGCACTTATTTATATCACGGTTTGCGTTTTCCTGCTACGACTCTCATTGTGCCTGTGTTTGAAACATATCATGATGCTGAAAATCCTGGACGTCCATATGATCCTGAAAAAGCGAAGGCTTTATTAGATGAAGCGGGCTATGTGGACGTAACAGGTGATGGCTTTCGGGAAGACCCTAACGGCAAGTCATTTGTTTTGCGCTTCGCTTCCATGGCAGGAGGCGATGTCGCAGAACCGATTGCGAAGTATTATATTCAAAACTGGGCGGACGTTGGTTTAAAAGTGGAGCTGACGGATGGACGCTTACACGATTTCAATGCGTTTTATGAAATGGTGAAATCAGATGATCCGAATGTGGATATTTTTCAAGGGGCATGGGGGACCGGTTCAGATCCTGATCCATCTGGCTTATATGGACGCACTGCGCTGTTTAATTATTCACGATATACGAATGAAATGAATGATGCTTTGTTGGTAGCGGGAACGTCTGAAGAGGCGTTCGACACAGAGAAACGGCAAGAAATTTATAAAGAATGGCAAGCATTGATGGTGGAAGATGTACCGCTTGTCCCGACATTGTACCGCTATGAGTTGATAGGTGTGAATAAGCGGGTCGTGAATTATTCGATGGATTCAAAATCGGAGAACCGTTACGTGTGGAAGTGGGGCGTGTCGGAGGAGTGAGTTCGTATGAGCGGTTGTGATTTATAATCGCTTAGAAGAATAATATGAGTGCCACACACATGGACAATGAAATATCCCGAAGTATTACCGCTGTTTCCATCTGGAGCTGCGGTATTAATTATGTTTTTTCCTGAATATGATAGAGTAGGACGTAGAAAGGGTGATGAATAGGATGATTCGTCCAAAACGTTTAGCTAATGGTGATTTGATAGGAATTGTTGCACCGGCTAGTCCGGTTGCACGTGAAGATGTGGAGCGTTCGTTTTCATTTTTAGAACAGCTGGGACTTCGATATAAAGTGGGTCAGTCTGTATATAAGAGAAATGGTTACTTGGCAGGTTCTGATGAGGAACGGCTTGCTGATTTGCATGATATGTTCAGGGATCCAGAAGTGAAAGGGATTTTCTGCGCCGGTGGAGGGTATGGTTCAGCTCGCTATGCAGATCAGCTTGATATGGAATTGATCCGGCAGCATCCGAAAGTATTTTGGGGATTCAGCGATATTACGTATTTACATACGGCCATTCGTCAAGGTACCGGACTCGTGACATTTCATGGGCCGATGCTCGCTTCTTGTGTAGCGAAGGATGAATTTCATGAACTATCGGGAAAAATGTTCGGCCAGCTATTTACCCCTGTGGAAGTTCACTACTCGGAGGCAATTTCTCCCCTCGAAACTTTGAATGGTGGAGTTGCGGAGGGAGAAATGGTAGGTGGTAACTTGACGCAACTAGCGAACAGTCTTGGAAGCGAACGTGAGATCGAGACGAATCAAAAGTTACTGTTCATTGAAGATATTGGAGAAGAGCCGTATAAAGTAGATCGGTTATTAAATCAATTGCGATTGGCAGGCAAGCTTAGGGAAGCGGTAGGTATTATTATTGGCGATTTTGCAAAGGCAGAACCATCTAATCCAGATAAGACATTGTCTTTAGATGAAGTATTTGATCACTATTTGGCTAATCTGGGTAAGCCAGTTGTAAAAGGATTTAAAATGGGTCATTGTGAACCGAATATCGCCATCCCACTCGGTGTGAAAGGACGTTTGGATGCGAATGAAAAGACGCTAACTATCTTACCAGGAGTTGACTGAATGAAGATTTGTGCCGTAGAAACATTTTTGGTGCAATCTCCCCTTCACCGACCGTTTGTTACGGCATTGCGGACGGTACACACTGTGCAGTCGGTAATTGTGAAAATGACCGCTGAAAATGGCTTAATTGGTTGGGGAGAAGCGGTGCCGACGCATGTCATAACTGGCGATTCAATCGGCAGTATTCGCTACGCTATCGAGCAAGTGTTAGTGCCGGAGTTGATTGGGCAAGATTTGACGAGGCGTGAGCAGTTATTTGAACGGATGCAGCGAGTAATTGTCGGAAATTCGAGTGCTAAGGCTGCGCTCGATATGGCAATTCACGATTTGCTAGGACAGCTTTGTGGATTGCCATTAGTACAATTGTTGGGAGGTTATCGAGAGAGTCTGACAACCGATGTAACTGTCAGCGTGGCGACTCCAACAGATATGGCGAATGAAGCAGCAGAGTGTATGGCGAAGGGTTTCACTACGTTGAAAGTGAAGGTGGGTACGGGCACTCTCCAGGAAGAAAGAGAGCGCATTCGAGCGATACGCCAGGAAATTGGCCCTGATGTCATCCTTCGTCTCGATGCCAATCAAGGGTGGCAACCGAAAGAAGCGATCAGGATTATCCGACAGCTTGAAGACGATGGGCTGAATATTGAATTGATTGAACAGCCAGTCGTAGCAGATGATATCGAAGGAATGTGCGAAGTGACGCGACAGACGCAGACATTAATCATGGCGGATGAATCAATATTTTCAACGGTGGATGCTAGGAAATTGCTAGAGTTGCGTGCGGTGAACTTGCTGAATATTAAATTGATGAAGTCTGGGGGAATCCGCGAAGCCTTAAAAATCAATACAATGGCAGAAGCGCACGGGATCGAATGCATGGTAGGCAGTATGATGGAAACGGCTGTCGGTGTGACAGCAGCTGCTCATTTTGCGGCGAGCCAGTCAAATATTACGCGGATTGATTTGGATGCACCGCTTTTGTTGGCAGATCGGTTTGCGAACGGTGGCATTCAGTATAATGGTGCAGTTATGGAGTTCGGCAGTGACGCTGGGCTTGGCTTGGATTCAGCACAGATGATGCAATGGGTAAAGGAGCATGCCTGTGAATGAGCAGTGGGTGTGTGCGGTTAGTGTGGCTACCGTTTGGACAGATCCGGATGTACCGCGACTTGTGGATGTACCCGCTTTAGATCAGCCAGTGCAATTGGAAAAGTGGTTAGGTCAACTTTCGTTTGAGGAGCGCTTGGCGTTAAGTGAAGAAGGTCGAATTCAAACGCAGCTTTTGTATGGTGAACCCGTAATCGTGGAGGAAGTGGTGGGAGACTGGGCGAAAGTGATCGCTAGTTGGCAGCCATCACGAAAAAATTCATACGGCTATCCAGGTTGGGTGCCGCTCGTGCAATTATCATTGTGCGGTGTAGTTGGTGCAGAAGAATTCGTGAGAGTGACTGCCTATAAAGCTTGGGTGATGGAGGAAACAGGCGAGTCATTTTTGCGTGTATCCTTTAATACAGTTCTTCCTTATGAGGGACAGCTAGGTAAGCGCATTAGAGTTCGAACTCCTCATGGGATGAAGTGGATACGTTCTGTAGATGTGGAGAGGATGAAAGATGCGGGAGAAGTGTCCATTTGCAAATTGCTGTCTGTAGGAAGACAGTTTTTGAAGCTGCCTTATTTATGGGGTGGAATGTCCGCATGGGGGTTTGATTGCTCAGGGTTGATGTATAATCTTTGGAAGGCTTACGGGTTTCGACTGCCTCGTGATGCAGCGGATCAGGCAAAGGTAGGAAAACAAGTATCTCTAGATCGTGCAGAATGGCAGCCTGGTGATTTGTTGTTTTTTAGAGGGGAAGAAAATTCTTCGGTTAGCCATGTCGGTATGTATGTAGGTAATGGAAAGATGCTGCATGCGCCATCTACGGGAAAATCGGTGGAAGAGATAGAGTTAAATTTAACCACGTATGCGGTGAAGTTATGTGGAGTGCGCAGGGTGTATAGCTGATTGGGTTGGTGCGTCCTGACTTTGGCGCGCTTCTGCTCTCCTTTCGATCGGTTAGAGAAGTTTTTGGCTCGGATCAAGGCAACTTTGGCTCGGTTCCTTTAAAGAAATTCGCGGTGCAGGAAGTGTTTGGCGCATTGGAGGTAATTTCGCTATACTAAAGAGGAGGAACCATAAGGGAGTTGTCACAATGTCTGAACAAAAATCAATGAGCCATTCCAGAACGATTCAAAGTAAACTTGTCTTACCGCCCGATACGAATCACATTCAATCCATTTTCGGAGGAAAAGTGCTTGCTTATATAGATGAAATCGCCGCTATTGCTGCAATGAAACATGCGGGTACTAGAGCAGCTGTCACGGCTTCGATCGATTCAGTTGATTTCGTCTCACCAGCATTATTAGGAGATATGATTGAACTAGAAGCAATCGTTACTTCCGTAGGTCGTACCTCGATGGAAGTGTTCGTTTCGGTTCATTCTAAAAACTTGGTGACGGGAGAAGTGAAGCTGACCACGGAGTCTTTTTGTACAATGGTGGCGGTGGATGATACGAATCGACCCGTGCCTGTTGCAAAGATTTATCCAGAAACCGAAGTAGAAAAAAGACTTTTTGACTCAGCCCCTGCTAGAAGAGAATTGCGTCAGCAACGACGTCAAATGAAATATTAAAGTAGCGCGAGGATGCAAGGAAGGAACAGGTCAATGTTCCTTCCTTGCATTTTTTTGTATCTACTTGCCACTTCAATACATATAGTGTACTATGTAACTAATACACTAGAACGAAAGGGGTTGGTTGTAATATGAATACTTGGAAGGGACTGTGGAAAAAAGAATGGCAGATGATGAAAAGCTGGTTATTTGCCACATTGGTCATCGCTGTTTTGTTAATTCTCCTCGTGTCGTTTGCTTTGTCATTTCTAGCTGAAGGAATGTTTGGTACGGCATTGATGATGTGGATCTTGATCGTATTATGCATGCCGGTATCTTTACTATTGAACAGTATGTGGATCGAATGGAAACGGCCGGATGTGTGGTTGCATTCCCCTCAGTCTATTTTGCAGTTGTTTGGAAGCAAAGTGTTATTTTCAGCAGTAGTCGGATTCATCAGTATGCTGGTGGCTGGCATTGCGCTGGCTCTATATGCGTCATTTGTTGATAATTCATTTGCAGAAGTGGGTGTTGTGGGGTTTGCGAAGATGATCTATAGCTTCGTTTCTTCATTGTATTTTGGTGCGATCATGTTAATGCTAATCGGCTTATTCCTAGCGGTTGTCTATCGTACCATTAATTCGTACGTTCGTCGCGGTGCTTTCTTCCTTTGGTTAGTTGCACTATTTGCATCTCTTTGGTTGTTTCAGACTGTACTAGAATCAAAACTATATCAACAAATCGCTCATCTAGGGAAATTAAACACTCCTTCAGATGCAGTGGAAATCACTGTGGGAAATTTTTATTTCATTGAAAACAATACAACGTTTTATGTAGGAGAAATTTTGATGGTAGTCGGATTCATGGCGTTTCTCTTTCTCTCATCGGCTTGGCTATTTGAAAAGAAAGTGAGGTTATGAGAATGAGTACAGAATGGCGCGGGTTGTTACAGAAAGAATGGATACTTCTAAAGTGGGTTGTAGGTTGGATCGTGCTTTTAAATGTGTTGGTTATTTGTGTAGCACCTTCCTTGATCAGTAGCTGGGCAGGGATTCCTGGTAAGTTGTATGAAAATACACATGTATTGGCGGGTACTTGGTTTGCTTTTTATACGTTTGCTGGTGTTGCAATCTTATTCATCAGTTTGACGAAGGAAATGAAAAGTCCTGAGATTTGGTTACATTCTCCGAGGTCAATGTTTCAGCTAGTTGGAGCCAAATTAGTGAGCGCTACGGTCATTGCAACGGGTACGTTGTTTTTCGGAGGATTGTTACTTAGTGTTGCCTTATATTTCTTGGGCGAATGGACAATAGGATCTGCCTGGCAGGGATTATTGGCATTGCTTAGTATTCTACTCTCCATTTCATTGAAATTGATTTTCCTCATGGCAGTTGGATTGTTCTTCTGGAGCTTGTATCAAATGATTCGATCTCGAACGAGTTTCTTTTCTGTTCCGATCACCGTGTTTCTCTTTAGTATTTGTGGATTTCTATGGGAGTGGCTTCGGGTTGCCGGATTCTTTAATTGGCTTCGCTCGTTGCTGCCGCTGAAATTAACGGATGTGACATTTTATAATGAACAAACCAGTTACTTTTTTACAGGATTTGTGCCAAACGGGATTATGTTTTCCATTGGCAGTCTAGTATTTTACTTTGGCCTCAGCTTCCTATTAGTTTTAGCAGGATCTTGGCTGTATGAAAAGAAAGTGAGGTTTTAACGATGAGCATGGAGTTTCTCCCCGATAAACCTATTTACCAGCAGCTCATCGATCATATTATCGGTGATATCATTCGTGGCACACTCATCGCTGGGGCGAAACTGCCATCAGTTCGTGACTATGCCGTTTCAGTCGGCGTCAATGCCAATACGATGCAGCGTGTCTATAAGGAACTAGAACAAATGGAAATTACGGAGACCAGAAGGGGGCAGGGATCTTTCGTGACAGAGAATACAGAGCGGATTCAGGAGCTTCGTGAAGAGATGAAGGAGCAGCTTGTGCAGTCATTTATTCAAAATTTGGAAGCACTCGGTTTTACGACGAATGAAATGGTCAACTACTTACAGAAACGGGGTGGGAATGATGATTGAATTACAAGCTGTTTCAAAGCGTTATGGACATAAGCAAGCGCTGGATGGTGTGATACTTTCATTGCCGAAAGGGAAGATTATTGGCCTAGTCGGTGAAAACGGCAGTGGGAAGACGACATTACTGAAGTTGATTTCAGGTTTGTTGACGCCTGATTCTGGAGTTGCAGCGTTAGATGGCAAGGTAATTACAAGAAGAGTTGCAGCGACTATTGCTTATATGCCCGACACCGATTTGTTTTATTCTTATTTCACAATCAGCCAGTTATTTGAGTTTTATAATTCACAATTTGAAGACTTTCAAATGAAAAAGGCAGAGGAGATTGCGGAATTTCTGAATATTTCAATGGATGCTAAGATCCGCACACTCTCAAAAGGAAATCGAGGCCGTGTAAAAATTGCGGTCACACTCGGACGGGAAGCGGAATACTATCTTCTGGACGAACCATTTTCTGGGTTGGATCCGATGGTGCGAGAGGATATTGCAAAAGGGCTAATTCGATTTACGGACACGGAGAGGCAGACGGTTCTGATGTCTACGCATGAACTTAAAGAAGTGGAACCACTTCTCGATGAGCTGATTGTGTTGAAGGGTGGACAGATTCTGGCTCATAAAGAAATAGATGAGATTCGTGATAGGTACGGAATGGATGCAACTTCTTGGTTAGTATCGCTTTTTCGAGAGTAGGATCATCATAAATCATATCCAACGCTCATAACTTAAAAACAGCAGGAGACGAAATGGCAACCACCACTTCATTTCCTGCTGTTTCTTTTAGTTATTGCTGCTGAAAGTACGGACTAGGCCAAGTACTGTTCCACCCAGAATAAATGCGAACAATGCATACATAATGTAGATGAACCACATGAATATCCACTCCTTTAATCAGTATCCTACCTTTCATTGTACCACCGGGGCTGGTGCGTTGCAATGGCGTTCGCGGGACAACTGTGTCAGCTGTGCGACGAGAGACATGGATGGGTTTTCTGGTGAAATAGACCGCCATTTATAAGAAAGCGTCGACCGAAACTCCTGATTTTACCAAGAGATGAAACGATTCCGCTAATTAACTCGTAAGGAATTCATTAGAGTGGAGGTGGATGCCCTTGAAAAGAGTTCTAGCAGTATGTGTATTTTTGTTGGTCATCGGACTACCAGTCAATTGGGTGGCAGCAAAATCTTATTCTATTGATGAGGTACAGATTCGAGGATGGATTGATCGCGATGGAACGATGCTGGTGAATGAATTATTTACGTATTCATTTGATGGAGACTTTTCAAAGCTAACACGAGCCTTTCCAGCTAAGCATCGACAGCAAATTAATAAAGTATTGGCATTTGAAGTCCAGGGTGGTCAAGGTAAAGTAGGATTTGTCGAAGAAAATAATATGCGCAAGCTCCCTGTTACATTGAACAAAGAAAATTGGGAAACGAAAATATCACAAACAAATGGAACGATTCAAGTGATGTACATTTATTACGTTGAAAACGCTGTTATTTCATATGATACATACAGTGATCTACAAATGACATTCTTTGAGAAAGGTTCGAATCATGATGTTGATATGGAGCAAGTGCAAATATCCTACGTCTTGCCTGAGGAGGTAGGGGAACAACATCTTCATGGCTATTTGTATGCTTCTAACGCGGAAGATCCAATGATTCATAGCAATGGTATTCAATTTTATACCCCCGTATCTGAAGCCAATACAATGGCCGCAACGCGTATGCTCTTTCCTTCTTCTATTATGACGAACCAAACTAAAAGTAAGGCGCCTATTTCATTGGAAGAAGTCGTGGCAGGTGAGGAACAAAGGGTGGAAGAGCAAGCATGGAAAGTAGCGCAAATTCCTACTTTAAAAAAAGTCGTCATTATAGGAGGTGTGCTATTCGGTCTTTTCGCATTGTTTACCTTCTGGATGCGCTCGCGAGGTAATGGGAATTTCGGAAGTATTGACTATGTGATGAAGACAGATCCGTTGTATCTCAGTTTTGTCGATCACTCTGGCATGTGGTTTAAGGGGAGTTTCTTGGCGGGTCTGTTCTCCTTGGTTGATAAAGGCGATGCGGGCGTAGAATTGACGGATAGTGCACAACGTTTTCAAGATCAACCTGGACGTCCTGTGAAAACTCTCCAGTTTCATTTGAATACGGGACCAGGGGATCTGTCCCAATTTGAACGTCAATTAGTGATCTGGTTATTTAAGGGGCGACTATCACAGAAAAAGTTTCATTTGCATGATATTGCGGAAGGCAAGGAATCTAGGTCCGCTTTGAAAAAACAGCATGCATTTGAAATAGAGCATGGTAAATGGCATGACGAAGTAAAAGGGTTATTAGTAGAGTCTGGAACATTGTCCAAACGGTTATCCTATTTCTTGAGACTACTAATGTTAGTCGTCACCGGATTGGTATCCGCATTTGCTTTGTACATCGGTGGTGACGAGGATTGGGGATGGACATTAGTTCTGCCAGCCATCTTCTTTGTCGTTTCTCTCTTTAGCATAAAAGAGAAGATTCAAAAATGGCCATCTATTATTTATTTTGTTGTCCTTCTGTTTTTAGTCAATTCGTTAACGTATGAGGATTTAGTGGTTGCACTAAGCGGATTCATTATTGTGATGTTCATCGCATTTTACTTAATCCCACCGACAGTTCTAAGTTCCAAAACAGCCCTCCATGCAAAAATGAGTATGAATAAATTCCGCAAGCAAATGAAACATGGAATGCCAGTAGGGTTATCGGAGGAAGAACAGCAACGATTTTTGATTCGAGCTTATTTGCTCAAACCATCGAATAAGAAATTGCCACGCATAGTAGGAGCGGAGACCGCAACAATTGCATTGGCTTCGTTATTTATGTTGCCGGAAGACCCGTTGCAATTCGTTCATTCTACCTGGGGACCCTCTTTAAAAGCCCAAGCGAGTAGTTCGGATGGTAGCACATACGATGGAGGAGGATATTCTGGCAGTGGTGGTGGTGATGGAGGAGGTGGTGCAGGGGCGGATTGACCACCGTCTGCACAGTTCTTTTTACCGTTGCTCTTTCAATAAATCCCGAATTTCCGTAAGTAACTCTTCTTTAATATCTAACGGTTTTTCTTCAGGTTCTTTCTCGACAGGCTCTGCTTCTTTGATCTTTAGCTTCATGAGCAAGCGAAGGAATAAGAAGATGGAGCCTGCTACAATTAGGAAATTAATAATGGATTGGATAAATTGTCCATACATGATTTTAGCGTCCTTGTAGTCGACGCTTAACCCCGAAAAATCCAGTCCACCAGATAAAATACCGATAATAGGCGTAATGATGTTATCGACAAGTGAGGAAACAATCGTGCTGAAAGCTGCACCAATCACAACACCGATGGCTAAATCGAAAATATTCCCCTTAAACGCAAATTTTTTAAAATCTTTCCACATATATATTCATTCCTTTTTTAAAATAAGTAAGCCCTATACGTACTAACAGATGGAAATGTAACATAGTATGGGCGTGGGAAGGAAGGTTATTATAATGAAACTAGTAAGTAAAACCAATCTCATAGCATTTGTGATCAAGTGGATAGGTGTCTTGATCATCCCAATTGGCTTGATCCGAAGTGTCATGATTTCTAGAGACTTACAAGTGTGGGCGGAGGAATTTGGGGAAATAGGGACTTCTGTAGATTTTCTTATTTTCCTCCAGCCCATTGTTATTGGAGTCCTGGTCATTGGGTTTGGTGAACTGATAGACATTACACACCAAATTTCGAATCGATTGTCATCGTCAGTTAATAAAAATGAGTAGTAGTGATTAGGTTAAAGTACTTTGCCTTTTTCGCTGATAATGCTGATAGATGGAGATCGAAGCAATTAACCAGACGCCACTTGCTAGTGCGCCACCGACAATATCACTAGGGAAATGCACCCCTAAATAGATTCGACTTACAGCAATCATCATAATCATGACAGTAGCTATACTAACGACTGCTACATGACCCCAAGTCGTCCGTAAATTTCGCCAAATAATATAAGCAAGTATCGTATATAAACTAAATGCCATCATCGTATGACCACTTGGAAAGCTGTAACCTCCAATATCGATCAAACGATGAAAATTGGGACGTTCACGCTTGAAAACGAATTTCATTATTTGGTTGATAATCCCTGTGCCGGCTATAACGACGACTAACAAAAAGGCTTGTGCACGATAACCTTTCCAATAAAGCCATGCCAGACCAGTTAATGAAAAGAGAACAACGATAGAAGTGGAACCAACGTTAGTGAAAATCTTCATTACGGTTGTCAGCCACGGAGATTCAGTTCCCTGCACGAGATCAATAACGGATTCATCAAAACTTGTAATCGTCTGTAAATGAATCGACCTAGCGACAAAAGCAAACAAACCAGTTAAAACAGCACAAATAAACCAAGTGAGCAACAAACGAAACGATAGTCCTCGCACAACAAATAACATCCTTTCTTCTGCACTATATTGTGAAGGAATGCTAAAAAAATGTACAGTAAAACGTCAATTACTTTCAAGCCAAATGAGTGTTTGAAAGAGGCCTAAAAAGGTATAGTAATGAAAAAGGAGTGTTGCCTTATGCAAGAAATCTATACAACAGAAGAATGGGATGATCTTCTTGAACAATCCAATGAAGTACCCGTCCTTTTGATGAAGCACAGCTCTACCTGCCCGATCAGTTCAGCTGCATTTAATGCGTATCATCATGTAGAGACAGATTTGCCGAAGTACTATTTAGTCGTTCAAAAAAGCCGACCTCTGTCACGAGAAATCGAGCAAGACATGCAAATTCGCCATGAATCACCGCAACTTTTTTTATTGAAAGATGGCAAAGTGGTCTGGCAAGCTACTCATTATTCTATTCGTGAACCTGCTATTACACAGGCCATCCAAGAATATTATGCTTAATGGTTTGTAAAAAGAGTTAGCAATGAATGTGTTACTCACTATAATAAAAGGATTACGCTAGATTAACGGTAACGAACCCCTATCCTTTTGTCTTTGAGCTGAACGTACTCCGGTATAATGGGGTGCGTTTTTTTGTTTTCATTCGTACCATCATCAATATGACATTTGTCACTTCAAAGTTATGACATCTATGTCTACCCCTGCTTTCAAATAAAAGATATTCTTAATGTACTAGCAAACCCAATAGGAGGGACATTCAAATATGAGTAAAGAGAAAACGAAACAGCTACACAAAGATGTTGCGCCTTTCGCGAAGTCAGACGTAAAGAAGAGCGTTATTCAGTTACTGAACACGATACCGCCTGTTTTTATTTTATGGTTCTTGGCATATCAAAGCTTAAAAGTTTCTGTAGTTTTAACAGTTGCCCTAGCCATCGTAGCTGCATTCTTTGTAGTCCGCACATTCATTATCTTTCATGACTGTACGCACGGTTCATTCTTCCCCAATAAAAAAGCAAATAATATTGTTGGAACAATCACCGGCGTGCTGACATTATTTCCTTATGAAAAATGGAAAAGAGAGCACTCCATCCACCATGCAACTAGTTCGAATCTAGATAAACGCGGTGTAGGAGATATTTGGGTAATGACAGTGGAAGAATATACACAAGCTTCTAAATTAGAACGCCTTGGATATCGTTTCTATCGTAGTCCCCTTGTTTTGTTTGGCTTAGGGCCTTTGTATTTAGTATTAATCTCTGGGCGTTTAAACCGTAAAGATGCACGCAAGAAAGAGCGTTTGAACACTTATTTAATAAATGTGATTCTTGTTGTGCTGTATAGCGCGATGATCTGGTTCATCGGCTGGCAGGCATTCCTTTTGATCCAAGGTACGATGATGTTCACAGCTGCAATGCTTGGGATTTGGCTATTTTATATCCAACACACATTTGAAGACTCTTATTTTGAAGAGGAGTCTGATTGGGATTACGTAAAAGCAGCAGTAGAAGGCAGTTCATACTACCAATTGCCGCGTATTCTGCAATGGGCTACCGGCAACATCGGATTTCACCATGTTCACCATTTAGCTCCACGTGTACCGAATTATAATCTAGAAATGGCACATGAATTGACACCGCCATTGCATAAAGCAACAACGATTACGTTGAAAACAAGTCTGGAATCGCTACGCTACCGTGTGTATGATCCAGCAAATAAAAAGTTCATTACGTTTAAAGAAGCAAAACGATATATGTCAAATAAAAACTTATCGATTGATTTGAAAGCAAAGCGCACAAGATTTGAATAAATTGGCGAGAGAAGGACTTCCTTCTCCGCCTTTTTAATTTGCACGATCGATTCAGAAGGTGAAGAGTGCAAATATTTGTTACAATGAATGAAAGGATGGCGATGAGAACCTATGCACAGCTGGTACAGTATTTTCCCAAAAAGTCCATGGCTCAGCATTTATGCATGGGTCGTATTTTGTATACTACCTTTCTTTTTTATTTTACGCACTGCTTCACCGATTGACTTAACAATCGGTTTTACACTATTAGTATTCTTTTTCCTATCCTACTACTTTTCCGTGAAGTCCCAGAGTGGCTTAATGTATATGTGGATTAGTTTTGAAATAGTAATTACAGTTGTGATGACCTTGTTATTCGGTTATGTATATTTGTCAATTTTTATTGCATTCTTCATTGGGAATATTCGAAATCCAATTGGGTTCTTCATTATTTACGGCTTACATATTGCGATTTTGATCGGTGCAGTTGTTGCAGGTTTTTTTATAGAAATCGATCTGTTTCTTCCACAGATTCATTTTATAATCGTTTCTATTATTGGTGTCGTTTTGCTACCGTTCAACTTATATAATCGGCAGAAACGCGATCGACTACAAGATCAGCTGATAGTGGCGCAAGAACGTATTTCAGAGTTGACGATTGTGCAGGAACGTGAACGAATTGCAAGGGATCTTCATGATACGCTCGGCCAAAAGCTGTCCATGATCGGGTTAAAAAGTGATTTAGCTATGCGTTTGATGGAACGCGATGCACAGGCAGCAGTAGCGGAAATTCAAGATATTCGGCAAATCTCCAGCACTGCTTTAAAAGAAGTCCGTGTTTTAGTCAGTGGTATGCGTCGTATAAAGCTAAGAGATGAGCTCGTTCGTGTTCAGCAATTACTAAAAGCTGCAGAAATAGAAGTGAAGTTGGAGGGAGACCCGAACTTCCCCGACATGTCACCTATTGTGGAAAATGTATTAGTTATGTGTTTAAAAGAAGCGATTAATAATGTCGTAAAGCATAGCTACGCAAAACAATGTTGCATTGCCTTCGAACAGTCAACGAAAGAGTTCATAATTAAAGTGAAAGATAATGGCATTGGAATTGCGCAAAATGGTGTAAATCTACCGGGGAATGGGTTGGATGGCATGCAAGAACGCCTAGAATTTGTCAATGGCAGTCTGTCGATCACGAGTCTTGAAGGAACGCAGGTCACGATTACCGTTCCAGCCGTTTTGAAACAAATAAAGGAAGGATGATAGATGTGATCCGCATTGTGATAGCAGAAGACCAGGGAATGTTGCTCGGTGCATTAGGGTCTTTATTAAATTTAGAAGAAGACATGGAAGTAGTGGGGATGGCGAAAAACGGGCAGGAAGCCGTAGATTTGGTCAAAGAGTTGAAGCCTGATATTTGTATAATGGATATTGAAATGCCTATTAAAACAGGCTTAGATGCAGCAGAGGAATTACAGGATGTGGATTGTCAGATCATCATTTTGACAACATTTGCTAGAGGAGGTTATTTCGAACGTGCACGTAATGCAGATGTGCGTGGATACCTACTAAAAGATAACCCTATAGAAGAGCTCGTGAAATCAATTCACTCCATTATCAATGGTCGTCGAATTTACGCTCCTGAACTAATTGATATGGTATTTGACATGAAAGAGGAAGATAAAAACCCATTAACAGAGCGAGAATGTCAAGTTCTGAAGCTCGTGTCGGAAGGGAAGACAACGAAACAAATTGCGGCTGAATTGTATTTATCACCGGGAACGGTACGAAATTATGTATCTACTATTTTAGATAAACTTGGTGTGCGAAATCGTATTGAAGCCATTTCAATGTTTCAGGAGAAAGGCTGGTTTACTAACTGCTGACTTCCACATACAATGATTTTGCGAGCATGTTACTACAAGGGAGAGATCAATGGGATGAATAATCTTACACAAAGTGAATGGCTTTCTAAATTACCTTTATTACAGGAAGTTATGGAAAAGAAAGAAGTCTTATGGAAAAACCCATTAATAGAACCCACAACTGCAGGTCTTGCCAAGACAAGCTTATCACAAGAAGATGTGACGGATGCTCGTCAACGACTGGAAAGATTTGCGCCTTACTTGGCAAAAGTTTTCCCAGACACGGCTGTTAATGATGGCATTATCGAATCGACGTTAACTCCTATTCCCAAGATGAAAAACGTATTGGAAAGAGATTTTGATATCAATATTCCGGGTCAGCTTCTGTTGAAACAAGACAATGCACTACCTATTTCTGGTTCCATAAAAGCTCGTGGTGGGATCTATGAAGTATTGAAGCATGCGGAAACATTAGCGATGAAGCATCAGTTACTAACCGATACATACGATTATAGGCAATTCGCTGAATCAAAGTTTCAACAATTGTTTGCGAAGCATAAAATTGCGGTAGGTTCAACAGGAAACTTGGGTTTGAGTATTGGAATTATGAGTGCCCAACTTGGTTTTAATGTAACGGTACATATGTCTGCCGATGCAAAGCAATGGAAGAAAGATTTATTGCGCTCCAAGGGTGTACATGTCGTAGAGTATAAAGATGATTATAGTAAAGCCGTGGAAGAGGGTAGACGCCAAGCAGACGCGGATCCATCTTGCCACTTCATAGACGATGAAAATTCAACAGATCTATTCATGGGCTATGCAGTTGCTGGTGAGCGAGTTGCAGCTCAATTGAAAGAACAACATATTGTCGTGGATCAAGACCATCCTCTTTTTGTCTACTTACCTTGTGGTGTAGGCGGGGGGCCAGGCGGTGTGGCGTTCGGTTTAAAATTGGTATTTGGTGATCATGTCCATTGTCTGTTTGCAGAGCCTACACACTCTCCGTGCATGATGATCGGCATGATGACAGGGCTACATGATAAAATCTCTGTGGCAGATTTCAGTTTGGATAATAAAACAGTAGCTGACGGTCTAGCAGTTGGCACAGCTTCTGCCTTTGTTGGTAAGACAATGGAACCTTTCCTGGCAGGTTGCTACACAGTTAAGGATCGTACATTATTCAAATTATTAAAAGAGCTAGCGGACAGTGAAAACATTTGGTTAGAGCCGTCTGCACTTGCCGGAATGGCTGGTCCTGTACAAGTTATCATGTCCAATATACCATCGGCAGATTCTTCAAAAGCCACGCACCTTGTATGGGCAACAGGGGGGAACATGGTGCCAGAAGAGGAAATGCAAAGTTATTACCAGCAAGGAGAAAATTAATTCGCCTTATTTCCCGGGAAATCGACAAAAGCTACTGAGAAGAATTTTTTCTCTGTGGCTTTTTTAATTTATAGAGGTTAGTTCTTATTACATTTATAAAAAAGAACAACCACATTATGTGACTGCCCTTCAGCCTATATCAATGTAAATCTCGAAATACCTTCAATTTTAAAAGCCGAGGTGCCAGTAACAGTCCGATGATCGTACCACTGACTGTGGAGACTAGGAATGGTGGTAGGAAGAAAAAAGTAGTCACTGTTGTCCCCATCAAGATTTTTGCATATGGAACAGCAAATAGGGGGGCAATAAAGCCAGTTCCAATCACTTCTCCGATACCTGCACTCCAACGTTTTTTAATTTTGTGATACAAAACGCCTGCCAAGAATGCACCTATCATACCACCTGGAAATGCAAGTAGTGACCCAGTTCCGGTCAGCACGCGAACGAGCCCTGTCAGAAAAGCGACGATGACGGCAGCTCCTGGTCCCATGATGATCGCAACGATCACATTGACGGCATGCTGGATTGGATACGCTCTTGCAATGCCAGCTGGAAATGAAATAAAGGCAGACCCGGCAACTGCAATTGCGACAAACATTGTCATAAAAATCATTTTACGTGTATTCATGATGACCTCATTTATCTGCATTCAGCAGAAGACCGCCACTTCTATAAGTGGCGGGAAGAATGCAAGCATTTTTTATGTTCAGTGAGAGTTCAAACTCCGGCTGCAACTATGCCGAGGTGTAATGGATTAGTTCAGATGGACTGTATGGCTTCAGAAAAGGCCTGCGTCGCTTTCATTGGTTCATCAGCAGATGCGATAGAAGAAATAATTGCGACTCCGTCAGCACCCGCTAGCAGAACAGGAGCAAAATTATCAATGGAGATACCACCGATCCCTACAATTGGCATGTCAGGAAAAGATGTATGAATATCCTTGACGAGTGTAGAACCGACAACAGCCGAAGCATCTAACTTCGTTGCTGTAGGATAGATAGGCCCGAGTCCTACATAGTCGGCACCGATCGATTGCGCCAGTTGGACCTCGTTAGCATTATGAGTGGAAACACCTAGCCATTTGTCAGGGCCGATACGCTTGCGGACGCTGCTCGCTAGCTCATCATCTTGACCGACATGTACACCGTCTGCATTAATAGCTAATGCTAAATCCACATCATCGTTGATAATAAAAGGAATGCGGTACAATCGACACAATGCCTGGCATTTTTTCGCGAAACCGAGTAAGGCATCTCCTTCTAATGCATGTTCTCCTTTTTCGCGCAACTGAAAGCAAGTAATGCCTCCGCGAAGTGCTGCTTCTAAAACGGCTAGGGGCTCTTGTTCTTTAGCGTTTGGAGTCCCCATAACAAAATAAAGACTCAATGCTTTTCGCACTTCATCGTTTCTCAATCAGAGCATCTCCTTTTTCAACTTCGCATACGCCCAGTGGTTAGTCGGGCCGTGGCCTGAGCCAATTCGTAAGCCATCTTCAATCGCAGCTTGAATGAATTGTTTTGCCTCTGCAACCGAGTCTGAAATAGAACAGCCCTTGGCAATAAACCCAGTCAAGGCAGCTGCAAAGGTACAGCCTGTTCCATGCGTATCTTTCGTATGGACCCAAGGTGTAGTCATCGTGAACGATTGACCATCACAATCGACAAAGTAATCCTTTGCCTCGAGCACATCATTACGG
>NZ_WHVW01000040.1 GCF_009651005.1 Sporosarcina obsidiansis
TCTTTATACTGTTCGACTCCTTCTAATTCAGAAACTAACGCATTTTTTGCGCATTCTTTCAAGTTTGTACAGGGTGCCAATTTTTTCGGATTAGGAACATAGCTTCCCGTCATCATATAATACAACTGTTGAAACATTTCGTAATGACTCTTTTCATCTTCGTACACATGGCGAATGAATTCTTGCCATAACGGATCGTTCGTTAGCTGGTACATGGACTTATAGTAAAAGTATGACTTGTATTCGTCTTCTATGGCACTTCGTAATTGGGAAACAAACACGCACTCATCCTTTCGTTCTCTTTTGGCATTTTATGAAAAGGTTTGTAAGGATATCACTAGTTAAATGAAAAAGGAGTGACCACGATGCTACAGCATTTTAGCTATCGAAAGATGTTTGCCGGGTCGGATTTACCCGGTTGGACGATTTCTTTTTATTATCAAAATAAACAATACACCGGAGATTATCACAAAGATGGAACTATTAATTGGACGAATGGTACACCGCCAAATGAAACGGATGTATTAAAAATGGTGCATGACCTCATGACTTTTCATGTCTATGAATGATTACTCTTATAACCGACCATCCTTATGATAGAGGAGGTGCTGTAAATGAGTAGAGAAAAGTCAAAAGGCAAACAGCAACTTGAAAAGGAACGCTTACAAGTACAAAATCAGAAAACCGAAAATGTTTTCGAGGATCAAAGCCGCATTCCTAACGAGCAAAATGCCTACAAAGAAACACAGCCAAAATATGGCGAATGACATTGTGGAACCTTCCTCTTCAGGAGGTTCCTTTTTTCTTCAATATGGGGATTTTCATCCATTTAATAGACTTCACTCTATCTTTTCGCGATCTATAAGTGACAGGAATTGTTTTTTCTCTATAAATAAATTATTATAAAAGATAACTAACTTTACATTACAGGAGGTGTACGCTTTGTTCTTTTCCCTCATTTGGGTTAAGTGCAGAGCCATTATTTGGACATTGCCATACGATTGGCAGCATTTGCTGCCTTGATCGCACTCACCGCATTTTTTGTCGCGTGTGAATTTGCAATTGTGAAAGTCCGGTCATCGCGTTTAGATCAACTGATCGAGGAAGGAAATAAACGCGCGGTTCTTTCGAAAAAAATTGCCGATAACTTAGATGAATACTTATCCGCTTGTCAGCTTGGGATCACAATTTCAGCTCTTGGGTTGGGTATGCTAGGAGAACCAACAGTTAAATTGATACTGGCTCCTGTCTTTGAGTCACTTTCATTGGATACCAACATTGAGACTATTCTTTCTTTCACCACTGCTTTGGCAATCGTTACCTATTTGCATGTAGTGGTAGGAGAGCTTGCTCCAAAGACGATTGCGTTGCACAAAGCTGAAGAATTGACGCTTACTCTATCGACACCATTGAATTTGTTTTATCGATTAATGTATCCCATTATTAAAGGGATGAATGGGTCAGCTCGTCTAGTCACACGATTACTTGGCTTCAAATCCATTTCTGAATTAGAAGTGGCCCATACCGAAGAGGAACTACGGATCATCTTATCGGATAGTTTGCGAAGCGGAGAAATCAATCAGGCAGAATATAAATACGTCAACCGTATTTTTGAGTTTGACGATCGAATTGCAAAAGAAATCATGTTACCCCGTACCGAAATGATGACAGTTGACAAAGAGATGACTTTATCTGACGTGTTTGAATTAATGGATGTGGAGCAATATACACGTTATCCGATTACCGATGGTGACAAAGACCATGTAATTGGATTAATTAATATGAAGCATTTATTGACGGCATATATCAAAGACCCTAGCAACGGTAGCAAGTCTGTCCTCAATTATATGCAGCCAATTATCCGAGTAATTGAAACGATACCAATTGGCGATTTACTATTAAAAATTCAGCGAGAACGAATTCATATGGCTGTTTTATTGGATGAATACGGTGGGACATCAGGTCTTGTCACGATTGAGGATATTTTAGAAGAAATTGTTGGTGAAATTCGTGATGAATTCGATTTAGATGAATTACCCGAATTGCAGAAGATCGGTCCTGACCACTATATTTTGGATGCGAAAATGCTCATCGAAAATGTGAATGATGCGCTTGATATTGAAATTTTAGAAGAAGATATCGATACGATTGGTGGTTGGCTCATGGATCAGCGCTTTGAAGCGGTCCAAGGTGAAAAAATCATTGAACAAGGATATGAATTTACTGTGAAAGAAGTGGATGGCCACCATATCCTCTACTTAGAAGCCAAAAAGCAGCCTTCTGATTCCCTAACCGAAGATCGTGTCCAACCATAATTTCGAAGCTTTCCCACCTTAGGGAAGGCTTTTGTCATGAAATGCAATATGTATTCAGTAGAAATGGAGAAATTGCATATGCAAAAAAATCAAGAGAATGTACTCCTTTTTATCTGGGCTGTCGCATTAACCGCCACACTAGGATCCCTTTATTTTTCAGAAGTGAAAGGCTATGTGCCCTGTACACTCTGTTGGTACCAGCGAATTTTCATGTATCCGATTGTTTTAATTGGCTTGGTAGCACTGATTCAAAAAAACGCTACTATTGCTTGGACGACAGCTGCTTTCTCATTCATTGGAGGTAGTATCTCCCTTTACCATTATGGTATTCAAAAGCTATCCTTCTTGCAGGAGAATGCACCCGTTTGCGGTGGTGTTTCTTGTACGGGGCAATACGTCAATTACTTAGGTTTCATAACGATTCCCTTCATGGCTCTCATCGCCTTTGCTTTCATTTTCGTTGCAAGTCTCGTAATGTTAAAACAAACAAAGGAGTGAACACCATATGAAAAAATTATTAGCCATTGGTGGAATTATTGTTGTGATTTTTATTTTAATTGTTTTTCTCAACAACAAATCCAATGAGAAGAAATTAGCGGATAATCCGTATGGAACAGAGGATTTAGAGCAGCTAACGATCGACCTATTAGAAGATGAAAACTATCAAAATATTGCCCTTCCGGATGAAGTGTCTAAACAGATTGAAAGTGGTGAGCCAACGACTGTGTATTATTTTAGTCCTGACTGCCAATTCTGTATGGAAATGACGCCTCGTCTCATGCCGATTGCAGATCAATATGATGTCCATGTATATCAATATAATATGATGGAATTTGGTGATCAAGCGAAGGGTGAATACGATGTATTGCGTTGGCCAACACTCGTTCACTACAAAGATGGCAAAGAGCAAGGCAGAATGGAAGCTGCACAGCCAGACGAAATGATTAAAGCATTTTTTGACGAATTTGAAAGCAACTAAGGAGACTAGATAGATGACAAGTTTTCAATATACGACGACCAAGCCTGGAGAAACGGTGGAACAGTTACTCAGAGAGCAATGGCAAGGTGGCAAAAAAACGGTTCATCAAATGCGGATGGATAAAAGCGTAACAGATACGAATGGTCAACCTATCGAGTGGAAAGAGCCTTTACCTCAAGGTACTCCACTGACTTTTAGTTTTTCTGACGCCCATTCTTCATATAAACCAGAGGCTTTTGATTCGCTGCGCATTGTTTGGGAGGATGAACACTTACTTGCCGTCCATAAACCTGCAGGGATGGCCGTTCATCCGGAACAGGCACCTGGGACTGGAACGCTCATGAATGAAGTGATGGGTTATATAGAGTCTCAAGGTGGCAGCTACGCTGAACATATTCATCGACTTGATCAGCATACTGCTGGAATTCTACTAATTGCCAAGCATCCGATTGCCAAAACGATGCTCGATCGGATGCTAGAGCAGAATAAAATTGATCGTTTTTATACAGCGGAAGTTGAAGGCCAGCTGAGAAAGCCACGCGGCACGATTAATATGCCAATTGGTAAAGATCGTTATCATGCCACGAGACGCAGAGTATCTCCTTCTGGACAAGCCGCTACAACGCATTTTAGAGTCATCGAACGACGGGCGAATAGCACAGTCGTAGAAGCACAATTGGAGACAGGGCGCACACACCAAATTCGTGTCCATTTTGCTCATTTAGGCCATCCAGTCATCGGTGACCAATTGTATGGCAGTGAAACGATTGCCAGAGGTCCATATAAATTGACCGCCACTAAAATCGCTTTCCAACACCCCATTACGTTAGAGCAGATTATGATTGAAACAGAATAACATATAGAAAGGAGCCTTCTGAGAAGTCAATTCTACCTGACATTTCGGCTGGCTCTTGTTTTGTCTAAGGAGAACTTTTTTTCAATCTAAGAAATTTCTCTATACTAGAGGAAATGTGCATTGCGCGGCTAGTTTGGATCGTTCCATGCGTGTTTTGGATCGGTACGACTTGAGTATTGTGCGGTCCCGAGAATTTTGCTGCCGTGCAACGTTACTCTGGAACGTTCCTTTACTATTCTGTCCCAACACATAAAAAGGCTATCACTGAAAGAAGTTTCTAACTTTCAGGGCAGCCTCTTTCTTACTTCACAAGCAATTGATGAATTCCATTCTCCAGACGCTTATCTACTTCTTTTGCGTCTTCGATATGTTCAACAATTAGCTCGCGTGCAGAAGAAAATAGTAAATTGGCTTTTTTAAGTTCTTCTTGCATCTGAGCGGACAATTTATTCTGTTCCGCGATCATTTTTTCAATTGACGAGATGTCGACTTGACTGCCCTGCACTGTGTCTAAAATATGTTCAATCTTAGATGCAGTCTGCAAACTTACGGCTACACCTTGCTCAATCAATGCAGAACTCTTCTTTGTTGCATCCAATGCTTGAAGAATTTCATCTTTTAACGAATTAGTTAACGACTGGATATCTTTCGTACTATTGGACGTACTTTCTGCCAGATTCCTCACTTCCTGTGCAACGACGGAGAAACCTTTCCCATATTCTCCTGCTCGAGCTGCTTCAATAGAGGCATTGAGCGCCAATAGATTTGTTTGGGCTGCAATATTTTCTATTACCCCGACAATGGACTGAATTTCCACTGACCGTTCACTTAATTGTGTCATACTCTCTTCGGACAGTTCCATATGCTTACCCAAATCGTTCATTACCTGTGCTGTTAAACGGACATCCTCCGCTCCATTTTCAGCTTCTTTAACCATATATATAGATTTCTCTTCTAATGAACGTCCATTTTCATGCAGCTGTTTAGATGCATCTGTCGTTTGTTCACTCAAGCTTCGAATCACATGAAAGCTATTTTCTATCTCAGTAACAGCTTCACCTAACACATTATGCTGGGCATTCACTTTCTCATGTTGCGCTACTGCAGCCGTCAGTTCCTTCTCTACTTGTCGATTACGTTCTTGTTGCTGGGCCTGTAGCACATCTGAAGCAGGTACAGAAGAAGTGTTCTCTTCTTTCATAACCACTTGTTGCTCTTGTTTACGTCGAAATAACCCCATCTTGCTCACCCCCATTTTCTATAGATCATTTAGTACGTATCTGGATCTGTACCCGTTCGTTCATCACGATTCAATGCATCAATCATTGCCATCTCCGAACTAGAC
>NZ_WHVW01000041.1 GCF_009651005.1 Sporosarcina obsidiansis
TAAGTATGGTGTTTTTGTTACTCGCAAATGCGACGCTTATAAATATACCACCGCTTCAATTACTTTGCAAGCTTTTTCGCTACTCTTTTTAAAAAAGAATAGCGAAACCGCATAATGCAGCGAATCCCGGCACTCCCAAAACCGCTAAGATGACACCGGAAGCTATGTTAACAGGTACATAGATTCCAATAAAGCCGCCTGCTATGTTCATTAAAAAGAGAACGAAGAAAGCAAATGCTAAACGAAACCAGAAGACAGATAAGCGCTCCATGTTTTTTTCTAAAGTGGTTTTACTCATACTTAGTAAAATTAATGAAACAACTCCTAATGCAGCTATGACTAAAATTCTCACGAAAAACGCCCTTTCCTTCATAGATACTTATCTATATGCGTTTCTGTGAGAGATTAGTTCACTAGTTCCCTAAATTCCGCAACTTCGCTTCTCGGAACAAATAAAAGTATTTACATTCAGCCATTTTACGCTGCGCCAAGACACCCTCATCATAGTCGTTGACGTAACTCTCTACTTCCCTGGCTCGTTCCCATTCTTCTTTCGCTTCTAACATTAACTCGCGAAGCCGTTCATCATATTCTTTCTTTAATTTATTCTTTCTCCCAAACAACTTCTTCACCCCTTACAGTTCACGGCGACCTTCTAAAGCTCTCGAAAGCGTGACTTCATCAGCGTATTCCAAATCACCACCGACTGGCAGACCGTGTGCGATACGAGTAGTCGTGATACCAGATGGTTTAACGAGACGCGATATGTACATCGCTGTCGCTTCCCCTTCTATCGTAGGATTCGTTGCAAGAATCAGTTCTTGTACTTCATCATCTTGTAATCTAGTTAATAAAGAAGGTACATTGATGTCTTCTGGTCCAATGCCGTCCATTGGGGAGATTGCTCCTTGCAAGACATGGTATAAACCCCGATAGTCGCGCATTTTCTCCATAGCGATCACGTCTTTAGGATCTTGCACCACACAAATCGTCGAGCGATCACGCGATTGATCCTGACAGATATAACATGGATCAATGTCTGTAATATGACCGCACACCGAGCAGAATTGCAAGTTTCGCTTAGCATCAACCAGCGCTTTTGCAAAATCCAGCACGGTATCTTCCTTCATACTTAATACAAAAAACGCCAGACGACCCGCAGTTTTGGGGCCGATACCTGGCAATTTCATAAAACTATCCATTAACTTAGATATAGGTTCAGGGTAATGCATAATTGTACCGCCTCCTAGAACATCCCAGGCAAGTTCATTCCTTTAGTAAATTGGCCCATTGTGGAGTTCGTTAATTCTTCCGCTTTCGTAATTGCTTCGTTTGTTGCAATGACAATTAAATCTTGTAGGATTTCCACGTCTTCTGGATCTACTGCTTCCGGATCAATTACAACCTCTAATACTTCTTTGTGTCCGGAAACGATGACCTTCACCATACCGCCACCAGCAGTACCTTCCAGACGTTCTTCACCTAGATTTTCCTGAGCTTCCGCCATCTTCTTTTGCATTTTTTGCATTTGCTTCATCATACCTTGCATATTTCCCATTCCACGCATCATTAGTTCCTCCTCAGTAATTTAATCTTCTTCTACTGTAATAAAGTCTTTACCAAATAGTTTCTCCGCCTCTGTCACGAGGGGATCAGCTTGTTCAAGAGTCGCTTCCTCCATGAACGCTGAAGCAGGTTGCTCCACTTCCGGTTGCCGAGAGGATTCTTGACCTTTCTGATCAGCCAAGCCATTCTTTTGTATGAAATCTTGTCGTACTTTCAGCCAGCTCTCTTCCGCAACGTAAATCACTTCGTAACCTTTACCGGTTCGTTGCAACAGCGCATCAGACAAACCAGCTTGCAGCGTTGCATTCTCAGATGCCATCAAACAATGAATTTCATACTTGAATTTTAACACAAAGGCCGTCTCAGATGCTGCCACTGGTTCCGTCTCTTCCAATAAAGCCGCATGAGATCTCTGCAAACTTTGCATCATACCAGCCCATTGCTCCCGAATCGTTAGAATGTCCGCTTTTGTTGCGGATTTCAAAACTTCTACAATTTTACCGGTCGGTACTTTAGCAGATCTAGATGCAGACGAAGTAGCTCGGCGAGTTTGCGTTTCAGCGGCAGGTTGTTGCACAGGGCTTGCTGCTAACTGTTGTTGAAGCTGACGGACTGTCTGTTCTAACGCAGTCAGTTTTTGTGCCATTTCAGGATCCGCCGATGTACCAGACACCGCACGTTGCTCACCCGAATGAATCATTTTCAAAAGAGCAGATTCGATATAGACTTTTCCATGATTAGAAAACCGCATCTCTTGCTGGGTTTTCGACAAAATATCAATATATCGATACAGTTCATCCGAATGAAACCCCTGGGCCAACTCCCTGAATTTCTCACCATCCGAAATCAATTCAAGTAAATCTGTTAACTCGGGAGCTGTTCCAAGCAATAACATATCACGGAAAAACGTAATCATGTCTTCAGCCAGTCTACCGACATCTTTACCTTCTGCAATCAATTGATGCAATAACGAGAGTGCTGATCCTGCATCTTTTGCTTCGATGGCTTGCGCAAGCTGATAAAAAATCTCTTCTCCGATCGCTCCGGTCACTAGCAATGCATCGTCTGTTGTTAATTCATCACCGCTAAACGACACTGCCTGATCTAACATACTAAGTGCATCCCGCATTCCACCAGTGGCCGCTTGTGCAATCGCGCGCAACGCCCCTACATCCGCTTTGACACCAATATCATTCAGCACTAACTGCATACGTTCGATAATTTCGCTAGGTGTAATCGGTTTGAAATCAAAGCGCTGACATCGAGAAATAATCGTAAGTGGTAGTTTATGAGGTTCAGTTGTCGCAAGTACAAATACCACATGGGCAGGCGGTTCCTCTAGTGTTTTCAATAGCGCATTAAATGCTGAATTAGAAAGCATATGCACTTCATCAATAATGTACACTTTAAAACGAGCATTGGAAGGCGCCACATGAACACGCTCGATAATATCACGAATTTCTTCCACACGGGAATTGGAGGCTGCGTCGAACTCGGTTACATCGGTGTTCGAGCCCTCCGTGATGCTTTTACATATATCACATTCATTGCATGGTTCTGCAGCAGGTCCATTTTCACAGTTCAAGGCCTTTGCGAAAATTTTGGCTGCACTAGTCTTTCCCGTCCCACGCGGCCCTGAAAACAAATACGCATGCGTCGTTTTCTGATGGAGGAGGGTATTTTGCAGGGTTTGCTTAATCGCTTTCTGGCCAGACATCTCACCGAAAGTCTGTGGTCGGTAAGCTCGGTATAATGCTTGATAAATCAACTGCGCATCCCCCTTTTCTCCATTTTGCATAATACTTCAATTATAGCATGAAAACCATTTTCGCGGCTTCACAACCCCTTGAAAATCTTACGCGAAAACCTCTGTCCATTCGTCTTTCTTTGCCAGCATATCACGCGCCAGTTCTTTTGCACCTTCAAGACTATGACTCGCAGCCCAGCCGCACTGCACTTCATTACATGCCGGCACTTCTGTAGCTGTTAACACGTCGTTCAATGTTTTCTCTACTATAGAAAGAACATCCTCATAATCTTCATGGTTGATGACAGCTAAATAATAACCCGTTTGACAACCCATCGGACTAATATCTACGATCTGATTCGAATGATTACGGCTAAATTCCGCCATCATATGTTCTAATGAATGAATAGAGGGCATATCCATATGTTCTTTATTTGGTTGGCAAAAACGTAAGTCATATTTATAAATTTTGTCTCCATTTTGCCCTTCTGAAGTTCCTGCTAATCGAATATAAGGCGCTTTCACCTTCGTGTGATCCAAATTAAAACTTTCCACATTCATTTGTTTCTTTGCCATTGTAAATCGCTCCCTTTCGCTACTGAATACGTTCTATTTCGAAGTATACACCATTTCTTAAACATAAAAAACTCGTCCATTTTAAAATGGACGAGTCAGACTGTAGACAAAAGGGTTGGAAATCGTAACGATTTCCAACCCTTTTGTCATTTCGGTACTAAAATCAGAGAAA
>NZ_WHVW01000042.1 GCF_009651005.1 Sporosarcina obsidiansis
TATTAGCCCCGGTTTCCCGGAGTTATCCCCATCTGTAAGGTAGGTTGCCCACGTGTTACTCACCCGTCCGCCGCTAAACTTTAGGAGCAAGCTCCCAAAGTTCCGCTCGACTTGCATGTATTAGGCACGCCGCCAGCGTTCGTCCTGAGCCAGGATCAAACTCTCCATAAATCCGGCAGACGATACGCTGCGGATTGCGTCGTCAACTTCACTCGTTCAGTCGGTCACGTACGGTAGTACGCTCCCTCTTTCCCTCGTTCGTTTCCTAGCACTCCACAACGCCTCGTCAGCCGGGACGTATAAGAAAAATTCGAGTTAGCTCGATTTCTTGCTGGCATCATTTAAGATACTCGTTTTGTGTTTGTGTCACCGGCAAAGCCAATGCACAAACATATATTTCGTTAACGTTTTGCTGTTCAGTTTTCAAGGTTCATGTTGTGCGCTTCTTGTAAAAGCGACTTCTCTATATTACTTTAAGCAATCTATGAAGTCAACAACTTTTTTAAAAAAGTTTTCTTGATTTCTCAACCGCCTCAAGCGACAAGAACTACTATACAATAGATCCAATATAGAAATCAAGTGTTTTTCAAAAAAAGTTTTTTCTTTATTGCTTGCACGTCGATAACGAACAACAGAATCCCTATCAATACAATGATTCCACCAATTAATTGTGGAATTGAAATGCTTTCTCGTAAAATGTAATATGCTGCTATAGAAGCTATGACAGGTTCAAATAATACTGCTATTGACACTACATTTGTGCTAACCCACTTTATAGCCCAGTTAAATAATGTATGTCCTAATAAGTTTGGCAGTAAAGCCAAAACAAGAAACCAAGCCCAATCGGATGCCGGATAGTGAAGTAGAGATTGCCTTGTTCCCACTACATATATGAATAGCGCAATCGAACTTGCTAAGTAAACAAGAAAAGTATACGTCACAAGAGATACTCTTTTTCTCACATCTTGCCCAACCAATAAATACGCCGTAATGAAAAGACAAGCCAATAACGCCAGCACATCTCCAAAAAGCGCTGCCCCACTTAACTGAAAGTCACCCCAACTGATGACGACACTTCCTGACAATGCAACCAGGACAGCAATCAGCATTTTACCGCTAATCACTTCTTTAAAGAAAAGCGCAGTTCCAGCTAATGCGAAAATAGGTTGTAACGTAACGAGAACTGTTGAACTTGCAACAGAAGTATAAGTTAGAGATTCAAACCAAAGAATAAAATGAATCGCTAGAAATATCCCCGCAACTGATGAAAATAACCAATCTCTTCTCGTTAACTCTTTCAGCTCATGCCGATAGGAGTGCAGAAAGAACGGAAGCATAAATACTACTGAAAAAAACATACGATAGAAGGCGATCACTCCTGCATCAGCTGTTATTAATTTTACAACGACAGCGGAAAAACCAACAGTCAAGACACCAATAGCAATCGGTATGTATGGATGAATAATCGGTTTATTCATCATAAATCACTTCTCTTTCTATCTATCTACCCTTTACAATAGAAACAGAGGGCATTCTAGACTCTTGTTATATTTTTAAATTTCATATGTAATCTCCCCAATTTGTCCGCGAAGGAGGGTTCACCATGCTTACCTTACTAACTGAGTCGTTTAATATGGAAGCAGTCATTAAAATCGGCATCGCGCTTTTCCTCAGTATAGTCATCGGTGTAGAGAGAGAAATTAAAAAGAAGCCGATCGGGCTAAAAACGAGCGCAGTGATCGCCACCTTTAGTTGCCTCTTAACGATTATTTCAATGGAAGCTGCCTACTTGGTACCTGCCCGTGATGATATCAACATCACGATGGACCCTTTACGTCTATCTGCGCAGATAGTCAGCGGTATTGGATTTTTAGGTGCAGGCGCGATTCTTCGAAGAGACAATGATAATATTACAGGACTCACCACAGCCGCCATGATCTGGGGAGCAGCAGGCATCGGGATTGCTGTAGGTGCAGGTTTTTATCTAGAGGCTTTTTTCGCTGTTATCAGTGTCATGATTGTCATTGAACTGGTCGCCCCTTTCCTTAGCAAATTCGGCCCAAGACGCTTGCGAATGAAAGAAGCAACCTGCATCGTCATCATCACAGATAAATCAAAAATTGAAGACCTAGTGCAATATTTACGAAAAGAAAGCATGGAAATTGACCATATGCGAATTAGACAATTCGAATCGGATCAACACAAGCTGCGGCACGAGTTACAGTTCAAGCTCATTGCACTACCAAAAAAATCCACCTCTTCTCTCTATGTTGAATTGACTACTCTTTCGTATGTAGAATCAGCGGATATCGTGATTTATCCATAAAAAGCGTCAAGTCCATAAGACTTGACGCTCCCCCTCATAAACAAGCTGTTAAAAGCGTAACTACTTCATCTTTCGAAAGTTTAGCATAGCCGCCAACCAGACCCTTGGCAGAAGCTTTTTCAGCAATCAATTCGAGCTGCGAATCATCAATTTGATAGTCAGCAAGCGAAACAGGAGCTCCGATCTTTTGCCAATAGGCACTCAATCGATCAATTCCTTCCATTGCAATCTCCTCATCCGGTTTGCCAGTTGCGTCAACACCGAAGACATTAACCGCTAACCGTACATAACGTTTTGGATTCCGCGGATATGTTAGCCGCATCCAATGCGGGAATAAAATCGCCAATCCTCCTGCGTGAGGGATATCATAAATCGCTGAAACTGCATGCTCTATATCATGAGTACCCCAATCTCCCCTCATCCCCATTGACAAGAAACCATTCAGCCCCCATACACCAGCCAACATCATGGATTCCCGCAATTCCATATTATTAGGATCTTCCACTAACCTCCCACCTATATCCATTACAGAACGTAAGGCAGCTTCGCACATCTCATCTTGAAATGAAGTGTTCTCTGTCAAATGAAAATATTGCTCGAAAATATGAGACATCGTATCCACAATCCCGTTTACTGTTTGATCCATAGGAACCGTTAATGTATACGCTGGATCGAGTATCGAAAACTTAGGATAATTGAATGGGCCACCCCACCCATATTTCTCTTTCGTTTCTTCATTCGTAATAACAGAACCTGCATTCATTTCTGAACTAGTTGCCGTTAATGTCAAGATAGTACCAAAAGGCAACGCTTCTGTCGGTCTCGCCTTTCCTATTACAAAGTCCCAAGGATCACCATCATACTTCGCTGCGGAAGCAATCAATTTTGTACAATCGATCACTGAACCACCGCCAGCTGCCACGATGACATCAATATCGTGCTGTTTACATAAAGCAGCACCTCTTTTAGCGGTCGACAGACGCGGGTTCGGTTCAACTCCACCCATTTCGTATACTTCAAATTCACTTTTGTCCAGAAGGTTCATTAATGAATCATACAATCCATTTCGCTTGATACTTCCGCCACCATAGACTACTAGCACTTTCTTTCCGTAAGTTGCAAGTTCTTTAGGCAATCGCCCTAGTTGGTTCTCCCCAAAAATCAGCTTAGTCGGATTATGAAAAATAAAATTATCCATAATAACGCCTCCTTATCTTACTCTCTATTATGAAAAAGATGTATTTATGATGCAAGTATAGTGTTTTCAAAATGGGATATACTTTGTATAGGAGGAGATCGTATGGAAACACTTCAGAAATTAGCGCTAGCCATAACGATTATCGGCGCATTGAATTGGGGTGTCGTAGGGATTTTCCGATTTGATGTCATCGCACAATTAACGGAAGGCGCTTATCAGCCGTTAGCACGATTTATCTATGTACTCATCGGATTATCCGGACTTATGACGCTTGGTGTATTGTTTAATTATTGGCAGAAAACAGATGAAGAACCGACACCCGAACCATCTACAGATCACGTATAAAAGGCATCTCCTCTATTTGAGGAGATGCCTCAGACTGTAGACAAAAGGGTTGGAAATCGTAACGATTTCCAACCCTTTTGTCATTTCGGTACTAAAATCAGAG
>NZ_WHVW01000043.1 GCF_009651005.1 Sporosarcina obsidiansis
GGCTTCCCCCTGTGAGAGTAAGACGTTGCCAGGCACAAAGCCATTCCCTATGGGGAGTGGCTTTTTTGTGCGTTCAGGGAAAAATAGCTACTGATGCAAAAAGGCGGAGAAAGCGACTGATCTGCAAGTACGTTCTGCCTTCATTTATTATTCAAATAATTAATCGAAATAGGTTACTCCTCCAATCCATTATAGAAGATTTTTATGCTAAATATAAATTAAGGAAAATTAAGTTTATATTCATATAAAATACGATGCTAATGATAATAGATTCTTAAACATGAGGAATATGCTTTTTATTTGTTAATATCTCCCACACGCATAATTTCAATTCAATTTCAAATACTAAGCAAGACGTGAACATATCTTACCCTTGGGAGGCGAAACTATATGGCAAAGGATTCGAATACAAGTTGGAAGAAAGACCATCCAAGTACTTTTTTTAGTAATTCTATTCAAAAGGCGGATCGTTCTGTGAAACAAGCAATGTCACATCCGGAGGAAATGGCAGTTGAGCACGCGTTTAATTCTGTGGAACGTGCAGAAAGTGCCTATTTAAATGCTGAAGAACAAAATGAGCATATGGATACAGTACAACAAAATAAGAAACAGTTGGATTTGATGAAGAAGCAAATTCAAGAAATTAGCAAAGAATTAGATAGCTCTTTTAATGTTGTTATTTTTGAATTAGATAAACAGAACCCTATATGTTAGACATTCAGGATGTTGAATTCGATCAATGACAGCTATCCGATAAGACAGCAGTCGAATCCGATTCCCCGTATTGCTTGCAGGATGGTATTTCACCATTCGTAATGAATAATATGCTTTGAATAAATAAACCGTGGTTATTTAGAAAACTTAAAACTTAATAAAGTTTAATCAATTACTCAACTTTCGCATCAACAAAATAAGCGCTACCCATAGTGAATCTTAAATCTAATACTTATCCCTTATCATGCTTGGCAGCTTTAAATGAAAAAATACCTCGCTATTTGGAGAGAGTGTATGTCTAGAAGACACTGTCACAGATGAGGTGTCCTTATGTATGTATGCTTATTTAAACTAACCAATCAAATTTACAATTCAAAATGTGATGCATCTAACAGATCAGGATTATCCGTATGTGTTGATTATCAATTATTCTGCATATGATCGATACCTACCTGCTCAGTTCCAAAAAACTCAAATCAACGCAATCTCTTTGGAAATTAACAAAAGCACACTGGTGAATGGAGTAGACGCAAGTGATGTCCTGATGAATTCTTGGTTTCATAAATTTAAACCATTACAAGATCAGCAGTTGAATGTGAGTGGGATGGTTAAGAAAACCAAGAAGTGTTATATCGTCAATAGAGTGTGTGTTTCCCTGAAACAGTTCTATAGGCTGTTGCAAACCACCCAGTTAAAGAAAGATTGCCATCGTTCCATGCATATCTTGATAGGCAAATGGCACCCCAGTCAAATTGGTCTTCATGTGAAACTACAACAAGCGAAGTAAATAACTAGCCATCCTCAGTACCGACTGCATCCTGACAAAGCAGGAGATCATTCGAATCAATGAAACGCACTATGATATTGAGGTCTACTTTTTAGACAACCTAATCTCTACTGAAATTGCAAAAAGATTTTTAAGCCATAAGTACAACAAAGTCTGGTGTGGTAGAGCCTATGAAAGTTATTTAGAAAAATTATTGAAAAAGCTTGCAAAGTAATTGAAGCGGTGGTATATTTATAAGCGTCGCATTTGCGAGTAACAAAAACACCATACTT
>NZ_WHVW01000044.1 GCF_009651005.1 Sporosarcina obsidiansis
TCAGACTGTAGACAAAAGGGTGGGAAATCGTCACGATTTCCCACTCTTTTGTTATTTCTGTTCTAGAACCAGAGAAATAGCTACGGATTCGGTTCGGGTGTTCATCTAATTTACGCCATCATTGGCGTTTCCCACGTCCAATTGGCAAGCTTCTTCAAATTCATAGCAGCAAAAGTCAGCATCGCCTGCATGGACAATTTTTTCACCCCTCGCTGGGTAGTCCATCGCATGCCATGCTTTTCTTTGGCATCGGCAAATACACGCTCGATTGTCTCTTTGCGCTTGCCGTAGATCTCTTTGATTTCTTCGTGATGCCGCAGGTCTTCCGCTCCATCCAAGTGGTCTTGCCAAATGTGTCGCAAAATCATCTTCTGCTGATTTTGACTGTGTGTACACTGGTCGATGACCGGACAGGCTGCACAGATGGCAGGCTGCGAGGCATACTGTCGATACCCCTCTTTCGTAGTGGTGCGATAGCTAAGGATCTGCCCTTCCGGACAGAGATAGCAATCATGGTATTCATCGTAGACGTACTCACTTTTCTTGAAGAACTCTTTCTTCGTCATTGGCCGCTTGTACGGAAGAACGGGAAGCATCTGATTTTCCAACAGGTAATTCGCAATAGCTGGTGTCTTGTAGGCAGCGTCGGCAACAACGGCAACCGGTCTTCCAACTTGGTCAATAATTTTTTCTACCAATGGCTCAAGCAGCTGACTATCATGGATATTGCCTGGCGTTACGATGTTTGCCAACACAAATCCTTTCTCGTCTGTAGCTGCATGGAAGGAATAAGCAAATTGCTTGGTCCGTTCATCTTTTACATAGTAGCCGCTATCCGGGTCCGTCGTGGATTCCTTGATTTCCTTGTACTCTTCTTTCTCAAACTTCTCCGGCGGGAATGGCTTCTTCCCATTTTTCACCCGGTCGATGTTCAATTCTTCCTGTAGCTTCTTCTCATAAGCTTTGGTCTCTTTCCGAACGACTTTCTTTTGGAATTTCCGCTTGTTTGCGCTCGCCTTTACGTGAGTGGAATCGATGAAAACGTGTTCCGGACTCAATAATCCTCTGTCAGCGACTTCTTTTAACACACGGTAGAAAATCTGTTCAAACAAATCCGTCTCTGCAAATCGGCGGATGTAGTTCTTTCCGAACGTAGAGAAATGCGGAACCTCCGTATGAAAACCGAAGCCAAGAAACCAGCGATATGCCACGTTCGTTTCGATTTCTTTAATGGTCTGCCGCATGGAGCGGATGCCGAAGGTATATTGGATGAACGTCATCTTGATTAAGACAACCGGGTCGATACTGGGACGACCGATGGATGAATACAAATCCTCGACGAGTGGATAAATGAAAGAAAAATCAATGGCTGCGTCCAGTTTCCGCACCAGGTGATCTTGTGGCACCAACTGTTCAATTGTCAGCATCTCCAACTGTTCGCGTTCATTGATTTGGTTTTTCGTCATCATATCCATCACCTCAATAAGTGTTCAACAGGAATCCAGTTGATTGGAGCGGAGGATGGCGACTCCTGCGGGAACAGCACGAGCCGAAGACCCTGGACTGAGCGTAGCGAGGGAAGCGGCTGAGGCCGTGCCCGCGGAAAGCGTCCATCCGCAGCGGAAATCAACTTTTCCTGGCGTTTACT
>NZ_WHVW01000045.1 GCF_009651005.1 Sporosarcina obsidiansis
CAAGTATAAAAGAAATCGGTGAGTACGTGTCTTTTTTTATCCGAATTGTGTGGATACCCCAACAAATATTATAGAACTGAAACTATATTGTGAAATATCTAGGGATGTATAATTACTCGATTTATGACTCGGTGGAAACGATGGCGGCCTCATCGCAGCGAGCGTTGGCGGATAGCGATGACCTTACAGAAGTGATCAAGTATACACAATCTGCTTACGCCGAACCGGATCCAACTCATTTTGGGGCAGCCAAAGGAATGAACGTCATCTATTTGCATTTAGAATCATTCCAAAACTTCTTAATCAACTATCAATTGAACGGAGAAGAAGTGACGCCGTTTTTAAATTCATTAATCGAAGATAAGAATACAGCGTATTTCGATAACTTTTTCCATCAAACGGGCCAAGGTAAGACGTCCGATGCGGAATTCATGTTGGAGAACTCCATATTCGGATTGCCGCAAGGATCTGCTTTTATTACGAAAGCGCAAAATACGTACCAAGCGGCCCCAAGCATTTTAAAGGATCATGGGTATACATCTGCTGTATTCCACGGCAATAACGGCAGTTTCTGGAATCGGAATACCATTTACAAATCATTTGGGTTCGATCATTTCTTCGACGCGAGTTATTATGATACGAGTTCTTCAATCAACATGGCCGAATACGGATTGTTGGATAAACCGTTCTATGAACAATCGGAAAGCATGCTCAGTTCCCTGCCGCAACCTTTCTATACGAAATTCATTACGGTTGGAAACCACTATCCGTATGCGATGAATCAGGACTTAGTGTCAATCGATAAAGCACAGACTGGGGACGCTAGTGTGGACGATTATTTCCAAACTGCGCGTTATACGGACGAGGCGATTAAAACAGTCTTCACTCGATTAAAGGAAATGGGCTTATATGATAACTCGGTCATCGTTCTGTATGGCGACCATTATGGTATTTCAGATAATCATAAAAAAGCGATGAGCAAAATCATTGGGAAAGACATTACACCTTATGAAAGTGCGAACTTGCAGCGCGTCCCATTATTCATACATGTTCCTGGAATGAAAGGCGGCATTAACCACACGTATGGCGGCCAGACAGACCTTCTTCCGACGTTATTGCATTTGCTTGGAATTGATACGAAAGACTTTGTTCAATTCGGTTCCGACTTATTCTCTGAAGAGCATAATGAAGTGGTCCCATTTAGAAATGGCGATTTTGTCAGTCCGACGATTGATTCCATTAATGAAAAATTTTATGATAGTCGAACAGGCTTGTCGCTCGATGATCGACAATTGGAACTAGCACAAGACATGAAAAAAGAAGTGGCTTACAAATTGGGGCTTTCTGATAAAGTCGTGAATGGCGACTTATTAAGATTCTTTACACCAAAAGGGTATACATCTGTAGATCCATCTCAGTTTAACTACACTAAAGATGCAGATGTAAACGAATGACATAAAGCAGCAGAAGAAGTATGTTCTCTCTAATTGGAGAGAACATACTTCTTTCAGACTGTAGACAAACTCCGGAAATTTGGAGTTTTCCTACAGTCTATTTTCTTTTACAATAGAGTAAACGCCAG
>NZ_WHVW01000046.1 GCF_009651005.1 Sporosarcina obsidiansis
TGAAGTGACCCCTTAAAGTTAGACACGGTTATTTCATCAGGCAGCTTTGGTAAAATGAGTTCGGTATTGCACCGGACTCATTTTTAGTTTTGCCTTCAGCCGTTTCGTATTATAATAATTGATATAATTCTCTAATTCTATTTTAAACTGTTCAACACTTTCAAATTCCTTTAAGTAGAGGAACTCCGATTTCATAATGCCAAAGAAGTTCTCCATCACGGAGTTGTCATAACAGTTTCCTTTACGGGACATACTTTGTACAATTCCCCTTGATTCAAGTTTGTGTCGATATTGCTTCATTTGATAATGCCAGCCTTGATCTGAATGCATTAGTAACTGGTGCTCTTCTGGTAAGCCCTTCAAGGCCTTCTCCAACATCTCTGAAACCAGCGAATACGTGGGTCTAGAACCAATGGTATACGTAATAATTTCACCATTAAATAAGTCCAAAACAGGTGATAGATACAGTTTCTCACCAAATAATTTGAATTCCGTTATGTCTGTGACCCATTTTTCATTCGGAGCCTCCGCTGTAAAGTTGCGGTCTAAAATATTGGGCGCAATTTTACCGACCGTGCCTTTATAAGATTTATATTTTTTCATACGCACCAAGCATTTCAAGTCTAACTCTTTCATAATCCGTTGAACCTTCTTGTGGTTCACTTTTTGTCCACGATTCGCCAGCTCATCACGAATACGACGATAACCATAACGGCCTTCATGTTCTTCGTAAATCGCTTTGATTTCCTCTTTCAAATCTGCGTCTTGGTCTGTTCGATCCATCCGTTTCACTACATTGTAATACGTACTACGTGGAATGCCAGCGAGCCTCACAAGGGCTTTCACCGGGTATTTATGCCTTAGTTCATAGACTACTTTCACTTTGTCTTCTTTCGTGATGTTTCCTTTTTTTGAACTAAGGCATTCAACTTTTTTAAATAATCATTTTCCATTTCCAGTTGTTTAATACGTGCTTCAAGTGCTTCTTTAGAGTCTTCAGCTGATACTTGTTTTGGTTGTTGAGTGGGTTCTTTTTTCATGGATGGACGCCCCTTTTTCTTTGATTGAAGGGCATCAATTCCATGTGATTCGAATTGTTTTTTCCAACGTAAAACCGACTCAGGACTAGCAATATTAAAAATCGCTGCCGTCTCCCTGGAGGATGTGCCATTTTCAATCATAAAGTTTAGTACGTCCAGTTTAAACTGTTGAGTGTAATTTGTATATCGTTTGATAAAAGCATGGTCTCCATTGTACTTATATTGCTTTACCCATTTATGAATAGCCATTTCATTGACACTCATGGATTGGGCAATTGATTTATAACTTTCGTTTCCTCGCAGGGCTCTTTTTACAGCGTTCAATTTATCTTCAGCTGTGAATCTTGCCATAGAAAAACTGCACCTCCAATTGTTAGTTGTGTCTAACAATTGGGGTGCAGTTCATTT
>NZ_WHVW01000047.1 GCF_009651005.1 Sporosarcina obsidiansis
GGCAACTTTTTTAAATTCCATTGCCCGCGATAATGATTGTAGTACGTCATATAACTTTTAATTTCACGTTTTACTTCCTCTAATGTTTCACACTCTTTAATATTCGTTTCATCCTTAAAATGCCCGAAAAATGATTCCTGTGGAGCGTTATCCCAACAGTTTCCTCGGCGAGACATCGATTGACCTAACCCCATTCGCATAACCGCAGTCTGGAATTCTGGATTTGTATAATGGAAACCTTGATCTGAATGAATAAAGGCACCTTCTGAAAGATGTCCATGTTTTCTCAATTTTTGAAGGGTATTCAGTACAATTTCTAGATGTAGTGAAGATGATACTTCATACGCTAAGATTTCGTTTGTCTCTGCGTCCTTAACCGTTGATAAATACGCACGTTTCCCGTCTTTATAGGTTAAATAGGTGATATCGGTTAATAATACTTTTCCTGCTATACCTTGCTTAAAGTTACGTTGTAATAGGTTCGGACATGTCCGATGTTCTTTTGTTGCTTTAGCCATCCGTCGATAAGGATTCGCCTTACGAATTGGACAAATTATATTGTATTTCTTCATAATACGGCGAATGCGCTTGAGGTTATACGTAATTTTATATTGATTTTGGAGCGTCATTTTAATTTGACGCGCGCCTTTATTACGCCCTTTGAAACGATAGGCCTTTAAAATGATGTCCCTTATGATTTCATCTGCTTGTTCTTGCGCTACGCGTTTTTGTATCGACTTTTCCGTGAAATAATTATAGTAGCTTGAACGAGAGACGCCCATTATTTCACATAAGAAGCTTACCATCCGCTTCAAGTTATACTTTTCAATTGTATAATGAATTAATTCAAATTTCATGCCTGTTGCGATTCTTATTTCTTCTTCAACGCCTGCCTTTCGAGTAGATCGAGCTTTTTTAGTAATTCATTCTCTGCACGTAATAATTGGTTTTTTGCTTCTAAACGAGCAATCTTCTCTTCAAGCGTTAATTCGCGTTCTAACGGACGACCAGAATTGCCTTTACGCGTATCTTGTAAACCTTTCACACCATATTTATCGTATGCAGCACGCCAACGCCTACTAGAAGCCTTCACACGTTCTTTACCGATTAGTCCAACATCAAGGCCGGCCGCCTCAAATATCTCCCGTGGAAATTTACCTTTTTCATTTTCTGCAATAAAATGGCATTTAAATTCATCTGAATAGGTGATGGCTTTTTCACTGACTGCCTTCACATTGGAATTACGTTTTAGTTGATCCTGTTCTTTTTTAGTAAATAATAGTTTAGTCATTTGATCACACCCCCGACATCATTTTTCATGTATAAACAAAAATACCCTATAAGAGGGACTTTTTCAAAGTGTCCATCTTATAGGGTACAGTTTAA
>NZ_WHVW01000048.1 GCF_009651005.1 Sporosarcina obsidiansis
TGAATGTTTAATAAAATCTTTGCCCTAAAGTGATCGAAACGCTGAAAGCCATATGCATTGCGTTTCATCACTTTTGTTTTATTGTTTATGCCTTCTAAAAAACCGTTAGAGTAGGGGAAGATAAAGCTGTTCAAGATTTCGACCTGCCAGTTCTTGAAGGTCCTGATTGCCTTAAGAAACGCCTGAATTTGCTTTGTTTCTACTTCCTGATAAAACGCCTCTAACCGCCTTTTTACTTCTGCCACATCATCTGCTGTCTTTGCCCAATCAAACCATTCACAATAGGCTTCTTTCAGTTCGTATGCCTGCCGTAATTCCTCAGACATCCCCAAATAACGATCCAAATACCACCGTTCTTTTTCACTCAATTTAGATGCCCGTTTATAAAGCACATGACGCATCCGCTTGCACTTCTTCCGATCATAGGCGTGCCATTCCTTCTGTACTTTCCGCCGTACTTCATCCAACGCCCAATAGATATACCGGCAATAATGAAACCGGTCTGCGATGATGACGGGTCGGCTCAATGCTTTTTTCACGGCTGCTTTGAAGCTTGGATTCATATCCATCACCACCAGTTCCACGTCCTGCCCGTATTGGCGTAAATAGTCCTGAATCGTTTCTTTCCGGCGGTTGGGCAGAATGTCTAGCGGCTCCCGGGTTTTGGCATCTGCAATAATCAGTTGAAATTTTCCGGCGTCCGTATCGCCCTTATATTCATCTATCGCAATAGCTTTGGGCAGTCGTACGCCTTTCACCATCTGCTTTTCCGCTGCCGACCGAAAGCGGCGGATGATAGTGGAACTGGACGAACCTAGGACTTCACCGGCCTCTTTAAACGTCTTAGCCTTCACGGAACGCACCTGTGCCACCTGATTCCACTCCTTGGAGAAACGCTGGTACCGTTCCACAAACGGAGCTTGTTCAGAGAACCGTTTCCCACATGCACATACATACCGTCGCCGTTTGTAAAACAGGAGGGTCAACCGTTCAAACCACTTCAAATGCTTAATCTTCTGCATTCGGTAATCATGGATTCTCTGCGTAAAATCCCCGCAGTTTGGACAACGTTGGGACTTTTTAGGAAGGGATACATAGAGACAAGTATGCTCTCCAAGCTCCTCCACCTTTTCAATAATGACTTCTTTTAATCCAGGAATATTCATGATAAAATTCATATGCACGTCTCACCTTTCTTTTACTTGTTTCTCGACAATTCAAGTATAAAAGAAATCGGTGAGTACGTGTCTTTTTTTATCCGAATTGTGTGGATACCCCAACAAATATTATAGAAC
>NZ_WHVW01000049.1 GCF_009651005.1 Sporosarcina obsidiansis
GGGGAGGTGGTACAGGAATATCAACCTGTTGTCCATCGTCTACGCCTATCGGCCTCGACTTAGGTCCTGACTAACCCTGAGCGGACGAGCCTTCCTCAGGAAACCTTAGGCATTCGGTGGAAGGGATTCTCACCCTTCTTTCGCTACTCATACCGGCATTCTCACTTCCAAGCGCTCCACCAGTCCTTCCGGTCTAGCTTCAACGCCCTTGGAACGCTCTCCTACCATTGACTTACGTCAATCCACAGCTTCGGTGATCTGTTTAGCCCCGGTACATTTTCGGCGCAGCGCCACTCGACCAGTGAGCTATTACGCACTCTTTAAATGATGGCTGCTTCTAAGCCAACATCCTGGTTGTCTGGGCAGCGCCACATCCTTTTCCACTTAACAGATACTTGGGGACCTTAGCTGGTGGTCTGGGCTGTTTCCCTCTCGACAATGGATCTTATCACCCACTGTCTGACTCCCAAACATAAATCATCGGCATTCGGAGTTTGTCTGAATTCGGTAACCCGGGATGGGCCCCTCGTCCAAACAGTGCTCTACCTCCGAGATTCTTTCGTTTGAGGCTAGCCCTAAAGCTATTTCGGAGAGAACCAGCTATCTCCAGGTTCGATTGGAATTTCACCGCTACCCACACCTCATCCCCGCATTTTTCAACATACGTGGGTTCGGGCCTCCAGTCAGTGTTACCTGACCTTCACCCTGGACATGGGTAGATCACCTGGTTTCGGGTCTACGACCCCATACTCATTCGCCCTATTCAGACTCGCTTTCGCTGCGGCTCCGCTTTCTCAGCTTAACCTTGCATGGAATCGTAACTCGCCGGTTCATTCTACAAAAGGCACGCCATCACCCATTAACGGGCTCTGACAATTTGTAAGCGCACGGTTTCAGGATCTATTTCACTCCCCTTCCGGGGTGCTTTTCACCTTTCCCTCACGGTACTGGTTCACTATCGGTCACTAGGGAGTATTTAGCCTTGGGAGATGGTCCTCCCGGATTCCGACGGAATTTCACGTGTTCCGCCGTACTCAGGATCCACTCTGGAGGGAATGTGCTTTCGACTACGGGGCTTTTACCCACTGCGGCGGATCTTTCCAGATCGCTTCGTCTAACGCATTCCTTTGTAACTCCGTATAGAGTGTCCTACAACCCCAAGAAGCAAGCTTCTTGGTTTGGGCTCTTCCCGTTTCGCTCGCCGCTACTAAGGG
>NZ_WHVW01000004.1 GCF_009651005.1 Sporosarcina obsidiansis
TTCTCTGATTTTAGTACCGAAATGACAAAAGGGTTGGAAATCGTTACGATTTCCAACCCTTTTGTCTACAGTCTGAACCCTACATTGAAATGTAGGGTTTTAATTTTCGTTAAAATATTTCAAGATATGATCAGGGGTTTTCGTAACGAATCCGCCAACCTCTAGTTTCGATAGTTTTTGGATATCGGCAGTATCCGATAACTCATAAAATACCGTAATATTCAGCTGATGTAAAAAGTCTACAAATCCTTCTGATACGAGGGGGAATATACCGAGTTTTTCAGGCAGATAAAATAAGTCGGCATTCGGTTTGTATAAATGACCAAATTTGCTAGTATATGCTACATAGGCTTTTTTGATTTCTTCACTGCCCGCACCTAAAGCTACAGAATTTTGTGCATATAAATTAAAGCGATCAATTTGTTCATCATACGAACTAGTCACCACTACTCGATCAGCAGCATCCATCTCTTTCAACAAACGCCATAATTTTGAGGGGATCAAGCTACCTTCATACGTATTTGGCGAATCACTCATCGAAATGATAATAAGTAACTGGGGGAACATTTCCAACAGCTCTCGTAAAGAGATAATCGTCGTAGTATTAGGATGTACAGATTGCTCGGATTGGTCAGAAATAGAACCATATTCACTTTTTAATTCTGCTAACGTGAAGTCAGCGATAGTACCCGAACATGCTATCTCTTTGCTAGGAGACACTATGATTTCTTCATCTTTGGTTAGCTGGATATCCGCAACAAATCCGTGAACGCCCAAATCTGCTGCATTTGTGTATGCTGTGAGCGAATGGATTGAAGAGTCTTCAACATGATCAATATTTGCTATAACAGCAATTTCAGAAAATTGAAGCGCTTTCTTTAGTGCACGCGGCTCTGGCTTTACGACAACTTTGGAAGCAGCCCAAGCAGCAACGCTCGCAGCCCCTACAGTTAAAGCAACTTTTGTTTTCCTACCCACTCTATAACCTCCTCAGTTACTACAGGAACTCTGCTATTTTTCCTCAATCAGCTTAAACTGAATGAATGCTTATATCTAACTTAGTGTAACCTATTCGTTTGAAGTTGTGCAATCATTGAATCAAAGAATTCGAAGTTATATAGATTGAATTCATGTGATTTTCCAGGTTTATAGTTTTGGTTGTATGTCCTGTTACCGCAACAGCAGACCTCGCAGTTGATTGTGAATCAATCAAATTACAGTTCCTGTTGGTGGATTGCTTTTATTAAGGGAAGTAAGTGGGTGAGTGGTCCTGTTACCGCTGCGGCGCTGGGGGATTGCCTTTCGCCAGGAGCCAACTAGCAAAGGGCGCTAGTTGTCTCCTAGCTTCGGCTGACCCCGCAGTTGCGCCTTCGCTGGTGAGTGGTAAGTTTAGGGAGAGTTATCCCGTTTTGTTGCTGATCTTGTTCAAGCGATCTTTTTATTAGTGTGTGTGTGAGTGGTTCTGTTACCGCTACGGTGCTGGGGGGATTGCCTGACGCCAGGAGCTAACTAGCAAAGGGCGCTAGTTGTCTCGTGGCGTCAGGCCGATTCCGCAAGTTGCGCTTACGCTAGATTGGGGTATGGGACATATCCTCGAGCACTCGCTAGCTTAATTATCCACCAGATAAATAAATTTGACTCGTCTTATATAATTATTTTCAAACAGGTCTGCTCTATACATTTGATAAGCAAGGTTGCAGGACTTTTCTCACCTATGGTATTGTATGGAGTAAGAAAGAGGGGGAGAATCATGATTGATCGACAAGGAATAATTGTCTATCTCCATCATTTAAAACAAGCGAAATCACTACGTAAATTTGGGCATGTCCATTATATTTCCAAAAGGATGAAATATGTTGTTCTATACTGTGATCAAGACGAAGTAGAAGGGACCATTAGCAAATTAGAACGGTTGTCTGCTGTGAAAAAAGTTTTGCCTTCGTACCGTCCATTCGTAAGCACAGTATACGAAAACGCCAAGCCAGATAAAGCGAAAGAATACGATTATAAAACGGGTCTATAACTAGTTATGAACACTTTTTAGTGAAGTGGTGGCAGTAAGTGATTCAAACGCAATATACCGATAATATATTGGTAAAACAATTCTTTTTCCGCGAATTGAGATGAATGCTTAATTTCTAATCTCACAGGCGTGCTATTAAGCTTCTCTGCATGCTCAACAAATAAGTCGTATCGTTTTGATGTTTTGTTTTCAGAATGTCTAATACCTTCCCTGCAGAGATAAATTGGCATGTAATGGCTATCGGATCGTGCAGGGGAAAAAGAAACTGCTAATGATAGATGTTCGCCCGAATCAGTTTCAGACGAAAAAATATAGGATTTAAAAATTCTATGGGAATTTGTAGACATTAACTCGAATAACTCGTAAATGTCACTATAACCTTCTCCTAGTTCAATAAAACGTTGTTGGATCATATTAAAGATCTTCCTTTCAAGCAATTTGTTTTGTTCTATAGTAATGATCGTGTAAATGTACCGTCCTTTAGCTATCTTGGATAAATTGCGAAAGGACAGTTGGAATGGATCATATCCATCATACCATGTGATGAGGTGTTGTACTTTGAAAACTATCATTAGGATTTTTCTTTTATTAGTGGGTGTAAATGCAGGACTCATTTATTTACATTATAGTCAATCTGCGACTGCGAATGGAGAGAAAAATCATCCTGATACGTACCGTCAAGAAATTGAAGTCATTAATCGGGCAGATGGATTGTACATTCGTCATCACTTTTATGACTTAGCTACAGGGCGATATGAAATTATATGGCCAGAAGGTAGTATAGATCAAGGTTGCTGGAAAGAAGATTCCGATACGTGTTCTCGGTTAAATGAAGCGGGAATCGTATTTGATGAAGGCGAACGGGATCAGCAGTCTATTACGTATAAAATACCGAAAAAAGAGCCGCTGAGAGGGCGTAAATTATTTAAAGCACCTTTCGCACTCTTGCAGGATGCTAAACCGTTGACAACTGTTTTTCATATGACAGATGAACAAAATATTGGCGGTATGTGGGTGAATGGTCTGGAACGGGTCGGTATAGCAGATAAAGAGCGGATTACGTACCGACTATATCGTGGAGTTGGCTTCGTTAATGAATTGTATTGGCAATCAAATGCTATACCTATTTCATATTCTGGAAACAAAATGTCAGTCTACGGGGAAGGTGTCGAGAAAAAGCAGATTGACCAAATGGAAAAGATGCTAGAGGAAATCGGTGGTGATCATGTGAGTGTGATTCTGTCTCCAAGGAATCAGACATTGTACGCTCAACGCTTTGTAGTGGATAAACCAGAGAACATGAGTAACGTTTTAAAGCAAATGGCTAGAATGAGCGTCCAGTCACGATTTATGATTCCAGCAGATGAGCCGTCTATGAATAGCATGCTTGCCTCGATCCTCGGAGATCAAGCAGTGGGTACAAAAGCGGAACAAGGAGCTTTCAATCGTCTGAAGGAGTCACTATCAGAGGAGCAATTTAACATGTTTCGTCAAAAAGTGCGAGATCAAATTGGTCAAAAGCTTGCGGCTAAAGAGTTGGATCATCTACTACTGGAAGTGACGAGTTTTGAAACACAGTATTTCCAGAAAACGATGCATGAGCAGCGATATAGTTATCCGTTTTTATTGATGGATCCTCGAAAGGTGCTTTTGGATGGAAATGAGTTGAAAGAGGCGAAGGTGGTCGTACTAGAGGGAAAAAGCTTTTATCCTGCTGATGAGATATTAACGCAGATGGGTTATGAAATCACTTCAAATAAACAGTCCATCTATATTGAAAGTCCAAAACGTCATTATCGTTTTTCAAAAGTGGAACCATTTTATGTATTAAATGATCGAAAGTATGACTATCTAGAAAAGCCATATACAGTGATCAATAAAAAATTGTATTTTGATGAAAATTGGCTAAGACGCATATTTTTAGTGCTGATCGAAAAGTCCGATGAGTCAATTGCTGTTGAACAAATTGAACAGCTTATAAAGGAGATGGAAAAAGAGTGAGAGTCATTTCCGGTTCCAGAAAAGGTACGCCATTAAAGTCTTTGCCTGGTACTTCCACAAGGCCGACATCTGACAAAGTGAAAGAGTCAGTATTCAATAAAATTGGACCATATTTTGAAGGAGGAACTGTCGTCGAGCTTTTCGGTGGCAGTGGCTCCATCGCCATAGAGGCATTATCAAGAGGAATGGATCAAGCGATTGTATTTGAAAAAAACTCGAAAGCTTGTGCTGTAATTACATCCAATTCCGAAAAATGCCGTTTTGAAGATTTATTACATATTGAAAGAAAAGACGCGCGACAAGCAGCCAAGGTTTTAAAGCAAAGAAGTGTAGTCATTGACTTATTATTTATTGACCCTCCCTATGCAGCAGTGGAATACTATGATCTGATCAAAGAGATGGTGAATGAAGATTTATTAGCAGAAGATGCAATGATCGTTTGTGAGCATGAGAAACATGTAACGATGCCAGAACAGTACGAAGCGTATACAAAAATTAATTCGGCAGTTTATGGAAATACAGCTATCACTATTTATGAGAAAAGAGGATAAGCGTATGGCGAAAATCGCGATTGTGCCGGGCAGTTTTGATCCGGTGACGAATGGACATTTGGATATTATACAAAGAGCAGCTAGAACTTTTCCTGAAGTGCATGTAGCTGTCATGAATAACTCTTCGAAAAAACCGCTCTTTTCTGTAGAGGAACGAATAGCACTTATCCAAGAAGTGACGTCTCAATATGGCAATGTGTCCATTGATTCTTCATCAGGATTGTTGATAGACTACGCTCATAAAATTAATGCATCTGTGATTGTTCGTGGATTACGGGCGATTTCGGATTTTGAGTATGAGATGCAAATCACATCGATGAATAGAGTGCTGGATGAAAGTATCGAGACGTTTTTTGTCATGACGAAGAGCCAGTATTCATTCTTGAGCTCTAGTATCGTCAAAGAGGTTGCGCAATACGGAGGAGATGTATCCTCTCTAGTGCCTGCCCATGTCAATGATGCACTGATTCGTAAGTTCAATAAGGAATGAATTCTTGAAAAAACGACATACTTCAGGATGGTTATGATGAATTTATCATCATAACCATTTTTAATTTTGATAAATCGACTGCTAAATCTAATACATCAAAATGAACAGCAACGGCACGAGCAAGGTGTTCCATACCCTGCCAATAATATAGGGGAGGATACCGATGCCAGCGGTTTTTGCTAGCGTCATGACTTGCATATGGATGCTCAGGCCGTTGATCGAGATAATGGCAGCAATCAACAGCGGATAGATTGTGTCCCCGCTAAAATGCTCTGTTGCGGATTGGACGCCGGATGTCATTTCAAATATTGCTAATAATAAGGTTTTGGTAATCTCCATGTCGACCGGGAAAATGGAGGAGATTAGATGTGATAAGACGTTGCCGAGTGAAGAGAAAAAGATCACTGTAGTAGCTACTAACAAAATGACGGATGAACTATCTTTGATGGAGCTAAGTAGCGGCGACATTTTTTTATCCTGTTCCACGGGTGTCGTTCTCACTGTATTCACACGTTGTTTTCGTAAAATGAACAGCGATAAGAAGAAAAATAACAAGTTCGCCAAATGAATCGCGATGAGTAGTTTCCAACCACTTGATACGCTGCCAAACAATTCATTTCCAACAAAGCCAATGATGAACATCGGACCAGGTGCATGACAAGATGCCAATAACAAACTGCTTTCTACGGTTGAGATTTCTCCGTTTTTTTTCATTTCGCTAACTGTCACGGCACCTACAGGAAACCCTCCAAACGAGCCGAGTACATAGGCTTTTATGTATCTGTTCCATTGACTCGTATGAAGGTGATTGCTAGGCATTTTCAACAACCATTGCGTTAAAATAATATAAGGCAGCAAATAAGGAAGCAAGGCATGAATAAATAATTGGGCACCTGAGACAGCCCCTGCGTGTGCTACATCAGGCTGAATAATGAATAAAATGATCAGTGCCCAAATGACAGTAACGTTGATCATAGGCAAGTGTGGCGGATAGGAAAATGATTATGCATTTGTACCTCTCCTTCCTAATTTTTGAACTACATTGAAATCTACCGTAATATATATGTTGGATTCGTACAGGCTATTAATGGAGGTGTGCTTTTATGAAAATGCGTAAATGGGGGATAGTAGCTATAATCCTTGCGCTCGTAGCGGTTCTGGCTCTTTATCCGTTAGATATGTATATTTCTCGGCCGGGTGGGGCTTATAATTTAAAACCCCTTGTGGAAGTGGTGGGGGGAGATCAAGATGAGCAAGGAACATTTAGTTTGATGACAATAGCAATTGGGAAAGCAACGCCTATAACCTACGCATTTTCTCATGTATCAGACAAAATGAAGCTGTTGCCGGCTGCTAATGTGAGAAGGCACGGAGAAAATGACGAAGAGTATTCTATACGACAAAAGAAATTAATGACAGATTCCAAGATGCACGCGATTTCTGTAGCGTTTGAGAAAACAGGACTGCCTATTGAAAGGATTTTTAAGGGGATTTATATAGTAGGTGTAGTACCTGAAGGGGCTGCGGTAGGGAAATTACAAGTGGGGGATCTGATCCAGTCTATTGACCAAAAGAAACTATCTTCCGCCCAGGAATTCATGGATGAAATTGGAGATAAATCTGCAGGGGAAAACGTGAGCCTCCAAGTGAAGCGTGGAGGACAGGTATTGACAATTCCGTTACAATTACAAACACTTCCGGGTACAGACAAGCGAGTGGGGCTGGGCATTCAATTTGAGGAAGAGATAGAACTTCGAACGGAACCGAAAGTGGATATTCATACGGAAGATATCGGAGGACCTTCAGCTGGCTTGATGTTCACCCTAGAGCTAATGAATCGGTTGTTGGATGAAGATCTGACAAAAGGATACAATATAGCTGGAACTGGGGAAATGCTGGAAGATGGAACAGTCGGGCGTATCGGTGGTATCGACTTTAAAGTAATTGCGGCAGATCGCCAGGATATTGAAATATTTTTTGCTCCAGACGATGAATTGCCGATAGAAGTGAAACGGAAAAACCCACAGCTTGTATCCAATTATGAAGAAGCAAAAACGACAGCTGATAAAATTGGCACGAAAATGAAAATCGTGCCAGTGAAAACAGTGGATGATGCGTTACGTTATTTAGAACAGCTAGAAGAGAAATAAATATATTTTTACAGAAAGATTGGCGGGGTTCGGTAATCCAGACCAAGTGAGGAAGCGGACGATTGGATGCCACACATATAAATATCTGTACTTTTTATATCCATTAGTAAAGAACAGTCTGAATGGGAGGCCACCCTACTGACAAGGGGTAATGGTAACTGTTTTTTCACGGACTGTAAGTAGGTTCTTCCTGTCTCTGACATGCCCAGCAGTCGTAGATAGGAAGGGGTGTTAATCTGTGCTCGAGTCGTTTTACGATAACCCGTTAAAATATGCACAAGCATTCGCTGGATTCTTGTCCATGTGTAGCGTTTTGATTTGACGGCTTGCATAAAACCTTGGAAGGTATTTTGTTCTTTTGCAGCCCGAAAAAGTAAACATTCAATTCCTTCCGTAATGTCAGCAATCTCTATCAGGCGTTCTGGCTCTTCGCGAAGAATACTGTAACGGAGAAGAGGATAGAGATTTTCCCAGCTTTGAAACCCATATTGATGCCCCCAGTTCTTCAAGTAATGAAAAGAAGCTGATGGCATGAACGGTTGCACATCTGGAACTGAATTGTTTGTGAAAATCGTATGTCTAATGCTCGTCGCACTCGCTATTGAATCCGTAGGTAACGTAGGATCATGGTAATGCGTTCCTTTTCGCTCCACCGTTACGGGGATCATAGTTGATTGTATTTCTTTTGCCGCTTGCATGTAATGAAATCCTAAAATATTATTTGGTTCGGATAGGTCTGCTAAGGCAATTTCCCTATCGCTGGAGATGGACTCGTAACCTTTACGCAATGCATTTGGATAGCTTATCCCTGCTTTCATTGATTCTTTTATCGTTTCTTCATAAACCTGTTGGTGTTCAGAAATCAATGTAAGGCTATTAGTAAATGGTAAAATGGCTCCTTCTTCACTGCCGAAACAAAAATAGCGGCAATACAGCGCTTCTAAAAGTTGAATTGCACCTGAAGCGAATTGAGGTGCGTGAGCGGTAGCAAATGCATAGGGCAGTTCAATCACTAGATCTGCACCGCCTGCAAGAGCCATTTTGGTGCGTGTCCATTTATCTACGATGGCTGGTTCACCTCTTTGAAGAAAATGCCCACTCATCACAGCGATGATCACATCCGCATCAGTTTGTCTTTTCGCTTCTTTCAGATGAAAGAGGTGCCCATTATGAAATGGATTATATTCAACGACAATTCCGGTAGCTATCAATGGAATCCTCCTCTCAACTCGTGTATAGTGAATTATAGCGTGTAGCGAGTTGAAGTGACAAGAAAATATCTTGACATCCCTTATTTTACATACTATAATCAACATTGTTGTCTTGAGGTGATAGACATGAAATGGTCCATTCATCAATTACGGAAACATAGGCAAGGCCCGCTACTGCTTGACGAAGTAGTAAATTTAGATTCCGTTAAAAAACGGAATGACGAAATTAGGGCAATTACGCCTGTTCGAGTAAGCGGAACATGTTCAATTGGTGAGAAAAAGTTAACATGCCAGCTCCGGCTAGAAGGTTCGATAATTTTGCCTTGTGCACGTACGTGGGAAGACGTCGATTATCCTTTCTCCATTGAATCAGTTGAACAATTCAGCTGGGACCCGGAGACGCTTCAAACAGATGATGAAATTCATCCAGTTGAAGGGGAAGTAATCGATTTTACGCCTGTATTGGAAGAACTTATTTTGCTGGAAATCCCGATGCAAGTATTCTGTGATTCAGCAGAAGATAGGCAGCAGGCGGAAGGTAAAGGTTGGTCCTATACAACCGATGAAGAATTGGAAGCGCAACGGACAGAAGAAGCAGAAGAAAAAGTGGATCCTCGATTAGCGGGATTGGCTAATTTTTTTGAAACCGATAAAGAGTAAACCCTTATAAGGAGGTGCCCCCCAATGGCAGTACCAAAAAGAAGAACTTCTAAAACGAAGAAAAATATGCGTCGAACTCATTTCAAAATTGAAGCGCCAGGTATGACTACTTGCGAAAACTGTGGCGAAATGAAATTGGCACACCACGTTTGCAAATCATGCGGACACTACAAAGGAAAAGACGTTGTAGGCGAATAATAAGATTCACACAGCGAATAGAAGACTACCCAGAGACCATGGCTCAGGGTAGTCTTTTTTGTTTTTTAAAAAGATGGTATGCTAGAAAAAAAGGGGGAATTATTTTGTCATATTCATTCAGTATTGAGAATTCGATCGCGTATTTTACGATCCAACGACCTGAAATGAGAAATGCGATAAATTATGATGTCATGGAAGGTCTAGAAGAATACTTGGATCGTATTGAAGACGATCCAGAAATTTCATTCGCTGTCATAACCGGAGAAGGAAATCTGGCGTTTTGTTCTGGCGGTGATCTAAGTGATTTTCATGGATTTGAAACGGCAGAGGATGCTTGGCCTATGCTGAGTAGAGGGGCAACTATACTCTATAGAATTGCTACATTGCCCATGCCGACTATTGCCGTAGTAAATGGTGCTGCAGTCGGTGGCGGTTGTGAATTAGCTACTGCATGTGACTATCGTTTAGTTGCATCACATGCGAAAGTAGGTTTCATTCAAGGGACTTTAGCCATCACTTCAGGCTGGGGTGGCGCAACATTGCTGTTTGAGAAAAATGGCCCGCATGATCAGCTTCTTCAGATGACGAGCAGAGCGAGCGTTCATTCGGCAGATGATGTAAAGCAGCTTGGATGGGCTACTGAAATCTATGAGGGAGATGTTGACGTAGCACTGGAGCAATTTTTAGCGCCCATGCTAAAAGTGCATCGTAATGTCCATCGTGCATATAAAACAATTGCTACAAGGAAATGGAAAACAAATAATTTGCAGCAAGCGATGCAGGAAGAAGCGCGTGTCTGCTCTGTACTCTGGGAAAGCGAAGCGCATCATGAAGCTGTCCAGCAATTCTTAACAAAAAGCAAGTAAAGTTCGAGTCGTGACAGACATACACTGTTGATGCAGCTATATATTTACTTGTAAACGGTTTCAGAGATGAGATACACTAAATGGAAGACGTCCTATGTAAAACCATCTAGACCAATAGAATAAGAGGAGTGATTGTGATGCATGAAGTGAAAGCGGCCATGGCAGGTACAATTTTTTCGATTGAAGTCAAAGTGGGAGAAACGATTACTAAAGGACAAGTGGTCATCATTATGGAATCGATGAAAATGGAGATTCCATTAGAGGCGGAGATTGATGGAACGGTTATGGCTATTAACGGAAATGAAGGAGATTTCGTAAACGAAGACGATGTGTTAGTCACAATCCAATCTTGAGGGAAGGTGGAGAGATTTCTTGACAAATGAATCGACAAAGACGGCTTATAATGCAAGGCTAGAGGAGATTATTGCTCGAATCTCAGGGGGCGGACCTGAAAAGTACCACCAGAAGTTAGAGGAACAAGGAAAATTGTTCGTCCGAGAGCGTTTGGGTTTATTATTTGATGAAGGAAAATATGTAGAAGATGGAAAGTTAGCTAATTGTGAAGCGGATGATCTTCCGGCTGATGGTGTCGTGACGGCAACAGGGAAAATCAACGGACAAACAGTATGCGTGATGGCGAACGATTCCACAGTGAAGGCTGGTTCATGGGGAGCACGGACAGTAGAAAAAATCATCCGGATCCAAGAGATAGCCGAAAAGTTGCGTGTTCCTTTGTTATATTTAGTCGATTCTGCAGGAGCTAGAATTACGGATCAATTAGATATGTTTCCAAATCGCCGAGGAGCAGGGCGGATTTTCCACAATCAAGTGCGCTTGTCAGGTATGATTCCTCAAGTATGTATATTATTCGGATCATCCGCTGCAGGTGGTGCGTATATCCCTGCTTTCTGTGACGTCGTCATTATGGTCGAAGGGAATGCATCCATGTATTTGGGATCCCCAAGGATGGCGGAAAAAGTCATTGGAGAAAAAGTGACACTGGAAGAAATGGGCGGTGCACGCATGCATTGCACGGTTAGCGGATGTGGAGATGTCCTAGTCGACAACGAGGAGCAAGCAATAGTTGAAGCCCGCAGATATTTATCCTACTTCCCTGCGCATTATGAAGCGCCTCCTAAGTTGGCGAAAGCAGGCCGGGTTAAAGAAGGGCGACAATTAGAAGAGATCATTCCTGAACATCAAAACGCACCGTTTGATATGTATGAAGCGATCGAACAATTGGTGGATGAAAATAGTCTATTTGAGATTAAACGACTGTTTGCTCCGGAAGTCATCACCACACTTGCTCGGATCGAAGGTCGTCCAGTCGGGGTGATCGCGAATCAGCCTAAAGTAAAAGGAGGCGTATTGTTTGTCGACTCAGCTGATAAGGTGACCAAGTTCATTACATTATGTGATGCATTTTCCATTCCGCTTTTATTTCTTGCTGATGTTCCTGGCTTTATGATTGGTACAAAGGTAGAGCGGCAAGGGATTATTCGTCATGGTGCGAAGCTTATTATGGCGATGAGCTCTGCTACGGTTCCTAAAATTTCAGTGATTGTCCGCAAGGCATATGGAGCCGGCTTATACGCGATGGCAGGGCCTGCTTTTGAGCCAGATGTCTGTATTGCGCTACCAACTGCACAAATTGCTGTCATGGGACCTGAGGCTGCTGTCAATGCGGTCTATTCCAACAAAATCGAAGCGATCACGGATCCGAAAGAACGAATTGCTTTTAGTAAGGAGAAAATAGAGGAATATAAACAGGAAATTGATATTTATAAGATGGCTTCTGAACTGATCATCGATGAAATTGTGGCTCCCCATAATCTTCGAAGTGTATTAGCTAATAGGTTCGATTATTATGAATCAAAAGTAATAGCTCGTTCTCCGAGAAAACATCCTGTCTATCCTGTATAATAGAATCATTTAAGAGAGACACGTTAGACGGGTCTCTCTTTTTCAAGGAGGACCTATATATGCGGGTTGTAGTAGTTGGGGCAGGCTCTATTGGATTGTTAATTGGCTCCTATTTAGCGCAACATAAAGCAAATGTGACTTTTTGGGTACGACGGGAAGAACAGGCTATTCAGTTGAGGGAAGGCTTAATTCGGTTAGATAGTATGGGTGCTCATGACCATTTCGCCGTACGTGCTGTAGTAGCTCCTGAAGAGTTGCCGATTGACGCATTGTGGATTATAGCTGTGAAATATGACGCGTTGCCTGAAGTCTTGCTATCGATCAGTACATTGAAAAAACAGCCAGACCTATTGTTCGTCCAAAATGGAATTGGTCACGTGTCTGTTATTGACCAGTACCAACTTACACATGTATCTTTTGCGACGGTGGAGCATGGAGCCAAACGAATAGATGATCGAACGGTTCGACATAATGGTGTAGGTCCTATCACGATTGCTGCTGATGAAAGAATAGATCACATGATCCGATGGTTACAATGTATTGATGTAGAGCACTTCCCGATTAACACTCATACAAATGCCGAAAAATTGCTACTCAGAAAAGTGATCATTAATTGCGCGATTAATCCATTGACAGCGATTCTGCAAGTAAGAAATGGTCAATTACTTGATAATGTCTATTTTCTACAATTGTTTAATCAGCTGTGTGACGAATTATTATCCAACTTTCCAGAAATGGAAAAAGAATTATCTTATGAGGACATCGCTTCTGTATGTCGCAGAACTGCTAGCAATCAATCTTCTATGCTAGTAGATCGTTTGAAAGGAAAACCTATGGAAATTGAGACGATTGTCACAGCGGTGTTGCAGAAAATTGAACAAAGGGGTGGGCATGCGCCGTTTTTGAAACTATTGGAAAGTATGTTATATGGTATCAATGGAAGTGAAGCGAGCTAATGGTTGAAAACATACTTGGAGGCCTTTTATTATTTCCGTTCATCATATTAATTGTATTAGTAGCGCTGGCAAAAAAACTAGGCATATCTCCATCAAGAAGATTTGGATGGGCAGTAGATTGGACAACTTCATTTTTGAGCGTGGCAGTAATTATACTCATTCATGCGATTTGGGATGAGTGGCTTGGGTTCTACGTGATGGGGGTGGTTTGTGTTCTAGCCATCATTTTTTCGGTCATCGAACGATTGAGAGTGAAAGAATTCCGAACGACGCTAGTTCTACGAAAAACATGGCGAGTATATTTTTTACTATTAACATGTTGCTATATCCTTTTAATCATCTTCGGAATCACGTGGCAAATTATACAATACGTCAACTAATTACGATCTGGTCAGGCGTATCTATTCAACCTGCCTGTATGAGATGATATACTTGCTGGAGTATTCGACATAAAGGAGTTTGTGAGATGGAACTGGACACAATAGAATTGCCTAAAAAAAATAAATTATTAGAAGCATATCAACACGATCAGCAATTTTTATATAGATTTTTTGATTATGAAGTTACATCTGTAGGATATAAAGAAAGAGCAGAGGAGTTAGCAACACGTTCTTTCCAAAGAGATGAGCTGGCATCGGTCATTGAGCAATATATGCAACCATTTGGTATATCTAAATTGGCAGAACAACATATCAAAGAGCTTTCTTCAAATGCATTGGTTGTCATCGGGGGACAGCAGGCAGGTGTGTTAACTGGCCCATTATATTCTGTACATAAAGCGATTTCCGTCATTTTATTAGCTCGCGAACAGAGGGAAGCACTTGGAAAACCTGTCATTCCTGTTTTTTGGATTGCTGGTGAAGATCATGATATTAACGAGATTAATCATACATATACAGCGCGTCAAGGGAAAGCGGTAAAGCAACAGTTTAAACAGCCGACAGTCTTAAAGAAAATGGCTTCGCATACGGTGTATGATTCAAAAGAAATGCGTACATTTATTAAAAGAATTTTCAAAAGTTATGGAGAGACGGCTTACACGCAAGATTTATTGGAAAATGTGTTGAAGACCGTTGAAGAACAACAAACGTATACGGGATTCTTCACCTCTTTGATGAATCAGTTATTTACGAAACATGGTCTGTTGCTTCTGGATGCAGCTTATAAACCACTCCGGCAATTAGAATCTGTCTATTTCTCGAAAATGATTGAGAATGCGTCGGCAATGGCTTCTAGCATTTACTCGACAGAGCAGCATTTGCATTCCATTGGGTATAATAAGCCGATTGAATCAAATGAAGAAGATGCTAATCTCTTTTACGTACATGAAACAGGCAGAGTGCTCTTGAAAAGGAAAAATAATGAATTTGTCAATGAGCAGACAGGTTTGACTTTTTCTGAGGAAGAGATGTATAAAATTGCAGAAGAACAGCCGTGGTTGTTAAGTAATAATGTAGCTACACGACCCCTTATGCAAGACTTGGTATTTCCTGTACTAGCTTTCGTGGGTGGGCCCGGAGAAATAGCTTACTGGTCGTTATTACGGGAATCTTTCCATATTCTAGGTATCCGTATGCCAGTCATAGTGCCAAGACTATCAATCAGCCTTATAACCAGACAGACACAAGAAGCGTTGAAATTGACTGGTGTAACCATCAGCCAAGTGTTCAATCATGAACTGCCGCAACTTCAAGAGAGATGGGTTCATGAGCAACGAGATGAACAGTTCGAACGACTGCTCAATGAATCGAGGCAACAGCTAAAAATGCAGTATGAGAAGATGCAAGCACATCTTCTTGAGACAGATCCAGGGCTAGTTCCGATGTTAAATAAAAATTTGCAATTTCATATAAGTCAATTCGATTATTTGCAAAGGAAAAATGAGCAGTCCTTGTTGCTGAAAAACCATGTGCAATACGAACGCTACCAACTACTTAGTGAACAGCTATTTCCAGAGGGTTCTTTACAGGAGCGTCTTTATTCGCCTTACTATTTCATTAATCAATACGGCGAAGGTTTCATCGAGCAATTACTGAAGCAACCTTATCGTTTCGATGGGGCACATCAATTGGTTTATCTGTAAATGGAGTTGACAGAACGCCTTTCACTATTATGAAGGGCGTTTTTGTTTGGTCTAATTTTGGCGGGTTTATGAAGAACATGTAGAAACTCGTGAATATCCAACGCGAATATGCACAAACCAGAGCGTAAAGAAGTACTATTGACACATTTTATTGATTATGCAAAGAAAAGTGGTTTACTGGGTGGAGGAAAGTGGGGGGATGTGGTACATTATTTCATATAGTGGGGTGAATGGTATGTTCATGGGTGAATATCAACACACAATTGATATGAAGGGCCGTCTGATCGTTCCATCTAAATTTCGGGAACTTTTGGCAGAAGGCTTTATTTTGACCCGTGGACTAGACAATTGTTTATTCGGATACCCACTAGATGAGTGGCATCGGTTGGAAGAAAAATTGAAAGCGTTGCCGGTTACGAAAAGAGATGCCCGAGCATTCACGCGTTTTTTCTTCTCAGGGGCAACTGAAGTAGGGATTGATAAGCAAGGTAGAGTAAATATTCCTGCCAACTTACTTCAATTCGCTAAAATCGAAAAAGACTGTATGGTCATCGGTGTTTCGAGCCGGATCGAAATTTGGTCTAAAGAACTTTGGGAAGCGTACTACGAGGAATCTGAACAATCGTTCAATGACATTGCAGAGAACATTATTGATTTTGACTTTTAACTTTTGATTTTTGGAAAGCAGGCGGTGTAATCATGTTTAACCATACTACTGTTTTATTGCATGAAGCCGTCGAAGGCTTGAATGTAAAGAAAGACGGCATTTATGTGGATTGTACTCTTGGTGGTGCAGGGCATAGTGAGGAAATTGTGAAATTACTCTCTCCAGAAGGACAACTCATATGCTTTGACCAAGATATGACTGCAATTGAAGCCGCAAAGAAGAAATTAGAGAAATACGCAGCACAAGTACAATTTGTGCATGCAAATTTTAAAGAACTTAAAAATGAATTAGCTAAACTGGGGATTTCTGAAGTGGATGGCATTTTGTATGACCTTGGCGTCTCATCTCCACAACTTGATACGCCGGAAAGAGGCTTTAGTTATCATCATGATGCACCATTAGACATGCGAATGGACACAACTGCCCCATTGACTGCATATGAAGTGGTGAATGAATGGCCGTATGAAGACCTAGTGAGGATATTCTTCCGTTATGGTGAAGAAAAATTTTCTAAGCAAATTGCTCGGAAGATTGAAGAGGCACGGAAGCAAGAACCCATTCTTACAACGGGTGAGCTAGCAGAACTGATCAAAACAGGTATTCCAGCAGCTGCCAGAAGGACAGGCGGTCATCCTGCAAAACGAGTCTTTCAGGCCATACGAATTGCGGTGAATGACGAGTTGGGTGCCGCGGAACAGTCACTAACAGACGCACTTGATTTACTGAGTAAGAAAGGTCGAATTAGCGTCATCACATTCCACTCGTTAGAAGATCGTTTATGTAAAAGTATTTTTAAAGAGGCGTCTTCCATACCAGACCTACCACCGAATTTACCCATAATACCAGATGGAATGGAACCTGATTTTAAACTGATTACAAGAAAGCCGATCGTTCCTACGGATGAAGAAGTGGAACGAAACAAACGGGCTAGATCAGCAAAATTACGGATTGCAGAGAAAAAGTAGAAAAGGGGAAATCGAGCAATGGGACTAGAACAACGGAAACTATACACACCATATACGCCGGAAGTCGAACAACATACAACGAAAGAACAACATGTTGTTCGCCGTGTCAAAAGACGTTTTTCTAAGGGCGAAAATATATTGTTCGCTTTATTTGCAGCATTTACAATCTTTTTTTCTTCTATGCTCTTACAGACGCATTCCGATTTAAACGCTGTAAATAAAGAAGTACAATTGATGAATAAAGAAATTGAAGAAACTACAAAACAAAATACCGAATTGTCCATCCAGGTGAGCGATAAGTCTACGTATGAGCGCATTTGGAAAAAAGCACAAGAAAATGGTTTGAACCTAAACGAAAATAACGTAAAGGTCGTGCCGGGACGATGAAGAAGTTTCGATTTCAATGGGGAGCCTTTCTTATGTTTGTAGTATACGGAGGGCTCTTTTTCATATTATTCGGCAGAATTCTATTCATCCAGTTAACTGGCCAAGTAGATGGTAAAGAGCTCGCGAAAATTGCGGCCAATCAATATGAAAAGAATTCGGTTCTACAGGCAGAACGCGGAGCGATCATAGACAGGAATGATGATCCGATTGCATCGGACACGCTGAGCTACAAGGTAGTGGCTGTACTAAGTGAAGCTGCTAGTAAAAATAGCAAAAAGAAATATCATGTCGTGGACTATGAAGAAACGGCAAAGGTATTAGCTAAGTACTTGCCGCTTGAAGAACAAGAAATATTAGCGAAAATGCACAATGCAAAAGAAGGTACATGGCAAATTGAATTTGGACGTGCAGGTAAGGATTTGAACCGAGAGACCGTCTTACGGATGGATGAAGAGCTCGAACGTAAAGGGTTATCAGGCATTTTGTTTGTAGAGGGTAAGAAACGATTTTATCCGAATGGTCGCTTTGCTTCCTATCTAGTTGGTTTTGCCCAAAAAGAAGAAACGAAAGATAAGAAAACCGTAACCGTTGGAAAGATGGGATTGGAAAAGACGTATGACAAACAATTGACCGGCAAGGATGGGAAAGTGAATTATCAGTCCGACAGTTGGGGATATATCTTGCCATCTACTAATAAAAAAATAGAGCCTCCTTTAGATGGTCATACCATCAAATTGACAATTGATAAAACGATTGAGAACTTCGTGGAAGAAGCTATGGATCAAGTGGAGAAAGAATATGCTCCCAAAAAAATGCTGGTCCTCGTGTCGAACCCGAAAACTGGTGAAATTTTAGCGATGAGTCAACGACCGACGTTTAATCCAATGACAAGAGAAGGTTTGACGGAAAACTGGTTGAATGACGCAGTAGAGCAGACAATCGAACCTGGTTCACCTATGAAGATGTTTACACTGGCGGCAGCAGTAGAAGAAGGAAAATGGGATCCGAACGCCTATTTTAAATCGGGTTCTTATAAAATTTATGATCGAACGATTCGAGATGTCAACCAAACTGGATGGGGAACGATCACCTTTCTTGAAGGTTTGCAACGCTCCTCTAACGTCGGAATGGCCTATTTGCTTGAAAGGATAGGCGACAAGAAGTTCATTGAATATGTTCACGATTTTGGCTTTGGAGAACGTGTTGGGATCGATTTGCCGAATGAAGTAAAAGGGGTCATATTGGATAAATATCCAGCAGAACGATTGACTACTTCGTATGGTCAAGGTTCTACCGTGACGCCATTGCAAATGATTCAGGCAGCTTCCGCTATTGCAAACAATGGGGTCATGATGAAACCGTATGTCATTGATCAAATTGTCGATCCAAATACAGATAAAGTGGTAGAGAATCATGAACCTGAACAGAGTGGGTCTCCGATTTCTGCAGAAACTGCAAAAAAAGTTCGAGAAATATTGGCGACTACCGTAACTTCAGAAAATGGTACGGCTCAAAAATATAAGTTACCTAACTATGCGGTAGGTGGAAAAACAGGGACTGCGGAAATACCAAGGAAAAAAGGTTCAGGTTATATGTCCGGATTTGGAAACTATTTGTATTCGTTTCTAGGAATGGCACCTATCGATGATCCACAGTTGCTAATTTATGTAACAGTTCAGCAACCTAAACTAAAGATAGGGGAATATGGTGCAGATCCTGTATCTAAAGTTTTTAACCCGATCATGGAGAACAGTTTGAAGTATTTAAATATCGCGCCTGAAAACGAAGCGGAAATACCTGTCACGAAAGTCGGCGATTATGTCGGGAACGATGCGGAAAAGGTAGTGGGCACTGCTCAACAGGATGGTTTCAAGCCGATTCTCATCGGTGAAGGTGGAAAGGTGACAGAACAAATCCCAGAAGCAGGATCAAAACTGACGGAGAACTCTATTGTACTCTTAAAGACATCGGGAAAAACGACTTTGCCAAATTTCAAAGGATGGTCCAAAAAAACGGTGCTGTCATTTAAACACCTTTCCAATCTAGATATTCGAATAAACGGTGAAGGCTATGTAATTGGCCAAAGTGTAACAAAAGGTACGAAAGTGAATGCAGATGATCCAATTGTCATTGAGTTGCGTACTCCGCAAGAACAATTCAATGATGAGAAATCTAAAGAGCAGCAAGAAGAGAAAGAAATCATTGGTGGCTAAATGAATAGGGTGCATTTTGCTGACATACCTTAGTAGAAAAACAAAGGTAGTGAGTCATTGCGATCATTCATTGATATGCAGTCGAAGAAGCGTTTACGAGCAGCGTTCATCATTTTCCTAATCTCTATGCTACTTGTTGTCGGTAAGCTATTTCATGTTCAGATTATCAAACATGAATGGTTAGAAGAGAAGGCGAAAGAAAACTGGGATCGAGAAATTCCTTTTGGCGCAATGCGTGGCGAAATTACGGATCGTAACGGAAACTTGGTGGTAGGCAATAAATTAGCCCCTACGCTTTATTTTATGCCTTCTCAGAACCCTGATATTTCAAGTTCTATACCTGACATTGCGAAAATACTAGGTATTCCTTCAGAAATATTAGAAGAGAAGATGAAGAAAAAAGAATATATGGTGAAACTTGCACCAGAGGCTAAAAATATTACCAAAGAGCAGGCAGAAGAAATTACGAAACTCCAAGTAAAAGGCCTGTATGTGGGTGTCGATTTTGTCCGTCATTATCCGTATGACGACCTGCTAGCCAGATTAATTGGGTTTACAGGGTATGACAGCCAAGGATTGGCAGGTATTGAGTATGCGTATGATGAGATTCTGAGCGGTGTTGGTGATAAAATTAGACTGTTCACGGATGCGAAAGGAATTCCATTACCACATGTCGAAGATGGATTTGAACCTGGTAAAGAAGGAGCGTCTCTTGAGCTAACGATCGATTTGAAGATGCAGCAAATTGTTGAGCGTGAACTGATACAAGCGATGGAAAAGTACGATGCACAACAAGCCCTAGCCATCATCATGAATCCTAAAACGGGAGAACTGTTATCGTTAGCATCAGTACCTGGCTTTCACCCTACTGATTACCAATCGACTGATTCAACGATTTATAACCGAAATCTACCGGTATGGATGACGTATGAACCTGGTTCTACATTCAAAATTGTCACCTTAGCGGCAAGTCTTGAAGAAAAAGTAATAAATTTAGAAAATGAAGGGTTTTATGATCCAGGGTACACTATGGTAGCGAATGCTCGTTTACGTTGTTGGAAGCGGGAAGGACATAAAGACCAAACATTTCTTCAAGTAGTGGAAAACTCTTGCAACCCAGGCTTCATTACGATGGGTCAGCGATTAGGAAGCGAAAAATTAGATCGCTACATACGAGCATTCGGTTTTGGTGCTTCTACTGATTCAGGAATCGCTGGTGAGGCAAAGGGTATTTTATTCTCAAAGAAAGTTTTTGGTCCTGTTGAACAAGCGACTACGTCTTTCGGACAAGGAATTTCTGTTACGCCTATCCAGCAAGTTCAAGCTGTTGCAGCGGCTATTAACGGTGGAAATCTTTTTAAGCCGTATATTATTAAAGAGATAAAAGATCATCAAGGAAAGACACTGCAAAAGTTTGAACCAGAGTTGAAACGGCGAGTGATCAGTGAAGAGACATCGGCACAGGTTCGACACGCGTTAGAATCTGTTGTAGCGAATGGATCAGGTCGCAATGCTTTTGCGGACGGCCTTCGAATCGGAGGAAAAACGGGAACTGCTCAAAAAGTAGTCGATGGGCGATATAAAGACGGAGATTACATTGTATCGTTCATAGGATTTGCGCCAGCAGATGATCCTGAATTACTCGTTTATGTGGCAGTCGATAGCCCGAAAAACTCCCTTCAATTTGGCGGCGTCATCGCGGCACCAATTGTGGGCCGTATTATTGAGGAAGTAGCGCCGATTGCTCAAATTGAACGAAGGAAAGATCAACTGGAAAAGGAATATAGATGGGGAGATGCTGAAACATTTCGTTCACCGGATTTACTCGGTATGAATAAAAAGGAGCTCCTTACACAAAATTACACGTTTAAAATGGAGTGGCATGGCAAAGGCAAGAAAGTGATTCGTCAATTGCCTGCTCCCAATACATTAATGACTGTGGAAGACACCATTCATCTGTACACAGAATAACAAAAACAGCAGATCCATTTCGAGTTCTGCTATGAATTAGAAGGAGAACTTATCATGACACTCGGTACGACAATCACGACAATTGCTGTAGCATTCTTTGTTTCAGCGATTGTCGGGGTGATCATCATCCCATTACTTAGAAGGTTGAAGTTCGGCCAAAGCATCAGGGAAGAAGGTCCGCAGGCTCATTTGAAAAAAGCCGGTACACCCACAATGGGTGGACTCATCTTCCTAATTTCTATTATAATTTCCACACTCACACTCTCTTACATACATGATACACTGACAACCCATACGATTGTGTTATTAATTGTGCTTGTCGGTTTTGGGTTCATCGGATTTTTAGATGACTTCATTATCATCATAGCGAAACGGAACTTGGGATTGACCTCTCTGCAGAAATTGGTCGGGCAAATTGTGATCGCGATTGTAGCTTTTTTCCTTCTAAAGTTAGGTCCTTTCGAAACAACGGTCACTATACCTTTCACGACGATCGGATTGGACTTAGGCGTATTTTATGTGGCGTTTTTGATTTTCTGGTTAGTAGGCTTTTCGAATGCCGTCAACTTGACCGATGGGCTGGATGGATTGGTTGGCGGAACATCGACAATCGCATTCACAACGTTTGGCGTCTTTGCTTTAATTTATGAGCAGAATGATATCGCGTTGTTCGCTTTTGTAGTGGCAGGCTCGATGCTCGGCTTTTTATTGTTTAATATCAAGCCGGCAAAAGTGTTTATGGGAGACACCGGTTCATTGGCCCTTGGCGGGGCTCTTGCCATGTTGTCAGTGTTAATCAAACAAGAATTACTACTACTCGTGATCGGTATTGTGTTTGTAGTCGAAACGTTATCTGTCATTATTCAAGTTATTAGTTTTAAATTGACAGGCAAACGTGTTTTCAAAATGAGTCCGATTCATCACCATTTTGAATTATCGGGTTGGTCAGAGTGGAAAGTTGTCGTTGTATTTTGGGGAGTAGCCTTATTAGCTGCCCTAGTACCTGTCTTTTTGGAGGTCATGTAAATGAAGAATACAGATCAATTCATAGGGAAAAGAGTGCTCGTTGTCGGTCTAGCCAAGAGTGGCGTTGCAGCCGCGGGTTTACTCCAGCGTTTAGGTGCGAAGGTAGTCGTAAATGATGCAAAGCCGCTAGAAGGAAATGAGGAAGCGGCAGATCTTCAAGCACAAGGAATTGAAGTGATTGGTGGCGGTCATCCGAGTGATTTATTGGATCGGAATTTTGACTTCATTGTAAAAAACCCGGGGATTCCATATAGTAATCCGTTAATCACCCAGGCAGTTTCAAAGAACATCCCCATTTGGACAGAAATTGAATTAGCCGGGATACTTAGTGAAGCACCTTTCATTGCGATTACCGGTTCAAATGGTAAAACGACGACAACAACTTTGCTCTATCACATACTGAATATCGGAAAGAAACAGCCACTCATCGCTGGCAATATTGGAACGGTGGCTTGTACAGTAGCTGAAGAGGCAAAGTCGGATGAAATTATCGTATTGGAAGCTTCTTCGTTTCAACTAGCTGGGACTGTAAACTTTAAACCTCAGATTGCAATTTTCACTAATTTGTATGAAGCTCATTTGGATTATCACGGCTCCATCGAAGCTTATTTAGAGGCCAAATTGCAAGTTGCCAACAATCAGACAGCGGAAGATTATTTGATCTTCAATCAAGATCAAGAGCTTATCCGACAGTCGATTACATCGCTTCCTTCACGAAAAGTACCTTTTTCTGTACAAGGGAGGACGTCTGAAGGTATTTCAGCAGATGAAGAGTGGATTTATTGGTTAGGAGATCCATATATTTCAATCCGAATTATCAAATTACCTGGACGACATAACTTAGAGAACATTTTAGCTGCAACAGCTGCAGCCATTCTTTCGGGATGTGACAAACCCGCGATTGAAAATGTCTTAAGTTCATTTACCGGTGTCCGCCATCGAATGCAATATGTTCGAGAGGTTAGGGGACGCACCGTCTATAATGATTCGAAGGCAACGAACACGCTAGCGACAAAAAGTGCTTTGTCCTCGTTTCGTACACCCATTGTTTTAATTGCAGGGGGACTAGAACGAGGTCATTCATTTGAAGAACTGCGGCCTTATATGGACAATGTCCGAGTTGTGGTTGCGATAGGGGAGACAGCGCAGCGTTTCAATGAGTTTGCTGAATCATGTGGTGTCGAGCAAACCTTGAGAGCTAGTACGATGGAGGATGCGGTGCTGACTGCTTATGAAGCAAGCACAGAAAATGATGTCATCCTGTTATCACCGAGTTGTGCAAGTTGGGACCAATATCCAAATTTTGAAATTCGGGGCGATCAATTTATTCATGCAGTAATGAAACTGTAAATAGGTTGTAATAGTTGGAGAGTATAATTGAAAAACGACTGATTAAATTTGGAAAGGATGCGAGCGCTGGAGAGAACATATCGTGTGGTCTTTTTGATATCTGCGTTGCTGCTGTCGTTTATTGGATTGGTATTTGTCCAATCGGCAGGTTCTTATTGGGGGGAAGTACATTACCAGGATTCTTCTCCATTTATAGTTAAGCAAGGGATCTACATGGCTATTTCTTTAGGTGTTGCCTATGTATTGTACAGAAGTCCTCTGACTTCTCACCCAATATTTTGGACATATTTTTATGTCGGTTCCATCTTAATGTTAGTTGCGGTGTTAATTCCTGGAATTGGAGCGGTTCGTAACGGTTCTCAAAGCTGGATAGCGTTAGGACCGATCAGTTTACAACCGGCTGAGTTTGTAAAGGTCGCCTTGCTTGGAAAATTAGCCAGTACAATGAAGAAGAATAAGCAAAAGTCATGGCAATGGCAACATTTTGCATTAATTTTATTGCCTGCTGCTTTAATTATGATGCAACCTGATCTAGGTTCTGCCGTCATAATGATCGTTTCTGCTTTTGTTATTCTTTTCTTAGCCGGTTATCCACTTTCTTTCTTTATCTTTCTTTCAGTTTCAGGAGTCGCGGCATTTGTTGGATTGATCTTGGCTGCTCCATACCGATTGGACCGCATTAAGTCTTATATCGACCCGTGGACTGATCCATTAGGTACCGGATTTCAAAGCATTCAATCGTTGTTTGCCATTGCGCCAGGTGGTTTATTCGGACATGGCTTCGGTAATAGTCGGCAAAAGTTTTTATACTTGCCTGAGCCTCAAAATGATTTTATCTTTTCCATCATCGCAGAAGAGATTGGTTTTATCGGCGCAGCGTCTATTATTTTGTTGTTTTTGTTATTGCTCGGATCGACATTTGGCATCGCGATTCGGTTACGTGAATGGAATTCATTCTTGATTGTGTCGGGTATGGTTTCCATGATCATCTTTCAAACTTTTTTAAATATGGGCGTTGTATCGGGTTTGCTACCAGTGACTGGGGTTACACTCCCCTTTATTAGTTACGGTGGTTCTTCGTTACTGACTACCTGGCTAGCAGTAGGAACTATTTTGCACTTTTCAAAAGATAAAAAGACGGGCTGAAAGGAGAGCAGTGTATGGATAAAGTAATCGATATTGAAGAACGGATTCCGTCAATGCGCAAGAAGCGTAGGCGGAAGACGAATAAAAGGTTTATTCTGCTCGTTGCTTTATTCCTAGTTGTTCTCCTTTCATTGCTTTACTTTCAATCTCCGTTAAGTGATGTCAAAGATATTTCCATTAACGATACGAAGTTAGCCGATGGAGTCTTCTACAAAGATCAGAGCGGATTATTTACTGGGCAATCGTTATGGGGATTCCATACAAAAGATATTGAAAAGAAGTTGTTGAAAATCCCTAGTGTGAAAGAAGTTACGGTCTCAAGAAAGTTTATTAACCACGTAACAATTAAAGTCACAGAATGGGAACCCATAGCGTATATAGAAAATAAAGCTCAATTCGATCTATTGTTAGTGAACGGTGAACGAATTGAAGTAAACGATCCTGACTCACTTTTACATGCACCCATCCTTTCCGGTTTTACAGAACCAGATGTGATTGAGCAAATGATTCAGCAACTTCAGCAGATGGACAACTCTGTATTTGAATTGATATCAGAAATACATTATACAGAGGAAGATAAAATCAAAGTATTCATGAACGATGGATACGAAGTGCACGCAGCCATTAACAGCTTCGCGGAAAAAATGTCGTACTATACCGAAATCATTGCTCAACTGCCTAAAGAAGAGAAAGGTGTACTGGATGTAGAAATCGGTGTGTTCTTTAAAACCTATACTGATTATTACAATGAATTAGGACAGGGGGAAAAGAATGAGCAAGAACCAGAAAGCCGCTAGTAAAAAACGAGGAAAGCAATTACTATTTTCTGTTGTTTTTCTTGTACTGGGTTTTATCTTGGCCTTTTCCTATCGGACGGTTGGTAGTAGCCATAAAGAACTGGATGAAGTGCAATCTGAACTATTTTTGCAGGAAGAGCAATATCGGGAAGAATTGATTGAACAGCAAGAACGTAATAAAGAGCTAACAGAAGAATTGCTTGAAAAACAAAAAGAAGTTCGTGAATTAGAAGAAGACTTCTCAAGTAGGGAAAAGAATCATGCGGTACTTGTGGAAAAAGCACGAGATTTACGATTACTTCTAGGTGTAATACCTGCTAAAGGGACGGGCATTAAGGTGACACTGGAGGATGCAGATTATGATCCTTCTACACAAAATCCGAATGATTATATTGTCCATGAAAGCCATGTGTTACGCGTAATTAACGAGTTGAAAATTGCGGGTGCTCAAGGAATCGCGATTAATGGACAACGAGTGAATTCAAATTCGTACATAAAGTGTACAGGCCCTGTTATTATGATTGACGGTAGGACGTTTCCAGCTCCTTTTACAATAGAAGCGATTGGCGATCCGAAAGTACTGTCTCCTGCTCTGCATTTAAAAGGGGGCGTGGTTGACGGGTTGCTGAGAGACAATATTGTGGTCACGACAGAGGAGGCAAAGGAGATTCAACTATCTGCGATACGTGACAAAGCATAATAGGTAGAGGGGGGTTAGAGTGAGTGGGAAAATAAGTTGGAAGTTCACATTTATTCTGTGTATTGTCGGCTTTATGTTAGCTTTACAATATAATTCCTTGAATACACCGTCTCCCCGAGACACGAGAGATATATGGGCGATCCGCAATGAATTGGCCAAGGAAAAGAAAATTCATTCTGAATTGTTGGGGGAAATACGAGAAGCGGATCAAACACTTGCTTCCTATACAGCATTGACCAATGAAAATACGGCAGAAGCTTTACAAAATACGTTGGATAAATTGTACAAACAAGCGGGTTTTATGCCGACCACGGGTCCAGGCTTTGTAATAGAAGTCGCACCATCGCCTGAAAGTATTGCATTTGGTTATGAAGTAGAACCGGTATCTTCGGAGCTTCTTACACGGTTTATCAATGTGGTGAATCAGCATAAAGGAAATGAGTTGGAGATTGACGGGAAACGCTTTACGACGCTTAGTTGGATCCGTGATATTAATGGTAAACTGACCGTCAATGGGGAGAATGTTTCTACGCCTCCTTTCAAAATTAAAATTGTCTCGCCAACCATCGAGGACAGTAAAAAGCTTTACAATCATCTACTGTCATCCGCGATACAAGATGAATTTTATTTGGACAACTTAATTCTAACCATTAGTAAACCGACAGACCATATTACATTACAAAGCTGGACGGGTGGTTTCGAAAATCAATTTTTAAAAGAACAAACGAAAGGGGAATGACAATATGTGGTTACCCTTGCTTGGGCTACTCCTAGGCATTTCACTTGGTTTGCTCTCGGATATCCAAATCCCGCAAGTTTATAATAACTATTTATCTATCGCGATTTTAGCCGCATTTGATACGCTATTCGGTGGAATTCGGGCTTATCTTCAGCAAGTTTATGATGATTGGATTTTCGTATCAGGATTTTTCTTTAATATTCTTCTGGCCGCTGCCTTAGCTTTTATCGGTGTTCATTTAGGAGTAGACCTATATTTGGCGGCGATTTTTGCTTTTGGCGTAAGATTGTTCCAAAACATAGCGGTCATACGAAGAATTTTATTGGCAAAGTGGACAGGAAGGAACAAGAATTCCAGTACGAATGTCTAGCGTATTACTTTTAACTTGCTTCAGCAGGAGCTACCAATTTTATAAGCGGCTGAATTAAGTTAAAACAGCCAACAAATGTCATTAATTTTCCTGGGAGTTTTTCAAGTAATTTTGAAAAAAATGGGACGCAATCACGCCAAGGTGTAATTGATTAATAGAGGTACTGAAAATATTTAGACAAAGCAGTCAAAATGCAATAGAATGGAAGTTACTAGTTGCCTTTAGGAGGTGTCAATAATTGAGTCAATCATATAATTATGTATCACTTGATATAGGATCATCTACTATTAAAGTGTTGATCGGAGAAATGGATCAAAATTCCCTACATGTAATTGGAGTAGGGAATGTTCAATCAGCTGGCATTCGAAAAGGAACAATTATTGATATCGATGCAACCGTTCAATCGATTCGCAAAGCGATTGAACAGGCTGAAAGAATGACAGGCCTGAAAATAGAAGATGTAGTACTGGGGATTCCAGCCAATGGCGTTCATCTTCAAGACGTCAAGGGTGTGGTAGCTGTTAACTCAGAAAATCGAGAAATAACTGATGATGACTTAGAACGAGTAATGAAATCTTCTCAAGTAATGAACGTACCGCCTGAAAGAGAAATCGTCAATCTAGTACCGAAACAATTTATTGTCGATGATTATGATGAAATAACAGATCCTCGTGGTATGATGGGGGTTAGATTGGAAATGGACGCGACGCTTATTACGACGTCCAAAACTCTAGTACATAACATTTTACGATGTGTGGAACGGGCAGGTCTTCAAATCCGTGAAATTTATTTGCAGCCATTAGCAGCAGGCACTTTCGCATTATCTGAAGATGAAATGAATCATGGGACAGCCTTTATTGATATAGGCGGGGGTTCTACTACGATCTCCGTGTTTGCAGAGAATCGTTTAGTCAATACGTCTGTATTGCCAATCGGCGGAGACCATATTACAAAAGATTTATCAATTGTCTTGAAGACACCAACAGAACAAGCTCGAATGATTAAACACCAGTATGGACACACCTATTATGATGATGCTTCTGACGATGAGTTATTTGAAGTTCCGGTAATTGGTGCGGATACGAAAGATCAATACAGCCAACGATATATTTCTGAAATTATCGGGTCACGTTTGGAAGAAGTGTTTGATCTGATTTTAGAGGATTTATATGCAGCTGGAATTCATGACTTGCCTGGTGGAATCGTCATTACTGGCGGCACTGCTAAATTGGATGGGATTTTACAGCTAGCCCGTGAAATTTTTAAAACGAGAGTCCGACTATATACACCGGAATATATTGGTGTGAGAGAGCCGATGTATTCTACTGCGGTGGGCTTGATCCGTTATGCGTACATGGAAGATGTTTTCTTTGGTCATGAAGAAGGACAAGTTGCTATAGCTAATACAAATGAACCTGTATATGAGTCAGCTGAACAAAGTACTAAAACCGTAAGACCGAAAAAAGAAAAAGGCGAAGGATTCATGAAAAAAGCCAAAAAGATGTTTGATAATTTCTTTGAATAAAAGATGTATTGGATGAGGAAGCGCAGATAAAGACGAGGAGGAGAACCAATGCTTGAATTTGAGACGCATGTAGATGCATTAGCAGTAATAAAAGTAATTGGAGTTGGAGGCGGTGGAAACAACGCAGTCAACCGTATGATTGAACATGGAGTACAAGGTGTTGAATTTATAGCGGTAAACACAGATGCCCAAGCATTGAAACTATCTGAGGCAGAAGTGAAGTTGCAAATTGGTGCAAAACTTACTAGAGGTTTAGGTGCGGGTGCGAATCCTGAAGTAGGGAAAAAAGCAGCAGAAGAAAGCAAGGAACAAATTGAAGAAGCATTACGCGGAGCCGATATGGTATTTGTTACAGCGGGAATGGGCGGAGGTACAGGTACAGGTGCAGCTCCTGTGATCGCTCAAATTGCTAAAGACCTAGGCGCGTTGACAGTCGGCGTTGTGACTCGTCCGTTCACATTTGAAGGAAGAAAGAGATCGACTCAAGCCATTGGCGGGATTACTGGCATGAAAGAAGCGGTCGACACATTAATTGTCATTCCGAATGATAAATTGCTTGAAATCGTTGATAAAAACACTCCGATGCTTGAAGCATTCAGAGAAGCTGATAATGTATTGCGACAAGGTGTTCAAGGGATTTCCGATCTCATCGCGGTTCCAGGACTTATTAACTTGGACTTTGCAGACGTCAAGACCATCATGTCCAACAAAGGTTCTGCCCTGATGGGAATCGGTATGTCAACAGGAGAAAACAGAGCAGCAGAAGCAGCGAAAAAAGCCATTTCGAGTCCATTGCTTGAAACGTCCATTGACGGAGCGAAAGGTGTCCTGATGAACATCACAGGTGGTTCCAACTTGAGCTTGTTTGAAGTTCAAGAGGCAGCTGATATTGTAGCGACAGCATCTGATGAAGATGTTAATATGATCTTTGGTTCAGTGATCAACGATGATCTGAAAGATGAAATTATCGTTACAGTTATCGCAACCGGTTTCAATGAAGAGCAACTGATAGCACCAAGGCCAGGAAGAAGCCCAGGCGTAGGAAGTGGTATTCGACAACGTGAAAGTAGTAGACCACCACAACAAGCAGCGCCTTCACTAAACAGACGTGAAGAGCCTCGCTACGAGCAACCTGAGCCAAGACAACAACAAACCAATCAACAAGAAGAAGCATTAGACATCCCAACCTTCTTACGTAATCGTCAACGACGTAAATAATTTTTATACCAAGCTTTCCACAAGAGAAGATATTCTCAAGTGGAAAGCTTTTTTTGTTCAAATATTGTCGAAGGCTTTCCTGAGAATCGTCCGCGTCCTGACATTTTTTTTAGAATTTCCGTGATAATCTGTTCCTAAGGAGGCCGGCATATGTATGGGGAACTAATGATAGGAGTTAATATGCTCTTTAATTATGCAATCCTGTCATTTACTAATAAAGTAGGAAATCACCAGACGAGTAGAAGGAGGTTGTGGAGCGCCTCGTTTATCGGAGCCTTCTTTGTTACGTTGTTTCCTTACTCCATGCTAGCGATTATTTTAACTTTTTTAGGAATGACGTATATTGCCTTTGGACAAACATTCGGTAGTTGGAAAAGCTCAGTGCTTGCTGTCTTAATCGCATCTTTTTTTGCTGGAGGACTCCTGACACTCGTTTATACAAATATATCTACAGTAAAAACAAACACCTTGCTGTTATTTGCGATTGGACTTACCTATCTATCCCTTTATGTGGTGAAGATCAAATGGTTAGATACGCGCACAAAAACAAGATTAATTCATTATACATTAGACTCCGAACTGAAGATGTGGGGGCGATCTATTCCACTAAAGGTGTTTATTGATACAGGTAATCATTGTGTAGAACCAATTTCAGGAGCACCTGTACATTTTATTGCACTTCAAGCAGTAAAAGAACAGTTACCAATTGATTTTGTAACTGCTTTGGAAAAATGGAAACCAGACAGTTCACCGGATTTATCTGACTTTCCTACATTGTTTCAAAGAGATCTTCGTTTAATTCGCTTGCAGACTGTGCAAGGAGCGTCATGGACGGTCGGTATCAAGTATGAAAGCTGGTTAGTGGCTGAACAGCCGTTACCTGCGGGATATATTGTCTTGACGAAAGAACAACGCCACTATCCACAAGGTGCATCGGCAATCCTGCAAGTTAGTGCAATGGAAGTTATGAAAGAAGAAAGGAGAACGGATACATGTTAATTGAAGTGAAAAAGTGGGTTTCCTATATTGCAGGCTTCTTTAGAAAAAAGAACGGAACATATTATATCGGAGGACATGAATCCCTTCCCAAACCACTTGATAAAGAACAAGAAGCCAAGACAATTCAAGCCTTGATGAATGGCGATCCAGCTGCTAGAGATACGTTGATTGAAAAGAATTTAAGACTTGTTGTGTATATTGCCAGACGTTTTGATAATACCAATACAAATATTGAGGATTTAATTAGTATTGGCACCATCGGACTTATTAAAGCAATTGAGACTTTTAAAGCTGACAAAAATATTAAGCTCGCTACGTATGCTTCACGTTGTATTGAAAATGAAATTTTGATGCATTTGCGAAAGACGAGCCGAATGCGTTCGGAAATCTCATTTGATGAACCGCTGAATTCGGACGCGGATGGTAATGAATTACTTCTTTCTGATATTTTGGGAACAGATGAAGATATTATTACAGATGACGTTGAAAAAAAGTTGGAACGACAATATATGATCGATGCGATTCAAGGCTTGGATGAGAGAGAGCGATATATTATGGAACAACGCTTTGGCTTGATGGGGACAATGGAAATGACGCAAAAAGAAGTGGCAGATCTCCTAGGTATCTCACAGTCCTATATATCCAGATTGGAAAAGAAGATCATCTCTGAGCTTCGCGATCGGCTAAATCAACCAATTTCTTAATTGGATGTATCGGCAGAAATTGGTGCTTTTCGAATCCGCATATTCTAAAGAGTTGAGGACAAACTACTCATTACACTCACCTATAGAATGCGGAGGAAAAGCCAATGGTACGTACTAGAGTAGAAATTTGTGGAATCAATACGTCCGAGCTGCCATTATTAACAAGCGAAGTGATGAAAGAAACATTCATTCGTTTGCAAAGTGGTGACGAATTCGCCAGAGATGAATTGGTGTTTGCGAATTTGCGTCTCGTACTAAGTCTGGTTCAGCGTTTTAACTATCGTGGTGAACAGGCGGACGATTTATTCCAAGTTGGTTGTATTGGGTTGTTGAAAGCCATTGATAATTTTGATTTGAAACATAATGTTCGTTTTTCCACCTATGCCGTCCCCATGATTATCGGAGAAATTAAACGCCATCTACGAGATCATCACGCTGTTCGAGTGTCTAGGTCATTACGCGATATTGCATATAAAGCGATTAAAGCGAAAGAAGAGTATATTAATGAACACCAACGTGAACCTCGTATTTCTGATTTGGAAAAAATAACAGGCATTCCAGAAGAAGATATCCTTTTTGCTTTAGATGCCATCCAAGATCCTATGTCCTTACATGAACCAATGAATAGTGATGGTGGAGACCCGATCTACATGATGGACCAACTACAAGACCAACGAGTTTCTGAAGAACGCTGGATGACCTACGTATCCATCAAAGACAGTGTGGAAGAACTAAACGAACGTCAACAACTTATCGTTTCAAAAAGATTCTATCTAGGTCAGACACAAACCGAAATAGCCAAAGAACTAGGAATATCGCAAGCCCAAATTTCCCGTATTGAAAAACACGCAATGGAAAAGATTCGATTAGGAATTGAGCAGAAGAACTCCTGAATAGAACCTGTATATTGTATAAATAGGACTCACTTGAATTAGATATATAACTTAGTTATGATTGGCTGCCCACAACAAGAGAATTGTTGGAGGCAGCTTTTTCGTTCTTGAAGAAACACCCTCTGCATAGTATGAAATAAGGAGGGGGAACTATGCGTTTTTCCAGCTTGCAGAAAAAAGAAGTCATCGAATTAAAAAAAGGTTCTTTTCTTGGATTTGTACAAGATGCGACCATCGATATCGACAATGGAAAAATTGAGAAATTGCATATTGGCGAAATCCAACGTTCGTTTTTTTCTGATGGCAAATCAAAAGGTGTACAAAAAGTCGGTTATGAAGACGTCATGACGATCGGAAAAGATATTATCCTCGTCCAGAAGAAACACCCGAATCAATGACTAATCGTTGATATCTAGTGCTCCGCTTGATACAATGTAGCAAAGAAGAAGAAAAGTAGTGATATTGTGAAACAAGTGGAACAACGATTAAAAACTATACAGCAACAAATTGAAGAAGCATGTGAAAAAGCGCATCGTAATTTGGAAGATATCACGTTGATTGCGGTTACAAAATCAGTCTCATCTAAAAGAGCGCAATCATTAGTAGATCTTGGGATTGCAGAACTGGGTGAAAATCGGTTGGAAGGTTTGTTGGAAAAGCAAGAGAACATTCAAGGCACAGTCAATTGGCATTTTATCGGGAACTTGCAAACACGCAAAGTGAAAGATTTGATTCATACAATTGATTGTCTCCATTCCATAGACCGTATGAGCCTTGTAAAAGAAGTTCATAAACGAGCCACACAGCCACTGGATTGTTTTGTACAAGTCAATGTCTCTGGAGAGGAATCCAAATCTGGTATTACACCAGAGGAAGCAGATGTGTTCTTTGAAGAATTGGCATCTTATGAAAATCTTCATGTAATCGGACTGATGACAATGGCACCCAATACCGAAGACGAATCGATCATTCGTGGTGTGTTTCGCTCTTTACGAGAATTACGTGATCACATCGCTGCCAAACAATTGCCTTATGCTCCCTGTACAAAGTTATCGATGGGCATGTCAAATGACTTCATGATTGCAATTGAAGAAGGTGCAACTCACATACGCGTTGGTACCGCGTTAGTCGGATCAGAAAGCGAGGAAGATGAATGAGCCTCAAAAAACGATTTGAAAAATTGTTTTGGTTGGAAGAAGAGGAAACCGTCAATGAACCGCAAGGCAGACAGCCAATGGTTAATCAGCCGCCTGCCCGAAAAGAGCCAAAAAAAGTAAGTACTAAAAAACAAGTTGTAGATGCCACTCCCGCTACACCAGTGATCAGTTTGCAAAGTGTACAGAAGTCGTCAAAAGTGATTTTAGTAGAACCCCGCGCCTACGCAGAAGCGCAAGATATTGCGGAACACTTGAAGAACAAGCGTTCCGTAGTGGTGAACTTGCAGCGGATTGATCGTGATCAAGGTTTCCGCATCATCGATTTCTTAAGCGGTACTGTATATGCGCTCGGTGGAGATATTCAACGAGTGGGAACGGATATATTTCTTTGTGCACCTGACAATGTGGAAGTTGCTGGCTCGATTACAGAATATATTTCAGAATGACAGCAATGCATCACGTTGTCATGTTGCAGATGTATAACATTACATTTATCTGTAAGTGCTGGACTTCGAAGGAAGTAAAAGTTGAACAATTTTGAATGAGGTGTACATGCTATTATGGTCGTATTATTGAACAACGCTTATTTATTAATCTCAGGAGCACTTCAAATATATTCAATCTTACTGGTGATATATATTTTAATGTCTTGGGTGCCGTCGACCAGAGAAACGAAATTTGGTCAAATCTTGGCAAAGATCACAGAACCATATCTCGGCTTTTTCCGAAAGTTCATACCGCCATTAGGAATGATTGATATTTCACCTATCGCTGCATTATTAGCATTGCAGTTAATCGGCAGAGGGATCGGTCAGATATATCTAATCTTATTTAGAGCCCTCGTCTGAGAAGATTAAAAATCAACTGAGAACGAAAATCCTCACAAGGGTGGGGATTTTTTAGTATAAGGAGAATGTTAGTCATGGAATCGCTTTTCCAGCATTTTCGGAAAGAAGAACAACCTTTTATTGAAAAAGTAAATAGCTGGGTGAAAGAAGTAGAGGATACATATGCCCCTAAGTTGACGGAGTTCTTGGATCCACGGCAACGATTCATTGCGGAATCCATCGTTAGAAATTCTGATCTCGTGTTAGCTGGAGAAGGAGGATTTCCTAATGCGGAGCGCAAACGTGCATTAATTTATCCTGATTACTATATACCATCAACGGATGACTTTCAGATCAGCCTATACCAACTCCATTATCCACAGAAATTTGTCACTTTGAAACATTCTCAATTGCTTGGTTCACTGTTATCTGTTGGTATTGACCGTTCGAGATTTGGCGATATCCAGATGATGGAGGAAGTTGTGCAATTTGCAATAGCAACTGAAGTATCTGACTATATACATGTCAATTTTACGCATGTCGGAAAGATAAAGGTTTCCGTGCAGCCAGTTTTAGTGGATGATGTAATAGACGTACAGGAAGAATGGACAGAAGAAATGCATATCATTAGTTCGTTACGTTTAGACACCATTGTAGCTTCCATAACAAATTGTTCAAGAGCAAAAGCTTCATCTCTTATAAAAGGTGAGAAGGTAAAAGTGAATTGGGCAATGATCGATCAGCAAGCTTTCGAAGTGGAGGAACATGATGTTTTATCTGTCAGAGGGTTTGGACGCTACAAGATAATAAGCATTGAGGGACGAACGAGAAAAGATAAGATACGTGTTGTGATTGGTGCCTTAGTCTGATAGAGTAAACCTTGATAAAATTAGAAAAGTAGTGTTTAATCAAGTAGTACAGGTTGAAAAGGTTCGATGCAAGATGGATCAGACGGAAAGGAGCAAGCAGTTCATGGCTTTAACCCCTGAGGATATACATAACAAAGCATTTAGCACGAAGTTCCGTGGCTATGATGAAGATGAAGTCAATGAGTTTTTAGAACAAATCATGAAAGATTATGAAAATGTGATAAAGAAAAATGAAGAGTTACAACAAATTATTTCAAATAACGAAGCGAAAATTGCTCATTTCAATACAATTGAGGATACTCTGCAGAAATCTATCCTAATTGCACAAGAAGCAGCTGAGGATGTGCGCAGAAATGCCCTGCAAGAATCCAAACTGATTGTGAAGGAATCAGAAAAGAACGCAGATCGAATTGTAAATGATGCCCTTGTTCGCGCACGAAAGATCGCATTGGAAGTAGAAGATCTGAAAAAACAATCGAAAGTTTTTAGAAGCCGCTTTAAGATGATGGTAGAAGCGCAACTTGATTTGATCAAGACAGATGATTGGGACGGATTGCTTCGTTACGAGTTGGACACAACGAACTTAGAAAGTGCTGCAGACGAGGAATCGTAAGAAGCTTGACAATTTAAATCGACATTTCTATAATGACAATTATTACGTAACAACTAATTAATGAAGTAGCGATGATGGAGAGAGTACTTTCTAACTTTTCCAATAGCGAGCCGGGGGTGGTGGAAGCCTGGTGGTGATGTAGAGACGAAAATCACTCTTGAGCTGGATTATGGATATGTACATGATCCCGGTTACACTGCCGTTACCAGTGTCTAAGCGGCAATTATGTAGAACATGATTGCAAGTAGGGTGGTACCGCGAGAATAAGCCTCGTCCCTTTTTGGGATGGGGATTTTTTTATTTTCATTTATAAATAGTAAGATGTTGGAAAAATAAAAATGTGGATTTAATTGACAAATAGGAGGAATTAAAATGGAATATAAAGATACATTGCTTATGCCGAAAACTGAGTTCCCAATGCGCGGGAATTTGCCGAATAAAGAGCCGGAAATGCAAGCGAAATGGAATGAAGAAGATATTTATCAAAAAGTTCAAGAACGTACTGCGGGTAGACCGTTTTTCGTACTACACGACGGACCTCCGTACGCAAATGGCGATTTGCACATGGGTCACGCACTCAATAAAGTGTTGAAAGATTTTATTGTACGTTATAAGTCCATGTCTGGATTCCATGCCCCATATGTTCCAGGTTGGGATACGCATGGTTTGCCAATTGAGCAAGCACTTGTCAATAAAGGCGTCGACCGCAAGAAAATGAGCATCGCTGAATTCCGTAAAATGTGTGAAGACTATGCATATGAGCAAATCAATAATCAACGTACACAATTTAAACGTTTAGGTGTGCGTGGAAATTGGGAAAACCCATATATTACGTTGAAACCTGCATTCGAAGCTCGTCAAATTCAAGTATTCGGTGAGATGGCGAAAAAAGGATATATCTATAAAGGATTAAAGCCGGTCTATTGGTCTCCATCAAGTGAATCGGCTTTAGCAGAAGCAGAAATCGAATATAAGGATAAGAAATCGCCATCTATTTATGTTAGCTTCCCGGTTCGTGATGGAAAAGGTGTATTAGCTGATGACGTGAAGTTTCTAATTTGGACGACTACACCTTGGACGATTCCTGCCAACCTTGGGATTTCAGTTCATCCTGAATTTACGTATACAGTAGTCAACGTGAATGGTGAGAAATTCCTCGTTGCAAAAGATTTAGTGGAATTTTTGGCGAAAGAGCTAGAGTGGGAAGAATATTCAGTAGAGCTTGAGTTGCCAGGTGCGGATCTTGACCGTATTGTGGCAAAGCATCCAATTTATGACCGTGATTCACTCGTTATGCTAGGTGAGCACGTAACAGCAGATGCAGGTACAGGCTGCGTTCATACCGCACCTGGCCACGGGGAGGATGACTTCTATGTTTGTAAGTCATACGGCATCGATGCATTTTCTCCAATAAATGATCGTGGTGTGATGACAGAGGAAGCCCCTTATTTTGCAGGCATGTTCTACGAGGATGCCAATAAAGCAGTAACTGAAAAGCTGACAGAAGTAGGCGCTCTTCAAAAACTGTCATTCATTACGCACTCGTACCCACATGATTGGCGGACGAAAAAACCGGTGATCTTCCGGGCGACAGCTCAATGGTTTGCTTCTATTGAATTATTTAGAAGTGACTTATTGGAAGCGATCCGTAATACGAAGTTCACGCCATCTTGGGGGGAAACGCGTCTATTCAATATGGTTCGTGATCGTGGAGACTGGTGTATTTCCCGTCAACGTGTATGGGGTGTTCCGATTCCAGTGTTTTATGCGGAAAACGGAGAGGCAATTTTGACCGATGAAACAATTAGCCATGTAGCCAAGCTATTCCGTGAGAATGGATCAAATATTTGGTTTGAGCGATCTGCTAAAGAATTATTACCTGATGGATTTACGCATGAAGGCAGTCCGAATGGGGAATTCACGAAAGAAACGGATATTATGGACGTCTGGTTTGATTCTGGAACGACACATCAAGGTGTATTAGAAGAACGAGATGACCTTGTGTATCCGGCTGATTTATATTTGGAAGGTTCTGACCAATATAGAGGATGGTTTAACTCTTCTTTGACAACGAGTGTGGCAATTAACGGAATTGCTCCATACAAAGGAATTTTAAGCCATGGCTTTACGCTTGATAAAGAAGGCCGTAAAATGAGTAAATCCCTCGGAAATGTCATTGTTCCAGCAAAAGTCATCAATCAATTAGGAGCTGACATTTTGCGACTATGGGTTGCGTCAGTGGACTACACAGCAGACGTACGAGTATCTGATTCTAACTTCAAACAAGTTTCAGAGGTCTACCGTAAAATCCGTAATACGATTCGTTTCTTACATGGGAATGTAGCAGACTTTGACCCAGCAACAAATCGTGTAGCGTTTAAAGATATGCGTCCTGTCGATCAGTATGTATATGTGAAGTTGCAGGATTTGATCCAAGATGTACGTGAAGCGTTTGATAACTATGAATTTGCTGGCGTCTACCATGCGGTGAATAACTTCTGTACGGGCGTACTTAGTTCCTTCTATTTGGATATTGCGAAGGATGTTGTATATATCGAAGGTGTTGACCATCCACATCGTCGTGCAATGCAATCGGTTATGTATGACACACTCATTACGTTAGTGAAACTCATTACACCGATTTTGCCGCATACAGCTGATGAAATGTGGAGCTACTTAGCTGTCAAAGAAGCAGATAGTGTGCAACTGACAGATATGCCGGAAGCGGATCAAAAAGGTGAAGTAGCAGACAAGCTACGTGAACGTTTTGATAACTTGATGGATATCCGTGATGATGTATTGAAGGCTTTGGAAGAAGCGCGAAATGCAAAAGTTATCGGTAAGTCCCTCGAAGCGAAAGTAACTATTGTACTTCCAGAAGAACAGCAAGGAATTCTGCAAGCTGATGACATCGACTTTGCACAATTCTTCATCGTATCTGCGTTTGAAGAAAGCAACAATGCTGAGTTGCCTAATGCACTGAAATTAGATCGTGCTACTGTATTGGTTGAACCAGCAGATGGAGAAAAATGTGAGCGCTGCTGGACAATCTCCACAACAGTCGGAGACGATTCAGAACATCCGGCATTATGTACTCGATGTGCAGCTGTTGTAAAAGAACACTTTGCGTAAGTAATCTTGATGTAAAAGCCATCATCATTCATTCGTGGATGACGATGGCTTTTACTTTTGATTTGAGAAAACTGTAAACAGTAAAAATGGATAGACTTTGTGGTAAAATGAAGTAGAGATTTGTTGGACGGAGGTAGACGTAGTGATCGTTTATTATGCAATAGCTGTGCTGATCATCGGACTTGATCAGCTAACAAAGTGGCTAGTAGTGAAACATATGGAATTGGGCGAACAAATTCCTTTACTGGATCCTTACCTTGGTTTGTTGTCACACCGTAACCGTGGTGCGGCGTGGGGGATGCTGGAAGGTAAAATGTGGTTATTTTATATTGTGACGGTTGTAGTCATCGTAGCGATCTTGTATTTTTTCCATACGGAAGGAAAGAAGGATCGACTTCTCGGAGTCAGTTTGATGCTTTTGCTTGGTGGAGCGGTAGGAAACTTTATCGACCGTCTATGGAGAAAGGAAGTCGTGGATTTTGTAGATGTGTTGATTCCTGTTATCCGTTACGATTTCCCGATATTCAATGTAGCAGACGCGGCATTAACGATCGCTGTTATTTTAATTTTATTACACGTACTACTGGATGAAAAAAAGAAAAAGAAAAATGAGGTCTCTTAATGGAAAGATTTGAATTTGAAATTACCGAAGAAACGGCTGGAAACAGAATCGACAAGGCACTCGCAATGGTACAGACAGAGTGGTCTCGGACGCAAATACAGCAATGGGTGAAGGAAGAACGTATTCAAGTGAATGACAGCTTTGTGAAACCTAACTATAAAGTGAAAACAGCGGATATCATTTCTGTAGAGCAACCAGAACCTGAAGCGTATGATATCGTAGCGGAGAAACTGAACCTTGATATTGTATATGAAGATCCTGACGTACTCGTAGTCAATAAGCCTACGGGAATGGTTGTCCATCCTGCACCTGGACATTTGACGGGTACTCTAGTAAATGGGTTAATGTATCAATGCTCTGACTTATCAGGCATCAACGGCGTGATGAGACCAGGTATTGTGCATCGGATTGACAAAGATACATCAGGTTTATTGATGGTTGCTAAAAATGATAAAGCACATGTATCGTTGGTCAATCAACTTGTAGAGAAATCCGTAACACGCGTTTATACGGCACTTGTTCATGGACATATACCACATGATAACGGAACCATTGATGCGCCAATCGGCAGAGATCAACGGGATCGTCAGAAAATGGCGGTTGTGGATAATGGTAAAAACGCAGTGACTCATTTTAAAGTGTTGGAGCGTTTTGGTGAATATACACTGGTGGAATGTCGATTGGAAACGGGCAGAACACATCAAATTCGAGTCCATATGAAATATATTGGCTATCCACTTGTTGGAGACCCTAAATATGGTCCGCGAAAAACGATCGATTTTGGCGGGCAAGTTCTTCATGCTGGAACGGTTGGCTTCCAACATCCCACAACTGATGAGTATTTGGAATTTACCGCTCCTTTGCCAGAAAATTATCAACAGTTGCTAAATGAACTACGCGCATAATAAACGTTGACAAATACAAGTACCTAGATATATACTCAACTAAGCAAATGAATAGCGATACCTTTAAAGTCAGTCCTGTGAGGCTGGGAAGGTTGCACGGAATTACATGGTGCCTTGCTGCGGCAAGGACCACTGTATGCTTTTTTCTGCACGTCTGCCCTCAGTCTACTCTGACTGGGGGCTTTTTTTATGGAGAAATGTACAAGAGAAAGGGGAAACCATCGATATGGCGGAGAAAGCAGCAATACTGGATGATCAAGCCATCACACGGGCGATCACGCGGATTGCCCATGAAATCATTGAAAAGAACAGAGGCATTGATGACTGTATATTGGTAGGAATCAAAACTAGGGGTTCCATTTTAGCTGCACGTTTAGCAGAAAAAATTGAACAAATTGAGGGAAAGCCAATCAAAAAAGGTGAATTGGATATCACGCTTTACAGAGATGATCTTCAATTAAAACATGATCAGGCAGAAGCCTTAGTACAGCAAGTGAATATTGAGCACGATGTTGCTGATCAAAAAGTGATCTTGATCGATGATGTACTGTATACAGGACGCACAGTTAGAGCAGCTTTGGATGCGGTCATGGACTTGGGACGACCTTCTTCGATTCAACTGGCCGTTCTAGTGGATAGAGGACATCGGGAGTTGCCGATTCGTCCGGATTTCGTAGGAAAGAATATCCCGACTTCTAGCGAAGAGCGAGTAGTGGTCAGTATGATCGAAACAGACGGAACAGACAGTGTAACTATCCATACGCGGACATTATAAATAGCTGGGGGAATAAAGTAGATGAGCGAAAAAGTATTAGATGTACATGAAAAACCGCAGCCGGTGCGATGGCTGGCATTGAGCCTGCAGCATATGTTTGCAATGTTCGGCGCCACGATATTAGTGCCTCAGCTAGTCGGGTTGAGCCCGGCAATCGCTTTACTGACAAGCGGTATTGCCACGTTGGTATTTATTGCAGTAACGAAGTTTCAAGTCCCGGCGTACTTAGGTTCTTCCTTCGCCTTTATTATTCCGATCCAGATTGCGACGCAGACTGGTGGAATTGGCAGTGCGATGATCGGGAGTATGTTCGTCGCATTGGTCTATGCGATCATCTCGTTACTGATCTGGAAGACAGGCTATCGCTGGATCATGAAGATCTTGCCACCAATTGTCGTTGGACCGGTTATCATGGTGATCGGACTTGCCATTGCACCGACTGCCATCAATATGGCAAGCACGATAAATGTGGATGGTCAAAATGTCTATAGCGGTCTTCATTTTTCAGCCGCACTCGTAACGCTTGCTTCTGCGGTATTCTGTCTGATGTTCTTCAAGGGAATTATTAGCCTGATGCCGGTTTTGATTGGAATCATAGTAGGTTACATTTACTCAGCTGCAATCGGTATATTGGACTTCAGCAAGGTCGTTGAAGCGAAATGGTTTGCAGTGCCGGAAATGCTCATACCAGGAATTGATTATCAATTCGTTGTGACACCTACATTGCTCATCATCATGGTGCCGATCGCAATTGTGACGATTGCTGAGCATATCGGTCATCAGCTCGTACTTGGCAAAGTGGTCGATCGTAATTACATTGATAATCCTGGTTTGCATAGATCATTGCTCGGTGACGGACTGGGTACGCTGATCAGCGGATTGGTAGGCGGTCCTCCGAAAACTACATACGGAGAAAATATCGGTGTACTAGCCATTACTCGTGTCTATAGTGTTTATGTCATTATTGGCGCAGCAGTGTTTGCGATATTCTTCTCGTTCTTAGGGAAAGTCATGGCGTTAATTGCTACCATTCCGCAAGCAGTCTTGGGCGGGATTTCCATACTGCTGTTCGGGATCATTGCATCTTCCGGATTACGGATGCTGATCGATCACCATATCGATTTCGATAATCAGCGGAACCTGGTCATTGCTTCGATCATTCTGGTAATTGGCATAGGCGGTGCAACGATTAAATTCAGTCCTACATTCGAAGTAGGCGGTATGGCATTAGCGGCGATTGTCGGGGTTGTACTGAACTTAGTATTGCCAGGTAGGAAAGACGATACATTAATGGACGAATAATAATAGACATAACGAATTACTTGCAGAACATGCCTGCACTTCATGAGGGAGGAACGTCCAATGGAACATTTAGTTTCAATGAAAGATCTAACAGTGGAAGAAATCATGCTTATATTGGAGCGGGCAGCCATTTTCAAACGGCTGGGCTTCCGTGAACTGCCAGGGACTTATACTGTATGCAATCTGTTTTTCGAGCCGAGCACGAGAACGAAAACGAGTTTTGAAATGGCGGAACGAAAAGTAGGGGCGCAGATCATTCCCTTTGAAACAAGTTTCTCCAGTACATTAAAGGGCGAGACATTATATGATACGATCCGAACGTTGGAAGCAATTGGCTTAGACGCATTGGTCATTCGTCACCCTTCAGATGGTTTTTATGAAGAATTGATCGGTCGGACGAACGTAGCGATCATTAATGCGGGTGACGGATCAGGCCAGCATCCGACGCAGTCCCTATTGGATCTGTTTACGATACAGGAAGAGTTCGGTGGTTTTGAAGGGTTGAAAGTTCTCATTGCAGGAGACATCGCGCATAGCCGAGTTGCCCGTTCTAATGCAGAAGCTTTACGGAAACTAGGTGCTGAGGTCACATTCCTCTGTCCGCCGGAATGGGCAGGAGAATTCGATAGTGTAGACAACTGGGATGAAGTCATCGAAATAAGCGATGTCGTCATGCTTCTCCGTGTGCAGCATGAACGCCATAATACAGAAATGGCCTATACGAAAACGGCCTATCATGAGCAGTTCGGTTTGACGGAAGAACGAGCGAGAAGAATGAAGAAAGAAGCGATTATCATGCATCCAGCACCAGTAAACCGGGATGTGGAAATTGCAGATAGCTTAATTGAAAGCCCGCAATCTCGTATTTTTAAACAAGTCGAAAATGGAGTTTATATTCGGGCGGCTGTTTTGGAACTAATTTTGAAGGGGCGGAAGTAATATGAAAACTTTAATTCAAAATGTACAGATGTTAAACGAAGAAGGCAACCTTGTCCAAACAGATGTGAAAATTTCTGAAGGGAAAATTGCTGAGATCGGCAGCCAGTTAACAGCAGACGGCTTTGAAGTCATTGATGGAAAAGGCCTGTTGCTATCGCCAGGTCTGATTGATGTGCACGTTCACTTGAGAGAACCGGGTGGTGAACATAAAGAGACGATTGAGACAGGAACACACGCTGCAGCAAAAGGCGGGTACACGACAATCTGTGCGATGCCGAATACACGCCCTGTGCCTGATACGAAAGAAAATCTTGATAAGATTAATCAGTTAATAGAAGAAAACGCGAAGATTCGTGTGCTGCCATATGCATCTATTACGATCCGGGAAGCTGGAAAAGAGCGAACGAATTTGGCAGAGTTGAAAGAACACGGAGCATTTGCTTTTACGGATGACGGGGTAGGTGTCCAAGAAGCAGGTATGATGTATGAAGCGATGCAAGATGCAGCGGCTATTCAAATGCCAATTGTAGCTCATTGTGAAGACAATACATTGATTTATGGTGGTGCCATGCATGAAGGAACGCGCAATAAGGAACTTGGATTGCCAGGTATCCCTTCAATCGCTGAATCAGTACATATTGCGAGAGATATTTTATTAGCAGAGGCTGCAGGTGCACATTACCATGTATGCCACGTGAGTACGAAAGAATCTGTACGGACAATCCGCGATGCAAAAAAAGCAGGTATCCATGTAACGGGTGAAGTGAGCCCGCATCACTTGTTGTTAACGGAAAATGATATTCCAGGTGATGATGCAGATTGGAAGATGAATCCTCCTTTGCGTTCTGAAGAAGACCGTGAAGCATTACGTCAAGGTCTATTGGATGGTACATTGGATTGTATCGCAACAGATCATGCACCACATACGGCAGAAGAGAAATCTGCTGGGATTGCAAAAGCGCCATTCGGTATTACTGGATTTGAAACGGCATTTCCTTTATTGTATACACACTTCGTCAAGCCTGGTCATTGGACGCTAAAACAATTGGTAGACTGGATGACAAGTAAACCAGCTGAAGTGTTCGGTTTGCCTTATGGGAAAATTGAAGTGGGTGCAGCAGCGGATCTCGTTTTAATTGATTTAGAAAAAGAGCAAAAAATCGATCGCACTACTTTTGTATCTAAAGGAAAAAACACACCATTTGACGGCTGGAATTGCACGGGCTGGCCTGTAATGACAATTTTCGGTGGAAACATCGTTTGGAAGGATGGTCAATAATGAAAAAACGATATTTAGTATTAGAAGATGGTTCAATTTTTGAAGGAACGGCATTTGGAGCAGACAGCGCTTCGGTAGGTGAAGCGGTGTTTGCAACAGGAATGACGGGTTATCAAGAAACTATTTCCAACCCTTCAGGCTGTGGACAAATTGTCGTCATGACGTATCCGTTGATTGGTAATTATGGTATTAATCGAGATGATTACGAATCAATCGACCTTGCCATTAATGGCTTAGTCGTCAGAGAATTGACAGAGGAACCTTCAAACTTCCGCAGCGGCATGACTTTAGGGGACCTTCTTACATTGAAAGGTATTCCGGGTATCCAAGAAATTGATACGAGAAAATTGACTCGTCTTTTACGCGATAAGGGTGCATTGAAAGGGAAATTAACAGCTGCTGGAGAAGATATCAATGTCAATGAAGTCCTAGCAGAAGTACAAAACTATGACTTGCCAACGGATTTAGTAGCAAAAGTTTCAACCAAACGTCCATATCCAAGCCCTGGTTTAGGAAAGCGCGTGGTTGTCATTGATTACGGTATTAAACACGGTATTTTACGCGAACTAAATAAAAAGGATTGCGATGTCATCGTCGTACCTTATGACATATCTGCTAAAGAAATTTTGGCATTGTTCCCGGATGGAATTTTATTGTCCAACGGCCCTGGAAATCCAGAAGATGTCGAAGGGGCAGTCGAGACCATTAAAGAATTGCTTGGCAAGAAGCCGATCTTCGGTATAGGTCTAGGACATCAGTTGTTTGCACTCGCTTGTGGAGCAAAGACAGCTAAAATGAAAAATAGTCATATTGGAGGTAACTATCCAGTAAAAGACTTGGTGACAAACCGTACGGATCTAACTTCACAAAGCCATGGCTATGAAGTGCTAGAAGATTCTTTAGAGGGTACTGGTCTTAAAGTTACACACAAAGCATTAAATGATGGTGGTGTCGAAGGGGTTAGCAGTGAGCAATATGAAGCTTTTTCTGTACAGTTCCATCCAGAAGCATCACCCGGACCACAAGATGCAAGCTACTTATTTGATCGTTTCATTCAACAAATGACAGCAAGCAATCGAAAGGAGAATACCAATGCCTAAACGTACAGATATCAAATCCATTCTCGTCATCGGCTCAGGTCCGATTGTCATCGGCCAAGCTGCAGAATTCGACTACGCAGGTACACAAGCGTGTCTTTCCCTAAAAGAAGAAGGCTACCGAGTCATCTTGATCAACTCCAATCCTGCAACGATCATGACGGATACAGAAATTGCAGATAAAGTATATATCGAGCCCATCACGCTAGAGTTTGTCAGCCGCATTATCCGTAAAGAACGTCCGGATGCTCTATTGCCTACATTAGGTGGACAAACAGGTCTGAATATGGCGATTGAGTTACAAGAATCAGGAATTTTAGATGAACTAGAAATTGAAATTCTAGGGACGAAACTAGATGCGATTCATAAAGCAGAAGATCGTGATTTATTCCGTACATTGATGAATGAAATGGGAGAACCAGTTCCAGAAAGTGATATTATCCATAACTTGGAAGAAGCTTATGCTTTCGTCAAACAAATTGGTTATCCTGTCATTGTACGTCCGGCATTTACACTCGGCGGAACAGGTGGCGGAATTTGTCATAATGATGAGGACCTGGAAGAGATCGTAACGAGCGGTTTGAAGTATAGTCCAGTCACGCAATGTTTACTTGAAAAATCCATTGCTGGTTTTAAAGAAATTGAATATGAAGTAATGCGTGACTCCGCTGACAATGCGATTGTTGTCTGTAATATGGAGAATGTCGATGCAGTTGGTATCCATACGGGCGATTCTATCGTGGCGGCACCATGCCAAACATTGACGGACCGCGAAAATCAAATGTTACGTAACGTTTCCCTACGAATTATCCGTGCCTTGAAAATCGAAGGCGGCTGTAACGTTCAGCTAGCACTCGATCCATATAGTTTTGATTACTATATTATTGAAGTGAACCCGCGAGTGAGTCGTTCTTCTGCACTCGCATCAAAAGCGACGGGTTATCCGATTGCGAAGCTCGCTGCGAAAATTGCTGTTGGTTTAACACTGGATGAAATGATGAACCCTGTGACGGGCAATACGTATGCGTGCTTCGAGCCAACATTAGATTATGTTGTAACGAAAATCCCGCGTTGGCCTTTCGATAAATTCGAATCAGCGAAGCGTAATCTAGGTACACAAATGAAAGCAACAGGCGAAGTAATGGCAATGGGTCGTACGTTCGAAGAGTCCATTCTAAAAGCCGTTCGTTCACTAGAAACAGGTCAATTTGACTTGTCACTTCCAGGTGGAGCGGAGATGACAGATGAATGGATTGAAAAGCGTATTCGAAAAGCGGGCGATGAGCGTTTGTTCTTCATCGGTGAAGCATTACGACGTGGTGTGACGATTGAGACTCTAAATGAATGGAGTGCCATCGACTTATTCTTCTTGCGTAAGTTTGAAAATATTGTACGTTACGAGGAATTGTTGAAAAATAATCCATTTGATCATGAAGTTGCTTATAAATCGAAGCGTCTAGGTTTTGCTGACATCACAATCGCAAAATTATGGAACACAACTGAGCGTGAAGTATATGAGTGGAGAAAAGAGCGAGAGTTGATTCCGGTCTACAAAAAAGTAGATACATGTGCAGGAGAGTATGAGTCAGATACACCATATTTCTACGGCACATATGAAGATGAAAACGAATCTGTCAGAACAGATAAAAAGAGTGTGGTCGTCTTAGGTTCAGGCCCAATCCGTATTGGACAAGGCGTGGAGTTCGACTATGCGACGGTACACTGTGTATGGGCGATTCAAGAAGCGGGTTATGAAGCGATTATCATTAACAACAACCCTGAAACGGTTTCGACGGACTTCTCGATCTCAGATAAGCTTTATTTCGAACCATTGACGATTGAAGATGTTATGCACATCATTGATTTAGAGCAACCAGAAGGCGTTATCGTTCAATTTGGCGGACAAACTGCGATTAACTTAGCGGCCGGATTGGAAGCTCGCGGTGTCAAAATCCTTGGAACTTCATTAGAGGATATCGATCGTGCAGAAAATCGTGATAAATTTGAGCGAGCACTTCATGAAATTGGCGTACCTCAGCCTCTTGGTAAAACAGCATTATCTGTTTCAGAGGCAGTAGTGATCGCCAATGAAATCGGCTACCCAGTTCTTGTACGTCCGTCCTATGTATTAGGTGGTCGTGCGATGGAAATTGTCTATCATGAACAAGAGTTGTTGCAATACATGGAAAATGCGGTGAAAGCAAGTCCAGAGCATCCAGTACTCATTGACCGATATTTGACTGGTACTGAAATTGAAGTGGATGCGATTTGTGATGGAGAAACGGTATTGATCCCGGGCATCATGGAACATATTGAACGTGCAGGCGTACACTCCGGTGACTCCATTGCGGTCTATCCTCCACAAAATCTTTCACAATCCATGATCGAAACGATTGCGGATTATACGAAACGTTTAGCTCTAGGCTTGAATATTAGAGGTTTGCTCAATATTCAGTTCGTCATTTCGGAAGGACAAGTATATGTGATAGAAGTGAATCCGCGTTCGAGCCGGACGGTGCCATTCCTAAGTAAAATCACGAATATTCCAATGGCGAATGTCGCGACTCAGTCGATTTTAGGTAAATCAATCGCTACACAAGGTTATGGAGATGGGCTTGCAGAAGCACCTGAAGGCGTGTATGTAAAAGTACCTGTATTCTCCTTCGCAAAACTGCGTCGCGTAGATATTACACTCGGACCTGAAATGAAATCGACAGGTGAGGTAATGGGGAAAGACAGTACGCTAGAGAAAGCACTTTATAAAGGCTTAGTCGCTGCGGGCATGGAAGTGAAGGAATACGGCTCTGTTTTAATGACTGTTTCTGATAAAGATAAGGAAGAAATTATCGAGATCGCAAAACGTTTTGTCGAAATCGGATACCGCATCTTAGCAACAGAAGGAACAGCTAAAGCACTAGAACAAGCAGAGGTTCAAGTGAAAACAGTTGGTAAGATTGGAACGGAAGGCCCGACGTTAATAGACGTCATTCAAAAAGGTCAAGCACAGCTAGTGATTAATACACTGACTAAAGGAAAACAGCCTGCCCGTGATGGCTTCAGAATCCGTCGTGAGTCCGTAGAAAATGGAGTGCCTTGCTTCACTTCTATCGACACAGCAGACGCGATGTTATCTGTTATTGAGTCTATGACATTCCAAACAGACGCGATGCCAAAGCAGAAGGTGATAAAATGATCATCCAAGATGTGATGACCGTGGAATCACAGCAGCAAATCGCTAAAAATATTTTTGAAATGAAACTCACTGGAAAGCTGGTCGGAGAAATTACTTCTCCGGGCCAGTTTGTCCATGTCCGGGTCTCGGATTCATTTGAACCGTTATTGCGTCGTCCAATTTCTATAGCGGAAATCAATACAGATAAAAGCGAAATGACGATCATCTATCGAGCAGAAGGACGCGGTACAGAACTACTTTCTCAAAAGCGAGAAGGAGACGTAGTGAATGTATTGGGACCTCTTGGTAATGGATTTCCCGTTGAAGAGACAGCTTCTGGTCAAACCGCTATGTTGATCGGTGGGGGAATAGGTGTACCGCCACTATATGAATTGTCCAAGCAGTTGACAGCAAAAGGTGTCAACTGTATCCATATTTTGGGCTTTCAATCAGATGATGTAGTATTTTATGAAGAGCAATTTTCCGCACTCGGTGATACGTACATTGCCACAGTAGACGGAAGCAATGGTACGGAAGGTTTCGTCACAAATGTAATGGGGGAACTTTCCGATGAATTTGAAACGTTTTATAGTTGTGGACCTATGCCAATGCTGAATGCAGTCCAAAAAGCGTATGCTCACAAAAAAGGGTATTTATCATTTGAAGAACGTATGGGCTGCGGAATCGGCGCTTGTTTTGCATGTGTTTGTCATACGAATGAAAATGCAACAGACAAAGCATATGTCAAAGTATGCTCAGATGGTCCAGTATTTCCAGCAGGGGTGGTGCAACTATGAATAGATTAGCGATAACATTACCTGGCTTGGAATTAAAAAATCCCATTATGCCCGCATCCGGTTGTTTCGGTTTCGGAAAAGAGTACGGCAATTTGTATGACCTCTCTCAGTTGGGTGCGATCATGATCAAAGCAACGACGCTTGAGACTCGGTACGGAAATCCCACACCTCGGGTTGCAGAAACGTCTTCTGGTATGTTGAATGCAATTGGTTTACAAAACCCAGGTCTGCAAGGAGTTTTGCAGAATGAATTGCCGTGGCTTGAAAAATTCGATGTACCGATTATCGCAAATGTTGCAGGTTCTGAAACAGAGGATTATGTAGAAGTGGCCAAGGAGATATCAAAAGCTCCAAACGTTCATGCATTAGAATTGAATATATCTTGCCCAAATGTTAAATGTGGTGGCATTGCGTTCGGTACAGATCCAATCGTAGCGAAGGAATTAACGGCCGCAGTAAAAGCGGTATCTTCTGTACCGGTTTATGTGAAGTTATCACCAAACGTAGCTGACATTAAGTCCATGGCAATTGCAGTAGAAGCAGGTGGAGCGGACGGCATTACGATGATCAATACACTGGTTGGTATGCGTTTGGATGAAAAAACAGGAAGACCAGTGATTGCGAATAAGACAGGTGGCTTGTCAGGTCCAGCGGTTAAGCCTGTAGCGATCCGCATGGTGTATGAAGTGAGTCAAGTCGTCAATATTCCAATCATTGGAATGGGTGGTGTCACGTGTGTGCAAGACGTAATCGACTTTTTATCTGCTGGTGCAAGTGCAGTGGCGGTCGGGACAGCAAATTTTGTAGACCCATTTGTTTGTCCAACCATTATTGAGCAGCTTCCAACGAAACTCGATGAGCTGCATGTAGACCATATCTCAGAATTGATCGGAAGGAGTCATCGCGTATGAACAACTCCCCAATTATCGCGTTAGATTTTAATTCAGCTGACAAAACATTTGAGTTCCTTAACGCATTCGATCAGTCGGTCAATGTAAAAGTAGGAATGGAGTTATATTATAAAGAAGGACCTGCGATGATCGCTCGATTAAAAGAAGAGGGATACTCTATCTTTTTAGATTTGAAATTGCATGATATTCCAAATACCGTGAAATCCGCAATGAAAGTCTTGGCTTCATTAGAAGTGGATATGGTTAATGTACACGCAGCTGGCGGCAAAACGATGATGGAAGCAGCACTCGAAGGCTTAGAATCAGGTACACCTACAGGGAGAAAACGACCGGCACTGATCGCAGTGACGCAGCTGACGTCCACTGATGATCGTCAAGTACGGGAAGAACAGCTGATTAGCGTACCACTTCACGAGTCAGTAGCGCATTATGCAAAACTCGCTGCATCTGCTCACTTGGATGGCGTCGTATGTTCTGTACAAGAAGCGAAAGCGATTCAGGAAATCTGCGGTAAAGATTTCTTTAAAGTGACACCAGGTATTCGTTTGGCACAAGGTGATGTACACGATCAAAAACGGGTAGCGACACCAGCAAAGGCTTGGCAAGAAGGATCAACGCATATTGTTGTCGGACGTGCAATTACGGGTGCCGAAAATCCGCGCGAAGCCTATGAAAAAGTGAATACACTATGGAAGGGGATCACTCCATGACTAGAGAAAAACAAGTAGCTCAAATTTTATTACATGTCGGAGCAGTTGCTTTGAATCCCAAAGAACCATTTACATGGGCATCAGGTATTCAATCGCCAATCTACTGCGATAATCGCTTAACGATGGCAGATCCAGTAGGACGAAAAGAAATTGCAGAAGGTCTTGCGGAGTTAATTCGAGTTCATTATCCTGAAACGACTGTGATTGCGGGAACGGCAACAGCAGGTATTCCGCATGCAGCATGGGTGGCGGATATTTTGAAATTGCCGATGGTTTACATTCGTTCCTCAGCAAAAGCGCATGGCAAAAGTCGTCAAATCGAAGGTAAGATCGAACCGAATGCAAAAGCAGTGATCATTGAAGATCTGATCTCAACAGGCGGCAGTAGCTTGAACGCAGCGAACGCTTTGCTGGCTGAAGACGTAGAAGTGAGCGGCATCGTCTCTATTTTCACATATGAACTTCAAAAAGCAGATGAAAAGTTCGCAGAAGCTAACCTTTCTTACCATAGCTTGACAAACTTCGCTGCCTTGACAGAAGTGGCTAAAGAAGACGGGGCAATTCAGGAAGAGTCTATGAATGAATTGATGGAATGGCATACGAAATTGAAGCAAGGTACATTATAAGAGAAAGGTTCCCGTCATATGACAGGAACCTTTTTTGTAGATAAAAGAGGGGAAATACGACAAATAAGATATTAGTGAATGATCCAGGTTAGCTCACTAACTTCAAAAATATGCTAGTGAATCGGAGTGGAAGGCGGCGACTCGGGGAGGATCAGCCCGACTGGTGAGACAACTTAAGGAGCTTGCGACTAGTTGGCTCACCGCGGGCCCTCCCGAACGCGTCCGCCTGGAACGCAGAGTAACGGTATCTTGCCCACTTCCATCTTATTTCCGAAGTTTTCGCACTAAATCCTCATCTGGTGTAACAAACACGGTCTTTTGCTCAAAATAAATAACGAACCCAGGTTTTGCACCAGAAGGCTTTTTCACATGCCGAATTTCCGTAAAGTCCACTGGCACGGATGAAGATTCACGTGCTTTACTGAAATAAGCAGATAGTGTGGCGGCTTCTGCAATGGTTTCCTCATCAGGATTAGCATCATGGATGACTACGTGAGAACCAGGTATGTCTTTTGTGTGTAACCAGACATGGTCTCGTGCTGCTAATTTAAACGTCAAATAATCATTTTGCTTATTATTTTTTCCAACCGAGATCGCGATTCCTGTTGAAGAAACAAAAGCTTCCGGTGCAGGCTTCTTTGGTTTGGCCTTCTTTTTGCTTCTACGAGCACGCATAAATCCAAGTTCGACCAATTCTTCACGTATTTCTTCTATATCAATTGGGGAAGCTTGGTATACTTGCTGTCGCACCATCTCGAAATATTCGATATCATCTTTTGTTTTTTCTAGTTGCTCCGCAATTCGGACAAGTGCCGTTTTAGCTTTTGTGTAACGAGAAAAATATTGTTGCGCGTTATCGATCGGTGTTTTTCGCGGATCAAGCGGAATGGTGACAGTCGACCCTTGCTCATAATAATTTTCTACCGTCACTTCATTATCGCCTTTTTGCAATAAGTAGTTATTCGCTGTCAATAATTCACCGTACAGCTTTAACGTATCTAAATTCTGAGCTGTTTGTTGCTCCTTTTGCAGTTTTTTCGTTTTATTTTCTAACTTAGAGATTTCATTGGATAACCAGCGTTCCAAATCAATCGCCTGTGATTTGACTCGTTCTCGTTCGGCTCTTGCAAAATAAACTTTGTCGAGCAAATCAGCTAATGTGAAAAATGTTTGAGATGTCCCAGGTGCATGCGTCAATTCCACTGCAGAAAATAGCGTTTTCCGATCGTTTTCTACAACTGTAGGTTTCATTGAATCAATGGTGAAACTGTGTAAGAAAGACTCCCAAACACTATAAGGGTTCGCATCATTTTGCTGCAAACGATACAGCAGCTCAGCAGCCGTCAAAGGAGAAAAGCCTGCGAATTGCTGAACCAGATTTTTCGGTTCATGCACAGTTGGTAAGAAATTCATGAAATCCTCTTTTGACACTTGAAAAGGATCCAATTTATCCTGTGGAGGTGCTGGTATATAAGGCTGTCCAGGTAAAATCGTCCGATAACTGTTCACGGAAGGTGGCAAATGCTTCATGCTATCAATAATGAGATCACGTGTTGCATCCAGCAAAATCAAATTACTGTGTCTGCCCATAATTTCAATAACTAGCTTCCGCTCAATCTGATCACCTAGCTCATTTCGAGCTTGTACCTGAATCACCACAATTCGATCTGTCTCTTGTTGCTCAATAGATGTAATCACACCGCCCTCCAACTGTTTGCGCAACACCATACAAAACAAAGGCGGCTCAGAAGGATTAGTCAGCACTTCATTCGTCAATTGCAGCCTCGCAAATGAAGGATGAAGAGACACTAATAATTTATGATTCTTGTTATTTGCTCGTATCTGAAAAATAATTTCCTGAGAATTCGGCTGGTGGATTTTAGAAATCCGGCCAGTCTTCAATTGCTGCAACTCGCTCACAATTGCTTTCGTAAATAAACCATCAAATGCCATACGGATTCCTCTTTCATTTCGTTTTGTTCCATTTTAGCACTCATCGTATGATTATGGTATAATATGAACAGATTGCATGCATGGGCCAGTTCGGTTAACTATACAAATCAACGACATATTATTCGATTATAGAATTTTACTGTTCTGTAAGTTGGAGCGTATCTAGTTGATTGGAGTGGAGGGTGGCGACTCCTGCGGGATTAGCTCACCGCGAGCCCCGCGGAAAGCGTCCGCCCGCAACGGAAATCAACGGTATAAGTACTGTACACTCTATACAAGTTGTCTAATTGACTAGGGCTAGGCATGCCGTGTAAATGAATACATAACAAAGAGGGATTACATGTACAAACATCGAGGACTCCTAATCGTCCTTTCTGGTCCATCCGGAGTAGGAAAGGGAACCGTTCGTAAAGAACTCTTCTCCAGTCCGGACACCAATTATGAATACTCCATCTCCATGACGACGAGAAATCCACGCGAAGGCGAAGTGGACGGCGTCGATTATTTCTTCAGATCAAGAGAAGTATTTGAAGAAATGATTCAAGAAGGCAAACTTCTCGAGTACGCAGAATACGTAGGAAACTACTACGGCACACCGCTTGACTACGTCAATCAAACACTCGACGCAGGCCGCGACGTGTTTCTTGAAATTGAAGTAGTTGGAGCCGCACAAGTCCGCGAAAAAGTACCAAATGGCCTGTTTATCTTTTTAGCACCTCCAAGTTTAAGTGACTTAGAAACTCGTTTGATCGGAAGAGGTACAGAAGCATCTGATATCATTGCAGATCGTGTACTCAAAGCACGAGAAGAACTCGAAATGATGCACTTGTATGATTATGTAGTAGAAAATGACGAGGTCTCCAAAGCATGTGATCGAGTCAATGCTATTGTTACAGCAGAGCATTGCCGAAGAGAACGTGTGGAAAAGAGATACTTACAAATGTTGGAGGGAGAATAAACGATGCTATATCCATCAGTTGATTCATTAAAAGGGAAAGTTGATTCTAAATACACATTGGTTACATTGGCTGCCAAACGTGCGCGTGAACTACAGGAGAAAGAGAACGAATTGTTACATTCATATCGTTCCGAAAAAAGCGTAGGAAGAGCGCTAGAAGAAGTAGCTGCTGGTGTATTGATCAACCAACAGGCAGATGAATCAATCATTTACGAAGACGAAGTATAACTGAATTTAGGCGAGGAAAACCCTGGCTGAATAGAGTGAATAAAAAACGACTCCCTTGGAATTCAACCGTTCTCAGGGAGTTTGTTATTTTTTGAAAGGAGTAGGGACCCCCTATGATAGAAAATAAAAACATTTTGCTTTGTGTGACAGGTGGAATTGCTGTCTATAAAGCAGTAGCGCTAGTTAGTAAGTTATCGCAAGCAGGAGCTACTGTGAAAGTGGTCATGACTGATTCTGCTAAGGAATTTGTGCAACCACTATCATTTCAAGTAATGTCTAAAAATGATGTCTACTTCGATACATTTGACGAAAAAGACTCCCGTGTGATTGCGCATATCGATTTAGCAGATTGGGCGGATTTGGTTGTAGTAGCTCCTGCAACGGCTAATGTCATTGGGAAGCTGGCAAACGGAATTGCAGATGATATGGTCACTACGATCTTGCTAGCTACCGAGGCTGATGTCTGGATTGCGCCTGCTATGAATGTACATATGTATTCCCATCCAGCTGTTGTAAGAAATATCGAGCGACTTTATTTAGATGGCTATCGCTTTATCGAACCGTCAGAAGGATTTTTGGCGTGTGGTTATGTAGGCAAAGGTCGTTTGGAAGAACCTGAGCGGATTACCGAACTAGTTTGTCAATATTTTAATGAAATGAACGATCAACCATTAAAAGGTAAAAAAGTAGTGATCACTGCGGGGCCGACACGTGAACGAATCGATCCGGTACGCTACATTTCTAATTTCTCAAGTGGCAAAATGGGCTACGCAATGGCAGCAGCTGCTCAAAAACTAGGGGCAGAAACGGTGCTCATTTCGGGTCCTGTTGAATTGCCGATCCCTACAGGCGTACAAATCATTCGTGTCGAGAGTGCTGCTGAAATGTATGATGCGATGCTCAGTCAGTATGATGATGCAAATATCGTCGTGAAATCTGCTGCAGTTGCAGATTATCGTCCTAAATCAGTTCATGCCCAGAAAATGAAGAAAAAAGAAGGCGACGACGTGCTGGAGCTAGAGCGTACAACGGATATCCTGAAATCGTTAGGAAAGCGTAAAGAACAGCAATTATTGATTGGATTTGCGGCTGAAACGATGGATGTCATTGCTTATGGAGAAAAGAAATTAGAATCTAAAAATTTGGATTATATTATTGTGAATGACGTGACGGATCCAAGTGGTGGATTCGGCAGTGATACGAATGTCGTGACGTTGCTTTCAAGAGAGGGCGAGGCCATTCCATTTTCTGCTATGCCTAAGGAACAATTAGCGACTTGTTTATTTGAAACGATTCTTCAACAAGAAAGCAGTAAGCTACATGATCGCTGAAGTCATCGTCGATGTGGCTGCTTATCCGATTGACCGTCCATTTGACTATGCAGTTCCAGTAGAATGGGAAAGCGTGATGGAGCCAGGAGTGAGAGTGAAAGTGCCGTTTGGTCCTCGCAAGGTCATTGGATATGTAACAGGGATTAAAACGGAAAGCGAACTGGAATCTGACAAGATCAAGCCAGTATTGGAGATACTAGATTTAGAGCCAGTTTTGTCAGCGGAATTGTTAGAATTGTCACGATGGATGGCAGCAGAAACAATTGCTTACGAAATAGATGCGCTACAAGTAATGCTACCGGCAGCCATGCGGGCGAAGTATGAGAAAATTATGCGCGTGATTAAATTGGAGCAGTTGGATGAAGCATTCCGAAAATTTTTAGGGAATCGCGAACAAGTGACATTGAAGCAGCTACAAGATGCGGGATTATTGAGCGGAGCAAAGAAATACAGTAAAGAGGGAATCGTCCAAATTGATACAGCCGTTCAACAGAAAACGAAGATGAAAAAAGTACGGATGATTCATATTCCTGATACGGAGCATTTGGAAGCGGCTTTGGCGGATACACATCCGAATGCGAAGAAACAAGCTGAATTATTACGCTGGTTGATTCTTCATCCTTCCAGCTCTTTAGAAGCTAGTGAAATTCTAAATCAATCAGGTGTGAATGCTAGCGTATTAAAAACGTTGCTCGATAAACAAATCATCGAACAGTCGCAGGTAGAAGTGTATCGTGAGCTCGATGCACCTAAAATGCGAGATAACGGTAAGCCTGAACAGCTAACAGACGAGCAACAAGTGGCATTGGCAGCGATTGAACAAGCTAGTGACCGTCAGCAGGCCGAAACGTTTTTGCTGCACGGTGTAACCGGTAGCGGGAAGACGGAAATCTATTTGCAGGCAATTGATCATGTATTGAAACAAGGGAAAGAAGCCATTGTCCTGGTACCTGAAATTTCATTGACTCCGCAAATGACCGCAAGATTTAAAGCGAGGTTCGGTGAATTGGTAGCTGTGTTGCATAGCGGATTGTCCTCTGGTGAAAAATATGATGAATGGCGGCGTATTCATCGTGGGGAAGTAAAAGTGGCCATTGGTGCGCGCTCTGCTGTATTTGCTCCATTTACCAATTTAGGTCTGCTCATTTTAGATGAAGAGCATGAAGCCACTTATAAGCAAGAAGAATCTCCACGGTATCACGCTCGGGATGTAGCCATTTGGCGTGCTGAGTATCATCAATGTCCAGTCATATTAGGAAGTGCCACCCCTTCTTTAGAATCCTATGCTCGAGCTACGAAAGATGTCTATACGTTATTAACGTTAACTAAACGTGCAAAACAGCAGGCGTTACCGAGCGTCCAGATTATTGATATGCGTGAGGAATTGAAGGCGGGAAACCGTTCGATGTTTTCCTTAGGATTGGCAGAAGCGATGCGTGAACGCCTGGAACGTAAAGAACAAATCGTTCTACTACTGAATAAAAGGGGATTCTCTAGTTTTGTGTTGTGTCGTGATTGCGGTACGGTAGTAGAATGCCCGAATTGCGATATTTCATTGACCTATCATCGATCTACTGAAAGTCTGAAATGTCATTATTGTGGCCATGAGCAACCTGTGCCGCTAGAATGTCCGGAATGCACGAGTGAGCATATACGTTTTTTCGGAACGGGTACGCAAAAAGCGCAAGAAGAACTGGCTAAGATTGTACCGGAAGCACGAGTGATTCGGATGGATGTGGATACTACGAGGACAAAAGGAGCCCATGAGCGATTATTATATGATTTCGGAGAAGGAAAAGCGGATATATTACTTGGCACGCAAATGATTGCGAAAGGGCTGGATTTTCCTCGGATTACGCTTGTTGGTGTACTGGCTGCCGATACATCACTCCATTTAGCTGATTTTCGAGCGGCAGAAAAAACGTTTCAGCTGCTCACACAAGTTAGCGGTAGAGCGGGGCGGGATCAGTTGCCTGGTGAAGTTTATATTCAAACGTATGACCCGGAGCATTATGCGATTGAGTTATCGAAAACTCAGGAATTTGAGCCGTTTTACGAGTTGGAGCTAGCAAGGAGAAGACAGCTTGGTTATCCGCCATATTATTATGTAACGGTTGTGCATTTTAGCCATGAAGATGTATTGAAAGCTGCTGATTATGCGCAGAAAGGTACGAGTTTCATGGCAGAACGACTGTCTCCTTCTTCTTTCATAATCGGACCGACAGCAGCTGCGATAAGCCGTCTCAACAATAGATATCGTTATCAATGTTTGGTAAAATACAAACAAGAACCAGCGCTCATACCCGTATTGCAGCAGTTGCTGAAACATTATAAAACGAACTGGGCAAAAGATGGCCTAGTCATGTCCATCAACCGTGAGCCTACTGCGATTTTTTAAACTTATTCAATACTAATATAAACATACGACAGGTAAATAGCGCAGGGATTTCCGTTCCAGGTGGACACTTTCCTAGGGCGAGGCTGAGCCGCTTCCTCCGCTGCGCTACGTCCAGGGTCTCAGCTGTCTCGCTATTCCCGCAGGAGTCACCGCCTGAAACGGAAATCCTTTAGTTACAGTTTTATAAGTAGGATTGGAGCGAGAGCTGTCACGAAGAACGGCTTTTGCGAGTAAAGCGAAGCGATAGGAGCACATCATTTCCTTTAATCCCGGAACACTCACTACGTATGTTTTCAAGCACATATTTTGGCGATGAGCCACACTTTTAAAGAACAATTTTTCAGTTTAAGAAATGAGGAATTATGTTGACGATATTAGAAATTGTAAAGCACCCATCACCTATCTTGACTACTCCCTGTGAAGAAGTTACGGTGTTTGATAAAAAGCTGGGGACGTTACTCGATGATATGCATGAAACGATGATGGAGAACGATGGGGTAGGTATCGCCGCTCCGCAAATTGGAAAGTCGATACGAGTAGCAATTGTGGATTTTGATGAAGAACAAGATGTAATTGAGATGATCAATCCTGTTGTGACTGCCACGGGAGGTTCAGAAGTGGATGTGGAAGGCTGTTTAAGTTTTCCCGGATTGTTCGGTGAAGTGGAACGGCCTTTCTTTGTACGTATAGAAGCACAAGAACGCGATGGTAAGTTGTATGAGTTAGAAGCGGAAGGTTATGAAGCGCGTGCTATTTTGCATGAAATCGATCATTTGAACGGAATTTTATTCGATAAGAAAATACAACGAATTGTAGATCCTTCTGAATTTGAAGAAGAGGAGGACGACGAATGACGAAAATTATTTTTATGGGCACGCCTCAATTCTCCGTACCTGTCTTGGCGATGTTACAAGAAGAAGGCTACGACATATTGGCAGTTGTAACACAACCCGATCGCCCAGTGGGCCGCAAGAAAGTGCTGACGCCGCCACCTGTAAAGGAGGAGGCATTGCGTCTTGGTTTGCCTGTTATTCAGCCGGAAAAGCTGAAAGGTTCTGCTGAACTCAAGGAAATTATTGATTTGGAACCAGACTTAATTATTACCGCGGCTTTTGGCCAATTGCTTCCCAAAGAATTATTGGATGCCCCAAAGCTTGGCTGTATTAATGTCCATGCTTCATTATTGCCGAAGTATCGTGGCGGTGCACCGATTCATCAAGCTGTGATGGATGGAGAAACTAAAACAGGTGTCACGATTATGTATATGGCGGAAAAATTGGATGCAGGTGACATCATTTCACAGGTCACAATACCAATCAAAGAAGATGATGATACAGGTAGCATGTTCACAAAGTTATCTAGTGCCGGAACGTCTTTACTAAAAGAGACATTGCCTGCCATTGTGGAAGGAACGAATGAACGTACTGTTCAAGATGAGTCACAAGTAACTTTTGCAAAGAATATTTCCAGAGAGCAAGAACGAATTGACTGGACGTGTTCTGCTCGTTCTATTTATAACCAGGTGAGAGGGCTGCATCCATGGCCCGTAGCCTATACAAAATTTGCAGGCGATCAAGTGAAAATTTGGTGGGGACGTATTGAAGATCCATCATCTAATGCAGTACCTGGTGAAATTGTTAAGCTAGAGAAAGACCGAATCACCGTCCAAACAGGTGACGGCACGTTTGCAATTACCGACCTGCAGCCTGCTGGGAAAAAACGAATGACTGCCAGCGTTTTCTTGAATGGAATCGGATCTAAATGGCAAGTGGGAGACCAGTTTGAATGACACATTATAAAAAGAAAATTTGGCGTGGAAATGTACGTGATGCTGCACTGTCTATTTTGATGGATATCGAAAACGAGCAAGCATTCAGTAATTTATTGTTGCATAAAACGATTGAGTTATACGATCTCCCTCAAAAGGATCGGGCGTTATTAACGGAATTGACTTATGGGACGTTGCAGCAGCAAATGACATTGGATTATTATCTGGCTCCTTTTATTCGTGGGAAATTGCAGCCGTGGGTTCGTCAATTATTGCGAATGTCCGTTTATCAAATCATCTATTTGTCCAAGATCCCCCCGCATGCTGTTGTGAATGAGGCAGTGAAAATCGCAAATAAGCGTGGGCATAAAGGTGTTTCGTCGATGGTGAATGGAATATTGCGTTCTATTTTACGTGAAGGTGTACCTTCTCTAGATGAAATTGGAGATCCAATTACCCGTTTGTCAATTGAAACAAGCCACCCTGAATGGCTGATTCGAAGATGGATAGAACAGTATGGCATGGAAGAAGCGACGGCTATTGCAGTGGTAAATAATCTTCCACCTATCACAACCGCGCGGATTAATTCAACGAAAACGAACAGAGGCGAAGTCATTGGCTTGCTTAAGAAGGAAGACGTACAGGCAACGCCAGGTAATATGACTGCCCAAAGCATTCAAGTTCAATCAGGTAATTTAGCCTCGACGGAAGCCTATAAACAAGGATTGCTGACTGTTCAAGATGAAAGCTCCATGTTACCAGCGTTAGCTTTAGAAGTAGAACCTGGGATGAAAGTTCTCGATATGTGTGCAGCACCCGGAGGTAAAACGACGCAGATTGCAGAGTGTTTGAAAGATGATGGAGAAGTTCAAGCACATGATCTTCACCCGCATAAGTTACGTTTAATCGAGCAAAATGCACAGCGACTTGGTTTAACTTCTATTCAGACAAATAGCGGAGACAGCAGAGAGTTACTGAAGACATATGAGCCGCAATCGTTTGACCGTGTTCTGGTGGATGCTCCTTGCAGCGGATTAGGCGTTATTCGGAGAAAACCAGAAATTAAATATAAAAAAACAATATCAGATATCGAGAATCTATCGGTCATTCAAAAGGATCTGTTGCGTGTCGCCAGCCAGTTAGTAAAAAAAGGCGGCCGTATAGTATATAGTACGTGTACAATTGATAAAACAGAAAATGAAGCGGTCATCGAATGGTTTTTACAAGAGAATCCAGACTTTGAATTGGCTCCTTTACAGTTGATTGATCAAACAAATGATAATAAATACTTACAAATATTACCTCATCAATACGAAAGTGACGGCTTCTTTGTAGCAGCTTTGCAAAGAAACAACTGACCTGATAGATAGGAACGGGGGTTGGCTTATGAAATATGAAATCCGCTCAGACACGGGTCGGAAACGAACAGTGAATGAAGATGAAGCGGCTGTGTTCGTTCATCCTGAAAACAATACGGTACTTGCTGTGATTGCGGACGGTATGGGAGGGCATAAAGGTGGCGACTTTGCGAGTGCCACTGCGGTACGGATAATTGGAGAACAATTCATGTCTGCAGGTGCTGACGTCGAGACAAAGCAGGACTGGTATGATTTACTATACGATACGATAGTTGATGTAAATCTGTTTTTATATACGACGGCTCAAGAAGATGAAAGTTTTAAAGGAATGGGGACGACGCTTGATATTGCGTTAATTCTACGTGATCAGTGTTTAGTTTTTCACGTGGGAGATAGTCGTATTTATCAAGTGACGGGGAAAGCAATTCAGCAAATTACAAAGGATCATTCATTTGTCAATGTACTCATTGAAAGTGGCGAAATTACCGAACAGGAAGCAGAAGTTCATCCGCAGAGAAATTGGATTATGAAAGCAGTAGGATCCGAAAAATCGATTGTGCCTGATCTTTATACGATCCCATTGCCATCTCAATCATACTTGTTGCTTTGTACAGATGGATTGAGTAATAAACTGGAAAAAGAAATGATGTTGGACATTATTCTGCAGCCGATTTCGTTAGCAGAGAAAGTGGATACTTTTGTGAACATGGCGAATGAACGTGGTGGCGAAGATAATATTACCGTGATCTTGCTAGAGATCCCTGAAATCGAGGTGATTCCTACATGATCGGTAAACGGATTGGGAAACGCTATGAGATTATCCGTGTGATCGGTGATGGGGGGATGTCACGAGTTTATTTAGCTCATGATATGATTCTCGATCGGGATGTGGCAATTAAAGTATTACACTATGACTTTGCCAATGAAGATGAATTAAAAAGACGTTTTCAACGTGAAGCACTTTCAGCTACAAGTTTAACTCACCCTCATATTGTTAACATATTTGATGTAGGCCAAGAAGACGAACTCCATTATTTAGTGATGGAATACATACCTGGCCGCACATTAAAAGAATATATTCACACGCATGGGGCATTACCTGCAGAACATGCAGTGTCTATTATGCAACAATTAGTTTCTGCAATTTCTCATGCACATCATAATGGGATCATCCATCGCGATATTAAACCACAAAATGTTCTAATGAATGGTGAAGATGATGTAAAAATTACCGACTTTGGAATCGCGATGGCACTCAATTCCACTGCTCATACGAAAACAAATTCAGTGATTGGAACGGTTCATTATTTGTCTCCTGAGCAAGCAAGGGGGGGGATGGCAACAAAGCGTTCAGATATTTATTCACTTGGCATCGTTTTTTATGAATTATTAACTGGGAAACTCCCTTTTTCTGCGGAAACTGCTGTAGCGATTGCGTTAAAACATTTGCAGGAAGAAACACCTTCAGTAAGGGCGCAACTGCCTGAAATTCCTCAAAGTGTAGAGAATGTCATCCTGAAAGCGACAGCAAAAGATGCCAATTACCGATATGCATCTGCTGATGAAATGTATGAAGATCTTTTGACCGTTTTTTCATCAGAGCGTGCACAAGAACAGAAATTCACCTTGCCTTTTGATGACGATCGAACGGTAGCGATTCCAATTGTCAAAGATGTTCCGAAATTCGATCATTTAGAAAATACTGTGAAACACGAATCGCCTATAGTTGAACCAGTTCCTCCGGTTGAAAAGAAAAAGGAAAAGAAAAAGAAAAAGTGGCCGCTTATTGTAGGGATCAGCTTTCTTGTCATTGCCTTACTTGCCGTGATGTTCACGATGTGGTTGAAACCAAAAGAAATTAGCGTACCTGATGTAGTAGGTGAGGAAGAATTATCTGCTACTGAGATTCTTGAAAAAGAAGGTTTTGTCATTGATGAACGTTTTGAAGAAACTTCTGATGAGTTTACCGCAGGACAGGTAATTAAGACAGTTCCAGAAGCTGGGAAAAAGCGTAAAGAAGGAGACGGCATTAAACTGTTTGTCAGTACAGGCAAAGATCTAATGAAATTGCTAGACTATACAGGCCGTAATTATGAAGCGACTGCGCAATTTTTGGATAGCTATGGATTTAAGTCAATCGAACCTGTAGAAGAGTATTCAGACGAGCCAAAAGGAACAATCATTGGACAGCAACCTGAAGCTGATGAAGAAGTTGTACCTGAAGAAACTGATCTGGTCTTTACCGTTAGTAAAGGAAAAGAGTTGCAGTCTTTACAAGATTTGAGCGGCATGACGCAACCACAGTTAGAAAGTTATGCAAAAAGTTCAGGATTGTATATTCACATTGTCAGTGAAGAACACTCTGAAAAAGTCGAAAAAGGACGTGTGATTTCCCAAAAGCCGTCTAAAGGTACGAAGATGGATAAAGGGGAACGTGTAGATGTCGTATTATCAAAAGGAGCTCCTTCCAAGCCAGTCAAGCTGGTAGTGAAGACCGTTACCATCCCCTACGAATATCGTGAAGAAGAAAATGAGTGGGGAGAAGTAATTGAACCACAACCCCAGAAAATTCAAATTTATATACAAGATCGAAAGCATTCTATGAATGATCCTGTCGAAGAGTTTGAAATTACGGAAGATACGCCACGTAAAATCACGATCGAACTAGAGGAAGGACAAAGGGGCGGCTATAAAATTCTACGAGATCAAACGGTTATAGAAGAAGATAAATTTAACTATAAAGAATTGAATTAGAGGAGGAGTTCGATGGCGGAAGGCCAAATCCGGAAAGCGATTAGTGGCTTCTATTATGTGGAGCATGATGGAGAATTGATTCAATGTAAAAGTCGAGGAATATTTCGTTTAAAGGGGATCAACCCACTCGTAGGTGATCTTGTCACGTATGTACCCGATGGTGAGAATGATGCTACCATCACAGATGTTCATCCTCGAAAAAGTGAGCTCGTCAGACCGCCAATAGCGAATGTAGATCAGGTTCTTCTAGTATTTTCTGTGGTTGAACCAGATATGAGCCTTCGTTTGCTAGATCGTTTTCTCACAGTTATTGAATCGCATCAGTTGGAACCGATCATTTACGTATCCAAAGAAGATTTAGCAGACAAGCAGACAGTAGAAAATAATGAAGCGAATTTGGCCTACTATCAAAATATTGGCTATACAGTGTTACGAAATAGTAGTCCTGAAGAGTCTTTATTAGAAGTCTTGCGTCCATATATAAGCGAAAAAACAACGGTACTTGCAGGACAGTCCGGTGTTGGGAAATCGACTTTATTGAATACGATTCTTCCAGAGTTGGACTTGAAAACTGGTGAAATTTCAGATGCACTGGGGCGAGGAAAGCATACGACTCGCCATGTAGAACTGATCGAAATTGCAAAGGGATTGGTAGCGGATACGCCTGGCTTTAGTTCATTGGATTTCGAACATATTGACCGGGAAGAATTACGAGATTATTTTGTAGAGATTAGAGAAGCAGGTGCTGGATGCAAGTTCAGAGGCTGCCTTCATGTAAAAGAACCTGGCTGCGCCGTCAAGGCACAAGTGGAAGAGGGCACGATCTCTGAGGGGCGTTACAAGAATTACTTGCTGTTCTTACAAGAAATTACGGATCGAAAGCCGAGGTATTCATAATGATAAAAATTGCGCCATCTATTTTAGCAGCTGACTTTTCCAAGCTAGGAGAAGAAGTAAAGGAAGTCGAACAAGCAGGAGCCGACCTGATTCATATTGATGTAATGGACGGACATTTTGTACCGAATATTACAATGGGTCCGATTGTAGTGGAAGCGTTGCGCCCTCTAACCACTTTACCGCTAGACGTTCATTTAATGATTGAGAATCCCGATGCATACATCGAAAGCTTCGCTAAAGCAGGTGCGGACTATATTACGGTGCATGTGGAAGCGTGCCGCCACTTACACAGAACGTTACAATTGATTAAATCAACAGGAGCTAAGCCGGGAGTGGTGCTGAACCCTCATACACCTGTTGAGCAAATTGTACATGTTTTGGAAGATGTGGACATGGTCTTGTTCATGACGGTCAATCCAGGGTTCGGTGGACAGTCGTTCATTGAAACTGTCATTCCCAAAGTCAAGCAATTGTCAGACATGATTGCAGAGCGCGGTCTGTCGATTGAGATTGAAATTGATGGGGGTATCAATGAAAAGACGATTAAGCCATGTGTGGAAGCAGGAGCTACGATTTTCGTTGCAGGTTCTGCTATTTACAATCAAGAAAACCGAGCGCAGGCACTGCAAGCTATTAAATCAGCAGGTGAAAGTGTGATGAGAAAATGAAATACGCCATCATTTGTGCAGCAGGTCCCATTGAAGAAGTTGTAGACTTGGAAGAATACAATCAAGAGGATACCGTGTACATCGGAGTCGACAGGGGTGCACTTTATTTATTAGAAAAAGGAATTCAACCCCAGGAGGCTGTTGGTGATTTTGATTCAGTTTCTCCAGATGAATTTGGAAAAATTGCTTCATCTGTGGAAGTGGTACATCGCGTAAATGAAAAAAAAGATGAAACCGATACAGAATTGGCTGTGCAGCGTGCGTTGACCTATGAGCCGGATTATATTGTGCTGACAGGTGTGACAGGCGGACGATTGGATCATTTACAATCTGCTCTGCATTTATTGTATACGGTCCAATCTGCCCATCGTGGAGTGAAATTTAAAATTCACAATACGACCAATGATATTCGTGTGATGCTACCTGGTGTAAGACGTGTAAAGAAAGATACGCGTTATCCTTATACTTCTTTTTTCTCATTTGGCCCTGTCGTAACAGGGTTGACATTGACCGGTTTTAAATATGAAACGGTTAACGAGAGACTAGAAATTGGTATGACGCGATTCACAAGTAATGAAACGGTTGCAGATGTTTGTACTATCTCTTTCCGAGACGGCATATGCTTAATGGTAAGGAGTTCAGATTCCTGAAAGGAGTGGGGATTTGCGAGTATATACATTTACGTTGCCGAAATTTGTCAGCAATATCGTTAGAAAGTGCGCAGTCGCGTTCCAGAAGGACGGCCGTGCAAAATCAACAGTCGCTGCCAATAGCAAAGTTAGCAAGTCGAAGAAACGTAAGAAAGAAAAAACACAAGGTGCCTAATGTAGGCGCCTTGTGTTTTTTTGAAGAAAGGCAAAAAGCGCCTTTATGGTAAGTCTTCGACGTACAGGATGTACTAGTGCCGACGTTGCCGCAGGACGCGGCGATCTTAGTCGACCAACGTCTTTCGAGGCTACCCGGCGCTTTTAGCATTTGATTACATCCAGCTTCAGACGGCAGCCGCTCGGGACACTTCAGGCCAGAAGAGTAAGGCAAAAACCCGCCTTACTTTTCTGGCCCTCCAGTGCCTGTCGCGGCTAGACGCCGTCTTCAGCATTTGATTATTATACTCGTTCTACTTTGCCTGATTTCAAAGCTCTTGCAGATACCCAAACACGTTTAGGTTTTCCATCTACTAAGATTCTAACTTTTTGAAGGTTTGCGCCCCAAGTGCGTTTGCTTGAATTCATAGCGTGTGAACGAGAGTTTCCAGAACGAGCTTTACGTCCAGTGATAACACATTGTTTAGCCATTTTAGTACCTCCTCGTGAATTATTTAGCGATTCACGTTACAATTCGCATACCATAGTACTTTATCATAAGCGCTTGTTTGATGCAACAATTTTTTAGGTTACCTTCAAGCTTTTTTCCTTTACACTATATTTCAGCGACAACAATACTTTCTTTCTTGATGATTTTCCGTATAATGTAGGTATGAAGTGTGATTAGAGTTGGGAGGAGAAGGGAATGTCAATCGAACTGAAAAATGAACATGGAACCATTGATATAACGAATGACGTAATTGCCCAAGTGGTCGGAGAGGCGGCTATCGAGTGTTACGGAATTGTAGGAATGGCTTCACAACATCAAATTCGTGACGGACTTACAGAAATTCTCCGAAAAGAAAACTTTGCTCGCGGGGTAGTTGTACGTAACGAAGGAGATGCATTCCATATCGATATGTATGTCATTGTGAGCTATGGTACGAAAATTACTGAGGTGGCCTATCAAGTACAATCAAAAGTACAATATACAGTGAAGAAAACGTTAGGTCTCGCAGTAAGTTCGGTAAATATTTTTGTTCAGGGAGTTCGGGTTACGAACGTGTAGAAGGAGGCCTTTTAGTTAATGAGTTCAATTAATGGATTACAATTTGCGAAGATGGTGGAAATGGGTGCACATCACCTTCACCAAAATGCGGATTATGTGGATTCTTTAAATGTGTTCCCTGTGCCAGACGGCGATACGGGAACGAATATGAATTTATCCATGACTTCCGGTGCGCGTGAAACGGAACGGAATGCGCAGGAACATATCGGTTTGACCGCGCAAGCTTTTTCTAAAGGTTTGTTGATGGGTGCCCGAGGTAACTCAGGCGTGATTCTGTCACAGTTATTTAGAGGGTTTAGCAAGCAAATTGAGAATGAAGAGCAGGTCAATGTACAGCAATTTGCAGAAGCTCTGCAATACGGTGTTGAAACTGCCTATAAAGCAGTCATGAAGCCAGTAGAAGGAACGATTTTAACTGTAGCAAAAGATGCAGCCAATGCAGCGGTTTCACATCAGGAAACTGTAACGGATCTAGCCGCATTACTGGAGCTCATTGTGGAAGAAGCAAAAGCATCATTAAAAAGAACGCCTGAATTATTGCCTGTATTAAAAGAAGTAGGGGTTGTGGACAGTGGAGGACAAGGCCTAGTATATGTCTATGAAGGCTTTTTAGCTTGCTTGAAGGGTGAAGATTTACCTGAAAAGACGGTTGTGCATAATATGGATGATCTTGTGAAGACCGAACATCATCGAAGTGTGCAAAGCTTTATGAATACAGAAGACATCGTTTTTGGATATTGTACAGAATTTATGGTGAAATTGGATTCTGCCAAACTTCTTGAGCAGCCTTTCGATGAAGAAACGTTCCGTCAAGACTTGAGTGAGCTGGGTGATTCATTGCTTGTCATTTCTGACGATGAAGTAGTAAAAGTACATATTCACACAGAAGAACCAGGAAACGCGTTATCATATGGGCAAAAATATGGGGCGTTAACTAGGATGAAAATAGAGAATATGCGCGAACAGCACAGTGAAATCATGGACCGTGATAGCATTCCATCGGCCACACCTAAACAGCAGCATAAGTATGCCATTGTTACGGTCTCGATGGGTACAGGAATCGCTGAACTATTAAAGAGCATCGGTGCTTCTGCTGTGATCGAAGGCGGCCAGACGATGAATCCATCTACAGAAGATATCGTCAAGGCAATACAAGAAATTGGAGCAGAAAAAGTACTGATTTTGCCCAATAATAAAAATATCATCATGGCGGCTGAACAGGCTGCAGAGGTATTGGAAATTGAAGCGGAAGTAGTACCGACTCGATCTGTGCCAGAAGGGTTAGCAGCTATCTTAGCTTTCAACCCGGAAGCGACAGTTAAGAAAAATGCGCAGGCTATGCAGGAAGCTGCCTCTTCTATTAAGACGGGTCAAGTCACATATGCAGTGCGTGATACGACCATAGATGGCATTTCGATTAAGAAAGATGATTTTATGGGTATTGCCCAAGGGAAAATCACTAGCTCAGACCCTTCATTGGATGGCGTAACGAAGCGCTTGTTAGCCTCTATGATCGATGAGGACGATGAAATTGTCACGGTCATTTATGGGGAAGAGGTATCTTCAGATGAAGCAGAAAAGATTGGTGCTTATATTGAAGACCAATTCGATTATGTAGATGTAGAATTATACGCTGGGAAACAGCCACTTTATCCATATATACTTTCAGTAGAATAATCCGTACGTTGTCCTTTTTTACAGGGGCAACGTTTTTATTTTCCAACTTTTTCGTGGTAAACTACAAAGAAGAACATCTGTTTTTGAATTATATAGAAAGGAGGTGGGTGACTCTTATGAAGAGTTTGCTGAAAAATAGCGTCGGAACAGTGAAAGGGATCGGGAAGACCACTATGGAACAGTTTCAAAAGCTGGGCATTGAAACAATTGAAGATCTTTTATACACATTTCCTTACAGACATGAAGATTTTAGAATGTCAGATTTGATGGAAACTCCACATAATGAGCGCGTCACCGTCGAAGGACGTATCGAATCGGAAGCTACCGTTTTTTATTCTGGGAAAAATCGATCCCGCCTTCAACTTCGTTTATTAGTAGGGCATCATTTAGTGAAGGCCATTTTTTTTAATCAACATTATTTGAAGGATCGGCTATCGATCGGTATGAAAATTAGTGTGTCAGGCACTTGGGATAGAGGGCGCCAAACGATCACCGTGAATCGCTTGCATACGGGAGAACAGATCGATTTTGAACCGGTCTATAGCTTGAAAGGGGTAATGCACCAAAAAACGTTTAGACGATATATGCGTAATGTGCTGGACGTCGCCGCTGAATCTGTTGTGGAGACGCTACCTGCTAATCTTGTCGAAGAATATCGTCTGCCGACAGTAGGAGAAGCATTAGAAAAGATTCATTTTCCAATGAAGCCAGAAGACGTTAAACAGGCGCGTAGAAGATTCGTCTATGAGGAATTGCTACTCTTTCAGTTAAAGATTCAAGGAATGAAAAAAGTACGGAAAGAACAGGAGCGAGGGCTCGTCATCCAGTATGATTTGGAACTTTTGAAGAAGTTTATTGATTCCTTACCATTTGAATTGACCAATGCTCAGAAAAGAGTAGTCAATGAGCTATGTGCGGAATTAAAAGCACCTCTTCGAATGAATCGTTTGTTGCAAGGTGATGTGGGCTCCGGAAAGACGGCTGTCGCTGCGATTGCTTTATATGCAGCAATTACGGCTGGTTTTCAAGGAGCTCTCATGGCGCCTACAGAAATTTTGGCGGAGCAGCATGCTGAAGTACTGGCAGATTGGTTTGAACCATTTGGCGTCACAGTTGCATTTTTGGCCGGTTCTACAAAAGCGAAAGCACGAAAAGAATTACTTGAGAAATTGGAATCAGGCGATATCGACTTGCTGATCGGAACACATGCACTCATTCAGCCTGAAGTTCAATTTCATCGGCTGGGATTTGTCGTAACGGATGAGCAGCACCGTTTTGGTGTGGAACAACGGCGAGTGTTGCGGGATAAAGGGGTCAGTCCAGATGTTCTCTTTATGACAGCAACGCCGATTCCTCGAACACTGGCTATCACGGTTTTTGGCGAGATGGATGTGTCCGTACTTGATGAACTACCTGCAGGGCGAAAAGAAATTGAAACTCATTGGTTGAAAGAGGAATCGTTACCACCTGTACTTCAAAAAATGGAAAAGGAATTGCAATCGGGGCGGCAAGCGTATGTTATTTGTCCTCTTATAGAGGAGTCGGATAAATTGGATGTGCAAAATGCAGTCGAAGTACACGCGGAGTTAAGCACCTATTTTGCTGGCCGTTACGCGGTAGGATTAATGCACGGTCGTTTACCATCTGTTGAAAAAGAGCAAGTGATGCGGGCGTTCAGTGAGGGAGAATTAGATATTTTAGTTTCCACAACAGTTGTAGAGGTAGGTGTGAATGTCCCGAATGCTACGTTTATGCTCATCTATGATGCGACGAGGTTTGGATTGGCGCAATTGCATCAATTAAGAGGGCGAGTGGGGCGAGGTTCTGATCAGTCCTATTGTGTATTGCTAGCAAACCCGACATCTGAGGAAGGCAAAATGCGGATGCAGTCCATGACCGAAACCAATGATGGCTTTATTCTGGCTGAAAAGGATTTGGAGCTTCGAGGAGCTGGAGATATTTTCGGGAAACGGCAAAGTGGGATGCCTGAATTCAAAGTAGCTGACTTGGTGCATGATTTTAGAGCACTAACAACTGCGCGACAAGATGCAGAACGTTTATTGAATTTGCCACAGTTTTGGCATGATGAAGAGTACGCGGTACTGCGGAAACAACTTGAAGAGTCTGGTGCATTAACGGAAAAGAGGATAGATTAAAAGAAAGTCCGTATTGGTTTAATGAGAATTCGGTTCTCCTCTTGCAATCTGTTTTCTCTCTTTATATACTAAGTGTTAATACCAAGTGCTAATCTGAAGGGGTGGAACAATTGAGAGTTCCGAAGAAGGAGAGGCAGCAATTACTAAATCGCTTGCTAGAAGTAGATCCTTTTTTAACGGATGAAGATATTGCCCGGCATTTTTCGGTGAGTGTTCAAACCGTTCGACTAGATCGTCTTGAATGTGGCATTCCCGAATTAAGAGAGCGTCTGAAGTCCGTTGCCTCGCAGCACATGCAGGAAACGGTGAAATCCTTGCAGACGGAAGAGATATTCGGAGAAATTATCGACATCGAACTGGACAATAAAGCGCTCTCCATCTTTGATGTGACGGAAGATCATGTGTTTAAGCGCAACGGAATTGCTAGAGGACATCATTTATTCGCACAGGCGAATTCTCTTGCCGTTGCGGTTCTGGATGATGATTTGGCTTTGACTGTTCGAACTTCTCTTCATTTTTCAAAGCCGGTGAAGGCGGGAGATCGAGTGATCGCTAGGGCAATTGTACGGCAGGAAACTTTAAAAAATAAAAGTACGGTAGTGGATGTCATTTCTACAGTGGAAAATGAACCTGTTTTTTCTGGAGAGTTTTTGATGTACCGTACCACACGGAAAGGCGGATAAATGCACATGATTATCGCAGTTGACGCAATGGGTGGCGATCATGCTCCAGGAGAAATTATAAAAGGAGTATTGCAAAGCTTACGTGCATTTGATGATATTACGATACATATATTCGGTGATGAGAAGAAGATGGCACCATTCCTAGAAACTCATCCACGCTTACAAGTGTTTCATTGTTCTGAAGTCATTGAGCCTGATGATGAGCCTGTTCGCGCTATCCGGAAAAAGAAGGATGCTTCGATGGTTCGCATGGCGCAGGCGGTGAAAGATGGAGAGGCACAAGCTTGTGTGTCTGCTGGAAACACAGGAGCTCTTATGTCTGCAGGATTATTTATCGTTGGTCGTTTGGAAGGAATTCAAAGACCAGCATTGGCCCCCACTCTACCTACCATTGACGGAAGCGGTTTTGTATTGCTAGATGTGGGAGCGAATTCGGATAGCAAACCTGTACAGTTAGCTCAGTTTGCGGTCATGGGGAGTGTTTATGCCGAAAAAGTACGAGGCATTAAGAAGCCGCGTGTCGGGTTATTGAATATAGGAACTGAACCAGGTAAAGGGAATGAACTGACAAAGCAAGCGTTTGAAGAACTACAAGCGGCGCCGGTTCATTTCATTGGTAATGTCGAATCACGTGAATTGCTGAATGGAGTAGCTGATGTAGTCGTGACGGATGGCTTTACAGGAAATATGGTGTTGAAGACGATAGAAGGTACTGCACTTAACGTGTTTTCCATGATCAAGGACGTATTCATGTCCTCTTTGAAAACGAAGCTTGCTGCTAGTTTGGTAAAGGATGATTTAAAAGGCTTGAAGCAAAAAATGGACTATTCCGAGTATGGTGGAGCAGGTTTATTCGGATTGAATCATCCAGTCATCAAAGCACACGGCTCTTCGAATGCTAATGCTTTTTTCAATGCAGTTCGCCAAGCACGAACCATGGTACAATATCAAGTGTGTGAAACGATCCGAGAAACAATTGGAGAGGAAGAGGAATCTTGAGCAAACTGGCATTTGTTTTCCCCGGACAAGGCTCTCAAGCCGTTGGGATGGGTAAGGAATTTGTAGATACGGATGAAGGATGTAAAAAGTTCATGCAACAGGCTGATGAGGCGCTTGGTTTTCAGTTGAGTAAATTGATACTGGAAGGGCCTCAAGACGAGCTGACATTGACATATAATGCACAGCCCGCACTACTGACAGTTGGAGCAATGATCGCTGCTAAGTTAGAACAGGCCGGCATTACACCGGACTATACAGCTGGCCACAGTCTTGGTGAATATACGGCACTGGTTGAGTCGGGTGTTATTTCGTTTGAAGATGCAGTTGTTGCAGTTCATAAACGTGGGGTTTTCATGAATGAGGCAGTACCTGCAGGAAAAGGGACAATGGCTGCTATATTGGGTATGGACCGGGATGTTTTGGAATCGATTACTCGTAATATTACAGAATCAGGGGATCCGGTTCAGCCGGCTAACCTTAATTGTCCTGGCCAAATTGTCATATCAGGTGCAAAAGCAGGTGTGGATAAAGCATGTACAGCGTTAAAGGAAGCAGGAGCAAAACGTGCGATTCCTTTAGACGTCAGCGGACCATTTCATTCTGTCTTAATGCAACCAGCTGCTGAAGAATTACAAAAGACATTGGCAGGAATTGAGATGAAAGATGCAGAAATTCCGGTTATTGCTAATGTGACAGCCGATCTCGTGACAGGTCAACAAGATATTAGAAACTTATTAGTCGAACAATTATACTCACCTGTTCGCTGGGAAGAATCTGTGGAAAAACTTTTGGAGCTTGGCGTTACCCGTTTCATAGAATGCGGCCCTGGAAAAGTACTGAGTGGATTGATCCGTAAAATTGATCGGAAAGCGCACGTGTATCCGGTATATGACGAGGAGTCATTGCAAAAAGTACTTGAGGAAGCGAAAGGGTGGTCGTAATGGGAAGATTTGATGGGAAAACGGCAGTTGTTACAGGTGCTTCTAGAGGAATCGGACGTACCGTTGCATTACGTCTAGCTTCTGAAGGTGCCAAAGTGGTAGTCAATTATAGTGGTAGTCAAGAGAAGGCAGAAGCTGTTGTAGAAGAGATTCGTTCAGCTGGAGGAGAAGCATTCACATTTCAAGCGAATGTCTCTGATGCCGAACAAGTAAAAGAAATGATGGATGAAACATTACAACAATTCGGCACGATCGACTTCCTCGTCAATAACGCAGGAATTACTCGTGATAATTTATTGATGCGCATGAAGGAAAGCGAATGGGATGATGTACTATCTATCAATTTGAAGGGTGTCTTTCTTTGTACGAAAGCAGTCACTCGTCAAATGATGCGTCAGCGTTCAGGAAAAATCGTCAATTTGGCATCGGTTGTGGGGATTGCTGGAAATGCGGGACAAGCAAACTATGTTGCCGCAAAAGCAGGGGTCATTGGCTTGACAAAAACGTCTGCGAAAGAATTGGCAGCCCGAAATATTTTAGTGAACGCGGTAGCGCCTGGTTTTATCACAACGGATATGACAGACGAACTGGGTGACGAAATGAAAGAACAGTTGCTTTCTACCATTCCTTTGGGGAAATTGGGAAATGCTGATGATGTGGCAAATACCGTAGCATTCCTTTTATCTGAAGAAGCAAATTATATTACAGGCCAAACCATCAATGTTGACGGTGGTATGGTGATGTAACCGATAAAATAGAACCACTTTCGGTATAAGCACCAATCTATGGTTGCACATTGAGGAGAGAAACCTCTATAATTCAATAGAAGCGAATGGGCCAGCAGTTGGTCTTGAGAGGAGGTGACTATGTTGTCAACAGTACTTGAGCGTGTAACGAAAGTAGTTGTCGACCGTCTAGGTGTCGATGAAAGCGAAGTAAAACCTGAAGCTTCTTTCCGTGAGGATTTAGGAGCTGATTCATTAGATGTTGTAGAGCTTGTTATGGAATTTGAAGATGAGTTTGAAACAGAAATCTCAGATGACGATGCAGAAAAAATTGCAACTGTCGGAGATGCAGTAACGTACATTACAGAAAAAGTTGGCGAATAACTTTTCGGTGAGACTCTTTCGACCTTTCATCTGAAAGGAAGAAAGCGTCTCTTTTCTCATCCGAAAGCGGAGGACGGCTGTTCAGCCCCGACAGGCGTTGGAAGACAGCCAACAAAGGTGCTCTTTTCCTTTTTGGAAAGACCTGAGTATTGAACTAAATTCAAACGTAACTGACATGAAGATCAACATAGATTACAGATGAGAGGCAGAATTGTATATGAAAAATAAAAGACCCTATAAAGAGACGCCGTCCCATCCTACCTTGCCCCATGCGGTCCGCGAGAAATTTAAGCTTCTCCAACAGCAATTAGGCATTCAGTTTCAGGATGAGAATCTATTATTTAACGCATTCACCCATTCTTCGTATGTCAATGAACATCGCCGGAAGAAATTCTCCGATAATGAACGACTAGAGTTTCTCGGTGATGCCGTGTTGGAATTAGGAGTATCTAAATTTCTATTTCGGACAGAGCCTGGGAAAAGTGAAGGAGAGCTGACAAAACTCCGAGCAGCAATTGTATGTGAGCCTTCACTTGTTAAGTTTTCCAATGAACTCCATTTTGGTGATTTTATTTTGCTAGGCAAGGGCGAAGAGTTGACAGGTGGTAGAATGCGACCTGCATTGCTTGCGGATGTGTTTGAGGCATATATAGGCGCACTATATTTGGATCAGGGCATGGAAGTGGTTGAAGAGTTTCTACAAAGAATCGTTTTTCCGAAAATCAGTATCGGAGCTTTTTCGCATGTGACAGATTATAAAAGTCGTTTGCAAGAATTAGTGCAACAGAAGAATAATGGACCTCTTCAATATGAAGTGGTTGAGGAAAAAGGTCCTGCACATGCGAAAAAGTTTGTTACCGTAGTTAATTTAAATGACCAACAGCTCGGTAAAGGGATTGGAAAGTCTAAAAAAGAAGCCGAACAGGAAGCTGCCCGTCGTGCGATTGAACAATTACAATCGCAAACAAATGAAGGGGAGAGCTAATCGTGTTTTTGAAGAAATTGGAGATTACAGGATTTAAGTCGTTTGCAGAGAAAATCCATATCGACTTTGTTCCAGGGGTAACAGCCATTGTTGGACCGAATGGCAGTGGGAAAAGTAATATTATCGATGCTATTCGATGGGTACTCGGCGAACAGTCGGCTAAATCTCTACGTGGCAGTAAGATGGAAGATATCATTTTTGCTGGAAGTGACTCCAGAAAAGCTGTTAATTTTGCAGAAGTCACACTCGTGTTAGATAATACTCAAAATTTATTTCCACTTGACTATACAGAAATCAGTGTCAGTCGGCGTGTTTTTCGTTCGGGTGAAAGTGCTTACTTAATTAATGGGCAGACATGTCGATTAAAAGATATTACGTCTATGTTCATGGATTCTGGTTTAGGAAAAGAAGCATTTTCCATCATATCACAAGGTAGAGTCGATGAGATTTTGAATAGTCGTGCGGATGAACGTAGAAATGTGTTCGATGAAGCAGCAGGCGTGTTGAAGTACAAGACACGGAAGTTGCAGGCCGAACATAAACTCTTTGAGACGACGGATAATTTAGACCGGATCCTTGATATATTGAAAGAAATTGATGATCGTTTAGTGCCTTTGGAAAAAGAAGCCACAGCTGCTCGTCAAGCGGAGCAGTTGCAGGCGGAGTTGCGTGAAGCGGACGTTCGTTTATTAAATCATGATGCTTGGACAATTCAACAACAGATTTTTGATAAAACAAATGTAATGAAAGCGGACGAAGCTGAACAGATAAAACTAGATGCTCAGCTTACGAAGCGAGAGCAAGAGTTGGAAAACGATAAGAAGGATCTGCAGAAACTGGAATATAGGCTTGATCAATTGCAAAATGAGCTGATCAGCAAAACGTCCGATGCGGAAAAATGGGAAGGCAGACGATTGCTGTCTCTTGAAAAAAGTCGTAATACAAAACAACAACTAGATCGGATTCAATCTGAGTTACAAGCTGCTGAAAAAACAAAACAAATAGCTGAAGAAAAGCTTCGAAAAATGCAGTCGAAACAGCAAACATTAAAAAAAGATTTGCAAAGCACTTCTAAAGACATCAACCATGTCACAAGTATGCTGAATAGTTCGCTCAAAGAGACAGAACAGCAAATTGAGAATTTGAAATCGGTGTATATTGAAAAACTGAATGAAGAAGCTACGCTACGCAGTGACGTGAAGCATGTAGAAGAAAGGTTGCAAGGGGAAAAGTCCTCGACCGAAAAAATTACTGTACAAACTGCTTTGCTGTCAGAACGTATGCAATTGTTAACAAAAGAGCAAAGTGAGAAAACTCAACAAAAGGAAGTCATTCAACAACAAATCAATCAGACCGAGCAGTTGAGCAAGGAATGTGCACTCCAGTTGAAGGAAGCAGAACAGCGCCTGACAACTCAACAGCAATTTCTACAGCAGGCACTACGTAAGCAATCTGAGATGCAAGGAAGAACGAGAGCTCTTGAAAGTTTGGAAAAAGACTTTTCTGGTTTTTATTCGGGTGTTAAAGAGGTTCTCCATGCAAAAAAACAAGATCGTATTCAAGGTATCGAAGGGGCTGTAGTAGAGTTAATCTCTACTGGACCTGCTTACACAAAGGCTATTGAAACAGCGCTTGGCGGTGCGATGCAGCATATTATTACGTCGACAGAGAACGATGCAAGAAAAGCGATCGGTTACTTGAAGTCTAAAAATTTTGGGCGTGCGACATTTCTTCCATTAGATATTTTGAAACCACGTGAATTGCCAATGAATAGTCGACAACTGATAGGCCGTCAGCCTGGATTTATCGGAACTGCATTTGACTTAATTCAGACGTCTGCCAAATACGAATCGATTGCAAAGAATTTATTAGGTCAAACGATTGTGGCAAGTGATTTGAAAGAAGCTACCGTTATCGCCAAGGCAATTGGCTACCGCTACCGTATCGTGACGCTGGACGGTGATATCGTCAACACAGGAGGATCTCTTACGGGTGGTGGAGCAAAAGGACAATCCACTGTCTTCTCGCGTAAAGCAGAATTGGAATTGATTACAGGGCAGTTGCAACAAATGGAGGAATCGATTCGACAGGCGAATGAACAAATTGCTAAAACAAGAGAACAAGTGGGAATTGCTTTGCAACATCGCGATCAATTGCAAGGGAAAATGGAAGAGCTACAGCAGCAGAAGTCCATTGCCCATTCTTCATTACGGGAAACGGAGATTGAAATTCGTTCTGTTAAAGTAGAATTATCTACTATTGAAATGGGAAGAACAGATACCGAGTATGCTGAAAAGGAATTGACAAACAAAAAAGAAATATTGCGTACCCAGCATACGGCCATTCAACAAGAATTGAACGAAATCTCAACCAAGCTAGAAAGTCTAGAGCGACTAGTGGAAAATCGTAGAGAAGAGCAAGAGTCGTTAAAGCAAAAACTCTCTGAACTTCAACAAAAGAGCGCGGTTTTGAAGGAACAGAATACGTATCAGACCAGTTCTATTCATGAAACACAAAATATGATTACTGACTTGGAACAGACGATTAGTCGTTTGCGCGAAGAACAGCAATACGTTCAAGACCATTTAGTGGGCAAGGAACTCTCACCAGAAGAAATTGATCTACATATGAAACAGTCGAACGCAGCAAAACAACAATTGGAAGAAATGATTGACGTGGAGAGAGGGAAGCGGCTTCAACAAGCTGAACTCGTGATCCAACATGAACAACAAATGAAGCAATTTCGGCAACAAGCCAATACGATCAATGAACGGTTGAGTGAAGTGAAAGTTCAACTGTCCAGGTTGGAGACGCAGTGCGAAATGGTGATCAATCGCTTGGATGAAGAATATGGGTTGCGTCCTGATTCTGCATATCTAACAGACTCACTCGATCTGTCACAGTTGCGAATGGCGGTAGAAAAATATAAACAACAACTTGAGGACCTAGGACCTGTCAATCCGAATGCAATACAGGAATTTGATGTGGTTTCTGAGCGGCATCAATTTTTAAGTGCGCAACGTAATGATTTAGTCGAGGCTAGAAATACGTTGCAAGAAGCGATGACAGAAATGGATCAAGAAATGAAGAGTCGTTTCCAGACAACTTATGAAGCTATCCGAACTCACTTCCAACAGGTCTTCCAAGATATGTTTGGTGGTGGAGAAGCAGATTTGATTTTGACAGATCCATCCAATTTGTTAGAGACGGGGATCGATATTGTTGCACGACCACCTGGTAAGAAACTCCAAAATCTTAGTCTTCTTTCTGGTGGTGAACGAGCACTAACCGTTATCTCATTGTTGTTTTCCATCCTAGAAGTACGGCCTGTTCCATTTTGCATTCTGGATGAAGTAGAAGCGGCGCTAGATGAGGCGAATGTAGTAAGATATAGTAATTATTTGAAGAAAGTTTCGGGCCAGACACAGTTCATCGTCATCACGCATCGAAAAGGAACGATGGAAGGCGCTGATGTATTGTACGGAGTCACGATGCAAGAATCAGGTGTTTCTAAGCTGTTATCCGTCAAACTTTCAGAGGTTGCAGAAGAAATCAGTACTTAAGGAGTGGAAAGCATGTCTTTTTTTAAAAAGCTAAAAGAAAAAATTACAGGCACTAATGAGGTAGTTACGGAAAAGTTTAAAGATGGGTTAACCAAAACACGTGATTCATTCACGTCTAAAGTTAATGATTTAGTCTCAAGGTTTCGCGTCGTAGATGAGGAGTTTTTTGAGGAATTGGAGGAAGTTCTTCTGCAAGCAGATGTAGGCTTCGATACGGTGATGGAATTAATTGATTTGTTGAAAGATGAAGTGAAACGCAAAAATATTAAAGACACAGCAGGTATGCAGTCGTTGATTTCTGAAAAGCTCGTGGAGATTTATAATGCGGGTGAGGAAATGTCCAATGATTTGAATTTAGAAGAAGGCCGTTTAAATGTCATTTTAATGGTCGGTGTCAATGGAGTTGGGAAAACCACTACGATCGGTAAACTGGCAGCGCGTTTGCAAAAAGAGGGAAAAACCGTCATGTTAGCTGCTGGAGATACCTTCCGTGCTGGGGCTATTGAACAACTCGTCGTTTGGGGAGAGCGGACAGGAGTCGAAGTCGTCCGTCAGGCAGAAGGATCAGACCCAGCAGCTGTCATTTATGATGCCGTGAAAGCTGCAAAAAAGCGAAATGTTGATGTACTGATTTGTGATACGGCAGGGCGTTTGCAAAATAAAGTGAATCTAATGAATGAGCTCGAAAAGGTACATCGTGTCATCGGTCGTGAAATTGAAGGTGCTCCTCATGAAGTCCTGTTGGCATTAGATGCGACGACAGGACAAAATGCTTTGATTCAAGCGCAAACTTTTAATGAAGCGACGAATGTAACGGGTATTGTGTTAACGAAGCTTGACGGGACAGCTAAAGGGGGCATCGTCCTGGCCATTCGTAGTAAACTGGATATCCCTGTGAAATTTGTTGGGCTTGGTGAAGGGATTGAGGATTTACAACCGTTCGATCCTGAAAAATATGTCTATGGTTTGTTTGCAGATGGTCTTGAAATGGAAGACCAGGATGAAGACAAAGAAAATGTAGAAGACAAGTAAAATTACTTGACAGTTATGTTTGCTAAGGCTACTATGAATGGTGAAGGAAAGGGGTTGCTATCATGCTTGAAAAAACGACAAGAGTGAACTTCCTCTTTGATTTTTATCAATCATTATTAACAGATAAACAACGATTATATATGCAATTATATTATTTGGATGATCTGTCTCTCGGTGAAATCGCAGAACAATATAGCGTATCGAGACAGGCAGTGTATGATAATGTGAAAAGAACGGAAGCCATGCTAGAAGATTATGAGGAAAAACTCAATTTATTTGAAAAGCACGAGAAGCGTCTCGAAGTAATCGAACAATTACAGCAAATCTTGCCGACAAATGATGCCTCTTCTGCCAAAGTTCTAGAACTGTTACATACCTTGAAAGATTTTGAATAGGGGGGATTGTCTATGGCATTTGAAGGTTTAGCCGAACGCCTGCAAGGGACACTAAATAAAATTACAGGCAAAGGAAAAATCAATGAAGCTGATGTCAAAGAGATGATGCGAGAAGTACGTTTTGCATTGATCGAAGCGGACGTCAACTTGAAAGTAGTAAAAGAGTTTGTCAAAACCGTTAGTGAACGTGCGGTCGGCCAAGATGTCATGAAGAGTCTGACACCTGGGCAACAAGTTGTGAAAATCGTTAAAGATGAGCTGACAAACTTGATGGGTGGAGAACAAAACCCGATACAGTTTGCTCGCAAAGCCCCTACTGTCATTATGATGGTAGGATTACAGGGTGCTGGTAAAACTACAACAACTGGGAAATTAGCAACGGTATTACGCAAGAAGCATAATAAAAGTCCTTTGTTAGTAGCAGCGGATATCTATCGTCCAGCAGCGATTCAGCAATTAGAAACATTAGGAAAGCAAATATCGGTTCCTGTTTTTTCTATGGGAACAGATCAGTCTCCTGTGGAAATTGCACGTCGCGCGATGGAAGAAGCAGAAAAAGAGCACAATGATGTGGTCATTATCGATACTGCCGGTCGTTTGCACGTGGATGAAGCGTTGATGCAAGAGCTGAAAGACATTCGCGAATTGACGCAGCCAGATGAAGTATTTCTCGTTGTTGACGCTATGACAGGTCAAGATGCTGTTAACGTAGCGAAAAGTTTCAATGAAATGATTGGCATCACCGGTGTCGTCCTGACAAAACTAGATGGCGACACACGCGGTGGGGCCGCTCTATCTATTCGTTCCGTTACCGAAAAACCAATCAAATTTGTCGGTATGGGCGAGAAAATGGATGCCCTTGAACCGTTCCACCCAGAACGAATGGCTTCGCGGATACTTGGTATGGGTGATGTCATGTCCTTGATTGAAAAGGCGCAAGAAAATGTTGATGAGGAAAAGGCGAAAGAACTCGAACAAAAACTGCGTACACAGAGCTTTACGCTGGACGATTTTCTCGATCAGCTGCAACAAGTGAAGAAAATGGGACCACTCGATGAAATTTTGAAGATGATGCCCGGTTTCAATAAAATTAAAGGGTTAGACAATGCAAAAGTAGATGAGAGCCAAATGGGGCGTGTGGAAGCAGTCATTTATTCCATGACGCTTGCTGAACGTGAAAGTCCGGACATCATTAATGCAAGTCGAAAAAAGCGGATTGCTGTCGGGTCGGGTACTTCTATTCAAGAAGTGAATCGATTATTAAAGCAATTTGAAGAAATGAAGAAAATGGTCAAGCAAATGACTAATATGCAGCAAAAAGGTAAAAAGAAGGGCAAAATGCCTGGTTTCGATTCGTTTTTTAAATAAAATTATAGGTGTTAAGAAAAAACACTTTACAAACAAAGAAAACCTTGATAATATACTATCTTGTGTGAAACTATTCGGAGGTGTAGATTAAAATGGCAGTTAAAATTCGTCTAAAACGTATGGGAGCTAAGAAATCTCCTTTTTATCGTATTGTAGTAGCTGATGCACGTGCACCACGTGACGGCCGTCAAATCGAAACAGTGGGTACATACAACCCACTTACAAAGCCAGCAACAGTTAATATCAATGAAGAGTTGGCTTTGAAATGGCTACAAGATGGTGCAAAGCCATCTGATACAGTACGTAACTTGTTCTCAGAGCAAGGCATCATGGAAAAATTCCATAACGCTAAATACAGCAAGTAATTTGGAGGGGTGGACATGAAGCAGCTGATTGAAACAATTGTAAAGCCGTTAGTCGATTATCCAGACGACGTGAAGGTGGTAGCAGAAGAGCAATCACAACGAGTGGTGTATCAGCTATCAGTGAATGCGGAGGACATGGGAAAAGTAATCGGAAAGCAAGGTCGTGTGGCAAAAGCGATCCGGACGATTGTTTATTCAGCAGCAGGCAGCCACCACGGCAAAAAAGTGTATTTGGATATCTTGGATTGATCCAAAAGGAAGGAGCCCCGGTTCCTTCCTTTTTTGCACGTATAAATGCTTTTACTGGGTAAGCTATCGAGTGTCGGTCTAGATGAGAGGTATAGTTGGCTATAATAAATAAGGGTATTCAAATGAGCAAGGCGGACTTTGGCTTGTGGTCTGGGGATTTATGCTCTGGGCGGACGCTTTCCGTGGGGCGTGCGGTGAGCCTCCTCGGTCGCTACGCTCCCTGTGGGGTCTCACCTGTCACGCTAATCCCACAGGAGTCGCCGCCCGACGCTGCAATCCCTATTTTGTAACGGGTAGTATAATGGCTAATCCATTGTAGTTTTTAAGTGACAGAATGTTGCTTCCTCACAATAATGACCAAAGTTCAAAAGCAAATGATAAACAGCTTTATTCATGGGCTTTTGCAGTTAAAATTACTTAACGACTTTGATCTTAGTCAACGAAAGATGCCAGTTTTGCGATCTGAATATGAAATCTCTTCTCAGATTTTATAACAACTACATAAAGTATAAATTTCTATTTCCTTGAACAGAAAAGATATCTGTACTTTAACTCTAGTGTTATTTCTTGTACTTACCATCTCTATGGTAGGACAGTCAACTCACTTACTTCAGGACAATATGCCAGTTGATCGGAGTGCAGGGTGGCGACTCCTTGGGGATCAGCGTGTGCCTTGAGACCCCGCAGGGAGCGAAGCGGACGAGGAGGCTCAAGCCACGCCCCCAGGAAAGCGTCCACCCGGAACGCAGATCAACGGTATCTCGACCACTCACCCTTGTTTTAAAATTAAGTTGAACATATCTTATTAATAACGGAGGCGAAGGAATGGAATGGTTTAATGTTGGGAAGATTGTCAATACACATGGTATCAAAGGGGAAGTTCGTGTCATGTCAACTACAGACTTCCCTGACGAACGTTATGCTGTTGGAAGTGAACTTGCGATCTTCATGCCTAAAAGTAAAACACCTATTTACGTCACTGTGGCAAGCCATCGCAAACATAAAAACTTCAACCTTTTAACTTTTGAAGGCTACCCGACGATCAACGACGTAGAAAAACTACGAGACGGCATCGTCAAGGTTTCAGAGAAAGAACTGACAGAGTTAGAAGAGAACGAATTTTATTACCATGAAATCATCGGTTGCCGCGTCGTCACAGAAACGGGAGAAGACATCGGAAACGTTACGGAAATCATTGAGACAGGTGCGAATGATGTCTGGACTGTCACGCCTGCAGAAGGCAAGCCGCATTATATCCCTTATATCGAGCAGGTCGTAAAAGACATCGACATTGACGAGAAGCTCATCACTATCGAATTGATGGATGGTCTACTTTCATGATGCAAATCGATGTATTGTCTTTATTTCCTGAAATGTTCGAAGGTGTTCTTCATTCGTCCATCATGAAAAAGGCGCAAGATCGGCAGGCGGCTTCTTTCCGTGTCACAGACTTCCGTGAGTACGCAACGAACAAGCATAAAAAAGTGGACGATTATCCATATGGCGGAGGCGCAGGTATGGTGTTGAAGCCGGAGCCACTCTTTGCCGCAGTCGATGAACTACGACACACAAGTGAAACTACCCCGCGTGTGATTCTGATGTGCCCGCAGGGAGAGCGTTTCACCCAAAAGAAAGCGGAAGAGTTGGCACAGGAAGAACATCTGATTTTCATTTGCGGTCACTATGAAGGCTATGATGAGCGAATTCGTGAGCATTTGGTGACAGATGAAATCTCCCTCGGTGACTTTGTTTTAACCGGCGGTGAGGTTGCTTCGATGGCGATCATTGACAGTGTCGTCCGTTTATTGCCTGATGTGCTTGGGAATGACCAGTCAGCTGTCCATGATTCATTTTCTACTGGTTTGTTGGAACATCCGCAGTATACGCGCCCCGCGTCTTTCAATGGCTTAGAAGTGCCAGCTGTGCTGTTATCCGGTAATCATGCGGAAATCGATAAGTGGAGAGAAGAGCAAGTGTTTTTGCGTACTGCAGAGCGCCGGCCTGAATTACTGGAGAATGCGACGCTGACTGAACATCAGCAAAAACTTTATGCACAATGGAAACAAAAAAGAAACTGAATTTGCTTGATTTGGTAGAATGCTTGTGATATGATTTGTGAAGCACTTTTTAAAAAGTGCCTATTTACTGTTGTTCCGCTGCAATGCAAAACGTGCAAGAACTTCAGAAAAGAAGGAGAGAAAACCATGCAAAAACTAATTGCAGACATTACAAAAGATCAGTTACGCACTGAGCATCCTGATTTCCGTCCTGGAGATACACTTCGTTTACACGTGAAGATCATCGAGGGAACTCGTGAGCGTATCCAGTTATTCGAAGGTGTTGTAATTAAACGCCGTGGCGGTGGCATCAGCGAAACGTTCACTGTCCGTAAAATTTCAAACGGTGTTGGAGTAGAACGTACATTCCCTCTACACACACCAAAACTTGCTAAGATCGAAGTAACTCGTCGCGGTAAAGTTCGTCGTGCTAAATTGTACTACCTACGTAGCCTACGTGGTAAAGCAGCACGTATTAAAGAACTCCGCTAATCCGATACGTAGAAACAAAGGGGGCCTTACAATTGGCCTCCTTTCTTTTTGCTCCAAATGCAATTTGGCGTTACAATAAAAGCATACAAGGCAGGAGGCTAGATTGATGGAAGAGAAAAAAACGAAAAGTGAAGGGTTGGAATGGGTTAAAGCACTATTGATTGCGTTTGGGTTAGCTGCAATTATCCGAATCTTTTTATTTACCCCTATCGTCGTCGATGGCATATCCATGATGCCGACATTAGAACATGGAGACCGAATGATCGTCAACAAAATCGGTTATACCATTGGAGAACCGAACCGCTTTGATATCGTCGTGTTCCATGCACCTGAGCAAAAAGATTATATTAAGCGCGTAATCGGACTACCAGGGGATAAAGTCGAATATAAAGATGATGTCCTTTACATTAATGATAAACCATATGAAGAGCCGTATCTCGATCAATACAAGGCGGAAATTCAAGATGGAACACTAACGGAGGATTTCACGTTACAAGAAAAGATTGGTACTGACGTTGTACCAGAAGGCCATGTATTCGTTATGGGAGATAATCGTCGTAAGAGTAAAGATTCCAGACATATAGGTGCTGTCTCAATTGATGAAATTATTGGTAGCACGAGCATCGTATTTTGGCCGATCAAAGATTTCGGTTTTGTGAAATAACGAAAGGAGACGATTCGAATGACTATTCAATGGTTTCCAGGCCATATGGCGAAAGCAAGACGAGAAGTATCGGAGAAGCTTAAATTAGTTGATATCGTATTTGAATTAATAGATGCGAGACTTCCTCTATCTTCACGAAATCCGATGATTGATGAAGTGATTCAGCAAAAACCAAGGCTGCTCATTTTAAATAAAATGGATTTAGCGGATGAAGTGCAGACAAAGCGTTGGATCGCTTATTTTGAAGAACGAGGTTTCCGTACGGTTGCAATCAATTCGTTTGAAGGCAAAGGTCTTCAAACGGTTACGAAGGTGGCCAAAGAGATCCTGCAGCCGAAATATGATCGAATGAAGCAAAGAGGAATTCGTCCAGGTGCCATTCGGGCAATGATTGTCGGGATACCGAACGTAGGGAAGTCGACACTGATCAATCGATTGGCTAAGAAAAACATTGCACAAACTGGAAACAAACCAGGCGTGACCAAAGCGCAGCAATGGATAAAATACAATAAAGAGCTGGAACTATTGGATACTCCAGGCGTACTTTGGCCTAAATTTGAAGATCCCGAAGTAGGGTTCAAGTTGGCACTGACAGGCGCGATTAAAGACTCTGTTCTGAACATGGAAGAATTGGCTGTCTATGGACTTCGATTTTTAGCTGACCATTATCCAGAACGATTGGAAGCGCGCTATCAGTTAACAACAATTGATGAGGACATTTTAGCGATATTTAATCAAATTGGTGAACGACGTAAAGTGTATAGCGCGGGTGCGGAGATCGATTATGATAAAGTGGCGGATTTAATTGTCCAAGACATACGCGATCAGCAGGTTGGAAAATTAACTTTCGATTTTCCTGAAGAATCATAATGAAAACAAGCAACTGTTAGGGATTCATTTCCCGACAGTTGCTTTTTTAATCGAAAAATTGATTCTAAAACCGATATAATACATAGACAAGAAAATTGTTAGATGGACAGGTGAAGAATTTGACAACGATTCAGCAAATAAAAGACCTATTACGCGATTTACAAGAACCGAATGAATGGCTGGAAGAACTTCAATCAGATGAACGCAAAGGCGTCCAGAATGCAATTACACAATGGAAAAAACAATACGAGAAAAAGCAACGATTGTTCGCAGACTATTTGCAGAAGAAAGCATTCGATGATTCTTATAAAACGACGAATATCTCGTTGATTGCAGGAATAGATGAAGCGGGGAGAGGCCCCTTGGCTGGTCCTGTTGTGACAGCCGCTGTGATTTTACCGGAAGAATGTGCGATCCTGGTAGGGGTAGATGACTCGAAGAAAATTTCAAAAGCACAAAGACAGCAATTTGCAGAGCTGATAAAAGAACAAGCCGTAGCGTATTCCGTCCATATTCAGCCGGCAGTGGTCATTGATGAACTGAATATTTATCAGGCAACGAAGCAGTCCATGGAAGAGGCGGTCAACCAACTTACAATAAAGCCGCATACCGTAGTTGCGGATGCTATGAACTTGAATGTCGACTGTCCTGCGTACTCGATCATTAAAGGGGACGAAAAAAGTTTGGCGATAGCGGCTGCTTCCATCTTGGCCAAAACGACGCGAGATGATCTGATGACGGAATTACATGAACAATTTCCTTGGTATGGTTTTGATGAAAATGCAGGCTATGGAACGGCGAAGCATCTGCAGGGACTTGAAACTCATGGTTTTACTGTGCATCATCGAAAATCATTCGAACCAATTAAAACGATGTGGAGTGATCGACAATGAATATGAATCCATTATCCGTTTCAACTGCAAGAGGCGTTTCGGCTGAACCACAGTCGCTGACTCTAAGAGAGGGCCAGATGATTCATGGCAAAGTACAGCAACTATTTCCTGGTCAGATGGCGCAAGTCCAAGTGGGTAATCAGCAAATCTTTGCAAAGTTAGAAGTTCCGATGCAAGCCGGGGATACGTATTACTTCAAAGTCAACGGAACAGAGCCAGAAGTGCAGTTGCAAGTCATTGCAGGACCTATGCGTGGAGCGGAAGGTCAATCTGGCCAACTGACGCAATTGATGGAGTCGCTTAATTTACCGAAGACTGCAGAAATGAAAGAATTGCTAGCGACGATCATCAAACAAAAGATTCCTATGACAAAAGAAAATATATTGGAAGCTGTGAACCTTCTGAAATCTGTGCCAGACGATATGAAAGCACAAGCGTTAGCGACAATCGGGAAAATGGCGAACGCTCGCTTACCGTTCACACCTGCAATATTTCAATCTCTGTTGCAAGCGCAGACAGGAACAATCACTCAAAATTTAGCTGCTCTGCAAACTGCAATTCAAAGCGATCCTAATTTATCACCTGCCGTACGTGAACAACTGCTCAATGCATTGCAAGCGTTAGCCAATCCGGCAAGCCAAGCCGTTGGAAAAGAATTGCTCAGTCAAACGATTACGCAATTACTAAATCCTCAAGCAAGTAAAGGGGACCAATTCGCGGCTTTGCAATTATTGAAAACAGCAGGAATTTTACCATCGCGTACATCGCTGGCGAATTTACCTCAAGTGTTAGCCCAATTGGTAACACAATCAAGTGACGTGAAGGCTCCACCTGTTCAACAGCAGTCCGTTTCGGTAAATCAAGCTATACAAAGCCTTGCAACGTCCGATAAGGCAGCGGCGAGCATTCAGACACCTGTTACTAGTGTAACGCCTTCCGCGAGCTCTAGTGCAGTCATGAAATCCGATCATACTGCTACGCTAAAAACTGTCCAGTCTGTACTCGGTCAGTTAAGCCAAACGCCGTTCTCTGATCAACAAACAGCAAAAGCACTAGTCCAAAACTTGGCGCAGCAAATCAGCAACAGCCAGGCTCTTCCTGAACCAATGAAAGTAGCATTACAAACTATCATCAATCAAATTGCCCAACAACCTATGAATGAAAACACAAAGTCGGCATTCATCGAGCAAATCAGCCAGACGCTATTGCAACAACTAAGCCGCCCTGAAACGACACAACTTGCAAATGCAATGCCTCAGTCAGTTGTCGCAAAAGCAGAAACACAGCAAGCATTACTGTCGCTTGTTTCCGTTCCTGCCGATCAAGCGAATGAGACAATGCGCGCACTCATACAAACTGCTGATAAATCGACCAATGCACAAGTGAAACAATGGGTACAAGCTGCTGAAATGCAGATTTCTCAAGCTGTGAATGGACCTGTGATGAAGGAAGCCATGCAAAGTGTGTTGAGTACGCTCGGCTTCAATTACGAAGCCATGTTAAATGGAAAAGATCCGAATTTAGCGAATTTGGCCAATACCTTAAAACCGCAATTATTGACATTGCTTCAAGATCCATCGTTGTCTCCTCCATTGCGTGAGGCAGCCGAGACGATGGTCTTGAGAATGAATGGAACCGTTATTCAGACAGCAGATACAAGTGTTCAGCAACAGTTGATCATGCAGATGCCGTTAGATTTATTCGGCAAGAAAATTGATGCCACTCTACAGTGGAACGGCCGAATGAAAGAAAATGGACAAATCGATCCGGCGTTTGCGAGAATTTTATTTTATTTGGAATTAGAATCTTTATCGACGACACTTGTCGACATGCATGTACAAAATAAAGTAGTCAATCTGACCATATTTAATGAACAGGAGTCATTACGCACAACTGGACTGACATTCCAATCCATGCTGAAAGATGGCTTGGAACAAGTTGGCTATAAGCTTTCAGGAGTATCATTCAAACCATTTACTGAATCGCAGCAACCTGTAAAAAAATCAGTTGGCTCCTTGTATACGGAAGACGGAGGAGTGGATTATCGGATATGAAAGACGAACGTTATGTGCGAAAAGAAGCCGTTGCACTTTCTTATGACCCTGAAGCATCTGATGCGCCGAAAGTGGTTGCAAAAGGGAAGGGTATGATCGCGGAAAATATTCTTGAAAAGGCTAAAGAACATGATGTTCCTGTTCAAGAAGATCCCAGTTTACTAGAATTGCTCGGACAACTAAATGTCAATGAAACAATCCCAGAGGAATTATACCAGGCAGTATCTGAAGTATTTGCCTACATTTACCGTTTAGATCGTGAAAAAGGTAGTAGAAATAGTTGAAAAAAAGAGAAATTTTAATTGGGAATAGTCATTCTTGGACAATGTGTGACGATTTGATTACAATGATTAAGTAGTTGAACTTCAAGCATTTGCAAATCGAATGGAGGCAGTACTTATGAACATCCATGAATACCAAGGGAAGCAGCTTTTGAGAGAGTACGGTGTTGCTGTTTCGAAGGGTCGTGTTGCATTCTCGCCAAAAGAAGCGATGGCTGTAGCAAAAGAAATCGGAACAGAGCCCATTGTGGTAAAAGCACAAATCCATGCGGGAGGCCGAGGAAAAGCGGGTGGAGTAAAAATCGTCAAGAATCTTGATGAAGTCCGTGCTGTTGCGGCAGACTTAATCGGGAAACAATTGGTGACCCACCAAACAGGTCCTGAAGGGCAAGAAGTAAAAAGACTTCTTGTTGAAGAAGGAATTGATATCGAAAAAGAATTTTACATCAGTCTTGTCGTAGACCGTGCAACAGATCGTGTCACATTGATGGGATCTGCTGAAGGTGGCGTAGAAATTGAGGAAGTGGCTGAGAAGAACCCTGAAAAGATCTTCTATGAAGTCATCGATCCAGTAGTTGGATTGGCTCCATTCCAAGCGCGTCGCATGGCGTTCAATATGGAAATCCCTAGCGGACTGATTAATAAAGCAGTCAGCCTATTTTTAGGTCTATATAAAGTGTTTACTGAAAAAGATGCATCAATTGTTGAAATTAATCCACTTGTAGTAACAAAGGATCAGCGAGTGCTGGCTTTGGATGCCAAGTTCAATTTTGACGATAACGCAACATTCCGACACAAAGATATTGTCGAACTGCGCGACTTCGATGAAGAAGATCCAAAAGAAATCGAAGCATCTACATTTGACTTAAGCTACATTTCTTTAGATGGAAATATTGGCTGTATGGTTAACGGTGCAGGTTTGGCAATGGCAACAATGGATACCATCCATTATTATGGCGGCGAACCCGCTAACTTCCTTGACGTTGGGGGCGGCGCTAAGAAAGAAAAAGTCGCTGGAGCTTTCAAAATCATTTTATCCGATCCGAAAGTAAAAGGCATTTTCGTCAATATTTTCGGTGGTATCATGAAATGTGACGTTATCGCTGAAGGTGTTATTGAAGCAGCGAAAGAAGTGGAACTTCAAGTACCGCTTGTTGTACGTCTTGAAGGAACGAATGTGGAACGCGGAAAAGCTTTGCTTAAAGAGTCCGGTATTAATATCGTAGCTGCGGATTCAATGGCTGAAGGCGCGAAAAAAATCGTTGAGTTGATAGGATAAGAAAGGCAGGTACAAAGCATGAGTATTTATGTAGATAAAGACACCAAAGTAATTGTACAAGGAATTACAGGTTCCACTGCCCTGTTCCACACGCAGCAAATGTTGGAATATGGTACAAAAATCGTCGGTGGAGTAACACCGGGCAAAGGTGGACAAACAGTTGAAGGCGTGCCAGTTTTCGACACGGTAGAAGATGCTGTGAAAGCTACAGGCGCAACTGTTTCCATCATTTATGTACCTGCACCATATGCAGCAGACGCGATTGTGGAAGCTGTTGACGCAGAAATGGATATGACGATCTGTATTACTGAGCATATTCCAGTACTTGATATGATTAAAGTGAAGCGTTATATGGAAGGTAAAAAGACTCGTTTGATCGGTCCAAACTGTCCTGGCGTGATCACTGCAGATGAAACTAAAATCGGCATTATGCCGGGTTATATTCATACAAAAGGTCATGTCGGTGTAGTTTCACGTTCTGGTACATTAACGTATGAAGCAGTACACCAATTGACGCAGGAAGGTATCGGCCAGACAACTGCTGTTGGAATCGGTGGAGACCCTGTAAACGGTACGAACTTTATCGATGTATTGAAGGAATTCAATGAAGATCCTGAAACGTATGCAGTCGTCATGATCGGTGAGATCGGTGGTACTGCTGAAGAAGAAGCAGCTGCTTGGGTTAAAGAGCATATGACGAAACCTGTCGTTGGCTTTATCGGTGGTCAAACAGCACCTCCAGGAAAGCGTATGGGACACGCAGGTGCGATTATTTCAGGCGGTAAAGGAACAGCCGCTGAAAAGATTAAAGCTTTGGAAGCAGCGGATATCCAAGTGGCAGATACACCATCTGTCATCGGCGAGACGTTGATTAAAGTTCTAAAGGAAAAAGGTCTGTACGAAAAATGTAAAACGAAGTAAACTAGAAGGTGTAGCGAACGCGCTACACCTTTTTTCGTGCTTTGCTTGTAGTGTTGATGTAAGGAGTAATGTATGCAATTTACTGATCAGGAAAAACAATTGATAAATCTACATTATATTCACCCCGTGCCAATGAATCGATTTCAGTCGTTATTGCAGGAAAACCCAACTTTTGAAACAATGGAAGCGTATTCAATTGTCTATTTAAAACATTTGCTTGGCCTTTCAGAAGAGAAAGCGGAACAGTTTAAGAAGCAGTATACTGAAGTGTCAAGACTACCACTTCTTCAAATGTTACAACAAAGCAATTGCACACCCATTCCTTACTTTCATCCAGACTACCCAGAAGAGTTAACACAATTGTGCGATCCACCAGCTGTTTTGTATAGTAGAGGAAATCGGGATTTATTAAAGAGGGGCTTACGTGTAGGAATTATTGGTTCGCGTAAAGCGACAGTATATTCCAAAAAAGCACTAGATTTCATTGTTCCTCCGCTCGTTGATCACCAAATACCAATTGTCTCTGGTTTGGCAGCAGGTGCAGACACAATGGCCCACCAAGCAGCCATACATTACGGTGGTGATACAATCGGCGTATTAGGCCATGGATTCTCTCATATGTATCCGAAGAAGAATGAAAGAATCGCACGTGAAATGGCTGAAAATCATTTATTAGTAACAGAGTATCCACCATATATTCCGCCGGCCAAATGGACATTTCCTATGCGCAATCGAATTATTAGTGGACTATCGAGCGCCATTGTCATTACAGAGTCGGTTGAAAGGAGTGGAACAATGAGTACGGTCGAGCACGCACTGGATCATGGAAAAGAAATTTTCGCAGTGCCCGGAGCCATTGATTCTCCTTTATCAGCAGGTCCTAATAAGCTGTTAGATGAAGGCGCCAAGCCGATATGGAGTGGTTTTCAGATTATCGATTCACTCTTGTGATCCGACATAATTTATTCAATCAACATGTTTAAAAGGTTGCATTATCCCGAAAACTGTTATACATTTTGCAACAGATATTCTTTTGATGAATAAATATAAAGAAATCTCTCTGAGGAGGGAAACGTATGGCGGATTACTTAGTAATTGTAGAATCACCTGCTAAAGCGAAAACGATTGAGCGCTATTTGGGAAAAAAATATAAAGTGAGCGCATCACTTGGACATTTACGTGATTTACCCCGCAGTCAAATGGGTGTAGATACCGAAAATAATTATGAGCCGAAGTATATAACGATCCGAGGAAAAGGACCGATTCTTCAAGAATTGAAAAAAGAAGCAAAAAAAGCAAAAAAAATCTTTCTCGCGGCTGACCCCGATCGTGAGGGGGAAGCAATTGCTTGGCATTTATCACATCAGCTCGGAATTGATACAGAATCCGATTGCCGCGTAGTATTCAATGAAATAACAAAAGATGCGATTAAAGAATCTTTTAAGCATCCTCGTCCGATCAATATGAATTTAGTAGATGCACAGCAAGCGCGACGTATTTTAGACAGATTAGTCGGATACAATATTAGCCCAATTCTTTGGAAAAAAGTAAAAAAAGGATTGTCAGCGGGACGTGTCCAGTCAGTCGCATTGCGCTTAATCATAGATCGTGAAAATGAAATTAATGCATTTGTACCAGAAGAGTACTGGAGTATTACTGCTCAGTTCACAAAAGGTAAAAATACTTTTGAAGCTGCGTTTTACGGTGATGCAAAAGAAAAAGTGAAGCTAACTAATCAAGAACAAGTGGAGAAAATTGTGGGTTCACTTCAGACAGATGAGTTTGAAGTGTCCAAAGTGGTGAAAAAAGAACGGAAACGGAATCCTGCTTTGCCATTTACAACGTCATCTCTTCAACAGGAGGCTGCACGTAAACTGAACTTCCGAGCGAAGAAGACGATGATGCTTGCTCAGCAATTGTATGAAGGGATTGCAATAGGTAAAGAAGGTACAGTCGGTTTGATCACTTACATGCGTACCGACTCTACTAGAATTTCAGAAACCGCTAAAGACGAAGTGAAATCATTTATCCATACCATGTACGGTGAGGAATATATTTCAACTGGTGGACGTAAGGCAAAAGCGGGAGCTAATACACAGGACGCTCACGAAGCGATCCGTCCCACTTCAGTTATGAGACCACCTGAGGCGATGAAAGCGTTTTTATCCAGAGATCAGTTACGTTTATATAAACTGATTTGGGAACGGTTTGTGGCAAGCCAAATGGCACCTGCTATTTTGGATACGGTAACAGCGGACTTTTTGAATGGCGATATTCGTTTTCGAGCTTCAGGTTCTCAAGTGAAATTCCCTGGTTTCATGAAAGTATATATTGAAGGCAATGATGATCAACAAGAAGAAAAGGAAAATATTCTCCCTCCGCTCGAAGAAGGGGAGCATGTGCAGTACGCAGAAGTAGATCCAAAACAACACTTCACACAGCCACCGCCAAGATACTCCGAGGCACGCTTAGTGAAGACGTTGGAGGAATTAGGGATAGGACGTCCGTCTACTTTCGCACCTACGTTAGATACGATTCAAAAACGTGGATACGTCACGTTGGATGCAAAACGTTTCATTCCTACAGAACTCGGTGGAATTGTTCATCAAGCCGTAGATCAATATTTTCCCGACATCATAAATATCGAATTTACAGCTCAGATGGAACAAAGTCTGGACCATGTAGAAGAAGGTAGTATTGAATGGCGAAAAGTTATTGATGAATTCTATCGTGATTTTGAGAAGCACGTGGAAATAGCAGATGCAGAGATGGAGAAAATTGAAATCAAGGACGAACCTGCCGGAGAAGACTGTGAGAAGTGTGGGTCTCCTATGGTATTCAAAATGGGACGTTACGGAAAGTTCATGGCTTGCTCCAATTTCCCAGATTGCCGGAATACAAAAGCGATTGTGAAGCCAATTGGCGTTACTTGTCCTAAGTGTAAGGAAGGCGAAGTGGTGGAGCGGAAGAGTAAAACGAAGAGAATATTTTTCGGTTGTGATCGGTACCCAGAATGTGATTACGTTTCTTGGGATAAACCTATTGCACGGCCTTGTCCAAAGTGTCAGAATACATTAGTGGAGAAACGCCTGAAAAAAGGTGTCCAAATTCAATGTACAGAATGCGATTATAAAGAGCAGCCACAAAGTTAACGAAATTTGTAACAAGAAAGCAACTTAGCGCAACAGGAAGAGGGAATCGAAATGACGCAAATTGTTAATGTAATCGGTGCAGGTCTGGCTGGAAGTGAAGCCGCCTGGCAACTTGCCAATCGGGGAATCCAAGTAAAATTGTTCGAGATGCGTCCGGTCAAACAGACGCCGGCCCATCATACAGACAAATTTGCGGAGCTAGTGTGCAGTAATTCATTACGCGCCAATAACTTAACCAATGCGGTTGGTGTAATCAAAGAGGAAATGCGGCAGTTAAATTCGTTGATCATTTCTGCAGCAGACCATTGTTCAGTTCCTGCTGGCGGAGCATTGGCGGTAGATCGTCACGAGTTTGCTGGCAATGTGACAGAACAGATTCGTAATCATCCGAACATTGAAGTCATCAATGAGGAAGTGACGGAATTGCCGGATGGCATTACGATCATCGCTTCCGGTCCATTGACATCACCGGCATTAGCTGAAAAAGTTCGTCAGCTTACTGGTGAAGATTATTTATATTTCTATGACGCTGCGGCTCCAATCGTGGAAAGTGATTCGATTGACATGGAGAAAGTATATTTGAAATCTCGCTATGATAAAGGGGAAGCCGCCTACTTGAATTGTCCCATGAATGCGGAAGAGTTTGATCGTTTCTACCAAGCACTTATTGCAGCTGAAGTGGCTCCTTTGAAAGAATTCGAAAAGGAAATGTACTTCGAAGGCTGTATGCCAATTGAAGTTATGGCGAAGCGTGGAGAAAAAACAATGCTTTTCGGTCCGTTGAAACCAGTTGGATTAGAAGATCCAAAAACTGGCAAGCGACCGAAAGCGGTGATCCAGCTTCGGCAAGATAATGCAGCAGGTACGCTGTATAATATCGTGGGCTTTCAGACACATTTGAAATGGGGAGCGCAAAAAGAAGTATTGCAACTAATTCCTGGGTTGGAGAATGTGGAAATCGTCCGTTACGGCGTAATGCATCGAAATACATTTATTAACTCACCGAAAGTGTTAAGTTGTACTTACCAATTAAAATCCCAGCCGACAATTCTATTTGCCGGTCAAATGACTGGTGTTGAAGGCTATGTTGAATCTGCTGGTTCTGGTTTGATAGCCGGTATTAATGCTGCACATTTAGCGAAAGGTGAAAAGCCTGTCCGTTTTCCAAAAGAAACAGCGCTAGGCAGTATGGCAAGATACATTACCGAAGCTGATCCTAAAGGCTTTCAACCAATGAATATTAACTTTGGCCTGTTTCCGGATCTAGGCGAGCGTATCAAATCAAAAGCGGAACGCGCGGAAAGACACGCCAATCGCGCACTAGACGCATTGCAGCAATTTAAAGCAACGACAACACTTTGAAAATAGGAGCTGTCTGAGAAGTCATTTTCATATGACTTTTCAGGTAGCTTTTTTGTATGAGGAACTATTTTTGCGTTCTTGGCAGTTTCTTTGGCGGAGAATATATAATGTATGTAGCTGGCTGGATTCCACCGAGGTATGTTTTGAAGCGGGGCGACATTCAATTGGCGCGTTCCTCTACGTTGTTACGCAATTATAATAGAAAAAGCTGACGATGAAAGATATTTCTGACTTTCAGGACTGTCTCTTGTGTTGTTTGAATGCAAATTTAAGAAACTAAAATGAAGTCCAAACGTCTTTTAAGTTAGCTGATGGGGTATGTAATGGTATTCTTTTCATGTTTTTTGAACGATATGTGTCAAATCGTAAGTTTTGGGGAATAACTGTCCATGAATCCAATTTGAAAGTTGCCCAATAATGCTTGCTATTGTATAGTGTTTGATGGAGAACATTTGGATTAGATTTTAAATTCCAAACTATATACATTCACGAATCTTTAGAATCTTCGGTAGCATTTTGAATGATCTACAAAAGCAGCGAGGTGATCAGATGGTGCCTGAAATAAGAGACTTGGCAGATGAATACGTATCGTATATTCGCCTTGAGAAAAACTATTCATCGTATACCGTAGCTGAGTACGAAAAAGATCTACAGGGATTTTTTGCGTTCTTGGAACATGAACATATCAATGATTTGGATGAAGTCGACTATGCAGTAGCGCGCCTTTATGTAACTCGTTTATATGACCGCATGTTTGCGAGGACAACGATCTCAAGAAAAATTTCTTCTATTAGATCATTTTATAAGTTTGCAAATGCTCGCTATGGTATTCAAGATCAGGCGTTCCGTCTGCTGTATCATCCCAAAAAAGAAGAGCGTCTTCCGGCTTTTTTCTATGAACAGGAACTAGAGAAGCTTTTTGAAGTGACGATCGGAGAAGATCACCGTTCGCTTCGTGACCGGGCGTTATTAGAATTGCTGTATGCTACAGGGATTCGAGTCGGTGAGCTTGTTTCAATTGAGGTGAAAGACGTGGATCATTATTTGGGTATCGTGAAAGTGATGGGAAAGGGACGCAGAGAACGTTTTGTTCCCTATGGAAGTTTTGCTGACGAAGCATTAGAACGATACCTTGAAGCCAGCCGACCGCGTTTGATGAAAGAAAAGAAGCATTCGATGTTATTCGTCAACCTACGAGGTGATCCGTTAACTGCGCGAGGTGTTCGATATATATTGAATGATTTGATGGAACGGGCTGCCTTACATACGAAAATTACTCCACACATGATTCGGCATACATTTGCTACCCATTTACTAGGAGCAGGTGCTGATCTGCGCACCGTTCAAGAATTACTCGGTCATCGTCATTTATCATCGACTCAAGTATACACGCATATTACAAACGAGCACTTGCGCCAAACCTATTTACAAACGCACCCGCGTGCTTAGGAGGAGAGAAAATGGAATTTCATGCAACAACAATTTTTGCGGTCCACCATGACGGTCAATGCGCTATGTCAGGAGACGGGCAGGTGACAATGGGGAATACAGTCGTCATGAAACATACGGCAAAGAAAGTGCGCAGATTATTCAATGGCCAAGTATTGGCTGGCTTTGCGGGTTCCGTGGCGGATGCCTTTACGTTATTTGACCTGTTTGAAGCGAAGTTGATGGAGTATGATGGCAATCTGCAAAGAGCTTCCGTGGAACTGGCGAAGGAATGGCGAGGAGATCGGATTTTGCGTAAATTGGAAGCCATGTTGCTTGTCATGGATCAAAAAACCTTACTACTCGTATCGGGCACCGGTGAAGTTATCGAGCCGGATGATGGGATTTTAGCTATTGGTTCCGGTGGTAATTATGCACTAGCAGCGGGGAGAGCATTAAAAAAGTATGGCAGTGGTTTAACTGCAGCAGATATTGCCAAAGCTTCTTTAGAGACTGCTGCTGACATTTGTGTATATACAAATCATGAAATTATTGTGGAGGTGCTTTGATCCATGATGAAACAAGAATTGACACCAAAAGCACTGACTGCCTATTTAAATCGTTTTATTGTAGGGCAAGAGAAGGCGAAAAAAGCAGTAGCTGTTGCCATGCGGAATCGGTATCGACGAATGCAGTTGTCGGAGGAAGAACAAGAAGAAATTATACCGAAAAATATTTTGATGATCGGTCCTACAGGCGTCGGGAAAACGGAAATTGCTCGTCGGATCGCCAAATTGATTCATGCGCCATTTGTCAAAGTGGAAGCTACAAAGTTTACGGAAGTAGGTTACGTAGGGCGAGATGTGGAATCAATGATACGTGATCTAACTGAAGTAGGCGTGCGTATGGTCAAAGAAGACATGCGAGAATCTGTCAAGGAACAAGCGCAGAAGTCGGCGGAAGAGCGTTTAGTCAAGTTGCTTGTACCGGAATCCAAAAAGAAACCCAGCGGACAGAATCCTTTTGAAATGTTTTTCGGTCAAAAAGAACAGCCTGAAGTAGAAAATCCTGAAGAACAGACTGAAATCAAACGTAAACGTTCAGAAATCGCTGAGTTGCTCAGAAATCGTCAAGTAGAAGAGCAAATGGTGACGGTAGAAGTGACAGCACAGCAACCTTCGTTATTTGATGCTCTACAAGGCTCTGGTATGGAACAAATGGGCTCAGGGATGCAAGATGCTCTTTCTTCTTTGATGCCGAAAAAAACGGTTAAACGACGTATGAAAGTGAAGGACGCACGGACTGTTTTGGAAGCCGAAGAAGCAGATAAACTAATCGATCAAGATGAAGTGGCACGTAAAGGAATCGAATTGACGGAACAAGCTGGTATTATCTTCTTGGATGAGATGGATAAAATTGCAAGCGGTAACCGGCAGTCTTCCGGAGAAGTGTCTCGTGAAGGCGTGCAGCGTGATATTTTACCTATTGTTGAAGGTTCCACTGTAACCACTAAATATGGAGCGGTGAAGACGGATTATATTCTATTCATAGCTGCAGGTGCTTTTCATATGTCCAAGCCGTCGGATATAATTCCGGAACTTCAAGGAAGATTTCCAATTCGGGTAGAACTTGACAAATTGACAAAACAGGATTTTGAGCGCATACTTCGAGAGCCTGATTTTTCATTGTTGAGACAGTACGAACGGCTGTTGGCGACGGAAGAAGTGGAAATTGAATTTACAGATGATGCCATTAGTAAGATTGCGGAAATTGCATTTGAAGTGAACAATGAAACAGAGAATATCGGAGCCAGAAGATTACACACTATTTTGGAGAAATTACTAGAAGATCTGTCGTTCGAAGCAGCTGATATTGGACCTGCATCCATTAAAATCACACCTGCATATGTCGATGAAAAATTACAAGGAATTGTAAAAAACAAAGATTTGTCACATTTTATCCTTTAATGAAGTCATTATTGTTTATTTAATGATTAAAAACCTTTAGAATATTCATTAAAGTCAACTGTACAATTTGAGGAGGAACTATAGAAATGAGTTTATTAGTCAAGACGAGAAAAATTAATGCAATGTTACAAGAAGGCGCAGGCGGCCCGGTCAATTTTAAAGAGATGGCAGAAGAACTAAGTAATGTCATCGATTGTAACGCGTTTATTGTTAGCCGGAAAGGTAAGTTGCTCGGTCTAGAAGTACATCATCAAATAGAAAATGACCGTATGAAAAAGATGTTTGAAGAACGTAAATTTCCTGAAGAATATACACGTCACTTATTTGAAATACAGGAAACATCACCAAATCTTGATATCGAAAGTATTTATACAGTTTTCCCTGTAGAAAATAAAGATTTATTTAAGGAAGGTCTGACAACGATTGTTCCAATCATTGGCGGCGGTGAGCGTTTGGGAACTTTGATCTTAGCTAGATTAAAGGAAGGCTTTACGGAAGATGATCTGATACTTGCGGAGTATGGTGCAACAGTAGTAGGTATGGAAATCTTACGCGAAAAGTCTGAAGAGATCGAGCATGAAGCACGCAGTAAAGCAGTTGTTCAAATGGCCATCAATTCCCTTTCTTACAGTGAACATGAGGCGATTGAGCATATCTTTAAAGAGCTTGATGGCAATGAAGGTTTGCTAGTTGCTTCTAAAATCGCAGACCGTGTAGGAATTACGCGCTCGGTAATTGTAAATGCATTGCGTAAATTGGAGAGTGCGGGCGTAATTGAATCTCGCTCATTGGGTATGAAGGGTACGTACATTAAAGTATTGAATGATAAATTCTTAATGGAATTAGAAAAACATCAGTCATAAAAATAAGCACTGCCTCCGTCGTGGGGTAGTGCTTTTATAATGTGAAGTTTGAAGGTCATCCGGCTTTAGCAACAAGTACATATATATTTTTATGTAAAACTTAATTAGTAATATAAAGTAGAAAATTCAGATGATATTTAGTTGTGAAATTATTATTTCTTAATTGTTTGTTATTGGAAAAAGGGTTAGTAAGCACTATGAAAACTATTAGAATTCATTGGACAAAAATCATTATAATCCGCTACAATAGACTAATAGATTCTAAAAAAATTATATTCTTTATAGAGAAAATAGAGAAAAATAGTGAGAAGTTCATTTCTAGCGAAAATTGCTGAAAAAAATATAATTGCGTAAAGAAAGGGAGGGAAGATGGTGAATATTTATGGTGGTACCATCACGAAGCTAGAAAAAGGTCTAGACTACTCGTCTGCTAAAAGCAAAGCTATTTCGCAAAATATAGCGAATGTTGACACGCCAAACTACAAAGCGAAAACTGTGAGTTTTAAAGAAGTATTATCTAATGAAAAAAGTAAAGGACTTGAAGCATACAAAACTAATCCAAAACACTTAGATTTTACTCATTCTACAGGAAGTAAAACATTTGATATATCCAATATGCGTTACCGTCAAGATCGCAATGGAGTCGATATGGATAAAGAGCAGGCAGATTTAGCAGCGAATCAAATCTATAATTCGGCACTAATCGAAAGGATAAATGGCAAATTCAATACACTGCAACATGTCATTAAAGGAGGTCGCTGATTGTGAGTATATTTCATAGTTTAAATACATCTTCTTCAGCCCTTACTGCTCAAAGACTTAGAATGGATGTCATCTCTTCTAATATGGCGAATATCGATTCAACTCGTGCTAAGCAGGTGGATGGCGAATGGCAACCCTATCGTAGGAAAACGGTAACCTTGCAGCCGAAAGAAGGACAATTTGCTTCTTTTCTACAAGCGGCTAAAGGTGTTCATTCCCATAGTAATGCAGGTAATGGAGTGAAGGTCTCGCGTATAAAAGAAGATCGTGAAACGCCGTTCAAGTTGGTCTTCGATCCATCACATCCAGATGCAAATGAAGAAGGATATGTTCAGATGCCGAATGTAGACCCATTACGTGAAATGATAGACTTGATGTCTGCCACCAGGTCCTATGAAGCAAATGTCACAGTCCTGAATGCAAACAAATCCATGCTGATGAAAGCATTGGAAATTGGAAAGTAATGAGCAACAGCTCAAGCTAAAGGAGTGAAAAAGATGCCGATTCAATCAATTACAAGTGCCGTACCTAATCTCCAAGTCCAACAAAGCGATTTAAAAACGCAAAAGACCCCTTTTGAGGCACAGCAAAGTTTCTCTGCCATGCTAAATGAAGCGATCCATAAGGTAGATCAAGCTCAGTTTACATCTGACAAGCTAACGACCAAGTTGATCAAGGGTGAAGATGTGGATCTTCACAACGTGATGATCGCTTCTCAAAAGGCAAGCATCGCACTAAATGCGACTGTAGAAATGCGGAATAAAGTGGTAGAAGCTTACCAAGAAATCATTAGAATGCCTGTCTAACAGAAAGAGAACACTAGGCAGATCTGAAAATTTGCCTAGTTAGGCTGACCGGGGGATTAGAATGAAGGAAAGATTTACAAAACTCAGAGCGGATCTCAAGGCGTTCTGGGAAAGTCGCTCCAAAAATCAAAAAATCACATATATTGCCACAGCAGCCAGTGTAATCGCATTGGCCATTTTTTTAACGGTATATTTATCTAGAACTACATACGTAACGCTCTATTCAGAAGTGTCACCATCTGAAATAGGCCGCATTAAAGAAGTATTGGATGGCCAAGGTGTTATGTATCAAGTTGAGCCTGGCGGTACTGCTATCTCTGTACCGGAAAAACAGGTAGATAATCTGCGTGTTTCATTAGCAGCTGAAGGGTTTCCTAACTCTGGCATGATTGACTACTCCTTCTTTTCGGAAAACGCGGGATTCGGCACGACAGACAATGAATTCAATATGATCAAACTAGCGGCCATGCAGACGGAACTTGCTAATCTAATAAAGGGGATAGAAGGTGTAAAGGATGCAAAAGTCATGCTCACCTTGCCGACAGAAGGAATCTTCGTGAACGATGCGACACAAGAAGCTAGTGCTTCCATCATGTTGAAAACGAATCCTGGCCAGCAATTCACAGAACCTCAGATCGCGTCCCTTTATAATCTCGTGTCAAAAAGCTTACCGAACTTATCTACTGATAATATCGTCATCATGAACCAGTATTTTGAGTACTTTGATCTGAAAGGGACAGAAAATTCTTACGGACAGAGTGTTACTGACCAAATGGCGGTGAAAAAGACCATTGAACGTGACTTGCAGAGACAAGTGCAAATGATGCTTGGTACAATGATGGGTCAAGACAAGGTAGTAGTATCTGTGACCACAGATATCGATTTCAAGGTGGAAAAGCGAGAAGAAAATCTCGTGACACCGGTCGATGAGGAAAACATGGAAGGAATTGCTCTTAGTGTGCAGCGAATTACTGAGTCGTTTTCAGGAACTAATCCTGCTGTAGGCGGCACACCTGAGGCCGAAGATCCAACTGATAACCGTACAACTTATGTTGAAGGGGATATGGGCAACGGTGACTACGAACGTTTGGAAGAAACGATCAATAATGAAGTGAATCGTATCCGCAAAGATATTGTAGAAAGTCCTTATAAAATTCGGGATCTTGGCATACAAGTAATGATTGAGCCACCGACGGCTGATGATCCGACTTCCCTCGCTCCTGAAGTTCAACAAGACGTCGAAGGGATTTTAGAGACAATTATACGAACTTCATTAGATAAGGAAGCTGCAGGAGAATTGACAGACGAATTGTTGGCAGAGAAAATCGCTGTTTCTGTCCAACCGCTAAAAGGTAAAAATGTTGCATTTGAAGAACCGAAGACAGTCATCCCATGGTGGGTTTACGTAATTGGCGGCGTTTTGCTACTTGCTATCATCGTCCTAGTTGTCTTGTTCATGCGTAAGAGACGCAGAGAGGCGCAGATGGAAGAAGAATTAGCACTTGAACAGCAGTTACAAGCAGTCCAAGTGGATGACATTAATATGGAACAAGAAACAGAAGCGACTGCACGCAGAAAACAGCTAGAAAAAATGGCGAAGGATAAACCAGAAGAATTTGCGAAGTTATTAAGAACGTGGATTGCTGAGGAGTAACGGAGGGGTGCAAGTTGGTGAAGAAAGACAAAGAAATGTCAGGCAAACAAAAAGCTGCCCTATTGCTCATCTCTCTAGGGCCTGAAGTCTCAGCAGCGGTTTACAAGCATTTGAATGAAGAAGAGATTGAGAGATTGACATTAGAGATATCGAGTGTTAAAAAAGTAGAGTCCTCAGTGAAAGAGGAAATTATAGAAGAATTTCATAATATCGCGCTTGCTCAAGATTATATTTCTCAAGGTGGTATTGGCTATGCGAAGACTGTTCTTGAAAAAGCACTCGGCAAAGACCATGCACAAGCAATCATTAATCGGCTCACTTCGTCGCTTCAAGTTCGACCATTTGATTTTGCAAGACGCGCAGAACCGTCACAAATTTTGAATTTCATTCAAAATGAACATCCGCAAACGATTGCGCTCATTTTGTCTTATCTAGAGGCGGAGCAGGCAGGATTGATTCTTTCCTCTCTACCTCAAGAAGTGCAGGCGGATATTGCCAAACGGATTGCGACAATGGAATCCACTTCACCGGAAGTCATCAGTGAAATTGAAGCAGTATTAGAGCGGAAGTTGTCTTCTACTGTGACACAAGATTTCACAGAAACGGGCGGTGTCGATGCAGTAGTCGAAGTATTGAATGGTGTGGATCGTGCAACAGAGAAAACTATACTCGATGCGTTGGAAATTCAAGATCCCGAGCTTGCTGAAGAGATTCGGAAGAGAATGTTTGTATTTGAAGATATTATTACACTGGATAATCGTTCCATTCAGCGTGTGGTACGAGAATGTGAAAATGAAGATCTCATTTTGTCGATGAAAGTATCGAGCGAAGAAGTAAAAGAAATTTTATTCAAAAATATGTCACAACGGATGGCCGAATCATTCCAAGAAGAAATGGAAATTATGGGACCTGTTCGCCTGCGAGATGTTGAAGAATCACAATCGAAAATTGTTGGGATCATACGCAGACTAGAAGATGCAGGTGAGATTATTATTGCCCGTGGCGGAGGAGATGACATTATTGTCTAATCTATTTCGTTCGGAACGTACGATAGTAAATCAGGAACAAGTGAAAGAAATCTCTATCCGTAGACTACAGCAGGAGTCTGTTCAGGTTTCTGAGGAGCCGGTGAATAATGCAAGCATATTCGCAGAACGTAACAAGATGTTGCAAGAAATTCAGCAACGTAGTGATATAGCTGATGCGGAAATCCAGCAACGGATGGAAAGAGCTGCTGCAGATGTAGAAGCCATGCGAGTGGCATGGGATAGCGAAAAAGAGAAGTTGCAGCAAGAAGCCTATGACGAAGGATTTCAGGCAGGGTTTGAGGATGGTCGCAATAAAGCGATTTCTGACATGCAAGAAATGATACTTGCTGCAAATGAAACGACTACTTTGTCCTATCAGAACGCCACTCAATATTTGATCAACCAAGAACGTGTCATTTTGGACTTGGCAATTCGTTCTGCAGAACAAATTATTAATAAAACAATTGAAGAAGATGAAGAAACGTACTTATCTATTGTGCGCAAGGGCATAAAAGAAGCGCAGGAAATGAAAGAAATTAAATTATTTGTTCCAGCAGAACACTTTAAAATGGTGACAGATAACCGAGCGGAGTTAGCATCAATCTTTCCTCCTGAAACGCCGTTCCTGATTTTTGTCAATGAGGATTTTGACGCTACAGATTGCTTTATAGAAACGAATCACGGTCGCATTGTCGTAAGCGTGGATGAACAATTGAACGAACTAAAGGAACAGCTTGTCGAAATTATGGAAAGTGGTGTGTAATTTTGAGAAAAGCAGAAGATCTTATTCGAATCATTCCAAATTTAAACACGATGAAAAAGTATGGTCGAGTAATCCGAGTAGTCGGTCTAATGATCGAATCACAAGGACCTGAATCTTCTATTGGCGATGTATGCTTAATCCATTTGAATGTCCCAGTTGCTGGTCGTTCGATCATTCAAGCGGAAGTGGTAGGATTCCGAGAAGAAATCGTTATGCTCATGCCGTATACGGACATTAGTAATATTTCAAGTGGTTGCTTGGTGGAAACACTTGGCAAACCACTTGAAGTGAAGGTTGGAATGAATTTGGTAGGGCAAGTTCTTGATTCTATGGGGAATCCCATTGATCATAGTGCGTTGCCAAAAGGCTTGGCAACTGTGCGGACAGAAAACAGCCCGCCGAATGTGCTGACACGTCCGACGATCAACGATAAGCTTGCGGTCGGTGTTAAAGCGATTGACGGTATGTTGACTGTTGGCAATGGCCAGCGTGTCGGGATCTTCGCAGGTTCTGGTGTTGGTAAGAGTACGTTATTAGGAATGATTGCCCGCAATACAGAAGCTGATATTAATATCATTGCATTGATCGGTGAGCGTGGCCGGGAAGTCCGAGAATTTATTGATCGAGACTTAGGTCCTGAAGGGATGAAGAAAACAATTGTGGTCGCTGCGACTTCAGATCAACCTGCTCTCATGCGAATTAAAGGAGCATTTACCGCTACTGCGATTGCAGAGTATTTCCGTGATAAAGGTATGAGAGTTATGCTCATGATGGATTCTGTTACGCGTGTAGCGATGGCGCAACGGGAAATTGGACTAGCTGTAGGTGAACCGCCAGCTACGAGAGGTTATACACCGTCCGTTTTCGCTATTTTGCCGAAGTTGCTTGAGCGAACCGGAACGAATGAGCAAGGTGCCATCACAGCGTTCTATACTGTGCTTGTGGATGGTGACGATATGAATGAGCCGATCGCGGATGCGGTGCGGGGAATTCTAGATGGACATATCGTGCTCGACAGGACACTTGCCAATAAAGGTCAATATCCTGCGATCAATGTTTTGAAAAGTGTCAGTCGTCTTATGAATCATATCGCGGAGCCAGAACATGTCAAAGCAGCAGAGAAATTACGAGAACTCTATTATACCTACGATAAATCGGAAGACTTGATCAACATTGGCGCCTATAAAAAAGGGACATCGAAAGAGATTGATGAAGCGATTGAATATGAGCCGATTATTACGAACTTTTTGAAGCAAAGCTATAAAGATAATGTGCAGTTGGAAGATACTGTGAATGAAATAATAGCCTTAGCTGCTGGAGGGGGCCGTATATGACTTCTTACCACTATCGTTTTGAAAAAGTGCTGACATTGCGAGAACAAGAGCGTGATGAAACAGAGATGGCTTACAAAGAAGCCATTCAGCAATTTGAAGAAGTGGCGAGGGAGCTGTATGATCAGCTGAAGAAGAAAGAAGATACGCTAGAACAACAACAAGAACGAATGAGCAAGGGTTTTTCTATTGATGATTTGCATCATTATTCACGTTTTATCAGTACATTGGATCAAAGAATTGATCATATTCAGCAGGAAGTAATGAAATCTCGTTCCAAAATGAACTGGTACGAATCACAGTTGCTGGAGAAAAATATTGAAGTGAAGAAATTTGAGAAAATGAAAGAAAAAGGACAACAACAATATGATGCAGAAATGGACCATATGGAGGCAAATCGGATTGACGAACTGTCGACGATGAAATTTCGCTCAAAAGAAGACAGGTGGTAAAGTGGCTAAAGCAAAAAAGATAAAAGAAACCGAATCTGTTGAAGTGAAAGAGAAGAAGTCAGCCAGTTTTTTTCAGATTTTATTGGCATGGATTATTATTCCTCTTATGTTCGCAACAGCTGTTGTATTAATCATCGCGAAGGTTGCCGATATAAATGTTTTCGATCAAGCAAAAGAATGGACGTCTAAAGTTCCTTTTCTGGAAGAAAAAGCACCTGATGAAAAAGTGGAAGGTGACTTAATACTAGAGGAACGTGTCATTTCTCTACAGGCTGAAATTCAGGAAAAAGAAGCGCAGTTATTTGAAGTCCAAGATGAACTCACACAAGTAAAAGATTCCAATGAAGTGCTTGAAATAGAAAAAGAGAAATTAAACGAAGAAATCGAAAAGTTGAAGCTTGCGCAGAGTGAAACCAAACGAGATTTTAAAGAAATAATCACTACGTACGAACAAATGTCAGCAAAATCAGCAGCCCCTGTAATCACGAAAATGGGAGACGCGGAGGCAGTTCAAATTTTATCTAGCTTAAAGCCTGCAACTTTAGCATCTATTCTTGAAAAAATGTCTCCAGAAGAAGCCGCGAAATATACTTCTATGCTTACAAAGTAGTATAATAGTAGTTGAGGGAGGTGAAAAAGTGAATTTAGGACTATTAATGAATGTAGGTTCTCCGAGTGTGCCAACTAGTTCATCAGTCTCGGTAGCGTCCAATAGTGGCGGTACTGGATTTGGAAGCGTTTTTCAAAGCTTGATGGGAGCAACTCAATTACCTGATGTGCAACAACCAATTGGTAAAGATGCAAATTTGGCTCAATTGTTTGATGGAATTATGCAAGCTGAAACGTTAGAGGAACTTGCGAGTATTCTGGAACAGTTGGAGAAAAGTGAACAAACATCGCCTGTGATTGTTCAGTTATTGAAGGAGTTTGGTAATCGCCAAATGATTCCTAGAGAAGAAGCGAGAGATCTTGGAGACTCTGTGTCGTCTGAACTTCTACCACTAGATAACATAGCGGATGCGGATGAATTATTACTTACCGATCTACCAAACTTGCATAAGTTTCCTAGTCTGCAACAATTGGCGTCTCTAATTAGCAAAAATCCTGATAAACTAGTAGAAGAGCTTTCAAAGATTCTGGAAGATGCAGGTGTTGCGAAAGATGAAATTGAACAAATGCAAGCTACAGGTGATATATGGTTTGTACTAGATACTTTGCAAAAAATGCCTGCTAAGCAAATCCAGACAGCAGTTCAGCAACTATCTGAAAAAGCTGTAGTAGAGATGACAGCATTATTTAAAGCTATTGAATTGGCAGCACCAAAACTGGATCTCTATGGTAGACAAGTTGATCTAGTCAAAACAATTCAGCCGCTACTTGCACAATTCGTTAATAAACTGGAAGATAAGATTCTTCAGCCTGAAGTAAAACAAACCGTACCGTTGCCAACTACTGTTCAGCATATGATCCGCTTTACAACTGACCAGCAAGCTACCGATACGAAACAACAAGAGCAACAGGTGAAGCCAAATGAATCTTCGACCTTACCATCTGCACTGACTCATACGGAAGGGAAGCCTGTATTCCATATGACACAGACCGAAAAAGCACCAGAAAGTCGTAGTGAAGCGTTAATGAGAGAATTTCAAGCTATCTTAAATCGTGCTAATTTTGGACAAACAGGTGGAACGAATCGACTGATGATCAAGCTCTACCCTGAGCATCTAGGGCAAATCCGTATTGAATTGCTTGAGGTAAATGGCATCATGACCGCAAGAATTTTGGCGTCTACTGCGATGGCACGTGAAATGCTTGATAGTCAGATGCACCAGCTACGACATGCGTTCAATCAGCAAAATCTGCAGGTAGATCGAATCGACTTATCCCAAACGATTCAGGAGCCATCCAAAAATGAGCGCGAGCAAGCATTTACTAAGCAACATGAACAGCAGAAAGAACAGACATCCGAGCAAGACCAAAATCAGGATGAACATGAACTGTCTTTTGAAGATTTCATGATTGAACTGGAGGTATAGACATGCCCGAAGTGAATAATTCAACTTCAGCACAAAAACCGATTACGGACGAAATGTACCTGATCAATAAAAAACGCGATGAACGGAAAACCGGGCCGGATACGATGGGCAAGGATGCGTTCATGAAAATTCTGATCACCCAGCTGACGAACCAGGACCCGACAAATCCGATGAAGGATACGGAATTCATGGCGCAGATGGCACAGTTCTCGGCACTTGAACAGACAATGAACATGGCGAAAGCTTTTGATAAGTTCGCGGAAGCACAAAGCCAGAGTCAGTTGATCCAATATAACAGCTTCATCGGCAAAGACGTGAAATGGCATGAAGTCACTGACAAGAAAGATGAAGATGGCAAACCGATTATCAACGAAGGAACCGGAAATATCCAGTCCATTAAATATGTCGATGGTTCAGTAATCTTCACATTGGCGGATGGTAAGGAATTAACACCTGGCAATATTTCTGAAGTATTGGCAAGTGGTACAGGTGGGGTTTCTGGAGGCCAGCCGAACAGTCTAGTACAGGCGAGTATGCTCATCGGCAAGACAGTCGGTTATACAGAGGGCGACGAAGAACGTACGGGTAAAGTCGTTTCTGTTACGAACAAAGACGGCAAGTTACATTATATTTTAGATGATGGCACTAAAATTGAAGGAAACCAATTCACATCAATCAGTGAGTAAAATAGGAATGGAGCGATGATATGAACAAGATTGATTTCCATCGCATTCCATCACAGCCACTCATACGCCCAGGACAAACACAGCAGACAGTACAATCGAACCAGTCATTCCTTGAACATTTGCAGCAAGCGACGCAACCTGAAAAGTTGAAGATCAGTAAGCATGCCAATGACCGCCTGCAAGAACGAGGAATTCAAATGACTGATGCGGAATGGACACGCATCTCAGAAAAAGTAGACGAGGCGAAGAGGAAGGGAATCCGTGAATCGCTTGTGTTGACTGATCAAGCTGCACTCATCGTCAGTGCAAAAAACGCAACCGTCATCACCGCGATGGATCGCTTGGAAGCGAAAGACCAACTATTTACGAATATCGACGGCACCATACTACTTAGCTAAAACACGGCAGGACCTAGAACAGGATGCCGACGCACCGCCGACTGATAGACGCGGTGCACTTTATAACCGAGAGGGGAAACTACATTATGATTCGTTCAATGTACTCAGGAATATCAGGATTGAAAAACTTTCAGACGAAATTAGATGTAATTGGTAATAATATTGCCAACGTGAATACTTATGGATTTAAGAAGGGACGTACTGTTTTTAAGGATTTATATTCGCAGACTGTGTCAGGTGCTACAGGTCCTACAGGTAATAGAGGTGGAGTAAATCCTAATCAGGTGGGCTTGGGTAGTCAAATAGCTTCAATTGACACTCTTCATACTCCTGGCTCCACACAATTTACCGGGAATACTCTAGATATGGCTATTGAAGGGGATGGATTTTTTAGAGTAGCAGGTGATGTTGCTGGGGAATTTTTATACACGAGAGCGGGAGTTTTCTATTTAGATCAAGGTGAAGACGAAAATGCTACTGAAGCTAGAATTGTTGATGGAGAAGGACGTTATTTAGTACAAGAAGATGGAAGTCCCATAACAATTCCTATAGATGCAACATCTCTTTCTGTTGGTCAAAACGGTGTGGTTAGCTATGTTCAAGCAGGTACTCTGAATGATGACCAAACGATTTCTTTAGCGAAATTCAATAATCCTGGAGGGTTATCGAAAGTTGGAGGTAACTATTACCAACAGTCTACAAACTCAGGTGCTCCGACTCTTGGTGAACCACTAGGAGATGGCGGACATGGCGCCATCAAATCCGGTTCTCTAGAAATGTCCAACGTAGACCTTTCCGAAGAATTCACGGAAATGATCGTTGCACAACGTAGTTTCCAAGCCAACACACGAATCATCACAACATCCGACGAAATTTTGCAGGAATTGGTGAACTTGAAACGATAAGCCTAGCATAGAATGAAAAAGGAGGGTCGGGCCGGCCTTGGCCTGGCCCTTACATATGATTAAAGTAACGCGATTGAATCGGACTACATTCACATTGAATGCATTATACATAGAGAAGATCGAGTCGTTTCCAGATACGACGATTACGTTGACGACAGGGTCAAAGTATATCGTCCTTGATACGGTTGAGGAAGTGAACAGCCGGATCATTGAATTTTATCAAGCGGTCCAATTGCTGTCGAATCCGCATACCCGGGGTGAAGAAGATGAAGAATAAATTATTGACGATTTCATTGATTATTTTAGTAAGTATCACATTGATTGGTGTGGTAGCTGTCGTTCTTATTTTGAATTTTAATAAAGGTGATGAAGCTTCAGAGAAGGGGCCGAATATTGATGAGATTATTGAATCCTCTGTTGATATAGAAGAAATTACAACCAATCTTTCTGGACGTAATTTTATTCGTGTGTCTTTGAAGATTCAAACAGACAGCAAGAAAGCAGCGGAAGAATTGACGAAGCGTGATTTCCAAGTGAAAAACCTCGTCATCCAAGAGCTTTCCGAGTTATCTGCGAAAGATTTTGAAGGCAAAGCAGGGAAACAGCAGTTCCAAGATTCCATCAAAGCCCAGCTGAATGAACTAATGCAAGACGGTAAAATAGAGAAAGTGTATATTGTCTCTTACATTATTCAGTAACGGGCGTTATGGTCTGTAAGAGGTGCTTACGCAAGAGGAGGTGGGCTTATGTCGGGAGATGTACTGTCCCAAAATGAAATAGATGCGTTGTTATCTGCGCTATCAACGGGTGAAATGTCAGCAGAAGAAATGAAAAAGGAAGATGAGACCCGGAAAGTAAGAGTATATGATTTCAAACGGGCGTTGCGTTTCTCAAAAGATCAGATTCGAAGTTTAACACGAATCCATGAGAATTTCGCTAGATTGCTGACGACGTATTTTTCCGCTCAGCTGCGTACATACATCCAGATCAATGTGGTGTCGGTCGATCAGATACCGTTTGAAGAGTTTATTAGTTCCATTCCGCACATGACATTAATTAATATATTTGATGTTTCGCCATTAGAAGGTAATATTTTGATGGAAGTCAATCCGAATGTCGCGTATTCCATGCTTGAGCGGCTAATGGGTGGGTTCGGCTCAAGTTCCGGAAAAGTTGACAATATGACGGAGATTGAAACGAAGATCTTAACTAACTTATTTGAGCGTTCTTTTGATAATTTACGGGAAGCTTGGTCGGGGCTAATTGAAATTGATCCGTACCTTGCAGAAATGGAAGTGAATCCTCAATTTTTGCAGATGATCTCACCTAATGAAACAGTCGTTGTCATCTCCTTCAATATTGTCATCGGAGAATCGAGTGGTATGATTAACATTTGTATACCACATATCGTTCTAGAGCCGATTATTCCAAACTTATCGGTACGTTATTGGATGCAGACGAATAAAAAAGAACCGACACCTGAGCAAAGTGTGCTACTCGAGAAACGAATCAAAAAAGCCACATTACCAATTGTTGCTGACTTAGGTAAGGGAGAAATATCCGTAGAGGATTTTCTTTACTTGCAAATGGGAGATGTCATTTCATTGGATACCCGAATTGATGAGCCGCTTACGATCAGGGTGGGAGAGACACCGAAATTTACTGCACAGCCAGGAAAGATGCGAAATCGAATGGCTGTTCAAATAATGGATATTTTGGAGACGGGAGGGGATGAGGATGATGAGTGATAACATTCTCTCACAGGAAGAAATTGAAGCGTTATTGCGTGGCGAAACGCTGGAACCGGCTGAGCAATCAGAGCCCGATTCAGCCGAGATACAAATTAGTGATTACTTAACAGAGATGGAGCAAGACGCACTCGGGGAAGTTGGAAATATTTCATTCGGCAGTTCAGCGACAGCCTTGTCAGCGTTACTTGGACAAAAAGTGGATATTACCACGCCGACCATTTCACTGATCAATCGCGATGAGTTGGGTGACGAGTTTGTCCATCCTTATGTTGCGATAAAAGTGGAATATACAGAAGGTTTGAGCGGAGCAAATTTGCTTGTTATTAAACAAAGTGACGCAGCTATTATCGCCGATCTAATGCTTGGCGGAGATGGTACCTCTCCAAATGAAGAGTTGGGCGATATTCATTTGAGTGCTGTACAGGAAGCGATGAATCAAATGATGGGCTCTTCTGCCACATCGATGTCGACCATTTTTAATAAAAAGGTAGATATATCACCTCCGACAATTGACTTAATGAATATTCAGCTAGATCAAGGAACAGAACATATTCCTCCTCATAACTTGCTGATTAGAGTGTCATTTGATTTGAAGGTAGGCGAGCTGATCGACTCTAATATTATGCAGTTGTTCCCGCTTGAATTTGGGAAGAAGCTTGTTTCTTCATTAATGGGAGAAGAAGAAGCCGCAACAGTTACGGAAGAACTACCTGCAACACCACCAGTTGCAGATGCTCCGTATCAAGCTCCGCCACAACCGGAGCCCTCTTTCCAAGCACCACCTCAACAAGCGGCACCATTACCGCAAAGACCAGCACAGCCGCAAGTACAAGTGCAACAGGCTGAGTTTGCAAGCTTCCAAGCACCTAGTTTGAGCAAGGAAGAATCAAATAATTTAAATATGCTACTTGATATACCACTTCAAGTAACGGTAGAATTAGGCCGTACGAAACGTTCCGTCAAAGAAATATTAGAAATGTCTGGCGGCTCGATCATTGAACTGGATAAGTTGGCGGGTGAACCGGTCGATATTCTAGTCAATAATCGCTTTATCGCAAAAGGTGAAGTGGTAGTTATCGATGAAAACTTTGGTGTCCGTATTACGGATATACTGAGTCAGATGGACCGATTAAATAATTTACGATAGAAGATATCTGGAGGGGAATTTGTATGGGAAAACGAATTTTAGTAGTAGACGACGCGGCATTTATGCGCATGATGATCAAAGATATTTTAACAAAAAATAATTATGAAGTAGTAGGAGAAGCGGCAGATGGTGCACAAGCCGTAGAGAAGTATAGTGAATTAAAACCAGACTTGGTGACGATGGATATTACAATGCCAGAGATGGACGGTATAGCTGCGCTAAAAGCAATTAAAGGCACCGATCCTTCCGCGACCATCATTATGTGTTCAGCAATGGGGCAACAAGCAATGGTAATTGACGCTATCCAAGCAGGAGCAAAAGATTTTATCGTTAAGCCATTCCAAGCGGACCGAGTGATTGAAGCGATCGACAAAGCGTTGAGCTAAATCGCCTTATGAAAGCAAAACTATTTATCAAAGGGCTTATTACCCTAATCGTTTGTATTGTCTTATGGATTCCTCCAGCGCATGCAGAGACGGATCCGAACGTTAGTGTCTCCGATTGCATAGGAAAAGGAAAAGAATGCGGTACTGCCGATCCTGCAGCCGATAAAGTAGACAATGAGACAGTTTCCGACACCGAGCCTTCTACTGATACACCAAAAGGTCTATCAGCTTGGGATTATATTCGAACATTACTAGCTTTTGTCTTTGTGATCGGCTTGCTTGTATGGCTGTTACGTTTCTTAAATAAGCGCAATCGTAGTTTCGATCAAAATCGCTTAATGACCAATTTAGGCGGAGTTCCACTTGGGCAACATAAATCGATTCAATTAGTGAAAATGGGAAATCATTATTTTGTTGTAGGTGTGGGCGAAAATGTACAACTTTTGAAAGAAATCGAAGATCCCGCTGAAATCGAAGAATTGCTGGCACGCTATGATCGAGATGATCGTGTGATACAAAATGGATTGTTGACTCAGCTATACCAGCGATTTTTTAAGAATAAAAAGTCTGAAAATACTTCAGTGGAACCCACCGATTTCAGTCAATTGTTTTCATCCAAAATAGAAGAGATTAAAGCAGATCGAAAGCAGCAATTGGATCGATTGAAGGGGAAAGGGAGCGACCGGGATGACTGACTTTCTAGAATCATTTTCAAACAGTGATCCGGCCAATGTCTCTACTTCAATAAAAATGCTGTTGTTATTGACAGTTCTGTCTCTTGCTCCAGCTATTTTGATTTTAATGACCTCATTTGCACGGATCATTATTGTTTTGTCTTTCGTACGAACGGCTCTTGCCACTCAGCAGATGCCACCCAATCAGGTGTTAGTTGGACTAGCATTGTTTTTGACTTTCTTCATCATGGCACCTGTCTTGCAACAAGTTAATGATGAAGCACTGACTCCGTTGTTTGATGAAGAAATAACCTTGGACGAAGCGTATGAACGTGCAAGTGTGCCGTTTAAAGAGTTTATGAGTACACATACGAGACAGAAAGATTTGGAATTATTCATGCGTTATAATCAAATGGAACGTCCTGAAACAATTGAGGATATACCGCTGACTATGATGGTTCCAGCATTTGCGTTAAGTGAAATTAAAACAGCCTTTCAAATGGGTTTTATGATATTCATTCCATTTTTAGTGATTGATATGATTGTAGCCAGTGTCCTCATGTCAATGGGGATGATGATGCTACCACCTGTTATGATTTCATTGCCATTTAAAATATTACTGTTTGTTTTGGTGGACGGTTGGTATTTAATTATCCAGTCATTGTTACAAAGCTTTTAGGGAGGGATTCAGTTGACGAGTGAATTTGTTATATCCATTGCAGAACGGTCAGTATGGGTCATTCTTCTCGCATCAGGTCCTCTCTTGATCGTTGCGTTATTGACTGGTCTTGGAGTCAGTATTTTTCAAGCCACTACACAGATTCAAGAGCAGACATTGGCTTTTGTTCCAAAGATTATTGCGGTCATGGTTGCCATCGTGTTTTTTGGTCCATGGATGCTGTCGTATGTTACAAATTATGCGAGTGAAATCTTTTCTAATCTCTCTAGGTATATCGGGTGATTGAATGAATGAGCTCATTCCGTCATTGCCTGCATTTTTACTCATTTTAACACGTGTTACATCTTTTTTTGTTACACTGCCGTTATTTTCTTACCGTTCCATCCCGGCGACACAGCGCTTGATCTTTGCTGCTCTACTTGCATGGATGATGTCCTATACAGTGGATGTGCCAGATATAGAAATTGATGGTCAATACATATTGCTTGTGATAAAAGAAGCGGTTGTCGGTTTGTCGATTGGCATTGCCGCTTTTATTATTATGGCAGCCATCCAAGTGGCGGGAGGGTTTATCGACTTCCAGATGGGCTTTGCTATAGCCAACGTCATTGATCCGCAAACAGGCGCACAGTCCCCTTTGCTTGGTCAATTTTTCAATTCATTGGCTATGTTGCTGTTGCTTGCAGTAAATGGCCATCATATGTTGCTGGATGGGATTTTCTACAGTTATGAGTTTGTTCCGGTCAATCAGCTATGGCCTCCATTCGGTGATGCGAATGTGGCGGAATTCATGGTTGTAACATTCGCCAAAGCTTTTGCTATTGCCTTTCAAATGGCGATTCCTGTCGTTGCTACTTTGTTTCTAGTAGATTTGGCTCTTGGGATTACTGCCAGAGCAGTTCCACAGTTAAACATTTTTGTGGTTGGTTTCCCTATTAAAATTGGAGTTAGCTTTCTTGTATTAGTGACCATGTCAAGTGTATTGATTGCACTAATGAAAAAGCTATTTGAAGTGATGATCATCACGATGAGAGACCTGATGGTACTGCTAGGAGGTGGGTAGATTGTTGCTGACACTTGATTTGCAATTCTTTGCCGGCGAAAAAACAGAAAAAGCTACCCCGAAAAAAAGAGAGGATTCACGGAAAAAGGGACAAGTATTGAAGAGTCAGGACGTTACGAGCGCGATCGTTCTATTATCTGTGTTTCTTTTCATGTTTTTTGCAGCAGGGTTCATGAGAGATCATTTCTTTCTGTTTTTCCGTGAATCATTCACTCATTTTATTCCTATACATACGATGAACGAAGATCAAGTCATGTTAGTTTATATGGATGTTGTTAAACAGATGGCTATCATTTTATTGCCTATTATGATCATTGCTGTGATCGCGAGTATTGCAGCCAATTTGATTCAATTCGGTTTGCTGTTCACTGGGGAGCCATTAAAATTTGATTTAAAAAAGATTGATCCAATTAAAGGTTTAAAACGTATATTTTCAATACGTGCCATTGTAGAGTTATTGAAATCCATTCTGAAGATTTCATTTATTGGAACGGTGACAGCAATGATCATTTGGATGAATTTAGGACAAGTATTAGATCTTGCTTTTCGAACACCACAAATGACGTTATTGACGATTGCTAAATTAGTAGGACTGATGGGCATTGTCGCTTCATTTGTTTTACTTTTCATTTCAATATTGGATTTCTTGTATCAGAAATTTGACTATGAAAAAAACCTAAGAATGTCCAAGCAGGATATTAAGGATGAACATAAAAATATGGATGGTGATCCGCTCATCAAATCTCGGATTAAGCAGCGTCAGCGAGAAATGGCTATGCGTAGAATGATGCAAGAAATACCGCAGGCAGACGTTGTTATCACGAATCCTACTCACTTTGCCATTGCGTTAAAGTACGATGAGGAACAGATGGATTCACCTATTGTCGTGGCGAAGGGTGCAGATTTTATTGCACAAAAGATCAAGATGATTGCCAAAGAGAATGATATCGTCATGGTTGAAAATCGTCCGCTAGCCCGTTCTATGTACGATGAGGTCGAAATCGGTGATCGGATACCAGAACAGTTTTTCAAGGCTGTGGCAGAAATTTTAGCGTACGTCTATCGCATTCAGCGAAAAATATAAGTGAAATGAGAAAGTAGGGGTGACATGCAGTTTAAAGATATCGGTGTGCTTGCAGCGGTTATAATGATCGTTGCGATGCTAGTCATCCCATTACCCCCATGGTTATTAAGTTTCTTAATCATCATCAATATTACTTTAGGCTTGCTTGTTTTATTGACAGCCATGAATATGCAAGAAGCGTTACAGTTTTCTATATTTCCGTCTTTGCTATTATTACTGACGTTGTTCCGCCTTGGTCTCAATGTCTCCACTACGCGTGCAATTCTTTCAGAAGGAGATGCGGGTGGCGTAGTCGACACATTTGGTACGTTTGTAACAGGTGGAAATATCGTAGTTGGTCTTGTGGTCTTTGTAATTTTAATCATCATTCAATTTATTGTCATTACAAAAGGTTCTGAACGTGTTTCTGAAGTCGCAGCTCGTTTCACACTAGACGCGATGCCTGGTAAGCAAATGAGTATTGATGCGGACTTGAATGCCGGGATGATTTCTGATACGGAAGCGCGGGCAAGACGTGAAAAAGTTAGTAACGAAGCGGATTTTTATGGTGCGATGGATGGTGCGACGAAATTTGTTAAAGGGGATGCAATTGCAGGGATCATCATTGTCATAATCAACTTACTAGTTGGTATGATCATTGGCGTGGTTCAAATGGATCTACCTTTTGCAGAAGCAGCCACTCAATTTTCTCGTTTAACGGTTGGGGACGGAATCGTTTCTCAAATTCCAGCTCTACTTATTTCTACAGCAACCGGTATTGTAGTGACACGTGCAGCATCTGAAGGGAATCTTGGAACGGATATCACCAATCAACTACTAGGGCAGCCCAAACTGCTTTACGTAGCCGCTGTCACGGTGTTTTTGCTTGGTCTTGCAACACCTATTAATGATATCTTGACTATTCCAATTGCATTAGCATTAGCAGCAGGTGCCTTTATGATGTCACGAAAACCTGAGGAAAATCCAGACGAGTTGCTTGAAATGGAAGAGGAAGTAGAAACAGAAGGACTAAAGCGGCCTGAAAACGTAGTCGATTTACTGAATGTCGACCCAATCGAATTTGAATTTGGCTATGGCTTGATACCGCTCGTTGATGCGACACAAGGTGGGGATTTACTGGATCGTGTGGTAATGATCCGACGACAGTTGGCGATTGAACTGGGATTAGTAATACCTGTCGTGCGCATTCGCGATAATATTCAGTTGCAACCAAATGAATACCGAATCAAAATTAAAGGTAATGAGATGGCAAGAGGAGAATTATTATTGGATCATTATCTGGCGATGAGTCCTGGCGGAGAAGACATGATTGAGGGGATCGATACAATAGAACCTTCATTTGGACTTCCTGCAAAATGGATCACGGAAGATGCAAAAGAAGAGGCTGAGATTATGGGCTATACGGTGGTTGATCCGCCTAGCGTTGTTTCTACTCATGTAACAGAAGTGATACGTGCGAATGCAGCGGACTTGTTGGGACGGCAAGAGACAAAACAGTTGGTCGATCATGTGCATGAGACCTATCCAATTTTGGTTGATGAATTGACACCTACGCCATTATCAATTGGTGAGATTCAAAAAGTGCTGGCCAAGTTGTTAAGCGAGCAAGTATCTGTTCGGAACTTGCCTATTATTTTTGAAACACTAGCTGATTATTCAAAATTCACGTCCGATGTTGATGTGTTAACTGAATATGTCAGACAATCATTAGCTAGGCAGATTACTAGTCAATATGTTGTAGGTAGTGAGGCATTAAAAGTATTAACAGTTTCCGGAAAAGTAGAAAAGTTGATTGCTGATAGTATACAGCAGACGGAACAAGGAAGCTTCTTATCCATTGATCCCGCACAGTCTCAAGCTATTCTAGAGAGAATAGCGCAAGAAATAGAGCGTGTAGCGTTGCTAGATCAAGCACCAGTTATTTTGTGTTCTCCGGCCATTCGAATGTATTTGCGTCAAATTACAGAACGTTATTTCCCACAAATACCTATACTGTCTTATAATGAACTTGAAGCATCTGTAGAAGTCCAAAGCGTAGGGGTGGTGGATATTTAATGAAAATGAAGAAATATACAGCCTCTACCATGGTGGAGGCTATGAAAAAAGTACGTGAAGATTTTGGGGATGATGCAGTCATCCTAAGTTCAAATGTGACGAAGACGAAAGGTTTTCTTGGTTTCTTTCAAAAGCGTTCAGTGGAAGTAGTCGCTGGTTTTGATCAAAAGATAGAAAAGCAGCCTTATGAACCACCCATACGTCCTGTGGTACAACCTGTATTTGAATCGGATACAACAGATCAATTACAAAAAGAGATGCAAGAAATGAAAAAACTGATAAAAGGGATCCAGCAAAGTGATCGTACACTTGAAAAGTATCCCGATGAGTTGTTGCCTCTATTGACAAGACTGCAGTCACAAGGACTTGCACAGGAATATATAGTTGAAGTTGGCGATTCGTTATACCAACAAATGAAAAAGGATAAAAAAGATTCAACTGCGAGTGAACAACTTGAATTAATGAAAAAATGGTTTTCCGCCAAACTGAAAGATGTACCGTTCGGCGGAATTTCTTATACCAAAAAATATATAAATGTACTTGGTCCAACTGGAGTAGGGAAAACTACAACGATCGCAAAAATTGCGGCCCGCGCATTGTTAGAAGAAAAAAAGAAAATAGGCTTCATCACAACCGATACGTATCGTATTGCTGCAATCGAACAATTACGGACATATGCGAACCTGCTCCAAGCACCAGTGGAAATCGCCTACAACGAAGCGGATTTTCGAGAGGCTATTGAAAAGTTGGCAGACCGTGATTTGATCTTCATCGATACGGCTGGACGTAATTATAAAGAAGCTAAATTTGTAGAAGATTTACAGAAACTAGTGGACTTTTCATTAGATATGGAAACATATCTTGTTCTGTCCACAACATCAAAAGAACAAGATATGGACGTGATTGTTGAGCGTTTCGAAAAATTTCCGATTGAAAAATTCATTTTCACGAAAATAGACGAAACAAGTTCTGTTGGCTCGATGATCAATTTAATGCTGAAATACAATATTGGCATGGCGTATTATACAGATGGTCAAGAAGTGCCGGAAGATATTACCGAAGCCACGTTTGAGAAAGTATTCTCTCTTTTGTTAGCAGGTGATCTAGATGCATGATCAAGCAGAGGCGTTACGAATGAAAATGTTAAAAGCACATAGAAAAACAGCCCGCTCTGTAGCGATCATTAGTGGAAAAGGCGGTGTTGGTAAATCTAATTTTACAGCCAATTTCTCCTATTCACTTGCAGCGAAAGGTCAGAAAGTAATCATTGTAGATATGGATATCGGGATGGGCAATATCCATATTTTATTTGGAGCGACACCTAATCATAGTTTAAAAGATTACTTGACAGGTTCCAAAGAGTTACAAGATGTGATCACTCCTTTGGATAATGAGTTGGCTTTTATTGCAGGCGGTTCAGGTTTAGAAACGGTAATGGAGTGGTCTGAATCAATGTTTGATCGATTGATTGAAGGCTTTTCCATTCTGCAGGCAGACTATGATGTGATTCTATTTGACATGGGAGCTGGAGCTACTAAAAGCTCGATCGATTTAATACTGGCAGTGGACGAAATTATTTTAATCTCAACTCCAGAACCAACGTCAATTACAGATGCTTACTCGATGATGAAATTTATTTGTATGCAAGATGCTGACAAAACTTTTCATATTGTCAGTAACAGGGTAATAAAAGAAGAGGACGGACGTGATTCGGTAGCGAGATTACAACTGGCCATGCGCAAATTTTTATCGGCTGAAACGAATGTCCTTGGATTTTTACCTGATGATACCAATGTACGCAATGCAGTAGTCGCGCAAACCCCTTTCGTGAAACTATATCCAAATTCACAAATTACCAAACGGATGAAAGTCATAACTGAGTCATTTTTACTCGGAGATCAGCCTCATACTTCTATTGAGACGTCAGGATTCCTCGGGAAATTAAAAAGTATTTTTCGGAAAGGGCGTGGCTGATTTGATGATGGGCAAGAAAAAAAGAGTGCTTGTCGTAGATGATTCAGCTTTTATGCGGAAGTTAATTTCAGATATGCTGAATGAACATCCGCTAATGGAAGTCATTGGTATTGCTAGAAATGGAAAAGATGCAGTTGACAAAGTACGCACGCTTCAACCGGACGTGGTGACGATGGATATTGAAATGCCTGTAATGGACGGATTACAAGCATTGAGAGAAATGATGGATCATAATCCGGTTCCCGTTGTCATTCTATCTAGTACCACAAAACATAATACAGAAAATGCTGTGTTAGCCATTGAATATGGAGCAGTGGATGTGATCGCAAAACCAGGCGGTGCAATCTCTTTGAATCTCCACGAAATCGAAAAAGAAATTGTTGAAAAAGTGTTTGCCGCGTCAAATGTCGGAATACAATCACTTACTAGGAAAATCACTCCTGTTACGAATCGCTATTCATCTTCATTGCCTATTGAAAAGAAGGAAACGCCAAATATAAATAAAATGATCACAGAAACAACAAGTAATTTAGCAAGTTTTTCTAAAAATAAAGCCCACACTGCTAAAACCTTTGTTATAATAGGTACATCGACAGGGGGGCCTCGAGCCTTACAAGAAGTGATAACACGCCTACCCGCAGATTTCCCTTCACCTATTTTAATAGTGCAACATATGCCACCTGGATTTACTAAATCGCTAGCTGAACGTTTAAATGGTTTGAGTGATATTTCGGTAAAAGAAGCTGAAAATGGTGAATTACTATCTAACGGTACAGCATATATCGCACCCGGCGGAAAGCACATGAAGTTCGAGAAAACGTTGGCAGGCTATCAAATTTTGCTAGATGAGAAAGAGGCACCGCGTTCTGGACATCGCCCAGCCGTCAATGTTTTATTAGAATCTGCTGCCAAGCATCCCGAGGTAGAATATGTGACGGTAATTATGACCGGTATGGGCTATGACGGGAAAGAAGGAATGGAAATATTACGTGCTTCTTGCAAGACCGTTACAATAGCGGAATCAAAGACTACTTCCGTCGTTTATGGAATGCCTAAAGCCATAATAGATGCTGGTCTAAGTGATGAGATAAAAGATGTTCAGCAGATCGCAGATGCGATTATGGGAAATTTGAAGTGACTAGGGGGCTTTACAATGGATACGAATCAGTATTTGGATATGTTCATCGAAGAAAGTAAAGAACACTTGCAAGCTTGCAATGAACAGTTGCTAGCGTTAGAAAACAATCCGGATGATCTAGGAATTGTGAATGAAATTTTCAGAGCTGCCCATACGTTAAAAGGGATGTCTGCCACGATGGGTTTTGAAGATATTGCAGATTTGACACATAAGATGGAAAATGTCTTAGACGCCATCCGAAACTCTAAAATTAGCGTAACGACTGAAATATTAGATGTCGTGTTTGAAGCAGCCGATGATTTAGAATTAATGGTTCTGGATATCGAGGCTGGCGGCGATGGCAAAAAGGATGTCAGTAACTTAGTGAACACACTGAATAGGATTGAAGCGGGAGAACCCCTTGATCTAGCAGAGGATACTGTTGCTGTCACGACAGAAGAAGTTCCAGCAGACGTGGTCACTTCATCAGGTGTTTATTATGATGAATTTGAATTAACGGTGATCTCGCAATCCTCAGAGCAAGGTTTCAATGCATATGAAATAACTGTACAGTTACGGGAAGATTGCTTACTGAAAGTAGCTCGAGTGTTCATGACGTTCGAGATTTTAGAAAAGTCAGGCGAAGTAATTAAAACAGTTCCTACTGTTGAAAAACTGGAAAATGAAGAGTTCGATCAAAAATTTACGATAGTTTTATTAACGAATGAAGACGCGGACGAATTAAAAGCGAAAGTCATGAAAGTATCCGAAATTGAAGATGTGCGTATTACCCATATTACGGATGAGTATGTGCAGAAGTATAAACAGACTGAATTAGAGCAGCAAGATGAACAGTCTCCAGAAGTTCAAAATGAATTAAATGCACCAACTGTAAAAGCAGAAAAGACAAAAGATACGCCAAAGGAATCTGCACAAACGAAAAAGACGTCTAATTCCACTTCAAATAAAACCATACGAGTGAACATTGATCGTCTTGACATTTTGATGAACTTATTTGAGGAGCTTGTCATCGATCGGGGAAGACTCCAATCGATCGCAAGTGAGTTGCATAATCCTGAGCTGAATGAATCAGTGGAAAGAATGACAAGAGTGTCAGGAGATCTTCAAAATATTATTTTAAATATGCGAATGGTTCCTGTAGAAACTGTCTTTAACCGTTTTCCTAAAATGGTCCGTCAGCTAGCACGTGATTTAAATAAAAAAATCAACTTGGAAATTATTGGTGCAGAAACAGAGCTAGACCGGACGGTTATCGATGAAATCGGAGATCCGCTCGTCCACTTAATTCGAAATGCCTTAGATCACGGAATTGAAAGCCCAGAAGAGAGAATCGCAAAAGGGAAGCCAGAGGAAGGTACTGTCACTCTGCGCGCCTATCATTCTGGAAATCATGTCTTTATTGAACTAGAAGATGATGGCGCAGGTGTTAATCGTGAGCGTGTAGTAAGTAAAGCAATTGAACGAGGAATCGTCAGCGAAGAATTAGCTTCTACCTTATCTGATCGACAAGTGGCCGAGCTGATCTTAGCCTCTGGATTTTCAACTGCAACAGCCATTACAGATGTCTCAGGACGCGGAGTTGGCTTGGATGTAGTGAAGAACACTATTGAATCTCTCGGTGGTCATATTTCAATTGATTCGAAAGAAGGAAAAGGTTCCTTATTCCAAGTACAATTACCGCTTACTTTATCCATCATTTCGGTAATGTTAGTAGAACTGGATCAGGAAATCTATGCGATCCCACTGTCTTCCATTATAGAAACAGCTATCATTCAAAAATCGGATATTTTAAACGCGCATAATCAGCCAGTCATTGATTTCCGAGGGACAATCGTACCTTTAGTAGATTTAAAAGAGATTTTCGAAATGAAAGATCAAGAAGTAGTTGAGGAAGATTTCCAGTCTATTGTCATTGTGCGTAAAGGTGAAAGTTTAGCGGGCTTGGTTGTAGATTCATTTATTGGTCAGCAAGAAATTGTTTTAAAATCACTTGGGAACTACTTGCAGAGTGTGTTTGCAATTTCAGGCGCCACCATACTCGGCAACGGCCAAGTGGCACTAATTGTCGACTGCAATGCACTGATTAAATAATCGAGGTGACAAAAAGTATGACAAAAGCTGTAGAAGTAAGTGACATGAAAGTAATCGTTTTTCAACTAATGAATAAAGAATATGCTATCGGTTTGGATGTGGTGGAATCCATTGAGAAATCCTTATCCATTACGCGTGTGCCTAGAATGCCTTCATATGTAAAAGGAGTATTGAATTTACGAGGCGTTGTGACACCAGTAGTAGATTTGCGAGATCGCTTCGACATGGAACCAAAGGAATTTGATGAATCTAGTTGTATAATTATTGTTTCACATGCTGAATCAGAAGTTGGATTAATTGTTGATGATGCCAATGATGTGATGGATGTACCGACAAGTGCAATCGGACCTCAACCTGAAGTGGTGGGTTCAGTGGAATCAGAATTTATTTCCGGCGTTGCCAAAGTAGATAAGCGTCTTCTCGTCATGTTGAATCTGGAAAAAGTATTGCAACCGATCAAAAAGGGGAATGCGGATGAATTCTGAAAATGAAATCACCGAAATGCATCTCGATGTATTGAAGGAAATTGGTAATATAGGTGCTGCTCATGCCGCTACTTCATTATCACAACTTCTAGGGCATAAAATTGATATGCGTGTCCCAAATGTAGAGCTTGTTTCATTCGACGAAATGTTTGAACTCGCAGGAGGTACGGAAACGATTGTCGCTGGAATCTTTTTGCGGATTGAAGGAGATTTGACGGGTAGTATGTTTTTTGTATTAACCATCGAATCTGCTACTCAATTCATCCGTAAATTGACCGGAGATGTAGAATTTGTATTTACGGATGTGGAGGACTTAGGTCTAGGTGCCTCTGCATTGCAAGAATTAGGTAATATTCTATCAGGTTCTTATTTGTCGGCACTGTCTGACTTTACATCCTTGAATATATATCCGACTGTACCTTCTTTGAGCGTGGATATGGTAGGTGCGATCGTCAGCTTTGGTTTAATTGAAGTATCCCAGTATAGCGATGAAGTGATCGTAATTGAAACGGAAATTTTGCAAGAAGGGGAACAAGGGATTTCAAGTTTAGCGGGACATTTCTTCTTACTACCCGATCCGCCATCGTACCGTACAATATTCAGTTCTTTAGGTGTATTGTAAATGCAAAATACTAAAACAGTGATACGTGTCGGAATTGCGGATATGAATATCGCCAAAACTCCTCAGACGATTCGCACATCGGGTCTAGGTTCATGTGTAGGCGTAGTACTGTATGATTCATCAAAAAAGATAGCGGGTATGGTACATGTCATGTTGCCCGATAGTCAATTAGGTAAGTCCACTAAATTAAATGTCGCCAAATTCGCAGATACCGGTATTTATGCCATGATGGAAATGTTGAAGACACAAGGTGTTCGACCCTTTGGGATTAAAGCCAAGATTGCCGGTGGTGCGCAAATGTTTCAATTTGGCTCCAATGATACCATCCGAATCGGTCCAAGAAATGTGGAAGCTGTCAAACAAGAGCTAAAAAGACTCTCCATCCCTATCGTGGCAGAAGATACAGGGGGATCGAGCGGTAGAACCATTGAATTCGATCCGGAAACCAGCATACTGCATGTCCGAACGGTCAATGTAGGAACGCGGGAGCTCTAATTAGAAACAACATAACGAAAAAGTAGCCAAGGAAATATGCTAGTTGATCAATGTTCCAGCCAAGCCTTCCGGAAAGTGTCCGCCTGGATTGTTGATCAATGGTAATCTACCCACCTCCCTTTTCTTTTGTCTACAAGCTGTGGCGACTATTTCATTAGTCGCCTTTCTTTATGTGAATTTGCTATACTATTAGATAAGAAGAAAAAGTAGACAGACGGAATCTGACAGGAAAGGCGTGAATTCGATGACAAAGCAGGAAACAACTGAACGGCATCAGTGGAAGTTATGGCTCGAAGACCGTGATCCTGATGCAGGTGACACGCTAGTCCAACTGTATACACCATTAGTAAACTATCATGTTCAACGAATAAGTGCTGGTCTGCCGAAAAACGTCTCACGGGATGAAATTAAATCGCTAGGCTATCAAGGCCTATTCGATGCATTGACGAAATTTGATCCTACACGCGATTTAAAGTTTGATACGTATGCTTCATTTCGTATCCGAGGGACAATCATGGATGGCTTACGAAAAGAAGATTGGTTATCACGTTCCTCGAGAGAAAAATCCAAGAAAATGGATGAGGAAATCAGCAGGCTCGAACAAACCTACTTACGAACAGTCACTCCAGAAGAAGTTGCGGATCATCTAGGAATTACAACAGAGGAAGTATATCAGACCGTTCATGAACAATATTTTGCGAATGTGCTATCTATTGACGAAAAGATGAATGATGAGGAGGAGCAAAACGACCAAACCTTCATCTTGCGCGATGAACAAACGAAGACACCGGAACAGATGGCTGTCAAAGGCGAACTACTCGGTGAACTTGTTGTGAAAATTAAAGAATTAAATGAAAATGAACAACTTGTTCTGAGTCTATTTTATCAAGAGGACATGACGCTTACTGAGATCGGTGAAATTTTAAGTTTATCTACGTCTAGAATATCTCAAATTCATTCCAAAGCATTGTTTAAATTGCGGTCACTGCTAGCGGCCGAGATAACAGACGGGGGGATTTTATGAGCTTGAAAAGTATTGAACTTCAAATTGCTATTCCCAAAACGTTTGAAGCGGGCAAAATAGCCGAACAAAAGCAGCAACAATCACAAATTGCTCAGCAACATGCCAATGCATCTACAGAAAAACAAGTGCAGAAAAATCAAGAGACTGTTTTAGAGTCAGATCCATATGCTAAACTGAACCCGGATGAACGACAGCCCGATGAGCAACCCGAACAACAACAGAAAGAACAACCTCAGAAAGAAGAACAGCGAGTTAAACATCCATTCAAGGGCTCGTTTTTCGATTATAGTGGGTGATGGAACATGGGAATCGTACTTGCAATTTTATTTATCTTACAAATTATTAGTTTTATGATCATTACGTTACTTTATATGAAAATTGCCAAATTCAATAATCTGGAGAAAAAACAGCAAAAACTTATGCAAGAGATGGATCAATCCGTGATGGCCTATCTGGTAGAGATTAAGGAAGAGAATGATCGATTGATCGAACAATTGAATGGGAGAATGGATAGTAAACGAGAACCTGAAGCGTCTCCTTCATCTGTATTTAAGGCAGAATCAGCTGCCATACAAGAAAAAAATCTACAAAAACCACATTCAGTTCCCGTTAATTTCGCGATTCGTTCTTATCAAGAGTCTGCCGCTACAACCGATCAACAAGAGATGAAACCTTTAGACGATCGTGACAAGGCAAAGCAGCTTCGTGCGCAAGGTAAATCTGTGCAGGAAATAGCGAAAGAACTTGGAAAAGGGCAGACGGAAATTGAGCTCTTATTAAAATTTGGTTAATAGCAAGATACTGCTGTTGCAAAAGTGCTGCATCTATGTTATTTTAGTAGATGGTATTACTACACACGCATACGGACGAATAAGTTGGTGCCATTTTGTTTGGTCGCTTTTTCGCTAGAAGTACGCGGAGGACAAAAACCATAGGAGGAATTATCATGTCAGTAATCTCAATGAAGCAATTACTAGAAGCAGGTGTTCATTTCGGACACCAAACACGCCGTTGGAACCCGAAAATGAAGAAGTACATTTTTGTGGAGCGTAACGGTATTTACATCATCGATCTTCAAAAGACTGTAAAAAAATTAGAGGAAGCTTACAACTTCATGCGCCAAGTCGGTGCTGATGGTGGAAAAGTCCTTTTCGTAGGTACAAAAAAGCAAGCACAAGAAGCGATCAAAGAAGAAGCAGAACGTGCTGGAATGTACTATATTAACCAACGTTGGTTGGGCGGAACGTTGACTAACTTTGGAACAATTCAAAAACGTGTGGCTCGCATGAAAGCAATTGAGAAAATGGCAGAGGACGGTACATTTGATGTGCTACCTAAAAAAGAAGTTTCTCAGTTGAACAAAGAGCACGAACGTCTTGTGAAGTTCCTTGGCGGTATCCGTGATATGAAATCATTGCCAGATGTTATTTTCATCGTAGATCCACGCAAAGAGCGTATTGCTGTTGCAGAAGCAATTAAATTAAATATTCCACTCGTTGGAATCGTAGATACTAACTGTGATCCGGACGAAATCGACTATGTCATCCCGGCGAACGACGATGCAATCCGCGCAGTACGTTTACTTACAAGCAAAATGGCAGATGCTTTGATTGAATCCCGTCAAGGTGAAGACGATGAAGCGACTGCTGAAACAGCGAACGAAACAGAAACTGTAGCTGCAGAGTGAAATGAGTAAATGACGAGACGATAAGCGGCGATCCCCTTATCGTCTTTTTTAAAGTAATGATTGTAGATGAACTATATTAGGAGGAATTTTCAAATGGCAACAATTACAGCCCAAATGGTTAAAGAGCTTCGTGAAAAAACAGGCGCAGGTATGATGGACTGCAAAAAAGCATTATCTCAAGTTGATGGAGATATGGAGGCTGCTATCGATTTCTTGCGTGAAAAAGGTCTTTCTAGCGCAGCGAAAAAAGCGGACCGTATTGCAGCAGAAGGTGTAGCAAATATTTTAGTTCAAGGTAATGATGCGATTATCCTTGAAGTAAATGCTGAAACTGATTTCGTTGCGAAAAACGAAGGATTCCAGCAATTAGTTAAGGAGCTAGCGGAATTCTTGCTTGCAACAAAACCTGCTACAGTTGAAGAAGCAAACGAATCTAAAATGGATAACGGCTTGACTGTTTCTCAACACATTTCCAATGCAGTAGCTAAAATTGGTGAGAAAATTACTCTTCGCCGTTTTGAAATTCGTACAAAGAAAGATCAAGATGCATTTGGACCATACTTGCACATGGGTGGACGTATTGCTGTGTTAACAGTTGTCGAAGGTTCAACTGATTCTGAAGCAGCGAAAGACGTTGCAATGCACATTGCGGCAATGAATCCTAAATACGTTTCACGCGATCAAGTTTCTGCAGAAGAAGTAGAACATGAGCGTAAAGTATTGACTGAACAAGCATTGAATGAAGGAAAGCCAGAAAATATTGTGGCGAAAATGGTCGAAGGTCGTCTTGGGAAATATTTCGAAGAGATTTGTGTATTAGACCAAGCATTCGTTAAAAACTCAGATCAGAAAGTCCGTGATTTCGTTAAATCAACTGGTGGAACATTAGTTGAGTTTATTCGTTATGAAGTGGGCGAAGGTATTGAAAAGCGTGAAGATAACTTTGCTGACGAAGTAATGAGCCAAGTTAAAGGTAACTAAGTCCAGAACTAACATACAGAGGGGCACATCCATTATGTGTTCCTCTTTTTTCGGAGAATAGGAAATTGCAGGAGGGTCTACATGAGTATTCCAAAGTATAAGCGGATCGTGTTGAAATTAAGTGGAGAAGCGTTGGCAGGAGAACAAGGTTTTGGTTTGTCTCCGAAAGTCATAAAATCAGTTGCAAATCAAGTAAAAGAAGTCGTGGAACTAGGCGTGGAAGTGGCTGTAGTTGTAGGCGGAGGCAACATATGGAGAGGTAAAGTCGGAAGTGAAATGGGAATGGACCGTACAACTGCTGACTATATGGGAATGCTTGCTACAGTGATGAATTCTCTCGCATTACAAGATGCGCTTGAAAAACTAGGACCTGAAACTCGCGTGATGACCTCCATTGATATGAGACAAGTGGCAGAGCCTTACATACGCCGAAAAGCTATCCGTCATTTGGAGAAAAACCGTGTCATTATTTTTGCCGCAGGAACAGGAAATCCATATTTCTCTACAGATACGACGGCTGCGTTACGTGCTGCTGAAATAGAAGCGGATGTTATTTTAATGGCGAAAAATAATGTGGATGGTGTGTACTCAGCAGATCCAATGAAAGATGAAAATGCAACAAAATATTTAGAGCTTTCCTACCTCGAAGTCATTAGTCAAGGTCTTGAAGTGATGGACTCTACAGCTTCAACACTATGTATGGACAATGATATACCTCTCGTAGTATTCTCAATTATGGAGGATGGTAATATTAAAAAAGCCGTGCTTGGAGAAGATATCGGTACGGTGGTCAGGAGGAATAAGTAATGACGAAAGAAATTATGAATCAAACAAGTGAACGAATGGAAAAAGCACATAGCGCCTTTTCAAGACAATTAGCGTCAATTCGTGCGGGAAGAGCTAATGCGAGTCTTTTGGACAGAATTTCTGTGATGTATTATGGTGCACCTACACCTTTGAACCAGATGGCTGGAATCTCCGTACCTGAACCTCGTCTTCTTGTTGTGCAGCCCTATGATAAAACTACAATTGGTGATATCGAGAAAGCGATCATGAAATCTGACGTTGGCATTACTCCGTCTAATGATGGCTCTGTTATTCGCCTAGCTGTTCCTGCTTTAACAGAGGATCGTCGAAAAGAATTGGTAAAAGAGGTTAAGCGCGAAGCAGAAGATGCAAAAGTAGCTATCCGCAATGTCCGTCGTGACAGTAATGAAGATCTCAAGAAGATTGAAAAAGATGGGGAAATTACAGAAGATGAATTGCGCCGCTATACGGATCAAGTCCAAAAGTTAACGGATGATTTCATTGAGAAGATCGATCAGACGGCAAAAGACAAAGAGAATGAAATTTTAGAAATCTAAGTACAGAACTTTCTATAAGGAGGAGCGTCCTACTTTTAGGACGCTCTTTTCTGTCTTTTGCATGCTATTTGCTATGCAATTTGGTAGGATAGGCTGTAGGAGTATCCGAAAAGAGCCAAGTGGGGGAACGCTATGCTTAGAAAACTAATGCGAAAAAAAACGGAAGACGTTCATTTATTGAATGACCGGATCGAAGCCGTTAGAAAAAGACAGATTCCTAACCATGTCGCTATCATCATGGATGGAAATGGAAGATGGGCGAAACAACGGAAAATGCCAAGAATTGCTGGCCATCATGAAGGTATGAAAACCGTCCGTCAAATTACCAATTTCGCAAATGAACTGGGTGTGAAAGCTCTGACTCTCTATGCATTTTCTACTGAAAATTGGAAAAGACCGAAAATTGAAATCGACTTTTTGATGAATCTACCTGGCGAATTCCTCAATACATATTTACCTGAATTAATGGAAAAAGGCATAAAAGTAGAAATGATAGGAAATATGGATGCACTTCCTGCACACACTAGAAAAGCCATTATAAAAGCAATTGAAACAACAAAAGATAATCAAGGACTCATATTAAATTTTGCCATGAACTATGGAAGTAGATTGGAACTAGTTCATGTAATGAAAGAACTTGCAAAAGAAGTGTCAGAGGGCACATTAGAAATTAACAGTATCAATGAAAATTTAATTGATTCTAAATTGATGACCGCACACTTACCAGAACCTGATTTATTGATCCGTACAAGTGGAGAAGTTCGTTTGTCTAATTTCATGCTTTGGCAACTTGCGTATGCAGAATTCATATTTACAAATGTATTATGGCCAGATTTTAATGAAGAATGTTTTATGCAAGCAATTGAAGATTTCCAAAATCGGGATCGTCGCTTTGGAAGCTTGGAAGGAGATCAGAAAGGATGAAGCAAAGAATCATTACAGCCATCGTAGCACTTGCATTTTTCGTTCCAGTCATCGTAATAGGCGGGTTGCCTTTCATCATTGCGATCTATGCAATTGCTACGATTGGTTTATATGAATTACTTCGCATGCGAAATATGTCTATTTTCTCGGTTTATGGGATTTTATCGTGGGTAATCTTACTGGTGATCTTATTGCCTTCCCAATGGACTGAACAAGTAGAAGGCTATCTTCGTTTAGAGAAGATGGAAATGATCTACGTATTGGTACTACTGCTTTTAGTTTATACGGTAGTGGTGAAGAATCGATCAACATTTGAAGACATTTCATTTTCTGCAATGAGTGCATTGTACGTAGGAATTGGGTTTTATTATTTAATAGAAACTCGCTTATTTGGTTTGGAGTACATAGGCTATGCACTATTAATCATTTGGTCGACTGATTCTGGTGCATACTTTGTTGGACGCAAAATCGGCAAGCGAAAACTTTGGCCAGAGATCTCGCCCAATAAAACAGTAGAAGGATTTGTTGGTGGGATTATTTGTGCCGTTCTTTTATCGCTCGTGTACAATATGTTTTATCCTATTGCAAATTCCTATGTGACGTTCATACTCATAACGATTGTAGCGTCCATAATCGGTCAAATGGGAGACCTGGTGGAATCAGCATTGAAACGATTCTACAACGTAAAGGATTCAGGCACACTTTTGCCTGGACATGGCGGAATTATGGATCGATTTGATAGTCTACTTTTCGTTTTGCCGCTCCTTCATTTTGTTCAGTTCGTCGGATAACGGAAAGGAAGTTATATTTATGAAGAAGATTAATTTACTTGGTGCGACTGGCTCCATAGGCACACAAACACTGGATATTATTGCGGCTAACCCAGATCGATTTACGTTAACATCGATGTCTGCCGGTAAAAACATTCAAAAAGTGAGTGAAATCATAACACAGTTCAAACCTAAATTGGTATCAGTCATGAATGAGAAAGATGCAGTGTTCTTACAAAAAGAATTTCCAGATATCACAATCGTTCATGGAGAAGAAGGATTGATTGAAGCTGCAGTTGGTATAGAGGCAGATGTGTTGTTAAATTCGGTCATTGGTAGTGTGGGTTTGAAGCCTACACTCGCTGCAATAGAAGCAGGGATGACGATCGCGATCGCCAATAAAGAAACACTGGTCGCTGCCGGAGATCTTGTAGTACAGGCTGCTAAACAATATAACGTGCCTTTAGTCCCTGTCGATAGTGAACATTCTGCTTTATTTCAATCATTGAATGGAGAAAATCCAAAGCGAATTACTCAACTGATTTTGACAGCATCTGGAGGTAGCTTTAGAGAGTTTAGTCGTGATCAGCTTCAACATGTAACGGTGGAACAAGCTTTAGCGCATCCGAACTGGTCGATGGGCAATAAATTGACGATTGATTCAGCGACGATGATGAATAAAGGGTTAGAAGTGATTGAAGCACATCATTTATTCGCGATGCCGTATGACCAAATTGAATGTTTACTTCATAAAGAAAGTATTATCCATTCCATGGTCGAGTTTGAAGATACGAGTGTCATGGCTCAGCTTGGGTCTCCAGATATGCGTGTGCCCATCCAATATGCATTGACGTATCCGGACCGTATTCTTATGGCTAATGCGAAACGTCTTCGACTAGATGAGATCGGCAAACTTCATTTTGAAAAAATGGATTTTGAGAGATTTAAGGCCCTATCTTTTGCATATGATGCAGGTAGGGAAGGAGGCACTATGCCCACTGTGATGAATGCTGCAAATGAAGTGGCTGTTCAGTTGTTCATGGAGGGGCGTATTTCATTCATGCAAATCGAAGATATTATTGAACAAGTGATGGATGAGCACGAGACCATTAACGCACCGAGTCTGGAAGAAATTTTGGAGACAGATCGCATTACGCGGAAAAAAGTGTATGGTATAGTATAGTATCGAGATTAATTTTAGGCTGTAATAGCCGATGAAGGTGGTTACTGAATGGAAACTGTTATTGCGTTCGTTGTGATATTCGGAACACTTGTAGCATTCCATGAGTTTGGACATTTTCTCTTTGCCAAAAAAGCAGGAATCATGGTACGTGAATTCGCTATAGGTATGGGTCCTAAAATTTTAGCGATTCGTAAAGGAGAAACACTCTATACCATACGTTTGCTCCCGCTAGGTGGATACGTACGGATGGCAGGAGAAGATTTTGATACTGTTGAATTACAGCCAGGATATCGAGTAGGATTGTTACTGAATGCTCAAGATGAAATAGAAAAGATTTATTTGAATCGTAATGTCTCCAACCCGAACATATTAAATCTAGAAGTAGAAAAATCGGATTTGGACAAGGAATTGTATATTGAAGGATACGATGAAGAAGGAAAATTAGTCCATCTAAAAATCTCCAGAACGGCTATGATTATTGAAAAAGGCCAAGAAACATTGATTGCTCCTTATGATAGACAATTTGAATCCAAGTCATTGGGCAGCAGAGCCTTGGCTATTTTTGCCGGACCGTTGTTTAACTTCATTTTAGCCTTCTTTATATTTTTAGCTCTCGGTTTACTGAATGGTGTACCGACAAATGAACCGATTATTTCAGAAGTAAAGCCTAATACACCAGCGCAGATGTCAGGTTTGAAAAAAGGTGACCTCATTACAGGTGTAGATGGGAAGAGTATCGATTCTTGGACGCTATTTTCCCAAGCCATTCAGGAAAGTCCAGGAGTACCTTTAGCGTTAGAAGTGGAACGTGATGGGAAAACGCTACCTATAGAGGTGACACCTGAATCATTAACGGATGCGGGTAAAGAATATGGGCAGATTGGTGTCATTTATTCGAGTCCACTTGAAAAAGGATTTATTAAATCTGTAGTGTTCGGTGCAGAACAGACCTATACATGGACTGTGAAGATTTTCGAATTACTCGGTCAGCTCGTAACGGGTCAGTTTTCCATTGATGCATTATCAGGTCCTGTCGGTATTTATAAAGCGACTGAAGAAGTAGCTCAATATGGTATTTTCAATTTAATGAATTGGGGAGCTGTGTTAAGTATCAATTTAGGAATCATGAACTTACTACCATTGCCAGCTCTAGATGGAGGAAGATTATTATTCTTTCTATTTGAAGGCTTACGTGGAAAACCGATTGACAAACAAAAAGAAGGCATGGTGCACTTTGTCGGTATTATGTTGTTGATGGTCCTGATGCTTGTCGTGACATGGAATGACATTCAGCGATTTTTCTTCTAAAAAAGGTGGAAGTATATCATGAAACAATCAAAAACGTTTATACCAACGATGCGAGAGAACCCATCAGATGCAGATACCCGCTCCCATCAATTGCTCTTGCGGGCAGGGTACATACGTCAGAATGCGAATGGTGTCTACACGTATTTAACGCTGGCGCAAAAAGTCCTTCGCAAAATCGAAAAAATCATACGCCAAGAAATGGAAGCGATCGAGGGGATAGAAGTCATACTGCCCGTATTGCAACCATCTGAACTATGGAAACAAACTGAGCGTTGGAATTCCTATGGTCATGAATTGTTTCGCATGAAAGATCGTCAGTCTAAAGAATTTGCTCTTGGTCCTACTGACGAGGAGGTCATCATCTCTTTACTGCGTGACGAAGTAAAATCCTATAAAAAATTACCTTTGACATTGTTTCAAATTCAAACAAGTTTTCGTGATGAATATAAACCTCGCTTAGGTTTGCTTGGTAGTCGCGAATTTATTTTGAAAGATGCATATTCGTTCCATGCAACAGAAGAAAGCTTAGATGAAAAGTATGCAGAAATAATGCAAGCTTATACAAATATTTTTACACGTCTTGGTATGCATTTCCGTATGGTCATTGCAGATATTGGAAAGACAACACATGAATTCATTGCATTGGCGAAAATTGGTGAGGATAAGATTGCTTTTAGTGATAGCTCCTCATACGCTGCCAATATCCAGATGGCAGAGGTAAACGTTGACTATGAGAAATCAGAGGAAAAGCTTAAAGAAACAGAAAAAGTGGCAACACCAAATCAACGGAGTATTGAAGACGTAGCAACATTCTTGTCTATGGAACCTGAAAAGATATTGAAGTCTTTAGTGTATAAAGTGGACGAGAATTTAGTGCTAGTTGTATGTCGTGGAGATCATCACGTTAACGATAGTAAGTTGAAAACTTCACTTGCCGCTAAACAAGTAGAGTTAGCATCAGAACAAGAAATTGAAGAGTTGCTTGGCTGTCATGTAGGTTCCATTGGTCCAGTCAAACTGCCGATCGGGGTAAAAGTTTTTGCGGATCATGCAGTAGCATCTGTAGTAAACGGAGTGGCAGGCGCAAACGATGACGACTATCACTTGATCAATGTGAATCCAGAACGCGATTTTGCCATCGATGACTATTTAGATATCCGATTCATACAAGAAGGAGACGTATCTCCTGACGGCATGGGAATGATTAAATTCGCGGAAGGCATAGAAATTGGTCATATCTGCAAGCTAGGCACTACATACAGTGCGCAAATGAAAGGTAATTTTTTAGATGAACAAGGAAGAGCAAAACCTTTTATTATGGGACGTTATGGTCTCAATGTAACACGGCTTCTCTCAGCTATTGCAGAACAGTTTAATGATGAAAGTGGTTTAATGTGGCCTAAACAGCTAGCTCCATTTGATATTCATCTAGTCGCTATCAATGTGAAGGACGAGATTCAAAAACAACTAGCCGATGAACTGTATGCTGTATTGGAATCTTACCGATATGATGTGCTATACGATGATCGCCCCGAAAGAGCAGGTGTGAAATTCGCTGAGTCGGACTTGATTGGTTTGCCTGTTCGGATTACAATCGGTAAAAGAGCAGATGAAGGAATTGTAGAAGTGACATTCCGAGACAGCGGAGAATCATTTGATTGGCAAAAAGAAGAAGTTCTAGAAAAATTACAATCATTTTTCAGTGCAGAATAATAGAAGGAAGGGGAGTCCGGTAACGGAACTTCCCTTCTTTTCGCGATAGATCGGAGGAGTTTATGTTGGATGCCACGCAAAAGTTTCTAACGTTGTTGCAGCAGACAGGCTTAACAGATGACCAGTTAATGCCTTACTTTCAAAATGGAGAACTGAATCGTGTAACGGTCCATACGAAATCTAGAGTGTGGAAATTCAATGTCACGGTTGATGAAGTGCTACCCATCGATGTATTCCGTCTCATGCAGCAGCGCATCCATGAGACGTTCGCCGCGATAGCAAATGTACATCTCAAAGTGGAAAGTCGTAACACTACTGCTGATGAACAGTTGATTATCGCTTATTGGCCACTCGTTGTAGAAGAATTGGCTGATATTTCCCCACCACTTCGTCAATGTTTAGTAGAACAACAGCCAAAGTTACATGGTGAAAAATTGTTGATCAGCTGCTCAAGCGACCTAGAATGTCAGACGCTCAAAAATAAATATGTAGAGCCCCTAGCAAACCTTTATCGGCAATTTGGCTTTCCTCAATTAACAGTCGATGTGTCTATTGAGGAAAACGAGAACGCGGAAGAAGAGCGTCAGCATTTCCTTTCGCAAAAAAAGCAAGAAGAAGAAGTATTGTCAATGAAAGCATTTGAACAATTACAGCAACGTGAAACGATGAAGAGTGAACAAGGAGATTCCGAAAAAGCCTTAATTCTTGGTGTTCCAATTAAGGCAGGGGACCCGATTATTCCGATTCATGAAATTCAAGACGAAGAGCGGCGCCTGATCATAGAAGGCTTTGTATTTGATGCAGAAATTAGAGAGCTTCGAAGCGGACGCTCGCTATTAACGTTGAAAGTAACCGATTATACTGATTCGATCTTAGTAAAGATGTTTTCACGAGACAATGAAGATGCGGAATTGATGAAGTCCTTTAAAAAAGGAATGTGGGTCCGTGCAAGAGGAAGTATTCAAAATGATACATTCGTTAGAGATTTGATTATGATGGCGCAAGATTTAGCTGTTATCCCATCAATTGAACGGAAAGACAAAGCTCCTGAAGGGCAAAAACGTATTGAGTTGCATGCCCACACGTTAATGAGTCAAATGGATGCCGTTGTATCCGCGCAAGCGTTAGTTGCCCAGGCTGCCAAATGGGGCCATCCAGCGGTAGCGATTACAGATCATGCGAATGTCCAATCTTTCCCTGAAGCATACAATGCGGGAAAAAAACATGGCATTAAAGTGTTATTCGGCTTGGAAGCCAATCTTGTAGATGATGGGGTACCGATTGTTTATGAAGAACAACATCGCCGATTAGAGACCGATACGTATGTCGTTTTTGACGTAGAAACTACCGGTTTATCTGCCGTGTATGACACTATTATCGAACTAGCAGCAGTGCGTGTTCGCGATGGAGAAATTATTGATCGTTTTGAACGCTTTGCGAATCCTCATCACCCTCTATCATCCATCACGACGGAACTAACAGGTATTACGGATGATATGGTGAAAGACGCGCCAGAAGTATCTGAGGTGATGGCAGATTTCATCGAGTTTATTGGTGATGCTGTACTGATCGCTCATAATGCGTCGTTTGACATGGGCTTCTTCTACGCCTCATGCAAGAGGGCGAAAATCGAAACGACTGCTTATCCTGTAATCGATACATTAGAACTTGCACGTTTCCTTTATCCTGAATTGCGTAATCATCGTCTAAACACACTTGCTAAAAAATTCGATATCGAATTAACTCAACATCACCGAGCGATTTATGATACCGAAGCCACTGCTCATCTCTTTTTACGATTGCTGAAAGATGCACAAGAAAAAGGGATCGAATGGCTTGACGATTTAAATAAAAACATCGGAGAGGGAGACGCCTATAAACGGTCACGGCCTTCTCACTGTACGTTGCTTGCGACAGACAATGAAGGGTTGAAAAATTTATTCAAACTCGTCTCTATTTCGCATATGGATTATTTCTATCGTGTTCCGCGTATTCCTCGTTCTGTGTTGGTCAAACATAGAAAAGGCTTATTGGTTGGATCGGGCTGTGATAAGGGAGAGGTTTTTGAAGGTCTAATGCAAAAACCGATGGAAGAAGTAGAGGAAATTGCGCGTTTCTATGATTACTTAGAAATTCATCCAAAACCAGTCTATTCACATTTACTTGAGTTGGATTTAATTCGAGATGAATGGAATTTAGAAGATATTATGCGTAAAATGCTCAAGCTAGGAAAGAAGACTGGTTTACCCGTTTGTGCTACAGGCAATGTCCATTACTTAGAAGAAACGGACGCCATGTACCGAAAAGTATTGGTTCGTTCACAGGGGGGGGCAAACCCGATGAATCGTCATTCTCTCCCAGCTGTCCATTTTAGGACAACGGATGAAATGCTTGCTGAATTTGCATTTCTAGGTGAAGAAGCAGCAAAAGAAATTGTGATAGAGAATCCAAAGAAAGTTGTGGAACAAATTGGGGATGTTAAACCAATAAAAGATGACTTATACACACCTAAGATTGAAGGCGCCGATGAGGAAGTACGTGAGCTGACATATTCGATGGCACACCACATTTATGGGGATACACTGCCAGAAATTATAGAAGCCCGTATTGAAAAAGAATTAACATCCATCATTGATAATGGATTTGCGGTCATTTACCTCATTTCACATAAGCTGGTGAAGAAGTCGTTGGATGAAGGCTATTTGGTCGGTTCTCGTGGATCTGTAGGTTCTTCCTTCGTAGCCACGATGATGGAAATTACCGAAGTAAACCCAATGCCGCCTCATTATGTCTGTTCGTCTTGCAAAACTTATGAATTTTTCGATGATGGGTCTGTCGGTTCAGGGTATGACTTACCAGATAAGGAATGTCCAAAATGTGGGACGATGTTTAAAAAAGATGGGCAAGATATTCCCTTTGAAACGTTTCTAGGTTTCGCTGGCGATAAAGTACCCGATATCGATTTGAATTTTAGTGGTGAGTATCAAGCACATGCTCATAACTATACGAAAGAATTATTCGGTGAAGATTATGTATATCGTGCAGGAACGATAGGAACTGTTGCTGAAAAAACGGCCTATGGTTATGTTCGTGGTTATATGAATGATAACGATCTGCAAATGCGCGGCGCGGAGATCGATCGGCTAGTGCAAGGTTGTTCTGGAGTAAAACGTAACACTGGACAGCATCCAGGTGGAATTATCGTAGTTCCTGACACGATGGATATCTATGATTTCACGCCGATCCAATTTCCAGCGGATGATGTGGAGTCCAGTTGGCGTACGACACATTTCGACTTTCACTCAATCGATAACAACTTGCTGAAATTGGATATTCTCGGACATGACGATCCGACAATGATTAAAATGTTAGAAGATTTATCCGGTATCGATCCGAAAACGATTCCTCCAGATGATGAAGGTGTCATGGCATTATTTAGTGGAACTTCTTCTTTAGGGGTGACGGAAGAACAGATTGACTGTAAAACGGGAACATTAGGCGTCCCTGAATTCGGTACACGATTTGTTCGTCAGATGCTTGAAGAAACAAAGCCATCCACTTTTTCTGAATTAATCCAGATATCGGGATTATCTCACGGAACCGATGTCTGGTTAGGAAATGCACAAGAATTGATCCAAAATAAAATCTGTCAGCTATCCGAGGTGATCGGATGTCGAGATGATATTATGGTCTATTTAATTTATCAAGGTTTGGAACCTTCATTAGCTTTTAAAATCATGGAGTCCGTACGTAAAGGCAAAGGTCTGACACCTGAGTTTGAGGCGGAGATGAAAGCCAATAAAGTGCCGGGCTGGTATATCGGTTCATGTAAGAAAATCAAATATATGTTCCCTAAAGCGCACGCGGCTGCCTATGTATTAATGGCACTTCGTATTGCATATTTCAAAGTGCATCATCCGATCATGTACTACGCAACGTATTTCACTGTTCGGGCAACAGACTTCGACTTAATGACGATGTCGAAAGGATCCGCTTCTATCCGTGCGAAGATTAAAGAAATAAATGACAAAGGACTGGATGCATCTCCAAAAGAGAAGAACTTAGTGACGGTTCTAGAAATTTCATTGGAAATGGTGGAGCGTGGTTTTACATTCGCTAAACCAGACTTGTATAAATCGGATGCCACACGCTTTCTCATTGAAGGGAACCAGTTGATTCCACCTTTTAACGCTGTTCCGTCTTTAGGAACAAACGTTGCGAAAACAATAGTGGAAGCACGTAAAGATGGTGAATTTTTATCTAAAGAGGACTTTCAGAAGAGAGGTCGTGTTTCCAAAACGATTGTCGAGTACTTGGATACGTTTGGCTGCTTGGAAGGAATGCCAGAAGCGAATCAATTATCATTGTTCTAATGGATACCAGGGGCTACATCATTTGCATTGTAAATGGCCTTATGATACGATTAAAGCAACTTTTGCTATACGTCTTACGGAAAAGAGTGGGGCTCCCCGCTCTTTTCTGTTGTTTATCTGAATTCAGCAGAAGCCCTATACTTCTAAAGTGGGTGGGACGAATGCAAGTGTTTTTTGTTCAGTGGGTTTTTTAAACTCCTGCTGAATCCAGATAAAGCCTCCGGCGGATGTCATGGATTTTGAGGGGAGTTATGAGGAAGGCAGACTAAATTCACCGCATCCTGCGGTAACGTCTACATGACCTGCATCGTGCAGGCCTCGAATCAAAATCCAGACGCAATCACGCCGGGGCGTGATTGATTTTAATTTCGGGAGGGATACGTTTGAGTAAAATTACAGAGGAAGTCGAACAGTTGACAAGTCCAATAGTAGAAGAATTGGGTCTTGAACTAGTAGACGTCGAGTTCGTGAAAGAAGGTAGAGATTGGTTTTTACGCGTCTATATCGATACACCTGAAGGAAGCATTGATATTGATCAATGTGCAGCTGTTAGTGAAAAGCTGAGCGAGGAACTGGACCGTGTTGACCCAATATCCCAGAACTACTTCCTTGAAGTGTCTTCTCCCGGAGCGGAAAGACCATTGAAAAAAGATGAAGATTTTGAAAAAGCAGTTGGCCAGTATGTGTTTATCAAGACCTATGAACCCATCGACGGACTGAAAGAATTCGAGGGGTACTTACTTGGATACGGGCCAGACTTCGCAAAAGTGGAAATACGAATAAAGACAAGAAAAGTATTAGTAGAAATTGATAAAACAAAAATTGCCTTCGCAAGACTAGCAATTGACTTTTAAACCAAAAGCGGAAGCGGACGTCTAGTTGAAACAGGAAGATAATGGAATGTAGGAGTGATGAATATGAGTAGTGATCTACTCGAAGCACTGACAGCTCTTGAACAGCAAAAAGGAATTTCAAGAGATGTACTAGTGGATGCGATTGAAGCAGCGCTTGTAACTGCATATAAACGAAACTTTAACCAAGCACAAAATGTCCGGGTGGATTTGAACTTAGATAAAGGCACGATGAAGGTCTATTCCCGTAAAGATGTTGTAGAAGAAGTCGAAGATGATCGTCTGCAAATTTCATTGGAAGATGCGCAAGTAATCAATCCAGTGTATGAAATCGGCGACATTGTCGAAGAGGAAGTTACACCACGTGATTTTGGACGGATTGCTGCCCAAACCGCTAAACAAGTTGTTACGCAACGTGTACGTGAAGCAGAACGTGGTCTGATTTATGAAGAGTATATCGATCGTGAAGAAGATATCGTAAATGGTATCGTAGAACGAATGGATGCCAAAAACTTATTTGTCGGTTTAGGTAAAGTGGAAGCAGTATTGCCATCAAGTGAACAAATCCAAACAGAATCATATGCACCACATGATCGTATAAAAGTATATATAACAAAAGTAGAGAGAACAGCTAGAGGACCGCAAGTATTTGTTTCTAGAACACATCCTGGTTTGCTGCGCCGCTTATTTGAACTAGAAGTACCTGAGATTTATGATGGTACGGTAGAGATTAAATCGATTGCGAGAGAAGCAGGCGATCGTTCTAAAATTTCGGTTTATACGACAAATGAAGAAGTAGATCCAGTCGGTTCTTGTGTCGGTTCTAGAGGTGCTCGGGTTCAATCCATCTCTAATGAATTGAATGGAGAGAAAGTCGATATTGTAGAATGGTCAGACGATCCGGTTGTTTTTGTAGCGAATGCATTAAGTCCTTCAAAAGTACTGGATGTTCAAGTGGATGAAGAAGAACGTTCTACAACTGTTGTCGTTCCGGATTATCAATTATCTTTAGCTATTGGTAAAAGAGGTCAAAATGCAAGACTGGCTGCTAAACTGACGGGTTGGAAAATTGATATCAAAAGTGAAACGGATGCTAGAGAACTAGGGATCTATCCTCGCACGGATGCAGAGATAAACGCATACGATGCAGAGTTGAAAGACAAAGAAAGCTCGGATGCTGATAGTTATTTAGAAGCTTACGAATATGAAGAAGAAACACTAGTTGAACAAACAGAAGACTTTGATTTATACGCAGACGTAGACGAAGAAGATTGATTTGGAAAGGATTGCATGCTGATGTCGAACAATCGGAAAATCCCTTTGCGTAAATGTGCAGCTACAGGTGACATGCTACCAAAAAAAGAAATGATCCGGATTGTCCGTACGAAAGAAGGAGAAGTTTCCGTTGATTTGACTGGGAAAAAGTCAGGTCGCGGTACATATGTATCCAAAACGGAAGAAGCGGTAGAAAAAGCACGAAAACAACACTCAATTGAACATCAATTGAGTGCGAAAGTTCCTGATCAAGTGTACGACGATCTCTTACATGCCATTCGTCGAGAGGCGATCAAATGACAGATCCAACAAAGATCTATCAGCTGCTCGGTATGGCAGCCCGCGCACGAAAAATTGTGACGGGTGAAGACCTAGTTGTACGGGAAGTCCGTTCGGGACATGCAGAACTTGTCATCCTATCTAAAGATGCGTCTGCAAACACGATGAAAAAATTAACTAATAAATGTAACACTTACAACGTTGAGAAGCATGATTTCGGGAGTCGCGAAGACCTTGGGCATGCGATTGGAAAAGAAGCACGTGTGGTCTTGGCGCTAACGGATAAAGGATTCGCCAAAAAGTTATCCGAGCTCCTCAACGATTATAACCGGGGGTGGGCTAATGACGAAAATACGAGTACATGAATATGCCAAAAAGGTAAATAAATCGAGTAAAGATATCATTAACGAATTAGGTAAAATGAAAGTAGAAGTTAATAATCATATGGCAGTGATTGATCCTGAAACAGTTAGTAAACTGGATAAGAAATTCTCTGGCCAATCAAAACAAACTTCAGCGAGCACAGGAAATAAGCCAAACAATAATCAAAAATCAGATCGACCAGCACAGCGGCCTTCTGGCAATCGCCCGAGCGGGAATAATGCAGGTAAAAGTGCACCACAGCAATCAAACTCAGGACAGTCAGCACCAAAAGGCAGTAACAATCGCCCACAGCAGTCAGCTAACCGTTCAAATCAAAGTGCGGGCTCCGGGAACCAAAGTAGCCAAGGATCTAAACGTCCAGCTACCGGCAACCGACAGCCAGCCAGCCAGCAACCAGGCACGAATCAGCAACCAAGACAGGGGAGCAACCAACAACCGAGACAAGGTCAAGGTGCGAATCAAGCACGTCCAGCTGGTGGCGGACAAGGACGTCCAGGTGGAAGCCGTGGTGGAAGACCGCCTGCACGCGGTATTAATCAAGGACGCCGTAGATATCGTCCAGCTGTTCCAGCACAAAAAATCGAAAAACCACTACCAGAAAAAATTACTTTTTACGAATCGTTATCAGTGGGTGAACTAGCTCAAAAACTAGGAAAAGAACCATCTGAGATAATTAAAAAGTTATTTATGCTTGGTGTCATGGCAACGATTAACCAAGTGCTGGATAAAGATGCAATCGAATTGATCTGTGCTGAATATGGTGTAGAAGTAGAAGAAGAGATCAGAATTGATGTTACAGACTTGGAGATTTATTTCGAAGAACCTGAAGAAGAACAACCAGCTTCTTTAGAAGAAAGACCTCCAGTTGTAACGATCATGGGTCACGTTGACCACGGTAAAACAACTTTGCTCGACTCAATTCGTGACACGAAAGTTACGCAAGGAGAAGCTGGCGGAATTACCCAGCATATCGGAGCATATCAGATTAAAGTTAATGATAAGAAAATTACATTTTTAGATACACCAGGCCATGAAGCTTTCACTACAATGAGAGCACGTGGAGCTAAAGTAACAGACTTAACGATCTTAGTTGTTGCAGCTGATGATGGGGTCATGCCTCAAACAATTGAAGCAATCAACCACGCGAAAGCAGCAGAAGTACCGATTATTGTCGCAGTGAATAAGATGGATAAGCCGACAGCCAATCCTGACCGCGTCATGCAAGAGTTGACTGAACACGGTTTAGTATCAGAAGACTGGGGTGGAGATACGATCTTCGTACCGATTTCTGCATTAAAAGGTGAAGGAATCGAACAGCTTCTTGAAATGGTACTATTAGTTGCAGAAGTAGGCGAATTGACTGCCGACACGTCCATTAGAGCAAGAGGTACCGTAATAGAAGCACAGCTCGATAAAGGAAAAGGATCTGTTGCTACATTGCTCGTACAAAACGGTACATTGCATGTAGGTGACCCAATTGTTGTCGGTAATACGTATGGTCGTGTTCGTGCGATGGTCAATGATCTTGGACGCCGTGTGAAAGAAGCAGGTCCTTCGACGCCAGTAGAAATCACTGGATTAAGTGATGTACCACAAGCTGGAGATCGTTTCGTTGTATTTAAAGACGAGAAAACAGCGCGTCAAATCGGTGAGACACGAGCTGGAGAAGCTCTTCAAGAACAACGTGTAGAAAAAACACGCGTAACGCTTGATAATCTGTTTGACCAAATGAAGCAAGGTGAAATGAAGGAACTGAATTTGATCGTCAAAGCGGACGTACAAGGTGCCGTGGAAGCGATGGCAGCATCCCTCATGAAAATTGAAGTGGAAGGCGTTAATGTGAAGATCATCCATACGGGAGCCGGGGCGATCAATGAGTCCGACATTTCATTGGCAGCCGCTTCAAATGCGATTGTGATTGGTTTTAACGTACGTCCAGATATCAATGCGAAACGTGCAGCTGAAGCAGAAGGTGTTGACATTCGATTACACCGTGTTATTTATAAAGTGATCGAAGAAATTGAATTTGCTATGAAAGGGTTACTGGATCCTGAGTATGAAGAAAAAGTAATCGGTCAAGCGGAAGTGCGCGAGACATTCAAAGTGACTAAAATTGGGACAATTGCGGGAAGCTATGTAATAGATGGTAAAATTACACGTGATTCAAGTGTACGAGTTCTTCGTGAAAACATCGTCATCTTTGAAGGAGAGCTTGACACACTCAAGCGTTTCAAAGATGACGTGAAAGAAGTAGCAAAAGGCTATGAATGCGGGATTACGGTTAAAAACTTCAATGATATTAAAGAGGGCGATATTATTGAAGCGTATGTAATGGAAGAAATTAAGCGAGTATGATTGTCTACGCGGAATGTTCGTTCTTCATCCCGGAAGTAGCTACTTTAAAAGAGAAGCGAGCCGTGTTGAACCGGATGAGAGATCGAGTGAAAAACTCCTATAATGTCTCTGTGGCGGAAATTGATCATCAGGATTTATGGCAAAGAACCACTTTTGCGTTAGTTTCAGTAGCTTCTTCTAAAGATGCGGCTGAGCGAGAAGTGCAAAGGGCCATACGCCTGTTCGAATCAAACCCGGATTGGGAAATGACCGCGTGTACGATCGACTTTTTATGATCAAAGGATAGAGGTGAATTTCCATGTCAGTGCGTGCAAATCGAATAGCCGAACAAATGAAGAAAGAACTTGGCGAAATTATCGGCCAAAAATTAAAAGATCCACGTATCGGATTTGTTACTGTTACGGGTGTCGATGTAACAGGTGACCTACAACAAGCGACAGTGTACATTTCTGTTTTAGGTACAGCTAAGGAGCGCGAAGACACGTTAATTGGCCTCTCGAAAGCTAAGGGATTTATCCGTACGGAAATCGGGCAACGAATCCGTCTGCGTAAAACACCTGAAGTTGAATTTGAACTGGATGAATCGGTTGCTTACGGTAATCGGATCGAAAGTTTGATTCGTAAGGTGAATGATGAAAACGAGCAGTAATAAATGAGGGGGAAGTTCATTAACGCTTAGGCGTGATGACTTCCTCTCTTCTTACATATATAACAAATTCACTACTAGAATACACCCGAAGAAAGAAGGGGTAAGATGAACGGTATTCTTCCTTTATGGAAAGAGAAAGGTATGACTTCGCACGATTGCGTCTTTAAGCTTCGGAAGATTTTACGTACAAAAAAAGTCGGACATACTGGCACGCTAGATCCTGAAGTAGAAGGAGTGCTACCAATTTGTATCGGTAGAGCTACCAAGGTCGCTTCGTTTGTAACAGATGCAGGTAAAGAATATATTGCCAAGGTATCCATCGGAAAGTCCACAGAGACTGAAGATGCACAAGGGGACACAGTAACGAGTGATCAATCGTATAAAGAGTTTACAAGAGCACAAATTGTTAACGTACTTCATAAACTGACAGGGGAAATCACTCAAATTCCGCCTATGTACTCAGCGGTAAAAGTGAATGGGAAGCGATTGTATGAATATGCAAGAAAGGGCATAGATGTAGAGAGACCTGCTCGTAAAGTAATGATTTATGAAATTGAACTTTTAGATGATAACCAAGTATTTACTGGAGAGGAAGTCACTTTTTCCATCCGAGTACGGTGCGGAAAAGGGACATATATTCGAACGCTTGCAGTACAAATTGGAGAGATTCTTGGCTTTCCCGCTCATATGGAATCCTTAGTTCGAACGTCATCAGGTAATTTTCATCAATCGCATTGCAAGACGTTAGCAGAAGTAGCGCAACTGATGGACAAAGGAGAAATTGATTCCATTTTACGTCCAATTGACGACGTATTGACTGGCTTTCCGAAGGTAGAAATCCAGCCTGATTTATTGGAGAATATTCAAAATGGACAAGTGTTACCGGCGGATCCTTTATTAATGAAACATCCGTCTATTGTCATCACGCATAATGGCCAAGTAATGGCTATATACCAAAATCATCCAACGAAGTCAGGGTTGATGAAACCTGAAAAAATGTTGCTGCCTAATGAGTAAGGAGAGATAGAAATGGAAATCTTTAGATTACGTTATCCTGATCAACTGAGTATTGAACAAGGTTGTGCCTATTCCTTAGCAATCGGTTTTTTCGATGGCGTACATAAAGGACACCAAGAAGTCATTAATTCTGCGAAGAAAACGGCCAATGAATTAGGGCTCCAAACTGCCGTCATGACGTTTAATCCTCATCCATCTCAGCTTTTTTCTGGTAAGAATATTGGATATATCACACCATTAGCTGAAAAGATTAGACTTCTTGAATCACTTCAAGTGGACGCGCTTTTTATTGTGAACTTTGATTGGGATTTGGCCAGTTTATCACCTAAACAGTTTATCGATATTTTTATAAAGAGGCTGGGTGTAAAGCACGTGACAGCGGGCTTTGATTTCACATTTGGAGTAAAAGGTTCTGGAACGATGAAAGAGATGAGTGAGCTTTCTGACGGAATGTACGGCACGACAACTATCCCGAAAGTTACTTTTGAGCATGATGGGAAAGTTTCTTCTACTAAGGTGCGTGAGCTTTTGTCGAAAGGAAAAGTGGAAGAGGCATCTTTATTACTTGGACGTCCTTTTCGTTCAGTTGGCGAAGTAGTGCACGGTGAAAAAAGGGGACGTCAGCTAGGTTTTCCTACGGCGAATATTGAAACAGATGAAGAGCACATTGTCCCTTCAAATGGTGTGTATGCTGTCCGCTGTTTAATCGATAGCCAGTGGTATCCCGGTATCTGTAATATGGGTGTGAAACCAACCTTTCATGACCCAGACCAAAGAAAAGCAACAGCAGAAGTTCATTTATTGAATGCGAGTATGGATCTATATGGTCAAGAAATAGCGATTGATTGGTTATACCGAATTAGATCTGAACAGAAGTTTGAGTCTCTTGAAGCGTTAAAAGAACAAATTGGTAAAGATAAACAAACTGCAATAGACTTACTGAACGAATAGAGTTGGTTGTTGCAACTGACAGAATGCCATGATATGATAAAGTAGTGTTCTGAACACGAACCACTTCTTGGCAAGTCGATTCACCAACGTTTGCTCGGGAGATGGGGATACTTTTATTTAGGAGGTGAAAAGGATGGCTATTACACAAGAGCGAAAAACTGAGCTAATCAATGAATTCAAAACTCATGAAAATGACACTGGATCTGCTGATGTTCAGATTGCTATCCTTACTGAAGAGATCAATAACTTGAACAGCCACTTGCGTACGCATAAGAAAGACCACCACTCACGTCGCGGTCTTTACAAAATGGTTGGTACACGTCGTCGTCTTTTGAAGTATTTGCGTGAAACTAACGTTCAACGTTACCGTGATCTTATTGCAAAACTTGGCTTACGCCGTTAATAAGACTAGAAAGCGGGCATTGCCCGCTTTTTTCTATGGAATGATACGAACTACTAATACAATTAATGACTAGCCGCAGAAGTATTCTGTTAAAAGATAAAATATTTCGCATAAATGTATCTTTTTTGATACACTACTACTAATTACATACAACCATGATGTACCCAGTTTCACAATAGAGAGGAGTTCTACAATGTCAGAACAAAAAAAAGTTTACACACTTGATTGGGCAGGGCGTCCGCTTACGATCGAAGCCGGACAACTTGCAAAACAGGCAAACGGTGCTGTTCTAGTTCGTTACGGCGACACGACAGTACTATCCACAGTAACAGCTTCTAAAAAACCAAAACCTCTAGACTTTTTCCCACTTACAGTCAATTATGAAGAACGTTTATATGCAGTCGGTAAGATTCCTGGTGGATTTATTAAGCGTGAAGGTCGCCCGTCAGAAAAAGCAGTACTGACAAGTCGATTAATCGACCGACCGATCCGACCTTTATTTCCTGATGGATTCAGAAATGATGTACAAGTGATTTCACTTGTTATGTCAGTTGATCAAAATTGTTCATCTGAAATTGCTGCTATGATAGGTTCTTCTCTAGCTTTATCTATTTCAGATATTCCGTTTGATGGACCGATTGCTGGCGTACAAATCGGCAGAATCGATAATGAATTTATCGTTAATCCAACACCCGAGCAACTAGAGACGTCAGAGATCGATTTAGTTGTAGCCGGTACCAAAGATGCGATTAACATGGTGGAAGCAGGAGCGAAAGAAGTTTCTGAAGACATCATGCTAGAAGCGATCATGTTCGGACATGATGAAATCAAGAAACTGATTTCATTCCAAGAAAAGATTGCTGAAGAGATTGGCAAAGAAAAATTTGAAATAGAATTATTTGAGTTAGATGCAGAGATTAGTGCGGAAGTGAAAGACTTCTGCGAAAGTGATCTGGTCGCAGCGATTCAAACGGAAGAAAAGCACGCTCGTGAAGAAGCAATTACTGAAGTGAAAACTGCTGTTCTTGATCGGTATATCGAGAATGAAGCGGATGAAGACACGATCAAACAAGTAAAGGCAATTTTAGAACAAATGGTGAAAGATGAAGTTCGTCGCTTGATTACGGTCGATAAAGTTCGTCCGGACGGCCGTGCATTAGATGAAATTCGCCCATTGTCTTCTGAAACAGGTCTTCTACAACGTGCTCACGGTTCTTCTCTATTCACACGTGGACAAACACAAGTATTAAGTATATGTACATTAGGTGCGCTGGGTGAAGTGCAAATTATTGATGGATTAGGTTTAGATGAATCTAAGCGTTTCATGCATCATTATAACTTCCCGAACTTCAGTGTTGGTGAAACAGGACCGATCCGTGGACCAGGCCGTCGTGAAATCGGTCACGGTGCACTAGGCGAACGTGCATTGCTGCCTGTCATTCCAAATGAAGTAGAATTCCCATATACCATGCGTCTTGTGGCTGAAGTATTAGAATCTAATGGTTCTTCATCACAAGCATCAATTTGTGCTTCTACGATGGCTATGATGGATGCAGGTGTACCGATCAAGTCACCGGTTGCGGGGATTGCAATGGGCCTTATAAAGAAAGATGAAGATTACTCTATTCTGACGGATATTCAAGGAATGGAAGACCATTTAGGCGATATGGACTTTAAAGTAGCAGGTACCGATAAAGGAATCACGGCACTTCAAATGGACATTAAAATTGATGGTCTGTCTCGTCAAATTCTTGAAGAGTCACTCGCACAGGCGAAAATTGGTCGTATTAAGATTCTTGAACATATGATGAGCACGATTTCTTCAACACGTGAAGAGCTATCTGAGTATGCTCCGAAAATTGTTGTGATTCACATCAATCCAGATAAAATTCGCGATGTCATCGGACCTGGCGGAAAAGTGATCAACAAAATTATTGAGGAAACTCAAGTGAAGATTGATACAGAACAAGATGGGACAATTTATATCTCTTCACCGAATTCTGAAATGAATGCGAAAGCTAAGAAAATGATCGAAGACATCGTTCGCGAAGCGAAAGTCGGAGAGTACTACCTAGCTAAAGTTAAACGTATTGAAAAATTCGGGGCATTCTTGGAAATCTTCCCTGGTAAAGACGGTTTGCTTCATATTTCTGAAATTCAAGAAGCACGTACAAAAGCAGTTGAAGACGAATTGAAGCTTGGTGACGAACTGTTCGTGAAGGTTATCGAAATTGATAAACAAGGTCGAGTGAACTTATCTAGAAAAGTTGTCATTCAAGAAGAAAAAGAAGCGAAAGAAAAAGCTGATCAAGCGTAATTGTAAACAATGAAAGTAAAAAGCCTCTTCCTGCACAAGTTGCGGCGAAGAAGGCTTTTTGTACTTTACAGAGGAGTGAAGTTAATGATTCAAAAATATATCTGTTCAAATGGTGTACGTATTGTTCATGAAAAGATGCCCCATGTGAAGTCTGTAGCAGTGGGGCTATGGGTACATGCGGGATCTGCTGATGAAACGCCAGAACAAGAGGGAATTGCTCATTTCATTGAGCATATGTTATTTAAAGGGACGGCTACCCGGAATGCCAGAATGATTGCCGAACAGTTTGATCAGATTGGCGGAGATCTCAATGCCTTCACAGCAAAAGAAATGACGTGTTACTACACGACTGTTTTGAGTCATCATGCGTCATACGCCCTCACTATTTTATCTGATATGTTCTTTCATTCTCAATTTAATAAAGAAGAAATGGAAAAAGAAAAATCCGTAATTTTAGATGAAGTGTCTTCAGTTGAAGATACACCAGATGAAGATGTAGATGAAAGACTATGGGCTGCGATGTTTCCAGATGATCCAATTGGGAAACCAGTAGGAGGACGAATCGAAACGATTAAGCACTTCACGAAGGACATGGTAGATGAATTTATGGCGACTCACTATGGTCCTGACAAGCTCGTTATTTCGATTGCGGGGAATTATGATGAAAGGTTAATCAAACTGATTGAAGCACATTTTGGCTCTTATCAAAGAAAGGTATCAACAATTGAAAGCAAAGAGACTATATTGCCGTATTTTGCTGCAAAACAAACGTTGAAAGAAAAGAATATTGAACAAGCCCATTTATGCTTTGGTTATCCGTCTTTACCCGCGACGCATGATCGAATTTATGATGTAAGCTTATTTGATAGTATTCTTGGAGGAACGATGTCTTCAAGGTTATTCCAGGAAGTTCGTGAAAATCGTGGTTTAGCCTATTCGGTTTATACGTATTACTCAGCTTACGAGAAAGCAGGAGGGTTTGTCATCTATTGCGGCACGTCGCCAGAAAATTTTGTGGAGACCTATCAGACAATTGAACAAGTGATTGCAGAGTTATTACATGATGGGTTGACAGATAAAGAATTACGAAATGCCAAAGAACAGCTAAAAGGGAGTTTCGTTCTAGGATTGGAAAGCTCTGAATCCCGTATGTATCGAAATGGTCGCAATGAATTAGTACTGGGCACACATCAAACGATTGAAGAAGTAGTCGAGCGTATTGATTTAGTGGAGAAGAGAAGTGTTTATCGATTAGGGCAGCAAGTATTAACGAGTAACCGTGCCATTTCGATTGTAGCGCCTAAAAAAAATATTTCACAGTTTAAAAAATTGCACAACTAGTCGACTTCTCCCTTTCTATACATATGATGATAGAAGATAAGTTGAAAGGGAGGGCACACATGTTGTTATCGGAGCTTGCACAAAAAGAGTTGATTCAAGTGGAGGAAGGCATGCGTTATGGATTTCTTGCAGATACAGATCTACTATTCAATCATAAGACAGGCGAAATCATTGGTTTTGAAATTAGGAAAAAGTTAGGGAAAAATCTTTTTCGTCAAAAAGACCAGGACTCGATAGAATATATTCCGTGGCATGAGATCGTACTGGTAGGAGAAGATCGTATCTTATTTGGAAAAACGCATGAACTGGATAGGAAGGATGTGACTGAATATGACTAATTGGCTTATCATTGGAACCGATCAACGACTAAAGATTGCAAATGAATTATTACTCGAAAAAGGACATACAAGCCGTTATATCGGAACAGACACATTCGATGAAGATCTAGAAAAAATACTGACGGAATGGCAACCTGATATAATCGTTCTTCCTCTCTTGCCGATGAAAAATAACATACCTCTCGAATTGTTAGGGGAGGATGCGATATTGTTCACAGGCCAAACATCTCAGGAATGGGTTAATCAGTTGCAAATGAAAGGTTTACGAAATCATAGCTATTTGCAAAATGAACAGTTTATTTGGCAAAATGCCCGATTGACAGCGGAGGCATTTGTGCAGTTATTTTATGAACATACAAAGCGTCAAATTGCAGGGAAGCATTTTTGTATAGCTGGATTCGGCAGAGTGGGGAAAGCGGTGGCACAAGTATTACACAACTTGCAAGCTTCGGTAACGATTGCCGCTAGGTCTGACAAACAGCTTGCAGAAGCAGATATGTTAGGTTATGAGTCAATACGTTTAACTCAAGATACTCGTTTCTCGAGTAATTATTTGGTGAATACAATTCCATCCCAATGGTTAGATCCTGAAAAAAATGAAAATACACGCATTTTTGACTTGTCTTCAGCTCCAGGTTGCCTAATGCGCCCTCATTCTTCTGAATACTATACGATACACCTCAAATTGCCCGGGATACATTTCCCTGTGGACGCGGCAGCTGTTCTAGTTGACGCGATTTTGAGAATGAGCATAGAAGAAAGGGGAGCTAGATGCTTGAAGGAAAACGAATCGGATTAGGGATTACGGCTTCACATTGCACATATGACCAATTACTTCCAATGATCAGTTCTTTACAAAATGAAGGGGCAATTGTTGTTCCAATCATTACACATTCAGTACTTCGTGCGGCCACACGTTTTGGCACAGGGGAAGAATGGGTGAAAAAAATAGAAGAGGCGACAGGGGAAAAGGTCGTGTCAAGTATTGCCGAAGCAGAACCATTCGGACCAACGAATCCTTTAGATTGTATGGTGATTTCACCACTCACTGGTAATTCTATGAGTAGATTTGCCAACGCAGCCACAGATTCACCTGTACTAATGGCAGCGAAGGCTACACTGCGCAATGGGAAACCTATAGTACTAGGCGTTTCAACAAATGACGCGCTAGGGTTGAACGGCATGAACCTCATGAAATTATTAAATATGAAACATGTCTATTTCATACCGTTCGGACAGGATGACTGCATAAAAAAACCGAATTCTTTGATCGCTGATTTCTCTTTATTGGCAGACACGGTAGCAGCCGCATTACAAGGCGAACAGCTTCAACCATTATTAATCCTTCATAAAGATGCATAAAAATAGATTTTTTAATATCGCAAAATATGTTATAATTCGTTCAATAACAATTAACAAGGCGGGACCCTCTGGAATACTTCCACTAGGTCTCTCAAAAATACTTGTTAATCATTGAAAGGAAGATAGACATGAAGAATGTAAATGTTGCAATTGTCGGGGCTACCGGAGCAGTAGGAACAAAAATACTTGAAAAATTGGTTGAGCGAAAATTTCCTGCCAAATCCATCAAGTTACTTGCATCCAAACGTTCTGCAGGCGTCGAAATCAAAGCTGCGGGAGAAACGTACATTGTACACGAAACAACGCCTGAAGCTTTTGAAGGTATCGACATTGCATTCTTTAGTGCAGGCGGAAGTATCTCTGAAAAATTTGCACATGAAGCAGTGAAAAGAGGAGCAGTTGTCATTGATAATACGAGCTTCTTCCGGATGGATCCGAACACGCCACTTGTCGTGCCGGAAGTTAATCCACAGGAACTTGAAAAGCATTCAGGAATTATTGCAAATCCCAATTGTTCTACGATACAAATGGTGGCAGCACTAAAACCAATTAAAGATCAATACGGACTGAATAGACTGATTGTTTCTACTTATCAAGCTGTCTCTGGTGCAGGTGCAGAAGCCATAGATGAATTGGCAGATCAAAGTAAGCAATTTTCTGAACGAAGTGAGATCAAAGCAGAAGTATTGCCGTCTTCCTCTGCGGAACGTCATTATCCCATCGCGTTTAATGCAATTCCACAAATAGATCTATTTGATGAATCTGGTTATACACTTGAAGAGTTAAAAATGATCAATGAAACTAAGAAAATCTTTAACGACTATGAAATGTCAGTGGCGGCAACTTGTGTCAGACTTCCCGTTGTATCTGGTCACTCAGAATCTGTCTACATTGAAATCGATAAAGACAACGTAACGGTAGCTGATATCCATGCTATTTTGAAGAACGCTCCTGGGGTTGTCTTGCAGGACGATCCAGCCACGCAACTATATCCAATGCCACTTTATTCAGAAGGCAAGGATGAAGTATTTGTCGGAAGAATTCGTAAAGACTTGAATCATCCGAGAGGTTTTCATTTGTGGATTGTGTCGGATAACTTGTTAAAAGGTGCTGCATTGAATTCGGTGCAGATCGCTGAGAAACTTCTCGACTAATCGGTAAAGATATGTAAGTAAAATGAATGAAAAGGGAGGAGCAAAGTGGAACTTGGAAATATAGGAACCGCAATGGTCACTCCTTTTTCTCCAACGGGTGCTATTGATTATGAAAAAACTGCAAACTTACTTGAACATTTGATCGAAAATGGAACTGATTCTGTAATTGTTAGCGGTACGACTGGTGAATCACCTACGCTTACCGTAACGGAGAAAAAGGAATTACTAGACTTTGTTGTAAAGGTAGTCAATAAGCGAATACCTGTAATTGCAGGAACAGGAACGTTCAATACCGTCGAATCGATTAAGTTGACAAGATCGGCTGAAAGTTCAGGAGCAGACGGGATTATGCTCGTTACTCCTTATTATAATAAGCCTGATCAAAAAGGTATGTACGCGCATTTTTCAACAATTGCCAAAGAAACGTCCTTACCTGTGTTGCTATATAATATTCCAGGCAGATCTGCTATCAATTTGCTTCCAGAAACAGTCATCGCTTTATCCAAAATCCCTACTATACAAGCCGTTAAAGAAGCCAGTGGCAGTCTTGAACAGATGGCTGAAATCATCGAAGGAACTGATGACGATTTTAATGTGTACAGTGGGGATGATAGCTTGACTTTACCACTTCTGTCGATTGGTGGAAAAGGAATTATTTCTGTCTCATCTCATGTGGTAGGAAATGAAATGCAACGAATGATCAAAGCATTTCATGAAGGTCGTACTACAGAAGCAGCAAAAATTCATCGTGCACTTTTACCAGTATTCAAAGCGCTTTTCTCTACACCTAATCCAGTGCCTGTTAAATATGCACTTGAAAAGGCGGGGATATCTACGGGTGGAGTACGATTACCTCTTGCAGCACTAGACGCGAATGAAGCCAAGTTCATTGATTTAGCTCTAGAAAACTTCAAAAAGTCGCAAATAAAGTAAAGCCGGATGGTAGATCCGGCTTTTTTTGTTTGTACTGGAAGCCCACTATCTCGTATAATGGACTTTAGTCGTTGTGGACGGGAATTATCTAGATTCAGCTGAGTATGTCATTTTTAGAAATAAATAAGATCAACATGTTTTTTATCCAGTCGCATGATGATTACGGCTGGATTCAAATAATGCCTCAGTGTGTATACCAAAAAGGCTGTTATGTCTCGACAAGCGTTAGCAAGTCGCGAACATTGTATTTTTTCACAAAGATCAATGGGAACTGATAGACTTATGCTTGGAATTATTAAATAGGATAGACTAGATTACCGTAATAAGTAGCCAGTATCCTTAGTTAATTAAATCATGCAGTAAACAATGCATTACCTACATCGGGTTAAAATACGAGCGCAATTACACCAAGGCACAATAGAACATAGGAGGAAACAATGTGACCAAAATTCAAAATGAAGTAATTCGAGTAATACCTTTAGGTGGAGTAGGAGAAGTCGGCAAGTCTATGTACATCATTGAAATCGATGATGAACTGTTTGTCATGGATTCAGGATTAATGTTTCCTGAAACAGAAATGCTTGGTATTGATATCGTCATACCGGACATGACATATTTAGAAGAAAACAAAGATCGAGTGAAAGGCATATTCTTGACGCATGGACATGAAGATGCGATTGGTGCTATTGCTTATTTGTTACAAAAAGTACAAGCTCCTGTGTATGGAACAAAGTTAACGCTTGCTCTTGCAAAAGAACATTTAAAAAAGATGCCGGCGCCATCAAATGTCCGATTCTTTGAAGTGACGAACCGTAGCCGTATGAATTTCAAGCGAACACATGTAACGTTCTTTTACACGACACATAGCATTCCTGATTCGTTAGGTATCGTATTCCACACGAGTGAAGGAGCAATCGTTAACACAGGAGAATTTAAATTTGACCAGGCTGCGAAAGGCAAGTATCGTCCTGATATAGCAAAAATGGCCACACTCGGAGAAGATGGCGTATTCATTTTAATGTCTGATTCCACAGAAGCAGAACGTCCAGGCTATACGACATCAGAATCAGTTATTGAAAAACGTCTTTCCAAAACATTTCATGAAGCGCAAGGAAGAATCTTAGTAGCGTTGTACGCGTCTAACTTTATTCGGATTCAACAAGTGCTTGATCAAGCCGCGGAAAAGGGTAAAAAAGTTGCGGTAATTGGAAAGAGCTTGGAAAGCTACTTTGAGGTAGGATTGAGACTGGGTTATTTGCAAGTGAAAGAAGATATCGTCATCCCTGTGAAAGATATGGACCGTTATGAAGATCAAGACATCGTAATCATTATTACGGGCAATCAGGGCGAACCTCTAGAAGCGTTAGAAAAAATCGTTCGTAAACATCATAGAGAAATTAATATTAAAGAAACTGACACGGTATTAATTACATTTACACCATCGCCTGTTATGGAGATTTCCATGTACCAGATGATGAATGAATTGGCTAAAGCTGGTGCAACGGTATTAACTTCTACAAGAAATGTTCATGTCTCTGGTCATGGTTCGCAAGAAGATTTGAAAATGATGCTAAACCTTATGCGTCCTAAATACTTTATCCCGATTCAAGGTGAATATCGTATGCTCATTGCCCATTCGAAATTAGCTCAAGAAGTGGGGCTACCTAAAAATCGGATCTTCATTGCAGATAAAGGCGATATTGTAGAATTTAAAAATGATAAGTTACGGATGAGCGGAAGAGTACAAGCTGGTAATGTGCTGATCGATGGAATTGGTGTAGGAGATGTGGGTAACATCGTTCTACGCGATCGCAAGTTGTTATCGCAAGACGGAATCTTCACTGTCGTCGTGACGTTAAACAGAAAACAAAAACGAATTGCTGCTGGACCGGAAGTTGTATCCAGAGGTTTCGTTTATGTCAGAGAATCGGAAGAGCTATTTGAAGAAGCGACAAAGTTGATTCGGAAGATAGTGGAGAAGTATGTGAATAAAGAAACGTTTGAATGGACAAACATTAAGCAAGAGATCCGGGAAACTCTTAGTTCTTATTTATATCAACAGACGAAAAGACGTCCAATGATTATTCCGATCATTATGGAATATTAATACATGTAGTTTGAAAATAATGAAGAAGGATTTCCATGCCATGTAGGCTGGAAATCTTTTTTTCAGAAAGGGGGTTAGCATATGGCTAAAAAGAAAGCGAAAAAAAAGACCCCAGCCAAGAAAAAACAGCAGCAACAAAAACAAGCGCAACCGCTATGGTTTGAAATTCTAGGTGTCGTATTAATAGGATTAGCTGTCATTATGATATTTGAATATGGTGTCATCGGTAGAGGATTAGCTGCATTTTCTCGATTTTTATTCGGCAACTGGCATGTGGCTCTCCCATTCTTAATCATCGTACAAGCTTTAATTTTTATGATTAAGCGGCAAGTGGGTGGGTACAAACATCGAATCGTACTCGGTTGTTTGTTCATTTTGAGCAGTATGTTGTTGTTCAGTCATATTCACTTGTTTCAAACGCTTTATGAAAGTAAAGTGTTAATGTCTAATTCTGCTTTAAAAGAGACGTGGAAGGTTCTCGTGACCAGTGGCGGTATTTACAATCAAGATGGTACGCTTGGAGGTGGCATGATCGGTGCTGTACTCTTTGCGATGTTTCATTCGTTAGTTGATTCGGCGGGCGCCACAGTGGCGGGTGTGCTTTTACTGCTAATTGGTGTAATACTATTGACAGGAAAAGCGCTGATTCCTTATTTGGTCGAACAAACTCCAGTTTTTTTAGAAAAAGTGAAAGACAAGTGGACATCACGGGAAAAGAAGTTGGTCAAGTCACCAGAAGAAGACAGAAAAGAACTTTCACGTAGAAATCGCAAACAACAAGTAAAAAATGAAACGAAACCGATCATTGAAGAAATGATGGACCATCCAGAGCCTGCTACCCAGCCGATTATTTCGAGTTTTACTTCGAAAATTGAGCAAGCACCTGTGGCTGAAAACATGGATGAGAAGGTTACAACAGAAACTATTCAGTCGCAACCAGTCAGTCAAGCATCGGATGAACCGTCCGATTATCCTGTCATGGGGGGAGAACAAGAAAATGAGTCATATATTCTTCCACCAACCAGTTTGTTGGAGCAACCAATTGCAAGTGACCAGTCGGGTGAGTATGATCTAATTCAAGCGAATGCGAAGAAATTAGAAAAGACATTTCTTAGTTTTGGTGTAAAAGCGCGTGTGACGCAAGTTCATTTGGGACCTGCCGTGACGAAATATGAAATACTTCCAGATTCGGGTGTGAAAGTCAGCCGGATTGTCAGTCTATCCGATGATATTGCTTTGGCTTTAGCTGCCAATGGGATTCGTATTGAAGCGCCTATTCCTGGAAAATCAGCCGTCGGAATCGAAGTGCCAAATCATGCGGTCGCGATGGTAAGCTTGCGGGAAGTGCTAGAATCTAAAGAAAATAATCGTGCACAGTCTAAATTGCTCGTCGGATTAGGTCGAGATGTAACAGGTCAAGCAATGATGACAGAGCTCAATAAAATGCCACATGTGCTGATTGCGGGAGCGACAGGTAGCGGTAAGAGTGTCTGTGTAAACGGGATTATTATGAGTATCCTTATGCGGGCAAAACCTCATGAAGTGAAAATGATGATGATCGATCCAAAGATGGTAGAGCTCAATGTCTTTAATGGGATCCCTCATTTATTGGCACCTGTTGTGACGGATCCGAGAAAAGCAGCTCAGGCTTTGCAACGTGTAGTCTCTGAAATGGAAAGAAGATATGAATTGTTCTCTCATACCGGAACTAGAAATATTGAGGGCTACAATGGTCATATTGAACAGTGGAATGAGGATAATGACGAAAAACATCCGCGGATGCCTTATATTGTGGTCATTGTTGATGAGTTGGCGGACTTGATGATGGTAGCTTCCAATGAAGTGGAGGATTCCATCACACGATTAGCACAAATGGCTAGAGCTGCCGGTATTCATTTAATTATCGCCACACAAAGACCGAGTGTAGACGTCATTACAGGAATTATTAAAGCAAATATCCCTTCTAGAATCGCTTTTGCCGTTTCATCAGCCATCGATTCAAGGACTATTTTGGATGGTAGCGGAGCGGAGAAATTATTAGGACGGGGCGACATGTTATTTCTACCAGCTGGCGCTTCCAAGCCAACACGTGTACAAGGTGCTTTTGTTTCGGATGAAGAAGTAGAAGCAGTAGTAGATTTCATTATTGAACAGCAAAAAGCACAGTATCAAGAAGAAATGATCCCGACTGAAGTTGAAGTTGTGCAACCTCATGAAGAAACCGATGATCTATACGATGAAGCGGTTCAAATGGTCGTTGAAATGCAAACAGCATCGGTATCGATGATTCAGCGGCGCTTCCGTGTTGGATATGCGAGGGCCGCACGAATAGTAGATCAAATGGAAGCACGTGGAGTAGTAGGGCCTCCTGAAGGTAGTAAGCCAAGACAAGTGATGATAGGAAAATCAGATTTAGAATACTAATGAAGCACTGTGTAAATCGCCTGAAATGTATAATTTTATTCGAGAACCTAACTTGATATTTCCTTCTTCTAAAGAAGATGATATAGTTAGCATATAAGTAATCAGAGGTCTGACGTCTTGGGAGGTGGCTATATGTTCGTGAAGAAAGATCCGAGGCATTTATATGTTCAGGTCATCGAGCGTCTAAAGCAAGATATCCAGTTAGGGCGGTTTCAAGAAAATCAACGACTCCCCTCAGAAGCGAGACTCTCGGAGTTACTGGGGGTAAGCCGTGCAACTTTACGTGAGGCTTTTCGAGTGTTGGAAGAAGAGAAAGTAATCTTCAGAAAGCATGGAGTAGGAACATTTGTCACTTCCCAGCCGATGGTTTTGTCGGGAATTGAGCAGCTTTCAAGTATTACGACGATGATCCGCAATGCGAATATGGAGCCCGGCACGATTGTGCAAGATATTTCGTTCATCCCAATGACCGAAGAGTTGAAAAAACGTTTTAACATTACAGATGATCAGATGTATTTCCAAATTAAACGTATTCGAACAGCTAATGGTGAACCAGTAGTATATTGTGTGGATCATGTGTTGCTAGAATGTTTGCCCGACGGAATCGAAAGTCAACTTGACGCATCATTATTTGATACAATCGAGAAGTCTGGATTAATTCGAATTGGACAGGCCGTTGCAGAAATAGAACCAATTAGTTACCATCCAGAAGCATTTGAAGCATTGTCATGTGATTCTTCGCAATCTCTTTTATCACTATCTCAAGAACATTTCAGCGAAGAAGGAAAAATGGTTCTTTATTCAAAAAACTTTTTCCGCGCAGATAAATTTAAGTTCCATGTAGTCCGTAAACGGGTATAAGACGTATAACGTCCTGATTTCATACCAAAATTATGACAGGGGAGGTCATTATTGATGAAGAAAAGAAAATTTGGGTTGGCTATGTCTTTAGTGTTAGCTGCGGGTACGATGTTAGCTGCTTGTGGTTCTGACAAAAAAGACGATAATAATGCAGGTGAAAAGCCAGCAACGGGTAATGATACCGAAAAGAGTGAATTCTCTATTGCCATGGTAACAGACGTTGGGGGAATAGATGACAAATCTTTCAACCAATCAGCTTGGAAAGGCGTTAAAGAATTTGGGGAAGAGCAAGGATGGAAAAAGGGTGAGGGCGGATTTGATTATTTGCAATCTACAGACCCGTCAGATTACACAACGAACTTAAATAACTTGGCTCGACGCGACTTTAATTTAATATTCGGTGTTGGTTACTTGATGGAAGATGCTATCAGTGATATTGCTGCACAGCAAAAAGATACTGAATTCGCAATTATTGATGGTGTAGTAGATGCACCGAACGTGACGAATGTTCTATTTAAAGAGCAAGAAGGTGGATTTCTTGCAGGTGTTGCAGCAGCTTTGATGACGAAGTCTGACAAAATTGGTTTTATTGGCGGTATGGATATTCCGGTAATCGAACGTTTTGAAGCTGGTTTCTTGGCAGGTGTTGCAGCAGTTAAGCCAGATATTAAAGTAGATGCTAAATATACAGGTGCGTTCGATAAAGCGGAACTTGGTAAAGCAGAAGCAAGCCGTATGTATTCTTCAGGCGTAGATATTATTTTCCACGCTGCAGGTGGTTCAGGTAACGGAGTGTTCTCAGAAGCGAAAGAACGGAAGCAAGCGGATAAAGATGCATACGTTTGGGTAATTGGAGTAGATTCTGATCAGTATGAAGAAGGTAAAGTTGGCGATGATAACGTTACGTTAACATCTATGTTAAAGCGTGTAGATGTTGCAGTTAAGGATATTTCGAAATTAGCAATGGAAGGAAACTTCCCTGGTGGAGAGACAAAAGTATACGGTCTTCATGATGAGGGCGTATCACTTGCGGATTCTCGCGGTGCCATTCCACAAGATGTACTAGATCAAATTGATGAGTATGCACAAAAGATTGCTGATGGAGAAATTGAAGTTCCTGAATTCGTAGAGAAAAAGAAGAAATAAGTTTCTAAATAAGATAAAGGCCGGTATTTTGCCCGGCCTTTATTTGATTAAAATTTGTAAAATAAAGGTTCTTTGAAAATGTTCTGGAATCTTTATTTTATTAATTTTAAATTTATGAAATACAAAGTGGAATGCCTGGTCAAATTTAATTTGAGAGGTGTTAATGCCTTCATATTTTTTGCTTTACATACAACTTTATCAGACTAAGAGCTACATGTAATTCTGCTACATTCAAATGAACTTTATTACTGGCAAGGAAGTGATTGGAATGGAATATGTTATCGAAATGCTGGATATCTCGAAAAACTTTGGAAACTTCTATGCGAATGACCAGATCACGCTACAACTTGAAAAGGGCGAAATTCATGCACTGTTAGGAGAAAATGGAGCAGGGAAATCTACATTAATGAATGTCTTGTTCGGACTGTATCAGCCAGATGGCGGAGAGATTCGCGTCAGAGGTGAAAAGGTGGACATAACGGATCCTAACGTCGCAAATGATCTAGGGATTGGTATGGTTCATCAACATTTTATGTTGGTAGAAAACTTAACGGTCACAGAAAACATTATTTTAGGAAGCGAACCGACAAAGTCAGGCATGATTAATATTAAAGATTCCGCAAAAAAAGTGGAAGAGATTTCAAAAACCTATGGGCTAGATGTCGATCCCTATGCGAAAATTGAAGATATTTCAGTTGGGATGCAGCAACGAGTAGAAATTTTAAAAACGTTATATCGAGGGGCAGATATTTTAATATTCGATGAGCCGACAGCTTCTTTGACACCTCAAGAAATCGAAGAACTTTTAAACATCATGCGCAAACTTGTTGCAGAAGGAAAATCCATCATTCTGATCACGCATAAATTGCAAGAGATTATGAATGTTTCAGACAAGGTAACAGTGATTCGTAAAGGTAAAGGAATTGGCACTGTGATCACTGCAGAAACAAATCCGGAAGAATTGGCAACACTAATGGTTGGTCGGCAAGTGACATTCAAAACCGAAAAAGGACCTTCTCATCCGACAGAAGAAGTATTGAAAATCGAAGACTTAGTTGTCAATGATTATCGTGGAATTGCGAAGTTAAAAGGTCTCAATCTCTCTGTACGTAGGGGTGAAATCGTAGGGATCGCCGGGATCGATGGCAACGGGCAGTCTGAATTGATCGAAGCTATTACAGGGCTGACAAAAGTGAAAAGTGGAAAAGTCTACATTAATTCAATAGACGTCACAAACAAAAAACCGAGAAAAATCACGGAAACAGGAATTGGACATATCCCACAAGACCGCCATAAACATGGTCTCATCCTAGATTTTTCAGTTGGTTATAACGCAGCCTTGCAATCGTATTATCACGAACCATTTTCAAAAAATGGAATCATGAACTATAAAGTTGTAAATGAAAAAGCAAAAAGTCTGATTGAAGAATTTGATGTGAGAACGCAAGGCGTGGATGAACTGGCAAGAGCATTGTCGGGAGGAAACCAGCAGAAATTAATCATCGGTCGTGAAGTACTTCGTAATCCTGATTTGCTAATTGCTGCTTTGCCAACGAGAGGCTTGGACGTTGGGGCGATTGAGTTTATTCACCGGCGTTTGATCGAACAGCGCGACAGTGGGAAAGCTGTTCTTCTTATCACATTTGAACTTGATGAAGTAATGAATGTATCGGACCGTATTTCTGTCATTTATGATGGCGCGATAGTGGGTACTGTCACTCCACAAGAAACAACTGAACAAGCGCTAGGGTTAATGATGGCAGGTCATTCGAAAAGTGCAGCACTAAACGTAGAGAAGGCCGATCGGAAAGATGGTGATGAACATCATGTCGAATAGAATGATTAATATACTAGTGCCGGTGATTTCGATCATTTTAGGTCTCCTAGTGGGCGCAGTCGTAATGTTAATTAGTGACTATAATCCAATTACAGGATATACGGCTTTATGGAATGGTATTTTTGGTGATTCTTATGTGATTGGGGAAACAATCCGTCAAATCAGTCCATATATACTTGCTGGGTTAGCGGTAGCATTCGCATACAGAACGGGACTCTTCAATATTGGAGTTGAAGGTCAACTAATTGTGGGATGGTTTGCAGCAGCTTATGTAGGTATGGCATTCGATCTTCCCAAAATTATTCACTTACCGCTCGCACTACTGGCAGCAGCATTAGCGGGCGCATTATGGGGACTTGTACCAGGTATTTTACGAGCTACATTAAAAGTACACGAAGTAATTGTTACGATTATGATGAACTATATTGCACTACACGTAGTTAATGCATTAATAAAAACTATTTCTGGCGGTGGGTTTAAAACAGAAAGAATTAAAGAGACAGCATCGTTGCGATCTGAATTTTTATCTAATCTAACAGATTATTCAACATTACACTATGGAATATTTGTGGCGTTGGCAATGGTTGTTGTGATGTGGTTTATCTTGGAGAAAACTAAGACAGGATTTGAATTGAAGTCAGTCGGTTTTAATGATAATGCCTCAAAGTATGCAGGAATGAGTGTAAATAAAAATATTGTGATGGCAATGGTCATTTCAGGTGCATTTGCAGGTTTAGGCGGTGCAATGGAAGCGCTTGGAACATTTGGTAATATGTCTTCGATGGGCGGTTTTACCGGCATTGGTTTTGATGGAATTGCCGTAGCTCTACTAGGTGCTAATACACCACTAGGAGTCATTTTTGGTGCGTCTTTGTTTGGCTCATTGAAATATGGTGCCAACAATATGCCAAATGAGGCTGGAATACCAGTGGAAATTGTTTCAATCATTATAGCACTTGTTATTTTCTTTGTTGCTTGCGGTTATATTATCCGTGTAGGATTAGAACGTTTACGTAATAAGAAGGAGGCGAAGTAAGATGTTAGATGTGCTATATTTCATCGTTCCTATAACGATTGCTTCTGCTGCCCCTCTTATTTTTACTGCAATTGGTGGTGTGTTTTCCGAACGATCAGGGGTCATAAACATTGGTTTGGAAGGTCTAATGATCATGGGTGCTTTCATTGGGATTTTATTCAACTTGTTTTTTGCGGATTCTTTGGGCAGTTGGACACCTTGGATAGCCTTGCTAGTAGCCATGCTAGTATCCGCTTTATTCGCTACCTTACACGCGGTCGCTTCCATTTCATTTCGAGCAGATCAAGTCGTCTCGGGTGTAGCAATTAACATGTTGGGTCTGGCCATTGCCTTATTTTCTGTTAAGATGATTTTCGGTAAAGGGCAGACAGACTTTATTCAGGAGAAGATTCCAAGATTCAATGTTCCATACTTGCAAGATATCCCAATTATTGGACCGATGTTTTTTAAATTAGTATATGGGTCTTCGATTATCGCAATAGCTGTAGCAATTATCGCTTGGTTCGTTATTTATAAGACGCCATTTGGTTTGCGTTTACGTTCTGTAGGTGAACATCCAATGGCTGCAGATACAATGGGAATCAAGGTTACGAAAATACGTTATATTGCCGTAATTATTTCTGGTGGTCTTGCGGGAATTGGTGGGGCGGTTTATTCACAGACAATTACCAACGATTTTGGACATGCTACAATTAACGGCCAAGGATTTATGGCCCTTGCCGCGATGATTTTCGGAAAATGGCATCCCCTAGGTGCTATGGGGGCCGCTTTATTCTTCGGGTTCGCGCAAGCTTTGGCAATTAGTTCTTCAAGTATAAAGTTTTTATCAGATATACCAGCTGTGTACTTCCATATATTCCCGTACGTTCTAACGATCTTAGCGTTGGCTGGATTCCTTGGGAAAGCGAATGCACCAAAAGCACTTGGGAAACCTTATATAAAAGGAAATCGATAATATTCGTGAAAAGCTATCTGAAGAAAATTTTACTTCGGATAGCTTTTCTGGGTTTGTCGAGGCTCTCCAGCGCTCTCCGCATTTGTTATTATGCAACGCTAGCCTCTCGGGACGTTTCGGATTCTTCAAAAAGGCAAAAAGCTCCTTTGTGTAGAATCCTCCAACGCCTGTCGCAGCTACCCAGCGCTCTTCGCATTTGTTATCATCCAGCTTCGAGTGGCAGCTGCTCGGGACGTTTCAGAACTGCTAAAAAGGCAAAAGACGCCTTTGTAGCAGTTCTTCCAACGCCTGTCGCAGCTAAACGCCACTCTCCGCTTTTGTTATCATCCAGCTTCGAGCGCTAGCCTCTCGGGACGTTTCGGATTCTTCAAAAAGGCAAAACACGCCTTTGTGAAGAATCCTCCAACGCCTGTCGAGGCTCCCCAGCGCTCTTCGCTTTAGCTTAAGTGTATTATTTTCCATTTTGGGAGCTAAAATGTATAGTGAGGATAGGAATTCATATAATAAGGTAAACGAGAGGTGTTTGTATGTTCAATAAAACCAAGTTACAAGATGGAGTTAATTTGTATATACGTAAGACTGAACAATTTAAAACAGTGAATGTCACGATTAAGTGGAAGGCGCCATTAGATCAAAATACTGCTTCGGAACGGACGGTTCTCGCGAATGTGCTGGAGGAATCGAACAGTCAGTTACCTACTCAAAGTGCGATGCGAAAAGCTTTGGATGAGCTATATGGTACCGTGCTGTACACAGATGTTTCGAAAAGAAGCTCTCAGCATATTGTTTCGTTATTTGCAGAAAGTGTAAATGATGAGTATTTTGAAGGGGAAGATATTTTTAAAAAGCTTTGGCAATTAATTAGAGCCGTTGTGTTTGAACCGAAAGTTGTAAATGGTTCATTTGACAAAGCTGTCGTAGAAAGAGAAAAACGAACAGTACGTGATCGTATCCGTTCAGTTTATGATGACAAGACGAGATTCGCTCAAAAGCGTATGCTTGAGATTATGCGACCGGATCAGCCAGCTTCGATTTCTGCTTATGGGACAGAACAAGCAGTTTCATCCATCACTAGTGAAACTCTATTTCAAACGTATAAAGAGATGATTCACAATGACTTGATCGATATTTACGTGGTGGGTGATGTAGATGAGCAAGAAATTATCCATCAAATCAAAGAGTTTTTACCTTTTAATGCACGAGCACTTCTTAAACAGACCGAATCAGAAAATACTCAGTCCACAGAATCTGTAAAAAAGGTTAGAGAGCAACAAGACATGAAGCAAGGAAAGCTACATTTGGGCTTCAGTACACCTGTGAAATTTGGTCATCCAGATTATAATAAAATGCAAGTGACCAATGGAATATTTGGAGGGTTTGCCCATAGTAAATTGTTTATGAATGTGCGTGAGAAGGAAAGTATGGCTTACTACGCAAATAGTGCGTTTGCGTCTCATTATGGCATTGTCTATGTGACGGCAGGTATTGACGCGGAGTTGGAAGAGAAAGCTGTTCAATTAATTGTTGAACAATTAAAGGCATTGCAACAAGGTGAAATTACAGAATTAGAATTAGATCAGACAGTGGCCTTACTTGAAAATAGTATCCGTAGTGCCAACGATTCTGCACGTAGTCAAATTGATATTTACGATCAATATAAAGAGTTGGACGAGAATTTCACTGCAGAAGGACTAATAAGCAAATGGCAATCTGTGTCATTGGAAGATGTGAAAGAGATGGCTAAGACGATACAGTTAGAAGTTGTTTATCTGTTATCAGGTAAGGAAGGTGATTCTAAATGAAAGAAGTCATATTCAAAGAACTACAAGAAACAATTTATACGGAAACTTTAGATAATGGTTTGAAAGTAGTCATTTTACCGAAACGTGGTTACTCCAAAACATTTGTGACATTCACGACAAAATACGGATCAATCGATAGAACATTTAAACCTCATGGGAAAAACGAATTCATTACAGTACCAGATGGAATTGCTCATTTTCTAGAGCATAAAATGTTCGAAAAAGAAGATGGTGATGTGTTCCAGAAATTTAGTTTAAACGGAGCATCCGCGAATGCGTATACAACATTTGGAAGAACTGCCTATTTATTTTCAGCTACGAATAAAATAAAAGAAAATACAGAAGTACTATTGGATTTTGTGCAAGACCCTTATTTCACTAAGCAGACCGTGGATAAGGAGAAAGGGATTATTGCCCAGGAAATAACGATGTATGACGACCAACCTGATTGGCGCCTATACTTTGGAACAATAGAAAATCTCTACGAAAATCATCCAGTGAAAATTGACATAGCTGGTACGGTAGAGTCTATTCAAGATATAACGGCAGAGCACTTATATACTTGTTATGAAACGTTCTATCATCCGTCCAATATGCTGCTGTTCATTGTGGGTGCAGTGAATCCTGAAGAAATGATGGCTTTCGTTAAAGAAAATCAATCGAAAAAATCATTTGATCAGCCGGAAGCAATTGAACGTCAGTTTCCAACTGAATCAAAAGCCGTAGCAATTCCAGATCGAACATTGACTATGGATGTTTCAAAGCCGAAACTTAATATCGGTATGAAATGCACGGCTACAGCTCTTCAAGGGCAGGATCTATTAGAGACAGAGCTATCCGCTAATCTAGTACTGGATAGTCTGTTTGGGCGTACTTCTCCATTTTATGAGAAGGCGTATGAAGAGGGCTTTATTGATGAGTCGTTTTCATACGAATTTTCACTAGAAGATGGGTATGGATTTGCTATGATTGGATCAGATACAGAAGAGCCTGAGAAGTTAGAGAAGTTAATCCAACAAACGATTAAAGAAGCGAAAGAAAACTGGCCTGTAAAAGAGGAAGACTTGGAAAGAATGAGAAGAAAGAAAATCGGTCAGTTTATGCGTTCACTGAATTCTATAGAGTTTATTGCAAACCAATATACCCGCTATGAATTTAATGAAATGAATTTATTTAATGTGGTGCCTACATTGGAAAAGTTATCAATGGAAAAATTAAAGCAAGCATTTTCAACATTTTCTGATGATAGTAGTTATTCAATATTTAAAGTGCTGCCGCCTGTAGATGCACAATGATGCCGTCTCGCTTTGCACTTGTTTTGGGAGCTTCAGGTGGAATTGGAGAAGCGATTTGTCAACAGTTAGCAGCAGCAGGATGGTCTCTTTATTTACATTACAATTCCAATAGGCAACAGGTGGAGTTATTACTGAAACGTTTGCAAGAAGAATATCCACATCTTGAGTTTTACAGTGTTCAAGCTGACTTTAGAGTGGAGCAGGCCGCAACAGAGTTAGCTTCGAAAATTCAAAGCGTACAAGCCATTGTGGTTGCTAATGGGCAAGCTGTCGTTTCGTTATTGTCTGATACAACAGAGTTGGAAATGGCAGAGCTGTGGCGGGTTCATATGCAGAATCCAGCTCGTCTCATTGCAATATTGTCTTCAAAGCTGCGTAAATATCCTGTCTCTTATGTTTTATTTATTGGTTCCATATGGGGGAGTACAGGGGCAGCTGGAGAAGTCATGTATTCAGCAGTAAAAGGCGCACAACATGCGTTTGTGAAAGCATATGCCAAGGAGGCAGCCTATTCAGGCGTGCGGGTCAATGCGATTGCACCGGGATGGATAGACACACGAATGAATCAAGAATTTTCTTTGGAAGAACGTCAGATGGTCCTAGAACAAATTCCCCTATTATCTGTTGGTACACCGCAAGAAATAGCAAATATGGTCGAATTTATGCTTAGTGGCAAGGCAGATTACATGACTGGGGAAATAGTTAAGATCAATGGTGGTTGGTATATGTGATTCTATGAGAAAAGGACGGTTATTGAAGTCCTTTTCTTTTTTTCTTTTCTTCACTCTGGCTATCCGTTATTATAGAACTAAGTGTAGACTTATGCGTCCTATATAAAGAAGTCAAATGAAGGAGTGTGTCGAATGGGAGAATGGTATGTCGAATATGAGATTCAAGTCAATCGGCCCGGCTTGCTTGGAGATATTGCATCCCTGCTCGGCATGTTACGAGTAGATATTGTCACAATCAATGGTGTAGATGGAAGATATCGCGGTATGCTTGTGCAAACAGATCATGATCAGCAAATCAAACGTTTTGAATTAATTGCTTCTACTATGGATACGATTGTAATTCATAAGATTAGAGAGCCTAAACTGAGGGATGTATTGGCAGTGCGCCACGGTCATTATATTCAACGTGGCACGGATGATCGTAAAACATTTCAGTTCATTCGAAGCGAACTCGGAATCCTAGTAGACTTTTTAGCGGAGATCTTCAAACAAGAAGGACACAAGCTAATAGGCGTGCGAGGGATGCCGAGAGTTGGTAAAACGGAATCGGTTGTTGCTGCTAGTGTTTGTGCTAATAAAAAATGGGTTTTTCTATCATCCACAATGATTAAGCAAACGGTGCGTACTAGTATGATGGGAGACGAATTTTCTAACGACAATATTTTTATTCTGGATGGTATTGTGACTCGAAAATCTTCAGACGAGCGGCATATGCAACTAGTTCGTGAAGTGATGAGTTTACCTACGATTAAAGTGGTTGAACACCCTGATATGTTCGTGAAGCAATCTGAATACACCATTGATGATTTTGACATTATTATTGAATTGCGATCAAATGTAGATCAGGAAATTACATACGAAATTCTGGAGAAGAACGACCAGATGTCTGATCGTGGTTCAATGGGCGGTTTTGATATGTTTAACTAAATTCAGTGAAAGCTCCGGTAGATATCTCAGATTTTAAGAAGTGCTTTTCGAGTGAACTCAAAAAAACCTAGACGTAGTTACATCGAAGTGTAATGGAGTTGAATTTAGTAGAAGTCCTTCACTTATATAAGTGACAGAAATGATTTTGATTAATTAGGTAGGTGTTAAAATTGACTGGATTAGGTGCTCGCTTAAAAGAAGCGAGAGTCGCGAAAGGTTATACGTTGGATGATTTACAAGGCATTACAAAAATCCAGAAGCGTTACCTTTCGGGTATTGAAAATGAAGATTACAGTACGATGCCCGGTGCGTTCTATATACGCGCCTTCATCAAACAATATGCTGAAGCAGTTGATTTGGATGCAGATGAGATGCTGGCTCTCTATAAAGAAGAGTCCCGGGAAGCTCCTGATGAAGAGCGTGAGGTGGTTGCACCGACAACACTTCAACGCAGTTCAGGTCTGAAAACTAACAGTAAATTAAAAGAAATAATGCCCAAAATTATTGTGGCTTTATTTATTGTGATGATTATTGTCATTGTGTATATCTTATTTAGGGAAAAAGCTTCGGATACTCCTGGAGGAAAAGAACAACCGACACAAAATGTACCTGTCATCGAACAACCAAAAGAACAGCCAGATATTGAAAAGCCCGCTGACGGTGAAGATGGTTCAGCAGAAGAACAACCAGAACCAGATACTGAAGAACCAATTGACGAAGAAATTGTTCAACAACTGGAATTACAATCCAGTGCGGGAGAAACATCGACGTTTACGCTATCCGATGCTGAACAATTGAAACTTGTCATTAAGACATCTGGGGATTCTTGGATTTCCGTTACTGATCAGCAAGGTGTCGAAAGAATGCCTCAACCTGGAGGTAGAATTATGACAGCAGGCGAGACTGTGGAGATCGATGCTACTGACGTCACTAGTGTGCGTATACGAGTAGGGCGGACAAATTCTACAGAAATTCTTGTCAATGATCAGCCGTTAGACTATCCAAATGAACTTCTAACACAAAATATCATTATTCAAAAACCGTAGTAAAATAGTCATCTCAAGGGATGACTATTTTGTCATTCATAAGAAATAATAAAGCGGTAGCAAGAAAGGTGGAAGTATTATGAATTTGCCTAATAAAATCACATTATCAAGGGTATTGATGATTCCGATTTTCATCGTGTTCATGGTAGTAGATTTTGGATGGGGTATTATTAAAATTGGTGGCGTTGAAATGCCGATTGAACATCTTGTCGGTGCCATAATTTTCATTGTGGCATCTACAACAGATTGGCTGGACGGCTACTTAGCAAGAAAAAACAATTTAGTGACCAATATGGGGAAATTTTTAGATCCACTGGCAGATAAATTACTCGTTTCGGCTGCATTTATTTTGCTTGTTGAGATGGGGGTAGCACCTGCATGGGTCGTGATTATTATTATAAGCCGTGAATTTGCAGTGACAGGTCTCCGCTTGATTTTAGCAGGTGGAGGAGAAGTGGTGGCAGCCAATCAGCTAGGTAAAATAAAAACTGTAACACAGTTGTTGGCCATTTCTTTCCTTCTATTACACAATATTTTCTTTGAATCGATCGGTATTCCTTTCGGCACGATCATGCTTTATATCGCACTATTATTTACTATCTGGTCAGGGGTAGACTATTTCATCAAGAATCGGAAAGTTTTAGTCGAGTCAATGTGAGGAGTGGAATCTATTCATGAAAGCGGAAATCATTGCAGTGGGGTCGGAGCTTTTATTAGGTCAAATCACCAATACGAATGCAAAATTTATCTCTGCTAGATTGGCGGAGGCAGGCATCGATGTTTATTATCATACAGTGGTAGGAGATAATCCAGATCGTCTTGCACAAGCTATTCAATTGGCTCAGCAAAGAGCTGATATTCTAATATTTAGTGGTGGGTTAGGACCTACAAAAGATGATTTGACAAAAGAAACGATCGCACGACAATTAGGTTGTGGCCTTGTTTCAGATAGCGAAGCCTTAGAGACGATTCAGCAGTATTTTATACGAGTCGGAAAAGACATGACGGAAAATAATAAAAAGCAAGCTCTCGTCTTAGAAGGTGCGAAAGTATTGCCGAATCGGCATGGGATGGCGCCGGGGATGGCAATTGAAAAAGATGGTGTGCAATACCTTCTATTGCCAGGGCCACCTCATGAACTGGAGCCAATGTTTGAAAATGAAGCTATTCCTTATTTATTGGGTGTGTTTGGTAAGCAAGACATTATCTCATCTAAAGTTTTAAAATTTCAGGGTATAGGTGAATCGGAACTAGAATATCGAATCCAAACCATACTTGAAAAACAAACAAACCCTACAATTGCTCCGTTAGCTTCTCCAGGTGCAGTAATATTGCGTATGACCGCAAAAGCTAAGTCCGAAGAAGAAGCGCAACAGTTAATACTGCCTGTTGAACAAGAGATTCGTTCCGTTGTGGGTGAGTATATTTATGGAGTCGATAATGATACATTGGCTTCAAAAACTACTGAACTGCTACTGCAAAATGATTGGTCTATTTCCGCTGCAGAAAGCTTAACTTCAGGGATGTTCATGGCAGAGCTTGGGTCAGAGCCTGGAATTGGTAATGCACTAAAGGGTGGAGTCGTTGTTTATAATAAAGAAATGAAAATAGAACAGCTTGGAATTTTACCATCTTTATTAGAGTATCATGGAATCGTGAGTGCGGAATGTGCAGAAGCTCTAGCGGAAAGTGTTAAGGAACGTTTTGCTACTACATTTGGTGTTGGGTTAACAGGTGCAGCTGGTCCTGAGTCACACGATGGTGAGCCGCCTGGTACCGTATGGATTGGTATAGCAGCAGAAGGCATGAAGACTGCTTCTTATAAGTTGCAATTATCAGGTACACGCAATTCAAATCGCAAACGCTCGGTGCAGTTTGCATTGCATTATTTAATTCGGAAAATGAAAGAGAAAAAAGAATTGAAATATTGATTTTTGATGCTGATTTCGATAGTATAAATTAATTTTACTCCTTATTAACCGACTAATTTTCATTTTTAACGTTTAAATTATCGAATACCCGTTCGTTTATTTGTTGTGTAATTCAATGGGAAAAGGTATAATAGAAATAGAAAAAGAGTTGAGGAGGAATTTTAATTGAGCGATCGTAAAGCGGCTTTAGATATGGCATTAAAACAAATAGAAAAGCAATTTGGTAAAGGTTCTGTAATGAAACTTGGAGAAAAAACAGATCTTCAAATTGCTACATCTTCTTCAGGTTCGTTAGCATTGGATGCAGCCCTCGGGATTGGCGGATATCCGCGTGGTCGAGTAATTGAAGTATATGGACCAGAAAGTTCGGGTAAAACGACAGTAGCGCTGCACGCTATCGCGGAAGTTCAAGCAAACGGAGGGCAAGCAGCCTTTATTGACGCGGAGCATGCATTAGATCCTGTGTACGCCCAAAAGCTTGGTGTCAACATTGATGAATTGCTTTTGTCTCAACCTGACACAGGAGAGCAGGCATTGGAAATAGCGGAAGCACTAGTGCGTAGCGGCGCAGTTGATATTATCGTAGTAGACTCTGTAGCTGCATTAGTACCAAAAGCTGAAATTGAAGGAGAAATGGGAGACGCGCATGTCGGATTGCAGGCTCGTTTGATGTCCCAAGCTTTACGTAAACTTTCTGGTGCGATCAATAAGTCCAACACGATCGCAGTATTCATCAACCAAATTCGTGAAAAAGTGGGTGTCATGTTCGGTAATCCCGAAGTTACACCTGGTGGTAGAGCGCTTAAATTCTATTCTTCTGTACGACTTGAAGTTCGTAGAGGAGAAGCGATTAAGCAAGGAAACGATATTATGGGGAATAAGACAAGAATCCGTGTAGTAAAAAATAAAGTCGCTCCTCCTTTCCGGACAGCAGAAGTAGATATTATGTATGGAGAAGGAATTTCGAAAGAAGGAGAAATTCTTGACCTGGGTGCAGAATTGGAAGTAGTCCAAAAAAGCGGTGCATGGTACTCTTATGAAGGAGAGCGTTTAGGACAAGGGCGAGAAAACGCGAAACAATTCTTAAAGGAAAATAAAGAAATGCGTTCAGAAATAGCTGGTAAAATCCGTGAAACATACGGCTTGGATAATACCAATTATGTAATTGCAGCTCATGAGGAAGAAGACGAGCTAGAAGAATTGCTATTAATTCCTGATGAAAAATAAATTCGTAAGCTCAGTCCGCCATCTTTTCTGGCGGACTTTTTATATGCGATTTTCATTCGTCATTCCTTGACACAATAAAAATACAACTATACAATTAAAGTGGCGTACTATATATGCCTTACATTGATCAAACCAATGAATTGTTTTTTTGGCAGTATGTTGATTTTAACTTAATTCAGCAAACACTTTACTCATCTTTTAAGTAGAAAAATGAATGCCAAACAGTCCCGAAACAGCAGGGAGGATCTACATGCCCTTCCGTTGGATTAAGTTAGAGCCTCAGGCGTATTCACAAATACTAGGGACATTACCGGGCTTGCCCGTTAAAAATGAAAATGTGGAGTACATCCGCCTTGGCAAAATTAATTATACGAGCCGACTGAAAAGAAAAGAATAAGCAGGAGGAGGTGACCTCAATGGGTGTTGAAATACTCATCTCCGTTTTGCTAAGTCTCATCGTCGGTGCAGTTGTTAGCTTTTTTATATTGAAAAATGTGAATGATTCAAAAGTGACTGGTGCCAAGCAAACGGCGAATCAAATCGTCGAAGAGGCGAAGCGTGAAGCGGAGTCAGTAAAGAAAGAGGCACTATTAGAAGCGAAAGATGAAACTCACGAACTACGAATTGAAGCGGAGACAGAAGTCCGTGAGAGAAGGACGGAATTGCAGAAACAAGAAAACCGTCTTTTGCAACGGGAAGAAAATCTTGATCGCAAGGACGATGCGCTCAATAAAAGAGAAGCAAGTCTAGAGCGCAAAGAAGATGCGCTTTTAGAAAGACAACAGCATATTGAACGGATGGAACGCAAAGCGGAAGAACTCGTTACCGCTCAGAAGACAGAGCTAGAAAGAATTTCTTCTCTGACAAGAGATGAAGCGAAACGCATCATATTGGAAGACGTAGAAGACGAGCTATCCACTGATATTGCGGTCATGACCAAAGAATCGGAACAACGTGCAAAAGAAGAGTCTGAGCGGAAAGCACGCGAGATTTTGTCACTTGCATTACAACGGTTTGCAGCTGATCATGTTGCAGAAACTACAGTTTCTGTCGTCAATTTACCAAATGACGAAATGAAAGGTCGTATTATTGGTCGAGAAGGGCGTAATATTCGTACACTTGAGACGTTGACGGGTATCGATTTAATCATTGATGACACACCGGAAGCGGTTATCTTATCAGGTTTTGATCCAATACGAAGAGAAACTGCTAGATTAGCGCTTGAGAAACTTGTACAGGATGGAAGAATACATCCTGCACGTATTGAAGAAATGGTGGACAAGTCTAGAAGAGAAGTGGACGAGCTGATCCGAGAAAAAGGTGAACAAACTACTTTTGATGTAGGTGTTCACAATTTACATCCGGATCTGATCAAAATTCTAGGTCGTTTGCATTTCCGTACAAGTTATGGACAAAACGTGTTGAAACACTCTATCGAAGTGGCTTATTTATCAGGCTTACTGGCAGCGGAGTTGGGTGAAGACGTGACACTAGCTAGACGAGCAGGCTTGCTGCATGATATCGGTAAAGCAATCGATCATGAAGTAGAAGGAAGTCATGTTCAGATTGGTGTTGAATTGGCAACGAAATATAAAGAACATCCGGTGGTCATCAACAGTATTGCTTCTCACCATGGTGACGAAGAAGCGACGTCTGTCATTGCAGTACTAGTCGCAGCAGCAGATGCACTTTCCGCTGCAAGACCAGGTGCGCGAAGTGAGACATTGGAGAATTATATTAAACGTTTGCAAAAACTTGAGGAAATCTCTGAATCATACGAAGGCGTTGAAAAGTCATTTGCTATCCAAGCGGGACGCGAAGTACGAATTATAGTACGACCGGAGCAGATTGATGATATTACGGCACATCGTTTAGCACGAGATATTCGAAAACAGATAGAAGAAGAATTGAACTATCCAGGGCATATTAAAGTGACGGTCATTCGGGAGACCCGTGCAGTGGAGTATGCTAAATAAAGACAAGTAATAAAACAGCTTCCGGTTCGTTTTGGAAGCTGTTTTTATCTGGGTTCAGTTGGAGCTCGGGTGCCTAATGAATCCAGACAAAGTCTCCTGTGGATGCCAAAGGTTTTCAAAGGAAATCTTCCGGTTTGCTTGGAGGTCTGAACGTAATTGATTTAAGAAAAGGAGTTTTTTGATGAGAGTACTATTTATTGGAGATATCGTAGGGTCGATGGGGCGAGAAATGGTGATAGATTATTTACCGCGTCTGAAAAGGAAATACCAAGCTGACGTAATTATTGCGAATGGGGAAAATGCTGCTTCGGGGAGAGGAATTACAAAAGCGATTTATCAGGATTTATTACACGCAGGTGTGGATGTCATTACCATGGGTAATCACACATGGGATCAAAAAGAAATTTTTGACTTTATTGATGACGTTGATTATTTAATACGCCCTGCTAACTTCTCCGATCAAGCGCCTGGAAAAGGCATGACAACGATTACTAAAAATGGTGTAACTCTCTCGGTTATTAATCTGCACGGCCGGACATTCTTACCTCCACATGATGATCCATTTGCAAAAGGGGATGAGTTGATAGAAGAAGCTAAAAATATTTCACCTCTTGTTTTTGTTGACTTTCATGCGGAAGCTACTAGTGAGAAAATCGCTATGGGTTGGCATTTCGATGGCAGAGCATCAGTAGTAGTTGGCACACATACGCATGTGCAAACAGCAGATGATCGAATCCTTCCAGGTGGTACGGCTTATTTGACAGATGCCGGGATGACGGGGCCATACGATGAAATACTCGGAATGAAAAAAGAAGATGTGCTTTATCGATTCTACACAAATCTACCTACTCGGTTTGAAGTGCCGAAAAAAGGAAGATCTCAGCTCAATGGTATGTTCGTAGAACTGGATGATACGACGGGAAAAGCCTTATCAATTGAACGGATTAGAATTAACGAAGATCATCCTTTTACAAACTGATCTGAATAGTGTCTAAAACCTCTTTACCTATCATAGGATGACTTATGGAATACACTCTTTCCATAGACATTGCAAAATAAGGAGGAAATATCGTGAGTCCCTTGAAAGTATCTTCCAGATCGAATCCAAACTCCGTAGCAGGTGCATTAGTTGCGGTGATTCGTGAACAGGGTTATGCAGAAATCCAGGCAGTCGGAGCAGGCGCATTAAATCAAGCAGTCAAAGCAGTTGCAATTGCTAGAGGATTTGTAGCACCAAGTGGCGGGGATCTAGTTTGTGCTCCAGCTTTTACTGATATTGAAATTAATGGGGAAGGGCGGACTGCTCTCAAGCTCCTCGTTGAAAAAAAGAGTCGTTAACAGTGATTTTGTGTGAAAGATAGCTTTTACATCTAAAAATTAGATCAGTTTTGTTCTAGGGATTGAACGGGTGGTAGACTTTCGTGTAAAGTATCTGCCTGGAGCGTAAATCCTAGTACATGAAGCAAGCATTGAAAGATCACGGAGCTACATGCCGTGGTCTTTTTTTCATGACAAACAAGCAACAATTTTGCCCTTTGCTGTCATATCTAACAAAAGTTCAGTATAATAACATCATGTATGCTTATTTCCCGATAAGTAATAGAAAGGGGCTACTGCAATGAATGAAGAACAGCGCTTGCAAGCTGGACTCGTAACAGAAAATGCACCATCAGCCAATACAACTGAAAAAGATTATAGTAAATATTTTGAGTCTGTCTATAGTGCACCTTCACTGAAAGACGCAAAAAAACGCGGGAAAGAAGAAGTCGAATATCATGATAATTTTCAGATAGAGCAACGTTTTCAAGGTATGGGACAAGGTAGGAAATTTTATATTCGCACGTATGGCTGTCAAATGAATGAACACGATACAGAAGTCATGGCAGGTATTTTCATGGCGCTAGGATATGAACCAACGGATACCGTAAAAGATGCAGACGTGATTTTACTCAACACCTGTGCAATCCGTGAAAACGCCGAAAACAAGGTATTCGGAGAACTTGGCCATTTGAAGCCGCTAAAACTAGAACGTCCCGATTTATTGATTGGTGTTTGCGGCTGTATGTCTCAAGAAGAGTCGGTTGTCAATAAGATTTTACAAACCTATGATCAAGTAGACATGATCTTTGGTACCCACAACATCCATCGCTTACCACATATTTTGCAGGAAGCCTATATGTCAAAAGAGATGGTTATTGAAGTGTGGTCAAAAGAAGGCGATGTAATTGAGAACTTACCGAAAGTCCGTCATGGCAAAATCAAGGCATGGGTTAACATCATGTATGGCTGTGATAAGTTTTGTACGTACTGCATTGTGCCTTATACACGTGGTAAAGAACGTAGCCGTAGACCGGAGGACATTATTCAAGAAGTCCGACAGCTGGCAGCAGAAGGATATAAAGAGATCACGTTGCTTGGTCAAAATGTCAATGCGTACGGAAAAGACTTCGAGGACATCACGTATCGTTTGGGCGATTTGATGGATGATCTTCGTATGATCGATATTCCAAGAATTCGATTTACGACGAGCCATCCGCGTGATTTCGATGATCACTTAATTGAAGTTCTTGCAAAAGGTGGGAATTTGGTCGATCACATTCATTTACCTGTTCAATCGGGTTCTAGTGACATGCTGAAGATCATGGCTAGAAAATATACACGCGAAAGTTATTTGGAGCTAGTAGATAAAATTAGAAAAGCCATTCCAAATGTCTCGCTCACAACGGACATCATCGTAGGTTTTCCGAATGAAACAGATGAACAATTTGAGGAAACGATGTCCCTTTACCGTGAAGTAGGTTTTGAGCTTGCGTTCACATATATTTATTCGCCACGTGAAGGAACCCCGGCTGCGAAAATGAGCGATAATGTACCGATGGAAGTGAAGAAAGAAAGATTGCAGCGGTTAAATAAACTAGTGAATGATATGTCTGCTGAAGCAATGAAACCTTACAAAGGGAAAGTTGTGAAAGTACTGGTCGAAGGAGAAAGTAAAAAGAACCCAGAAGTTCTTTCTGGCTACACAGAAAAAAGTAAACTAGTGAATTTCAGAGCGCCAAAATCAGTGATCGGTGAAATTGTGGAAGTTCGGATCAAAGAAGCGAAAACTTGGTCACTCGATGGAGAATTCATTGGAGTAGTTAAAGAGGAAAAGGTGATGGCATAATGGAGAAATTATACACAAAAGATGAGATCATAGCAAAAGCTCGTGATTTAGCACATATGCTGGCTAACACGGAAGAAGTAGAATTTTATAAGCGCGCGGAAGCACAAATTAACGAAAATCAAAAAGTACGTGAGAAAATTGCAAGTTTGAAATCCCTTCAAACACAAGCAGTGAATTTTCAACACTATGAAAAAGAGCGAGCGCTAAAAGCAATCGAGAAGAAAATCGAACAAGTGCAAGGAGAGATTGATGAAATTCCTTTGGTACAAGAATTTAAACAGTCTCAAGATGAAGTAAATAATTTACTTCAACTCGTTTCTAATACCATTGCGAACAGTGTAACGGACGAAATCATCGAATCAACTGGCGGCGATGTTCTTCGTGGTGAAACAGGATCGTACGTTGAAAACACTGCACGTAAGTCTCTTTCATAAAAAATAATCGGCAAAGGAAAAATTCCTTGCCGATTTTTTTCACTTTCTGGGCTGCTGTTGCATAGGATGGATAGAAGCCTAAGAAGGAGGAAGAAAACTGAAAAATCTACGACAAATTGTGACGAAAGCTGTTATTGCCAAAGGGAAGCACCGATCAGATTCCACTGTAACGTTAAAGCCGCCAAACCGCCCTTCCAGCATTTTGGGTTGCTGGGTGATTAACCACACGCACCAAGCGAAGAAAGTGGGAGCCTATGTGGAAGTGACAGGGAGTTTTGATGTGAATGTTTGGTACTCCCATCATGATCATTCTAAAACATCTGTCTTTACTGAGTCTGTTCCATACAAAGATAAGATCGCTCTTCATTACCGTGATGAGCCAACATCCAAACAAGAAGAGACTATTGTTACAGTATTGCAACACCCAAATTGTACAGAAGCGAGCATTTCGGAATGTGGTCAGCATTTCAGTATCTCGATTGAAAGAGAATTATTAGTAGAAATGGTAGGAGAGACAAAAGTATCTGTCACGATCCATCCACATCCATATGATGAAGAATGGCCAATGTCTGCAGTGGAATCTTCCTCGATTGTGATGGAAGAGAAAAAAGCAAAAGAGCCACATAAGAACGAGCACTCTCCTCATCCATCGCAACGAAGAGATTCACCATTTTAAAAGCCGGTATTTTTACCGGCTTCAGACTGTAGACAAAAGAAAAGTAAGTGGGAAGAAGACCGTTGATCTACATTCCAGGCGGACGCGTTCCGCGGGCATGGCTTCAGCCACCTCGTCGCTACGCTCCTGCGGGGTCTTCAGCTCATGCTATTCCCGCAGGAGTCGCCGCCTTCCACTACGATCAACTAGCGTATTTCATTGATTCTAGTAAGTAGCTTATCTATCTGAAAAAAACAGAAAGCCTACATTTTTAAATAGGATTAGTTTGTCTACAAACTGAAGCCGGTATTTTTACCGGCTTTTTAATTTTGCCTTTGATCGGGAAAGTAGGGGATTCTTCAGGGAGGGGGTCCCTTTTGATTCGTTAACTTGTGGGAGGTTTGATATAATGAAAAGAAAATGATTGAATAAAAGAGGGTTCTACATGTCTAAACATACACCGATGATGAAACAATATTTACAAATTAAAGAACAATACACAGATGCTTTTTTGTTTTTTCGACTAGGCGATTTTTATGAAATGTTTTTCGAAGATGCATTGAATGCTTCTTCCATTTTAGAGATCACATTAACTAGTAGAGACGCCGGATCAAAAGACCGAATTCCAATGTGCGGAATTCCTTATCATTCTGCTACAGGTTATATTGAAACGCTGATTCAAAAAGGCCATAAAGTGGCAATTTGCGAACAAATGGAAGACCCTAAATCCGTCAAAGGTATTGTGAAACGTGAAGTAGTGAAGGTAATTACACCAGGTACGTTGACGGAAGGGAAAACAATAGATGTCGAAGCAAATCACTTCATTGGAGCGATTGATAGCTTAGGAAATCATCGTTTTGCTTTGGCTTATCTGGACGTAGGTACAGGGGAAGGCAAAGTGGAATTGATCGAAGGAACCGAACGTTCAGTACTGGCAGAAATCGAATCTCTACGTATGAAAGAAATAGTTGTGGATCATCAAATGCATGTAGCATTGCATGAGATGTTCGAAAGCCGATCTATTATGCTTTCTATTGAAGATACGGACTGTCCGGAGACCATTGGCCGAGAAACATACGAACATCTTCCAAATGAATTACAAGAAGCTTGCCGCAAACTCCATTCCTATTTAATGCGTATGCAAAAAATGGTGTTCGGTCATATACGTCCGTTCGTTTATATTGAAAAAGGTGCCAAATTATCTATTGATGCCAACTCAATGCGAAATTTAGAACTCGTGCAGACGATCCGATCAGGCAAGAAAGAGGGTACGTTATTTTGGGTGTTAGATGAAACGATCACTGCGATGGGTGCGAGAAAACTTAAAATGTGGATACATCAGCCGTTAGCACAACGTCAGGCGATTGAAGATAGATTGGAAACAGTGAGCAATTTAGTGGATGAGTTTTTCTTACGTGAAGAACTGGCAGAAGAATTGAACGATGTATATGATTTGGAACGTCTTGCCGGAAGAATTTCAATGGGCAGTGCAAGTGCACGTGATTTAGCACAGCTCCGGAACTCATTGACCCATATTCCTAAATTGAAAAAAGTATTGAATGAATCCAAACGACCCATGCTTCAACGGTTTGCCGATCAGATGGATCCATGTGAAGAGACGTATCGTTTACTGACTGAAGCTATTGCGGAAAATCCTCCTTTATCCAGTAAAGAAGGTGGCCTCATTAAAGATGGGTACAATGAAAAGCTCGATCAATTGCGTGATGCTTCACGGAATGGAAAGAACTGGTTAGCTCAACTCGAACAAAAAGAACGGCAAGCGACAGGGATTAAAACGCTGAAAATCGGGTATAACCGAATATTCGGATATTTCATCGAGATTACGAAATCTAATATTCATTTGGCGGATTTGACACGATACGAGCGAAAACAGACTCTTGCAAATGCAGAGCGATACATAACGACAGAGTTGAAAGAGAAAGAAGAATTAATCTTGAATGCGGAAGCAGATGGCCAATCATTAGAGTCGGAATTATTCTTGGAAATTCGGGAACAAGTGAAAAAGGATGTACAGCGAATACAGCAGCTGGCTTCGGTTATTAGTGAGTTGGATGTGTTACGCGCATTTGCGGAAGTATCTGAAAAAAATCATTATGTTAGACCTGAGTTTCATGATGGTCGTGCGTTGGATATAAAAAATGGTCGACATCCCGTCGTAGAAAAAATGATGAATCATTCTCTTTATATCCCAAATTCTTGTACACTTGCTGCCGATAGTAATATGCTGCTGATCACCGGTCCGAATATGTCGGGAAAAAGTACCTATATGAGACAGGTTGCGTTAACCGTAGTGATGGCACAAATTGGTTGTTTTGTTCCTTGTGAAAAAGCTGTCTTACCTATTACGGATCAAATATTTACCCGAATTGGGGCAGCTGATGATGTCGCGTCAGGTCAAAGTACGTTTATGATGGAAATGATGGAATCACAGTATGCGCTTATGCATGCAACTTCACGTAGTCTATTATTGTTTGATGAAATTGGAAGAGGGACATCTACCTATGATGGAATGGCGCTAGCGCAAGCGATGATGGAGCATATTCATGATCAGATTGAAGCGAATACTCTATTTTCTACTCATTATCATGAATTAACGAAGTTAGAAGATGTTCTCGCTCGTTTAGTAAATGTTCATGTAGCAGCAAAAGAACAACATGGAAAAGTGGTGTTCTTACACAAAGTACTGCCTGGGGCTGCCGATCGAAGTTATGGAATCCACGTAGCGGAACTCGCGGGTCTTCCATCGGGATTGGTTGAGCGAGCTAAGAAGTTGTTGCATCGATTTGAACAAGATAGTGTAGCTAGTGAATCCACACATGTGTCGGAGCAACTAGCATTATTTGATACTTTCAACGAGCCAAAGATTTCAACGGAACAGCAGAAACTTCTAGATGAAATCCAAGCTACAGACGTGTTGAACATGACACCGATGCAAGCGATGCAAAAACTCGTTGATTGGAAAGAGCGAGTAGCTACTCAAATGAAAGGTTGAATCGAATGAATCATATTCAAATCATGGAAGATACGTTAGCCAATAAAATTGCTGCGGGAGAAGTAGTAGAACGTCCAGCTTCCATCGTCAAGGAATTAGTGGAAAATTCGATAGATGCACAAAGTACCCGGATTGAAGTGTCTCTGGAAGAGGCAGGTCTAACTTCTATTCGTGTAACAGATAATGGCAATGGGATGTCTGATACAGACGCGATTCGATGTTTTGAACGTCACGCGACGAGTAAGATTTCCAATGAACATGATTTATTTCGCATTCGCACGTTAGGGTTCCGTGGCGAGGCACTGGCCAGTATCGCGGCAGTGTCAAAAGTCACTTTATGGACCTCTGATGGTGAAGAACAAGGTACAGTGGTTGAAATAGAAGGCGGTAAATTGCAAAAACACGAGGCGGGAGCATTGCGAAAAGGAACAGATTTCTTGGTCCAGCAACTGTTTTTCAATACACCAGCACGTTTGAAATATATGAAGACGATTCAGACTGAACTAGGACATACGATTGATTTGCTAAATCGGCTTGCCTTAAGCCATCCCGATATCGCATTCACGTTAACTCATGATCAACATCAAATTCTTAAAACGACTGGGTCAGGAGATTTACTTAGAGTATTGTCAGATATTTATGGGATATCGGTAGCTCGTAAGATGATTCCATTTCAAAAAGAAGATGCTGATTTTCGTGTCAATGGATTTATTACGCTACCTGAAATGACTAGAGCATCAAAGAATTATATTTCCCTCCTAGTGAATGGTAGATGGATTAAAAGTTATCCCGGCACACAGGCGGCTCTTGATGGAATGCATACGTATTTGCCGATTGGGCGTTTTCCAATAGCGGTCATCAATATAACAGCAGATCCAATATTAACAGATGTAAACGTCCATCCCGCAAAGCGTCATATTCGGATTAGCAAAGAAGGCGAATTAGTAACGCTAATAAAAGAAGCCATACGAGAAGCTATACAACAAACTTCTATCATTCCGGACGCGGTGAAAAAAGAGAAACCAGTGAAAACGGAATCTGAACAACAAACGATTTGGACCCCATCTATCCGACGCCAAGAAGTGGTGGTTCAACCTGTTCAGCAAGAACTTCACAAGTCTCAAGAACATGACTTTACTAGACACGAACATATTCCGAAGACAAATGACAGCGTACTTCCTGACACTGTATTTGAACAAGTGGAAGAGTTGCCAATAGAATTGCCTTCTAACGCTGAAGTTATTGAGAATGCTAGTACGTTTCCTGACATCGTTCCTGTTGGACAAGTGCATGGTACCTATATTGTCGCTCAAAATGAAGATGGCTTTTATTTGATTGATCAGCATGCAGCACAAGAGCGTATCAAATATGAGTATTTCACGAAAAAGTTAGGTCAAGCGAACGCAGAAGAACGACAGCAGTTATTATTACCGCTTGTGTTTCATTATTCTGCTGATGAGCAATTGAAAATAGAGGAATGCAAAGAAGCGCTAGAACGTGTAGGTGTTTTCTTAGAAGCATTTGGACCTGCCACCTATACGGTCAAAGAATATCCTGCATGGTTCCCTCAAGGACAAGCAAGTACAATTATTGAAGAGATGATTGAGCAAGTATTGCATAGCCGTAAAGTGGACGTAGAAAAACTTAGAGAAGAGAGTGCCATTCTCATGAGTTGTAAACGTTCCATTAAAGCTAATCATTATCTAACACAATCGGATATGGAGCGATTGTTAGAGGACCTTGGCAAATGTCAAAATCCATATACATGTCCGCATGGTCGGCCGGTACTCATTCATTTTACTACGTATGAATTGGAAAAGATGTTTAAACGGGTAATGTAGTGTAGAAGAGAGGAGTGATCTGATGTTCTCAACTGTTGAAAGACCAAGCAGTATTCATTCTTTGAAGAACTATTCATTCGACGTGTTAGTAGTAGGAGGAGGAATTACAGGTGCTGGAATCGCATTGGATGCAGCAGCGAGAGGGTTTTCTGTTGCGCTTGTAGACATGCAAGATTTTGCGGCCGGTACTTCTAGCCGTTCTACAAAATTAATTCATGGCGGATTACGTTATCTGAAACAATTAGATGTCAAAATAGTAGCGGAAACGGGGAGAGAAAGAGAAATTGTCTATCGGAATTCACGTAATATTACGAAGCCAAGGCCCATGTTACTGCCGATCTATAAGGACGGAACTTATGGTAAATACTCTACTTCAGCAGGACTGTTAGCGTATGATTTATTGGCAGGCGTGAAGCAGGGAGAACGTCGTGAAATGTTGACGAAAGAAGAGACACTTTCGTTGGAACCGCTGTTGAAGCGGGACCGTTTGCTAGGTGGCGGACGTTATGTGGAATACCAAACCGATGATGCGCGTTTGACAATTGAAGTGCTGAAGAAAGCGGCTGAATTAGGAGCGCTTTGTGTTAACTATGTAAAGTGTGAACAATTTAATTTTGAAAAAAATCAAGTAGTTGGCGCTGTGGTGAGAGATCAATTAACAGGTGAAAACTTTTCCATAGCAGCATCTTTAGTCATCAACGCGTCTGGCCCATGGGTGGATGAACTGCAGCAAAAGGTTAACAGCAAGCAGAAAAAACAGCTCCATATTTCTAAAGGTGTTCATATCGTGGTGGATCAGTCGATATTTCCGTTGCAGCAAGCGATCTATTTTGATAATGCAGATGGACGCATGCTTTTCGCTATTCCGAGAGATAGCAAAACCTATATAGGTACAACAGACACGTTTTATTCGAAAGATAAACAGCACCCTATCGCGACGGAAGAAGACATTAGCTATATCGTGGAAGCAGTCAATGAAGTGTTTCCAGATGTTCGTTTGAACCGACGTGCTGTCGAATCGACATGGGCTGGGATTCGTCCTTTGATAGCGCAAGAAGGCAAGGATCCTTCTGAGATATCTAGACGAGATGAAGTGTGGGAAACTGTGCCGGGACTACTAACGATAGCTGGCGGGAAATTGACAGGATACCGACAAATGGGCGAAGTTGTTGTCGATAGGATATCTAAAAAATTGCAGTTGGCACACGTTACATCGTGTCAAACGAAAGATATTCCTGTTTCAGGGAGTGATTTTTTAGATGATCTTGCATTGCAACAATTTATCGGTGAACAAGCGGCCAAGGCGCCGCAATACGGATTGACCGCACAGCAAGGAGCTCGTATTGCTTCTTTGTATGGTAGAAATAGCGACAAAGTATTTCAGTTTGCACTCGGTATTTCAGCAGAACAGAATAGCTTGCCGATTAGTCTGCGAGCGGAGATCTTGTACGGCATCCATTATGAAATGGTCACATCACCTAGTGATTTCTTTATCCGGCGAAAAGGAGATTTGTATTTTCAACTTCATGTTGTGGAATCATTTGCTACACCAGTTACCGATTATATGGCGAAACTATTGCAATATACAGAAAGTGAGAAATCCGTACATGCAAATGAGTTGAAAAATGCGATTGCAGAGGCGAAAGGAAGTGCCGTCAATTGAAGGTAAATTGGATTGAAATGAGAGACGGGACATTGTTGTACAGTACAATTCATGAACCTGCAGATACCCCAAAAGCGCATGTACATCTAATACACGGATTGGCAGAGCATAGTGGACGCTATTCGCAATTCATTGACTATTTACAAGCTTACGGCTATCTCATAACAGTACATGATCAAAGAGGTCACGGGAGAACGGCTATAGAAAATAAACAAAGATATGGTTATTTAGGAGATCATGTGTCCTTTGATCATTTAGTGGACGATGTATTCGAAGTGATTCAATTTTATCAACATGCACACCCTGAACTTTCCACAACGCTTATTGGGCATAGTATGGGTTCTTTTGTTGGCAGACGTTTTATTCAGTTGTATGGAAATTCAGTGAATCAAGTCGTTTTATCGGGAACAGGAAGCAACCCTAAATTAATGGGTTATATAGGGGGAGTGCTTGCACAGTTTAGAGAAAAGCGATTACCTGCACAACAACCTGATGAACTGCTGAATCAAATGGTATTCGGTAAATTCTCCAAGCAATTCTCCGATGATAACTCATCGTTCGCCTGGCTATCAAGAGAGCAGGAAAGTGTAAAAGCATATGTAGAAGATGAAGCTTGTGGATTTGTACCGACCGCTCAGATGTTTCGTGTTTTATTAGAAGGTATGGATAAAATAGAAACACCAGAATGGTTACGGAACATACCCAATGAATTACCAATACTTTTACTGTCAGGTACCGATGATCCCGTTGGAGGAAGAGCAAAAGGCGTATGGAAAGTAGCGAAGCAACTAGTCAAGGCGGAGCAACAGCATGTCACGGTTCAACTATATGAAGAAGGCCGCCATGAAATGTTGCAAGAAATTAATCGTTTCGAAGTATTCAACAATATAGTCGGGTGGATGAATCAACATGAATAAATCAATAGAAGTAATTGCAGTAGTAGGTCCGACTGCATCAGGGAAAACAGCGTTAAGTATTGCGCTTGCTACTGCACTTGATGGAGAAATTATCAATGGCGATGCTATGCAAGTATATAAAGACTTGAATATCGGTACTGCAAAAATTCATCCTACCGAAATGCAGGGGGTTCCCCATCATTTCTTTGATGTGAAAGAACCGACAGAGAGTTTTTCAGTGGCGGAATATCAAGAAGCAGTAAGGGGATGGATTGGAGAGATCCAATCACGTGGGAAACTGCCGATTATCGTTGGTGGAAGTGGGATGTATATCCAAGCGGTGTTAAATGATTATCGTTTCACGGAGCAAGCAGCTGATCCCGCCGTGCGTATGAGGTTGGAAGCCGAATTGGAAACGGTAGGATCGGATGAGTTGTATGCAAGACTGCTACGGCTGGATCCTAAGAGTGCAGAAAGCATTCATCCTAATAATCACCGACGTGTAATTCGTGCATTGGAAATCGTAGAGGTTACAGGTAAGACGAAGCAACAGCATGAGCAACAACAGGGAAACGAGCCGATGTACCATTATCTTTTAGTAGGGTTAGACCTACCAAGAGAAATACTGTATGAGCGTATTGATCAGCGAGTTGATATGATGGTTGAGGCTGGTTTGTTTACTGAAGTACAATCATTATGGAACAAAGGTATAAGAGATTCGCAAGCTGTACAGGCAATTGGTTATAAGGAATTGATCTCTTATTTTAACGGACAACTGACAAAAGAGAAGGCAATAGAAGCGGTCAAAAAAAATACGCGAAACTATGCTAAAAGACAATTGACTTACTTCCGCAATAAATTACCCGTCCAATGGGTAAATGCCAATCAATCAAGTGATGAAATTTTTCGAAAAACATTTCAGATAATAAAGGATATTCAGAGTTGAATATGGAATAGTAACTTGAACATAGACAGGGAGGCAATTGAATGGCACAAGGAAATATGCAAGACACATTTTTAAATTCATTACGTAAGAGCAACACATTTGTTACGATTTTCCTATTGAATGGTTTTCAACTTAAAGGTCTCATCAAGTCATATGACAACTATACGGTTTTGCTCGAATCAGATGGAAAGCAGCAACTCATATACAAACATGCGATATCCACATTTGCTCCTGCAAAACCCGTAATTTTAAAGGATGAACAATAAACAGGCAAACGCCTGTTTTTTTGTGTCCTTTAATAGGGCAGTGGCGTTTATTCTGCTAAAATAGAAGTTGAACAAATAGAAATGAGGTACTACATATGAAAATCAATCCAATCAATGATCAATTACTTATCAAATCTCAAAAAGCAGAACGGCTGATTGAACCGTATGTAAAAAAAGTTGAAGAAATCGCTTTTTTTAATCAACGAAAAGTACTACAAGCCTTTAAGCAAAATCGTGTAAGTGATTTTCATTTAACGGGTTCCACTGGTTATGGCTATGATGACAGTGGACGAGATGTATTGGAACAAGTCTATTCAGATGTTTTCGGCGCTGAAGATTGCTTGGTCAGAAATCAAATCATCTCCGGTACTCACGCGATTACAATCAGTTTATTCGGAGTCCTACGTCCAGGAGATGAACTTCTGTATATTACCGGAAAACCATATGACACATTGGAATCGATTATTTCGGGGAATGGGAGAGATACCGGATCTTTAGAGGATTATCAGATTTCCTATCAGCACATTGACTTACTGTCGGACGGGACAGTCAACTATGCTAAAGTAAAAGAAGCAATTTCAGCTAAAACAAAAGTTGTTGCCATCCAACGCTCAAAAGGATATTCGAGCAACCCATCATTTCGTATTCATGAAATCGCGGCCATGATTCAGGAAATCCGTAAAATGAGTGAGGATGTCATCATTTTTGTAGACAACTGTTACGGTGAATTCGTGGAGCAACAAGAGCCGACGGAGGTAGGGGCCGATTTAATGGCCGGATCGCTCATTAAAAATCCTGGCGGGGGTCTGGTAAGAACAGGCGGGTACATAGCAGGGAAAAAAGACTTGGTTGAAAAATGTGCATACCGCATGACATCGCCCGGATTAGGCGCAGAAGCAGGTGCCTCTTTGGATACGTTACGGGAAATGTATCAAGGCTTCTTTTTAGCACCACATGTAGTGAGTCAAGCAGTCAAAGGTGCATTGTTCACCGCAGCGTTTTTTGAACAATTTGGGATGGATACGACACCACATTACCGTGAACAGCGTACCGATCTCATTCAATCCGTAAACTTTTCATCCGCAGAACAAATGATTATGTTTTGTCAGATGATCCAGCAAAATTCTCCAATTAATGCACACTATGCGCCAGTACCTTCCTATATGCCAGGCTATTCAGATGACGTGATAATGGCCGCAGGGACGTTCATACAAGGGGCTAGTATCGAGCTGACGGCTGACGGCCCAATCAGACCACCCTATACCGCCTATATTCAGGGTGGCCTAACGTATGAACATGTAAAGACAGCGGTTCTAACTTCCATGGAACAACTATTGGAGCAAAATTTAATATGAAAAAAAGTGTATCAAAAACCTATTGAGGTTCTTGATACACTTTTTTTAATGGATTGTACGATAAACCCCGACAACTTTTCCGAGTATCGTAACGTGATTCACAATAATAGGATCCATAGAAGAATTTTCTGGCTGTAAGCGGAAAAAGTCTTTCTCTTTGAAAAACCGTTTTACAGTAGCTTCATCTTCTTCTGTCATCGCTACTACGATTTCCCCGTTAGACGCGGTATGTGTTTGTCTTACAATCACTCGGTCTCCGTTTAAAATACCAGCTTCAATCATACTATCTCCTACAATCTCTAACATGAAAATCTCATCTTCTGAAGAACCAAAAGTATCAGGTAAAGGAAAATACTCTTCTATATTTTCAACTGCTGTGATGGGATTGCCGGCTGTAACTTTTCCAATCAAAGGAACATGCATGACACCACTTTTTAACTCATCAAGCCCTTCAGGGTCAAGCACTTCAATAGCGCGTGGTTTTGTTGGATCTCGGCGAATAAATCCTTTATTTTCTAATCGGGATAAGTGGCCATGTACGGTGGAGCTAGATGCAAGGCCAACTGCTTCACCAATTTCTCGGACGGAGGGTGGGTATCCTTTTAACCGGACTTCATCTTTGATGAAAGCTAAAATTTCTTCTTGTCTTTTAGATATTTTTTTCAAATTATTCACCTCTTCAAATTTACTATCAAGTCTTACATAACAAGTATTTTGAATATAGTATAACATGCGTTCGATTAGTAATCAAACAAAGGTTCGAATTTTGCTTGACAGGCAATCGTATGTTCTCTTATAATGAGAACAAATATTCCGAACGTGTATTCTTGAAAAGGAACTATAGGGGGTTTCATTATGAAAATTCTTAAAGAAAATTTGTATTTTGTAGTACTATTACTAATTTGTATTTCTTTTGCTGCTTACCAACTGGACAAGCTTTCTGAGGAAGATGCTTATATGGAAATTATTATTGATGAGGGTGATACATTGTGGGGATTAGCCGCTAACTATTCTGAGGGAACACCACCATACCACTGGATTGAGCAAGTGAAAACGTTAAACGATTTGCAGACTGATCAAATCATTTCAGGCGAATTACTACGTCTCCCTGTTAAAATAAACAATCATGCAGACCATCGTATGGCTGAAGTGGGAGAGGAAGCAAGATAATGGAGAAGAAATGTGTGATTTATTGTCGAGTCAGTACTGAAAAAGAAACCCAAGAACAATCCATCATCAGACAACAGGAAGAATTGGAACAGCTGGCGACGGAAATGTCATATGAGTGTGTGGGGATATTTACCGATCGTCAGAGTGGCTACGATATGGATCGTGAAGGATTGTTGGCGTTGTTAGATAAAGTCCAGAATGAAAAAATCGATGCAGTATTGGTACAGGATGAAACTCGATTGGGAAGAGGAAATGCTAGAGTGGCAATACTGCATGTAATAGCTAAAACAGAAACAGCTGTTATTTCGAATCATTCAAACGGCATTATAGAATTAAATGAAATGGATACGATGTTGCTTGAGATTTTAGCAATTGTAGAAGAATACCAACGAAAACTGCATAATGCCAAAATACGCAGAGGAATGAAAAGGGCAGTTGAGAGAGGTTATGATCCTTCCCAAAACTTGCACAATATTAATCGAGGCCCAGGAAGAGAACGACTGGAACTTCCTATCGAAGAAATTGTTTCGCTGCGGAATAAAGGTTTGACATTCGATGAAATTTCTAAAGTATTGAAGGGGCTAGGTCATTCAGTTAGTAAAGCGACTGTGCACCGAAGATATAAAGAGTTTCAAGAGCGGGAACACTAATCGTTTGCACTTTTCCTCCAGGTTGTTTACATTTTATAAATAATGAAGTTTTGGAGGTAGTAACGATGCTATCAGAAAAGAAGATGAAACGTATTAATGAACTGGCAAATAAATCGAAGACAACAGGACTTTCTATTGAAGAAGCAAAAGAACAAACACTGCTTAGAAAAGAATATTTAGAGACATTCCGATCCAGTATGCGCGAGACCATTGAATCAGTGAAAGTAATTGATGCTGAAGGAAATGATGTGACACCAGAAAAGGTCAAAGAAGCGAGAGAGAATCAGAAGCCGTTAAATTAGGTCCTACCAGCTGATTAATATTGTAATTCACAAAGGAATTGACTACACTATAGAAGGAATACTTATAAAAACAATTAGAAGAGACAGTAAGGAAAGGATGTACAGAATGACCGAAAAGATCGATCAACTGGCAATAACGACAATCCGAACGCTATCAATCGATGCAATTGAAAAAGCGAATTCAGGTCACCCAGGTTTACCGATGGGTGCGGCTCCAATGGCTTATACTTTATGGACAAAGTTTCTGCATCATAATCCAACGAATCCGCAATGGTTTAATCGAGATCGCTTTGTGCTCTCGGCTGGTCATGGTTCTATGCTACTTTATAGTTTGCTTCATTTAAGTGGTTATGGATTAACCATTGATGATATCAAGAACTTTAGACAGTGGGATTCTAAAACACCTGGACATCCAGAGTATGGTCATACAGCAGGTGTGGAAGCAACGACTGGTCCACTAGGTCAAGGTATTGGAATGGCTGTTGGAATGGCAATGGCTGAAAAACACTTAGCTGCCACTTATAATAAACCTGGTTTCGACATTGTCGATCATCATACTTACGCTCTATGCGGAGATGGCGATTTGATGGAGGGCGTAGCAGCTGAAGCGATTTCACTAGCTGGCCACTTACAGCTAGATAAGTTAATTGTACTGTATGACAGTAATGATATTTCTTTGGACGGAGATTTAGGCATGTCGTTCTCTGAAAATATCAAAAAGCGTTTTGAATCATATGGATGGAATTATTTACGTGTGGATGATGGAAATGACATCGAATCACTAACTGAAGCGATTAAAGAAGCAAAAGGCCTCACTGGTGGTCCAACAATCATTGAAGTGAAAACTGTCATCGGATATGGTTCCCCTAATAAGTCTGGTAAATCCGACGTACATGGTGCACCTCTTGGTGAAGAAGAATTAGCTCTTACGAAAGAGTACTATAAATGGACATTTGAAGAAGATTTCCATGTTCCTGAAGACGTATATAATTGTTTTAAAGAGGCAACTGATGAACTAGGTGTTCAAAAAGAGCAACAATGGAATGAGTTGTTCGAACAATACGAAAACGAACATACAGAATTGGCTGCTCAGTTAAAACGTTCTATTGCCAATGAACTTCCTAGCGACTTAAAAGAACAAATGCCTGTTTATGAATCTGGCGCTTCTGTAGCAACTCGCTCAGCTTCTGGAGACTCCATTAATGCGTTGGCCACTGTATTGCCATCTTTATTTGGTGGAAGTGCAGACCTTGCAGGTTCTAATAAAACATCTATTAAAAATGCCGGGGATTTCACTCCTGAGGATTATAAAGGTCGTAATATTTGGTTTGGCGTACGTGAATTTGCAATGGGAACTGCGTTGAACGGAATGGCTTTACATGGCGGTGTTTCAGTCTTCGGAGGCACATTCTTCGTGTTCAGTGACTATGTTAGACCGGCTATTAGACTCTCTGCTTTAATGGGCTTGCCTGTAACATACGTGTTTACTCATGACAGTGTAGCAGTGGGAGAAGACGGTCCTACGCATGAACCAGTAGAGCAGTTAGCTTCATTACGAGCAATGCCGGGCTTATCTATTATTCGTCCGGCAGATGGAAATGAAACATCCGCTGCTTGGCACACGGCTATCACTTCAAAAGACACACCGACAGTTCTCGTTTTGTCTAGACAAAATCTTGAAGTGTTGCCAAAGACAAAAGAGTTAGCGATGGACTCAGTACAAAAAGGTGCTTATGTCGTATCACCTTCTTCTAAAGAACAAGCGGACGGATTGTTAATTGCAAGCGGTTCGGAAGTTAGTTTGGCGGTAGCGGCACAAAAATCTCTAAAAGAGCAGAATATCGACGTAAGTGTAGTCTCTATGCCGTCTTGGGATTTGTTTGAGAAACAAGACCAAGCGTATAAAGATTCCGTTTTACCGAAACAAGTCAAAAAGAGAGTAGCAATCGAAATGGGTGCTTCTCTTGGTTGGCATAAATATGTAGGCGATGAAGGCATTGTCATGGCGATCGACACATTTGGCGCAAGTGCTCCTGGAGATCTTGTTATTGAGAAATTCGGCTTTACAGTAGATAATGTAGTCACGCAAATGACAAAACTTGTTGGAAAATAATATCGATATATCAGCACATCTCTCAGTTTTATGACTAGGGATGTGTTTTTTTATTGATTGTTCTTTTTGTACAAAGGTAATGTCAACGTTATGAGTGGAAAAGATCAACTCGTGACTTTCCGACAATAATAGTGAGGAAGTTTTCCGCAATCTGACATAATTTTGACCGGACAAGCTCTATGATAGGTTTTAGGAGGTGTTCTTTATGAGGAAATATGAAATTTTCAAGATTAAAGCAGAATATCAAACCTTCATAATGGGACGTGAACGGTTATTATTTGATTTGTTAGCAATGGGTCCTTCTACTAATTATCAGGAAATTGAATATTTATGCGATCAATTAAATGAATTAGAACTAGATCAGCTCATCAAAGGTAAACTGGGAAAAAGTTTTCACGAAGTTGATTCATACCATAATGAGTATCGACTGACCCATTTGATTAAGGGAGAGGTTTTTATCAAGACGGGTTCGCATTGCATCCAAGTTTATTGTCAAGGATCGAGAATGTTAGACTTAGATTTATTTGTCGCGCTATCTAGCTCTACAGATCGTTTTTTTGCTGTAATGAATGAACAAGAGGAATGCGGTTGGTTAAAACCACTCAAATATTCTGAGCGAATGATCTTAGAAGATGTAGTAATATAAAAACTTCTGCATATTTTATGAAGAGTCATTGCTATTCACTGCTGCTATGTTGTATAATCCTTCTTGGTAGTACGTAATCGAACTATTTTGTAGTGAAGGAGGTTTGGCAGCAATGACTTTATGGATAGCAATTGTATTGATCGTCGTCGCTTTGATCGGCGGGGTGGCACTCGGCTTTTTCATCGCGCGTAAATATATGATGAATTATTTGAAGGATAATCCACCGATTAATGAACAAATGTTACGTATGATGATGATGCAAATGGGACAAAAACCTTCACAAAAGAAAATTAATCAAATGATGGCTCAAATGAACAAAGTACAAGATAAGCCCGATAAAAAGAAATAAGTAGAAACTCCGTTGCTAGCTCTATGGCTCATACGGAGTTTTGTTTTTTCTGTATGAAATAGAATACCTTCACTTCTATACGTGTTGCCATCTGCTGATTGCAAGTGCACAGTGGGAGTACAAATTTGGGGAAGCAACCACTTCTATGTGCAAATGACTGACATGTAGTTCCTTATTATCGCAATTAAGATAACCGAAAACGATTCAAAAATGTTTTAACCGTCTGTAAGTATTCTTGAGGATTGTCGTTGTAAGATTTTGCGTGTGCTCCTTTTTCAAATAGTTTTATCATTTTATCGCCTTCTTTAAGGGCATATAATTCTTCCGTCATATGAGGTAAGATGAACGTATCTTCTAAGCTGTGAATGAATAAGACGGGTTTGTCAATATACTTTATGACTTCGCGAGGCGAGACAGCCGCAGACGTATACCCATCACGAATTTTTAAAAACAAGTTGGCGACACGTAAACTCATCGATGTTCGAATTGGCATCTCTGTTCGAATAATATGCATTAATTGTTCGGAAAAATCGGAGAATGGACAATCTGAAATATAGAAATCGGCCTCATCTTCATAAGTACCTGCATATAAAAGGGTAGTTGCCGCTCCCATTGACTCCCCATGGATCCCAACCAAAGCACGCTTTCCCACTCGATTCCGTACAGCAGACACAACTGCTTTTAAATCTATTTTTTCGTAATATCCAAAGCTTGTCGTCTTTCCACCTGAATCTCCATGACGACGATGATCAAAAATGACCGAATTAAACCCAAGACGTTCGAATAATCGAGCATACTTTATGGAATTCACTTTGTTCTCTGTTACACCATGACAGATCACAACCGTTCTCGTTGTATCTAGCGGACGCAAAAAAATGGCACGTAAGTTGTATCCGTTCGGTGAAGGAATCCATATATCATCTTTTCGAACCGTTTCAAACCACTGATGGTCAAAACGTTTCGCAATCGTTTCGCGTTGCAAAATGAATTCTGAGTCTTTTATCTTAAGGTACATCATCCGATTGGTGACGAGTATTCCAAAAATCGTTAGCACGGCCGTACATACACTGGAAATAACACCTACCATATACATGACTCTACGTTTCAACAAAATTGCTCCTCTCTTACTTACTGCTCCTCTTTATAGAATTTGTACATAGCGGTTTCAATGGGTCTACAAAGATAAGGAGCTAGCTTATCCACTGCATGGCAGACTCCATCTATATCGATTCCTGTCTCAATGTGGAGAGAATGAAGCAAATATAGTACATCCTCAGTTGCTACATTACCTGTCGCACCGGGTGCAAATGGACAACCACCTAATCCGCCGGCAGATGTGTCAAAACGATCAATGCCCGCTTGTAAAGAAGAGAAAACATTAGCGATTCCCATTTTGCGTGTGTCGTGAAAGTGAGCGGTGAGTAATACACCTGGAAACATCGCTTTGAGACTGCTGAATAATGAGTAACAATCTACCGGATTAGCCATTCCATCTGTGTCGGCTATGCTTAATTCATCGACGCCCATATCAATAAACTGATGACATAGAGCTAGAGTTCGTTCAGGTTTGATAGCTCCTTCATATGGACAGTGAAATGCTGTAGAAATACAAGCCCTAACATAGCAACCATCTTCTTTTAATTGCTGGATCAGAGGTCGCAATGAAGTTAAGCTGTCGGCAGTAGAACGATTGATATTCTTTACGTTAAACGTATCGCTGACCCCTATAAAGACAGCCAAACTATCAGATCCTACATTGAGTGCTGCCTGCATCCCTTTTTCATTAGGTACTAGAACGATCTGTCGTCCTTTCTTCTTTGCGTGGTACATAATTTCTCGCGCATCAGCCATCTGTGGTACCCAGTTAGGAGACACAAAAGAGGTAAGTTCCATCTCTTGCACACCAGCTTGCTGCAAAGCGTGTATATACGATAACTTTGCTTCTGTCGGGATACTGTTTTTTTCATTTTGTAAACCATCCCGCGGTCCAACCTCGATTAGTGTCACGTTTTTTGGTAAACTAAACATAAACATCCCTCCCTTATTCTATTGTACGTAATAAAGAAGAATTAGGGCAATGCAGAGACCTTAATAATTTCATCAGTAATATGGAGTCATAAAAAAACGAAAGTAGTGAAATACATGTCAAAAAAAGCGGGGAAAGTTCATAGTGCGCAGCAGAAAAACAACACAGAAGAAACGGTAACACTTCTATCCGACTTGGTAAGTGATGACATACTTGCAAAACTAAAAAATGCAAAGTCAGAACTTACAACAGCCGAACAAAAGAAAAAAGAGCTAGAAAAAGAAAAGAGGATAAAAGAACGTAAAGAACGAGAGAAAAATAAAAGTTTTGAGGAATTACTTAAAGAATATGGTGATCAAGGAACAAAATATTAAATATCATGATAAACGTAAGCTTTCTAAGGTATAATAAAATTGAAAAGTATTGTGGTTAATTATTACATTAACTGAGAATAATTAGAGATCTACTATTGAGGGAGGGGACTTTCTTGGAGTTTTTATACATTGTTTATCATGATAATAGTGAAGTGAGCGAAGGACGTCTCCATGAACAGACATGTAAGAAGGTTCATCAAGCACCTATTGAACACCAAATTGTAGAATGGCTTAGACGAAATTTAGAATTGTTCCAAGAGAAGGATCAGGTTCAATATTATAATTTTCCCAAAGAAAAGGTTGAGCTTTTTTACAATATATTAAGTGAAGCACATGCTGAAAAGTCAAAGGATACTCCACGCCCATGGAAGTATCTACCTATCCCCGATGATGATGAGTATCCATACATGATCGCGGAGTATGAAAAAGAATACGGGTCTATCTATTATGAGTCGTTGTATAAATACATTACAGCACTTGGCGTTATTCTCAATATCTTTGATTTTGAAAACAATCAACTGCTTGTGTTTATTCAATGAATGCTCTTTAAAATACAAATGTAGTATGATACGTAGAATAATGGTGATATTCAGGAGGACATGTGATGGAACAGATCGATATTAAGCTATATGAGTTTTTGCTAGCTCAATTGCCATATATTACAGATACTTGGCTAGCAATGAGAAAAGTGGAGGACGGATCTGTATATTCGTTACGTGCTAGCCAAGAAACAGAGGAAACGCTTCGTGAGCAGAATAAATTAACCATTTTAACAATTACTAGCAGTCTTTTAGATGACACGGAAATATTCGAAAAGAATAAAAAGAAATGGGCTACTGTCGTTGCTCTAAGCAGGGTAAACAGCAAAACCCCTATAGAAGATGTATTGGAAGCGTTAAGCAACGTTCGCTTGACGTATTGGAGATTTATAAAAGAATTTTATCTTTCAAATGAAGAAAGCGTTAAGATAGATGATTATGTACGGTGGAGTGAAACGATTAATAGGGCATTTGATTACATTTATGTTGACTTTGCGGCAGCTTATAATAAATTTATTAACAGTAGATTTGATGTACAACAAAGTTTGATCAATGAATTAAGTTCACCTGTCATCAAACTAACTCAACATGTAGGGGTCGTTCCTTTGATTGGGGATATGGATGAACTGAGAGCGCAAATTATGTTGGAGAGCATTCCGGCAAAATGTTTGGAAGTCGATATTACCCATTTATATATCGATTTATCTGGAGTAAATGTTATTGATACATTGGTTGCACAGAAGATTTTCCAAATTACAAAGGTATTGGATTTGTTAGGGACCAAGTCTACGATTACAGGTATTCGTCCAGAAATTGCGCATGCGTCTACAGAATTAGGTCTTGATTTTACAAACATTCAAACGTTTAGTTCGCTTCAACAAGCATTTTCGAAAGAATTTAGCGTAATTACCCATTGAAAAACCAGGTCACTCTTAAATAGAGTGCCTGGTTTTTCAATATAATTATTGATGTTTTGCTTGGAATTCTTCCATGAACTGCTGCAAAGCTTGGCAAGCTGTAAATGGAACAGCATTGTAAGCAGACGCACGGCATCCACCAACGGAGCGGTGACCGTTCAATCCAACAAAACCTGCCTCCTTCGCTTCTTGTAAAAATTGCTTTTCAAGTTGCTCGTCTGCAAGGCGGAAAGTAATGTTCATCAGAGAACGGCTTTCTTTTTCTGCATGACCAGTGTAAAAACCATTACTATTGTCGATGGCATCATAGATCAGTTTAGCTTTTGCTTCATTATTCTGTGCGACTTTTTCAAGACCACCCTGTTCCTCCATCCAAGCCAATACTTCACCTAACATATAAATCCCAAAAGAAGGGGGGGTATTGTATAAAGAATTGTTTGAAGCGTGCGTGCTATATTTTAGAATAGTTGGAATCGAAGCATTCGCATTTTCCAATAAATCTTTTCGAATAATAGCAACTGTTACACCAGAAGGTCCAAGATTTTTTTGCGCACCCGCATAAATCATACCAAATTTGCTTACATCCACTGGTCTCGACAAGATATCACTGGACATGTCAGCAATTAAAGGTACAGCCCCAGTGGTTGGGAACTCTTGGAATTGCGTACCGAAAATCGTGTTATTGGAAGTAATGTGAACATACGCATCATTTTCATCCCACTTGATTTCATCTAACGTAGGAACTCTATTGTAGTTTACTTCTTTTGTAGATGCGGCCTCGTACACCTCACCAATTGTTTTTGCTTCTTTTAGCGCCTTGTCTGACCAAGCACCTGACATAATATAGCTTGCTTTTTTTGCAGATGTAAGAAAATTCATGGGAATCATAGCGAATTGAAGACTTGCCCCACCTTGCAACAATAAAACTTCATAGTTTTCAGGGATGGAGAAAAGTGATCTCAAACGAAGAATCGCTTGATTATGTACTTCTTCATAGGCAGCGCTACGATGGCTCATCTCCATAATAGACATTCCAGAATCTTTAAAATCGACAAGCTCTGATTGGGCTTTTTCTAGCACTTCACGCGGAAGAGCTGATGGACCTGCATTAAAATTATAGACAGATTTCTGACTACTCAACAAAATCACTCCTTCATAAGTTTGCACCACTAAAGTATATATGAAAAAACCTACATGTGAAATAGATATCTACTGAATAACTACATATTCCAAGCTGTTTGGCTATATTGTTTGTTTCACTGTAAAGTTGGGTATGTTGAAAACAAGTATTACCTACATACTCATCAGACCTTCCACGCAAATGGGAGAAGGAGTGGAGGAGATGTCATGAAAACAGAAGGACGTAGAAAAAGTTCAAATGTGGAAGATCGCCGAGGTAGAAGTAGTGGTGGCGCTATTGCGTTAGGTGGTGGTGGTCTAGGGATCGTCGGAATCATCTTATTTTTATTATTAGGCGGAAATCCAACAGACCTTCTGGATAACGGGGCGAGTACAGGGTCTGAACAGCCATATATTGAAACGGAGCAGGATAAGGAATTAGCGGACTTTGTGTCAGTCGTATTAGCAGACACGGAAGATATTTGGACAGATTTATTCAGGCAAGAAGGTCTTCAGTATGAAAATCCTACGCTCGTGCTGTATACAGGACAAGTTCAGACTGCGTGTGGATTTGGAAGTGCCGCTGCAGGACCTTTTTATTGTCCCGGAGATCGAAAGTTGTATATCGATCTTGAATTTTATGATGAATTGAAGACATCATTCAAAGCGCCAGGCGATTTTGCGATGGCGTATGTAATTGCACACGAAGTTGGACATCATGTTCAAACCTTGCTAGGTATTTCTGATCAAGTCATGCCGTTGCGTCAGAAAATGAGTGAAAGTGAATTCAATAAATATTTAGTGCGGTTTGAATTGCAAGCAGATTATTTTGCAGGAGTATGGGCTCACTATGCAGAAGGTCGTGGATACTTGGAACAAGGAGATCTGCAAGAAGCTATAACAGCAGCCAGCGCAGTTGGGGATGATACGATCCAGAAACGTGCGAGAGGGTATGTAGTTCCTGAAAGTTTCACACATGGAACTGCAAAGCAACGGACCTATTGGTTTGAACGTGGGTTTAAGTGAGGCAGCATGAAAGGTGGCGACACGTTTACTGAATCCGCTCAATGAAAAAGCGCATCTCATTCATAGAATAATGAATGAGATGCGCTTTTATTATTTGGTTGCAGCGACTTGAGGTGTTGCTGATGAGGAGATTCCAGCTTGTTCATTACGAAGACGTTTCATATCGACTCTGATCAAGAGAGAGATTACAAGAGCTACGACAAATAATCCAGCGAAAAACAGCAAACTGCTTTCATAGCTACCTGTCGTATCTTTCATCCAAGCAGCAAACATTGGTCCGGCTACACCAGCAGCAGACCAGGCTGTTAGGATGTAGCCATGAATCGCTCCGAGTTGCTTCGTTCCGAAAATATCCCCAATGAATGCGGGGATGGACGCGAATCCACCACCATAGCAAGTGTAGATAATGGCTAAAATGATTTGAAATAAAATTGCATTTGTTGTGAATGGAAGTACAGCAAATAATACGAGCTGAAGAGCAAAAAACGTAGTATACGTATTTGGCCTCCCGATATAGTCGGAAATAGTTGCCCACCCGAGTCGTCCCGCGCCATTAAATACTCCAAGTACTCCAACTAGAGCTGCTGCTTGTACAGTAGTCATTCCAATACTATCAATGGCTAGAGGCTTAGCAGCGGATAAAATAGCAATTCCGCATGTGACGTTTATAAATAACATGAACCATAAGTAATAAAATCGTTTCGTTTTGATGGCTTCATTGGCAGTCAGTTGGGCAAGGTCTACCTTGAATTCAGCTTTGCCAGAACGCACTTTTTCGATAAATCCAGGAGGTGTCCAACCTTCCTCTGGTTTCTCTAAGTATAGAGAAGACAATAGCATGATGACGAAATAAGAGCCTCCCAAAATGTAAAATGTGTTCTGCAACCCAACGTTAACGATCAAATATTCCATGATCGGACTACTTATCGCTGCAGCAAAACCGAAGCCCATAATAGCTAAGCCTGTTGCCAATCCTCTTCGGTCTGGGAACCATTTTACAAGTGTGGAAACGGGAGCTATATAGCCTACCCCTAGACCGATTCCGCCCAGCACGCCGTAGAAAATATAAAGAAGTGGCAAAGAAGATAAACTGACAGCTAGCCCAGATCCCGTAACGCCGACTCCGAAGAAGATTGCCGCCAACAATCCCGCTTTTCTAGGACCGTGTTTTTCTACAAAATGACCTAAAAACGCAGCGGATAGTCCTAGAAATAAAATAGCGATACTAAAGGTCAGTTGCACTTGACTTGTTGACCAATTGAATTTCTCGATCAATGGGTTAGTGAAGTTACTCCAAGCATATACAGATCCGATTGAAATATGAATACCAACTGCAGACAACGCGATTAACCATCTGTTCTTTGTCTTTTTCAAACGTACCCCCCCTTTTTTATTAAATACCAAGTGATGCAGTACTTCTTGTGTCAAGTGTACAGTGAGATCAATGCATAGTTTCCTCACGTTCAGAGCTTCTGTAAACAGTCTGTACAAGTGACGCTTTCGTAGCAGGTTTTCAAAGATCCGATTATTACAAGCTGAAAAAATTGAACGGAGATGTAGGATTAAGCTGTATGTTAGTATCATTTCACATAATTGTCAATATTAATTTTTGGCTGTACCTGGAAAGTCATCCGAATTATCTTGCATGATTCTTTCTGGATGTGTGTAGAGATTGAATGTCGTGCCACGTATGAAACCGACAGTAGTAATTCCAAGATCTTCCGCAAGCGTCAGTGCTAATTCGGTGGGAGCCGATTTTGATAAAATGATTTCACAACCGATTTTTGCCACTTTCAAAAGAATTTCAGAGGAGATTCGTCCGCTGAACACAATAATTTTATTTCGCACAGAAATTTGGTTTCTCAAACAGTGGCCGTAAATTTTATCAAGGGCATTGTGCCGGCCTATGTCCATCCTCGATAATAGCAACCGATCGGGATCGCAAAGTGCAGCATTATGGACGCCACCTGTGTGGCGGAACATGTCTGCTTGGTCCTCCATCTCATTCATCAACGAAAAAATTTGGTTTGTTGACAATTGCACAGATATGCCGCTCATTTTTTTAGCAGTCAATACATCGCTTGCAAAGACAAAGCCTTGTCTGCTCATGCCGCAACAAGAAGTGATATAGCGTTTGTTTTGTAGTTGTTCAAAGAATGGATAGACGGTCTCTGTTTGAACATGAATAAATCCCTTTTCGATGTCCAAGTGAATGTCTTTAATCTGCTCCCATTTCGGAACAATGCCTTCAGATGCCAAAAAACCGATCACCATATCCTCGATATACTCTGGTGTGCAAACGATTGTGGCGAACTCCTTATCATTCAGCTTAATGGTGATCGCATATTCAACAGCCACTTGGTCCTCTTTTGTTGTAAATTGTCCATTCTGAAAGCGAATAATTGGCCGTAAATGTTGCTGCTTCATGTCTTTTCCTCCTTTCACTCGATTGAACGATCAAATAAAAAAACGGATACTGCAATATCGTCATCCACCTTAAAGTCGCTGAATAAGTGTAAAAATTTAGCTTCTACCAATTCTTCTAATCCTTCTGGCGGTTCTTTTTCATACATGGCTTGAATCATTCCTGTACGTGCTCTATGAACCATTTCTTTGCCTTCTGGTGTACCCGCAATAAATTTTTCTGTCGGTGTAAGATTACCATACAGAGTGGAGACAGCCATATTGTCGATAAAAATGGTATGAATTCTTTCTGGCCCTTTGCCGAATAAATCTTTTCTCAACTTCCTAATAATGTCATTGAAAGCATGAACTTTTTTCATAGTGTGTACCTCACTTATATTTACAGAATTATCTATCTACTTTTATTTTAGGCATTGTATTACATGCCATATTACTTTATACTAAATTAAGAATTGATGATAGCCTAGTATGTGATTGCTAGGTTGTCATCTACTACCTACATGTAATATTAAATTTGGATTGGTTCTTTAGCAAGTCCTGTTAAGAAACTATTCCACCATGAAAATTCGCCGATCAAGCCGGTGCTTTTCATGGTGGATTTTTATTTTTACACAGCATGTGTCCAAACACATGCTGTACAAAGATATGGCCTCCGGCGGATGTCACAGATTTTGAATGGAGCCAACCGAGCAAGTTCGATTCAAAATCTGAACACAATTATACCGAGGCGTAATTGATTTTGAGAAGGGGGACACTAACATGTCTATTACAATCAACGGCAAGCCCTTTGACTTCCAACCGGGGTCGACGATCATTCAAATTATAAACGCAAATAAAATAGAGCATCCGCAAATTTGTCATTTGCCTGAAGTAGATCCGATTCAGACTTGTGATACTTGCATTGTAGAAGTGAACGGAGAATTGACGCGTGCTTGTTCCACGAAGGCAATCGATGGAATGGATGTTCAATTGGCTTCACCACGTGCAAAAGAAGCACAGACAGAAGCAATGGACCGGATATTAGAAAATCATTTATTGTATTGCACGGTGTGTGACAACAATAATGGCAACTGTAAGGTACACAACACGGTGGCACTGATGGAGGTCGAGCATCAAAAGTATCCGTATGAACCGAAGTGTACAAAGGATGCGGTGGATTTCACACATCCGTTTTATAGATATGATCCAAACCAATGTATCGCTTGCGGCCAATGTGTGGAAGTCTGTCAAAACTTACAGGTGAATGAAACATTATCAATTGATTGGGAACGGGATCGTCCGATTGTTCTTTGGGATGGCGGAGCCAAAATTAACGATTCTTCCTGTGTTGGTTGTGGTCATTGTATTACGGTTTGTCCATGTAATGCATTGATGGAAAAGTCCATGTTGGGAGAAGCAGGGTTCATGACCAAAATGGATGACGAACTGATGGATCCTATGATTGATTTGATCAAAGAGGTAGAGCCGGGTTATAGCAGTATTATGGCGATATCAGACGTGGAATCAGCTATGAGAGAGTCAAAGATCAAAAAGACAAAAACTGTCTGCACATTTTGTGGGGTCGGCTGCTCATATGAAGTGTGGACGAAAGATCGTAAAATATTGAAAATACAACCGGTTTCCGATGCGCCTGTCAACCAAATCTCCACATGTATCAAAGGTAAATTTGGATGGGATTTCGTGAATAGCGAACAACGGATTACGACACCACTGATCCGTAAGGGCGACGAATTTGTGGAGGCTTCATGGGAAGAAGCATTGGATGTAGTTGCTGAAAATCTAGGGAAAATCCGTGATGAGCATGGGAGAGACGGTATTGGCGTCATTTCTTCTTCCAAAATCACGAATGAAGAGAACTACGTCATTCAGAAATTTGCACGCCAAGTGTTCGAGACAAATAACGTGGACAATTGCTCACGCTATTGCCAGTCACCTGCAACGGATGGACTGTTCCGTACTGTCGGAATGGGTGGAGATGCAGGGACGATTAGGGATATAGCGGAAGCAGGACTAGTCATTATTGTGGGAGCCAATCCTGCTGAAGGGCATCCGGTTCTTGCCACTCGTGTGAAACGTGCACATAAACTACACGAGCAAAAATTAATTGTCGCGGATCTTCGAAAACACGAGATGGCTGAACGGGCGGACATTTTTATGACTCCACAACAAGGAACAGACCAAGTATGGTTGATGGCGGTCACTAAATATTTGATCGATCAAGGCTGGCATGATCAGCGATTCATCGAAGAAAATGTTCTACATTTTGAAGATTTTACAGAGGTATTAGATAAATACACATTGGATTATGCGGAGAAAGTGACAGGTATTTCGAAAGAAGTGTTAATCCATACAGCGGAATTGATTCGCGATGCTGACGGAACCTGTGTCCTTTGGGGAATGGGTGTTACGCAAAATACTGGTGGTTCTGATACTTCGGCAGCAATTTCTAATTTGTTATTGGCAACGGGAAATTATCGTCGTCCAGGAGCTGGCGCTTATCCATTACGCGGACATAACAATGTTCAAGGCGCATGTGACATGGGAAGTTTACCTGGTTGGTTGCCAGGATATCAGCATATTACAAATGATGAAGCTAGAGAAAAATTTGAACGGGCATATGGTGTAGAAATTGAAGGGAAGCCAGGGCTTGATAATATCCAGATGCTTCATTCCATCGATGAAGGCATTATGAAAGGCATGTATATCGTCGGGGAAGATATGGCGCTAGTAGACTCTAATGCGAACTATGTGCATGATGTGTTATCAAAGCTTGATTTCTTAGTAGTACAAGATATCTTCTTCTCGCGCACCGCTCAATATGCAAATGTTATTTTACCTGCTGTTCCTTCGTTGGAAAAAGACGGTACATTTACAAATACGGAAAGACGTGTTCAGCGTCTTTATAAAGCACTGCCAAATAAAGGTGACTCACGTCAAGATTGGTGGATCATTCAAGAAGTAGCCAATCGTCTAGGAGCAAACTGGTCATACACACATCCAAGGGATATATTCGAAGAAATGACAAGTTTGAGTCCAATGTTTAGTCAAGCTTCCTATGACATGTTGGAAGGTTGGGGAAGTTTCCTTTGGGGAAGCTTAACTGGAGAGAGTACACCTCTTTTATACACGGACGGCTTTAATTTCCCAGATAAAAAAGCTCGTTTTGCACTGTCTGATTGGGTAGAACCGGTGAAGTTTCCTGATGAGTATGATCTTCATATTAACAACGGCCGGATGCTGGAGCATTTCCATGAAGGGAACTTGACGAATAAATCTGAAGGGATACAAGAAAAAGTCCCTAATATTTACGTGGAAGTCTCTCCTGAATTGGCAAAGGAACGTGGTGTAGTGAGTGGTTCACTTGTACGTCTTGTATCACCATATGGAGCGTTAAAACTCCCTGCGCTCGTTACGAGCAGAGTACAAAAAAATGAATTGTTTCTACCGATGAACTCGGTTGATAAACAATCCGCTATTAACTTCCTGACAGGTCCGGCGACAGATCAAAGGACAAATACACCCGCATACAAACAGACAAAGGTGCGAATGGAAGTATTGCGTCAAAAAGGTGATAATCCACTACCTAAGAGTAATCATCGAGATAAGAAAAGGCACCCCCAAAATGGTGTGGAAGTACAGCGTAAGTGGAATAGACCAGGGTATGTCCAATTAACAGATCAATAAATAGTGAGGTGAAGATACATGGCGACACCGATAACTTCTATTAAAAGAACAGAACGCACGGAGATGGAAATTCAGCAGGAGAAGCTCTCGGAGCTACAAAAGCTGCTTGCAGAACAGGAAAATTCGATACAAAAAATCATGGAGATAACCGGTGAGCTGCATGATATCGGAGCATTGGATGCTTTGCAAGCAATGCTTCAAGCCAAAGAAAAAATTACTGGAATTGCGGTAGGACAGGTTTCTAGAGAGCCTGTCACCAACTTGCTGAATAATTTAATGGCAGCTGCTGGCACGCTAACGGCACTCAATCCGACAACGATTCAAAAGCTTTCGGATAGTGTACAACGCGGTTTGCATGAAGCAGAGCTCAGTAATGGTCATGATCAAAAAATCGGTCCCCTTCAATTAATGAAAGCATTAAATGACCCTGATATTAATCGAGCCGTGTCATTTGGCATGAACTTCTTAAAAGGAATGGGAAAAGGATTGAATGAACAAAATGAATAGCAAACCTTTGCGAAATAATTGCAATTCCTTCATACTATTAAAGAAGAGATATGCTTCATTGAACAGGTTTATCAAAACTAAATGAAGTGAAGACTTTCTCCAACTACCTATTCACAGGTGGTTGGAGAAATTTATTGAATATAAGAAGTTGAATTGAAGATATTTACAAATGGACAGGCCAGTGCAACAATCTAATTATTAATTCAACTTATCAAGTAGGAGATGGAGAATACATGTCAACTAGAAGTAAAATGTCAACACACCTAGCAGAACAGTCAGCTACACTACAAAACATCGGAAGATTGCTCATCAAATGCTCGGATCAACCCGGTATTGTTTCTGCAGTTTCTACATTTTTGCTACATCAACAAGCAAATATAGTAGAATCTAGCCAATTCTCAACCGATCCAGAAGGCGGTCATTTCTATCTTCGCATTGAATTCTATTCAGACAACTTATTGAAGAAGAAGGACGAATTAGAACGAGACTTTCAACAAATTGCGGATGAATATGAGATGGAGTATCGTTTTTCCTACGCAGCAGAACTAAAGCGGTCGGCTATTTACGTATCAAAAGAACCGTATTGTTTGATGGAATTGCTGTGGGAATGGCAAAACGGGGACTTGAATACAGACATCGTCGTGGTCATCAGTAATCATGAAGATTCACGTGAAATGGTAGAAGCACTAGGGATACCTTTCCATTACATCCCGGCAAATAAAGACATTCGGCAACAAGTGGAGCAGCAACAGATCCAATTAATGAAGGAATATGATGTGGATGTACTAATCCTAGCACGTTATATGCAAATTTTGACACCGGATTTTGTTAATCATTTCCCAAATCGAATCATTAATATCCATCACTCATTTTTGCCTGCATTTATCGGAGCTCGGCCTTACGAGAGAGCATTCGGAAGAGGTGTAAAATTGATTGGGGCGACTTCACATTATGTAACGAATGATTTGGATGAAGGTCCGATCATCGAACAAGATATTGAACGCGTCGATCACCGAGATGATACGGTTCAATTGAAAAAGATTGGACGTCAAATTGAAAGACGTGTCCTTGCGCGTGCCGTTAAATGGCATCTAGAAGATCGCGTCATTGTGGAAAACAATAAAACGATTGTCTTCCATTAATAGAAACAACCTCACTCCTATGTTTGGAAGTGAGGTTGTTTTTTATAGTATTTAATGAAGAGATCTGTTTGTTAGTGAATCGCTGATTTAAAGGTAGCTCCATGTGTTTCCTGTGTGTTCATGATGGTCAAGAATGCAGAAGGATCGATGTCATGTGCAATTTGCTTGAGCTTCGATATTTCTAGTCTCGTGACCACGACGTAAATCACATCTTTTTCATTGTCCGAATAGCCACCCCGACCGTGCAATTTGGTAATGCTTCTGCCCAATCGCAATCGAATCGCCTCGCCAAGTTCTTCGTATTCATCTGATATGATAATAACCGCTTTTGTTTCATCTAACCCTTGGATTACGATATCAATTGCTTTGGAGGCAATATAATAGGTAATGATTGAATACATCGCTTTCTCAGGGCCTAGTACAAAACCTGCCCAGCCAAAAATGAAGAGATTAAAGAACATAACAAATTCTCCGACACTGTAGGGAATTTTCCTTGTTAACAAAATTCCTAGAATTTCTGTCCCATCAAGTGCCCCACCATTCCGTATAATTGTTCCTACGCCAGCGCCTAATAATAATCCACCGAATACTGTGGCTAGTAGGGGATCTGTAACGAATGGACCAATTTTTTTAAGTGGAAATTCAACGATTGCCAATAAAGCAATGGCATAAGAAGAGGAAATAAAGAAGTTTTTCCCTATATGTTTGTACCCGAAAAATAAAAATGGAAGATTACATAGTAAGATTAGGATACCGAATGGAGCACCTGTTATAAAATTCAATATAAGTGCTATACCGATAATCCCTCCGTCAATGACGGAATTCGGTATGAGAAATAAATCTAATGCTACAGCTGTAATAACTACACCGATTGAAATGAATAAATATCTTCTTAGTAAATAAACTGTACCCTTTGTAAAGGACAATTAAAAAAAGCCTATGCTATTTGTTGAAGTTGCTGCCTGTATTTTGCAGGCGGCAACTTTTTTAAATTCCATTGCCCGCGATAATGATTGTAGTACGTCATATAACTTTTAATTTCACGTTTTACTTC
>NZ_WHVW01000050.1 GCF_009651005.1 Sporosarcina obsidiansis
GTGCGGTAGTTCAAGATCTGCCCTTCCGGACAGAGATAGCAATCATGGTATTCATCATAGACGTACTCACTTTTCTTGAAGAACTCTTTCTTCGTCATCGGTCGCTTGTACGGAAGGACAGGGAGCATCTGGTTTTCCAGCAGGTAATTCGCAATAGCCGGTGTCTTGTAGGCAGCGTCAGCAGCAACGGCAACCGGTCGTCCGACTTGATCAATAATTTTCTCCACCAATGGCTCAAGCAGCTGGCTATCGTGGATATTGCCAGGTGTCACGATATTCGCCAGCACAAATCCTTTCTCGTCTGTGGCTGCATGGAAGGAATAGGCGAACTGCTTGGTCCGTTCATCTTTTACATAGTAGCCGCTTTCTGGATCTGTCGTGGATTCCTTGATTTCCTTGTACTCTTCTTTCTCAAACTTTTCTGGCGGGAATGGCTTCTTTCCATTTTCCACACGGTCCATATTCAATTCTTCCTGCAGTTTCTTTTCATACGCTTTGGTCTCTTTCCGAACGACTTTCTTTTGGAATTTCCGCTTATTTGCGCTTGCCTTCACGTGTGTGGAATCGATAAAGACGTGTTCAGGGCTTAGTAATCCTCGATCAGCGACTTCTTTTAGCACCCGATAGAAAATCTGCTCGAACAAGTCTGTCTCTGCAAATCGGCGAATGTAGTTTTTTCCGAACGTGGAGAAATGGGGGATCTCGGTATGAAACCCGAAGCCAAGGAACCAGCGGTATGCCACATTCGTTTCGATTTCTTTGATGGTCTGTCGCATGGAGCGGATTCCGAAGGTATATTG
>NZ_WHVW01000051.1:0-165 GCF_009651005.1 Sporosarcina obsidiansis
CAAGAGCCAACTAGCAAAGGACACTAGTTGGCTCTTGGCTTCGGCCGACCCCGCAGTTGCGCCTTCGCTAGGTAGTGGGAGCAGTCTAGTTACAGACTCTATTCGCAGAGTAATTCGTTAAGAGTAGCATGTGAGTGGTTCTGGTATCGCTACGGCGCTGGGGGA
>NZ_WHVW01000051.1:265-799 GCF_009651005.1 Sporosarcina obsidiansis
TTGCCTTTCACCAAGAGCCAACTAGCAAAGGACACTAGTTGTCTCTTGGCTTCGGCCGACCCCGCAGTTGCGCCTTCACTAGTTAGTGGGATTAGTCGATTTATAGCTTCTGTTCGTTGCGTGCATTCATTAAAGGAAGTGTGGGGTGAGTGGTTCTGGTATCGCTGCGGCGCTGGAGGATTGCCTTTCACCAAGAGCCAACTAGCAAAGGACACTAGTTGTCTCTTGGCTTCGGCCGACCCCGCAGTTGCGCCTTCGCTAGTTAGTGGAATTAGTCGATTTATAGCTTCTGTTCGTTGAGTGCATTTCATTAAAGGAAGTGTGGGGGTGAGTGGTTCTGGTATCGCTACGGTGCTGGGGGATTGCCTTTCAGCAAGAGCCAACTAGCAAAGGACACTAGTTGGCTCTTGGCTTCGGCCGACCCCGCAGTTGCGCCTTCGCTAGGTAGTGGGAGCAGTCTAGTTACAGACTCTATTCGCAGAGTAATTCGTTAAGAGTAGCATGTGAGTGGTTCTGGTATCGCTACGGCGCTGG
>NZ_WHVW01000052.1:0-478 GCF_009651005.1 Sporosarcina obsidiansis
AGCAACAAAACAGGATCTCTCTCCCTAAACTTACCACTCACTAGCGAAGGCGCAACTGCGGGGTCAGCCGTAGCCTGGAGACAACTAGCGCCCTTTACTAGTTGGCTCTTGGCGAAAGGCAATCCCCAGCGCCGTAGCAGGAACAGGACCACTCCCCCACACACTAAGAAAAAGTTTACTTCAACTTGATCAGCAACAAAACGGGATCTCTCTCCCTAAACTTACCACTCACTAGCGAAGGCGCAACTGCGGGGTCAGCCGTAGCCTGGAGCCAACTAGCGCCCTTTGCTAGTTGGCTCTTGGCGAAAGGCAATCCCCCAGCGCCGCAGCGATACCAGGACCACTCCCCCACACACTAAGAAAAAGTTCACTTCAACTTGATCAGCAACAAAACGGGATCACTCTCCCTAAACTTACCACTCACTAGCGAAGGCGCAACTGCGGGGTCAGCCGTAGCCTGGAGCCAACTAGCGCCCTT
>NZ_WHVW01000052.1:578-798 GCF_009651005.1 Sporosarcina obsidiansis
CCAGCGCCGCAGCGATACCAGGACCACTCCCCCACACACTAAGAAAAAGTTCACTTCAACTTGATCAGCAACAAAACAGGATCTCTCTCCCTAAACTTACCACTCACTAGCGAAGGCGCAACTGCGGGGTCAGCCGTAGCCTGGAGACAACTAGCGCCCTTTACTAGTTGGCTCTTGGCGAAAGGCAATCCCCAGCGCCGTAGCAGGAACAGGACCACTC
>NZ_WHVW01000053.1 GCF_009651005.1 Sporosarcina obsidiansis
AGTATTTCAGTCCCAAATTCCTTCACTTTTTTATCACCAAAGCCTTGTATTTCGCGAAGGCTTTCTAGCGTAGTTGGTCTCATCTCAATTAGTTCATCCATTGTTTTATTAGTAAAGATGTGAAACGCTTTTCGTCCAGTCTCGTCCGCTACTTTTTTGCGGTATTCCTTTAGCTTCGATTCTAGATCATTATTTGAACTATGTATTGGTTTCTCTTCTACAGTAGCAGCTACTAACACTTCATCTTCAGCATAATAGCTCACTTCTTGATCATCAATTTTCTCAAAAACAGGCTGACTTACATGTTGCTTATTTATGTATTCCGCAAAATCTCGCATCCTGTTATCAAGAAAATGCACAGGTGATTTCTTAGCTAACTCAGCTTTCAAAAACGCAACAATGCCATCGGAACGAAAAACTTTATCTTTCATATTTAAAGGAGCTTTCTTCAAATCAATTACCGTTTTTTCATTCCCGAATGCTACAGCATAAAGAATAGGCGTTCTTTTAATAATTTCATGGTCCACTAACATGGTCCGTAATACGTCTACTTGGCGTTCAACTTGGCGGATAGGGCTATACATTCCCTCTTTAAATACCACTCTAGTCCCGCGGTTCACGGTTCTGATAAACTCCCCTTTTTCATTAACTGTAATGTTACCGAAATACTTCTTCACTTCAATGACTAGGATGAATTGTCGAGTCACGACAATAAAATC
>NZ_WHVW01000054.1 GCF_009651005.1 Sporosarcina obsidiansis
GGGTTAGTCAGGACCTAAGTCGAGGCCGATAGGCGTAGACGATGGACAACAGGTTGATATTCCTGTACCACCTCCCCGCCGTTTGAGTAATGGGGGGACGCAGTAGGATAGGGTGAGCACACAGTTGGTTGTGTGTCTAAGCAGTGAGGTGGAGAACGAGGCAAATCCCGTTCTCATCTAACACTAGGCTGTGATGGCAAGGAGAATTGTCTCCGGAGTCCCTGATTTCACACTGCCAAGAAAAGCCTCTAGCGAGGCGGGAGGTGCCTGTACCGCAAACCGACACAGGTAGGCGAGGAGAGAATCCTAAGGTGATCGAGAGAACTCTCGTTAAGGAACTCGGCAAAATGACCCCGTAACTTCGGGAGAAGGGGTGCTCTGGTAGGGTGAATAGCCCGAGAGAGCCGCAGTGAATAGGCCCAGGCGACTGTTTAGCAAAAACACAGGTCTCTGCAAAATCGTAAGATGACGTATAGGGGCTGACGCCTGCCCGGTGCTGGAAGGTTAAGAGGAGGGGTTAGCGCAAGCGAAGCTCTGAATTGAAGCCCCAGTAAACGGCGGCCGTAACTATAACGGTCCTAAGGTAGCGAAATTCCTTGTCGGGTAAGTTCCGACCCGCACGAAAGGCGTAACGATCTGGGCACTGTCTCAACG
>NZ_WHVW01000055.1 GCF_009651005.1 Sporosarcina obsidiansis
ATTGGTGGAGCCTAGCGGGATCGAACCGCTGACCTCCTGCGTGCAAGGCAGGCGCTCTCCCAGCTGAGCTAAGGCCCCATATAAGTGGTCGGGAAGACAGGATTCGAACCTGCGACCCCTTGGTCCCAAACCAAGTGCTCTACCAAGCTGAGCTACTTCCCGACTATGTATGGAATGAGTAAATATGGCGCGCCCGGCAGGAGTCGAACCCACAACCTTCTGATCCGTAGTCAGACGCTCTATCCAATTGAGCTACGGGCGCATAAATATAAATGGTGCCGAGAACCGGAATCGAACCGGTACGGTAGTCACCTACCGCAGGATTTTAAGTCCTGTGCGTCTGCCAGTTCCGCCACCCCGGCAAGAGTGAAAAAGCGGAAGACGGGATTCGAACCCGCGACCCCGACCTTGGCAAGGTCGTATTCTACCACTGAACTACTTCCGCAATAAAGTGCGGGTGAAGGGAGTCGAACCCCCACGCCCGAAGGCACTAGATCCTAAGTCTAGCGTGTCTGCCAGTTCCACCACACCCGCAATATGTTGGCAATTGCCAATAAAAGTGGTGAGCCGTACAGGATTCGAACCTGTGACCCTCTGATTAAAAGTCAGATGCTCTACCAACTGAGCTAACG
>NZ_WHVW01000056.1:0-166 GCF_009651005.1 Sporosarcina obsidiansis
AACAAAAAGGAATGGCTGCACTCTAAACTATTAGTCACCAGCGAAGGCGCAACTGCGGGGTCAGCCGAAGCCAAGAGACAACGAGCGCTCTTTGCTTGTTGGCTCCTGGCGTAAGGCAATCCCCCAGCGCCGAAGCGGGACTAGGACCACTCACCCTACACTCTAT
>NZ_WHVW01000056.1:266-563 GCF_009651005.1 Sporosarcina obsidiansis
CCTTTGCTTGTTGGCTCCTGGCGTAAGGCAATCCCCCAGCGCCGAAGCGGGACTAGGACCACTCACCCTACACTCTATAAAGAAGTTCGCTTAAACTTGATCAGCAACAAAAAGGAATGGCTGCACTCTAAACTATCAGTCATCAGCGAAGGCGCAACTGCGGGGTCAGCCGAAGCTAGGAGACAACGAGCGCCCTTTGCTTGTTGGCTCCTGGCGTAAGGCAATCCCCCAGCGCCGAAGCGGGACTAGGACCACTCACCCTACACTCTAAAAAGAAGTTCGCTTAAACTTGATCAG
>NZ_WHVW01000057.1 GCF_009651005.1 Sporosarcina obsidiansis
GGGCCTTAGCTCAGCTGGGAGAGCGCCTGCCTTGCACGCAGGAGGTCAGCGGTTCGATCCCGCTAGGCTCCACCAATAAAATAAAGATCTAACTGACTAATTGTGGCGGCGTAGCTCAGCTGGCTAGAGCGTACGGTTCATACCCGTAAGGTCGTGGGTTCGACCCCCTCCGCCGCTATCTAAGGACCTTTAGCTCAGTTGGTTAGAGCAGACGGCTCATAACCGTCCGGTCGCAGGTTCGAGTCCTGCAAGGTCCACCAATTTGTTTGATATACGGAGGAATACCCAAGCCCGGCTGAAGGGATCGGTCTTGAAAACCGACAGGGGTGTTAAAGCCCGCGGGGGTTCGA
>NZ_WHVW01000058.1 GCF_009651005.1 Sporosarcina obsidiansis
CATATCGGTGTTAGTGCCGTCCTTCATCGGCTCCTAGTGCCAAGGCATCCGCCGTGCGCCCTTTCTAACTTAACCTAACGGCTTCCGATACACGGCGCATTACGTCGTCAGCTTCTCTCATTTAGTCAGTCACGTACCTGAGTACGCTCCTTCCTTCATTCGTTCGCTTCCTCGTACTGCTTGTGTCTCGAAACCCTTCATAAAGTTCTTCATTCATAGCGATATGAAATCCAAACCGTTAAAAAGTGTACATGAATCATTCACAAAAGTGAACGACTCGGTTGATTACTTGATTACTTTCAATGTCGTTTTATCCAGTTTTCAATG
>NZ_WHVW01000005.1 GCF_009651005.1 Sporosarcina obsidiansis
TCAGCTGTGAATCTTGCCATAGAAAAACTGCACCTCCAATTGTTAGTTGTGTCTAACAATTGGGGTGCAGTTCATTTCAATGACTTTCTGAACAGCCTAATTACGCTAAATTTTATTTCTCTAGAAGCTTCAAAGATTCACGGTTAAACGCCGGAATATCATCAGGCTGGCGGCTAGTAACAAGTTGATTCTGACAGACTACGACTTCTTTGTCTGCATATTTCGCTCCTGCATACTCCATATCCACGCGAATTGATTTGTAACCTGTTGCATCGCGGCCTTCAAGGGCTTTCGCTGTGATCAAAAGTTGCGGTCCGTGACAAATGGCGAAGACCGGTTGATCTGCATCCATGAATTCCTTTACGAATTTCACAAAGCGATCATCCGCGCGCAAGATGTCTGGAGAAAAGCCACCGGGAATAAATAATGCATCATAATCCGATGATTTCACATCTTCAATGCCTTTATCAATTTTCACTTTAGTATTTTCTTTCATACCGGTAACTTCTGCTCCTGCTTCCGTTCCGATTACTTCTACTTCATGACCAGCGTCTTTATAAGCTGTAGCTGGTTTCATATATTCTGAGTCCTCAAACATATCTCCTAGTACAGTCGCAATTTTAGCCATATTATATACCACTCCTTAATTAGATGTTCTAGTCTACTATTCCACCATTTGAAGTATCTAAACATCTTTCAGCTAAGCTGCAGCTCTCCATCGGAATCCAAATGAGCCGTAATATTGGTTCCGTCCTTTGAGAAGACATGCTTGCGCGTGCCTACTTGGACTTCTGTTCCGACATACGCCTTGCCAATTTTAATTCGGCCGTCTGCACTCGTGCGGATCACAGTTTTTACTGGACTTTCGGAACCTGCCTCCTGGAGTAGGACTTCCAATGGTGCGGAAATCTCTCCCCCACGACAGACTCCTTTAATTGTGATGGTCTGCTCTGCTGTCAGATTACTGTGATACACGCCTTTTGAGAATACTTCTATATGACCACTACTGTAGAGTGTACTATTTATGGCATACGGCACACTCAGTTTTGACTGGGGCGAGCTTTCGGTATCATACAGTTGGACAAGAATTTTTGCATCTTCAATTAACTGTGCAAAATCTGTCATATCCTGCAAATTTTCATTGAGCGGATTGATGAAAATATCGTATAGTCGTTCTGCCACTTCCGACCATTCTTCGTCAAACGCCTCACCTTGCGCACGTACTTTTTGAATAAATCGTTTGTTCACTTCTTCAAACTGCGCGTATCTTTTTTCCATTAATAAATAAATCAAACGTTTCAGTTCAGAAGGACTCAACTCCGCCTCTCCCTGTCCTCGAATCACGAAAATTTGATCCACTGCGTCTTTAATCTGGACAAGCAAATGCGTTACTTCCTTTACAAGCCCAGCTAGTTCGCTTATGGCCGCCTCCTGTTTACCGACGCTGATTGTTGAAGACAACACATTGCCCCGTACTGTGACAGATTTCATCGCATGGATTGTTGCTTTCGTCACCGAACCACCAATATAGACTCCACCCGTTGCCCCGACAAACATGGAAGGCAGCACATTTCCACCAATACGGACATCTCCCTCAAACCGGATATTGCCACTTTCCAAATCCACTTCACCTGGATGGTTGAATTCGTTATTCACTTCGATTTTGACCAATTTCTCTCGCCAATCAAGAGCTGGCTTTCCTGAGATCAATGTAATAATTTCATTATCGACTTGTTTGACATTTTTTCCAAGACGCAATACGATGTCTCGCACAGGTTTTACAGGAATTTTTCTACCTAGAAGATTTCTACCTGGCGTACCTGGGACTGGAAGGACATGTGTCGCGATCACTTGACCTTCCTTGACGTTCGTAATCGCATTCATTTCTCGAAAATCCACTTTTTCTTCGCTGTCAGGATCGAATTCTTCATAACGGATATGTACTTCAAGATCACCATCTGTTCCTTCAATTGGAAGTGTTCCTTTTGCCACAATCAATTCATAAGGTTTGTCGACTTCCGTTACTTTTTTTATTGCTGGGAATAAAAGACCTGACTGAATACCCATCTTCTTTAACTCATCTACAATATTTTGGGGTTTTAGGTCATTCGTCATTTCTATCGTTTCCTCTACTTGAATGGCTAGTCGTTGAGTCCAAGCAGTGTCTGCTAATGAACGCTGAATTCGTTTACCCGGTGTAAAGGACAGTAAGGCTATCATGTCTTTCTCAATCAATTGGATGGTGAATTTCGGTGCGATCACTTCGTCACAAATTATTAAATTCACTTCATCCTCTGGCCGGATTAAAGTAGGTTCTGTTTGTCGTTCTCCGTTAATATATAGTAGTGCTTTTTCATTCGGAATAACCGATGGCAGCCGATCATCTTCGAATTGGCACTGAATTTCTCCTCCCTGGACACGTACACTACTCGTTTTTGTATCATTTGAAGTATCATCTATTTCTAGCGCGACCGGATGTTCCACAGCTGTTTGTGTGTCTGTATTTACTTTGTCCAATAAACTTGCTAACTTTTCGATTTTAGAAAGTTCTGGCTTTTCTACCGACTTTTCTTCAACTGGTTTTATACTTGTTACCGTCACTTCCGCTAGCACTTTTCGCAAGCCCATCAAGCGTCTCCCTGGGTTAGTCAGTACATCAATTTTCACTTCTTCCCTCGACAATTCTAACAGGTCAAGAGCTTGCCCGATTGCTTCTTCCACTGTATTTGCCTGGACCGTCACTGCCTTTTTCAAAATGACCACCCCTGTCTATATTCCCGATACTTTTATAGTACCATAAGAAAGTGGCCTGATTAATAAAATATTCCTATAATAACAAGGGCTGCGATAATCAAACCGCCAACCGTTCCAACCATTTCCGTCGTCAAGATTGGCTTCTTCTGGAAGACATTAATCAGTTCCAAGTCTTCCCGTAGCTGCTTCACCTCATCGCGCAACTCTTTTACTTCAGAATCCAGCGTACTGAGTTCCTGAGCTTGTCTCGTAACCATTTCATGATTTCTCGAAGACATTTCATTCGTTTCCATAAAAGTTCCGCCCTTCGTCGTTTCTTTTCTATACGTTTATGCGAACCAATTGGTTTCATACCGGTACAATAATTCCCATTTGCATTTTTTCAACTCGGGGTGTATGATAAATCTACAAGCTGTATTGTTCGTATGTACATTAAGTTTTAACCTTTAAGCTGTAACAGGGAGTTTATTACGAAACGGAAATGGCATATCGGATTCCTTTCAAGCAATCCGAACATACAGGAACGTTTCCGCAAACACCCACTTTGAGGAGTGGTGGTTTAAAACTTTCTATGACTAAACTACGGCAAAGACGGCTTACATCGATTTAACAACAGGCATCATTCTTTATGAATGGTGCTTTTTTGTATCTTCAATATAGTAAAGTCTATTACTCTCAATGGATACATAGAATGAGTTAAAACGCTCAAGAGGAGAGACTTGGAGATTACATCTTTCGTTACGCAATCATTAGAGGAAATTCGCTTTTGGTCAAGGATAATGAAGGAACATACATTCTTTTTAAGTATGGGATTTACCGTTGATCAGACACAACTCATTCAAGAGGCCAGATACTATATGGACTTATTTGAACGAATTGAAGAACAAATTCGCGATTATAACGAAAATACGGACCCAGAAGTAATTCGGCAATTGAACGTACAGGTATATGAGGCTGCCGCATCCATTTGGGCTTATAAACGCAAGGTGCTTGGATTACAATTGCGTTGTGAGATTGTAACGAACAATATGCCTTTGCTTGTTGACCATACGAGTAGAGAAGCTGCTTATTTCGCTAAACGTTTAGTGGAATTGAATGAAGGCAAATTAAAACCATTGCCGGAAGCCATTATTAAGGAGAATGTGTTTTTCTTAAAGATCATGGCAGACCATGCAAAATTTATCGGTCATTTGTTAGATCCATCTGAACGAAAACTCGTAGAACAGGCAAGAGATTTTAGCCACGACTTTGATCAACTACTATTTCAGGCACAAGACTTGGATCATATGCGTCCACAATCAGAAACAGTTCCGTTACTGGACCAATTTCTTGATCAAAACCGTGTATCTGTTGTATCACTCCGAGATTTTAAGAAAACAGCTAGAGATTTAATTGAGGCTTGTCGAATTAAGAGTAATATCCCTGCACTTCTCGCCGACCATGTGTATCGTGAAGCAGATCATTTTCTTCATATTATCGATGCATTCGATGAACATCTCACTTCAAATAATTCGTAAATAGAACTAAACAGTTGAGGCGAAGTCCAGATGGACTTCGCCTCAACTGTTTTAACATTATTATTAATGTTAAGCTGCCACTTTTCGACAAGCTTCCGTACATTTTCGACAAGCCACCGCGCACTTCTGACAATGATCATGATCGTGTTTTCCGCATTCCTCTGCACATTTTTCACAAATGTTCGCACATAACTTCAAAATTTGTACAGTGAATGGACTATTGCGTGTAATGGCTTGAATCGTGTAAGTACAACTTTCCGCGCACTCTCTGTCCAAGAGAATACAATCCGCCATCATCTTGACATCTTCTTTCAGGCATGCATCGAAACAATTGTTACAAGCCTTCACACAATCTTCCAATACACGCAATACTTCTTCATATTTACTATTCATCCGATCGCCTCCTAATGGTAATTTCTTTATTATTCTTCCCGATTCATTTTGACTCAAACTTTGACCCACTATTCCTTATTCATTGAAAGCCTTTTCAATCTTTGGTTAAATAAAGAGTAAACAAGAAAATGAGGTGCTAGTAATGAAACTCTTTAAATGGACAGGTCCGCTAGAAGAAGCAGGAAACTTACCTGAAGAATCACGTGCACTATTATTGAACAATGACCAGGAAGTTCTCGTATTACAAGAGGCAGAAACAACAAACTTGGAAAACACGATAGCATATGAGATTTTGGATCAAAGTGGAGATCTGCCATCAGGTCGATTTGCTGTCCTAAATAACATCCCTGTTTCAGAAAACGGACGTGAGATTTTCGAGCAGCGATTCAATAATCGTGCACGTTTGATCGAAGCGGAACCAGGATTCGTAGCAATTCGTGTATTACGTCCTATAGATACCGATACGTACGTGATTTTGACGATGTGGGAAGATGAAGCGTCATTTGAGAATTGGCAAAAATCACAAGCATATGGAAAAGCACATGCGAAGCGTGGTACAGAAGAAGGCGTCGATCAACGGCCAAATATCTTCCCAAGACCTTCTTTTGTGACGACTTATAAAAAATGAATGTATGAAAAATGGATTTCCGTAGAAACTACTCTTGAAAATCATCATGACATAAGGAGTGGAAATCTTGGGTATTTTAGACGGCAATCCAAAAGACGAACCAATGCATTACGGTGAAATAACTGCTATTTGGGCATTTATGGGGGCAAATAACGGGTTAGTCAGCGGGTATGAAGCGTTTATTAATCATGCGGAGGACGCTGATTTGATCGAATTGTTAGAGGAGGCGATTAAAACGATGAAAGCCTCGAATAAAGAACTCGGTAAGCTTCTGAAAGCAAACGGAATCACTCCTCCCCCTGCTTTGCCAGAGAGACCAAAAGCAAATTCAGAGGAAATTCCGGCTGGCGCACGCTTCATGGATCCTGAAATCAGTGCAGCAGTATCGATTAATGTAGGGCAAGGACTTGTATCATGCAGTATGGCGATGGGTCAATGTTTGCGTGAAGACATTGCCGCGATGTTCGCGAAATATCATATGGAAAAAGTTGCATTTGGCGCAAAACTTCTGAGCTTAAACAAATCAAAAGGGTGGATTATCCCTCCTCCTCTTCACATAACATGAGCAATGATCACTCTGCTATGCATTCGTGCATGCGGAGTTTTTTGTTTCTAATTTTGTTCAAGTATTTTTTCCCACTCATAATATGCTGAATTTTGCTCAATCTATTCATGTAGATGTCATCATCTAACAACTTATAAGGAAGTGCATCCAATGAATAATCGAAAAAGCGAACGTCAGCGTCAAGATCAACAAAATCAGCGTGAACGACAAGATCAAGTAGAAAATATGGAGTTTGGTGAAGAGTTCGACTTTGACCAAAAACGTCAAAAGCAAGACGAAAATCAAAACAAAGAACGTAGAAATAACCGAAAATAACAAGAAATAAAGCCCTGTCATCAGCGACAGGGCTCTTTCATGCACTTATTATATATCCAACTTTTAATTAACTCTCCCTGTCATTCTCTATCACAAGTTATTCTATAGTTCCCGTGCTTTGTAACTTTACTTCTACATTCACTTTAAATTCTATATCAGGATACGCTTTTTCCCACGTACGATATATATCTTCATGATATTGTCTAGTCGCACGATAACGTAGTCCAAACCCAAAAGGATCCACGGACTTTTCCTGCATATTTTTTAACAGACTGTGTATTTTTCGTTTCACTTCTTCCGATGAGAATTGATTATACTCATCCAATTTGGAGAGGGTAAGCGGGTGTTTGGACTCCCCCACAATACCACTCATCTTCACATTCATTTCAATCACTTTCGGTACGTCGTTCTTTGTAAGAATCTCATAGTCCATATCGATCCTGCTAATATTTAGAAGAAGTCTATCATCTCCGTGTTCCACTTTATACGAGAAGCCAGATGAGCCCTTGAATAGAGAGTTATAATATTTAGTTTCCATATTGCTAAGTTCAACTGGTTCCTGTTGTTTTCCTACAACAATCGCATTATTTACAACTAACTCGTCATGTTCTTTAGTTGTCTCTACTAATGGCAGTACGGGATTAATACCATCCGAAATTAAATCTTTACGGAATTGAAATAAAAATGTGGTGACAATATAGGGACTTTCGGTGGCTGTATCCCCAAAAAAGTTAAACAAAGATAGTGAGGCTGGCGCTTCTGTTTGTGGTTCGACCCGTAAGATATCTTCTGCTGAAGGATTGGCTCCTGCTACATACGCAATTAATTGAATATCTCCCCGTCTAAAAAAATAATCCATAAAGGTATCCATATTATCTGCCATAAGATCTTGATGAATGACAATTGTTTTCATATGTCCAAACTCCAACACTTTATCAACATGTGTTTCTAACATGCGGATAATCTCTCCAATGGATTCACCTTCCTCCGTGAGATAGGCATAACTTGATTTTGCGGATTCCTTAATGGCTCCAAATGGCAGAGCTACTTTCAAAGTGACCTTATACCCTTCATCTGATTTTTCAGGAGGATCTATTCCTATTGCAGAAATAAAGAGCCGTTTATCAATATCTTTAAAAGCACATCCAGTCTGTAGTAAAAGTGTGAAGAGAAGCATCACAATTACAGATGGTTTCAGAATAGAGAAAATATGACGTTTCATGACTTCGCCCTCCTCTTCACAACAAGTAAAATACCAATTAATCCAATGACTATAACTGGCATGATATTAAAAAAGTAGATGCTGTATAGAAATAAGTCATATTCTGTCACTTGAATAGTGATAAAAAGTGCAGCCGCCCAGAATATCACAATGATTACAGACTTGGCGATATTCTTCTTACGTGACTGGAGCTTGTCCAGCTGAAATATATGTTTAAATAACTTAAAGGAGACGTGCCAATGGATCATAATATTTAAAAATGCAATAGCCAAGAAGATGAGTAGAAAAATAAAGATAACTCTTTCAATTACACCAAATTTCATCCGTACGGAATCACTCGTAAGGATCCAAGGATAAATAATATCTTCAATCTTGTCGAAGCCTAATATACCAATAGGGACAAAATACGTAGTAATTAAAGTGAATGTTCCAAGCAATAGGACAATAGCTGCTTGCTTAAAACCAAACACCATTTTCTTCTTCAGTAGAGAATTGAATACAATAATATCAAACGCGCCTACGAATAAATAAGACGCTGCAGCAAAAACTGTATAGTTTGGCGGGTGATCAATATACATAACGGCTACCTTCACATGATCCCAATTCAACTGCTCATTAAAATAAATTTTCACTAAAAAATAGATAGCTAACGGAAGAAGCATTACAAAAACAACTTCCAGTGTACTTAATACATTACGGCTTTGCATTACCATTCCGAACGAAATCACTAGTACGAACGTAGCAAAAATCGTATAGACAGACATCTCGGGAGTGAGAAATCGAAGAAGTAGATCGACATACGAGATTAATGTCTGCAGTCCAGCAGTGTACCAAACTACTCCAAGCGTAAATAGTGCAGGAAGGGACACCCACTTACTTACGTATAAATCTAATATTTGAGGAAGACTCTTTCCTGGAAAGGAACTAAATGTCCTAATTAATAACCAATTTATTAACACACCGAAAAACAAAGCCATAATCATGGTCAAAATGGCCCCGCCCTCGCTTTTCCCCAACAGAATTCTGGGTACAGAAGCGATAATATTGGCAACCATATTGGAGATAATTAAATAATATACAAAACGGCTCATCCCTTATCCGCCTTCAATTCCTCTTGACGATTTTGCCAAAACATCCGTAAATAAGGCTCTCCAAAACTATCTTTGTTTATTAAATACATGACTAATCCTAATGTGCCAAGAACGAGACCCGCAAGTCCAAATGCAGTCGTATAGAGTAATAACATAAATCGACTAGCTCTTACGGCATAACTCATTTCACTGATTGGTATGACAAAAGTCGAAATTGCCACAAGGGACACGACGATAACCATAATATTAGATGTCAATGCCGCGTCGACAGCAGCTGTGCCTAAGATTAAACCACCAACAGTCGTTGCTGTCGCACTAATCATCGTAGGTAGCCGCATGCTCGCCTCAGTCAACAACTCAATAAATACGAGCATGAAGAAAACTTCAATAAAGGAAGGATAAGGTACGCCAATTCGACTGGCGGCTACCGTCAGAGCAAGCTCCGTCCGAAAGACATCCGGTGTGTACGAGGTAATGCCGACGTACATTGCAGGCAGCATGATACATGTAAGCAACCCGCCATAGCGAAGAAATCGAATCAACATAACGACCCAAAATGAGTAATACGTATCTTCCATGGACAACATGAAGTCAAAAAACACGATAGGAGCAATGATTGCATGAGGACTGCCGTCGACCATGATAACAACTTTTCCAGCAGTCATATTATGAAGAATTCGATCAGGTCGCTCAGTAAGAAGACTCGTGGGGAACAAACTATACTTTTTATTGTTCAAGTAATACTGCAAGTCTGCTCCGCCTTGCACAAGCTCTACGTCTAACGTTTTCAGGCGTTTTTTTATGTTCTCAAGCAACTTCGGTTTCACTCTATCTTTATCATAAAAAAGAGCAATGGAACGATTTGAGCATTCATCAAGTTGCAACGTTTCGATTATCAAGGAAGGTTGATGATACCGTTGGCGAATTAGATTAATATTTGTCTCAATGCTTTCACTTAGCCCTAATTGTGGCCCATGGATGGTAGGTTCCATTTTGGCTTCTTGCACTGCACTTGCAGCCACCATTTTTAATTCAAGTAAAGTGATTTGCTTTCCGATCATAACGAAGACATTCCCTTTAGTAATTTCAATTAGGACTTCCTCATCGCCGGTCGGCATCTTCGTTTCATAAGGCAAACACTTTATATACTCTGCAAAATCTTGATCCTCTGATATTTCATAGAAAGGTTTGACCACGATTGCTTGTAATTGCATCATATCTACAACGCTTTTTAAATACAGTATATGGACAATATCCCCTTTTCTTTTCAGCGTCTTTTTCACCACATCAGCAGATGGTTCTAACTGTTTGGCTAGTCGATTCAAATAGGCAGGCATTACTGTCTGTTGTTCAGATCTATCCAACCTCATCACTTCTTTCTAAGCGTGTAAGTAGTTGTCAGTTAGGTTGTCCGGTTGGTAGTAATTTTAATCAAAAGATTAGGAATAATTCATGAGTAGTGGTTGGATCAAATAACTAGATCCAAGCGATTTATGACCAATTAGGGAGAGCTTAAATCCCAAACGAATAAATTGCGCCTAGGCGTAATTGCATCCGGAAGCTTTGAGCCAGCATGATGCTGGTTACTCAGGCGTTGCCATAGGACACGGTGGACTTAGCATAAGTTCCTCTGTTCATCAGAAGTTTGACATAACACTGTCCGGAAAAATACTTACTTTCATTAGAAGAGAAGATTTTCTGTTGAATTCAGATAAAAAAGCTTGAAGATCTGTATTAGATCGTAGCAAACAGCCTATCCTAGGCATAGGAAATGATTTTCAGGAGAAGAAAGGAGGAGAAGCTATGAATTTAGCAGCCATTGGAGTACCAGGTTTAATTATTATCTTAGTCATTATTTTAATATTATTTGGTCCTCGAAAATTACCAGAAGTCGGCTCTGCAATCGGTAAAACATTAGCGGAATTTAAAAAATCCGCAAAAGATATCATGGACGACGATGAAATCGAACACAAGAAGAAAACTGAAATACAAGAGCAGGTGAAATAAATGACGGTTGCAAAAGAAGGACAACAAGCTAACGAAGAAGTTGAATCCGCAAAAGCAACTGATGCTATTTTGCTCGATTCCGCGATAGAACCGACACTTGTTGAACATTTAACAGATTTACGAACACAACTGATTAAAAGTATTGCCGTCTTTTTACTCTTCTTCACTGTAGTCTTCAGTACGATTAATTTGTGGTTTCCCTTTGTCACAAGAGGCCACAAATTAATTGTCTTGAGCCCGATGGAGATTATTACATTTTATATGTCAATTTCCGCTGCGTTGGCATTCGGTTTAGCGCTGCCATTTCTTTGTTACTTTTTATGGCAATTTGTGAAGCCTGGATTGAATGAACAAGAGAGCCGTTTCCTCAGTTTTTATTCTCCCGTGATGTTCATTTTATTTGCTATGGGTTTAGCATTTGGCTATTTTATCGTCAATCCGCTGAGTTATAATTTCCTTATTTCGCTTGGCACAATGAATTTCGATGTGATGATTTCAGCACAGGAGTATGCACGTTTTTTACTACTCACCACCATGCCCATCGGATTACTATTTGAATTGCCGATGGTTGCTATGTTTTTAGCAGCAACCGGTTTATTGACAGGTGATACGATGAAGAAGGTGAGAAAGTGGTCTTATGTAGTATTGGCAGTTCTGTCAGCGTTGATCACCCCACCCGATTTTCTCAGTCAACTCATCGTTCTCATTCCGATGATCCTGCTTTATGAAGCGAGCATTCGGTTGGTCATGTACACGGAGAAGCGTTCACAACTAAAAGAAATAAAAGAAAGCCCATCACAACCGATGTGATGGGCTCAGACTGTAGACAAAAGATATAGAAAGTGGTCATGCTACCGTTGATCTGCGTTCCAGACGGACGCTTTCCTGGGGGCGTGGCTTGAGCCAATCGAACAGCGAAGGGTTCGATTTGTATAATTTCTGCGGCTTTTTGCAGAAATTATACAGCGGTGCTCCTAACGCTACGCTTTTACTCGCAAAAGCCGTCCTTCGCAACGGCTTTCGCTACCTGCGGGGTCTCAAGACGCACGCTGATCCCCAAGGAGTCGATTTTGCCGCGGGCTCACACGAAGTGAGTCATGCAACCGTTGCCGCAGGACGCGGCGAACTTAGGTTGCCTTCCACTACGATCAACTAGCGTATTTCATTGATTTTTTAGTAGTTATTGCCTCTTCATCTGAATGATTAAAAGCGGTTGTTAAGTTCATATTATAGAATAAACAGTAAAGTGCTAAGACAATTGTACAATTAAAGGGTGTGAGCATACTTTTTAGTTTTTGGAGTTTGTCTACAAGCTAAGCCCATCACAACCGATGTGATGGGCTCGTCTTTGTATGCTAACTTTTCACAGAATCCCTTTTCTCTTGCTCGATGAAGGGATTTTCAATTCTTCCCGATACTTGCTCACCGTTCTTCTAGATATGGTAATTCCTTGCTCTTCTATAAAATAGTCAGCGATTTTTTGATCGGATAACGGCTTTCGTTTATCTTCTTTTGCAATCAGGGTTTGCAGCAAAGACTTGACCGCAGATTGTGAGATGCAATTACCATCTTGACTGGATAATTTAGAGGTGAACAACGTGCGCATTTCGAAGGATCCAATCGGCGTCTGCATAATTTTATTCGATACTGCACGACTCACTGTGGATTCATGCATCTCGATACTATCCGCGATTTCCTTTAACGTCATCGGCTGTAATGCTTCATAGCCTTCCTTAAAAAAAGCTTCCTGTTTTTCAATCAAATTCGTCACAATACGGATAATTGTATGACGTCGTTGCTCAATGCTCGACAATAACCACTGGGCTTTTTTATGGTAGTCTCGCAAGTACGAAGAGAGCTCAGATTTTTCTTGCAAAGATGATACATACTCCCGGTGCAAACCAATTTTCGGTAATCCTCTATCATTCAAATGAAACGATAGTTTGCCTTCCGTCTCTTCTACGATAATATCTGGAACCATAAATTCTGTGGTCGCAAGTGCAAGATCCGGACAAGGCCGCGGATTCAGTGTAAGTACATACTCATGCAATTCGTTTACTTGAGGCAATGAAATGCCCATACCTTTCGCAATTTCTTGCCATTTACGTTCGGCAACTAACGGTAGGTACTCACGAATAAAAGTCTCAGCGAATTCTGGACATTCCTTACTTTGCCAAACCTGAAGTAAAAGACATTCCTGTAAATTTCGTGCCCCAATGCCTGGGGGACCGATTTGTTGTAATAGCTCTATTCCTAATTCTATTTGAGACGTTTCCACGAAATGCATATCTGCTGATAAATACCCATTATCATCTAAGTTGTGTATCAACGTCTTTAGAAGCTGCTGCGTATCGTAATCTGGAAAACTTACATTCACTTGCTTGATTAGTTGTTCGCGTTGACTCTCCTCTTGCTGCCTGATCCAATCCTGCTGCTCTGCTCCCTGTCCAGAAATCGTTCTCGTTGCTCGTTCCTGAAACGAGTCGTTGCTCATTGATTCCTTTAACTCAATAAGCGGGTTTTCCAATTCCTGTTCCCGTATATATTGTTCCAGATCATAAGTAGATAATTGCAATAACTCAATGGCTTGACGTAGCTCTGTCGTCATCCGCAAACTTAATTCCTGCTTTTGCTGGAGAACCATCTCCATACCTCATACCTCCTTAAGACCTAACCATACGATCGTACCTCTCTTTGGATACGCTTTCATTTATTTATCTATATCATAACACGTTTTTCGAATATTTCGATAGGGAAATTCATCTAAATCCAGCTACCTTTCACATAGAAACTATTTCATATGCTATAGTCTAAATATTCAGTAGTATTCTCTAGCTTATAACTAACAGTTTGGAGGTATCGATATGAATCAATTACTCAAAAAAGCAATTCTCGAACCCTATGAATTCAATCTGTCAGCTAAAACAGCCTGGAAACAGTATCAAGAGATCGGTATACACTCAGATGATTCAATTCGTCTCGAAATTTCTGAGTCATGGAAGAACTCTAAGAAACTTGGCGTGAATCCTTTTCAAACTAAAATTCAAGAAATTATCCCCCACCATGATTTAGATAATCGTTTACGGCAAAATGAGCAATTGCTATCGTATGCAACTACACGAATCTCTCACTATTTCGATTTATTACATGAAACCCAAACTATGCTTTCCATTACAGACCGTCAAGGTACTATTTTGCAGTCATGGGGAGACAAGCAAACACTAAAACGTGCTGAAAGACTTAACATCTTTGCTGGCGGCACATGGAGTGAGAAATCTGCAGGTACAAATGCTGTCGGAGTCACTTTGAAAACCAAACAATCCGCTCAAGTTTTATTTTCTGAGCATTTTTGTGAAAAGAATCATGATTGGTATTGTGTAGCTACACCTATTACTGCACCTTTCACAAAAGAATTACTAGGGATTGTCAATATCGCAGGATCTAATCCTAAAGTCCATCCTCATACATTTAAACTTATTATTGCAGAAACCCATAATTTATCGAATTTGATTATTGGTCAGGTATATGAAAATGCAATACGGGAGAATCTTTTCTTAACAGCCGCTATGGAAGAAATAGAAGAGGCTATTTTGGTGATAGATAGCAACAAAAATATTATAGAAAGAAATAAAACTGCGCTCTTCGATCCAATTCTTTCTAAAGTCTCTCAAATCCAATCCTTTAATGGACTAGACGAGCTTTTAAATCATTCAATGCTAAGCGGCAAGAAAATTTTGAATGAAGTATTGAAAATGCAACATACAAAACAGACATATAATTGCTCCATCCATCCCATTTCATTCCAAGATATGTATCTAGGTGCTGTTATATTTCTAAAGCAAACTAGAACCTTGTCGAAACATCAGAATAAACAGATCATAGAGAATACTACTCAGAAGATGGTAACTAATTCTTTTCAGTATATAACCGGTTCATCTACTGCTTTTTCCCACGTTCTGAAACAAGCAAAAAAGGCAGCCACTATTGATGCAACAATTTTGCTTTCAGGAGAGACCGGCACAGGGAAAGAAGTGTTTGCACAAGCCATTCATCAGGCGAGCGATAGAAGGAATAAACCCTTTATTGCCATCAATTGCGGCGCTGTTCCACAGGGCTTACTGGAAAGTGAATTATCGGGCTACGAAGCAGGTGCATTTACTGGTGCTAGGGCGAAGGGCAGTCCAGGTAAATTTGAAATGGCACAAGGCGGAACTATTTTCTTGGATGAAATTGGTGATATGCCCCTCGATCTTCAAGTTCATTTGCTACGCATTCTTGAAGAACGTGAGGTGACAAGAATTGGTAGTGCAAAGGCAATCCCAATTGATGTCCGTATCATTGCAGCCACTCATCGCGATTTGTCACGTGCTGTAGCAGATGGTCTCTTTCGTGAAGACCTATTGTATCGCCTGAAGATCATCCAATTAACGATACCCTCTCTTCGCGATCGAATCGCTGATGTTCCTGCGTTAACCCAGCGTTTTATTGATGAACTGAGCGGACAATTTGGAAAACAGCATGTGCAACTCACTTCAGAGACAGTAAAGTGTCTCACAGATTATCATTGGCCAGGCAATATTCGCGAATTAAAAAATGTTATTCAACAAGCGTTATTTAACATGGAAGGTGAAATTCTCACACCTATTCACCTGCCTTGTGAGCTAACTGATAATCTTCAGCAGACAGAAAAAGAACAGTTACTCGAAGCCTTACAAGCTGAAAATAGAATTGTTACACATGCCGCCAAACGTCTCGGTATTTCAAGAGCCACTATGTACCGCCAAATGAAGAAATTTAATATTACGACTCGTTAGTCAAGCCTCTAACAGATTTACACAATCTGTTAGAGGCTTTTTGCTACATTGAGACATTTTCCTGTCTCAATGAGACACTTTCTCCATTGTTCAATTCAACTTGAAACACATCCAATTATCTGATAAGTCCGATAGATTCAATGTTGATTAAAGATTTCTTTTCTTTCGGCATGCTTTTTGCAATATAGATTAATGAACCATCAATTTGTCTAGACTTTACAAAATGAGTAAGTGAGAACATGTTGATGAAAAGCCTTAGCGATTATAACGAAAGCAGGTGATGTGGAGTTATGGAAACAGTAGATTTAGCTGTGATTGGAGCTGGTCCTGGTGGTTATGTTGCAGCGATCCGCGCAGCTCAATCGGGAAAAAAAGTAGCACTTGTAGAAAAAGAGAAGCTTGGTGGAACCTGCCTACACGTCGGCTGTATCCCTTCTAAAACGCTTTTGCAATACAGTGAAATGATCCAAGTCATTCACAAAGCAAATGAATGGGGAATTCAGACGGAATCTATGTCAATTGATTTTCTTAAATTAATGAAGCGAAAAGACCACGTAGTAGAGACACTAACTCAAGGCATTCATTATCTACTAAAGAAAAATCAAATTTCATTGTTTCATGGAACTGCTGAAATCAATAAAGAGCTAGTCGTAACGATTGGTAATAAACAGGTACAAGCTCAAGACGTGATTTTAGCAACTGGTAGCAAACCTTATATTCCATCTATTCCAGGAATCGAGCACGTCGACTATTTAACTACCAATTCATTTTTCAAACTTCAAGAGCTACCTAAATCACTTGTGATCATCGGAGGCGGTGTCATTGCTATCGAGCTTGCATTTGCCATGGCGCCTCTAGGATCATCTGTCACTGTGCTTGAAGTGGCTAACGATATTTTACTAACAGAAGATGAAGATGCACGAAAAGTCATATCAAAACGCTTAAAAAAAATGGGTGTACGTCTTATTACGAGCGCGAAAATTGAAAGCGTTTCAAAAGAAGGTGTTCTTGTGGAAGGAACGTACTACTCATACGACCAACTTCTTGTTGCTACAGGTAGAACACCTAATCTAGAAATAGCCAATACATTAGATTTACAGCTCGATGAATTAGGTCGCTATATTGCCGTAGACGAACATTATGAGACGAGCGTGAAACATATTTATGCAATAGGTGATGTTATTGGCGGCTATCAATTGGCACATGCAGCGAGTGCAGAAGGACTCACAGCTGTCCAAGCGATCCTAGGTGAAGACATTTCACTGCTGAATACCACTTCCATTCCACGTTGCATCTATACGCATCCTGAAATCGCTTCATTTGGGCTTAGTGAACAAGAAGCATTGGAAAAAGGCTATCAAGTAAGAACGACTCTCTCTTCTCTATCTGGAAATGGCAGAGCACTTGCCATGGATGAGACAGACGGTTTTGTCAAAATTATTGCTGATACAACATACGGTGAAATTCTTGGAGCCGTGATCGTTGCGCCAAATGCGACAGAGTTAATTCAAGAAGTATCAGCGGTTAAATTGACAGAAGGTACGATGTTTGAGCTATCCAACTTAGTGCAAGCCCACCCTACTGTGTCAGAGGCGATAGGTGAAAGCGCAAACGCATTTTTCGGACTAGCTATTCATAAATAGAATGTCATAAAGGAGGAATTTATTATGGATCAGCAAACGGCACTATGGATTTATCAGAAAATGAATGAAATTCGCTTTTTTGAAGAGGAAGTGCATTACACATTCGGAAAAGGGCTCATCCCTGGATTTGTCCACTTATACGCAGGTGAGGAAGCCGTGGCTACTGGTGTGATGGCGTTACTAGACGACGAAGATTATATTACCAGTACGCACCGGGGTCACGGACATGCCATTGCAAAAGGCTGTGATATTAAAGGGATGATGGCTGAAATCATGGGTAAAAAAGACGGTCTAGGCGGTGGAAAAGGTGGTTCCATGCACGTTGCTGACGTAGATCGAGGGATGCTAGGTGCGAATGGGATTGTTGGCGGTGGATTTGGATTGGCAGCAGGTGCCGCATTAACCATCAAAACATTAGGAAAAGATCATGTGGCAGTCTGTTTCTTTGGAGATGGAGCATCTAATGAAGGTACATTCCATGAAGGTCTAAACTTAGCATCCATCTTAGACTTACCGGTCATTTTTGTTTGTGAAAATAACCAATTTGGCGAAGGTACACCTTTCCGCTATGCCTCAGCATCTGAAACAGTAGCCGAAAGAGCTCCTGCTTATAATATGCCTGGCGTTCGTGTCGACGGAATGGATGCAGAAGCAGTTTACAAGGCTACAGAAAAAGCAATCCAACGTGCAAAAGCCGGAGAGGGTCCTACGTTAATTGAGTGCGATACGTACCGACATTTTGGACATTTCGAAGGCGACGAACAGAAATATAAAACTAATCAAGACCCGAACAAGGACCGAGATCCGATCATAGAATTCCGTGAAAAGGCTACAAAAAACAAGTGGATGACTGCAGAACAGGCAGATGAAATTGAAGCCAATGCAAAGAAAACGATCGAAGATGCAGTTGCTTTTGCAGAAGCAAGTCCACTTCCAGATGTATCTACTCTATATACGGATATTTTCGCATAAGAAAAGGGGGAACTTACGATGACGGAAAGAACAGTCACATTTATGACAGCAATCAATGAAGCCATGGCGCAATCCATGCGTAAAGATGAAACGGTTATTCTCATCGGCACTGATGTTGCAGGTGGGGCAGAAGTTGATCATTTGGTCCACGAAGACGGTAGATATGATGACGCATTTGGAGGTGTATTCGGTTTATCTAAAGGGCTAGTAACTGAATTTGGTCGCGAACGCGTCATCGATACACCGATTGCAGAACATGGCTACTTTAGTGCGGCTGTCGGTGCAGCAGCAACTGGCTTGCGCCCAATTGCAGAATTGATGTTCAACGATTTTGTTGGTTTTGCACTAGATCCGATATTGAACCAAGGAGCGAAAATGCGTTATATGTTTGGCGGGAAAGCAAAAATTCCTCTTACCGTACGCACTGTCCATGGAGCAGGCGCGGGCGCTGCAGCTCAACATTCCCAAACACTATACGGATTATTTGGTGCAATCCCTGGTGTAAAAGTTGTCGTTCCTTCCAATCCCTACGATGCCAAAGGGCTGATGCTGGCAGCAATCGAAGACGATAACCTGGTCGTCTTCTCAGAAGATAAAATGCTTTATGGCGTCAAAGGAGATGTACCAGAAGACTATTATACAATTGAAATTGGTAAAGCAAATGTTGTGCGTGAAGGAAGTGACCTCACGATTGTAGCAATCGGCAAAATGGTACAAGTTGCTCAAGAAGTGGCAGAGCGACTGAATCCTGATGGTGTCGACGTAGAAGTTATCGATTTACGGACGATTGCCCCATGGGATCAAGAAACGGTTATTGAATCCGTGAAGAAAACAGGCCGTCTCATCGTGATTGACGAATCCAATCCACACAATAATACAGCCACAGACATTGCTTCTGTTATAGCTGACAAAGCATTTGATTATCTAGATGGACCAATCAAAACAGTTTGCGCACCGAACACCCCTGTACCGTTTGCGGCTAATTTAGAAAAAGCATATATTCCAGATGCTGATAAGGTATTGCGTGTAGCAGATGAAATCATTGAAGACCTAAAGAAATCTCATGTGATGTAGGAGGTGGAATAAATGAGCGAAACAATTGTAATGCCTAAATTAGGTATGACGATGACAGAAGGCACTATTACTGAATGGTATAAAGACGTAGGTGACGCTGTTGAAAAAGGCGAACCTGTTTTAATGATCAGCTCTGAAAAGCTAAATCAAGATGTAGAGGCTCCAAATTCAGGTATCCTATTAGAGAAGTTCGGTGACGTGGAGGACGAGTTGAAAGTGGGAGATGCTCTCGCAGTTATTGGCGAAGAAGGGGAAAAGCCGTCCCCTACTGATAAAAAAGATATAGACCCTGTCAGCGTAGAGATAACGGAATTCGAAAAACCAGCATCACCAGCAGACATGCCTAAACAGCAAGGAGTTACAAAACACCAGCGTTCAGATCGTATTTTCATCACGCCACTCGCTAGACGAATGGCTGCTAACCATAATATCGATATACAATCGGTAACGGGATCCGGCGGCAAAGGGCGTATAACCAAACAGGATATCGAACGAGTGCTAGAGAGTGGCGCAGAAGTTCAGACAGAATCAGCGCATGAGCTTGCTACACATCAATCAGCAGCAACTGTTTCGGAAGCAATCGTTTCTATCGGTCAAGGGTTATCACCTATGCGAAAAGCAATCGCACGAAATATGCGGGAAAGTTTAACACAGACCGCACAGTTAACTTTGCACCGCAAAGCTACTATCGATCCACTTATTGATTTCCAAAAGATGTTGCGCAATGAATTAAGCGCCAGTAACTCCGAGTTGAAGTTGAGTTTAACCGTTTTATTGGCACGAGCGACTGTCTTAGCCTTGCAAGAATTCAAGCCTATGAATGCCACGTATCAGGATGGACAACTAACAGAATCCGATGAAGTACACCTAGGAATCGCGACTTCTTTAGAAAATGGATTATTAGTGCCTGTCATTAAAAATGCTCATCAAAAGACTATTGGTACACTCGCAAATGAATTAAAAGATGTCACAGAGAGAGCACGAAATGGCGAAGTAGATCAAGCACTCCTTTCAGGCTCTACATTTACTATTACCAACTTAGGTGCAAGCGGCATCGAATATTTTACACCCATACTGAATCCAACCGAAACAGGAATATTGGGAATTGGTTCCCTTCAAGAAGAATTAGCATTAAAAGATGACGGAACGATCAAAGCCATCAAAAAGATTCCACTTAGTATTACATTCGATCATCAAATTGTAGATGGCGTAGCGGCAGCCGAATTCTTATCTATCTTAGTGAAATATATCGAATCACCTTACTTGCTTGTACTATAATATAGAAAAGCCGCAAGGAAGAACAAACTTCCCTGCGGCTTTTCATATTTCAGACTCATTCTTGCCAACGATGACGACCCTGTTTAATCCAGGAAGCGATGGTAACTGTACGTGCTGCTTGGTATCTGACAGCGTCTTCCACGTCTTCTACCATCTGATGTTCTTTATTCACAGTCACACTAGCGCCATAAGGATTACCACCCGCTTCAAATAAAGCCGGATCCGAGTAACCTGGTGCTGCAATGATCGCACCCCAATGCATCATCGTTGTATAGAGTGCTTTAATGGTTGCTTCCTGACCACCGTGAGGATTATCCGCTGATGACATGGCACTTACCACTTTATTAACCAACTTGCCTTCCGCCCATATTCCGCCTGTCATGTCCAAGAATTGTTTCAATTGCGACGGAACATTCCCGAACCTGGACGGCATACTGAAAATAATCGCATCCGCCCACTCTAGATCCTCGACTTTCGCTATCGGCACATCCTTTGCTTCCTCTACATGCTCTTTCCAAATAGGGTTAGAATCAATCGCTTCCTGGGGCGCTAATTCGGCAACCCGAAGTAACTTCACCTCTGCTCCTGCCTGCTGACCGCTTTCTGCAGCCCACTTCGCCAGCTGATAATTAGTACCGGTCGCACTATAATAAATCACTGCTAAGTTTACAATAGCCATACGTTACTCGCTCCTTAACTACATTGTTATTGCTTATAAATACCCGTTTTCGACTGTAACTAACATGCTACCTCTCTAACACGTATTGATAATGAGTTTCATAACATAGATGACAGATATCTATTGAAAGGAAGTGTTTCATTGCATCGTTTCCCTTATTTCTATTCACCTTATTATCATCTCTGGCCATTTTCTACAGAAGCACAGGCCGTAAATGATAGTAGCCACTTTCCTCCCGTTGATACGAAAAAGTTTCAATTTTCTGCCCATGAATTTCACCAACTTATGAAGCAAGCCAATTCTATAATAAACCAGATTGAACACTCGCCCCAATTTGCAAAGGAACTTATGCAAGCCGCTCAGCAATCCAATCAAGTCAAAGTAGAACAACTAGTTTCATCTATTGATGAATCTGTTTTAGTTGAAACCCGCTACACTCCTGACGGTATTCAAATGAAATATAGAGATAAAAAAGGAATGTGCTGTGTATTGACGATTGGACTAGGTTGGTAAAATTTCATCATCACAAAAAAGCCGTAGCCTGCAACGATTCAATATCGTTGCAGAATACGGCTTATCTATTTTGGTCATTTTGAATTTATTCTTCAATAGCTACCCAGACTTCAGTGGTATAGCCTTCAGCTCCCAATGGATGAATATAACGTTCAAAGCAATAGCTACGCCGAAGCTGTATTCCTGGTTGTTTCATTATTTCAGAAAAGGTATCAGAAATACTCCCTATTCCTTCAATTACCTCTGATACAATAAAATTACCACCCGGAATTACAATTTCTTTCATATCAGAAACGGCTACAGAAAACTCATCTTTGATACCCGCTAGATAATGAAAGATTTCCCCCTCTATTCCCAATGTAATACCAAATGATTCCTCTGCCCTGTAAACGGTTGGGACTTTCTGAAGTTCTTCGTTTAATCGATTCCACAATTTAGGTATATCTGAAACTGGTCCTTTCATTTCATAACCCTTCACTATAAATGATTCCCTATGAACAATTCGCGTCTCCACTGTCAGCCCCCTATTTTACAAGTATTGATATTGCACTATACACTAATAATAGAGCCATAACCACATTAAACCGGCTTCTATACTTTACAAGAAACTTTTGAAATAGAAAGCCCAATACGCTCCAACTTGTCGTACTCAGAAAGCCCACAAAACCAAGAAATATAGAGAATAATAGTAAACTAACATGTGAACTGTAATATGGAATAATAAAAGTTGATGCGACTGTCAAACCAAATAATACAGCTTTTGGATTTATAAATTGTAAAACCACCCCCGCAATAAAACTATTATTTTTTCCTTCTTCAATATCGCTATCTTTACTTATAACTATTTTCACTGCTAAATATATCATGTAGACTGCGGCAAGAACGGTCATTGATCCTTCAATTTTAGGAATAAAACTCTTCAGTACTAAATTAAAATAACTAGATAATAGCATGATGATAAAAAAACCAGTTCCCACTCCTATGCAAAATCCTACAGTCCTTTTAAATCCATACTGATTTGCAAAAAGCATCGCCATAATATTATTAGGTCCAGGAGTAAAGCTAGAGACAAATACATATAGAAAAAACGATAATACTGGCATTACTAATCCTCCTCTAAAAAGTACTTTATATTGCACAAAAAATACAATATAACGTATTCCTTTATAATGTACAATAAATACGTTATATTGTACACAAGGAGTGAAAAAATGGAAGAGATAAACCTTATCATCGCTAAAAACTTAAAAGCCATTAGAGAAAGCAAGAGGCTAAGCCTCGAAAAGGTGGCAGAACTGACTGGGGTCAGTAAAACAATGGTAGGTCAAATTGAACGTGGTGAATCAAGTCCCACCATCACAACTATTTGGAAAATCGCAAACGGTCTCAAGGTCTCCTTCACTACTCTAATTCAAAATCCACAACTAGATGCAACAGTTATACGGAGGAATGAAGTTCAAGAATTAACGGAGGACAATGGGAAATATCGAGTGTATCCAACTTTTCTATTTGATCCAGACAAACGTTTTCAAGGGTATTCTGTAGAAATAGATCAAGGTGGATATCTCCGTGCAAATCCACATAGAGAGGGAACGGAAGAATTTATAACTATTTTTGAGGGTGAATTAACAATTCGTGTACAAGACGATGAATTTACTCTACGAAATGGTGATTCATTCAGATTTAAAGCAGATTTACCACATACCTATCATAATACTGGAGAGACGATAACTCGATTAAGCATGATCTTATATTATCCAGCCTAAAAACTCTGCTCTATCCAAAAAGTTTTTTAGATCGTTATTCGCTCTTCAAACAACAGTGTTATCAAACCTAGTTACAAGTATCCTCATGTATCACTACTATCCTTTTCATAATTAAAGTAGGCATCCAATTATATGAAGGCCTGACAGCAATAGGATCAGAGCGATTCCAACCAGTAAAGTAAGGTTCTTGATATACTGGAAACAGTACGATTTCCCTTCATTTATTGACAGTTTTTTTCTCTTGTATAGTCGTATTTTATATGCTATTTTTATAGGCGAAAACTATATTTCATTACCCCTGTATAATCCTGATAATCTGGTTCGGGAGTCTCTACGGAACAACCTTAATTGTTCTACTATGGCTGGTACATTTCTTTTAAATTACATGGGGATATTCCAAACTTATTTGGGATATCTCTATTTTTTTTGAGTTGTGGATCGAAAAGAGTCTATTTTGTTTGTTCCGGTTACGGTGGCGTAGGAAAAGGAGAACAAGATGGACATTTGGAAAGATATATTAGCAGCACTAAGTGGGGTATTAAACGCATTACCTCAAGGGCTGCTCGCATTAACATTCGGCTTCGCTTCGATACCTACAGCGCTTGCCTTTATGGTAGGTGCGTTTGGGAATGCGGCAACGAGTAACGTAGCGGTTATTTCCTACCAAGCTGAAACGATCACACTGGCTGGTACAATGGGGAAAAATATGAGAGAACGTCTCTCTATGATATTCTTCGGAGCGGCCATTTTATTGCTGATTGGTATGTTTGGCATTTTAGAATCTGTAATTGATTGGATCGGGCCGGTGATTACGACAGGTATGATGGCTGGTGTTGGTCTTATGCTTTCTAAAGTAGCATGGGATATGGCAAAAGCAGATCGAATTGTCGGTCTAACTTCCATGTTTAGCGCTTTGATCGTCTACTTTGCAACGAAGGATTTAGTCTACACGATCACTGCATCAGTCATCTTATCGAGTATCGTTTATGCATTGATGAATACAAAGAATAGATCAATTACGGAACGCCCAGCGATTAAAGAAGGATTTCATTTACAGAAATTGATCGTCAATACTGCTGTTATCCGCGGTGCACTTGCATTGGTTTGCATGAACATCGGAGCAAATATAGCATTCGGTAAAATTAACGGTGATATCGCAAATTCAGAAGTCAATGTTGACGTCCTCACGATAATCAGCAGTTTAGCGGATATGGTGTCTGCCCTATTTGGCGGAGCGCCTGTTGAAATTGTTATTTCCGCCACAGCAAGTGCACCGCATGCCGTATGGGCTGGTGTCTTGATGATGGTGTTGATGGCAATCGTCTTAGTGACCGGATTACTTCCTAAGATCGGAAAATTTGTACCAAGCTCTTCGATAGCAGGTTTCTTATTCGTGCTCGGCGCAATCGTTACACTACCCGACAATGCAATCATGGCATTGACAGGAGAAGGTGCGGGAACTGGTATTGTCGGCAGTATCACGATGGTCGTCACGGCTATTACGGATCCTTTTCTTGGCATGCTATCAGGAATCATCGTACAATTTTTAATAAATCTATTTGGATTTTAATGGAGGATGACGATAATGAACACCTATACACTTGAAGTAGGCTCGTTAACAAGAGAGCTTCCTATCATACCTATTTCCGATTCACTGAGCATCGCTAGCTTTGTTCTTCTGGGCGATACAGAAATGGTATGTGTAACAGCACCTTTACTAGCAGAAAAATTACCAGCCGTTGACGTACTGATTACAGCTGAAGCAAAAGGAATTCCATTTGTTCATGAGCTATCAAAGCATCTAGGAATGCCACGTTATATCGTGGCAAGAAAGTCCGTGAAAGCGTACATGGAAGATCCACTGATTACTAAAGTGAATTCTATCACTACACAAAAAGAACAATTCCTCTGCCTCGATCGACTGGATGCAGAATTCATCAAAGGAAAACGCGTCGCATTGATTGATGACGTCATTAGTTCTGGTGAATCTCTTCGCGCACTTGCAGAACTCGTAGAAAGCGCGGGTGCCAACATCGTAGCCCAAGCTGCTATTTTGGCTGAAGGTGATGCAGCTGATCGTGAGGATATACTATTTCTTGAGAAGCTACCTTTATTTTCAAACGAAAAATAAATAAGGAAAAGTCAGCCTGATATATGGGCTGACTTTTTTAAGATTTTTGTTTTGGATAGGAAATTGTGTAATTAGAGCATTGGATTTGAATACAGTTCATTTAACCAATTCATTTTTGACTATTACGTTTTTTCTTATTAAACATCTACACGCAACAAATCACGCCCCAATTGAAGAGATCCTTTAAAATTCTCCCTTATATCATTTGCTACACTATCCAACATCTCGGGCCCCACTGCTTCAATAGGCATATGTTTGGCAAGATATTTTTTTACAATAGGACTAGTTGTATCAAAATGTGCAAAATGTGTAGGGATCAATGTTTTTACATTGGCTTGGGTCGCAATTTTCCCCAATTCAATAGGGCTAGTGTGAGCAAATGTTCCAATACCTACTTTTTTACGGAATTCGAGTGCCTCTTCAGGGAAACTACATTCATGAATAAGCACATCTGCATCTTGCGCCAAACGTAGTAGCGCTTCTGATGGTGCAGTATCACCGCTAAATGTCACAACCTTATCTCCTGCTTCGACACGGAATCCGAAGCAATGCATAAACTCACTTTCTATGTGCTCGACATAATCCGCATATACCTTTATATTTTCATCTTCATACACTAAACCAGGTGTTACGATGCTAATATCCGGTCTGATCATTTCCATCGAATCACGTCGTTGAGGAAATTGAGCCCGTGCATTTATATCAACTGCAAATGCACCATTCTCTAAAGAATGATCTACAAACTCCTTTGTTCCTGGAGGGCCAATAATTGATGGTTTCACTTTACGATCGCATATCCAACCCGATAACAAGAAGAAAGGTAAATCAGCAATGTGATCCATGTGAAGATGCGTTAGGAAAACTACATCAACTGTTGAAGGATCAACATTTGCTCTGATTAATTGTCTTGTTGCGCCATTCCCACAATCGAATAAATATTGTTTTTCATTAACTGTTATTAAAATAGAAGTATGTCCACGGTCCGGGTCCGGTAAAGCCGCACCTGTTCCAAGCATTGTAACTTTCATAAAAAAACTCTCCTTTACTTATGTTCTATATTTTACTTGCATAACTCTTTCTAATTCATCAAGCTAGGCAACCATGTCACTAATGCAGGGAAAAGAATGATTACAGCAATCAGTAATATATCTATCCCTATAAAAGGAAATGATGCTTTGTAAATACTTTTCATTGAAACATCTTTTGGCGCGACACCTTTCATGGTGAATAATCCCATGCCAAACGGTGGTGATATTTGTCCAATTTCGATGGTTATCAATACAATAACTGCAAACCATATAAGGTTATAATCCAAGAGTGATACGATCGGGATAAATATCGGAAGAGTGATCATCATGATTGAAATCCCGTCCATAAATGTTCCCATAATAATTAACATAGCAATCATTACAAGGATAATAATAATTGGTGGTGATTGTAATCCACTTACGATTGATACAAGTTCACGCGTGACTCCTGAAAACGATAATAATTCACTAAATGTCGTAGAGCCTGCAATGAGAATAAATATCATTGTAGTAATTTTCATCGTACCAATCAATGAAACTTTGATGTTACTTACATTCAACTGACCATAAATTGCAGCTAATATAGCACTACCCACCACCCCTAAAGCTGCTGCTTCAGTTGGTGTAGCTACGCCTAAAAATATTAATCCAATAACCAAGAAGATGATAAAGCCTAATGGTAGAATATATTTGGCTGTCGCTAGTAACTTTTCAGATAAAGAGATATTCTCTGTATCATAAGCAGGAGCTAAGTGAGGTTGCAATTTAGCTCTAATAAAGATATAAATCATAAAAAACAAGGCTAATGTAACTCCTGGTACGATAATAGCGATTAAAAAGGATCCAATAGAGATTTTCCCTATGGATGCTAATAGTACGCCAAGTGCGCTAGGCGGTATTAAAACTGCAAGTCCACCGCTACCTAAGATCGGACCAATAGTCATAGAATCCTTATATCCGCGGTTTTTCATTTCTGGAAGAAGTGTAGATCCAAGAATAGCTGTACATGCTATGGAAGATCCACTCAATGTAGAAAGCATCGTTCCTCCACCTACCGCTAGAAAACTTAATCGTCCAGGAACTCGACCAATCCATTTATCTATTGTATCAATCACTCTTGGGGCAATACCTGTATGAAACATGATTTCCCCCATTAAAATAAATAAGGGAATTGGAGCAATGGAAAATGAGGTTAACGCCTCTCGAACATTTGCAAGTAGTTGTTGTAATCCTATTCCTCCTCCCCATAAGTATAATGCTCCTATAATATTAATAAGGAGAAAAGCAAATGCAACTGGTACTCGTATTGCCATTAAAAGAAATAATAAGCCTATCGTTATTAGCAAGAGCTGCCACCATTCCATTGTTGTCACTTCCTCGCTAGATATTATTTCAAAACAATTCTTCTACAACTACTTTAGACCCCTAGCTTGCTAAAAAACATGGTGGCAGCGTAGTTGAGCAATCTATTTTGAATAAGATCTTCAAATTCATCAAACCGTTTCCTCTACCCGAATTATCGAATTGTAGCACTTCCTAACAAACTCTAGTAGTAGTAAAACAGAACCTAAAGGTATAATGATAGCTGCAAGAGCAAGGGGAAATTCTAATACAGTTGAACTTCGAGATCCTTTTTCTAGAAGTTCCATCGTTTCCACGGTCCCAAACCATACGAAGACTACACTAACTATGATGCCGATGATCGCAATCAGTATGTCTAATATCTTTATTGTTTTAAAATTCAACACATCAGTTAGAAGATCTACAGTGATATGGCCGTTGTCTCTAAGCAACCATGCAGCTCCTAGAAAGGGTAGGTATAACAGAATATATTCATTGATTTCAATAACCCAGTAAAAAGAGATATTAAAAAAGGATCTTAATAGAACTTCAATTACTACTGATAATGAGTTAAAAACCAATAACACACCACCTATAACTGCAAAAACATTTTCCACAGCATCCAGGCTGGTTGAAAGTTTACCTAACATAACTGGCCTCCCTCCTCCTAACGTAAAGATTTTGATACAGGACTTATATCAGCTTACACAATTAGAAAATGTAAATCCCAAGCAATATAAGTCCTGTTCTCTCTTATCAATCTTCTAGAAAGCTTTGTAACTTAGTAAAATCTTCAGATGAAACTTTCTCTTTAATTACTTTCCAAGTAGAATCATGTACAACCTGTTGAAATTTTTCACTGTCTTTTTTATTTAATTTAATGGATTCAACGCCTGCGTTCTTAATTAATTTCATTTCCTCTTTTTCTTTTTCTTCAAAGTATGTGATCATTTCATTTTCAAATTCCTCTGTCAACTGGATAACTCGCTCTTTCGTTTCTGCCGATAAGGAATCCAACATTTTTGCATTCATTACGATACTGGATCCTATATTTAAGAAAGGTTCATCAATAATATACTCCGTTACTTCTGTCCAACCATTATCACGCGGTCCAAGTATAGGAAAAGCAAAACCATCTACCATTCCTCGTTCAAGGGCAGTATATACATCCCCTGGAGAAATAGTAATAGGCGTCATACCCAAACCGGTTTGAACTGGATGGTATATGGGGTTCGATCGATATTTAGCTCCTTTTAAATCTTCTAATGACTTTAATTTATCATTTGACCAAAAGTAGTAAGACCCAGAAATCCATCTTCCAAGAAACTCTACATCATGCTCTTTATACTTATCTGCAAAATAATCAAAGAAGCCACTCTCTCTCATCTCAGTTGGAGACTGAGAATTCAAATACATTGCTCTCGACTCTGGAATAGTATCTAGATATTCGGCAGTACTAAGGAACCCGATATCAATTATACCTCTCTGAACAGCTTTAAACTGTTCATCAGCAGACATGGATTCAGGCCCACCAATCCATTCAAAAGTTAGCTCTCCATTTGTTCCTTCTTCTATTTTCTCCATCCACCTTGGCACCATATCAACTGTAAATTGGTGATCTGTCGGTAAAAAACTGACTACCTTTAATGTTTGACTTGAGCCTTTTGAATTTCCTTTATCACTCGCTGCTGTTTTGCTCGTAGATCCACAGCCAGATAGAATAGTACTAAGCACTATAATCAATAGCAAAGGGATGCTCTTTCGAATGAAGTTCAACATTGTTTATAACCACCTCTCTTAACTTAGTTAGATTTTCTATTCTTTCATTAAGAAGTATCATTGGACAAAATGATACAAATCAAGAACACCTAACTTGATCTGCATCATTTTAATTTCAAGTACTATTAACCGAAGAAACCAGCAGGAGGTGGATTGAAGTTTACAGCTATGGATTTGGCCTGAGTATACTCATCTAGTGCCTCTTTTCCATATTCTCTTCCTAAACCACTATTCTTAAATCCTCCAAAGGGTGCGCCAGTTTGGAAACTAAAGTATTGATTAATCCACACGCTTCCGGCCTGTAGTTTATTTGCCGTTTTCATTGCATTCTCAAGATTATTCGTCATGATGCCTGCTGCTAAACCAAATCCAACGTCGTTCGCTTCTTTAATCACCGTATCTACGTCATTCCAGCGCATTACAGTAATTACCGGACCGAAAATCTCTTCCTGTGAAATTCTCATATCATTCGTTGCTTCAAATATGGTAGGTTCAATAAAATAACCGTGCTCATTATTCGGTACTGTAACACGATTACCACCAACTAATAACTTTGCCCCTTCTTCCTTAGCCATTTCAATATATCCTAATACACGCTTTCCTTGTTTTTCATTAATCAGTGTACTAACTCTTGTGGATGGGTCAGTAGGGTCGCCTACTTTAACAGTTTTTGCTCGTTCAACCAACTTCCCCATGAACTCGTCATAGATAGCGTCATGCACAAATACGCGGGAGCCTAGAACACAACTTTGTCCGTTGTAGAAGCAGTAGCCAAATGTAACATTTTCAACTGCACGTTCAATATCCACATCAGGGAATATGATATGTGGAGATTTTCCTCCCAATTCCAGTGTTACGGGCAGAAGTCTCTCTCCTGCCGTTTTACCGATTAATCGGCCAACACCCTCACTACCAGTGAACGAAAGTTTATGGATATTAGGATGATTTATCAAGGCATCTCCTGCTTCAACACCATAGCCAGTGACGAAATTGACAACACCTTTCGGTAAAATATCTTTAAGAAGCTTGGCCAATTCCAATGTAGATAGACTAGCATCTTCAGCAGGTTTCATGACAATTGTATTTCCAGTTGCTAACGCTGGAGCAAGCTTGAAAGACACCATAATCATAGGTACATTCCAAGGGATAATTTGTGCGCATACACCAAGAGGATCTTTTTGAACGATTAGCTGCCCATCCGGTATTGCTCTCGAAGTACCTTCATAGGTTAAGATAGCTGAAGCGAAATATCTAAATTGATTAATTGCAATATTATAATCCACAGCAAGTTCATAAATAGGGCGTCCTGTATCAAGACAATCTATCATACATAAACGTTCTTTGTTCTCTTCAAGGGCATTCGCTATCTTATGAAGGTACGCGGATCGTTCTTCAATTGTTGTCGTTGACCATGTTTCAAATGCAACACCAGCCGCCTCAACTGCACGATCAATATCGTCTTTATTACCTCTTGCAATTTGAGACATTACTTCACCGGTCGCTGGATTCACAGCATCAATGTAACCGCTTTCACAATTTGCGAATTCTCCGTTAATATAATTACCGTACTGTGCGTCGAAACTAATTTCTTTTGCTAATTTAGTCGTAGTATTCATAAGAAATCTCCTCCATTTTGTATTGATACTTGTTGGTACTCTTAATATTACCGTCTCTTAAAATTAAAATATGTTAATCTATTAACATATTATCTGATTATTCAAATCTATCACGTTAAACATTTGGTATATAGACGTCCACTACCGCACTGCGCCCCTCTTTAACTGCCTTCATAGCCTTACGTAATGCCATTTTCAATTCCGAAGGTTTCTTTACGGTTTGTGCATAAGCATTGCCTGCCGCTTCAGCAATCTTGGCTAAATCAGCCGGTGGATCAAAGTTTACATGGAATTGATCCATTTGATTTGCAATTCCATTGGGATGTACACCTAATGTCGAGAGCTTGGGCGATTTCCAACCAGAGTTATTGTAAATCACAGTCAAGAAAGGCGTCTCATATCTTTTCGCCATCCAGTGCACGACAGATGGAATACTAAATAGATACGAGCCATCGCCTGTTAAGCTAACTACCGTCTTATCAGGGTTCGCTAATTTCATACCAATTGCTGCTCCTCCATTCCATCCCAAGGAACCTGCACCGCTACCATGTAATGTTCCTGGATTTTTTGTACCTATATGTGTACAAATCGTTTGATAATTGGAAATACCTTCATTTAAGACAATAGTATCCTCATCAATTATTTCCCTAACGCAAGCAGTTAAGTATTCTGGTGTTATCACATTCTCATTTATTGTTTCCAATAGCAGTTTTTCTTCACGCAATCGTGCATGTATTTCAGAGTTGGTTTTCCAACGTTTTTCAATAGTCTTTTTATCTACTAGGCTTGTACTATCTAAACAATGATTAATTTGTTCGAGTGCTACTTTTGCATCCGCCTTAAAAAAGTGTTTCGATGGGATATACCATAATGGCATTTCCTCTTTTAGCGGATCAATATCAATGTAATAGACAGTAGCCTTGTCTGAAGGTTTATTTTTCATAGGTATCCATGGTACATCGCTATCCAAGACTAGTACAAGATCTGCTTTGGCAAGTAATTCATTTTGTCCAGCTGTATTCCATTGATGACCCCAATGCATCGGATTATCCGCTGGGAAATTCATTGCTTTTGAAACCGATTCTATTACTGGAATGGCGAGTCGTTTACTTAACTGAACAAGTTCCTTTACAGCATCCGGGTTTCGTCCAAGATATGATGTAACAATCAGAGGGTTCTCAGCCTTTACTAAGTCCTCAACTAATAATTTAATATGCTTTGGTGGAATTGCAGTTGGTGATATCGGCTTCCACAAATCAGTATTTATGGTAACCGGTTCAGTCGCTTCTTCCATCGCTTCACGTGGTCCCATTAAATAAACTGGTCCAGGCGGATCACTTTTAGCGAATTGGATCGCTCGATGAACGAGTTGTTTAACATTTTTTCCTGAACGAATTTCATTATCGTACTTGGAATACCCACGCATAATACCGCGTTGATCGAACACATCCTGAATCCAATGAATAAACTCATTTCGACTTCCTGTTAATTCATTTTCTTGAGTGTACGGGGAGGCTCCTGCGAAAACCAGAACCGGAATTCTTCCTTTGAACGCATTGTGAATTGCCCCTCCTATATTTTGCGTCCCGCATTCCACGTGAACAATTACTGCTTGAGTTTCACCAGTAAGTTGCGCGTAACCATGTGCTGCACTCATCGCTACCATCTCATGTGGACATATAATTAATTTAGGCAGTTTTTTATTATCCTGTTGTGCTTGCGCTAAACTTTCGATTATAGCCGGATGATCACTTCCTAGATTGGCAAAGATATATGAAACACCCGCTTCTTGAAGTGCTTCCAAAAATGCAGTACTTGTTGTATATGTACTTTGGATTGGTTTTTGTTTTGCAACTAGTTCTTCTATTTTCGTATTCATTTTTCACACTCTCCTTATACAAGTTCTCTTGTTTCGTCCGACAAGGATCATTTGTCTAAGGTAATCTTAATTCAATTTTCTGTATACTTCTGTTAATCCATTAACATGTTTCGTTTCTTTTTACTTAATCTTTAATTTGTGCTTACATGTTCTTGTAATAATTTAGGATTCACAATAAAGAGCTTACCACCTTTCTCGATAAGCAGTTTAGAATCAATCCATTTTTTAGTAATTTTATAAATGGTAATTCGTGTTAACCCAGTGTAACTTGAAAGTTGCTGTTGATTTAGCGGTACTTCATTACTGTTATATTTCCTGCTAATCTCTAATAGCGAGTTTGCAAGTTGCTCTTCTACTGAAAGCGACTTTAATTGAATGATGTCACCGAGCTGTTTCATTTTATTGATAGTGGAATTATAAAAAGAATCACGAAAAAACTCGTTTTCAATAATTAATTCTTGAAATTGAACACTAGTGAAATAGTATACAATACAGTTTTCTAAAGCGATTGCTGAACTAAAATATGTGTTTTGATCAAGCGATTGTTCTCCAAATAATTGACCTTTCTCTAGAATTTCTAGAGTCCTATCCTTTTCATCAAATACTTTCATACTAATCTTTATCTTTCCTTCTACTAGTAAGTAGAATCCACTTCCCGTAGTTCCTTGTTCATAGATGACTGTATTAGACTTTATAAACAATCTATTGCCATATTTGATAAATGAATTATCCATAGAATTCCTCCCAGACCCTGTATAATAAAATAGGATATCTAATTTGAATTGTCCGCATTATCTGATAAAATAAAAATTGATATAAATCTATTATTAAAACTATTATGGAGGTGAGAATTTTGCTTGAAAAAAAGGACATATGGGAACATTTCATCTCAACTGGATATGGACAAAGTAAAAACTATAAGAAAAACACTATATTATTTCGTCAAGGTGATATTGGTCAAGGTTTCTACTACCTCTCTGAGGGTGAAGTGAAAATTAGTTTATTATCACCTCAAGGAAATGAAAGAGACATTGATTATGTGATTCCAGGTTTTTTATTAGGAGAACAAGGAATCTATAATAATTCTTATTTCACTTCAGCATCCATCACTATGCCTTCTACCCTTCACTTCTTTTCAAAAGAGGACTTTACTAATATTTGTTTAGAGATTCCTGAAGCCGCTAGTATCTTTACGAATTCTTTAATTACGAAAGTTCGATTACTAGCGGAAGCAACGACTATTCTCAATGCGCCTGCCGAATATAGACTTGCCCATTTTATTTATCGGCTTTATAAAAGAAGCAATGAAACAACACTAAAAATTAGCCAAGTCTCACTTGCACGTTTTATTGGCACTTCACGAATTACCGTTTATAAAATCATGAATCAGTGGAAATGTGAAAAGATGATTGATTATGATAAGGGAACTATCTACTTGTTAGACATTACAAAATTTCTCAATTACTTAAATCAAGCACTATACTCCCACAACATTGTATCTAGTTAACAGAAGGCAACTGACTGAAGATTATCACCCCCTAAATATATAGAATAGACAGAAGAATATCAATAATTTAATAATATTATTACTAATCACCGGGTAAAAAGATCTATCCTTTCATTTGGGCCATCTTAATGCAGATTTGATTAAAAAGTAGTGGAAAATAAACTAGTATACTTAACGGATCTAGAAGCGCGTAAATTCCAAAAAACTACTTACTCTTTTTCAATCTCTCTCACCTTGTATCTACTAAATAAGTAAGACTTTCTAGAAACCCTCATAACGGACTATGAATTTTTTATTAAAAACGAAAAATAAAATACACCAAAAAAGCAATTATCTGTTCAGATTTGAACGGATAATTGCCTTTTTAATTTTTAAGTTACTTCTATAAAAATGAGTTGACACTTTTTGTTAATTATGATGATAACAACCTCTCTTCTTAATATTAACAGTTTTATTTCTATGGCCTCATTTTCATCAAACTCCCCAGCATGTTGTTCAGTCCCAAATCTCTTCATTTCGCGACTAAATTTATTCTATGAAAAAAGTATTGTCATTCTTTATTCAATAATCAACATATCATTCTCATCAAAACTCCAGTCTTCTGAATACGCAACTTCCCAATAGTGACCATCAGGATCTGAAAAATATCCACTATATCCTCCCCAAAATACACGTTGAGGTGATTTCTCGATAACGCCTCCTGCTTTTTCAGCTTTCTCCATTATTTCATCCACTTCTTCTCGTGACTTAGCATTATAAGCAAACGTTACTCCTGAAAATCCTTTAACTTCCGGTGGTTCTTTTCCGTTCAGATCTTGTACTAATCCTTCTAAAGGATATAACGATAGTTTTGTGCCTGCATTATTGAAAAAAACGATAGATGGGTTCTCTTCCGTAACTGATGTTTGGAACCCCAATCCATCTCTATAAAATCGTATTGATGTATTCATATCTCTGACACCTAACGTAATAAGATTTATCCTATTCATACATATTCTCCTCCAATTTTCTTCATCTATTAATTTAATTGCTATCCGCCGATTCTAGAGTAACCGCGACAATCTCCGGTCGATTAAATACTCGTAAAGGAATAATACTATTCCCAAGTCCTCTACTAACAACCATCGTCGTCTGACCCAATAGGTGCTTGCCAGCAGTATAATTTGGTAAAAACCCTTGATTGGGGGCAATTAATCCACCAATAAAAGGAAGTCTGAATTGACCTCCATGAGCATGACCTGAAAAAACCATATCAAATTCATACTCTGCATAAAGAGATAACATGTCAGGTCTGTGGGATAAAAGCATCGCAAAATTTCCTTCTTCCATACCCTTAATTGACTTCACGATGTCTTCTTTTGTTGTATCTTGTTCTATCCCTCTTTCGTTTGAATGTGCCGGGTCATCAATGCCGATAATATGAATCTTGTCATTTCCTTTAGTCAGTACTTCATTCGTATTTCTCATGACCTGTACCCCTATATCATGCAATAAACTCTCCAACGAACTGAATGTTCCCGCCCACCATTCATGGTTCCCGGAAACATAATAAACGGGTGCGATTTGAACCAATTCCCTCATCAAAATGAGACTAGCTTCCTCACCCTTTCTTTTAGAATCAATCAAGTCACCAGTAAATACAATGACATCAGGTCGAAGCTTGCTAACTTTGCGGACCAATATACGTTGATTATTCCCAAAGTTTTTATTGTGTAGATCAGACAAATGCACAATTTTGTATTGATCGAAATTTACTGGGATATTTGTTGAAGTAATCGTAGTGTGAGTTGTCGTAATTGAATTATTTTGTATATAGAAAAATAACACGAATGCCACTAGTAATGCCACTATAAATAAAAACTTCTTTTTCAACATTTCACCCTCTCTGGTCATCGGTATTCTACTTAGAAACATTTGGAAACCACTATATGCTCTAATTATAGACTTAGCGCCTGAAAGTTGCATCTATCTCCATACACAAGAAGAGACATCATAATGGTTTATATAATAAAAATAACTCATCCCTCGAGTTACACCTCGAACTGGATGAGTTATTTTGTGTTAAATGTATGATCTCAATTGGAATTCATCTATTATTCTTGACAACTGAAATAAACGTCATTCTACCGACTGATCTGTACCTTCACCATCTTCTATCGGCTTTGCACGATATACAATAAACGATAGTATGACCGCAACGATGGACATGGCAAAAGCGATAAAATAAACTAATTCTACTCCCGCTACCAAGGCAAGATTCGCCGTGCCAGGATCTTTCGGTGTTGAGGATTGTTCTAAAAATTTCAATTGTCTTGCATTCATAATACTAATGAAAACCGACACCCCGATGGCTCCTGCTACCGGCTGTAGGGTTGACATAACCGCCGTCCCATGTGGATAGAGACGTTTCGGTAACTGATTCAGCCCATTCGTTTCTGCAGGCATCATAATAGCGGAAACTGCTAACATGATTAAAACATATCCGACCACCACAATCCATACTTGTGTATCGACTGTTAACCGGCTCATCATAAACATCGTTCCACTTAATACAAGGGTTGCCGGAATCATTAGTAAGCGCGGCCCAAATTTATCAAAAAGATGGCCCATGAATGGTGACATGATACCGTTCAAAATACTGCCAGGTAACAACACTAATCCCGCTGTTGCAGCCGATAGAGCGAGTGGACCTTGCATGTAGATAGGCAAAATAATTTCAGAAGCAAACATCGCCATAATAATGATTAAAAACATAATGACCGCATGCGTGAACATTGGATAACGAAACACCCGCAAATCCATAATCGGCTCTTCCAACTTTATTTGTCTGAGCGCAAACAATAGAATACCTACCACGCCTACCACGATGAAAGTTATTACGTTCGCGCTATAAAATCCATTGACACTTTCACCAACGGAGCTAAAACCATAGACAATGGAGCCAAAACCAATGGTTGAAAAAATCAATGAGATGACATCGATCTTCGGCTTGGTAACTTCTGAAACATTGATTAAATATTTAGAAGCAAAAGCAATCGAAAACAAAGCAAATGGAATAATGAGTATAAATAAATAGCGCCATCCTAAATATTCAACAATTACACCCGATAAAGTCGGTCCAATCGCAGGTGCAAACATAATGACAAGCCCTATTAACCCCATTACTTTCCCGCGTCGTTCAGGTGGATAAATAAGCAAAAATACGTTAAAAATAATCGGCATTAATAAACCGGTTCCAATCGCTTGAATTAATCGGCCAGTTAATAATATAGAGAAAGTCGTTGCGCTAGCCGCCACAATGGTTCCAATTGTAAAGACTATCATCGTTCCAAGAAATAATTGTCTGGTTGTGAACCATTGCAACAGCAACGCCGATATTGGAATAACTACCGCCATCACAAGCATAAAACCTGTGGCCATCCATTGCACGGTAGGCAATGTAATGGAAAATTCGTCCATAAGCGTAACGAGCGCAATATTTAATAAAGTCTCATTCAAAATCGCAAAAAAAGCTCCAATAATAAGGGATAACATAAGTGGTCGTACTTTTACATTCGGGTTATCCACTAAAAACTCATATTGTTTTTGTTCCATTTACGCAACCTCTTTCGTCTAGTTAATGATGTAGAAAGGCTTTCTTACATGAAAGCAGACGAAACAGGAGACTATTTTTGAGAATAAAAAAAGAAGGAGTTTTCTCCCTCTTTTACTTACTTATGAGTTTCCCCCAAAAAAGGACAGATCTATTCCGAATGCTCTACAATTAAGTAGCGCCTTCCAAAGCTATTCAATTAGCCGCGAGACGTAATTCGGAATTTGATCGGTACCATGTGGAAACCCTCCGTTCGAAAAATGTAAGGTTATAATACCATGACCACTACATGAATACAACAAATAGAAAAAAGCCTCGTCACTAGAAAAAGTAGATCTCCTCTTTGTTCATTGCTCCAACGAATGATACGTAAGCGTGTCCTCTTACTTTATTGTCTTAACATATTCCTTCCACGCAGTAATTCCACCTTCTAAGACGATAACATCATACGCTCGTTCGTAGAGAATATTCGCGCACTTAGTTGCGGAATTCCCAGTCGTACATGTGATGATCATTTCTTTGTTCAATGGTAACGTGGAAAGATTTTGTTCACCTCTGTCCTCTAACTTAAAAATCTCTGTTTTTGGTATGTTCATATCTTCTATACTAGATCCTTTTATATGAAAATCATTGTATTTATCTTCAGCCCGTACATCCACAAGCACAAGCTTTTCTTGAGCATTCATTTTCTTATATAATTCTTCCGGTGTAATTGTTTTAACCATTAATTTAATGTCCTCCTTATTTTTCAACTGCCTAGCATCATTTCCTACCTGGCAGCTCCAGCTGTTCCTCACTAAAAATCAGCATATAATCTACTGTAATATCACCGACAGTATAGCTACTCCCATTCACTGAAATCTCTGGATACGCTTCATTCCCTAATTGATCCTTCGCAATCCAGCTGAAAAACACTTCTTGTGCTGGTGAAAAGTTCTCAAAGAATAAGCTTGACTGTTGCGTTGCTTGGCCCTTAAAGAGGGAGTTCAAAACGTTTACTCCTTCTTCTGGCAATGGCATGACACCATATGAACTCTCCTGAAGAGACGCAATCCACTCCATTTGCACTCTTGGATTATATATTTCCTCCTCATCCGAGATGAGATATCCTCTGTCCCGAATCAAATATAACTGAAGAGTGCTCAGTTGATCAACAGGAGAGAGATTCCAAACAAAATGATACGTCGAAGGATCTCGTTGATCAATCTTCCACACCCTAGGCTCACCATCCAGATCAATAGAAGCCACCTGCCATTTATATTTTCCCCACACCCAATAACTCAGACCATACTCGTTGCGCTCAGAAATAAAAGGAACGATTGCATGTCGTTCATCTGCATATATCTTGTCTTGAATCACATCAACAGTCGCTTCCGGAAACACCTGATGAATGTCATTGATCAATTGCTCATCTGCTGGAAGAGTTACAGGAGTAGAAAAATAAAACCAATAGAGCAAGCCAATTGACACAACAAGGAGGCCACCCCCTGCAAAGATCCATAATTTCTTCTTTGTCATCGGCTTCCTCCCCCATCTATCAGTGAATCATCCGATCGAAAGTAAAGCTGCCGTTTCATAGTCGTTACCAACATCCCTTTTCCATCCTCTTCAATGAAGATCATAGAATGCAGACCACTTCCCCACCTTGGGCTAGTACCGATCAGCTGATAAGGAAATCGTTCGTTTCGTTTAGCGGGTTCCGTATTTATATAATATTCGTTATACCATTTGTCGTTGAAAACCTTATCTTTTTTCATTGAGTCTCGTTGAGATAAGAATTTCTCTATCTGAAGCACCTGATTCTCTTTTGCGGCAGGGTGAATGGAAATAAGTTCTGCATCTTCTACTCGGGAAAGGTAAGTGGACAATTGATCTTTCGGATAAATCCAGTGATGAAAAGGAACGGATAGAAGAGCAAATGCCAAAATAATAGTATTCGACCAAAAGCCAAGCCATGCAAACTGACGATAGCGCTCCCATCGGCCTTCCTTACTTTTCAGAATGAAATACAAAATCCATACCCCGAGCGGCAAAATCGACAATCTTAGCGGCATATCAAACCAATTTACATTGACAGAGAAAGACAACAGTCCTGCCACTAATACGATTAAAATCTTCCATGCTTTAAGTTTAACGCTCTGTTTATTGTAGATTTTGATAGCAATAAATCCTACAGTAATCCATGATAATATGGTGAAGACAAAATTAATTATATTGAAATCAAACGTGACTTCTATACGAAACACCTCTTCTCACTTCCAAAACACGGAAACAACATCTACTCTAATTGTAGACTAAATGTCTGTTGGATGCATCTAGCTAATTAGACAAAAAAGTCCTGATGATTACTCATGATTTTCCATTTTCTAAATCTCTCCTTGAAATACGGTGAATTAAAAAGTAGCAAAGGAAGATCATCTAGAACTTTATTCAGAAATAAAAAATATAGTGTTCTTCATATTGTATGTAGCCAATCCCGATTGCCCTGCACCGATGACTATCGAATCAAATATAGTTGTCAAAATGAATCCCCTTTTTAATATCGTGTTTTAGCGATATGAATATATAAAAATATCAGCTTTTTTCAGCATGGATATTTGTTCAGAAGCTGTTGATTGTCCAATCCCTATTAATTCAGCTACTTGATTGACAGTCACTTCATTTTGATTAAGGAACAAAATTATAATTGCTTGCCGTTTTTCATTTGCTAGGCCTTTAAAAAACAGTTTAACTTCTTCACTAATCAATGTTATATTATGTCTCCAATCTTAACGTATCGTAAATTAACGATATGTATACTAATCCATTTAAATTATCAGTATTTGTTAAATTCATATAAAAGTAACTAAACTTATCCTCGTCTACACATTTTGATAGCTACTCATTACATGTTCTTCACAGTCCATATAACTCTACAAGTTTCTTTTTACGTTAAAAATTATAACTATAGAGTCAGAACCACTCCAAACTACTCAACGAACTAAATCAGCCGCATTTCACATATTTTCTCTGTCATAGTTACTAGCCAGATTAATCCAAGAGCTTTCTTCATAAAAAAGCCCGCAAAGTCAGATGAAATGACTTTGCGGACTGTCTCTTTCGATTTATGATTGGCATCTAAATACCAAACAACGATTCAGTCATTCAATTAAACTTAAATTTACCTTCATCACGTGTAAAATCCTGTGTAAATTAAATTGATCTCGTAAAGGATCCGTTATAGAGTAGATTTCGTTAGATTACATTCTTTCAGATAATCTTACTTCCAAGAAACCTGTGAAGGATGGCATTTAAACCAACCAAGCCACTCTGATAATGCACAACCCGCTTCGAATCCAACTTCTCCATCTTTCCACTTACCGCCTAAGGAAGTTGACCCTATCGTCTCACTGGTTGATGCTGCCTCCGCAGTATTTATAGAGGAGTTAGCTCCAATAGCTAAAACACCCGCCATTAGTAATGCAGCCGCAAATCGACCTGTTTTTTTCAACTTTATCAATCCCTTCCGTAGAAATTTATGATTTATTCATTAAATTTTTAATAAATCATACATAACTATTCCCAGAAAAAAGAAGGTTAAACATTCTAAGTTGTTCTATAACCTCCTCCCGCTTATATCAGTTACAATCCATGCATTTATTTACAATTAAAGAATGCTTAATAACAATGAACCTTTGTCGTTAAAATACACCCCGAATATTTAAAAATAACGTTTTTTTAATCTTAAAAACGCGAGAATAATGACAGCTCTACAATTTATCTTTGTAATTCTCTAGAATGTGTAATATTTGCCCTCGACGAAATGATTCTACGGATGGAATACCTGTATTCTCTGTTGCTATTTCATCTTCTATTTGAATGTGATTAGTATTTATTTTCCTAATCACATATTGATTTCCCTCATATTCACCAGAGCGAAAATTATCCAGTGCAATAAAATCATAAATTGTTTTATAAGTTTCTACATCCATTATTTCCGAGTCCAGAAATTGCTGAATGAAATCCATTTTACATACTCCTTTCTCTTTTTAAAATAACAGTTACCTACAATACGTGAGCTTTTTAAGTAGAATATAATCTTTTAAAAAGACCGAAGCACCAGTCTTGGCACTTCAGTCTATTCCAATTCCCCCTCACTCCACCGTAACACTCTTCGCTAAATTTCTCGGCTTATCCACGTCACACCCACGCTGCAAAGCCGCATAATAACTAATTAACTGTAATGGGATCACCGAGACGAGCGGCGTCAGAATTTCATGCACACAAGGTAATACAAAACGGTCTCCTTCTTCTTCAAGACCTTCCATCGAAAGAATACTGGCATTGGCTCCTCTAGCCGTAACCTCTTTCACATTCCCTCTTATATTCGGACTAACTTCACTCTGTGTAGCTAATGCAAATACGGGCGTTCCTTCTTCAATCAAAGCAATCGTACCATGTTTTAATTCGCCGCCTGCAAATCCTTCTGCTTGAATATAGGAAATTTCTTTTAGTTTCAAAGCTCCTTCCAAGCTCACATAAAAATCGAGGTTTCGGCCGATGAAGAAGGCATTGTGTGTAGCTGTCAATGTTTCTTCCACAATTTTTTTCATCTCTTCTTTTGAATCCAGCAAAGTTTGGATTGAATTTGCTGCAATGGAGAGTTCTTTCTTTAAGTCCAAACTGCTCTGTCCGCAAGCGTATGCACTAATGGCGAGAACCGCTACTTGTGCGACATATGCTTTTGTTGATGCGACGGCTATTTCAGGATCTGCATACAGTAACAATGTATGATCTGACTCTCGTGATAAAGTCGATCCTTGAACATTCGTCAACGTAATCGTCGGATAACCGAGTGCTTTCACTTTTACCAACACTTGACGGCTATCGGCTGTTTCACCAGATTGTGTGATGAATAAAAATAATGGTTTCTCTGACAGCAGTGGCATATTGTAACCGAACTCACTCGAAATATGGACTTCCACTGGTATGCCCGCTAGCTTTTCAAAGTATTGCTTACCGATCAATCCCGCATGATAGCTAGTGCCCGCTGCAATAATGTACAGACGATCGGCTGCTCGGAATGCTTGCAGAATCTGTGGATCAATGGTCAGTTCACCATTTTCATTGGAATAGGCGTCAATGATTTTACGAATAACTGTTGGCTGTTCATCCATTTCCTTCAACATATAGTGTGGATAGGTTCCTTTCTCCAAATCACTTTGATCAAGCTCTGCTGTATAAGGTGCCCGTTCGATCCGTTCTCCGTCTAGCGTACAGATTTCTAAAGAATTTTTCTTCAGAAGAACGATTTCTTCATCATGTAGCTCAATAAACTGATCTGTTACTTGCAGCATTGCCATCGCATCGGATGCAACGACACGGCAATCTGAGCCAATGCCCACCAATAAAGGGCTTCGGTTTTTCGCAACATACAATGTATTAGGATCACGTTCATCTAGCATGGCAATCGCATAGGAGCCATGTACAAGGGTTAATGCTTTACGAAATGTCACTTCCGTTGAGGCTTCTTCCAAAGACAGTTGCTCAATTAGCTGGACAATAACTTCTGTATCCGTGTCTGATTTCATTTCCACATCCTGTAAGTAGTCACGCTGTAGCTGGAGATAGTTTTCGATTACACCATTATGCACAAGAGTAAACCGACCCGACTGACTTTGGTGTGGATGAGAATTTTTCCGATCCGGCACACCATGTGTTGCCCAGCGTGTATGGCCGATTCCAGTCGTAGCGGGTGAGTCTTGATCCACTACTTTCGTAAGATCTGCGATTCTGCCTTTTTCCTTGAATACCTGCACGCCTTTATTTGTTTGAAGTGCGATACCCGCTGAGTCATACCCTCTATATTCTAATTTCTGCAATCCGTTTAATAACACGTTCGTTACTTGCTGTTCTCCAATATATCCTACAATTCCGCACATATCTTTCCCTCCATTTGAAGAAACGTCAAAATACACCCCACGTATGAAGTGTTTTTTAGCTTATTCGTATGTTTGCCTTCTTGACCATTTGGTTGTACGATCTCTCGTACCATTTGAGATCAAGAGTTCAATCGGGCAACAGCGATCGGGAGGCATCCGCCGAACATTTCGATAGTCCTCCACCTCGTCTGCGAGAGATTGCAGTTCTGATTTCTCCGGCACTGGCGCTTTAACTGTTTTCCTAGTTTAACGTGCGATGCTTTCCTCCTTTTGCACTTTGTTATCATACTGAAAAACGTTTTTCTTTGTCAATCAAGAATTGAACAAACCAACTTGATAGTCCTAATTGAGGTTTGGCTCGTTTCAAATGGAAATACGCTCGGTTCGCTAATGGCAATGCTCGTTTCTGGCTGAGTTTGGCTCGGTCCACTAGGGATTTCGCTCGGTCATAGAGAAGTAACGATCGGTTCCATAAAGGTTGCTTGCATGAATACTACAAAAAAAACCGCAAGTCACTCACTACCGAGCGACTTGCAGTTTCTAGTTATAATCCAGGTAAAAACCCACTTAGTAAATTCAACAAATAGACCATAGCAAGTGCCGACAGTCCGGCGATAAATCCACCGATCGACCATGCTTGAATCGTTTGTGGAATCGTGAGACGACCAAATTTATTAACGACCCAGAAGCCGGAGTCATTAGGCAATGACAAACCGATTGCGCCCGCACAAATTGCGAGACCGAGCAAGATAGGAGAAACACCGAGTTCGCCAGCCATCGGTCCAAGAATGGATGATGTTGTGACGAGGGCGACGGTCGCTGATCCGAGTGATGCTCGTAAAATCTGCGAGAAGATAAACGCTAGAATGAGTACAGGTATGTTCCATCCTTGCATCGTTTCGATCAGGTAATCACCGATACCACTTTGATTGATAACGGCTCCAAATGCCCCACCCGCTCCTGTAACGAGGATGATCATTCCTGCAGAGTTAATTGCTTCATCATACAATGTTTTATATGGCACATGAATATACGGTTTTAGAACGATCAATGCAACAATCACACTGATCAAGAGAGCAACGTTTTTATCCCCAATAAAGCCGAGAATGCGAGATGCCATTCCATCTTCTAGCCATAAATTCGTGACGGTATTCAATAGGATCAAAATAATCGGCAAGCCGAGCATGAAAAACGATAAGCCTGTAGAGATTTCTTTACGTCCTTCGACTTTTTCAGGAACAACTATTTCGTCTTCGAGTTCTTCAGGTGTTGTCTGAATTCGTTTTCCAATAAACGTTCCATAAATATAACCACCAACCATCGTAGCCGGAATCGCACAAATCAGTCCATAAAGAATAAATAATCCTAAGTCTGCACCCGTGTTTTCTGCCACGACAAGTGGGCCCGGAGTTGGTGCGATCATACTATGCGAGACGATCAGTCCTACTCCCAGTGAGGTCACGAATGTCACAATAGAAATACCCGTTCGTCTAGATAAACTCTTAACAAGCCCACTTAAAATTACAAATGCTGCATCAAAAAAGACGGGAATGGAAACAGCGATTCCTGTTAGAGAAAGTCCCGCTGCTGATCGTTTGACCCCGAATACACGGAGTACCGCTTCCGCAATTTTCTCTATCGCACCGGATACGCCTAAAAATTGACCAAAAATCACGCCAAGACCGATCAAAATCCCGACTCCGGTAAGCGTATTTCCGAATCCGGTCGTAATGACTTTCGGAACTTCCTCCAAAGGAAATCCAAGTACCAATGCTGTGACAAACGCTACAACAATTAATGTCACGAACGGTTCAATTTTCATTTTCAATATCATAAAGAATAATGCTGCCAGTGACAGCAAAAAAACAACGATGAGCATATTGCCTTCTACCATGTTAACACCTCAATTCCTATGCACTAATTTCTCTACCACATTCCGCAGTGTATCCACTTCGCCGACATTTCCCGGGAAGATGATATACGGGATGCCCGGAAAACGACTTTCTTCTCCAGTTTTCCATACAGGTATACCAGGCGCGATTTGTCCAGCAACTTCTGCCTTTTTCACGACCAATCCTTTTGTTCCCACGTCACTTGACGTAATGCCGCCCTTTGCGATGACGAACGCTGGTTTCGGATCACAGTGCTGAACAAACTGTGTGACTGCAGAAGAAATCTTTACAGAAAGCGCCAGTTCCTCTTCCTGACGTCCTTCACCTAAATCGAGTCGGGCACGAGATGTATACACGCAAACTGTGATACCTTCACTAATTTTCTCATTGATTCGTTGTTGAATTCGTTCGACTTCTTCATCGAATTGCACTGCATCCACGACAAGATGGCAATCAAACTCTATAAATTCAACCGCATTCAGTGTCTTCAATGCATTCAACTGATCTGTCGTTTTCTGTACATGTGACCCGACCACAATCAAGCCGCCAGTTAAAGACTCGGCCAGCATTATGTCCTCTTTCATTAAATAAGGTTTTGATGAAATATCGCCGATTACTTTCGTGAAGGAAGCCGCTGTACGAAATAGAAAATGCTTTCCTTGCTGCATGACACGCATCAGTGCAATCGTGAACACTTGCACGTCTTCTTCAGTTACAGCATTCACTATCATCTTTTGAAATTTTTCAAGACGATGCAATTTCGCCTCAATCGAATTGAAATCGAGTGCTCGCAACTCGTCCAATGAAATCGACAACACCGTATCAGCGGAATATTCATTACCTGTTTTTTCAGCGATATATTCTTTTAGATCACTTTTAGTAAAACCAAACATTCGATCTTTCGCAAATTCTGTTTCACCTGCTGGGATATAGCTTTCATTCTGTTTCACGTAATGAATATCATCAATCGTTTCTCTGCCACCTTCTTTAAAAAACGGAATGAGAATTTCTCCATCCAACGTATATACGCCCTGTTGCTCTAATGTATTTTTCAACACTTCTGTTTCAAGAGGATAATGTCCTCGTAACGTAGAATCGCCTCTGCTGATCACTAAAAAGTTTTGTCCCGTTTCCTTAGCCACTACTGCCAATCTTTCCGCAATCTGCGTATGCACTTTCGTCGTCTCTTCAACAGAGAAAGCGCGTGAATTCGTCAATAAGAAGAGTAGCTGACGAGGTTCCTCGAACATGGAACGAATCGTTTCTTCCGACCAATCCGTATACACCGGGACACCATGAACAGTTTGGACACCTGTTGGATCATCGTCAAGCACAATAATTTTTTGCTGGAATGCTGGACGTTCTGCTTTCCACAAAGCCTTCAGTTCCGAGCCATATGTAGGTAGTTGTTCAACTCGCTGCTGCAATTTATTTACCTCCCTTCGGCACTTCGAAATTTGCTAATTTCTCATAATACTGGATCAACCCTACATGGTCATCTGCTGCTTTGCCATCTATTTTCAATGCGTGGAACATTTCCAAGACATCCGTCGTAAGTGGCATCGGGACACCAATATCTCGTCCCGCTTGCACGACGTTCGTTAAATCTTTCATATTGATATCAATTCGTCCACCTGCAACGAAATTTCGTTCCAAGACTAGAGGTAGTTTCGCGTCTAACACAGAGCTGCCCGCCAATCCTCCACGAATAGCATGATACATCTTTTCTATATCTACTCCAGCTTTCGAAGCAAGAACTACTGCTTCTGACATAGCAGCAATTGTGACATTCACTAAAATTTGATTGGCTAATTTGGTTGTAGATCCGCTACCATGACCGCCAACATGTGTCACGTCTGCAGCCATCGCCTGGAGTACCGGAAGTGCCTCAGCCAATGCTTGTTCCTCTCCACCTATCATGATCGCCAATGTGCCATCAATTGCTTTTGGCTCTCCTCCACTCACCGGGGCATCCATAAAACGGACATGCACTTTTTTCAATTCATTTGCACAATAGACTGAATCCCCTGGCGAGACAGAACTCATATCAATGACGATTGCCCCTGGTTGAAGATGATTTGCGATTCCATTCTCTCCAAATAAAACATCCCGTACAATTGTTGCATTCGGCAGCATAGTAATGACAATATCGCTTCCTTCTGCTGCTGCCTTTGGAGAAACCGCTTCCACAGCCCCCGCATCGCCTACGATCTTTCTCGCCTCTTCATTCAAATCAAATGCCGAAACCTCAAAACCTGCTTTCAATATATTTAATACCATCGGACGACCCATAATTCCAAGACCAATAAACCCTACTTTCATCTCGAAAGCCTCCTCTTTACTGTCAATTAACGCTTTTATTATACGACAACTATTCTGACTTGTATACATTTCATTAATTATTGAATACGATTAACTAACTTAACTAAAAATCTTGTATACTACATAGTAATCAAATCGTGAAACGGAGGAGAAAGATTGTGGACATTACTTCAGGAAGTGCACAGTTACTTGCATATGAAACGATACGAGAAAAAATTTTCAACGGTTCGTATCCTGGCGGGATGAAATTGGTGGAGGAACGGTTAGCCGAGGAAATTGGCGTCAGCCGCACCCCCATTCGAGAAGCCATTCGCCGTTTAGAACAAGAAGGGTTGATTAAACGCAAAAAAGTGATTAAGCCTACAGAAAAAGATCTACGTCATTTATTTCAAATGCGCATGCTCATCGAAAGCCATGCTTCAAAAATGGCTGCCACCTATATGACAGAGCAACGTATCGACGAGCTACGCGCTTGCATCCGCCTTTCCAGATCCAGCACGAATGAAGGTATCGTGAAGGCGAATAAGAAGTTTCATGATTTGATCGTACAGGAATGCCGCAATCCGATCATGATTGACACTGTCGATAAAATGCAATCCATCATTTACTTATTCAGCAAAACTGTCGTCCTACATGAACGTCCTCTACTGATTGAAGAACACGAAAGAATTTGTGATGCAATCGAAGAACGACAACCAGAGTTAGCAAGCAAGTTAATGGAAGAACACTTAAAAGCAGATCTAGAGTTTACTCTTAACATTGTCGATTAAATCACTTTTCATGCATTGTTTCTTTTAAGCGTTCTCAAATAAAAAAACTTATGTAAGTCGTTATGACTGCATAAGTTTTTTGCATACTATTCGTGATTATCAAGTCTCATCTATTTTAAAAAACTTATAAGTTAAAGAAAAAAGATAGGTATCCTCTACCTAGATTGATTAGAGAACATCCTACCTACTAATAGTATGAACAGTTGTTTAATTATTTATACACACAGTTCAGATTTTCTTAAAAATTCAATCAAAAAACTTTTTAGTTGCGTATTTTCATCTCTCTTCCGCTGCTTTATCCCTAGTAAGAACCTCGTATTTTGTATGGATCATTACATCCATTTCAAAAACTAGCTGCACGATCGGTAGCGGAAAATCAGAAGGGACCAGATCGACCTCTTCTGTAAATCCAATGTCGAAGTTTCCTACTTTCTCTATTTGATAATAGAAATCTTCATCACTAGCAGGTGTTGCTAAAATTTCACCTATGAAATGGTAGAAGCCCATATATCGTTTACAATTTACCTGCTTTTCGTCAATTACGAAGACTTCCCCCTCCTTGGCGGGATCAATACCCAAAGATAAAAACAGTTCATCATAAGCAGGAGGAAACTGGGTGATTCCATTTACATATGTGGCACAGTCTTCACAAAAACAGTCGTCTATTCTGCCTTGAAATTGCTGGTAATACGAATTGGTTTTCTCACGGTCGACTCGGATTTTCCAAGGTCCGATTTCGATTAGCTCCAAAGAGTTCTCTCCTTTTAGACATAGTTTTATAATGTAGTATACCATGTCTACACTTCGATTTAACTGAATTTTCTCATTACATTTACATTACATATTGTACTAGTAGTAGATCACTGAAATAAAAAAAAACTCAGTCAACCGTTTAAGTAGACTGAGTTTGGATTATGCATTCACACTTACTGGCTCATGCCATGGATAGTTATTTGTTAAAACAGTTGCTAAGTCCTTGCTTTGCTGTTTTCGCATTTTACGAATTTCCGCCCGTTGCGGTGCCGTTTCATGCAAGTACTTTTCTTCTTCTGTTTCAGGAATTACTTGCGGTACCGTCATTGGCTTTTTATCTTGATCCAACGCTACAAACGTCAATAAAGAAGTTGCCGCAATTTTACAGACGCCACTTGCCAAATCTTCTGCGATGACTTTCACAAAAATCTCCATGGATGACGTTCCAGTCCATGTTACATAAGATTCGAAACAAACAGAATCGGAAGGACGAATTGGATGCAGAAAATCCACGGAATCCATGGATGCCGTTACGCAATCGGCTCTACTATGCCGAGCTGCTGAAATCGATGCGATTTGGTCGATATCACTCATTAAGCGCCCACCAAACAACGTATTATGATTGTTGACGTCATTAGGAAAAATCCTGCTCGTTCGTACAACTCTTGATTCCCGGCACTGCTTTTCACGTTTCATTCTAAATGAAGCCTCCCCTTGATGTATACCAACCTACCGTTTTCAAAATAGACCAAATCAATAAATAATTCTTAAATTTATATATCAACTTAATATAACGGTAGTTCACAAAGTTGTCAAGAATGTATTGTGAAATTTCATGCTATATCGTAAATTTTTCTATCTTATATTTTGCTCTTCGAAAAAAATGGGACATCCTTTTCCTCTAGCAAACCAACTGTAAGCAACCCTTTTATGATTCCATCCTCCGAGCAAGAAGCAGTGACTAGATCAGCCACTTCCTTTAGTTCTGGAATCGCATTTTCCATCGCAATTCCTGTGCCCACCGTTTCGATCATTTGCATATCATTCGGCCCATCTCCGAATGCGTAGCTATTTTCGATTGGAATATCCAAGTGGTCCAGCATTTTTTGAATACCGATAGCTTTGGACGCTCCTTCAGGAAGCATGTCCACAGAGCATTCATCCCATCTAATAAACGTATAGTTATTGAACAGTTCCATATATTGCTCTGTTTCCTCTGGCATGCAATAAATCTGTACTTGGTTCACAACTGAATGCGAATAAATTTCTGAATCCACAGGAGGATACGGGATCTTTAGTCGTGTCGTACCCGCTGTGACCAACGGATGTGCGGATGCATTCGTAACAAATGTCTCAAATGTAGAATACGTCAACCCATGTCCGTTTTTCTCAGCTAACTCGGTTAACTTTTGCATATCTTCTCGTTTCATTGGGTTAGAGTAAATCTCCTTCCCATTACACACCACATGCTGACCATTCATCGATACATACGAATCAAATGATAGTTCTTCTAGCAACCACTTGAACATCAGAGGTGCTCTGCCAGTGCAAATCACAGTGTATACCCCTTTGTCCTGCAACGCTTTTAATGCTTGCTTTGTTGAATCTAAAATGGTCTTATCATGACTCATTAAGGTACCATCTAAATCAAAGAATACAATTTTCTTATTCAATGTCATTTCCACTCTCTTTCTATCTCATGTTACAATTAGTCTAACAATTTGCTGACAGATATGCTTTGAAGTTGCTTATCAGTTAACGATTAAAAATGGAATGTCTGTAGGTGAAGATAGATGAATCTAAAGAAAATCATTCTGTTGGTATTTTCGGTATTCTTACTGCTCATTTCAATTGGACCTTTGCTGACAATGGCCCGTGAACTGTGGACGAGTTCGAAAGTGGATGGTCGTTATAAAGTGCAGCATGCTTATACAGATGACAATGGGTTTCCCGATATCATAGATACGCAAACACTAACAGTGCATGATCAATCAATATTTATTAAAGAAGAAACGACGGAGAGGAAAGCCCCTCTCACTTCATGGGATCGAGAAGAAGGGGTTCCACCTGGTGATATCGTCAACCTACAGCTAGTAATCAATGGAAGGAACGTCTCTACTGCAGATCCTATTTGGCTTTCGAACCGGCAACGTGGTAGTCGTTATTTTTCATGGCTGGACGTATTGACTGTAAAGGATCGCGTGAAAGGTACAGAACAACTGATGATCGTTCAACGTCTATCTGATGACGATGTTGTTGACAACAATCGCAAATGGAAAATCATCACGGTCGATCGATCAGGGAAAACGTCTGAAGAGCACTTTACGTATAAAAATCGAAGTGATCATCCACTAGGTGTGAAGTTAGTAAACTTCAGTTATACCGGATTAATGCAGATGGGTTATTATTCCGATTTACTGAAAGGCTATCCCAGTCTTATTTTCCCATTCACCTATCCATTTGCTACTGGCTTGATGGGTGTAGTCTTTTTATGGCTTGCGTTGAGAAGAAAGGGTGAAAAACATGCTGGCGAAACAATATCTTAAAGGCATGCGTTTGAAGCGATCCTCTGTGCCAACATTTGAGTTATATCCTTTTGACTTACCAAGTATTCGAACACTAGATGAGCTGGCATTTCATCCTAATGTGACGTTTTTTGTTGGAGAAAATGGTATGGGAAAATCGACGTTGCTGGAGGCGGCAGCCGTGGCGGCTGGTTTCAATCCAGAGGGTGGCTCCTTGAACTTTAACTTCTCTACATATGATTCGCACTCCGTATTGGAAGAGTATATAACGCTCATTAAAGGCGTGTTTCGTCCAACTGACGGATTTTTTCTGCGAGCTGAAACTTTCTATAATCTCGCGACTACGATAGAAGAGCTGGATCGTGCGCCTGGTGGTCCTCGGATTATAGATGGCTATGGCGGCGTTTCTTTACACGAACAATCTCATGGTGAATCGTTCTGGGCAACGTTCATCCATCGCTTTAGAGGGAATGGGCTCTACCTATTAGATGAGCCAGAAGCCGCTTTGTCTCCGTTGCGACAACTTTCCATGCTAAGTCGTATTCACGATTTAGTCGGAGAAGGATCTCAGTTTATCATTGCCACGCATTCTCCCATCCTGCTCGCTTATCCCGATGCAAAAATTATAGAATTTACGGATGATGGAGCACAAGAAACGACATTAGAAGAAACAAGTCATTATCAAATCATGAAACAGTTTTTTGATGACAAAGATCGTATGTTGCATCATTTGCTGAAATAATTAATACAAACAATATGAAATATGTAAAATAAGCGATTATTTCCGGGGAAATAATCGCTTTTTGTATTTATTCCTCACGTTCATTTTGCCTGTTTACTTCTTTCCTAGCTTCTTTCTTTATTTCATCCACTTGTTTCTCCGCTTCTCTTGCTGCATCATTTGCTACTTCAGACGGCTTTTTATTATGTTTATGTTGATTATCGGGTTGATCTGCGTAACTCTTCGTCATATTCTGCACCCCATTTCTAAATTTATTTTTTATTATTCCCCTACGACGAAGAATAAAACCTGGCGATAAAAACGTATAGTTTTTCATGCTACAATAAGGGTAGAAATTAAGAAAGGTGGACTAGCATTGTCTAAGAAACTGTCTATCTATTTATTCATGCTGGCAATCGGCTGTACATTTTTAGCTTTAGCGATCCTTATCGATCTTCCCGAAAAAGTAAAGTGGCTATTTTTGGCCATCGCTGTAATTTTGAATGTAACGAGTGCTGCTGCCGCAATGAAATTCGGCTTACAACAAATGAAACCTGACAAACGATAAATTCTATCTGTCACGGAAAGAGGAGTTGCCTTTGAAACGTTCTGCCAATTATCGTATTGTGCGTATCGTCTGGATGGCGGTCGTATTCTTCATTCAAGTAGTAGCATTCCAACGGCGATACCGGGGAAAGTTCACTCCCGCCGTGACAGTAAAATGGAACCGACTTGTAACGAAACAAGCAAGAGCATATAAACGCACAGCTCTTGAACTAGGTGGATTAATGGTGAAACTGGGGCAATTCCTATCTACACGTGCAGATATCATGCCAGCTTCCTTCATAGAAGAATTAGATGGCTTGACCGATCACGTGACGCCCGTGCCAACAGAGAAGGCATTACAGTTATTAGATGAGGAATGGGGTAAACCGCATAGCGAGAATCTGAAAGATATTACGTCAGAGCCCGTCGCATCCGCCTCGATCGGAGAAGTCTACAAAGCATTCTTACTTGACGGTTCGCCAGTTGCGATCAAAATACAGCGTCCCGATATTGAACGGATCTTACGGGCAGATTTTAAAGCAATCCGTATTGTTATTTGGCTTGCCAAACGTTTTTCTTCATTGAGAAAGCAAATCGATCTAGATTTACTATATGTCGAAATGACAGATGTCATCGGAGCTGAGTTGAATTTCATTCAGGAAATGAAAAACGGACGAAGTTTTGCGGAAAGGTTTCCTCATATGGAAGGAGTGCGCTTTCCTGTATATTATGACGATCTGTCGACACGCAGAGTATTGGTGATGGAATGGATTGAAGGATCGAAGGTGACAGATCTAGCCTTTTTGGAAGCCCATCATATTGACCGAAGGAAGCTGTCAGAACAGCTTTTCCGCTTGTTTTTGGAGCAAATCTTGGAAGGCGGTCAATTTCACGCAGATCCTCATGGAGGAAACTTATTAATCCAGCCTGATGGTACATTGGTTTTGATAGACTTCGGGATGGTTGTGAATATTACGCCTACGGAAGCAGATGCCATTTTCCTAATAGTGGAAGGTGTGCTTTTCAATCAATATGACTCTGTTCTAGACGGCCTGGAAACGTTAAACTTCTTGCTTCCTCATGCAGATCGACGTGTATTGGCAAGTGCCATAGAACGCGTTGTCAAAGCGTATGAATCCAATGATTTGCAGGATGTGAATGGTTTTGTCGTCGATAATCTTCTCAATGATTTGAAAGTCATCGTTCGAACGCAACCTGTTCAAATGCCAGCCGAATTTGCATTTTTAGGCCGAGCTGTCTCCGTTTTTGTCGGTGTACTGCATGTATTAGATCCAACAATCGACTTGCTCGCAATTGCACGTCCTCGAATCGTCGAATGGGCAAAGCAGCATAGCAAAGAGAAGAATCCATTTACAAATAAAAAAGAGCTTCAGCGCACTCTGCTGCAAGGCGTTGGCCAGTTACGCAGTATCGCACCGAAGCTATCTAATTTTCTGGAAGAACCCGCCCACATCCATCACTATTTGAAGCAACGTGATCAGGAAGAACGTCAATTCCGAATAAAACTGCAAAACCGTTTATTCGCTGGAATCATTGCAGTGGGAGCATTGGCTACTTTGTTCTATGGCATTTTAGACGAGTATATAGAGCTAATGAGTGGAGCTGGCTTTGTCCTATTAATTTCATATTGGAGATTTCATCGATTAGGTAAATGACTAATTACTCTTGACGACTTAGCCCTTTGATGATGTCTTCATCCTGTTCAATCGGCAGGATGGGTTCATCATCGAGCACGTGTAAGTTGATATGACAGTACCCATTCGGATTCTTCTCTAAATAATCTTGGTGATATTCTTCGGCTGTATAAAAGTTTAGCAAAGGTTCCGCTTCCGTTTTGATCTCTTGGTCATAATACCCTTGTTCTTTCTTTATAGCTTGTTTAACAATCGTGGCGTCCTTTTCATCATCATAGTAAATGCCTGTTCGATACTGGACGCCTACATCATTCCCTTGCTGATCTTTCGTTGTTGGATCTATGACACGAAATAAGTAATCGATTAATGCCTCCAATGAAACTCGCTCTGGATCATACGTCACTTTCACCGTTTCAGCGAATTGCTGATCTCCTTTGATAACGTCTTCATAGCTTGGATTTTCACCTTCTCCATTCGCATAGCCTGACTCGGTATCCGCCACACCATACACTCTCGCCATATAGGCTTCGACTCCCCAGAAACAGCCACCCGCAAAATAAATGGTTTTCAATGAACGATCTGCATAGTCCAGGTGCTCATTCACATTTCGTATGTCTTCCTTCAACATATATCCACCAGTTACTGGCTCGGGTGCTGGCCGACTTGAAACCGTTTCTTTTTGGGAACAAGCTGACATGATACTAATAATAGTAGAGAGTATTAGAATAATGATTCGTAAATTCATAAGGACCACTCCATTTGTTGGACTTGTGTTCTATTACTAGTTTCCCATCCTCTTCTCCACATAAGCCTTCACAGCTTCTTCGGAATATACATCACGTTTCGGCAGGATATACGCGCTCACGGTACTCGTATAGATATAAAAATAGTCCGCATCTTCTATAATACGCTGTACGCCTGTCCACTGAACATTCGTTTCTCCAGTTGAAGTCGTATCCGTCATGCCGGTCTTATTCATTTTCATGAAGTGCTCACCGACTAGACCGTCATTCTTGCCTTCTTTGAGCATTTTGCGTACTTGTCGTGTAATGTGAAAATAAAAGTACTTTGGATATAAAATCACCCAAACAACAGCAGTTAAAGCAAACGTAGCAAACAATGGCCCTCTCGCCATATCTGTAAAAACAGATAAAAAGTAAGCAAATAGTAAAAATATCAAAGGCGAAACAAACCGTTGCCACTGCAGCGAGTTCTTGCCGACTTTGGAATTTTTCACATGATATAAATTAAAGGCGACCACATCTTCTTCGGTTAACTCATATTGAATCTCCATTTACTCCTCCTACTAAGTGTGCTGTGCAATTCAAAAGGGAACAACTTTTCTTCTCAACATCTATGATGGTCAGTGACGTGTTATCAATCGTTACCGCATATTTTTCATCTTCCATCATGGCTACAATCATCCGTTTAATAAAGCTTCCGTGACTTACGACGAGAATCCGTTTATCCCGGTTCAATCGGATCTGCTCTTCCACAAATTCCAGACCTCTCGCCAAAACACGATCTGCAGTTTCAAACTGCAAATCCAGCTCACGCCACTCTGGACCCCATTTCTGCACTCGTTCTTGCTCTGTCGTCCCTTCAATCAAACCGCTGCTCCTCTCTCGCACACGGTCATCTTCCACCACCTGCACATCTGGCAGACGAGCCGCAATGAGCTCAGCGGTATGTTTCGCACGATTCATTGGACTCGTAAATATGATATCCCACTGTTCATTGGCAGCGAGCCGCTCCGCCAACTTTACCGCAGTCTCTACTCCCTCTTCATTCAATGGAATATTCGAGCTCCCCTGCACCCGACCTTCTTTATTCCAAGCCGTCACGCCATGACGCACAAACCCAATAATCGTCATTACAATCTCCCCCTATCAATCCTCTATATATTCGCCTTGAAAGCAGGCGTCTTCTTGATCCATAGATAATTCAGTACGATACCGAGGAATAAGACAAACGCACCAAAATAAAACGGATAATCGACATCTATATCAAATAGAGCGCCTCCAATAATTGGTCCAAAGACGTTACCGATACTCGTAAACATCGAGTTCATTCCCCCGACAAACCCCTGTTCGTTTCCTGCAATTTTAGATAAATAGGAAGTAGCAGCCGGTCGAATTAAATCGAATCCTACAAAAATGATAATGGTTACAGCCAATACCGCAAAATAGCCTCTTACAAAGGTCGTGATAAACACTAGTACAGCTGAAAAAACAAGACAAAAGAAGATCAGTCTCTTTTCCCCGATCAGCCTCGCAAGTTTATCGAACAACAGCACTTGTGCAAGAGCTCCCACCAAACCACCACCCGTAATGATGATCGCAATATCAGTAGGCGTAAAACCAAATTTATGATCGACAAACAAACTGAAAATCGATTCAAATGAAGCGAGTCCAAATGACAAAATGAAGATAATTATGAACACGATAAAATAATGGCGCGCAAATACTCGCTTCCACCCTGGCTTGCTCCCGTCCTCTGCCACCGCTGCCTGATAGCGAGCAGGCTCGCGTAGCATTATGAATGAAAAGATGGCCGCGAATAATGCGAGTCCACCAGCGAAAAAGAAGGGAACCCGGGTACCGAATCCCGCTAAAAAGCCACCAATGCCCGGTCCAATAATAAATCCTGTGGAAATGGCAGCAGACATGAAACCTAATGCCTTTGATCGTGTTTCCATCGTCGTGATATCCGCGATAAAAGCGGTAACCGCAGGCATAATAAAAGCAGCACTCACGCCGCCTAAAATACGAGAACTAAAGAGTACAGGTAAGTTTTGTCCTATTGCAAATAAAAATTCAGATGCACTAAAAATGAGCAAACCGATGACAATCATTTTTTTCCGTCCAAACGTATCGACCCATCTTCCAGAAATAGGAGACACGAGTAACTGGGACATCGCAAAAACAGCGACCATATACCCGACAACTGTACCTGATATGTGCAATTCATTCATAAGCGTTGGCATAACAGGGATCACTAAACCAATTCCCAAGAATGCGATCAGTAAATTGGTCAGCAGTAGCCCTAATGTAATGGATTCTTTTTTCATACTCTCTCTCCTACGCTCAGTCTAAGTTGATATTTCTTCATCATAGCAAGCAGTGCATAAAGTTACAAGAAGAAGAGACGCACGGTTTTATAGATCCCCAGTTCATTTGTGGAAACTAATGAATTAGTCAGTAAACACGCAAAAAAAATACGGAACCCTTTTCTCACAGGACTCCGCAGTTTCTATTTCGACATTCTACCTATCTATTGTGTCGGCTTACAGTAATACCAAGCGCAATCGCCGTGCATCCAGCGAGGACAGCGACTGGTAATGCTCTCATGAAATAGGCATCAAATGTATAGCTATCCAAGGATATCACTGCAAATAAAATGCTAAGTATGAGAAAGGCAGCAAGCAATACCCATTGGATGACTTGTGGAAATCCGAATTTCATCGTCTAGCTCCTTCCTTTACGAACATTCTATCTATCCTTCTTCCACTCACTCTCTAGCATACTATAAACGATAAAACCATGATAGCGATCGTAAAGAAACCCGGCCGTTCATCATTTACTTACGTTGAAATCAAGGTAAAATCGCAAACGAACGCACAGGGAAACCAGAAGCTTTCTCGGGTTTTGGTACAATATTAAAAATGACCGCACCTTTTGCTGGCAGTTGATCCAAATTGGTCATTAATTCGATTTGATAGGTATCTTGTTCCAACACATAATATTCACCACGAAGTGCTTGATGCTTTTGGAAGTCAATGGCAGAATCGGTATCAAACGTTTCATGACCCACAGCCTGTACTTTCCGTTCTGTGAATAAAAACTCTAGCGCCTCCAATCCCCATCCTGGAATTCGATTATTCCCTTCTTCATCTTTATTGCAGAACGCTTCATTATCAGGCCACCTCTTGCTCCAGTCAGTTCGTAGTGCGACAAACGTGGCTTCCTCAATACGTCCATACTGTTCTTCAAACCCTAAAATATGTTCTACACGTACTGTGAAATCATGATCATCCTGCGCTTCCTTGGAAAAATCCATTACGACTAAAGGTAACACTAATTCTTTCAGTTTGAGCTCTTCTAAATACCGAGTATCACGCACAAAATGAATAGGGGCGTCAATATGTGTTCCATACTGACCTGCAAATTTAAAACTTTGTGCAAAAAAACCGTCATCATGATTGAAAAGCGTCGTAAATTCTGCTGCATCGAAAGCAGAAAAATGAGGTGATTCAGGACCAAATGTATGGGTCAAATCCACCCACTTTTTACTTTTTAATAGTTGAATAGCTCGCTGCAGTTCATTTGTCATGTTCGCTGCCTCCTATGTATCTCGTATATTTTTAATGGTACGTTCGGCTAAAATGAAAGTCAATACTGATTAGGTAGAACTATTCGATAACATATTAAATTCTGTATACCAGACAAAATGTAAGTTACCTTCCGATACATGCAAGACACCTAGATTATATTGTTCTGTTCCTTCCAAAATGGTACGATTCATCCAAGATTAGGGGTTAGAGGTGATCACCATACGATTAAAAATACATGAATCAGACGACTTTACAGACGTTGAAATCATCATAAACTGTCCAGAAATTGACGAGCGATTATCTCGCTTAATTCAACAGATGAATCAAATGATGTTTTCAATCCAAGGAAAGAAAGACGGTACGACCTATCCATTGGTATCAGATCAACTTTTTTATATCGAGTCAGTAAATGATACAACGTTTTTATATACCGACCAAGACGTCTTTGAGAGTGACAAGAAATTATATGAGTTCGAGGAGCAGTTGAAACACACGAGGTTCATGAGAATTAGTAAAAATTTCATTGTCAATACAGCGAAGATTGAAAGTGTGAAAGCTCTAATAAATGGACGGTTTGAAGCCTTTTTATCAAACGGCGAGAAAGTTATCGTGAATCGACATTATGTAAAAGCATTTCGAAAACATTTTTTAGGGTGAGGTGACGTGAATGAATCGTGCAATGATTTATCTAGGAGCAGCTTGTTTCGCATTTACCTTTAGCTCCATATTTTATTATATATTTCGACTGTTTAACATTTTTCCTCTCATGACAGAAGAAATGATTGTCTCTTTATTTATCATATCCTGTCTTATAACCATATTGATTTTCTTGTCGCATCAATTACCGATTGACCGGCCTTTACTTATCCATTTAATTGAAATCGTCTGTGTCATCGTCGTATTGCTCATCGCTGGGGCTGTTTTCGAGGTGTATCCTTTTCACGCTTATTATATTGGAACGGTCGCTCTGTGTGGACTTTTTGCCTACACATTCGTTATCATCATGATTTATATGAATAATAAGGTGGCTGAAAGAGAAATCAATCAATCTATCACACAGCAGAAGAGGAGTGATTTGGATGTCTAAAATTATTGAAGTCAATGGTTTGCGTAAGTCTTATGGTTCTATCGAAGCTGTGAAGGACGTTAGTTTCTATGTAGAAAAAGGAAGTCTCTTTTCATTCTTAGGAACAAATGGCGCAGGAAAATCCACTACCATCTCTATCATGTTAACGCTTTTGCAACATGACGCCGGTGAAGTAAAAGTGAATGGGTTAACTGTCGGCAAAGATGACGAAGCGATTCGGAAAGAAATTGGCGTCGTATTTCAAAACAGCTTTTTAGACCCCCTTCTGTCTGTACGAGAAAATTTAGATATACGGGCTCGATTGTATGGCATGTCGAAACCCGAAAGACTTGCTGCTATTCAAAGAGTTTCCGCGGTTGTGGATATTTCATCTATCTTAAAGCGCCGATATGGCAAATTATCTGGTGGTCAAAAGAGACGGGTAGATATTGCGAGGGCTCTTCTTCATAAGCCGAACATCTTATTGTTGGATGAACCTACAACTGGCTTAGATCCTCAAAATCGAAAACAGATTTGGAATACTATTTTACAACTGCAACGTGATACAAATATGACAGTCTTTTTAACCACGCATTATATTGAAGAAGCCGCTAATTCTAATTATGTTGTCGTAATGAAAGAAGGAGAGATTATTGCAAAAGGGAAGCCTGACGATTTAAAAGATCAATACTCTGCTGATCGTCTCATGATTACAGCACATGAAAAAGAACCATTACGCACCCAATTGCTAGAGAGTCAGCTCTTGTTCACTGAAGAAGGCTATTCCTTCCTCATCAATTTACCAACAACGGCAGATGCCATTCCTCTTTTAGTGCAATATCAAGACTATATTTCATCTTTTGAAGTACGAAAGTCGAGTTTAGATGATGTATTCATAAAAATTCACGATGGAGAGGAGACGGCTGACCATGTTAGGATTCGCTAGACGGAACTTGCTATTGTACTTCCGCGATAAAGCGGCAGTATTCTTTTCATTGCTTGCCGTCCTCATTCTACTTGCCCTTTATGTATTCTTTCTCGGAGATTTAATCGCTAGTGGATTGCCTAATTTCCCTGCTAAAGATTGGCTTCTTCTATCATGGATCATTGCTGGAATCTTAGCCGTTACTGCTGTTACCACTACTTTAGGAGCGTTCGGTGTCATGGTAGAAGATCGCTCAACACACGCATACTTGGACTTTTACGCATCTCCTATCAAACGTTCTTCACTTTTCGGTGGGTACGTGATCAGCTCTATCGTCATTGGCATTTTCATGTGCTTGATGACGCTCTTTGCAGCAAATGCCATCTTATTTTTTACAGGTGAGGAAATACTATCATTCATCCAGTTAACAAAAGTGATTGGTGTTATTTTCTTATCCGTTGCAGCAAGCGGTTCGATGATTTTATTCCTTGTTTCATTTTTTAAGACTGCCAATGCGTTTGTTGCAGCTAGCACCTTAATAGGGACTTTACTTGGTTTTTTAGCAGGCATTTATATTCCCATTGGCAATCTGTCCGCTTCCTTGCAGACGATCATAAAATTTTTCCCTACCTCACATTCCGCTGCTCTATTTCGGCAGTTGTTGATGGAACAACCTATGCAAGAGGCTTTCGCTCATGCTCCTAGACTGGCTAAGGAGGAGTTCCAACTGAATATGGGTGTATTTTTCGAGATATACGGAAGCTCCACTTCTCCCTTATTCAGTGTTCTTTATTTAATCGGGACTGCAATTGTCTTTTTTGCACTATCTATTGCTGTGATGAAGTGGAAGAGATCTTAGGTAAAAGTAAAAAGTGATTGAAACTAGACTTTCTCTACCTATTTCACTTCTTCATAAATTCTTCAGAAAAACCTATACTCTTTCTTCATCATCTTCGCGCATAATGAATGTAGTAACCTTATAGGATGGTGTATTCATGAAGAAGCTACTGCTAGTCCTACTCTTACTAGGTGGAATCTATTTCACCTTTACCAAGTGGGATAGCCAACAAATAGATCAAGAAAATTGGAGTGTTTCTGCGAAAGCGATGATTCTAATGGACGCAAAGACCGGCAAAGTTCTCTATAAGAAAAATAGTGTAGAGTCCTTACCCATAGCGAGCATGACGAAGCTGATGACTCAATATATCATTTTGAACTCTATTCAGAGCGGCAAGCTATCTTGGGATACGGAATATAAACCAAGTGCGTATGTACAAAACATGAACCAACTGAAAAACGCATCAAAAATTGGTATGGCGGTCAATCAAACCTATACGGTTCGTGAGCTGTTTACCGCCATGTCTGTCATTTCAGCAAACGATGCCGCCATTGCTTTGGCTGAGCTAGTCGGTGGGACAGAGGAACAGTTTGTCGCCATTATGAATGAACAAGCTAAAGCTTTTGGATTAAAGCATACGACATTTTATAATTCATCCGGGTTGGATGGAAGCTATTTAGGTAAAAGTGAAGAAGAAACCAATCTGTCATCTGCTCATGATATGGCTATCATAGCGCAGAAGCTCATAAATAAGCACCCCGAAGTTTTAGAATTCACAAAAATGCAAAGTTTCACTACAAATCAAGAAGTGAAAATGTGGAACACGAATTTATTGCTCCCCGGCATGCCACTTTCAATGGAAGGCATAGACGGTTTGAAAACGGGGTACACAGACGCAGCTGGTTCTTGTTTTGCTGGTACGGGTGTATTTAATGGCAACCGCGTTATTTCTGTTGTCATAGGAGTAGAAGAGGTACATGATGACAAGTCTAACCCTCGTTTTACCTTGACGCGCGAGATGATCGAACGATTCACAAACTAATTAATTCAACTACCAAGCTTATTCATCTCGAATATCTAATCCCATCATGGCAGCAAACTGAATTGCTTGATGAACAGACACAATACAACCTTCCAGATCCTTCATCGACACAGTTAGGCTGTCGAATTCGGAAGTTCTCAGTTCTATGCCTTTTAGAGGCGTTCCATCAAAACTGGCACGATCCAGTTTGCATTCGAAGAAGTTGGTATCCTTTAGCTTACAATCAAAGAAGTCTGTATCTTTAAGCTGACACTTTTCGAATAGAACACGATCCCACTTAGTATGGACAAACGCACATAGATTCCCAATGCATTGTTCGAATGAAACATGAGCGAATCGAGCGTCTGTAAAGTTGACACCAAGCATCTTACAATTATGGAAGCTGGCACGATGAATACTGACACCACTCAAATCTGCATTAGAAAAATCACAGTTCTCAAAACGCACATCTGTAATGAACAAGTCTGGTAAGGACGTATGCTGAAAACTAGAGTTCTTAATGATCATATTCGTTAAGTGAGCGCGCTCCACTGTCTCACTATCGATGCTTGAATCTACGACGATACAATTTTGCAGGAATGGATCTTCTTCCTTCCATAAATCTAGCAAAGTAGCTGAATTTAATTGATCTGAAATTTTCGGTTTATTGATTTTCATTTACATTACACCTTTCATATATCCATTACTAATTAAAGATAGCCTTCAGCGCAAACCAATAATTGTTTACGCTGAAGGCCTATTTCATTTCCATACCTTACTGAATATAACGTATGGCTTGTTGAATGTTTGAAAATGTCTGCAAACGCTGATTGGGATCTTTACTGGTCGCTATGCTACGAGCGAGTTTTGGTGATACACCTGTTATATACAGCTGACTCCCCATAAGTTCTAGCACTTGCTGAATCTCCAACAAGCGTGCAATTGAAGTTCCTTGCTTCCAAAATAACCCTGTAATATCAAGTAGCACATGATCGACTTCTTCTGCATGAACAAAGTCACTCAATTTCATGATCAATAGACTAAATCGTTCTTCATTCATTTGACCAATAAGTGAAACGGCCGCCAAATTATCTTGAATCATCATAATAGGCAACATCAATTGTTCGATTTCAGAATCCTTAGTTTCTAATTCTTCTTTTTGTCTATACTGAACGGACACATCTGTCTGAGTCCCAATAAAGTACTGGACTTCTCCAATTAAAAGTGGTCGTACGCTAAGACGGTTCCAGAATAGCGTACCGTCTTTTTTATAATTCTTCAATACTAGTGTAATTGGTTTTTTTTCTTGGATCGCCCTTCTAATTTGCATCAAGGCAGCAAGGTCTGTTTCTTTCCCTTGAAGGAATCGGCAATTACGTCCTATAGCTTCTTCCTGAGAATAACCTGTCATCTTTTCAAATGTTCGATTTGTGTAAATAATAGGATTGTCCTCTTGTGAAGCATCTGTCACCAATGTAGAAACCCTGCTACCGTCTAGCATCGCTTCTAACAACTGTTTTTGAACTATATCTGCTAAATGTTTTATGTGGATCACGCCCTATCCTATCATCTTGGAAACAATCTATTTTTTTATCGTAGCATATTCTCACCCCTTTTGTATAACAAATCGGAATAATCTGCAAGTTAGTTAGATAGCTCAAAAATCTAAAATTCAACAATTTATCGATCAACAAAACAAGTCCTCTGACAATTGATACGTCAGAGGACTTGTCTATTCTAATTCACACGTATGCAACGTGCATATCCGTGCACTCCTTCTTTTAGAACACAACAAAATGTTCAGGTGCAACTACACGGATCTTTTATGTTGCGTTACTTTTAGTTATTTACGATCTTCTATGTCTAATTTGCTGCCATCGTTAAACTTGATCTCTACTTCAAACTTCTCATAATTCGCTTCTAGTTCAAAGGCTTTCAATACTTGATCAATCGTTTCTTCATTTGTACTATCCTTTGTCAATTGAAGCTGCTGAACTCTAGGATAAAGATCATCGAATGCATCCTGACCTTTCAAGAAGACTTGATTCAGTTCATCTTCCACTTTCGCCTTGATCGGTTCATTCAGATCCTGCTCGATTTCTGCTTCATATTCTTTGTCCTTGCCATAAGAGACATCCACATCGATTTCACTAAATGACAACTTGTCCATATCAGTTTTCATTTGGTCTGTCGACTCCGTTTTTCCTGCAGTGTCAGTAGCTGTCGAATCTGTCGGTTGACTAGTTGGTGCATTGGTTGTGTCTTTTTCTGTGGTCGGCTCTTTCGTACCATTACCACATGCTGCAAGACTAAGGGTCATGATTGAAACAACAGATATGAGTAAACGTTTCATAGGGAGTTCCTCCTTGTAATGGTTTTCATTATAGTACTTCCCAGATTATCTACTTTCTAATCGATTACTTTGATTTTATTAAGGGTAAAGTGATTAGTAAAGGAGTGATTCAAATGAACAGTCATTGTCCATTATCAGCGAAGAAGGCAGTCGATACGATTGAATCGATCGGTCAAGTACAGAGACATTTACGTCGTGCCCATGCAACAGGTATCGCCTTCGATGCGGTATTTCAACCAACAGGTGCAGCAATTCCTTGGACTACGGCCGAGCACTTACAGAGACAAGAGTTACCTGCAGTTGTACGTTTTTCTCATAGTTCTACAAGCTCCGATCCGAATGAGCGACTGAATCCTGTAAAGGGGATGGCGGTTCGATTTCAATTAGCTAATGGAACACACACGAACCTTGTGATGGTCAATGTCCCCATCTTCATCAGTAACACGCCGGAAGCATTTGTCCGTCTTTTGAACGTTTTTTCCAAGGATTCCACTACGTGGGCTAAACGTTTTGATTCTCTTTTACATGACGCAGACTACAAAGCCTTCGCTACAATTTTGAAGAAACTCAAACCTTTCCAAAACTTCGAAACACTACATTACTATGCAATACACGCCTATTTCCTGGTCAATTCAGAAAATCAACGGCAAGCCGTCCGATTCGAGTGGCAACCACTACCTCAAAATGAAAGTACGATTACCGGCAACTCAATGGAAAATACATTAATCAAGAAAGTGGAGCACGGGGGTACTACGTCTGTACGTTTCCGCTTGCTTATGCAGTTAGCAGAACCAGGGGACTCTACAGATGACCCAACAAAAGCGTGGCCTGACGATCGAAAGAAAATCGAAGTAGGCGTTCTAACATTGAAATCTTTACGTGCCGACAATGCAGAGTCTATCTTGTTTGATCCGACAGTTACCGTTCCAGGTATAGAATGTAGTAATGATCCCGTACTACGATTCCGTGCAGCCGCTTACGAAGAATCCGCTAAACGGCGTGGTGCTCTTAGGTGGCCATCTTTCTAATGCTAGGTGGCATCGTGGATCATTTAGATACGATGATGACCTTTCAGGGGGTATTCCTGTTCTCTTGGGCAGCTATTTTAGTGACGAATGCCCTCGTCGTGAAAAAAATATTGAAAATCGGTCCTTCATATTATGTAGTGCGACAAGAATATTTGTACATATGGAATCCTGTTGGAGTAGTCTCTCTACTAATCGTTAGTGCATTTGATACAATTGCTTCTTCCGGTTATTTTGGATCATCCTACAGGCCATAGTTGCTTTTTTCGTTGCTTTACTTGCTGCCTTACTGACTGTTATTATCGCAATCTATACAAAAGACGACTATTATTTAGTGCGTGAACCGAATAATATTGAGGAAGATGACAAACTCGCCTGATTTGCAGAATGGAAATAGGGAATTGTTCTTTCATAGGGGTACGCCATGTTTAATCGGTCAGATTATTTTGTTGAGCTAGCAAGTCATTTAATTAAAAATAAAAAATATGGTAGCACTCTTTAATAAGCGTGTACATTGCATTATACCGCCTTGCCGATTGGTACATACAGTACAGCAAGGAGGTGTAGATTATGTCGAAATACGAAAGCAATGTATGGCTATTCATTTTCGGAATTTTGGCCGCGTATGCAGTAATAGGCTTGGTATTAATTGTGCCTGGCTTATTGGTGGCTTTGACTGGTAACTTACTGCTTAAGGGTGTAGTCATCCTTGTGGTCATCGTCGTTGCGTTGTTTGCCTTGGCGATTATCCTGAAGGGACTTACACGTTTGTTTCACTGTCTAAAGCATTGATTTAAAGAACTATGGAAGAGGTTGTTCATAAAATCATTAGAAAAAGACATTAGGCGGACAAACTCTTCATTTCCGTGTTACTTTCAATCGCTGACCGATCAATAAATTTATTGTAGCTCTATCAGCAGCAAGTTAGTATAAGAAGTAAAACAAGTGACGACTACCGATTGGTTGTCGTCACTTGTTTGCTATTTAGAATAGTCATAGAGATTTAGATTTCGTTGCCTGGCCGCCCTCACCTATTCAGAACCTACTGCTCGTGCTCTCATATATAACACTATAAAGGAATCCTCTAAGTACTCTTCCATTTCTTCTTTCAATCTTCTGCTACCTAACTTTACAAGTTCTTTATCTCCTAGTTGTTTGAGTCGACTATACTCTAAAAAGGATAGAAGATGTCTACGTCGTTCTGTTCTTTGCTCTATACCGTACTTATAAAAAAATAGATCTATGGAGCGGTGTAGCTCATTATTTACTTTGTACATTTTGTTGCATTGATTAACAAATACGGGATCTGGTAAATTAACTATTTCTTCAGTCGACAACTCCATCTCCTCCTTTCATATTACGTTGCTTGGTCGTTTGTTTGAGTATGAGAACAACGACTACCATTAATACCGCTAGAAATAGCCAACCGTTTGAAAAAGACCCACTAGCGTCCACGATGTAACCAAACATTGGAGGGATGATCAACACACCCCATGAGCTAATCGTAATAGTGACACCCGTTGCAAGCCCTGATTTCTCTTTTTGAACTAACTCCACTATAATCGTCATCCATACGCCATTATAGCCCGATATAGAAAAGCCGAAGAGGAAGACAATAAGCAGCACAACTAATAAAGGGGTAGTAGGTAGTAACACAGCACATACTAGTGCACAAAACCCTGTCAGGATCGTCACAATGAACATAATGATCATTCGGTTACCTGCAAAGAATTTATCGCTGATTGCCCCCCAAGCTACTCGCCCGATAGACCCGCCTATTTCCGCTAATACGAGAAGTAGTCCGGCCAAAACTAGCGTCATTTCTAATTTTTCAAAAGCATATAAGATAATATAAGTTGTGAGGCATAGCTGTGCACCTTGCAGTCCCATTGCACTGATACTCAATAAAAGAACCTTTCTGTTTTTTACTATCGCTTGTAGATCTTCTCGAAAATCCTTTCTATTAAATAACGTTTCCTTATTAATCATAGAATCTGCTGCGTCTTGATAGTAGTAAGATACCAACACACCCACCGCTAACAGCACAAGACAGCTAATCAATAATGCTGGACGCCAACCAATTTCCTTGGCTAACGGTAATAATAGCAGTGCAGCCAATGCGGAACCTGCTGTAATTCCCATTTGCTTAATTCCCATTGCAGTCCCTCTACTACGTTGAGGAAACCAATAAAGGATTCCTCTATTCGTTGCAGGATGCATCGCAGCATATGCTCCACCACCAACCACAACTATTAGCAAGAGAAGGTAAAATTGGTTAGCTAAAGAAATTAGAACAAAGCTGATTCCTAGTAAGGCGATTGTGCCGAATAACTGCTTTTTAGTTCCTAACCGATCGACTAATAGACCTGAAGGAATCGCCGCCAATGATTGCCCTAAAAATAGAGCGGCAGGAAGCATACCTATTTGTGTATTCGAAAGTGATAGATCTTTACCAATTAAAATTGTCAAAGGTGCTAAACTTCTACCAACAAATGACACCATTACTTGTGCAATCAATAGCCAGATCAGCATTTTCCAAGCTGTCTGTAATGTATTAACTTCAGATTTCATGTTCATTAGGAAAATCATCTCTTTTATCCTCTATAATGAAAAAGAGAGGGCTGACGATCAGCGCACTCTCTCTTGTGACGTTTACTTACAAAACATAGAAACACTGCCCAATCCATCAAATTGCGCAATAATGGAATCTCCAGATGTAAATGCAATCGCTTCTGACATCGCGCCACTTAACACGATATCTCCTTTTTTCAATCTTTTACCTCGTTTGCTTAGCTCTTTCACTGACCAAGCGATCGCTTCAGCAGGATGTCCTAGCACAGCAGCACTAGAACCTGTTTGCTCTACTTTTCCATTTTTAGACATCACCATCCCAATGCTTCCCAAATCAATAGACTCAGGCGAAATCCACTTACTGCCGACTACAAACTTTATAGAAGAACAGTTATCCGCTACGACATCGACTAATGTGAATTTAAAATCCTTGTACCGGCTATCGATAACTTCCAAAGCGGGCGCTACGTACTTTGTAGCTTTAATGACATCTTCTGCCGTCACGTCTTCCCCTTCTAAATCAGCACCTAATAAAAATGCTATTTCTGGTTCCACTTTTGGATGGATCAACTCAGAATAATTGACAGGTTCCCATTCTGTTGACAGCATATCTGCGTGTAAATAACCATAGATTGCTTCATCAACTCCCATCATGACTTGCTTGGCCTTACTTGTCAGACCAAGTTTCACACCTACATTTTTCGTTTTATTTTCCATCAATCGACGTTCCAACAAACGATCTTGCAAGCCGTACGCTTCTTCAATTGTTAGCTCAGGATACTTGTCGGTGATTTTAATAACCTCTCGTGCATCACGCTCTGCTGTATATAAATAGTCCACAATTTCTTTTTCACGATCTGTAAGTACTGTCATGTTTATACCCTCACTTTCTCCTTCTTTGCCAATTCAGCGGCCACATCCAGAATCATATCTTCCTGTCCGCCTACCACTTTCATTTTCCCTAGTTCCATTAAGATATCGCGCGGATCCAGACCGAATCTAGCTGCCGCTCGTTCTGAATGTAATAGGAAGCTCGAATATACGCCAGCATAGCCAAGTGCGAGACTGCCTTTTTTAATTTCTTGAGTTCCTGGAATCAACGGCCCTACAATGTCTTCGGCCAAATCCATCATTTTATATAGGTCAATTCCTACATTCATACCCATACGATCCATAACTGCCAGCAACACTTCCGTTTGTGTATTGCCCGCTCCAGCTCCTAAACAGCGCACCGCTCCATCTATACGAGTAGCACCTTCTTCAATTGCAGCAAGTGTATTCGCAACGGCCAATGATAAATTATTGTGCGCATGGAATCCTACTTCGATATCCAATGAACTGCGTAGCGCCTTGATTCGCTCACTTACTTGATGTGGTAACAGTGCACCGGCTGAATCGGTTACATATACGGCTTGGGCTCCGTAACTCTCCATCAATTTAGCTTGTTCTACTAATTTATCTACAGGTACAGAATGCGCCATCATTAAAAATCCTAGCGCTTCCATTCCAAGTTCGCGTGCCTGACTAATATGCTGAGCGGAAACATCTGCCTCTGTTGAGTGAGTTGCTACTCGGACAAGACTCGCTCCTAATTTATGCGCTTGTTTTAGTTCACTCATCGTACCGATACCTGGTATCAACAAAACTGCTACCTTTGAATTTGTACATTCATCGACGGCTGCTTCAATCAATTCCATTTCATTGACCAATGACTTTCCATACTGCACAGTGGAACCGCCCAGTCCGTCTCCATGACTTACTTCTATATAATGCATACCTGCATCATCTAACGCACGAGTCACATTTCGTACTTGTTCAACAGTGAATTGATGCGCTACGGTATGGCTTCCATCACGTAAACATACTTCTGTAATTTTAATTGGCTTCTTTGTCATGTACGTTACTCCTTTCCACTCATTAGATGAGAGATTTTTTCGCCAACATCGACCGTGCAAAATCTTCCGCTACACGCGTTGCTGCCGCTGTCATAATATCAAGATTTCCTGCGTACTCTGGGAAATAATCGCCAGCCCCTTCGACTTCCACAAAGACTGTGACCACATTGCCTTCAAAAAGCGGCGCTTGCTTTAAGCGATAACCAGGTACATATTCCTTCACCTTTTCCACCATGTTTTCAATGGATTCCTGAATTGCTTTTTCATTCATATTCTTTACTTCACAATAAATCGTATCACGCATTAAGATTGGGGGATCGGCTGGATTTAAAATGATCAGTGCTTTACCTTTATCCGCCCCACCCACTTCTTCGATTCCTCTGCGGGTCGTAATCGTAAATTCATCGATATTTGCACGAGTACCTGGACCTGCACTCAAACTCGAAATTGTTGCTACGATTTCTCCATATGTAACGTCTGCCACTTTATTGATAGCATTTACAATCGGAATCGTCGCCTGTCCGCCACACGTGATCATATTGACATTATCTAGCTCGCGAGAATTTTCATCAGAGCTTACAGCCGGGGAGAAAAATGGCCCGATAGCTGCTGGCGTCAAATCAATTGCCAGTTTCCCTAATTTCTTCAGTACTTCCGCATGGTGAATATGCGCTTTTGCAGAAGTTGCATCAAATACGATATCCGCTAGTTCAGGATGATCGATAATAGCTTGAATACCAGTAGAGAAAGCTTGATACCCTCTCTCTTTCGCTCGCTTCAGTCCGTCAGATTCCGGTTCAATTCCAATAACAGCGGTTAACTCTATGACGTCGCTACGTTCAAGTTTATACATTAGATCGGTTCCAATGTTTCCAGAACCAATGATGGCTGCTTTTATTTTCTCCATCGTCATGCTCCCTTCTTTATGATTTGACTATCATTCAAAATGCACGGTTACTGAGCCGACAGGGCCAAAATCTGCCGTAATCGTATCTCCTGCTTCCACAACAACTGCTCCGGACAATGCACCCGGCAAGATCAATTCATCTTTTTTCAATGTGATGCCAAATTCATGCAGTTTATTCGCAAGCCAAGCAACAGCATGTGCTGGATGACCAAGTGCAGCTGCCCCTGCGCCTGTCGCGATCAACTCTTCATTTTTATAAAGCACCATACTATTTGTACGCAAATCTAGCGTTTCGAGCGTAGACTGCTTATCGCCAACTACCACTTTTGCACTCGATCCGTTATCTGCAACCGTATCAATCAGTTTGATGTTCCAATCTGATACACGACTATCAATGACTTCAATAGTAGGTACGACATATTTCGTAGCCATCATGACATCTAGAAACGTTACATTTGGACCTACTAAGTCTTCAGATAATACAAAACCAATTTCTGCTTCTACTTTCGGTGACACCATCGTATCTACTTTAATGGAAGCTTCATTTTTCAGTTCCATATCATCATATAAATGTCCATAATCCGGCTCATCTACATTTAGCATCTTTTGCATAGCTACGCTTGTGAGACCTACTTTTTTTCCAATAACCGTTCTTCCTTCAGCCAATTTTCGTTTCACCATTTCCAACTGTATATAATAAGCATCTTCCACTGTTAATGAACTATCTCTATCAGTCAAAGGTGCAATTCCTTTGCACGTTTTCTCTGCTTCCAATAGTTCTGATGCATAATTTTCAATTTTAGTAGACACGGTACTCCATCCTCCTGCGTGAAAACAACAAAAGGCGGGCGCAATGCCACCTTTCGCTGTTCGTTTTATTTTTTAATCGTAATGGTCTTCGCTTCTGTATAGAAATCAAAGCTATGACGGCCGCCTTCTCTTCCAATACCACTTGCTTTCGCTCCTCCAAAAGGAGTGCGTAAGTCACGGACATACCAACAGTTTACCCATAATAAACCAGAGTGTACTTGAGAGGTTACACGCTGACCGCGTCGCAGATCATTTGTCCAGACCACCCCAGCCAATCCATAGATCGAATCATTCGCAATATCGATTGCTTCTTCTTCTGTTTTGAAAGGAATGATTACAGGCACCGGTCCGAAAATCTCTTCCTGTGCCACTCGCATTTTATTGTGTACATCATATAAAACGGTCGGTTCATAGAAATTCCCTTCCGGTAAGCTGTCTACCATTTTACCGCCATAGGCAAGTTTCGCCCCTTCATCGAGTCCGATTTGCACATAGTCTGCCACTTCTTTCAGATGGCTTTTGGATACAAGTGCGCCCATGTCTGTCGATTCATCCGTAGGGTCACCGACTTTAATGTTTTTCACTGCCGCAACAAATTTTTCAAGGAATTTCTCGTAAATCCCTTCCTGTACAAGAATTCTTGAACCTGCAAGACAAATTTCGCCTTGATTGCGGAATATCGCTTCGATGGATCCTTCAACTGCTTCATCCAGATCCGCATCTTCAAATACGATATTTGCCGACTTCCCACCTAGTTCCAATGAAACTGGTGTCAGATTTTCCGCCGCATTTCGCATGACCGTCTTTCCGGTCTCGGATTCACCTACAAACGAAATCCGCTGAACATATGGATGCTTTGCCATCACAGTTCCAACTGTACTTCCAGGACCTGTGATGATGTTCAAAACGCCTGGAGGTAAGCCAGCTTCATTTGCAATTTCTCCAAGCAAAACAGCACTTAAAGGGGTATCGGAAGCTGGTTTAATTACCACAGTATTTCCTGCCGCTAATGCTGCTGAAGCCTTCCAAGTCATTTGCATGAACGGAAGATTCCAAGGAATGATTAAGCTGGTGACACCTGCTGGAGCATATTGGACATAAGACATGTGGTTGGCCATATCATAATGTTCATGCACCATATACTTCGCCATCTCAGCAAAGAAACGGAAGTTTGATGCAGCACGTGGAATATCGAACTCGCGGCTTTCACGAATTGGTTTTCCAACATCTAACGTTTCTACATACGCAAGTTCATCAACTTTTTCTAGAATTAAATCAGCCATACGGCACAATATTTCCGAACGTTTCTCGACCGGCATATTGCTCCATACTCCACTTGTGAAGGCTTTGTGTGCAGCCTCGATCGCACGGTTGGCGTCTTCCTCTCCACCTTTAGCTACTGTAGCAAGCTTCTGGTTAGTTGCAGGATTTATCGTATCAAAGGTTTCCCCTGCAATTGCATCTACGTATTTTCCATCAATAAATAGTTTTGCATCTTGGACGGTCGTATTGTCCGCTACTAATTCTTTAGCCACGATATTCCTCCTAATCCTCGATCTCGATGATCATCTCAATTTCAATTGCTGTATTGTTAGGGAGTTGAGACATTCCAACTGCCGATCTTCCATGCTTACCTTTTTCACCAAACACTTTCCCGATTAAATCGGAAGCACCATTCATTACTTTCGGCTGATCTGTGAAATCTTCTGTGCTGTTGACCATACCCAGAACCTTCACGAATTGCTTCACTTTGCTCAGCTCACCGATTTCTTCTTTTACTACACTGATCAAGTTCAGCATCGATTGCTGAGCTGCCAAGTATCCTTCTTCCACAGTCAAATCTCTTCCTAATTTGCCATGATACTGATCTACACCCTGTCCCGCTGTGAACAATAGATTACCTGTGCGGACACACCGAACATAATCTCCAAGTGAAGGGCGTAGAGGGGGTAACTCCAACCCTAATTCTTTCAATCTTTCCTCAGGTGTCATTTTTTCATCTCTTCCTTTACTGATATGTTTAAGAATTCCAGTGCGTTTCCACCAAGAATCGCCTGTCTTTGATCATCAGTTAAATTCACTGTGTCATCAACTACTTTTCCTGGCGGGATTTCACGCAATAAGAATGGATAGTCAGAACCCATTACAATTTTTTCATGACCGAAACGATCAATCATATAATTAAGATTCAATGGATCATAATTCAATGAATCAAAGTAGAAATTCTTAGCGTAATAGCTAGGTGGTTCTGTCGTTTGTCTCAAATGCGGCCAAACCTTCCAGCCTTGATCCAATCGTGGCAAGATATAAGGGAAGGAGCCTCCACCATGCGCAAAGCATACTTTAAGCTTCGGAAACTTTTCCATTACACCGCCGTTGATCAGGCTTGCTGCTGCTAAAGCTGTTTCACTTGGCATTCCGACTGTATACATAAAGTTATGACGCGGCATTCTTTCCTTGCCAAGTGTTTCCCATGGATGAACGAACAAAGGAACTTCCCATTTTTCGGCCATTTCAAAGAACTTTGTAAAATCGGGATCATCCAAGTTCTTACCATTAATATTCGTTCCAATTTCAATTCCTTTTAAGCCCAGTTCCTTGACGCATCTTTCCATTTCACGAATAGAGACTTCAACGTCTTGCAATGGGACGGTCCCTAATCCAATAAAACGATCGGGATACTGTTTTACAGTATCCGCGATAAAGTCATTTTGGATTTTAGACATTTCTTCCGCTTGCTCTCCGTCAGCCCAGTAAGAAAATGTCACTGGAATGGGAGACAGCACTTGAATATCTACACCTTCCGCATCCATATCTTCAATGCGTTTTTCAGGGCTCCACACTTGATCTGTTACCTCACGAAACACTTTGCCTTCAACCATGATATTTGCTCCGCATGAACACGTTTTTTCTAAAGTCGGCCAGCGTCCGCCACCGAACTTCTCCACAAAGTCAGGGATATTTTCAGGAATGATATGTGTATGGAAGTCTACTCTCATTTCCACAACCCTACTTCTTCAGGCATTACGTGACCGCAGTTATTACATGTACGAAGTTCTTCACTGCTATTGAACTCTTCAATTGCACCTTTGACTTGCGTCTCGATATTCGTCAATTGAACTGTTTTTTTGTGCATTTGTTGGTCACAGTTTTCACAGAACCAAACAAAATCTTCTAGTTCACCTTGATCCCGTTTACGCTCGATTACAAGTCCGTACGTATCAGCAATACGATGCGGGGAGTGCGGCATCATAGCTGGAAGCATGAATACTTCTCCTTCTTTCACTTCTACCACTTCACGCTTTCCTTCAAAGTTGATTACTTCTACAAAGCAGCTACCTTTAATTTGATAGAAAAACTCTTCAGAAGGGTCCACATGAAAATCACGTCGTCTATTTGGCCCGCCTAAAATCATACAAATAAATTCTGAGTCTTCCCATAAAACTTTGTTATTGACTGGTGGTTTTAACTCGTTTTTATTGTCCTCGATCCACTGTAATAGGTTAAACGCCTTTAAAGTTTTGATTGTTGAAGTTGTCATTTGAAACCCTCCATTATTTTAGTTTGTAGTATTTTCTTGCTAGATGATGTCGGTATTTATGTGTCATCTGATTTCAGAATTACAATAAACTCACACCATCTTTTACTCTACTAGCTGTACTCTTACTATAAATGAAAACGCATACATGATTCTATATTGATATTTCACAATATGAAATAGTTGGAATCTTTTTAATAGAATATTTTTAATTCCCAGTAAATGTTTTTGCAAAATAAATTACATTTTGTTTGGTAAATAAAGAACGATTTCTGGGAACAATATAATGAGTATTAAACCTATCACTAACGGAATCACAAATATAAGAGATCCCTTGATAATATCTGACAATTTAGCATCTGGTAACACTGACTTTAATACGAATATATTAAAACCTACTGGTGGAGTTATTGCTGCAATTTCCACATTAATTGTTACCATAATTCCAAACCAGACTGGATGGTAACCTAGTGCCATCACCGTAGGGAAGAAGATTGGTATAATAATTACTAAAATACTCATTGGATCTAAAAACATTCCTAAAATGACTAATAGTATATTGATTAATACAAGGATCATCCATGGTTCTAAATCAAATCCTAATAACATTTCAGCCATTCCTTGTGGTATACCCAAACGATTTAAAATAAAAGAACTAAACATCCCACCTATAATTAGGAAAAGAAACATTCCCGTTGTATGGACAGTATTTATGAATATTTGCTTAAAATTCTTTCTCGAAAAGTACCCCATTACCGCAACAATTACAAATGCTACTGCCGCTCCTACTGCCGCGGACTCGGTTGGTGTAGTCACGCCTGTGTAAATAGAGCCCATGACCAAAATCACTAAAACTAGAATAGGTAAGACAGATCGCAATGAGACGAAACGATCTTTCCAACTACTTTTCGTCTTTTGAACAGGAGCCAAACTTGGATTACGTAGAATCATTACGAGAATTGTCAAACATAATAGTCCCGCAATCATCAAGCCTGGTAAAAATCCTGCAATAAATAAATCTCCTATTGATGTCTCCGTGATCACTCCGTACATAATTAAAGCAACGCTGGGTGGAATTAAAATCCCTAGTGTACCTCCAGCTGCTGTCGAACCATATGCAAGTTTCGGATCATAATCATTTTTAATCATCTCTGGTACTGCCATTCTACCTACAGTTGCTGCTGTCACTGGACTCGAACCACAAACTGCTGAGAAACCAGTACTAGTCAAAATTGTTCCCATTGCTAAAGCCCCAGGTACACGTCCGAGCCATAATTGTGTTGTACGAAATAACTGTGAACCGATTGGAGAAGCAGAAATAATTTCAGACATTAGTATAAACAACGGAACCACCACTAAGATAAAGCTACTGGATTGCGCAAAGGTAATAGTCGCCAATTGACTCAATACTTTAGGTGAAAAAAATATTAACACGCCAAGAGTTCCTACTAATCCCATAGAAACAGCAACTGGCAATCCGACAGATAAAAAGATCATCAATACAACAATAAAAGCTAAAAACAATAGAAATGACTCCAACCTACTCACTCCAATCTATAATCACTTCAACCAATGGTGTTTAATCTAAATTGATATGTTGAGGCTTTTCAACAACATTCCGTTCTCGATAAAAAGTGAGTATTAAACAAATTAATGACGTTATCACAAATTGCGCTGTTCCAATGGGAGCAATCACGTAAACATATTTCATTGGTACTTCAATTACTATTGGAAAAATACTATTATTGGCAAATACTTGTATAGTTGGCATAAGTACTTGCCAAAACAGAATAATCCCGTAAATAATCGTTAAACCGTATGCAATTTGTTTACATATCCATTGCATAGTTGGAGACAATTTGGATGTAACCATATCTGTAGAGACATGTGCTCCACTTTGTAATGCGGGAGCAAGTGACAAAAAAAACACATAGACTAATAGGAACCTAGAGATATCTAACGCCCAAGTTGTCGGTTCATTAAAGAAATAGCGCCGTATCACCTCTTGGACAATAATAATAACTAGTAATATAATCATTATTGCTGCCAAAGCTATAAAAATACTATTTATTTTTTTCATACTACGCTCTAGAACGCCAATAAATTTAGGCTCCATTTTAGCATCAATATTGTTCATATAAATCACTCCTATTCATCGTTTTTTAATACTTCAAGGAGTTTTTGTCCGTCCTCTCCAGCAGTTTTTGCAATTTCATCCCACACACTTCGGAATATTTTCTGGAAAGCTTCTTGTTCATTACTTGATAGGCTGTATATTTCTGCGCCTTCTTTTTCCATGTTCTCAATAGCTTCTTGTTCTTTTTGACTTAAATCACTATAAGTTGCTTCGCCTACTTGTTTTGATACTTTTTCAATAATCTCTTGATCTTCCGGAGTGATCTCATCCCAAATATCTTGATTCACCACATATGGAATGACATTAGAAGACGATCCTAATGAAACCATTTTTGGTGTAACTTCATATAATTTTTGTGAATTCGCTAAGCTGACTGCTTGTATAGTTGAATCTACAGTTCCATTTTGCAGGGCTAAGTATAACTCACTTGGATCCATACTAACTGGAGATGCACCAAGTCTTTGAATTTGCTCACTTTGCCAGCGTCCAGCAGTTCTCATCTTCAAGTCTTTAAACTGATCTACTTCTTTAAGCATTTTTTTATTGTGTAGTGCCAAAACATCTGTTGAACCTGGAGACCAAAATAACAATTTAAGATTTTCTTGTGCTAAAATATCACTTAGTAATAATGTTACTTCTTCGTATTGTGATTTGAATTGTTCTTCTTTTTGGAACGTTCCAAGTACCTCCAATAAACCCATTGCAGGTATTTCACCTGAAATTGCTCCTGCTGATAATACTCCTGCATCTACAGAGCCATTTCTCACAGCATCCATTGTGTCAAATAAAGATACTAAAGAAGCTGAGTAGTGCGGGTTGAAAACTACTCTTCCTTCTGTTTCTTCCTCTACAAGTTCAGCCCACTTTATAAATGACTGACTGAATGCATCATTTTCTGTATAAAATAATGACATATCAATGGATATTTTATCGTCCTCATCTTTTTTCCCCGACTCTCCGTTTCCATCTGAAGAACAAGCTGTTAACAATGCGACCGTACATAACATAACGAAAACCACTAATTTATTTAAACTAAATTTTCTCATACTATTCTTCCTCCTTTTTCTAATGAACATCTTTAATTTGAAGATTTTCTGTTTTAGCTATTGAAATAATTTGTCGTCTTGAGAAGTTCCCATTACACGTCTGCCTATTTATTTTATTTAAAAAAGAAATAATTTTAGGGTAAATTATATTGTTCGGGTAATCTTCCACTCCTCCACCTATAATTCCAGGTAAATAGTTGAACCAAAAATGACCTATATCTTCAATTTCCGTTAACTCTACATCAATATTTGCTTCTCTTAACTTCTCAAAAAAATTTTTAGACTGGAAAGCGTTAACAATCTTATCTTCTTTCCCCGTTACCAAATAAAAGCTTGTGTCAAATGTCGGTGTCGCAATTGCTTCATCGATATAAGAAACAGGAGAAGCCTCCTTGAAAGCCCTTTCATTACCTCGAAACGTTACGCCCAGTAATCGTTCGAACATTTGGATCTTTCGTTCCGCGTTTAAACTCTTGCATTCCAAAACTAAATCATACGGCCCGTATACTCCTACAACTGCACATATTCTATAACTAAATGGCCGATTTTTAAGAGAAAATAGTGCCGCTAAATACGCTCCAGCTGAATCACCAATGATGCTAATGCGACTAACATCTATATTTAATCGATTTGAATGTAATACCAGCCAGTTCATTGCTTCTTCTATATCCTCTAGTACTGTGGGATAACTAGCATAACGAGGTGTAGCCAAACGATAATTAATAGCCATCACAAAATAGTTTTCTCGCGCCAATAACTCTCCCCATTCTGTATACATTTCCTTAGATCCCGTTTGAAATGCACCACCGTGAATTAAAACAAGTACTGGTAAATTTCCTGAATCAGTTGTCATCCTATACGTATCAGCAGTTAGATACTCCTTTTCAGTTTTTCCATAGACAATATTTTTCTCAATAATGACATTCTCTTGAATCATTTATCTCTCCTCCTGAAACGAAAAAGCACGTAAAAAAACCACAGCTGTACAGACCCTCTCAAAAGAGCGGTATCTCAACAGCTATGGTTTGTCTTCTTTTAAAGACCACCCAATGCTTAATCTTAGTAAGTACGCAGGAACACTGAGCACCTTTTGTAGTTCTAAATATATCAAATAGTTGAACTATTGTAAATAAAAATTTTAAATATTGTTAAAATAATTTATTATTTAGGACAAGAACTGCAACTGCCGAGTCGTTATCAAAATCCCACGACTCATAGTTTTCTATAACTTCACAGCCTAAAAAGTCTTTAAAGGCCGTCATTCTAGCGTCTTTATTTAAGTCTAGAAACATTCTCCTTGCCTCTGTTACCAATCGCCTGCCTTCTGGATTTTTTATTAATTCCTTTTCACGCTCCGTTAGAATTCCGCGAATAAAATAGACGATTGTATCTCCAGCCACACGTACTTCTGTTCTTCTTGGTCCTTTTCCACCTACATCTTTCACATAATGGTTAACAAAGTTTAGGAATTCTAATTCGAAAATATTTGGGTCTTTATATTTCATTGACGATAACCTCCTATATATACCAAGTCATGTAAAGGCAACTATTCTTTTGATATACTCCATATCTTGCGCCTTTATATCGCTATTATAATACAAGATAGTAATTAAGTATTTAGATTTTTTTAAAAAATAGATACTCATAAAGCAACAAAAAATAGGCAATACAGACTGATTAGATAGCTGTCTGTATTGCCTATTTTAATTACATGACTAAATAACACGAAATGGCGAATTCATTCTGTCTTTTAATTCACTGAATAAAACTCCGCGGGTATAGAACCAAACACTCTACGGTGATACAGCATAGGATCTTTGGTACTATCCACCTTTAAGTCCACTACTTCCCCTATTAACACCGTATGATCTCCTGCTTCTACCGCTTTAAACGTCTTACATTCAAATACGCCAAAAGCTCCTTCGATAATAGGTAGTCCATTTTCTGATAAACTCCATTCACACGTACTAAAACGGTCTTCATGCTTACTCGCAAATGTGGAGCAAAGTTCTGATTGTTCTCCAGCCAATACATGCACTGCAAACTTTCCTCCTTCTGTAAACTCTTTCAATGAAGACACTCTATGATCAATTGACCACAATAACATTAATGGATCAAGAGAAACAGATGCAAATGAGTTAACAGTCAACCCAACCGGCACACCGTCTCCTGTCATCGTTGTAACAATCGTTACACCTGTCGGATAATTCCCCATAATATCTTTAAAGACTTGCTGTTTTTCTTCTTTATTCATCATTATCTCTCCCTAAAAAATATTCTTTTTATATCAATACATAAAAATTATAGCATACGCTAGTAACTACTTCATAATATCTAACTGCTAAGTTGACTGTCTATATCTACTGTATCAAAACAATAGAGGAAAAAGCATTATCAAAGTAAAATCATCTTACCTGATAATGCTTTTTTACTTATGATCAAATTAATTCGCTACGGTATCTTTTGCCATATCCAATGAATCTTTTAATGCTTTGTCTACCATATCATACGATGGATTATTACGTTTATGCGTATTATAGAACATACCCAATTTACGTACTGGATCCCCGGAATAGTAACGCTCATATTGAACAAGACGTTGACCGAATGCTTCTCCACATAAGTCCCAAGCTAGCTTAAAGAGACGTACACGTTGCTCAGAGGATACACCTGAACGTCCGCCATAGTATTTCTCCATATCCTCCGCTGTTTCAGGATTTGCAAAATCTGCTCCCGTCGGAGACATTAACAATCCACCAGCTCCAATCGTCTGCAAAATTTCCATTGCACGCGGATAAAGTGTCGGCAGGATTCCACGAATCGTTTCTAAAGGTACGATGGCAGGAAGCGCCTCACCGTATGGCGTCATGACATACTCCTGTTCCGCTACACGCACTAGCGCACGAATCGTCTCGACTCCTTGAATCAGTTCAGATAATTGATTTTGTACGTTTAGGAATCCATCGACTCCTACTGCATCTGCAACTGCGCACGTAACTTCCGTTGCAAATGAAATCTTCGTTAGGCCACGTACAGCTGACTGATGTGAAGGCTGCAGATTGATACCTGTTTTAGGATATAGCAAGTTTCCAGCTTCCACATTTTGATTGATGAATACACGATCCCAAGGTACAAGTACATCATGGAACACAAGAACTGCATCCATTTCTTCAAAGCGGCTCGCAAGTGGGTGGTCCCATGTAGAACGCTCGCCATTTTGTGTTTCTTCTCGGCAATACATCCGAAGTCCCGGAGTGTCGATTGGAACAGCAAATGAAATGGCATACCTTTCATCACCAGGTTTGAAGCTTGGGTACGAATAGATAATGACTTCATCCGTTACGGGTGCAAGTGTTGCCAGCATCTTAGAACCACGAACGATCAAGCCCTCTTCCGTTTCACGTACAACTCCCAAATGCATGAATTCATCATCTTGTTCACTAGAAGCTTTACTACGGTCATTCTGTGGATTGATGATCGCATGTGTCAAGAATAAATCATTATCGCGAATATATTTATAGTAGTTTACGATATTATCTCCCCAACGTTCGCCATACTGTCTAAAGAACCAATCATTGGACGCCATCGCTGTAACAACCGTTGCTAAGAAATCCGGAGTACGCCCCATCAGACCAAATGTTGCTTCCGCCCATACTTCGAAAACTCGTCTACGCGCTTGTAGATCTTCTCCGCTTCTTGGGATTAGAAATGAATTATTCACTCTCTCTCCTGTTTCCTCACATATATGTGTAATCTCTTCTTGATACTTTGGATCATGCTGCATATCATAAAGTTTGGCCATTTCTTTAATAGGTTGTCTGAAGACCGGCTCGTCTGCTAAGTTCGTAATACGGCGACCTCCTAAATATACTTCTGGCTGACGTGACTGGACCGCTTTGATGTAATCTGCACCTGTTCTAATACCCATTGTGTATTCCTCCTGTATGTTGATAGTATATTGATTATTTCTCATTGATTTGTGAAAGTGGCAAGAGCTGAATTTGTAAGCCCTTTCATTCTTGTTTTTTAAAAAACCTTACTAGGAATCAATAGCTGTCATTTATCATCTCTTGGCGCTTTCACTTCAATTAACTTACTTGTAATATACCGAATCTATATTTTTGTCACAATATTCATATTTCACGATGTGAAATTGTGAGAATATTTCACAAAAAAATGAAAAGATTGCATAGATATTCTCTTTATTTCCGGATGCAGACACTATCACAAAAAAAGAAAGACTGCAGACTTCCTCCATAATTTCGGAGTTCGTCTACAGTCTGAAATGCGTTACTCTTTATACAGGCTTGGAATCCATAAAGCAGCATCTTCCCAATACGTTAGGATGAGCAACACGAGGATCGCCATAGCCAAGAAGGGCATAATGGCTTTAATAAGATCTTCAAATTTCACCTTGGCTATGGACGATACAATAAATAGTCCTGTACCAACTGGTGGTGTAAGAAGACCAATTGTTAAGTTAATACAAACGATCACTCCAAAATGCACGGGATCTATCTGGTACGTAGCAAGCAGTGGGAGCATAACAGGTATTAAAATAATCAATGCTGCAATTCCATCTAATACTGTACCGATCAAAAGTAAGAAGATATTTACTAAAAGTAAGAAGATTAATGGATTCTCTGAAAGTCCAAGCATGGAGTTAGCGACCAATTGAGGTATTTGCTCGTATGCAATAATGAAACCAAATAAATTGGCAGTGACGATCAAAAATGAAATCGTTGCTGTATTTACAACCGTATTCACTAAGATTTCCGGCATATCTTTCAATTTCAACTCACGATACGACAATCCAATGACAAATGCAATCACACAGGCAATCGCAGCCGATTCAGTCGGTGTAAAAACACCACCAAGTATTCCGAAAATGATGGTAAAAGGTATTAACATTGCAGGTAGTACCCGTAAGAATGATTTCACGATCATTTGGAAAGTAGCTTTTTCACTTTTAGGGAATTGTTGTCTTTTATTCATAATGCCAATGACAATAATGAAACCAACTCCTAATAAAATACCTGGAATCACTCCAGCCATAAACAAATCTGCAATCGAAGCACCCGTTAGTGTCCCATAAATGATAAATAACATACTAGGTGGAATAACGGGCGCTACAATAGAAGATGCCAATGTAATCGCTGCTGAGAAGTCACGTCGATACCCTTCCTTTTCCATTTCAGGAACCATAACTTTACTCATCATCGCAGCCTGCGCATTGGCAGAGCCTAATATCGAGGCCAAAAACATATTTGCGATGACCGTTACGTATGCCAATCCGCCACGATAATGCCCGATCAACACTCGAGCAAACGACACGAGACGAGTCGTAATCCCTCCGCCATTCATCAACTCGCCTGCCAACATAAACAATGGAATAGCTAAAAGACCAAAATTATCAATTCCCGAAAACATCTTCTGAGGTGCTGAACTCATTAGCGTCGTTAAATCACTAAGGAGCAAATAACAAATGGACGTGATGGCCAGTACTAATGAAATCGGAATACCAATCACCAAAAACAATATAAATAATGCAATGACAATGAAAATCATGTCGTTTGCCCCCCTTGTTCTTTTGTCTTAAACAAGTTTACAAGGTGGGTTAATAAATGAATGAATGCAAAACTTAAACCTACTGGAACCGAGGCATATGGAATCCACATCGGAATTCGCATGGAAGATGAGGTTTGATGGGTAACGGATAACAACCATTGATAACTCAAATATAGTAAGATTCCAATAAACACTAGAATAATAATATAAGAAACCATTTCTAAATATCTTTTACCTCTATCCGAAAAACGATCGACCAAAAAGGTAACAGAAGCTTGGGACTTATACTTAAGCCCCAAACTCCCTCCGATAAATGTAATCCATGCCATTATGAAAATACTCGCTTCATTCGCCCAAAATATTGGTGCATTTAAAAAGTAGCGGAACACTACAGCGGCTGCGATAATAATCGTCATCGCAGCGATCAAGATCATCGCTATAAACTTTTCTAACGTTTCTATCCAGCTGCTCAGCTTATTCATACAGCGTACTCCTCCTATTTACGGAACGTTTCAATAAACTCACTAATTAATGGATCTTTCGCTTTGTATTGCTCATCATATTGTTCTTTGAATGGCTTGAACAAAGACTCGTCCATTTCATACAATTCCATTCCTCTGTTTTTCAACGTGTTCATATATTCTTCTTCCAAAGAAGCACGTTTCATCGTTCCATATTCAGAAGCTGCAGCCATTGCTTCTTCAATAATCTTTTGATCTTCTTCTGGCATTGCATCAAACTTTTTACCACTTGCAATCATGACAGATGGCCATACCATATGATTCGTCAATGCACCAAATCCTGTTACTTCATTAAAATTGGATGTAACCGCAGCATCCAAATCCATTTCCATCCCATCAATAACACCTGTTTGTGCAGCTTGGTATACATCCGGAAGCGAGATTGACTCTGGATTAGCTCCTAATAATCGGTACCAATCTTGCAAGGCAGGACTTGGTGTTACTCGCAATGTGAGTCCCTTCATGTCTGCAGGCGTTTCCACTTTCTCTCTGAACATCATCGTGCGATTTCCGGAAAAGAAGTAGTTTTTCGCACGTAAACCTTGATCATCCAGCGTAGCTAAGATTTTCTTCGCAACATCTGAATCTTTTGCTTCGAAAGCAGCTTCGTAAGAATCAAATAGGTACGGTGCAAACCAAGCACTGAACGCATCTGATCTAGATGTTAAAAATGCAGTTGTAATAAATCCGAAATCCAATGAACCAGTCTCAAGCTGTTGAACCATATCAGGCTCTCCACCGAGTTGTCCACCTGGATATAATTCCATTTTCATACGGCCGTCTGAACGTTCTTCTAGTTCTTCAGCAAACTTTTGCGCCGTTTCGTTCCAAATATGATCAGGCGGCGCAATATGAGCAAGTTTAAAGTTATACGTCTGTCCAGCGTCTCCATCTTTACCGGAATTGTCTGCATTCGCTTCATCACTGTCTTTACCGCATGCGCTTAAGAATAATGCTGCTACTATCGTCATAATGAAAAAATACAATTCTCGTTTTTTTATCATGTATAGACTCCCCTTTTCTTTTCTCTTTACAAATAAATTTAATATTCCGTAAATTGTTATCGAAAATTTACTGAAAATTAATGGAATTTAATCACATTAATGAATCTACTGTTCGTCCCCCCTTTAAATGAACCTACTATAGTACATCACACTTCTATATATCCTAGTTCCTTGGATATGGAATCAGCCGTCTTAATCACACTTTGCTTAATCATTTGCTGGTTGCTTCCCTGCATATAAGATATGGGCCCTACTAAATTAACTGCCGCTATCGTTTTACCGGAATACGATAAAATAGGTGCCGCAATCGCGTACGTACCTGAAGAATTCTCATTATTACTAATGGAGTAGCCCACATTGCGAACTTTTTTAAGATCTTCCTTCAATTTATCAATATCTGTAATTGTATTGGGTGCTTGTGGCGAAAGCCCTCGCTCAATCGTTTCTTTTAGGTAGCTATTGTTATAGGCCAACAATACTTTTCCTGTACTGGTTGCATAAGCAGGCTTTCGTGATCCAATGTACGTATGAATAGGAGATGCTTGTTGAGAGGATACTTTCAAAACAAATACAACTTCACCTTTATCAAACATCGCAATATGAGCCGTACCTACAAATCTACTAATCAAGTCTTTAACAAGAGGAATGGCTTTGTCATAAATATCTTGTTGAAACATGACATTGTTATTCCACTCAAGCAATTTCCAACCCAAACGATAGCGTCTATCCTGATCTCTCATCAATACACCTTCATTACATAATGTACTGATTAAATGATGCGTTGTACTTGGACTCATGCCAAGTTTATCGGCGATTTCCCTGTTTCCCAAAACTGGTTCCTCACTGGAAAAACAACTGATAATATAACATGCCTTTTTAACAGATTCAATCACGTTTTCTTCTCCTCTCTAGCTGGATAAAAGCTCGTTTGACAACCTAACTTTGTAAACGCTTTCAAATAAAGAAAAGAGACTTTTTAACTATCAACTCGTCAATTGAGATTCCATAGTATAAAATTTTGATGATCTTATGTGCCTGTTACGGTGCAATCATCATTAAGTAGTAATTCAAATTATACGAATGAAAATTCAGTATAACAAGCGTCAAATTTCATATTATGAAATTCATTTCACAATTTAACAAATTATCAGATTAGTAATTTACTAAATTTAAATTCTAATTGACTATACAACAGAAAACTTAGTACCTACTTCAAAAAAATATAACTCGAGTTTCATTCATAAATCGAGTTATATTTTTAATTTGTAATAAATCTTTTTTCTCATTGTAAAATAATTCTAGTCTATTCATCTCACTTACGCTCTATTTCCTCATCCAATTCGGGCTGTTCGATCATTCGTCTCCCAATTGTACGTTTCCAAATAAAGTAACAGATCGTGATAAATAGTAACCATGGGAAACCTAATAGAAGTGTCGCCTTAAAGTCAGGAGAGAACCACGTCGACAGTACAACAGTAGCTAATAAACCAGCTCCAAATATAGTAAGATATGGGTAACCAATCATTCGAACAGGTAACTTCCTGCCGTTTGTTTCATTCCACTTTTTCCGGAAAAACAAGTGCGTGATGAAAATCATAAACCACGCAAACATCGCACCAAAGCTTGATAACGAAATCATCGTAACGAATGCAGTATCGGGTTTTACAACCGTAAAGACTGTAGCAAATACGATCCCAATTACAGACGCAAACAATGCAACAGATGGAACAGACTTTTTGTTTAGCTTACCTAAAACTTTTGGTGCGTATCCTCCACGTGATAATGAAAACATCATCCGTGTTGAGATATACAATTGGCTATTCATAGCAGACAGTGCAGCAATTAATACGACGAAATTCATTATCGCTGCTGCTCCCGGTATATTGACAATTTCCATTACCTTAACGAAAGGACTTTTATCAGCACCCGCCATATTCCAAGGTACAATCATCAACATCAATGACAAAGTAATTAAATAAAATACAATCAAACGGACAACAGCTGAACGCAAAGCAATTGGAACCGCTTTTTCGGGATCCTTTGCTTCACCTGCACTGACCGCGATCATTTCAATACTCAAATAGCTGAATAACGATATAAAGACAGCAATCCACATTCCATAAAAACCATTCGGGAAAAATCCACCTTCTGCTGTATAGTTATGAATACCAATGGAAGATGTAGCATCAGCCCCAACAATTACATATGCCGCGAGTATTATAAACCCAGTAATCGCCACAACTTTAATTAGGGAAAACCAATATTCTACGATGCCGAACAGCTTAACAGTCGTGGCATTTACGTACATCAAGATCGCTGCAAACAATATAATCCAAACGATCGCAGGCACTGTCGGGAACCAATATTTCATGTAGACCGCAACAGCTGTGACTTCTGTTCCAATTGCACAGACTAAGCTAAACCAATACGAGTAACGGACACTGAAACCAGCCCAAGGATTAATATACTTTTCTGCATAAGCTCCAAATGAACCGGTTACAGGGTGAGCCACTGTCATTTCGGAAAGACATCCCATGAGCAACAAAGCAATTAATGCACCAATGGCATAACTAACAATAACACTTGGCCCTGCTAAACCGATCGCCAAACCACTGCCGAGAAACAAACCCGTTCCAATGGCTCCACCAATCGCGATCATCGCAAGCTGACCTGTAGTCAGACTGCGATTTAACCCTTTCTCCCTTTCGATAATATCTTGAAAATCCGCTTGTTTTTTCTCCATTACTTTCCCCCCTCGTATTTTTTATGACACTACGTTGCGTTCTTTACCATATTGTTCATAGCGCTTTTCAAGAACGATCGATTTAAGAATTTGTACTGTGTCGAAGACTTCTTCATAAGAGGTGTAAAAAGCAATCGGTGCAAGTCGGATAATATTTGGTGGGCGATTATCAGGAATAACCCCCTCGTCAACCAATGCTTTACAAATTCGAATGGCTTCGTCATGCTCTAGGCAAATATGTCCTCCACGTCGTTCATCGTCTATTGGATTGCCAACTGAATAACCTAATCCCTTTAGTTCTTGTTCAATCAATTGCATCATGAAGCGAGTAATATGCAACGATTTCTCCCGTACTTTTTCAATATCCGCTTCAGCAAAGAGCTCCAATGAAGCAATAATCGGCGCTAAACTCAGGACATGGGACGTTCCCACTTGGAAAGCTCCAGCTGATTCTTCCACATCCAAGGTGTGGCTCATATCAAATTGTTTATCTTTTTTAGAACTATACCAACCCGCAAGCCCTGGAGTAATGCCAAAATGCTTTTTATTTACATATAACCCCGCTACAGAGCCTGGTCCGCCATTCAAATATTTATAATTACACCAGACAGCAAAGTCCACATCCCATTCGCTAAACCGATGAGGCACTGCGCCAATAGAGTGGCATGCATCAAAACCAATTTGAATTCCCCGTTTATGCGCTTCCTTCGTTAAACGTTCGATATCCAATAATTGTCCGCTACGATATAGTACAGTCGGCAAAAAGATTAGAGCGACTTCATCAGTCATCGCTGCAATGATGTCATCCTCTTCAATCATTCGTCCATCTCGACTCTTCACGCGAATCAACTGTTTATCTGGGTCGTAGCCTTGCAGTTTTATCTGACTTTGAAGTGCATAAATATCTGAAGGAAATGTTAGTTCATCAGCCAATATCTTTGTTTTTCTTCCACTCGGTTTATAAAAAGTAGAAATTAATTGATGTATATTACTAGTCGTTGAACCACAGATCGAAACTTCATTGCTTTCCGCACCAATAAGCGGTGCACACATTTCGCTAAGTTTCTCAGGAAGATAAAACCACGGATATTTTCCATTTGTCCAGCCTTGGATCGCTAGTAACTTCCACGATTCCATAAGTTCATCTACTTTGACTTTTGCTCGCTTCGACATCAACCCCAGTGAATTTCCATCCATATAAATTTTACCTGGTTGTAAAAAGAACTCATCACGATACTGTTGAAATCCATCTTGCGCGTCAAATTCTCTAGCTTTTTCTTTTGTAATCATTCCTGTTGTCTTCATCATGTATGCGCCTCCAATAATCTGAATTTACTTAATATTAGTAGGTAGTTGACACGGTGTCAATAACTTTTTATTCAAATTTCAGTAGGTGAAATAATTAGTAATTCATTGTCGGTATGAAAACTCTACGTTACAATGAATATAACTAAATATGAAAGGAGGTAGTCTGATGCATCGAGAGGATATTACAGATGGACGAAATCTAAGATCTATTGCAACAAAAAAGCGGTTGCTTGAGGCATCTAAGGAACTGTTCTATGAGAATGGATTTGAACAAACGACCATTACACAAATTATTAAGAGGGCTAAAACAGGATATGGAACAGCCTATGTTCATTTTAAAGGGAAAGATGACATTTTAATTATGCTCATTGAGGACGTAATGCAAGAGTTTTTGGATATGGCAAACACTCCATTCGCTCCTACTTCCAAACTAGAAGCGAAAATTTTGATTCATAAGCAAGTCTTAATGTTTTTGAATATGGCACATGAAAATCATCAAATAATGAGTGTCTTCTCTGAAGCAATCGGTCTGTCTTCCGCGGTGAATGCAAAGTGGAACGAAATTCGGGAAACAAACATTCATTTTATCACGAGGGATATCACGTACTCTCAATCAAACGGGTTAGCCCGCACAGATTTAGAAGCTAATCTAGTGGCCCGTTTTTGGTTTTTTGCCAATGAAAACTATCAATGGGAAGTTGTGAATCAAACGAATACAGCTTCTATTGAAGAAATTGCAAATACATTAACAACTATGTATGTAGATGGGTTATATATTGATTAAAAAAGCGAACCGCCACACTGTAGGCATGTTCGCTTTCACTGCATTTGTATTAAAAAAGAAATCCTAACAAACTATTTAACTTCTCGTTCCCGTTTAATCTCTTTCATTGTTAAACCACCTGCACCCCAATGTGTTTCCGCAATCTCTGTCACTACAACTCGTACTTGTTCTGGTCTCACTTGAAGATTGGTAACAGCCGCCTCTGTAATATCTTCAATTAATCCTTTAATCTGTTCATCGCTTCTTCCTTTTAGTACTTGCACTTGAATAATTGGCATAATGCACCTCGATTTCATAATTTCATATGTAATGCTATACCACCGCTAACTTCATTACAATCAACTTTCACTCATTCTCCTTATCATTTGCCACGCAACTCTGTTAATTATATACTAGCGTCTACCTATCTGAACTTTCTTTTTTCATAAAGTTTACTAGACTACAAGGAGGAAATGCCAGACACATATGTAATTTTACTCATCGTCCTATTGATTGCAGTCGTTGCCACATACATCGTTCCGGCTGGTACATTTGAAAGGGAAGTTGTTAACGACGTAGAAAAGGTCATTCCCAATACATACAGTCAAACGGATAAAGACCGACAGGTTTTATGGATATCTTCTTAGCATTGCAGGAAGGTATGGTGGAGTCTGGCAGTTTAATATTTCTTGTGTTATTTGCAGGTGGGGCGTTTGAAGTTATCGAACGTTCAGGTGCGATCCGAGGCGGGATATTGCGTGCCATCAATAAAACGCAAGGAAAAGAATTTTGGTTGATTGCGATTGTTTCTATTTTATTTTCGTAAGGGGGAGCCATTGGTGCGGTGGCCAATTCAGTTATTCCATTCGTAGCGATAGGATTGATCATTGCTAGGGCAATTCGATTGGATGCGATTGTGGCAGTCGCTATCACTTTCGGTGCAACATTCGCTGGCTTTAATACCGGATTTCTAAATCCCTATACAGTAGGAATTGCGCAGACCATGGCGGATGTTCCTTTGTTTACAGGGATGTTACTTCGAGTTATTGCATTTGTCGTTATTGTTGCTGTCACCATTATGTATACGTGGCGTTATGCGAAAAAAGTGCTGGCCGATCCCTCTAAAAGTCTCGTTGGGGTATTGGAAGAAACAACCGACAAGAATGATACCGACATGCATCCTCCATTTACGAGATGGCATAAAATTATCCTGCTGTTTGTTGGCTTATGTCTCTCTTTCTTCGTGTTTGCCACGATTCAGTTCCAATGGTCAATTAATCACATGGCAGCCTTTTTTATTATCATTGGAATTGGTTCTGGTGTTATCGCAGGAATGAATTACAATCAAATTACATTGACGTTCCTGGATGGCTGTAAGAATCTGGTCTACGGAGCTTTGATCATCGGAGTAGCACGTGCCATTCTGATCGTTATGGAAAACGCACAGATTCTTGATACATTTGTCCATGCACTATCTATTCCTTTAGAAGGGCTATCTCCTGTATTGACAGCGCTCGGCATGTTTGTGGCCAATGGATTCTTGAATTTCTTGATTCCTTCAGGTAGTGGACAGGCGATCATCGCCATGCCGATTCTGTCTCCCCTAGCAGATATGATCGGTATCACGCGACAAGTTGCGGTACAAGCTTTTCAATTTGGGGACGGCTTTACAAATAGTATTTTCCCAACATCGGGTCCGTTGATGGCAAGTCTTGCTGTGGCAGGCGTATCATGGGTAAAATGGGCGAAATGGATGTGGCCATTACTGCTCATTTGGACGGTTATTGCCGTTATCATGTTATCTTTCGCTGTCATGATTAATTGGGGTCCGGTATAAATTTAGTCAAAGTCAAAGCCGAGCAAAGATACTCGGCTTTTTCTTTTTTATTGTGTCGGCTTAAATTCTACTTGTCAAATGTCATCTAGTAAATCGAGCAACTGTTTCGCTTCCATGTCGTATTGTATATTCGCCACTCTCTCACTGACTTTTCATTTCACTTAATCGTCCTAAAGACGAGGTTCAAATCACCTTGGTTTCATTTCCAGAGTCTTGTATCTTCGTTCAAATGAACCATTTTTCTATCATAAAGGTTTATAAATACTGAATTCGGATATTGTTAACTAGGACAGAAAACCAATCAAACAAACAACTAGAGGAGGAGATCTTTCATGGATCTTAACAAACTTAAAAAAAATAACCTTTTAAAAGTCGGAGCAGCTGCACTATTATCAATCGGTGTCCTTAGTGCGTGTGGAGACGACGATACGGATGTAAACGATAATGATGATGTAAACGTAGACCAACCTGCCGATGTGAACCCTAATGATGATACAGATATGAACACGGATACGAATATGGATACAAACACTGAAACCGACTTGGAGCCAGACGCAGACGTTGATTTGGATGCGGATGTAAAAGATGAAGAAGATGGAGACGACAAAGCTACTAATTAAGAATTGATTTCTCAAACACAATTTTAATTAATAAATCATAAAACTCCCCGAAATCATTGGGCTAATCCCCCTTTTGATTTCGGGGAGTTTTTGTTTTTTGATATATCATATTACGGACTCCTCCTATTTCTTCACATCTCTACATGACAACTCATTGGAATAAACAAGCATTATTTAAAAATATGTGTATAGTTTCGAACCAATTATCACAAGATGACAACTAGTCGGTTGGTAAAAATGTGAAGTCTACATATATAAGGAGGAGAGCAACGTGACAGAACCACAACAACCTGAAACTACTCAACAAGGTATTAGTCGTCGAAACTTCATGAAGAATACTGGATGGTTAGCAGGTGGTCTAGTCGGGGGTTCATTATTTGGAGGGTTATTGACCAACCAGTTACAGAAACCAGAAACCGGAACCAAGAATGCAACCCACATTATAACGGAAGCCCGGACTTTCTTTAGCCGTGGTGAAGACTTTGATATCTTATCCGCAGCAACAGAACGAATTTTCCCGAAAGATGATTTAGGTCCAGGCGCTATTGAACTAGGCATTCCTTATTTTATCGATCGGCAGCTGACGAGTGAGTGGGGAACAAATGCGAAAGAATACATGAATGGTCCTTTCCCTCAGACGGCAGCTGTAGAGAATTATGAAAACAAAGATCGTGACCAAAATAAACAAGGTCCGAATGCGGATACACAAGTTCCGGCTCCTACCCCACGATATCAAACCAAGATGACAAGAGCTGAAATTTTCACAGAAGGTATCCGCGCTCTAGAGCAGACTTCTCAAGAAAAATTCAAGACAAAGTTCAAAGACTTGGAACCTGAAAAACAGGATGAGATACTTCAGCTTTTTGATGAAGGAAAAGCGAAAATGGCCGGCATCTCTTCCAATACATTCTTTAACCTTTTACTTCAAACTACGATAGAAGGCGCTTATGCAGATCCTGTTTATGGCGGAAATCGCAATATGGACGGTTGGCGGATGAAAGAGTATCCTGGCCCTCGCATGAGCTATACAGCCGATATCGATAAAGACGAATTCATTGTAATGAAGCCTGAAAGTTTACGTAGTTACCAAGGAAACGAAGACGAGCACGGACACTGACAATTGGAGGGACACATATGGCGAAAAAATTAGAAAAAGTAGATGTTGTAGTTGTCGGTAGTGGTTGGGCTGGCGGTATTGTATCCGCGGAATTGGCGAAAGCTGGACATAAAGTGGTTACATTAGAACGCGGCAAAAAAGTCGATCGAGCAGACTATATCGGAGTTAAAGATGAATTGCGCTATACGAATCGCTATGAAATGATGCAGAATTTAGCTCCAGAAACCATTACATCCCGGGTTTCCATTGACGATATAGCCCTCCCCGTGCGTACCCGAAAAGAGATGATGGCAGGTACAGACCTTGGAGGCGGAAGTGTTCATTGGGCAGGCGCTACCTATCGATGGAGAGCATACGATTTTGAAATCCGTTCCAAGACAATCGAACGTTATGGAAAGAATAAAATTCCCGAAGGCATGACCATTCAAGACTGGGGCATTACGTATGATGAAATGGAGCCTTATTATGACCGTTGGGAAAAAACGGCTGGTATTTCCGGTGAGCCCGACCCCCTTGGCGATAAACGTTCAAACGATTATCCAAACCCACCGATGAAAGAATCACCCGCTGTGCGACTGTTTAAGGATACAACGAAGAAGATGGGTTACCACCCTTACCAAGTCCCTTCCGGAAACTTATCGCAGGCGTACACAAATCCCGATGGAGAGTCTTTGAATGCTTGTATGTTCTGTTCATTTTGTACGCAGTATGGTTGTGACTTCTCGGCCAAATCCGATCCATTAGCCACAGTCATTCCGACCGCTCTCAAGAACAATTGTGAAATCAGAACAAATTCGCTTGTACGCCGTGTGCTTCATAGTGGCGGGAAAGCGACAGGAGTAATGTATACCGATACCCTCACTGGTGAAGAATTTGAACAGCCGGCTGATGTAGTGGTACTTGCCGCCTTCTCGTTTACAAACAATCGATTGCTGATGCTATCGAAAATCGGTCAACAATACGATCCGAAAACGCGCAAAGGCACGATCGGACGGAACTTTAATGGACAAATGAATATCACGTTCCAAGGCGCAAGAGGATTTTTTAAGGATAAGAAATTCAACCTCTATATGGGAGCAGGTGCATTGGGCGGTACGATGAGTGATTTTGCGGGAGATAACTTCGACCATACTGACCTAGATTTCATTAATGGCGGCGGAATCGAATTCCGTCAATATGGACACGGAGCAATCGCAACCAATAACGTTCCCGATGATACACCAAGCTGGGGTCCAGAATTCAAGAAAAACTCTGTTTTTTATACAAACCGTTATTTGAGAGTTTGGTATACCCCAGCCATCATGTCTTGGTGGCATAATTACATGGACTTAGATCCAACGTACAAAGATGAATTCGGTGACCCTCTATTGCGTATCACTAATAAATATACAGATCAAGATCGAAATATCGCCAAGTTCGGTGTAGAAAAATGTACTGAAATCATGAAGGAAATGGGAGCAGATATTGTCAATCCCGATTCCTTACCAGATGAATTTGATCATATCTACGATGGCGGTCACTACGCAGGTGGTGTCATTATGGGAGCCGACCCGGCCACTTCCGCGGTAAACAACTACTTACAGATGTGGGAAATGGAAAACCTATTTGTTGTAGGAGGTTCAGCATTCCCGCAATTTGCAGGACATCACCCTACTGCAACGATTGGGGCACTTGGGTATCGCGCAGCTGAAGGCGTGGAAAAGTATTTGAAGAGCGGCGGTCCACTTGTTGTTTCGAAGCAAGCTAGTTTGAATGCTTGAGTGTAAAGCAGCTGGAGTACTTACTCTAGCTGCTTTTTTAATATGTATTAGTATGTCCATTGTTTGACCTATTATGAGAGTATGATATTTCCCTAAATAATTAACGATTCTTCATTGCACAGAAGAATAAGTACAGGCATACTGAGTACATACTATGTGATAGTTGTTTTTCCAATATGCACATTTAAAATGGGGGCTAACGTACACAATGACTAGATACACACAAGTTTTTCTCGCAACTGCATTTACGAGCCGTTCCAAACAGGATATTGAAATTCTACAAGACTGCTTGTTCTGCATTAATGAACAAGGCATGATTGCACGCATTGTGCGACCAGAAGATCTAGATTATACTGCTGTACTGGCAGAATATGAACAGACAGATCACTTCCAACGCATTGAAAAAGGTTCCTACCTTTTGCCTGGTTTCGTTGATTTGCATATTCACGCTTCGCAGTGGGCACAGGCTGGTACTGCGCTTGATCTTCCACTTAACGAATGGCTGAATAAGTATACCTTCCCACTAGAGGAACGTTTTTCGGATCTTGCATATGCTCAACTAGTATACGAAGATGTCGTCCAAACATTACTTGCCAACGGAACAACGACTGCACTATATTTCGCAACAATTCATAAAGAGGCGTCGATTTTGCTAGCCAACATCTGTGCTGAAAAAGGGCAGCGAGGTCTTGTGGGTAAGGTAGTCATGGATCATCCAGATGAGACATCTCCCCATTATCGAGATATGAATGTCCAAACTGCTCTTGAGGATACAGAAGAGTTCATTCTAGCTGTGAAAGAACTTTCAAAAACCACAAAGCAAGGTGTATATCCTGTTGTGACGCCTCGCTTTATTCCAAGCTGTACCGATGAATCATTGCATGGACTAGGTGAACTGGCACAAAAGTACGATACTCATATACAGTCACATTGTAGCGAAAGCGACTGGGCACACAAGCATGTGCAAAAACGATTTGGCAAAAATGATACACAGGCACTCAACGATTTCGGTCTTTTACAAGATAAGACGGTTTTGGCACACTGCAATTTTCTATCTGATGAGGATGCAGCACTATTCGCCGAAACGGGTAGCGCCATTGCACATTGCCCGATATCCAATGCTTATTTTGCTAATAGCGTTTTACCGGCAGCACGCTTTGCATCAATGGGTGTCGACATTGGCCTCGGCTCTGACATTGCCGGTGGATTTTCCCCTAGTTTATACGACAATGCTCGACAGGCCGTGATGTCTTCAAGAATGTTAGAAGATGGAGTAGATCCAAGTTTGCCTGCAGATGAGCGAGGTGTCAGCGACTCTCGCATTGCGCTGAATGAAGCCTTTTATTATCTGACGGCTGGTGGCGGGGAAAGCCTTAGCCTACCTATTGGTCGTCTCGAAGAAGGCTATGCTTGGGATGTGCAGCGAATCAATACGCTCGTACCTACTGCCCGACTCCCTCTCTTTGATAATGAAATAGAACTTACTGACCTATTCCAAAAGATGTTATACCTCGTGCGCCCAGAAAATATTCAAGACGTCTGGGTACAGGGAGAGCTAGTTCATTCCAGACGTTGATAAATCCGGATCGCTTGTGTAACTTGTAACTGCTAGCGATCCAGATTATTCTCTTAGGGAATGGGTGGGTGTACGTTTACAAGTATATCTAGTTTACTTTCTACAAGCGCTTCTCTTTGCATTTACCTCCTACACTCTCTATACTAAAAAAGAACGTATAAAACTATATTTGTTTTTAAAGTTTTCTTTTATATTAGTGACTGGAGGAGGATAAATGAAAGCGCGGATTATGAAAGCCTTTCTGGAAGAAATTCAAGAAACTAGCATGAAGTTCACTATGGATGATTTGGCGAAACGATTAGGCATCAGTAAGCGTACCTTGTACGAACATTTTTCTTCAAAAACAGAAATCCTTGATGCAATTATTGATTCTACATTACGTGAATTCGATGAGAAGACCGAAATGATCATTCAAGATCCAAGTTTGACACTTCTAGAAAAGATTAAGAGTGTCATCACCGTGATTCCTAAATATAATGACTTTTACAACTGGCAAATTCTAGATCAGATGAGAAAATCCTATCCCGCACAATGGGAACGTGTCCACGCTGCGCTCAATGAATGGGATGACCTACGTGCTTTAATTGAGCAAGGTATCCGAGAAGGACTCATCGTAAATCAAAATGTTTCGTTGCTGATGAAACTAATCATAGATGCAACGAACTCTACCATGGATCGGCAATTTTTCCTGAAGAATAGCATAACCGTAACAGAAGCATTAGATTCGATCGTAGATATTTTGCTGTTTGGCTTTATTAATAAAAGTCCTGAATAAAAGGGCTTCTATTTTTTGCACAACTAAACTATAAAAACAAAATGAGTTTTTTCGTTTTACAATTACTTTGAAAGCGAGATGGAATTATGAGCCTCCACATACGTGAGGTAACTTCTGAAAATTGGCTAGAAATCGCCTCTTTATCAGTTAATAACAGTCAGAAGAATTTTATTGAAAGCAATTCGTTTTCATTAGCTCAGTCCAAATTTGAACCTGAGTGGAAATCAGTAGGTCTTTACGACAAGGACCAACTTATCGGCTACGCAATGCACGGGCGTGACAAAACAAGTGGGAACGTGTGGCTAGATCGTTTCATGATTGATCAGAATCACCAAGGCAAAGGATATGCCAGTAGATTCCTTGCACTTTTACTTACAGAGATTCAGCAGCACTATCGTTGCGAGATGATCTATTTAAGTATTTATCCCGACAATAAAAAAGCACAGCGTTTATATGAAAAGTTCGGGTTTGTGTTAAACGGGAAGATTGATGACGTTGGTGAATTCCCATGTCTCATTATGGAACTTGACCTACAAAGTGGGGGGGTAAAATGAGTTCCTCTTCATCTTCACTAAATCAATTAGATACACAGCCCGTCGGACGTATATTTTTGCGTTATTTGATCCCATCTACGATCGGAATGTTATTAATGGCAATCAATATTGTCGCAGATGGCATTATGGTCGGTAATCGTCTAGGAGCTGAAGCGTTAGCAGGAGTTGGAATTGCAGCACCCGTTTATACACTCTTCTTTGCCATTTCACTTTGGATAGGTGTCGGTGCCGCGACAAAGTACTCAATGGCGATGGGTGCAAAAGATGTGAAAAAAGCGCATGAAATTTTCACACATGCCATTATCTCCATTTTCTTTTTCACTTTGCTGATCGGATTGACAGCTTTTATATTCCGAAATCCTCTCGCTTATGCCCTTGGCGCCAATTCTACGACATTTCCATATGTATCTGATTATTTATTGGTCATCTTATTGTTTGGATTTATTTTCACAGTCGAAAACTCGTTCAGCGTTTTTGTCAGAAATGATGGGGCTCCTAATCTTTCAATGGCAGGTCTCATCGTCACTTCTGTCGTCAATATCGTGCTGAATTATATATTTCTATATATTTTCGACTTCGGCGTTTCCGGTGCTGCATTTGCTACAATCATCGCCTCTTTTTTAGGTATGCTTGTGTTAGTTACTCACTTTTTCAGAAAATCAAATAATCTAAAGCTTATTCGCTTCTCGTTTAATAAAAAGTTATTTGCATCCATCATCGTCATTGGATTTCCTAGCTTCCTTTCCGAAGTCGGGATATCTGTATTTACGATTTCACACAATATTGCTTTTGAACGAACAGCTGGTACAGAAGGTGTTGCAGCTTTTGCCATTCTGAACTACGTGCATAGTGTCATGTTAATGCTATTCCTCGGAATGGGTGGTGCCATCCAACCACTCATTAGCTATTATCAGGGTGCAGGTAATCGAAGTCGGATGAAAGAAACGATGCAAAAAGCAACATGGACTGTCGTTGTGGCAGGCGCAGTTTTTTTCCTCATCGGGCAATTCGCGGCAAATCCTATTGTTTCGATTTTCGGTGATTTCCCGCAGGATGTAAGAGATTTGGCAAGTACAGGAATTAACTTATTCTTTATTGCCTACCTATTCACAGGTACTAACTTTGTCATGATGACATATTACCAGTCCGTTGGTAATGTCCGAATGGCGACATGGATTACGGCATCACGGGAAATCATTGTGATGCTCATCTTCTTACTTATTTTGCCACGTCTGTTCGGTTTGAACGGTATTTGGCTAGCCATTCCGGCATCAGAGTTAGTTGTCTTTCTTGGAGTATTTTTTTATCAGCGGAGAGTAATGAAAGCTCTTTAATTCAAATATAGGCTATTACAGAAAGTCCGCATTGCCTGACTTTCTGTAATAGCCCTTTACTTCGCGGAAGTCTTTTTGTACAGGATACTCCCAAATTTTATAATGCCTCTTTGATCACACGCTTATAATTCAACACCGATAGTACGCCAAAAATCGAATACAATGCAGTATAAATCAGCATGACGATAATCATTGGGGTCAGTAATTCTGTACCGAAAAAGAACCATCCTGACTTTACTGCGAAGTAGCTGTGACATAATCCTACAACTAGCGGAATACCAAAATTGAAGAGTTGTTTTCGTTGTATTCCTTTGAGCAGATCCGCTTGAGTAAAGCCGATCTTTCGAAGAACCGTGTAATTCGACTTTTCATCTTCACTTTCATCCATTTGCTTAAAATAGAGAATGCAGCCGGACGTTATAAGAAAGGCGAGCCCAAGAAATCCAACGATAAACATAGTTAAGCCCATGAGTTGCTTTTGCTTCATGCTCTCCTCGAACCTAGATTCATGTGCTGCCCATATATTTACCTCTGTTTCTTTAAAAATCGAATCCGCTCGTTCAATTTCTCTCCCTTCCTCAATCATCACCCCTATATACTCAGTAAACTCAGGCTTTATGGAAGGATCCTTATCCGCCATCATTTGTTGGAAGACCTTTTGATCCACTACAGCAACTGGAAAGGCACCAGTAAGCCGTGTGGGTATTACAGAAAAATCTTTAGATCCTTTAAATTTCAAAGCATGTGATGCCTTTCCTCCTGAAAATACGATCTCCCCATTATCTTGGAAGTTCAATAGTTTTTTCGTGAATTCATGTTGATTGACAAAGATTACATCTGTTTCCGCTACATCTAATTGTGGTACCACCTCGTCACTTATAACGATCATCGAAGTATTCTCTAAATCGAAGCTGGATTGAAGATCGTTATCTCCTGCTGGAATGGATAACACACCTGCTAAATTCACCTTAGATTCCAATAAATCGATAGATGTCTCTGTGTAGCTAATTCCATCCTGTTCAAGAGCATCTGTAAATTGCTTGGCATGTTCCGTATTAGGGATGGCAAAATGATGAGGTATGTTCTTTTCTGAACCTTTCTCTGCAGAATAATACGAAATATAGCTCAGTGATAGCAAACCGATTGCAAGTGCAGATAACGTCGTGATCACTGTCAGCAAAAATGAATTTGATTTCATACGGAACATAATCGATGAAAGAGATAACACATCATTGACGTTCAGATATCCACCTTTTCGTTTGCGTATTAAATTGAAAATAAAACTAACAGAACCCTTATAAAATAAGTAGGTACCCACAATAACAGAGCCCAAGATGGTGATCATTACGATAAATAAATAATTACCGAAAAACATGCTACTGAATAGCTTTGAAGATAAGTAGTAACCGAAAACAATAAATACAATCCCCAGAACACCAATGACTGCTTGAAAAGCTGTCATTTTTTGCACTCGCTGCTGCGTAGTAGATGTGACTCGGAATAACGATAGAATACTTTGTTTTCTAATGAAGATATAATTCATCACCAAGATGAGCAAGTAAATCGCTGAAAACACAATGACTGTTTGAAACAATGCTTCTTGTGAAAAACGTAAAGTCGCCACGTCTTCCACGCCCGTCACGTTAAACAGAATTAGCATTAACAAACGTGACATGGAGAAACCGAGAAACACCCCCATTACAAGGGAAGATACATATAAGATCAAGTTTTCTACACTCAGAATACGAAAAATCGTTCCCTTTGTCATACCAATTAACTGGAATAATCCAATCTCTTTTCCTCGACGTTTAATAAACAAAGTATTTGCATACAACAGGAAAACTGAAACAATGATAATCAATAAAACAGAACCCGATTTAAAAGCTGCCGCCCCTTTGAGCGACCCTTTCGTTTCATTCAGCGCAGGATCATATTGCAGCGTAACAAATGAAAAATACAGTCCTACACTGAACACAAGCGCGAAAATATAGACATAGTAATGTTTGAAATTTTTCTTAACGTTACGGATAATCAATTGGTTAAGCGTCATGTTTTACCCCACCTAAGACACCTTGAGTTTTAATGATATCATTGAAAAATGCATTTCTAGTTTGGTCTCCTTTATTCAGCTGTGTATAAATTTGTCCATCTTTTATGAATACAACACGTTCACTAAAACTAGCTGCCAGAGGATCATGCGTTACCATCACAATTGATGCATTTCGCTTAGAATTCAAATCACTCAACTTATTTAATAAATCCGAAGCAGCTTTCGAATCCAAAGCACCTGTTGGTTCGTCCGCAAAGATGATACTTGGATCATGGATAAACGCACGTGCCGCAGATGTACGCTGTTTTTGTCCTCCCGAAATTTCATTGGGATATTTATTTGCGATGTCCACTATTCCTAAATCTTCTGCAACTGCATGGAATTTTTCATTTGCTCTTTTTTTTGATACTTTCTGTACGGACAGTGGTAGCAGAATATTTTCTTTGACAGTTAATGTATCAAGCAAGTTATAGTCTTGAAAAATAAATCCTAAATGCCGCTTACGAAACTCCGCCATTTGCTTTTCCTTCATTTGATTGAGATTCTGGCCTTCAATACGAATCGTCCCTTGACTAACTCGATCAATAGATGACAGCACATTAAGTAACGTCGTTTTCCCAGAACCAGATGCTCCCATAATACTGATAAATTCACCTTTCTGCACTTGTAAATCTAACGCATGCAATACTTCTTGTTTATTAAGTTTGCTACCATATGTTTTATAAATTTTTGCAGCTTCTAAAATAACCATTTCCATCACTCCTTATTACCTCTATCTTAATCAATCCACCTAGCTTTCTCCCGTCTTTCAGATGACAATTATAAAAAGCATGTGACATTCTCGTCACATGCTTGCAAGACGTATCATTTCATTTTTCTTAGGGAAAGACAACGTAAACACGGTTCCCTTTCCTACTGTTGATTTTACATCAATCGTAATATGTAATGCATCCGCTACTTGCTTTGCCAAGTATAGGCCCATCCCAGTTGCCGCGTGGTCTTGATGATGTAACGTACCGGTGAAACCTTTATCAAATATTCGTGGAATGTCTTTAGCATCTATGCCACGCCCAAAATCTCGCAATGTTATTGTAGTTACATCCCTATCAACAAAGCTGTGGATATGGATATCAGATGCTTCACTATATTTTACCGCATTCGTTAAAAGCTGCCGAATCATAAAGCCACACCATTTCGTATCTGTAAGGACTTCTTTCACTTCTAAGGATACATCAAAGCCAATCCCCTTTTGCACACACCATTGTTTCAACGATTTGATTTCCTGGAACATCAACTGTTGCACATCGGTCTTTTCTATATATAAATCGTTTTGGATAAAGGCGATGCGCTTTTGATGTAATTGCTGATCAAGTAGTAAATGTATTCGGAGCCACTCATATAGTAACTGTGATCGAAGTGGTGGTTCCGTAATTCGTTCAATCATTAATTGCATCGTGGTTAATGGTGTTTTCACCTCGTGTATCCAATTGAGGATGTCGTCTTTTTCTTGCTCCACATTTATTTGTAAATTATCCAATTGACCCTTATATGTTTCATTTTGCTTCGTTATCATTTCAGATGCAATTTTTTCAAATGGACTAGCAGGATCAGGTACAGTCGTTACATCAAATGACTGGTTGTGATGTTTTAATTCTCGATAAAATCTCGTTTCCTTATAGTAGCGCATGATGAGAAAAATGAGGAATAGCAAACAGGATAAAAAAACAATATAAACGACGGATTGAAATGGAATGCTCACATCCAAGTAGCCCATTAGTAGAACTAAGAGCTGAGAAAAAAGAAAGAAAAGAATCCAACTTGCCCTTTCCATTAAAAATAATCTAATCACATGGTTCACTCTTCCTTTGCCACATAACCCTGCCCAACTTTTGTTTCAATTGCTTCACCTAAGTTGATTTCTGCAAGCTTTTTTCGTAATCGATTAATATTGACGGTTAACGTGTTATCGCTAACGAATCGTTCATCATCCCATAGACTGGTTATTAATTCCTCTCGAGATACGATTTCATTTTTCCGTTCAACCAATAACTTTACAATAAATAGTTCATTCTTTGTGAGTTCTATTGATCCCTTATCATTTGAAATGATGCCTTTGACAAAATCAATGGTTGCACTGCACCATGTCTTTAAATCCTGAGATTGTTCGGTATTATAATTATAGACTCTGCGCAATGTCGCTTGGATTTTAGCAATAAGTACATCAAAATGAAAAGGCTTTTGAACAAAATCATCCGCACCCAGCTGCATAGACATTACCATATCCGTTGGGTGATCTCGTGAAGATAAAAAAATGATGGGCACATTTGAATGGGAACGAATCATTCGACACCAATGAAATCCATCAAATTTCGGTAACTGTATGTCAATGATAACTAAATCAGGTTTGATCTCAGAAAATTCCTGAAGAACATTTGCAAAGTCAGTTATCCCGGAAACATGATAGGACCATTGTGTTAAGCGATCTTTTATTTCCCTGAATAAGGTTTGATCATCTTCGATTAACATGATGGTAAACAAGAGATTCACCTCACTATTTTATCTGCTCTATCTAGCACAACCACTAAAGGATAAAACATAATTAGGTACTTGTACAGAAAAAGACAATGTACAATTTCTCACTCAAGTTGTTCATAAAATTAAACTACCGATACATTGTACTAGTCTAGTGTTAAAGCTAACAAAGAAGTGAAAAAGGGGGGGCTAATAGATTAAAATTTATATTAATGAATTGTAATTTTTCTTATTAAATAATTTATCTTATAACCTAAAAATATTCTTACTATTTAAAATATATATATTGCTATTCAATGTAGTCCAATGTACTATATAATTACGATATAAATAGTACATTAGATTTTAAATAAATTAAAATTAAAGAGGTGAAAGGTCATGGTTTCATTATTTAGGAGGAGAAAAGATTCGGATGTACAACTACTGGGACAGAATATATTAGATAAGATCACACTCGATACAACTAAGACTCTAGTCATTGAACTGGACATAGAAGGAATCATTACATCGATACATGGAGACTTGCAACTAAGCCCTAGTTTTGAATTCCTCGTTGGCCAATCTTTTAAAAATATTATACTTCCTGATGAAGTAAACAGATTCAGTGAAATGCTTAATACCGTTCTTAATGGTGGCATAAAGATTTCCGAACATATAACTTTAAATCATGATCAATTGCAAGTGGATCTCTCTTTTTTTCCTGACTTCTCGGAAAATGGAGTTATTAAAGGGGTTCATTGCCTGGTAACAAATGTTCATCTTAAACACGAACCTACATTACTTTCTAACCATAATATTCAGAAATTCCTAACAAGTTCTCATGAATTTACAGGTCTACTCGATACCAGTGGAAGAATATTACATGAAAGTTTCACTAGTCAAAACCTTCTAGGATATGATCCTTACCACGTCAAAGGAGAATACTTTACAAGTTATATTCACAAAGAAGATGAACAAACTTTTTGGGAATTAATAAATGAGGTGAAGGATAGACCTTATTCTTCAATTTCAACAGAATTGAAAATTAAAGATAATGCCGATGAATGGCATACATTTGAAGCTACGTTTACAAATCTATTAAACGAGACTGACATAGGAGCTATTCTTTATTCTTGCCGCGATATTACAGAATTTAAAAAACAGCAATCAAAAATCACCTATTTATCTACACATGATCAGTTTACAGGCTTACCTAATCGAAGAGCATTTGAAGAGAAAGTAGATTTAGAAGTTAAGTTAGCTACGATCTATAATCAAAGTTTTGGTGTGATTTATTTAAAGTTAGATGGCTTTGAATATTTAAACAACGTCATGGGTTCTTCACTTACCGATCAGTTTATTGAAGAGTTTTCACTAAATGTAACTACTGCCTTCAATAGAAAAGTAGAGATGCTATGTAAATCAGATGAAACAAGTTTTTATATTTTAACTAAAAGCATGCAAGATTCCTCATTAATCATTAAATTTGTAGAAGACTTACTAGATCATTTGAAAGCACCTACACAATTTCAACAATATAATATATCGCTCACTTCCAAAGTGGGTGTTAGTATTTTCCCTCATACTTGTACAACAACAAACGAGTTACTCATTAATTCAAAATCTGTTTCTTACTTAGCTGACACAAAGGGAGGTACTAATTATCGTGTCACTTCACAAACTGATTTGGAAGTAGTAAAAAGATTATTTTCATTGCGAAATGATTTAAAGTTCTCGCTCCATAGACAACAATTTAAAATGCTTTATAAACCTATTTTTCATGCAAAGACAGGTCTAATTGAGTACGTGGAGGCTGTGCTGCGATGGGAGCATCCAGTATACGGAACGATTACACCAAAAGAATTTATACATGTGGCAGCGGAGTATGATCTAATTGATTCGATTGGTGAGTGGGCTCTTCAAACCGTATTTACAAATCTCTCTCAATGGCATAATAACGATTACTACGTCAGAGCTGCTATTAATTTCTCTCCAAAGCAGTTGGATAATCCCAATTTTATTCCTATAGTGCAGAAAGTTTTAGCCGAAACACAGATAGATCCGCAATGGATTCATCTTGAAATTACGGAACAGTGTAAATTTAATGATATTAATACTTTGAAAAAAATACGCAGCTTGCAGGAAATGGGTTTCCATATATCGTTAGATGATTTTGGTACAGGTTATAATTCATTGAAAAACTTGCAACTTATAAAACCAGACACTATTAAAATTGAAAAATCTTTTATAAAAGATTTATTGACAGACTCAAATTCAGAAAGCATTATTTCATCTATCATGCATATGGCAAAGAATCTTTCTATCCAAGTAGTGGCTGCTGGGGTAGAAACTATTGAACAAAAGAACTTTTTACTAAGTGAAGAGTGCGATTACTTACAAGGCCCTCTATTCAGTAGACCTGTTTCCTTAGAAGTAATGGAGAAACTACTTAAGAAACAGTGGGGAGATCCTATCCCTACTCTTCTTGACGGGAAAGAACAGAGAAAATATTTTCGAATTCCACTTGTGTATCCACTTGAAGCAAATATGACGGTATCTGAATTGAATGGCAAAAAGATTGAAGTGAGTAAGACGAGCATTTTAATCGATAATATAGGACCAGGTGGGTTACGCTTTATTTCAAATATACATCTACCAGTAGAAGCTAATTTTGTTTTAAATTTCGAAGTGAAAATCTTTGGCGAAATACATTCTCTGCATGGATCCATTGTACATTCTTTTGAAAAACAGCAACTGCGCTATTATGGTGTAAAACTCAGAATGACAGAAAATCAGCGCGATAAATATATTAGTATATTAAATAATTTGCAATTAAAGTTGAAAAAATCACCAACCTTACCTGATCATTTATTTTACTTAGATAATATTCATACCTACTTTAAAAGGTAAACGCCCGGTTGCACAAAACGATCATGAGTAAACACACAAAGGAGCTGTCCTGAAAGTGAAATATCTTTCAGTGGCAGTTATTTTATTTACGTAAAAAAGTTAGGCAACGCGCCAAAGTTGCATCGCACCGATCGGTTTCTATGAGCGGTTGAGCGGGGGTTATGATCACGTATGCGGTTTCTATGAGCGGTTGACCGGATCTTATGATCGCGTATGTGGTTTCTATGAGCGTTCGGCTGGGGGTTATGATCGCATATGTGGTTTCTATGAGCGGTTGCGTGAGATTTCCGACCTTACCACACAACCAGCCAAACGAGTCGTTCATCGCATATTTCACCTTCTTGAAAAAAGCCTAGGATGAACAGAAACTTTCCTATCCATACAAAAATAAGAGCCGTCCGAAAAGACAGGTGAAAACGACTTTTCGGACAGCCCCTTTGTCATTTATGCATCTGTGACCTTGCATGGTCCCCTATTAAATAAAACAATCCACCATTCAAAACTTCGATCGTAATCCGGGGCTTAAACCGTTCCTCCATCGCATTCTTCTCAATCTCATAACACTCTGGCTTCTCATCTTGTCCTTCATAAAAATAATCTAACACTGCTTGATCTTTTTGCCATCGCTTTTTTGCTTCTTCCGCCCACGTCTGATCCTCTTCTCTAACCATTTGATCCACTACGGCATCTAAACGATCCAACGCGCGAACGGGTGTAATAATATACGGTAAGTTAAATACCTGTTCAGGTGAATCCTTCACTAAGTCCAACTTGGTTAACCTCTCTTGAAACTCTTGAAAAACGGCTCCCGTCATCAAGTTGATACCTAGTGAATAAAGAGTTTCTTTCGTTTGATGACTGCAATAAGAGATTTTATAATTAACTCCCAACCAAGGTGTCAAAATCATTTGTCCATCCGGTGCACTATGAACTTGCTCGTACATCTTCACAAACGAACCCATTTCCTTAGTTACTCGAAACAGTTGATGGAGTCGTGGCGAGCCGAAATGCACTACTTCTCCTTTCACCCCTTCTTTTAGCTGCTGAATATCCGTTATCAGTGTAATTTGTGCAGGATTAGGCGTTTCATTGACACTTTCTATATACTTCCAATAAAATGGACGATTCATAATTTTTTTGTCCATATCAATCGTTAATTGGATATTCAAATAATGCTCATTTTCGTTGATTATTGGGCATTTATTTTCATTGAAAAATTGACGTAGATACTCATGAATTTGTTGCGGATACATGCACATCCTCCTTCACAGGGGCTAGTAATTTGTCGCCAAAATATCATCTAACTCCCCAACGACTTTTTCAAAAATCCCTATTTTCCCTTGAAGTACATCCAATATATGATCCTCGATTGTCTGCTGAATGGCTAAATTATATATGTGGACATCATGTTCTTGACCTAATCGATGCACACGTCCGATCCGTTGCTCTAATTTCATCGGATTCCAAGGTAAATCATAATTGATGACATGATGGCAAAACTGAAGGTTAATCCCTTCGGCACCTGATTCGGTTGCAATTAGCACTTGCGCATTCTGCTTAAACAGATGCTTTATCCACTCTCGACTATTTTTGCTTAACTTGCCGTTAAATATCACACTGGAAATACCTTTTGAATGAAAATATTCATGTAAATAGTTTTGAGTGCCTCGATATTCAGTAAAGAGGATAACCTTATCATTCGCATTCAGTATAATTTCAACTGCTTTTTCTGCCTTCGAATGAATGTCTAGCATGTCTAACCGTTGAATGACATCATTTACATATGCCAACTCTTCAGACGTACTACATTCGGCATACAATTTCTTTAACGTACCTAGCGTGGCTTCCTGACTACTGCACATTTCTCTTTGCAACGTCATCGTAGAAAAAGCATCTGAAAAAACGGGTGAAACATGTTTTAGCTCTGAAAGTAGTTGGTAGACGTCTCTTTCCTCCGCCGTAAATTCAACAGGTACGACTTGAACTTGGCGATTAGTCCATTTGACTCCCGTATCTTGTCTTCTATTTCGAACCATTACTTGGTTGACCAATTCCTTTAAATAATTATCCTGATCCACATCTCGTTTACTACCAGAAAACACAGACGTAAACGAATCGTAGTTTCCTAAATGTCCTTGTTTTAGTAATGTTACGAGGTAAAACAGTTCGAACACATCGTTCTGAATAGGTGTTGCGGTTAACAGTAAACAAAACTTCTTCTTTAAATTCTGTACAAACGTATAGCTGATCGTTTTATGATTCTTTAATTTATGTGCCTCATCCACGATGATCAAATCATAATCTTGCGCATAAATTTTTTCTTTATGAGGACTTCGTTTCGCGGTATCCAAGCTCATGACGACTACATCCACATAGTCCAGTTCGTAATTCTTTTTATACAACATCGCTGGTATATGAAATTTTTGATGCAATTCTTCCACCCATTGATTGACGAGAGAAGCAGGAGCTAGGATGAGTGCTTTTTTCACAAGACCTCGTATCATATATTCTTTTAAGATTAATCCTGCTTCGATGGTTTTTCCAAGTCCTACCTCATCAGCTAGAATCGCTTTCCCATTCATTTCTTCAATCACTCGTTCCGCCACTTCTAATTGATGTGCAAGCGGCGTGACAGTAGGGACATATTTTAGCGACTGTAGGCCTGAAAAATCGGTAATTAAGTTTTGTTTCGCGATGTCATAACTCATCTTATATAACGTCCAACTATCCCATGATTGACGATTTTCTAACCGTTCTATAAAGCCTTCTTTCCAATCAGAGGACTTTTCAATCAGCATAAGATTCACCTCAACCTGCATTTTCATTCTGATTAGAGTACCCCAAAAAGAAGTTCTTATGATGTGTTCAATTTAATTGAAAAAATATAGAAACATATCTAACATAATCTTTTCCATTGTTAATAGGATTTCTTTATACAAAAAAACACGCCTTTTTAAAAGCGTGTTTTCTAGGATTAATACAGCATTCAACTATATTCATGAGATCATTGTTTTTACTGGATATCCCGTCTACTCTCTGCCATTGTATGAGCCAAACGAATTGTAGAAGCTGCTAGTTCAGCGTATGTCACTTCCTGTCTTGGATTAAACTGATTTTTCTCAGCTGTTAATAATCCGAGCGAGTTTGCGATCGCAACAGAGCCTATAGTAGCAGATTGAATTTGATCTGTATCCGTGAAATTCAACTTAAAAATACTGCTATCTTTAGCTGCTTGCTCAAGACCAAGAACGCGAATATACCAAACTGCCAATTCTTCTTTCGAGATGGGAGAATCTACATCAAAGTTCTTTTCAGGTTTAATGATCCCCGCTTCTGCTGCACGTTCAACCACTTGATAGTACGGGTGCTTAACGCCTATATTGTCAAATGTTTGATTCGTGTGCTCTTGTCCAGGGAAATAACTACCTTGATAGAAATAGGTGAGCGAATTCATTAACACTTTCAATGCTTCTCCTTTTGAAATGGCAACATCCGCATTAAATTTTTTCACATCTTTGACGTCCAACACTTTCGCATTCAGCAGATAATTCAACTCTTCTTCTGCCCACGGATGTGAAATTTTAACAGAGTTCTTCCCGCTAAACATATTGTTCCATTCTCCTGTGCTGGCATCTAGATAACTAAATGAATCTCCATTAAATACAGGCGCATAAACTAGATCGTACTGCTGCTCTTTTTCTTTTTGCGCTGGCTTCATATACATAAGCTTCAGGCTAAGTGCCTCTTTCATCAACGTTTTTGCTTTCTCATCGGAAATCGCTTCGTCCTTTGATGGCCAATTTTCCGTATCTTGATAATTAACATTCAAACTGTTTAATGACCCATCTGCAGCGATTCCTACACTAATCTCATCACCTATTACGACAATTCCATTGACAAGTCTAGGGAATGAAAATTGATAGGTCCCCATTCTTTCATCAAAGTAAGGGTCTCCTACTGGCATTGCATAGTTATGCAAATAGGAAGGAGCCCATTTTTTTGCGTACGCTACCGCTTTTTCAAGTGCCTCTTGTTGAGATAGAGTGCTTTCATTTGTTGATTCCTGCCCTATTTCCTTCAGCGTTTGTTCTTCAAAATTATGATACTGAATGACCTCTCCTGTATGTTTATTGATTTCTAAGCTTGAACCAGATCCACCATTTGCATAATGATACATGTATTGGATACTGAAAACTTCTTGACCATTATGATTCTTTATCTCTTGTATAGATTCAATCACTAATTTCACTTTATCTGACGTAACAGCCAGAAGTTGTTCAGCAATCTTCTTTGCGCCTTCAATTGTCATCCCTTCCTGTCGTGGAGGAAGTGGCTTCGCAGATAACTTTTCAATTTTTCTTTCTTTCGGGAACTGTCCGACGTATCCGTTTGCAGTCATCCATTCTCCTGAGAGCGCATTTATTCCTTGTAACCTATTTGTCGGTTGGTAAACAAGTTGAACCGTACGATCACCTGTTTCATAATCATAATTAATTTGATAGTTTAAGTCTACAGAAAGATGATCCTTCATTTTCTTTAACATTTCTTCGTTACTTTTGATTTTACTGACGTCTGCAAAAGTAGAGGATTTCTGATTCGGTTGAGACTTGTAAAAACTGCCTATCTCCCCATTTCCTAATACAGACACTTCTATCCGTTGATCAGCGATAGGGACTTGATTTTTAGTACGTGCGTAAGAAAATGAGTATCGAATAGGTTCTGTTAATATCTGCCTCGGAAAATAATTAGATGTGTCTGATTCCAATTGATAGTATTTACCACCGAGAAACTTCTTCATAAATTCTTCTGCTATTTTACCAGCGTCTTCTTTTGAAACCTTTGCTGGAAACAAAGCATCTGCTATATTAGCAGGTTGGTAAGAAAAATGCTCAACGTCCAGTTCTTCGCCAACAAATCCTATATACCCATGCATCCGCTTCCCATTAATGAGTTTAGTAAAACTTAGGTCATATCGTACCGTTTCATCATCTTGGAAAATGTGCGCGCTGCTCATATGAAAATCACTAGCATTTAGAAAGTCAAACTGATTCGGGAAAAGTTGCCGAAATTTCTTGATTAATTCATCTTTCGTAAAAACTGTTTCTGTCGACGCCAATTGAATTCGCACCTTTTCTGGTTGTCCATTCATTATGGTTGAAGCATCGGTAATCGATGAAAACATACCCATAGATAATACAGAAGAAGCTACAATTGCACTAACTTTTTTAATAGTAACCAAAATAATCCCCCTAAAAAGAATGTTTTTCCAATTATACAATTATTTACTCTAGATGTAAACATGATTCACTATATAATCCGCCTTGCTTTCCAGTAACGGCAGATCAATACCCTATAGATTTTATGAGTGTTTAGGAGTAAATATGTTCTTTTAACTCTAAACACCTCAAATCAAGGTAAGAAATTCAAACAACAAAAGCACTCATCGTCAAAATGAGTGCTTTTCATATCAGATATGAATTAGATTTCAAAAGCAGTAAAACTTCCTTCCTCGTTAAAATCTGTCACATGCAGGATTCTGTCCGAAAATGGTTCTACTGTATTTGTGTTAGTACCGATCACTAGCGATAAAACACGGAATTCCTTTTCTTTCTTTTTTTCATTAAATTCGTTTAGGAAGGAATCACTTATCTCGTCTTCACCATCCGTAACAAAAATTACATCCGCTTGTTTGAAAGAGCTTTGACTAATTACTTTCATCGCTCCCTCCAATGGCAAGGTGAAGTCTGTACCCCCTCCTAGATAGGTTCGGGCTAAACGAATTAGCTCTGTTCCTGTAATTTTTCCTTTTTCATATGTATAACATTGTATGCTAGTAGAAAATAATAATACGCACAAATCTCTACGTTGCTTTTTCGCGATTGACAGGAGTGCTAGTATAAATCCTTTTGATTGGTTATCAAGCAACTTCATGCTACCTGACTGATCCAAGCAAAATATAATCGGACCCTTACCCAACTGCTCACGCTTTTTCTGTTCATATTGCATCGTCTCACCTTCTGCAAAGCGCCGTAAAAAATCATTTTTCATAACGTGGTGAGTATATAAGCTCAATTCCATCGGCAGTAGCCTCTCCATTTCGTTCCCTAGTGTTACGCCGCGCCTTTCTATCGACTCTGTATAGTTCGAGTTTTGCTTCTCACGCGCAACTTGTTTGAATCTACCTGCCCATTCAGCAATTTCCTGCATCTTCGGATCCAGTGCAACTTTTTCGGCAACTGTTAACTGATCACGCAATGGAATTCTTTTTAGATCCGCATCGCCTTTTCCCGCACTCAATCCACCCATCAGTGATAGTAAACTTTCTTTTACTTGTATCGTTTCTTCGATTGCTTCATCCATCATTTGCGAAAAACGCTCGCTGTTCGTTTCAAGCGTTAGCTGTAATTTCTCATCCAAATCAATCATTGCTTCTTCAAGCTTCTGGACTACACCATTCTCTGCTTCTTCTGTCTGCTCTGTCGGCAGTTGATCCCGTAAAGTTTGGACTGTTTCTATTTGTTTTTGCAATTCTTCATCTAGCTCTTTTTGTTCTTCTAGCCAATTATTAATCATTTCGCCAAACTTCACTGCACAAACAGCTGACGCTACATCATTTAATCGCGTAAATCTTCGATATTCTTCAAAATGATCATCAACCATGATTCGTTTCATGATCGTTCGATTTGGTTTTAATGTCCTATCTGTACTTTCTTTAAGGAGTCTTGGTTTCATTTTATATAATGAAGCCCAAATATCGCCTAGTAATGATTCCATCGTTGGCAATTCGCCTTCTTCTCTCACCTTCTGTAACCCGTCCGTCATCTCAAAAATTTCTTTAAAGCGTCTTTTATCAAATGCATCTGTGTTTAATACAGAACGGTGATCTCTGATTATTTTACTTCTCCTCATGAAAAACACCCCTCTCACATTCTGAAAAAGACTCCATATGATTTATCATTATCATTTTTCTTTTTATCTGTCATGCTGAAATATGCAGTATCTAATCTACTGCTTTCGACTTCATTTTTCATGGAATTAACCTTATCTAGCAACGCCTCAATTTCCGTTATTCGGCTAGCATGGTTTTCTTTCATTTTATTCAAATCTTCCGCCAACGATTTGATTTTCTGTATGGCTTCCATACCTGCTTCTGTCGATTGATCACGCACAGCGGAGTCATAGATTTCCTCGGCTTCACTTTCAATAGAAGAGAGAGTTTGTGCCACATGATCTTGTGCATGACGACGGACAATATTTGATACGACTTCTTTTTGATCTACCGTATCCCATAGTGCATTTTCAAGTATCGCAATATCATCGATCTGCACCGTTTCCCTTTGATTGATCAGTGCTTTCGCCTGCAAAACACCGAGTGATTGCTTGAAACGTCGGTCAGATGGCTGAATCCCTTCATCCTGCAATTCTCTTCTTATCGTTGACAAGGTATCGTATACTTCATCGGGAATAGTCACACGATCCGTCAATTCTTGCAGGTGCACAAGTTCTTCTAAATGCATAGATGGCATTTCTACGGGTTGACCCTCATTTTTCATCATGGAGACAAAATTAGATTCATCTGCAATAAAATTAATTTCAAAGCGCAAGAGAAAACGATCAAATAATGCTTCAAGCCCCTCTCCTTCCTCGGGATATTCATTGGAAGCCCCAATGACGGACATTAATGGCACTTGGATAGGTGACCCACTATTATAGAAGAGTCTTTCATTAATCAGGGTCAGCAAACTGTTTAAAATTGCTGAATTGGCTTTAAAAATTTCATCTAAGAATACGACATGAGCTTCTGGCATTTTAGTTGCCGTATTGCGCTTGTAGATTCCTTCTTCCAAATCTTTTAACGATAAAGGGCCAAATACTTCTTCCGGTGTGCTGAACCTTGTCAACAGCCACTGGAAATACGTTGTTCCTTCCACAATTTTAGCGAGTTCTACTGATAGAGCTGATTTTGCTGTTCCTGCAGGTCCAATCATTAGCATATGTTGCCTGGAAAGAAGAGCGACCAAAATGCCATCCACTTCTTTCTCACGCTCATAAAACTTTGCATTTAACGCCTGTCGTATTTCTTCCAACTTCTTTAAGTTTATATTTATCATTTTGTATAACCCCTCGATTTATATTGTAATTATATAAACACAAAACACACTCCACGTAGCCAATCCATCAACGCTGAACTGTTCTACTTAACAGTTTGTTTGAAACTTCATCATTTTAACCACTTTGGTGCAATATAGTTACATCTCCTAAACGAAGATTTGGCATGATTGTGAAGTGTAGTGAAGGATTTCAACTTGACCAGACTTGTTGTATTGACATGGCCTTTGTCGGATTTGACGTGAAGAGTGGAAGATTGTATAGATTTTTTAAGCATACTATCTATAACATCTACCCGAATTCTTGCATATGAAATCGTTGGAAGCATTATTAGTTTTCGCAATTTTCCTGATATAATTATTTCACTTTTAAATTACAGCAGTTCTTCACATGAAACTAATTTTATGTTGAATCGTATAGTAAGTATTAATGTACATGTTTCTAGATTCACCCACCAATTGAGGAGAAAGGAACGTGATGTATGAGATCATCCAATCCCAGTTTAGGAAAAGACACGTTTCGTGGAATGCAAGCAGATCGCAGCCATACCATGACGATCCAGGGTACTGTGAACAAAACGTTCATTCTGTTCCTCCTATTGTGCGCAACTGCTGCTTTCACCTGGACACAATATTATGCAGGCAAGGATATTCAATCATTGCTGCTGATCGGTCTTTTTGGCGGTTTTATAGTCGCTCTCATTACCATCTTCGTAAAAAAAGCAGCCCCCTTCACAGCTCCCTTGTATGCATTACTTGAAGGGCTAGCAATCGGCGGAATTTCTGCCATGTTCGAATCCCAATTTGAAGGGATTACGACGCAAGCCATTCTTTTAACACTTGGCACCTTATTTTCATTGTTATTTGCTTATCGTTCAGGATGGATTAAAGTGACTGAAAACTTTAAACTCGGTGTGTTTGCGGCAACAGGTGCAATTTTCTTCGTCTATATTGCAGATCTCATCCTGCGATTTTTCGGCATGGAAGTTCCGTTTATTCATGAAACCGGTCCCCTCGGTATTGGTATTTCAGTTGTAATTGTGGTGATCGCTGCATTAAATTTGGTGCTGGATTTTGACTTCATTGAAGAAGGTACCCGACACCGAGCACCGAAGTATATGGAGTGGTATGGAGCATTTGGTTTGATGGTTACACTCGTGTGGCTTTATCTTGAAATATTACGATTGCTTTCTAAGATTCGGAGTAAGTAAAGGTATATAAAAAACACAGTAATTGAACCGACATGAGTTTCAATCACTGTGTTTTTTAAAATGATTATCCTATTGCAATACATGTGCTTTCAAATTACACGATATGCCTTCCAATCAATATCGAATATCAGTTTTTCCTCTACAACAACTTACCTGTTCTCATCTAATGAGGACCACTTCTTTCTCTAGTTAGCTCCCACCGTAATGAAGTTCCCTCTATTTCTTAACGTAGATAAAATACTCAACGCAGCGAGATAGCTCGTTTTCGGATTATTTGGCATCGGTTCATTTTCGATGATCAAACACATTTTTCCGAATCCCCCTTCTGCTTCGATTGTATGTGTATTCTTTTGAACTTTCGGATCTGCAATGACACGTACTTTCGTTCGATTAACTCCCAAACCCGCAATTGACAGCAACAGTGCGACGTTGACGTTTTTAGGAAATTTTTCAATGGCATGAAGTGCTACACCATCAAATATACATGCCTCCTCATTCATCGGTTCAAGTCCTAATGATGCAGGTGATTTCCTTGTCGTAATACAGACTTCTTTAAGTCCTCCAACGGAATTTGCAGATTGTAATAGATCCAATCCTCCAATAGCACCTGATGGAAGATAAATATGCTGTCCATTTGATTGTGCAACTTCTTTCATAGCTGCTAAAAAATTCACATCTTTAAAAGCCCCAATACTACTGAGGATCATGTCTTTCTTACTTACCAAGACCGCTTCAATAGACTGAATAGCTACATCAATAGTAGCTGCTTCCACAACGATGTCGATTGGTGAGTCGATAAATTCCTGGAAATCCGTGTAGAACATTGTATCAAATTGCGTTTCCAAACGTGGTCCCACTTCCTGATTCCGCCCAAAAATTGAAGTGATCTTCCCCTCTAGCTGTCCGTCTGTATTTATACTTTTCAATAAATACTGCGCAATATTGCCAGTTCCTATTACACCAATTTTCATATCACAACACCTCTTTCTCTATTATACAGAACCTTCCCTATTCCTTTAAGGAAAGAAGGTGATCATTGCATATACACGTGAAATGCCCTGTCCGGCTATCCTTCAAACGATTGATGAGTTTCTAGTTTTTCATAATTAGTAAAATTATTTTAATCGGGGCTCCGTTATAGTAGTAGAGAGGCGGTGATGGGATTGGATTCAGCGGAGTTAGAAGAAATGATAGATACCTACAGTGACCACTTGTTAAAAATGGCGTACTTTTATTTACGGGACCGTGAAATGGCGAAGGATATCGTACAGGATGTTTTCTTATCTTTTTATGACAAAGCCAGCTATAAAGAACAAGGTAAATTGCGTGCCTACTTAACAAAAATGACTATTAACCGCTGTAAAGATCATTTGCGAAGCTGGTCATTTCGTCATCTGCAATTCAATAAAAATCGGATTGAATTCATACATAACGAACGTGACCCGCTAATTTTACAGGAAGAAAAGTCCCAGATTGCAATTGCAGTATTGAAGCTACCTGTCAAATATCGAGAAATCATTATCTTTTATTATTATGAAGAATACAACATGAGAGAAATTGCTCAATTTCTCAACCTATCGGAAAATACAGTGAAGACGAGAATGATCAAAGCGCGTAAATTACTAAAGAACGAGTTGCCATCGGATCATTGGGAGGTGCTTTCTATTGAATGAAGTGAAAAAAAGCTTACACACTTTTGTTGGGGACGTTTCAAAAGACAAGGAAGAATTGAAACAAAGGGTACTCTATAGAGACCGTAAACCGAAAAAGAAAACTCCTTTTCCACTAGTTGCTTCTGTCATCGTCATGGCTGCTGTTCTGTTCTTTACGTTCGATGTACTGAAAGGAGAGTATTTGGACAGAAATGGCAGTAATTATGAAGTAAATGAAGCACTGTATGATCTTCAACTGAAAAGTGAACAACATGAAATTGAGGATGTAAACGAACGTCGCTCCTTTGTCTTGGAGCAACTTTTACAAGCAGATTCCTTAATTGATTACGCAAAGTCGCTTGGCTATGTACCTGATGAACAAGCTATAGAGAACAAATTAACGGAAGAGCAGAAAACCTTTTTCGATGGGTTTAGGAAAGAGGAACTTGATTCGCTTGAACAGGAGCAACTTAAAAATTTCGACATGACCTATGATCAATATTTTCAAATCATCCACAAGTTCACTATACAATTCACAGCAGCTATCGAATGGCTTGAAAAAAATCCTCCAACACATAGTAAGACACAGCGAGAAGTAATAGATGCCTTTAAGAAGAAGAATAAGAAAGTGATCTCTGAATTTATGGAAGCAAAACAAATACCTTCTGCAGATAAGTCGTCTTTATATGAAGAGTTTGAAGGATTAGTCGCGGCTATCGAAGACCACCGAGTTTTAGTTGTCTGGGGTGTAGAGAAAGATCAAATAGAAAGGTTGTCGGCTGAAGAAATATTGGATGTAGGATACACTTCTGCTTGGTTTAAGTTTGATGAAACTATTGATCAGATAGAACCATATATGCAAATAAAAGTGGCTTATGATCCATTGTCTTACCCAATATCGCAAACTGACGGAGTGCAGGTTTTTGAGAACGTGGTTGAGTGGGAATAGAAAACATCAAAGAAGCTGTCCTAGTCGTTTTCACCTGACTTTTCTGGCGGCTCTTGTTTTTGGTATGGATGAAAAACTTTTGTTCATCATAGAGAAAATGTGCGGTAATCAGATCGTTTGGCTCGTTCCGGGAAAGGTTTGGCTCGGTGCATCTCGGCTAACGCGCGTTTCTGAGAGGTTTTGGTTCGGTTCGATGGCATATTGGCGCGGTGCCATGTTACTTTGGCGCGTCCTCCTATTTGTCTACGTGATCATGCAAAAAAGACTGTCACTGAAAGATGTTTCACTTTCAGAACAGCCGCTTTCTTGTATAAAATAATGTGCCCCTGCCTACTACATCAAACAGCCAGCTAATTCGACAACTGATAATAGTGCAGATTTACAAAGAAGTTTATAATTCTAATGATTGCGTCCCCTGCACAGTAACTGTGCCACTTCGCTAACACTAGCGAAGTGGTATTCTCTATTTCACAACCGTCACAGGACAATTCACATGCTTCATGACTTTGTGACTGACACTTCCTAACACCATTTCCTGAAACGCATTCAAGCCTCGGCTGCCGATTACGAGTTTATCGATCTTTTGTTCATTGACATACTTGATAATTTCCTGACTCGGATTGCCTTTGAGCATCGTACTATCTGCATGCACTCCGGCTTCTCTCGCCAATTCCACAATTGGGTGGACCTTTTGTTCACGTTTCAATGAAAGGCTCTCCGGACTTTGCGACAATAGCCGCTCATCTTTCGCCTTGCTGTAATCTTGCACATAGATCACTTCCAACTGCGCATCTGGCAAGTGCTGAGCCAACATGATCGCATGAGTTGCCGCACGCATCGCATTTTCAGAACCATCAATCGCTACAGCAATCTTCATATCGATTCCCCCTTAGAGTAACTTCTCATATAATTGTTCACTCGTAGAATTCAAACCTTGAATCATGACGTTCACGCCTTTTCCTTCAAGCTTCTGTATGACTTTAAATATTGCGCCAACTGCTGACTCGTCCCAGAGCTGACTATTTTCAAAATCAATAATGATCTGATTCTCCGTGACCTCATCGAATGCTTGAATAAACTTCGTTGTGGAAGCGAAAAATAACGGACCTGTAATCTTATATACCCCTGCATTACTCGTTACCGTCACGCGAGAAATTTTCGCTACAAAGAACAACGCACTTAAAACCACACCAATTACTACACCAATCGCCAAGTTATGTGTGTATAAAATAATCACAACGGTAATCAGCATGACAAGTGATTCTGATTTAGGTGCTTGACGCAAAAACTTGAACGATCCCCAGTTGAATGTCGTCATACTCACCATGACCATGACACCCGCTAGAACAGGCATAGGAATTTTGACAACTAGATCCCCTAGTACAATGATCAAAAACATTAGGAAGACTCCTGACGTAAATGTGGACAAGCGCCCTCTTCCCCCTGATTTAATATTGATGACCGATTGACCGATCAATGCACAGCCTGCCATCCCACCGAAAAATCCGGTGATAAAGTTAGCAATTCCCTGTCCACGTGCTTCCCGATTTTTATTGCTCGGTGTATCGGTCATATCATCCAACACTTGAGAAGTCAGTAATGATTCCAATAAACCGACAATCGATAGGGCTAGTGAATAAGGCAAAATAATCTTCAATGTTTCTAGATTTAACGGAATATCCGGAAAGAAAAATGTCGGCAAGGAACTCGGCATCGTTCCCAAATCACCTATCGACTGCAACTTCACACCACTTAGCAGCGCAACTGTCGTCATCACGACAATCGCGATCAGCGGAGCTGGTATTGCAGTGAAAAACCGCGGTACTGCATATACTAAGATGAGTGTCGCAATCGCAAATACATACGTCATCACACCAGAGCCAATCAAATATGGTAGCTGTGTGAAGAAAATCATAATGCCTAACGCATTTACAAATCCAAGCATGACAGAGTTTGGAATGAAGCGCATTAAATTCGCCACACCTAGACTCCCTAAAATCAATTGAATAATTCCTGTTAAAATAGTAGCTGCCAATACATATTGTAGTCCGTGATTCGCCATTAAGCTGACAAGTACTAACGCCATCGCTCCAGTCGCAGCTGAAATCAAACCTGGCCGACCACCTACAAACGCAGTAATGACCGCAATAGTAAATGAAGCATAAAGTGCAACACGCGGATCTACACCTACGATGAATGCGAAAGCCAATGCTTCTGGAATGAGTGCTAGTCCTACCACGATGCCTGCTAGTAGATCGGCACGTACATTACCAAACCATTGTTGTTTTATTGTATGCATATTGTTCTCCTCTCAAGATGTATCAAATCATTCATCCCAATGTTAGAATGTTATTAGCATACCATCCATATTCCTATAAGTGAATATTTTTGGGAAGTTAGAGGTGAAAAAATTGAACTACGGTTATATCCGTCCAATTGTTAGTGATCAGCAAGGCATTCAGCAATTACAGGGACTCTCTGTGGATGTGTTATTTACAGAGACACACGGACTTGCCAAGAAACGAACAGAGCTTGAGCATTTATTAATGGAAGCACAAAAAGGTGACGAGCTATTCTTTCAAAATATCGAAGTGGTAGCTGACTCCTTACAACAGCTGCTAGATATTTTACGCTTAGCAGAACGCGATCAAATTAAACTTCACTTCATTGATGAACAACTAACTAATCAAACAATCCAATCATCTACACTGCTCGAAAGTGCTGAGTTTTTCATGAATATACAATCCACATTTCTCAGCCATTCATCAACCTTTACACTGCAAGCTGCTAAACAGCAAGGCAAATCGATTGGTCGTCCACGAAAATCGGATGACAACTTACAGCTTGCTTTTTCTATGTATGACAGTAAAAAGTATTCGCTATTTGAGATCAAGGAAGCGACAGGTATTAGTAAATCGACGTTATATCGTTATTTGGATGATCGTTCTACTACATTGAACAATAAAGAAGATCAGTAATTCTAAAAAGCGCCAACCCTTTTATAGGAGTTGGCGCTTTTTAGCGTAAATAAAATGACAGAGAGGATGATCGTTTCCTCTCCAACTCAATAATGAATAACCATTCACTTTATGTTACGCTTATTGAAAGTGATCAGAAAGAGGTGGGTAAAATGTTCTTCAAAAGGAATGCAGTTCAAGGGAATGCAAGTGGTGTACAGTTCATCAATGGAATGATTTCGTTTCAAGGTGTAAAGCTGAATGTCTTTTGTTTTAAAACGGACGGCATATTAATCGATACTGGTTCACAGTCGTTACTGGAGGAATTCAAACCATTCTTTGCAGAAGCAGATATCGATCAGGTGGTCATCACCCATTCACATGAAGACCATACAGGCGGAGCGAGACATCTACAAATCGACTATGGGCTACCAGTCTTCATGAATGAGATGTCCATCAGAGAATGTGCGGAAAAAGCGGAGTATCCCATGTATCGGAAATTGTTCTGGGGAAACAGACAGCCATATAAAGCACAGCCAATCGGTGAAAGCTTTACGTCACGAATTGCTAGTTGGAAAGTCATTTCAACTCCAGGTCATGCTGAAGATCATCTAGCGTTTTTGAATGATGATACGGGACAACTCTTTTCGGGTGATCTGTATGTTCACCCGAAAACCAAACTTGTGCTGCGCGAAGAAAGCATTCCGACGATCATCCGATCCATCGAAAAAACGCTGACCTATGATTTTGAGGAACTGTTTTGCTGTCATGCAGGATACGTGAAAGATGGACGCCAAGCATTAATAAATAAACTTGGATATCTCTATGAGCTTCGTGAGCAGACATTAGCCTTCCACCAACAAGGTTGCAAAGAAAAAGAAATTCAAAAACGACTGTTCCCTAAGAAATATCCGATCAGCTACTTTTCGTCAGGGGAATGGGATTCCATTCATATGATCCGTTCTATTTTGGCTGAAGAACAGTAATAGACTACAGTATAAGTTAGAGGTATAGTAATCGAACACATGCAGACCACAAACTCGTTTCTATTCATCTCTTAACTAGTGGTACATCAGGTTGCCAGATAAATCAGTCTGCTGTATACTATGACTGCTAACATAAATGTCCGTACGGGGGCTTGAGTGAATCAGGCTGAGATAGCAGATGGAACCGCTGCTGACCGTGAATCTGATCTGGGTAATGCCAGCGTAGAGAGCGTGTTCGATGGAATATTAGGGGACTCCTCCCCTCCTCGGCTGTCTGCTCTTTCAGACGGCTTTTTTGTGTAGGCAAAACAAGAAGGAGTGGGAGATATTGAAAAAGTTAAAGTTCACAGATTTACTGATCACGATTATGATCGGTGTTGTCTTCGGAATTCTGATGAAGTTCTGGGATGATCTGTATACTGTAGTAAAACCGATTTTGCCCGTTGCACGCCAGCTCATTTACGGGATGTGGTTCATGGTGGGTCCATTCGCTTTTCTGCTCATTCGAAAACCTGGTACTGCGCTAATTGCAAGTGTTGCTGGTGCTAGTTTATCTGCATTTGCCGGTCATGGTCTTGAAGTGCTGATGTATGGATTTGCACAGGGGCTTGCAGCGGAATTACTATTTGCTGCTTTCCGATATAAACGTTACTCCATAGTAGTAGCAGGGTTAGCAGGTGTTTGTTCCTGTCTCGCAAGTTTCACGCTAGACTTATTCTATGGATACGCGGCGCTCGAAACATGGGCCCTCGTCGTAAAATATGGACTGCGTACAATTAGTGCGTTCATCTTTACTGGAGTGTTCGCTGTGCTAATTGTCCGTGCACTCGAAGCTACAGGTGTGACGAATTTAATACGTCCTGTCGACAAAGACGAATATTCGATGCTGGATCGGTGATTGCTGATGAATCATTCAAACAGAGGAGACATCCGTGTTACCAATCTGCGTTTAAAATTTCCAGGAGAGGATTCCTTGATCTTCAAGGATCTCTCTTTCTCTGTCCAGCGAGGTGAAAAAGTCCTGATGCTCGGACCCAGTGGCTGCGGAAAATCGACCTTACTACAAGTGCTCAGTGGAATCATCCCGAACTCCATCGAACTACCAATGAAAGCAGATACCATTACTCTACCCGAATCATGGGGATTTGTTTTTCAAGATCCCGACACGCAGTTTTGTATGACGTATGTCGATGAAGAGCTCGCCTTCGTGTTGGAAAACCTGAATGTGCCGCGTACCGATATGGCACCCCTGATAGAAAAGGTACTGAAACGTGTTAATTTACATTTAGAAGATGTCCATACCCCGATTCTTGAACTGTCTCAAGGAATGAAACAACGACTTGCACTTGCGTCTGTACTTCTGCTGGAACCAGACGTCCTATTCCTCGATGAACCTTCTGCACTTCTTGATCCAGAAGGAACTGAAAAAATCTGGTCCTCCATTAAACAGGTGGCGGCAAATAAGACCGTCATCATTGTGGAACATAAAATCGACTTAATTGCAGACTGGGTAGATCGCGTCGTCTTGTTCAACGACCATGGAACCATTCTTGCAGACGGTCCACCTACAACTATTTTCGAGCAATATCAAGCTGAACTGAAACGTTACGGCATTTGGTATCCAGGTGTGTGGCAAGAATATCAGGAGTCCCAGTCTTTCCAGTCGATGATGAAGAACAGGAAGCTAGCTGTCTCTTCAGAAAAAATTCATCTCAACAATTTTTACGGATATCGTGGTAGCACACCGAAAATCTATACGGAGAGTGCGGTAGCGAAAGCTGGTGACTGGATTGCAATCTTAGGCGAAAACGGTGCAGGAAAGAGTACGTTGCTTTTGTCGCTCACTCAATTATTGCGTACAAATGGAGTCTATGAAGTGAACGGCATACCTATCGTTCAGAAAAAGAACAAAAGACAGCTACCAACTGGACTGTCCCTTGTCTTCCAAAATCCCGAACTGCAATTTGTAACCAACTCAATAGCTGAGGAATTAATAGTATCGCTTCGCGGGTTGACGAAACAGCAAGCAAAGCAACATGCGGAAGATATGTTGCAACTATTCAATTTGCCAGATTCAGATACACGCCATCCTTACCAGCTATCTACAGGGCAGAAACGCCGTTTAAGCGTGGCCACTGCATTGACGCCACAGACTGATATTGTTCTTTTGGATGAACCGACCTTTGGCCAGGATGCACGTAATACCTTCGCGATTTTAGAAAAACTTGAAGAATTGCGAACCCAAGGGATCACTATTCTGATGGTGACACACGATATGGAAATTGTGAAGAGCTTCGCGACCTCTGTATGGACTGTAATGGATGGTGTACTACACACGAATTCCGCTAATGGGGGTGGTTCAAATGCTTGCCTGGTTCACACCTAAGCGCGAAACCTGGCTATTTGAAGTGAATCCAGCACTTAAGTTTATGGTATTTTTTGCTTTGCTACTCATTGCCTTATTTAATCAGAACTTATCATTTGCTGTCTGGCAGGCCGTCCTATATAGCGTATTGTTTTATGGTTTTACTGGCTATTCCATAAAGAAACTTGCCTTGCTGTCTATTCCACTAGCCATTTCCTTCTTATCCTCAGCTGGTACCATGGTGCTATTCGGTAAAGGCAGTAACGTGTTATGGCAATGGGGGCTCATCAAGATTTCCGAGGAAAGTATCCAACACGCCCTCTTGCTAGGCAGTAAATCGCTGTCTTTTGGATTTGTTGGATTTACCTTTCTACTAACCGTACAGCCCGTTTTGTTTTTCTATGCGATGATGCAACAATTCGGCCTGCCATCCAAGTATGCCTATAGCTTTATCGCTTCCTTCCGACTGATCCCTGCGGTAACGGAAGAACTGCAAATTCGTAGAAACGCTTTAAAAGTACGGAACATTCATTTTTCCCGAGGCATCAAGGGCGTGTATGAACGATTGCAAATGTACACTGTTCCCCTGTTCGCTCAAAGCATCCGCCGCGCACAGCGGATAGCAGTCGCAATGGAAGCCAAACAGTATCAAATGGGAGCTGCCAGAACTTATTACTATCCTACTCACTTCAGTAGGATGGACATCGTATTTACTACAGTCATGGCGGGAGGTTTGGTTGGTACTATTTTGCTTGCGTTTTAAAGTTGAGATCAGGAATATTTTATACTTCAGTCAAAAGGAATGTCGTTTATCCGCCTCAGTCCCTAGCGCTTACATAATACTTAACCTCCAATACAAAATCCCTCTACATCTGTATCTAGACTGTAGAGGGATTTTTTGATCCTATTGAATCGAATGCTTACTTACTAAGCGTTTAAGCTCACAACACGCATGCTCTCCAATATCGCTTTCGCATCTTCATTCAAATATGTAAGTGTATCTTTTCTGCTGATTAACGCTGCTTTGTCTTTCACAATCAATTTGAGCGCACGAATATCAAAGTTGGAGGCATAGTTATTAATTGCGTGGATCGCATGGATTTCTTTTGGATCCAACTGGTTCTCACTTTTCGTCACGACAAACTCAAGCAGATCTTGTGCATTTCGATTTAATCGATGCTTACTTCGTTTTAACAACTCTTTGTTCTCTTCCATATACTTTCTGGCAGATATAAAATCTAATTCGTCAACACATGTATTGATGACTTTAATCAGTTCTTGTGCATTCAAAGCAAACACTCCTTTCAACCCATTTAACACTATACCATTATAGGCCAAAGGAATCCACACTCACTTCTCGAATTAGTTCATACGTTACGGTATAAATAAATCATTCGTCACTCATACGGCAGATTTAATTGCCACGACATTCCAAATCGATCACTAACCCATGCAAATTGTCTGCTGAATCCATATGTATCCAAAGTGATCAAGGCTTGGCCATTATTGACCAGGTTTTCATATAAATAAGTGATTTCCTGCATGGAATCACATGAAATAAATATAGAATAGGAAGGTGAAAAGGAAAACTCATGCGAAAACGTACTGTCATTACACATAAATTCTTGCCCTTTTAGCGAAAATACCCCTTTCATTACGGTACCTTCTTTACCTATTTTACCCTCGGGATATCGAGAAACACTTAAAATTTCAGAGTCCGTAATGAGTGAAGTATAGTAGTTCATCGCCTCTTCTGCTTTGCCGTCCTGAAACATTAAAAAAGGTAACACGTGACCCATTTATACACACTCCCACTAGATTTTCCACTATTTCATTATGCATATTCTAGCCATAACCGGGAGCTGCTATTCACTCTTTTGCATGACGGTAAAATAATTTCCTTCTGGATCAAGATGTTGTGAATCAAGTGGCTACCCCTAGTGAATGTCATTCTTTTTAAAACTACCACCTTTAACTTCTGCTACGTCATACACCGTGATAAAGGCATTCTTATCAATTTCTCGAATAATTTCTTTCATTTTACTATCTTCCAATCGATTGATGACACAAGTGATTTCCTTATACTTTTCATTGGTATAGCTGCCTTGGACAAGCTGATAGGTGGCGCCACGTCCTAAACGATCACGAATCGTTTCTACCATTAATTCGGGCTGATCTGTAATGATTTTAAACGTTTTGGAACCACTTAAGCCTACTTCAATAATATGAATTACTTTAGACGCAATAAAATAAGCAATCGCGGATAGAATGGCACCTGTAAGCCCAAATACCGTCGATACGACGATAAAGACAAAGAGATTTAAAAACAAGATCAAATCACTCGTCCCAAACGGTAATTTTCGGGAAAGTAGTACAGCTAACATATCAATACCATCTAAAGCTCCACCATTACGCAAAGCAAGCCCCATTCCAGTACCGATGATAATACCTCCCACAACGGTCACTAACAACGTATCTCCCTGAATAATAGTAGGTACTTGGTCCATTAAGCTAGTGCTAATTGCTAATGAAGTAATACCAATCAACGAATAAACCGCAAAACTTTTACCAACCTGTTTGTACCCTAAATAAATGAATGGGATATTCAATATACCTATTAGAACACCTAGTGGCAGTCCAAACAGCTGTGAACCCACAATACTTAGTCCTGTTACGCCCCCATCAGACACATTGTTTGGAATTAGTACTGATTCAAGCCCATACGCTGTTAGCATAGATCCAAGAATAACTAATAGACCTTGGAACAGCATCCTAAGTTTATCGTTCTTTTTTTGTATAACTGTCTTCATGTAATCACTTCTTTCCATAGTTAAAAAACTGTTTATAACAACTTCTACTGGAGTCTGAACCATACAATTGATGTTTCTGAAACCTATTCATATACTTACCCTTTTTTGTTCTAGTAATGCTGGAAAGAAAAAGATTTTTTCGGTTGTTTGGAAAATAGATGATTGAGATGAAAGAGAGACACCGTATGAAGAGAATTGTTTATACGCGCGGTAGAACAAAGGATCGGTGTGAGAAGTCATTTTCAACTAACTCTCCAGCCGACTCTTTTTTGCAAGAGAAAACTTTTCGTTCATCCAAATCAGTTGCTAGGTAGAAGGACTATTCGGTGAGTGGCCTGGATCGGTGCGATTTGACTAATGTGCCGTTTCGAGAGTTTTTAGTGCAGTTCAACGACACTTTGGTGCGATTCAATGCTATTTCGGCTCGTTCCTCTATTTCTCTGCTCATGCACATCAAAAGGCTGTCACTTCAAAGTTGTTTTGACTTTTCAAGACAGACTTTTGATGCACTATAGCGAACTGGTTTATACTTCTTTTATAGCAGTCGGGCTCTTTTTTATTAGTTAAACAAGTACCATCACGCCAACGGAAATGATAAGACCTGCTGAGACTAGCTTTCTTACATATCTCGCTGTTTCCGATTGACCAAAAGTTCCACCATCCACTTGAAAGATCAGCTCCAGTACGTTCCCCCTCTCGCGCAAATGCAATTACCGTCATAAGTCCGGAAAGTGAGGCACCGATAATGACAGCTACTACTTCTTGCTCGATGTTAGACAGAGCGATGTTATCCATAAAGATCTCCCCCAGTTTCAACATACAACAAATTCAGCAATTAGTTAGCAAGCTAATTAAATCGTATGCATATTAAAAAGTCAAATAAACTTTAGAGTAGTCTACTTTGAACAGAAGTTCAGGTAATTTAGCGTACTAATGAGCTTCGGAGGAATGACCATGATAGAAAGTGAAATTCGTATCCTACTACAAACAATCGCCATTCAAACGCGAAAGAAATATGCCCAACAACTTAGAAAGTTAGGTTTGCACATCGGACAAGAGCTCGCATTATTCCATTTATAGGAGAATGATAGTATTGTCCAATCTCAATTGGGACATAAAATGGGTTCTGAAGCATCCACCGTAAGCAATATGCTAAGAAGACTGGAACAGAATCACATTATATATCGCAAGCAAGATAAGTCAGATCACCGTATATCCAATGTGTATCTCACAGAGAAAGGAATACAACTTCAAGGACCTATAATTTGGAAAGAGCATAGACAGAAGATGTTAAGCGGAATTTTACCAGAGGAATTATTGCTTATGCGGAGAATAACTAAAGCATATGGAAGAGAATTTAACAAATGAGCAATAATGAGTAGGCGGTGAACATCATCACAGAGTCCACCCAAATTCAGGTGGACTTTATAATGATCATACGTTTTATAATATTAAACCAACAATAGCAGCCGATAAGAAACTCACTAATGTGGCTCCATATAACAGGCGCAAACTAAAACCGGCCACTACTTTACTTTGTTCTGGGTTCAATCCTTTTAATGCACCAATAATCATACCAATTGAACCGAAGTTAGCAAACGATACTAAGAAGACTGAAATAATACCAATCGAACGTTCAGAAAGACCTTTCATATCCATAAAGCTCATCATGGCAACAAATTCATTCGACAAGATTTTGGTTGCAATTAACGCTCCAAAACGCCCTGCATCTTGCCAAGGCACACCCAATAAAAATGCAATTGGAGAAAATACATAACCCAAAATTGTTTGTAAGTCCATTCCGAAGATACTATCAAATATCCCATTTAATAATGCGATCAATGCGATAAAACCGAGTAACATCGCCACAATAGCCAGAACTAAATTAAAACCATCCATCATATAATCAGAAAGCACCTCGAAAAATCCTCTTTCATCTTTTTCTTGATTACTTAGATCTGCAATGGCGTCGTCTTCTTCACTGACCTCATAAGGATTAATAATTGAAATGATCACAAACACACTAAATAAGTTTAAGATGATAGCCAAAATCACATATTTAGGCTCAATCATATTCATATAAGCGCCAACAATACTTAAGTCTACTGTTGAAATAGAACATGCGGCAACTGTATACATTCTTCTTTTCCCTAACTTAGGAAGCAAGTCTTAAATTGACACAAATATTGCTGTCATACCAATTATAACGGCACTAATTGCACTGTATGATTCCACTTTTCCTAATCTACTAATTTTGTTTAATAAATACCCTGTAATTTTAATAAACATCGGTAAAATTTTAAAGTAATGCAAAACACCTAGTAATGCACAAATAAAGACGATTGGCATAAGTGCTGTTAATAAAAATAGCGCCATCTCTCCTTCAATCATGCCGCCAAAAACAAATTCGATTCCTACATTGGCATACCCTAATAACTTTTCAAAGACTTTTCCTGCTGCACCGATTACCGTAATTCCAAGGGTTGTATGAAGTAATATAAACGCTAGCAGAATTTGAATACCTAAAATTATAAAAATGGTAGTTAGCTTCTTTTTCACCATTTTCCGATCAAAACTAACGAGATAAGCCAATAGGAAAATAGTTACTAAACACACTACAAAAATCAAATACTTCATTATCGTCACCTCTTTAGCTGTTTACTAACTAATGTTTTGTATTCCCAATGTGTAATCGGTTACACATTGGGAATACAATATCTTATACTTACTAAAGACCATTACAACATTTTATCTAGAATCGTAATAAACCACTCTTGAAATAACGCTGAATCTATATCCGTCGCAACACTTACGTTGGTTTCTAATTCCTCAAACATCTCCATTGTCATACCACTTGCTGGACCACTTGTTACTACTTTCACATGCTTTCTTTCGACTGTGAACATTTCTGGATTCAGTAGATAAGCAATAGCACATGAATCATGCATCACAACTCCGTTTTCCATATCTCCATCGCGATAATGCTGGAAGATAGCGTTAAACATTTCTGCCGTTTTATTACCGCGTTTGATAGCGGCTGATAATTCTTCTTCACCAATAAGCGCTTGGTTTGTAACATCCAAACCGATCATTATAACATCTATTTCTGACTCAAATACAATTTTAGCAGCATGTGGATCAGCCCATATATTAAATTCGGCAGGGCCATTCATATTTCCACCCGACAAAGAGCCACCCATTAATACAATTTTATCTATTTTACTTTTCAACTTAGGATACAGTAATAAAAGCATCGCAATATTAGTTAAGGGACCGATTGGAACAATTGTAATTTTTTCATCATGGTTTTCTAATAGTTGACGAATTGCTTCTACAGCGTGTTCTTTTATTACAGAATGCGTACTTGCTTTAAAGTCAAAGCCATCCATTCCTGACTCGCCATGCACTTCACTACCGTAAACTGGTTGTAACAACGGTGTCTCCATGCCACGTGCCACAGGAATATCTTTATCAAAGAAAGTTAATAATTTCAAAGCATTTTCAGTTGTTTTATTGATGTCTACATTACCTGTTACAGTTGTAATTAGCTTAATATCAAGTTCTTCACAATGTGTAGCTAAACCAATTGCAGCCGCATCATCAATACCAGGATCTGTGTCTATGATTATAGGAATTTTTTTCATTTCTTGTTCCTCCTTTTAGGAAAAAATATGTAACCGGTTACCTAATTACAAGCAAGGTTATGCAATTCACAAGGATTGTTTATTTGCTTGCGTAATCGATTCCAATAATAGACTACTTTAAAATAAAAAACAAGACAACATTTGTTATGCAAAAAAATAATTATTAGAAAGAACTCATACGTGTAATTTGTGTACATAAGTCGCTTTTTATACAAGCATGTCTCTCTCAGTAGTAAAAGACAGAGATAGTCCAGAATGTCAGTACTTGCTTTCAGTGACAGCCTGATTCTATGAGATATGACAGAACAGTAGAGGAACTCACATTCTTCATGCTGGCCCAACTCAAACCGATCTAGCTACATTGATAGGCTATATACGTCCTTCCTTCATGCTCGTCCATCACCATGCTGTTAAGTTCAGGTCGTTGTTGAACGCAAAATGAGTATGGCACTTAGATGATAATAATTGGAACGGAAAAATCTCATTCACTCGCTCGTGTCCTGGTCTCTATTACACGTCTTATATATTACAAAGCGTTAATTCTCCTTAAATAAATTTTATTGACAAAAAGAGCAGACTCCCATATATTAATCCTATATAACCAGTATGATTTATAGGAGTTGTTAGACTTGAAGCTATCCACAAGAATTACAGTTGGTTTAATCCTTGGAATTATTTTTGGATTCATCTTGAATGTATTTTCCCCCCAAACTGTACCGCAACTTAATGAATATGTATTATCGCCAGTTGGTAAAGTCTTCTTGAATCTAATCCAGTTCGTGGTAGTACCTATCGTATTCACGTCATTAGTTGTTGGTTTTTCTAGTATTGGCAACTCAGAAAAAGTTGGACGATTGACAGGAAAACTACTATTTTTATATGTCACCACTAGCATCCTTGCACTCGTAATCGGTTATGTCACTGCCTATGTTCTAAAGCCAGGCAAAATGGTTGGTAATCTAGGAGACGTGGCATCCACAGAGGCGAAGGAAGGACAAGGAATTATTGATTGGCTTATTTCGATTGTCCCTACCAACCCATTTGAAGCGTTTGCTACCGGCAATTTGCTACAAATTATTTTCACCGCTGTCCTAATTGTCATAGGTATTCGAATGGCCGGAAGCCATGCAAAACCTTTCCTGTCCTTTATCGAAAGCGTTCATTCAATCGTCGAGAAAATTACTCTACTCGTTCTAAAATTGTCACCGATTGGGGTTTTCGCCTTAATCAGCTCGGTTATCGCTACCCAAGGCCTTGACATTGTACAGAAATTATTCGTCTATATTATCGGTTTACTCGTGGCATTAGCCTTGATGATGATTGCTTACTTCATTATCTTAAGCCTATTACACATTTCCCCTAAACATTTTTGGAAAAGCTTCCAGCCTACATTCGGTATAGCTTTTGGTACAGCTAGCTCAAATGCTGCATTACCAGTCGCTATCGAAAATGCAAAAAAAGCTTTTAAAATGCAGGAAGACATCGCAGGTTTTGCAATCCCTTTAGGAACTGCACTGAAACGTGATGGTGCTTGTATTTTACAAACATTCAACGCATTGTTTGTAGCTCAATTATTTGATGTTCATTTAAGTGGAACGCAAATTGTAGCGCTTATTATTAGTGCACTGGTCGTTTCATTTAGTACAGCAGGCGTGCCAGGCGCAGGTATTATCATGATGTCAACAGTTCTTACTGCAGCTGGTCTGCCACTTGCTGGCATTGCACTTGTAGCAGGTGTGGATCGTCTGACGGATGGTTTCAGAACATTGTTAAACGTGTTCGGGAACACAGCGAATGCAGTTATCTTAAATAAGTGGGAAGAGAAAAAGAAGGTCGACATAGAAGTCTCTAACACGAAGCCAGCTTACACGCTAAATAAATGAAGTCTTCAACTTTTACAAGTTATTAAAAAACCAGCGTGATTACACAGATTTGTGTAATCACGCTGGTTTTCTTATAAATGGGCTTGCTATAAATATTTGCTAACGTATACCAATACCATAGTAGAGGAATGAAAGTTATGGTTTACGGCACTCACTTGTTTTAGAAGTTGAATGCCTATCCGATGAAGTGAATCAGAGCATGTTTAAACTCTCAGAGCAAAATTTATATCCTAAGTGAGCCACGGAAACCCCTTGTAGCATAATAAGACTCTGCTCCATTGTGGTAGACAAAGACCGTATCGTAGCGACGATCGCAAAAGAGTGCCCCGCCAAGCTCTCTAATACTAGCAGGCGTTTGCACCCAACTTGAAGTTTTCATATCGAAGCTCCCCCTTTCCTGCAATTGACGATATTGTTCTTCAGTTAAAAGTTCTATACCCATATCAGCCGCCATATCAAGCGCGTTATTTTCTGGTTTGTGTTTTTTCCTGGACTCTAACGCTTCACGGTCGTAACAAATACTTCTGCGGCCTTTAGGACTTTCCGCTGAACAATCATAAAAAATATATTCATCCTTCTTTTCATCATAACCTACAACATCTGGTTCACCGCCAGTTACTTCCATTTCATTGAGCGACCACAGTTTTTCAGTAGTATCTTCCAACTTTTCTTGGATGTTAGTCCAGTCAAGGCCTAGATGACGGTTCATGTTTTTCTCAAAACGAGCTTTCAAAGTTCCAAATAGTTCTTCACGTTGTTCTAATGACAACTCTTTATTTTTCTGTGCCATAGTAAATTCTCCCTTATTGTTTTCACTACTACTAATTTAAGAACTAAACTGCTAATAGTTACTGCATCATCAGTATGTGTTGAGAAAGATGATATGAAACAAAATTGGATGTTGTAACTTTTATGTCTGGTTTTCTCACTAATACCTTTTGACTAATTCCGCAGATTTACGGGCTTTTTTAGAGGATTCTTATCCATTAGATAGGAGATGTACGTAGCGTCTGTTGCTAAAAGCGGATGAGAAAAATTCAGTAAAGTAGCTAGGTTCTTCGCATCATCGAGCGCTCTATGTGCATGCTTCACGTCAATACGATGTGATCTCAATAATTGCTGTAGCTTGCCATTTTCAAAACCATATTCTTTCCACTTGATTTGTCTAACAGAACAATACCAATCCATCTCCAAAGTCTCAGGTAATAATTTACTAACAAACCCTCTATCGAAAGTAGCATTATGTGCAATTATTCCGTCTGCTTTTTGAAGAATGGAGAGGATTTTATCTAAATCGAGAACTTTCCCACGTACCATATTGTCATGAATCCCCGTGATATTCGTAATCGTTGAAGGAATAGAAAAGAACGGTTCCTGGAATTCACAATACTCCTCTGCAATCCTACTAATACGGTTGTTTTCATATTCTCCTAACATGATCCCTAATTCGATCACTTCACTAGTTGCCGAACTCATTCCTGTTGTCTCTACATCTATAAAAGCTATATGTTTACTCATAGGAAAACTCCTTTACGTTCATATTTTCTAATTATCCATGTACGTTAAGCAAACCCACAACATTACTCTATTTTCTATTATACCAGCGTGATCACAAACCGGAACACTATCACGCTTGTATAGACATGGGTACATTCAGTTAGAACCTATACAAAAAACTATTATGTTTGTTGAAGCATTCACGACTATTTTAAGAAATGTGAATGTCAGAACCTTCATGATGTTTTTTCACAGGCACCTTTCCCTACTAAAAAATATTGTATGGTATGATGAAATAAATTCACTACATACATATACGGAGGAAGTTATGAAAAAAGTCGCTGTTATACAAGACCTGTCATCATTCGGTAAATGCTCTTTGACAGCTGCCATCCCTGTGCTTTCAGTAATGGGTGTCCAAGCATGCCCATTGCCGACAGCCATCTTATCTGCACAAACGGAATACCCTAGTTTCTTCTGCGAGGATTTAACAGCTAATATGCCGCTTTTCATAGAAGAGTGGGACAGGATGCAGGAGAGCTTTGATGGAATCCATACCGGTTTCATTACCAGAAAAGAGCAAATCAACCATATCTTTCGGTTTTTAGATACATTCTATCAAGAAGACACCCTTTTGCTTGTTGACCCTGTGATGGGGGATATAGGAAATGCGTATACAAACTTTGATGATGACTTACTAACACAGATGAAGGAACTGGTCAGACAGGCAGATATCATTACACCAAATGTAACAGAGTGTTGCTTACTGACAGGATTATCGTACGATTCGCTTTACCGCTATACAAATGAAAAAGACTTTTTACAAGCGATACAAGAGGCAGGCCAACAACTGAGGCAAGAAACTGGTGCACATGTTATTATTACCGGAATCGATCCACCATCCGAACAAAAAGATACGCAGATGATCGGAAATATGTATATAGACGATGTACAATCTATCTATAGTTGTTCACCTTTCAATGGTAAAAGTTACTCTGGCACTGGCGATTTATTTGCATCTGTACTAATGGGTAGTCTCATGCGTGGGGAAGACATTTCACAGGCAATCCGGCTTGCGGAAACGTTTTTAACAGCAGCTATTCAGGATGCATACGTGGAAAAAACCCCTACTGCGGCAGGGGTTAATTTTGAAAAGTATCTTAGGTTATTATTGTGATGTTTTTTGTATGTAGTACCTGCACCAGAACCGTGTTGTTCAACTAGACATTTACGAAATTTCAACAAACATGGATGGTTAAACATTCATGTTTGTTTATCATGCCAAGAAGATAGTTAGGATATAAATAAACATAAATTGATATACATGTTTTATATGCAATGCTAATAAACAAACATCAATCGAATTGCCCCTTACTTCTTTTCAACAATCTCCATCCCTGTTTGTTTCATTATATATTGAAGACCCATACGGAAAGTTGTAAACGCTTGGATCTTATTAAAGTCAGAAACATTCGACAGGATTAAATGCTGCGCAAAGACCGGTGAAAACCCTACAAAGAGCGTTTCAGTGCCCATCAGCTTCAACACGCTGACTAACTCATGAATTTTTTCACTTAAAGGCTCATATCCCATCTTTTCCTCAACTTCTAGTGTACCGATCTCGGTAAAATCAATGATCACTGTATGAACTGCATTGGAAGCGATTCTTTGAACGATCTTATCTTGGATATGCATAAAGCGCTCAACTGAAAGGGCTCCGGTAAGAGGGACTAAAATCGTTTCCGGCAAGATAGAAGGGATAATCGGAGCAGACAAGTCCTCAATCAGTTTTTCGTATACTTTTATCTTTTCTCTCAGTTCTTTAATTTCTTCAGCAGAATCTTTTGCTTCAATCATAATAGTGTCTCACCTTCTCCCGTTAAAACAGCGTATTGGTTTTTTCTTTTTATGGGTTAAGTATAACATAGGTTCCTCTATTTGGACGATGCGAAGTTTTGAGATGTGCTTGTAGAGGAAGCTTTAAATTGAGGTACAAGAACTGAATGACTCCCTTTGAGAGAAGGAGTCAGAATATCGATAAAATACCAGGTCCCGAAACAATGCTGCATTGTTTTAGGATCTGGTATCTTTTGCATTATAAATCGAGTTCTTTCAGCAAGGCACGTACTTCGTCAGTGGAATTTGTATCCATCAATTGATTTCTCAATTCAGCCGCTCCCCGAAATCCTTTGACATAGATCTTGAAAAAACGACGAAGCGGTTTGAAAAGACGGGGTTCCAATTCTGTTGAGTATTTATCATGGAGATCCAGATGCAGCCGTAAAAGATCAAGCAACTCTTCACTGCTATGCTCTCTTTTTTCCTTTTCAAAGGCAAAAGGGTTGGTGAAGACTCCCCGTGCAATCATCACTCCATCCACACCGTATTTTTCGACGAGCTCCATACCCGTCTGACGGTCGGGAATATCCCCGTTAATTGTCAACAGTGTATCTGGCGCTATTTCATCACGAAGTTTCTTGATCTCCGGGATTAAGTCCCAATGCGCAGGGTAGTTGCTCATTTCCTTACGAGTGCGCAAATGAATCGACAGGTTGGCAATATCCTGTTTCAACACATGCGTTAACCAGTCACGCCACTCATCCACATCCGTGTAGCCTAGACGCGTCTTTACACTGACAGGCAATCCACCTGCTTTTGCGGCTTGAATGATTGCTGCGGCTGTTTCAGGATGACGAATCAAACCACTTCCCTTTCCTTTTGAAGCCACGTTGGGAACAGGGCAGCCCATATTGACATCTAACCCCTTAAAGCCCATTTCCGCCATCCCAATACTCATTTCCCGAAAATGCTCGGGCTTGTCTCCCCAAATATGAGCGACAATCGGCTGTTCGTCTTCTGTAAACGCCAAACGCCCGCGCACACTAAAAATTCCCTCCGGATGACAAAAACTTTCCGTATTCGTAAATTCCGTGAAAAATACATCAGGACGTGCAGCTTCAGCAACTACATGACGGAACACGACATCTGTTACATCCTCCATCGGTGCCAATATAAAAAACGGACGCGGTAAATCACGCCAAAAGTTTTCTTTCATATTCAAATTCAAATCCCTTCATTAATTAAATTACGCTATATACAGACAAAACCACCCCCGCGCCTAAAGAAGCAAAAGGGTGGTCCTCGGACGAAATTAGATTGAACAACCACTACCATAACGGTAAAGGCTGCAAAAAAGAAGCGTTCTAGTTCTTCTATCTTTTTTGTTTATTCTAAAGCAAATTTCATTATGGTTCAAGAAAATGTTACTTCTATATTGTGTTGTTTTTCACTTTCTTGTTATCTGTGTGCAATACTAGTGTGTTTTACAGATGTCAGTTGCATCAAAAAGGGATTTTACACCAAGTTTCCCCAACATATGATGATCTCTTTAACCGATGACTCAATAATCCTGTTTAAATTAGTTGATCTGGAATCTTAATCAAGCCTCCAATTCAATTAAAGTCTTTTCATCGCCTATTCACAAATTTCATGTCAAACTCCCTGTGTAACTGATCTTCTGCCTATCCTTTCATAAACGGATGGTCAATATGAGAGGGATCACTCATGACATGTAAGAAATTCTCGAACCCTCCTCCCCCCTTCTAAACAGAGTGCTTATGGAAGAGGACCATCCGCCACGAATTTCTCAATGACAATGTCGTGCTCTCAATTATTGCAAAATTTATACACATACTTCATTTAATGATGAGGAGTTATGAAATCCTAGTATCTGACAATAACTACTACCACTATTTCATAGAATACAGTTTTACTATTTTGCTAATAGGTGATGAAAATGGACCTTTTTAAAAAATTATGTTTTGGTTTTATAAAATAGTTTGATCATTTTCAGCTAATAATTGTTTCGCCATCGCTCCTTATAGTTGCAGCGCATTTGTGATTATTTTTTTACTATGTAATGTAATTCAACAAATTGATTAAAAGTTCTAGTACCTACTAAAGAAAGATCTAGCTGATAGTCGCCTATTTTAAATAAAGGAATTCCCTCTCCGATGATCGTTGGTGCAACTGTCAAAATCAGTTCATCGACTAACTTTTCTTTTAAAAATGTATGTAGTATGTCTCCACCACCAACTATCCAGATATTTTTCCCTTCTTCTTTTTTTAAGTTATCAGTAAAGTTCACAATGTCTTCATTTACAAATGTAACTTCGTTTGTATCATCTATTACTGACCTGGAAAAAACGTAACAATATTTATTTTGATAGGGAAATTGACCTTTTTCTTGTTTCATTACCCAATCATACGTCCTTTTTCCCATTAATACAGTATCTACCGTTTCTAAGAATTCAGAATACCCATTATCCCCTTCACCCTCAACTTTAAATAACCAATCAAGAGAGTCTTCTTTTGTAGCGATATATCCATCTAAGCTTTGAGCAATGAACAAAACTATCTTCCGTTGATTTTTCATAATAGGCCTCCTCGTTTATCATCCGCACCAAGAATATACGTTCGCAAATATAGTAGCAAATTTACTACTCTTAATCAATTCTTCTGTACGTTATTTTTAATGTAATAAAAAGTACCAGGACACCTATCGAATTATGAATCGTCTCTGCGCCAGGTACCTGACCACTAACGTCGCCTAGAAAACATGTACAAACATATATGTTTATTTAATCTATATCTATCTTTGTAACAACATTTAAAAATGGAACAGAGTTATATAGCTAACTGAAGTGTACCTCTTCTTTTTATAATGCACACACTTTATTCTTTCGATAATTCCTCTTCCGTCACCCATTTATGGTTCGTGACCTCTTCTCCACCAGTAGTGGGGATATAGTTAATCATGTAGACCGTTGTCTTCTGGGCAGATTCGATATCCGCATTTGCCCCTTCCATGCCCTTCATATGATCAGCAAGAGACGTGACATCGGTGCCTTTTTCTAAAGGCGGAGCCTCTGGATCTTTAAGTTCTTCGTGGATTACCCATTTATGGTCTGTCACTTTTTCACCGCTATCTGTCGGCGTGTAATTGATCGAGTAAGCTGTTGTGTCATATGCACCAACAATGGTAGCTTTAGCGCCATCCATTCCTTCCATATGATCGGTATGAATGATCGCTTCGCTGCCAACTGGATAGGTCGGATTTTTAGCAGCTTTTAGACCTTCAGGCACACTGCCAACACTCGAATGATCCATACCTTTCATGCTGTCTGAAGGCGTTTCTAGACTCGTTTCTGGTTTCTTTTCTGTAGTGTCTGCCTCTCCGCATCCTGCCAGAACAAGAGTAAGGGTAGCACTTAGCGTCAGTAATTGTTTTTTCATACCTATACATCTCCTTTCGTTACCTATCTTCCCCTTTTATTAAAAGGTATAACGAAAAAGAGCAAACTCCTTAAAAAATCCTTATTTGATAGGTATCTGCACACCAAACAATAGGATAGGTTTACACGTTCATACAGAGAAACTTACACTAAAAAATTTTGCATTCCAGTCAATAAAAAAAGACCTCTACGAATTCACCGAATGAATGAGAAGTCTTGTTAACATATCTTTCTGTACAGAAAGATATGTTAAATGAGTGTTTGAAGTTTTTTATTACACAGCGCCTATCATCCTATTGCTAATATGACGCAATGTCCCGAAGGATCACAGGTGATAAAGTGTGGCTCCTCTTTTCTAACACTAGCCCCCAGCCGTTGTAAATCTGCGACAACTTGAGAACGAACCTCTTCATTTGGATAAACAAGTGTAAAGGAATGTAAGCCTACGCTATGAGGTGGAGGCGTTGGTGCTCCAGGTCCATTCCAAGTATTTACAGCGATATGATGATGGTACTTTCCTGTAGAAAGGAATAGCGCTTGTCCACCATAGCGATTTACCACGTCAAATCCCAGCCCCTTCACATAAAACTCCTCTGTTTTCTCTAGTTCAGCTACATGTAAATGGATATGCCCCATTACCGCTCCCTTTGCCATTCCTTTCCAAGAACTCTCCAGGCCACCACGCTCCACTAGATTTTCGATATCGAGCGGATCCACTGTCATCTGGACTTCTTCTCCTTGCCAGATCCATTCAGATGGGGCCCGATCAATGTATATTTCAATTCCATTTCCATCAGGGTCATTGAGATACACTGCCTCGCTTACTAGATGATCTGCAGAGCCGAATGGGATTCCCTTTTTCATCAAACGTATGACAACATCAGCTAAATCCGATCTTTTCGGCAATAAAATTGCAAAATGATATAACCCTGTTGTTCTCCCCTGCTTCCGTATTACATGTTCTGGTTGCTGCAATGACAAAAAACTAGTCGTTCCATCCGCTGTAAGCTTAGCAGTTGTAGCACTTCTTTCCATCACATCAAAACCAAGTATCTCCTGATAAAACATAAGTGAGCGCTCCAAATCCTCCACTATAATGTTGACATGACCGACAAAAGTTTTAGGTGCTGAATGAAATTCCATAATCGTCCTCCTCGTAATATTTCTTCTACAATAATAGCGCTTATAAAACATGCTAATGAGTGTCCCTTTATTTAAGTTACTTTATGTAACTAACTATATAATTATTATTAACAAATTGCAAGTAACTATGTATTATTTTATTAGTGAATTATATTTTATGGTATAGTAATATTACAGTGAGGTGTATACAATATGAAACCATCATCCATTTGCCCGAAATTTGAAAAAGCAATCTCCCTCCTGAGTCAGAGATGGACTGCTTTGGTCATTTATCAGCTATTGTCAGGGACTCAGCGGTTTAGCGAAATTCAAGCGGCTGTAGGTATCAGTGGCAAAGTATTATCAGATCGATTAAAGGACCTAGAACAGCAAGGCGTCGTTAAACGGGAGGTCATTCCGGAAACACCCGTCATGATTCAATACTCCTTAACAGAAAAAGGATATGCCTTGGAACCTGTATTAAAAGAAATTGAGAACTGGTCCAGTGCTTGGATGACACTTGAACCTACGAAATAAATAGGTACCTGCGCACGAAACAATTTTGCGCGGGTACCTATTCACTCCTCCATATCGGAGACTATATAGTTATAGCACCACCTAGGAATACAAAAAAGAAGATTGTACTTGATATAAACAGAAATATAAAATTTCTATTGAACACTTTAGTTAGAATAACAAAGGGTAATGTATCCCTATTTATTAAAGGTTCCTGTGTATGAAACTTTCATGATTGTTTTAACATTCGTGTTTGTTTCTCACACAGATATCGTTTTTACCTACACACTTGAACGGCGGCATGAGTTCGGGATTGCTCGGGATTTTTTGTCTATCCTTATTCATTATCCCACTTATCTTTAAAAATCAGATCATCCAATGTTCGTCTTTTCTCCCAATTGGCAGTCTCCAATATAGGCGCTATCGGATAATTCTCCGTGTAGCCAATAGACAAAAGAGCAATGGGTTCAACATGAGGCGGTATTTCCAAGATATCTCGAACGTCATTCTTCTTATAAAAACTCACCCATCCCATCGCGAGTCCTTCTGCACATGCTGCCAACCACATATTTTGGATGGCACAGGCAGTTGACAGAATATCCGTTTCTGGAATGGAGTTGCGACCTAACACATGCGAACCGCCACGCGTAGGATCACATGTTACACAAATAGTAATCGGCGCTTCCTTCAACCCCTCCACTTTTAGGCCAAGGAATTTCGTCTCTTTCTCCCCTTCGTCTTCATAATGAATAGCTAACGCCCGTCTTTCTTTGTCCGCCGCCCATGCTAATTTTTCTTTCGTCTCGTTGGATGAAATGACGATGAAATTCCAAGGTTGCATGAATCCGACTGAAGGTGCCTGATGAGCTGCATTCAATATGTTATGTATCGCGCCTTGAGGAATAGGAGTCGGTAAAAAACTTCGCACATCTCTCCTATTATAAATAACTTTATAGATCGCATCTTTTTCTTCATTTGAAAACATTGACCATCTCTCCTCTGTTCGTATACGGAATCTATCTTCCTAAAAGTTTATAGGTTCTCTCAAATTAATTATAGTAAAGTTATGCAAAAAAAGCAGGATGTCTGAATACCCTTTCAATGAAACTCCATATGCTATAACCACTATTCTATCATTCATACAAATCATTTGTACCTTGAACATATACCCTAGCTATTTTTCATCTGGGTACGCGAAGGCTTTAAAACGTTCTATAAGTGCTAAACTGATGATGTCGGAGTGGGTTGCCATGACGGTTCTGATCAAATGTACGAATAGATCTCCAAAGGGAAAAGAAATGTTCTTCAAGTCTGAAGAAATGTCGGCAGAACAGGTAGTTTTAATTGCTGAGGATTTAGAAAAGACTGATCGTTCAAAGCGAATAATGTTCATTGATTAGCATGACAGTTCGTGGTGACTTAAGGAAGTGAAGGCTATATGTAAGGGATCGAGACGGGGCCGCATAATATCATCGTCTATTTCGATGGCGGATTCGACTAGTGTGTTGCTTGTCTCCATTAGTTTGCATAATAAAAAAATGTCAAACCGCCTTCAAAATAACAAAAAACACCAACTCCCAAATAGGAAGTTGATGCTTTAAATCTATTGAGCAGCTGTATTTCATATAGCCTATATCAGGCATTCTGGATGCGCTTGCTTGTTCTTGCCACTAACAATGCCCCTGTCTAATTCAGAATTGCCTTTGGATCTGACCTATTATAATCAGTACCATTCTTCCTTACTTACACTTTGGAAGTCACTTTAAGCGCCCATTTCATACGGCTCAACAGCATATTTCATGTCAACTCACCTGTCATATTAAAAATTTGCAAATTAAATACAGGTCGCTTTTGATCTGAAAAGCTTTCCCACTGATCCGCTACGTATTTTAAATCTGTTGCTTTAATTAAAGCTATATCTGTATCTTCTTCAAAAAAAGCTTTTAATTTTTGAGCCTGCTGATTCTTAAATATCTACTTCGTTGATTTCAGATGAATCATTCACTGCAAAAATTATCATATTCATACAATCTGACGCAAACTAGCATTTCGCTCTTCTCTTACTTCTTCAGAAGCCAAATCATACTTCTTCAGTAAATGAAATATATCATTCAATGTTGTCTGATCTAATGAATCATCCAAAAACCGTTGGCATTTGCCGAATAGTTCTTGTGGAAGGAATGATTGTTGTTCTTCTAATTTCTTGCGCACATCTTCAAGTGTGTGGTCAATTGTACACCTACTCATGATATCCCCTCCATCTTCTTTTTGCCTCTACATAATCCTCCGGTGAATCCACATCCATCAAAATCCCCTCGTCCTCCACCTCAAGAAGAATGTGGTGAGGTATACGCTTCATGATTGATTTCCCACCAGTATCGCCTTGTAGTTGTGCAAAGTGATGTCTATTTATATTCCCAAAAAACACGGGATGTCCTGGAACTTCTTTATACGTTGGACGGATGACGAAGGATTCTCCATATTCCTTCAGACGATCTACACCTGTTTGATAAATCAAACGAATCGTTTCATCTGAAATAAAGGGAAGATCGCCAAGAAACACCATTGCATGTGAATGATGTTCCTTCAAACTTACAATTCCCGTCTTTAATGATGAACTTTGTCCAGTAAGATACGCTTCATTCTCTATCCAACGAAACCGCTCATTTTTGATAGAAATCTTCTCTTTAATCGCTTTGGCTTCGTGACCAATGACTGCAATTACTTCTGAAAAATCTTCATCTACTAAACGGTGGATCGTACGTTCTAAGAGTGATTGCTCTCCCAAAGGAAGTAGTTGTTTTGGTTTTCCCATTCTACTAGATGTTCCAGCAGCAAGAATAATTGCGCATATAGATGGTTTCATTATGCATCCTTTCTTACCTCAAAATAGAACTGGTTACTTGTTATGAATATATTCCGCTCCTTGCAAGAATCCGCCCGTATGTCCATTTTTAATGGCAATTATTTCTGCTAATATACTGATTGCAATTTCTTCGGGTGAACTAGCTCCGATATCCAAGCCAATTGGGCTAAATAAGCGGCTAAGTTGATTGTCTGAAAAAACAATGCCATCTTCTTTTAGTGCATCCAACATACGGTCTCTTCTTGAACGTGGTCCTAGAAGCCCTACGTAAGGTGCTTGTGAATTTAATACAAACTCTAGTGTTTTTTGATCTTTTTCTAAGTGGTGATTCATCACAATGATATATGTTCGATTACCTATTTTAACTTTCTCATGATAACCATCTTCATTTGTAACAATTATTTTCGCACCCGGAAAGCGTTCTTCACTATTATAAAAGGCTCTAGAGTCGACGACAGTGGTTCGTAGTCCAAGTGATACACTGTAATTTGCGACTGGAATAGCATCATGTCCAGCACCAAAAATGATAAGATCTACTGGCGGTATGTACACGTCGATAAAGATACTGATTTCTTGTTGATCCGACAAGACAAATGTATGCGTTTCTGATTTTGGTTTTTTTTCACTTAATTTTTGATTCGCTAATGCTATAATTTTTGCGTTAATTGTCTTATCACCTAGATCACCAATGGTTACACCTTCACTAGAAATGAACATACGGCCTGATTCTTGATTCGCTAAGGGTGACTCTGTTTGTAAAATCGTTGCCAGTACGCAAGCCTTTTCTGCTTCTACACTTGCAAGCCAAGCTTCAAATGCCGATTGTTTAGCCATAAGATTCCCTTCCTTTACTTTCTGATTTCATGAAACAGGTTCAATATAAATTTCGACTTTACCAGGGCACCCTAAACCTAGCCCCCAAACAAGATCTTCATCCATGTCATACATTTTCAAAACAGGTGTACCTGATTCGATCACTTGTTTTGCGACTTCTGCAACGTCTGATTCAAGACAGCCGCCAGAAATCATACCTGTTCTATTTTCATCCTCATCAATAAGCATCTTTGCACCTTCCCTTCGGTATGCCGATCCAAAGACACGGACAACTGTTGCCAATGCGGATTTTTTTTGTATTTCTTTTGTTTTGGCTAACGCTTTATATACTAGAGCATTCTCTTGCATTCCATTCACCTCCGAATTTGTACCTGATGAGCTAGTTGTTGAAAGGATGAAGCCGTTGTTACTGCTGAAAATAAATCAATATATGGAAGTGCAGTTTGCATACCTCTTGCAATTGGCTCGTAGCCTTCAATATTAAGTAATGGATTCAGCCAAATAACTGCTGATGTACGTTGATGAATCTCTTTCATAGCAGATTGGAGGTGATCAATTGCACCAGCATCCAATCCATCGCTTGCAATAAATACGATTGTATTTTTCTTTACATACATCCCGTATTGTTGAACGAACGAGTAGAGAGACTCCCCTATGCAGGTACCCCCACCCCACTCATTTCTTTTGATCGTAAGCACCGGAAATTCATCCTGTTTTGTTCGTTTGAATTGATCCGTCACACGTCGTAATTTTGTGGAAAAAAGAAATACTTCCACATTATTTGTACACTTTGTCATCGCATAAGCAAATTGTAAAAAAGGTTCCGCGTAGGCAGACATCGAACGGCTACTGTCGCAAAGTAGAATGAAATTGGCTTTTTCTTTTGTAGGACCAGTCCATACAGGTTTTATCGGATAGCCTCCCAGTTGGATACTTTGTCGTAACGTTCGCCTGATATCGAATTTCGACCCGTTTTTCATAACTTTATAGCGTCTTAAACGCTTTAAATTAATTTGTTGAACAAATGTTTTCGCAGCCTTTTCCATTGTTTCGAACTGAGCAGAGGAAATAGATGCCTGGATGTCTTGCTCATCTTTATTCATCAAATTCGTAGCAGTCCATATGGCCATCTTCTTTTGTTCTTTTCCAGAATTCTCATCTGTTATTTGGTCTTGACGTGCGCTGTTTATTGAAGGACTAGTTGAGGATTTTTCTTTAGACTCAACGGTGCGATTCACTTCGTTCGTTTCCTCATTCTTTCTTTTTTTCTCAGTAAGAACATGAAGGAGATCTTCAGTTTGTTGATCCTGATTATTATTTAAAAAGAACTTTATGAATGCATGATCGAAAGTTTCCTGCTCTGCCCTACTCGAACAAAGTACAATTCGCAGTGCTAACCTAAATTGTTGAATATCTGATATATCAATAAATTCAAGTGCTCGTAGGCCATCGCTCATTTCTTTTGTACCGATCAAAAACTTTTTTTCTCGTAAATAGCGAAAAAATAATAACAAATGGATAGAAAGTTTTTCGGATTGTATCATTAAGGTGCCTCCTTTGCTACTTGAATAAGCATATCAACGCAAGAGTGTACCTTGTTGGAGCTCCTTATCAACTGTGTCCCAATCATCTTGATTTTTCAAAAAGCATCCAAGTGTTTCTTGAATCGTTTCTTTATTCAACTCGCTTCGATGCATGGAGATGAGTGCTTGTGCCCAATCCAAACTTTCCGCAACGCCCGGAATTTTCTGAAGTGGCATTTGACGAATTCTTTCCATTAACTTCGCGATTTGAATGGCTAAACTTTTGTCGATCTCGGGAAGACGAGCTTGAAGAATCTCTGTTTCTTTTTTGAAATCTGGATAAGAAACCCATTGATAGAGACAGCGTCTACGAAGCGCATCACTAAGCTCACGTGTTCTGTTGGAAGTTAAAATAACATAAGGACGATGTTTTGCCTTGATTGTTCCTAGTTCTGGAATTGTAATTTGAAACTCTGCTAGTGCTTCAAGAAGAAACGCTTCAAATGCTTCATCGGCACGATCCACTTCATCAATTAATAAAACTGGTGGAGCCTCTTCTTCCATAAACGCCTCTAAAATAGGGCGAGTCAAGAGAAATTCTTTCCCGAAGATATCCTCTTCCCTTTTCTCTAACGATGCTTCGCTGTTTTCAGTCAGACGAATATGAAGCATTTGTTTGGCATAATTCCATTCATACAGTGCATTGTTCACATCTAATCCTTCATAACATTGGAGGCGGATTAACTTTGTATTCAAAGATTTCGCTAAGACTTTTGCAATTTCAGTCTTTCCTACGCCTGCTGGTCCTTCCACCAATAATGGTTTCTGAAGGGATTTGACAAGATGTAAAGCTGTTAAAATGGGTTGGTCTGTAATATAGCCATGATCCTCAAAAATTGCCTCTAGTGAATTGTTGTGTTCCTTCATGCCAACCACTCCCATTGATACGTATGTCTTAATTTAAAAAAGGATTGGAAGTTCATGATGAAGTCTCATGAACTTTCCAAAACTATTTACTTAAAGCAACACTGATTTTAGTGCACGTGCAGTGTATACTTTGCTCAAATTTTCACGATATTGTTCAGATGCGAAAAGATCGCTACCCATTTCTCCATCTGTAGTGGCTAATTCTGAAGCAGCTTGAATCACTTCTTCGGATACTTTTTGACCGACAAGCGCTTCTTCTACAGCCCTTGCCCTGTAAGATACCTCACCGACGCCTGTAATTCCAACTCGGGCATAATCAATTACACCGTCCTCATTCACACCGGTAACAGCAGCAACTCCTACTACTGGATAACCTGTTGCATGGTGAAAGAACTTCAGATACGTTGACTTTGCATGAGACGGTGGTATTTCAAAGCTAACAGCCGTTACAATACTATTTTCAGGTAGTAGTGTAATAAGTGGTCCAAGTGTAAAACCATCAACACTCATTGCCTCCATACCATCTTCACCCTCAATGATCAGCTCCGCATCAAGAGCTAACGCTGGAGCAGGTAAGTCAGCTACTGGATCACCATGGGCAATATTGCCTCCGATTGTACCACGGTTCCTAATTTGAATATCTCCAATTTGGCTAGCGGCTTCCGCTAGAACCGGAATATTTTGCTTGACGATAGGATCGTTGGCAACTTCATAATGCGTTGTCATTGCACCTACAATTACTCGATCGTCTTCTATTTTTACGCCTTTCAATTCGGCAATACGGCTGATGTCAACCAATTTTCCCGGTTCTGTAATTCTAAACTTCATAATAGGAAGTAGACTATGACCTCCTGCGATAATTTTTGCTTCGCCATTGCTGTCCTGCAAAAGTTCAATTGCCTGTTTTACTGAGTCTGCACGAACGTAATCGAATTGAGTAGGTATCAATTAGTTTCCCTCCCTTTTTGAATAACTTGCCAAACCTTTTCAGGTGTTAGCGGCATTTCCATATCCGTCACACCATAAGGTTCTAACGCATCGACAACGGCATTCATTACTGCTGGAATGGAAGCTGTCGTGCCCGTTTCACCTATCCCCTTAGCTCCAAGTGGATTAACTGGTGAAAGTGTTTCTGTGAAAGCGGTTTCAATACGTGGGAAGAATCGCGCTTTTGGCATTGCATAGTCCATGAATGATCCAGATTGTAACTGTCCCGTTTCGCTATATCTAATACCTTCCCATAATGCTTGCCCAACACCTTGAGCAATCCCACCATGGACTTGACCTTCTGACGTAAGCGGGTTAATGACACGTCCAACATCATCAACTGCTAGATAACGTTGAAGATCTATCTCGCCTGTATCTTTATCGACTTCCACTACCACAATATGCGTACCGAATGGATATACGAAGTTACTAGGGTCAAAGAATGCTTGCGTTTCAAGTGACGGTTCGATATCCTCTGGCAAGTTCCAAGCAAAGTTTGCCGATTTAGCAATTTCTTTAAATGTGCGTTGTTGTCCTGGCACACCTTTCACTTGGAAGATTCCATCTGCCAAATCAATATCCTCAACAGATACTTCTAATTCGTGCGCAGCAATTTTCTTGGCTTTATCAACTAGTCGATCTGCAGCGATCGAAACAGCGCCGCCACCAACAGCTACCGAACGTGAACCATACGTTCCCCATCCCATTGAAATCGCTCTTGTATCATTAAATACGAAGTCAATGTCTTCCATTGGAACGCCCAGTTTATCAGAAACGATTTGAGAGAAAGTCGTACCATGTCCTTGTCCATGAGGAGAAGTTCCCGTGTATACGTTCACTTTGCCTGACGGATGTACTCTAACCGTAGAGTTTTCCCATACTCCGCCCTGAAATCCAATAGCTCCAGCCACTGCTGAAGGACCAAATCCACAAAGCTCAACATAAGTCGATATCCCAATACCGACGAGCCTGCCTTCTTTGCGCTTAGCTTCTTGCTCTTCTCGCAACTTCTTATAATCAATCATTTCAAGCGCCTTGTTCAATGGTTTTTCATAATCACCGCTATCGTAAACTAGACCTTGTGCGTTTGTATAAGGGAATGCTTCCTTTTTAGCAAAGTTTTTCCTTCTAATTTCAATTGGGTCCATTCCGATTTTCTTGGCGAACAAACTAATTGCACGCTCAATCTGATAAGTAGATTCTGGTTTTCCAGCACCACGGTATGCATCTGTCGGTGTTGTATTTGTATAGACACCAAATGTTTCGCAGGATGCTTTTGGTATATCATATGCACCTGTAATCATCAGTCCAAAGTCAATCGTCGAGACACCTGGTCCCATTGTAGATAAGTAAGCGCCCATATTAGCTGTATTCACAACACGAAGAGCTGTTAACTTACCATCTTTTGTTCCTGCTAATTCAACATCGATTACTTCATCACGACCATGGTTGGAGGCAGAAAAATGCTCATTTCGTTCTTCGATCCACTTAACGGGTCTTTTCAAATCACGTGCTGCATAACCAACTAAAGCTTCATCTGGGTATACGCCAATTTTCCCACCGAAACCGCCACCCATATCTGCGACGACGACTTGAAGTTTTGACTCAGAGATATTGAGTACCTCAGACAATACCATTCTATGAATATGAGGATTTTGCGAACTACACCAAAGCTTTAATTCTCCACTGCCTGGGTTGTACTCGCCGATTGCTGAGCGTGTTTCTATTGGACTTGGGGCAACACGTTGAACATTAAAGCTTGCGCGAAGAACGACTTCTGCTTCGTCGATATCTTTATCTTCCACTTCCCCGGCTTTCCAATGAAAAGCAATATTGTTTTCAATATCATCGTGCACAAGGGGCGCATTTTCAGCCATGGCATCTTTTTGCTTGACAGAAACCGGAAGGGGTTCGTATTCTACTTCAATTAAATCCAGCACATCACGAACAGCATAACGTCCCTCACCAATTACAAGTGCGATTCCGTCTCCGACATATCTCGCCCGATCAATTGCAAGTGGGTATTGAGGTGCTTCTTTCAGATTAGAATCAGGAACGAGCCAAGAAGAAGGAATACGTCCTATTTTACCTTCCAAGTCTTTTCCTGTATAAATCTTGACTACACCTGGCGCTTCTAAGGCTTTCTCAATGTTTATACTTTTAATAATTGCATGCGCATGGGGACTTCGTAAAATAGCTGCATATAACATGCCAGGCAATTGAATATCATCCGCAAAATAACCATTTCCAGTAAGAAGTTTAGGGTCTTCTTTTCTTTTTATTCGTGCACCAATATTTTTTGTCATTGTGAAAGTCCCTCCCCTACTAGACTTTTCCCTTCAGCCATCAATTTCGCCGCATGCTTCACTGCGTTCACGATAAATTGATAACCTGTACAACGGCAAATAACTCCTTCAAGTCCCATACGAATTTCTTCATCGGTCGGATTCGGATTATCTTCAAGTAAAGCCATCATCGCAACCATAACGCCCGGAGTACAATATCCACATTGCAAACCATGCTCTTCCCAGAAACCTGTTTGCATCGGATTCAAGTTATCTACTGTTCCCAATCCTTCAACAGTTGTGATCTCCATACCATCTGCCTGTACAGCTAGCATTGTACAAGACTTAACAGCTTTGCCATTCACCATAATCGAACAAGCTCCACATTGGCTCGTATCACAACCAATATGTGTACCTGTTAAATTTAGATGATCACGAATATAATGTACAAGCAGTGTTCGTGGTTCTACTTCTGCAGATCTTTTTTCTCCATTAATTGTTACACTGACATTTACGGCTTCAATCGCCATAATTCACACCTCCATAATGTTTTTAATCAAAAAGATTTTACATAGTTGGTCTTTCAAAGTCTTACTTACCGTCATAGTCTTTTACTCTACGAGATTCTTAGTTTCTTTTTCAATGTCTTTGAAAAATTGCCCAATGATCACTTTAGCCACACCGCCGATTATGCGCTGCCCAATAGATGCAAGTAAGCCTGTTACTTCAACTTCAGCATTACAAGTAAGTAATACACCATTTTCAGTATCCTCTAAATTCATTTCTGCATCTGCTTCAATTTCACCAGGCTTCCCCTTAGCATGAACAAGCAAGCGATAGAATTCTGGTTCCTTCATGTCCACTTGCTTAACGTCCGCTGTAAACTCCCCTTTTATGGGACCCATGTTTATTCCTAATACACTGTGATATACATTATCCTCAACTTCCTCAAAAACTTTACAGCCTGGCAAAGCTTTTTGTAATACCTCTTTATTTTGAATCGTTGACCACAGTGTTTCTTTTGAAATGCCCTTAAACGTGTAGGTATGCACCATTTTCAAGGTAAATCAACCCTTTCTTTTTTCCTAATAGTTTGAATATTTTTCTCACACCACCTTCTTTACAAGATAGGTAGAAAAGAAATCTGACCCCTTCATGTGATATGGAAAGCTTCAAAGGATACTTTCCATATTTCATGAGTGGTATCTACAAAATATCAAAAAACTACATTGCAGATCTTATGGAGAATGTTCATTAAATAATACTTTTTATAGGGACTATCTGAATATCATTTTTTTGGCAGGCAGCTACAATTGCTTCAGCTAGTTGAGGAGCTCCTGGTGTATCCCCGTGAATGCAGATGGTTTCCGCTTCGATTGACGCAACTTTGCCATCATGAGTGATGACTTCTTTCTCTTTAATCATTCTAACGACTCGATCCGCCATTTTATCGTAATCTTTAATGACAGACCCCTTGCGTGTTAATACGATGGACCCTGTTTCAGTATGCTCACGGTCAGAATAGACTTCCTTGGCAACTGGAATTCCCATTTTGATAGCTTCCTCCATAAATACGGAATTATTTAAAGCGAAGACAATCATTTCTGAGCCTACATCATGAATGGATTCCAGAATGGCTCGGGCCACATTCTTATCTTCCATTGCTCGCATAAATAACGCACCGTGGGGTTTGCAGTGTTGTATTTTGACATCGAAAGCGTTTGCAAATTCACGTAACGCGCCCATTTGATACGTAACATAGTCCTTTACTTCCAAAGGCGTACAGGCTAAATCTCGGCGACCGAATCCCAATAAATCTGGAAAACCAGGGTGGACGCCAACTCCAACCTCATATTCTTTGGCTAACTCAATCGTTTTTCTCATTACATGCGGGTCTCCTGCATGGAAACCACACGCTATATTTGCTGAAGTAATATACTTCATCATTTCCTCATCATTACCTTGTTCATAGAGACCAAAACTTTCTCCCATGTCGCAGTTCAAATCTACTTTATACATATGAAAACCTCACTTTGTTTTAAGTATATTGCGAATAGGATATTAGACTGTGCTGACTTCAGTTAAGAAGTTTGTTGTATAATTTCCACTAGTAAACTGTTCAGTGTCCATAATTCGTTCAAGCAACGGAAGGTTCGTTACTATCCCTTCTACTTTTATTTGCTCAAGTGCTTGTTTCATTTTAATGATTGCAGCTTGTCGATCTGTGTCATGGACAATTATTTTACCGATCATCGGATCATAGTAGGGCGAGACAACACTGCCTTCTATAATTCCAAAATCAAGGCGGACATCTTTTTCAGGTAAAGCCAAGTGTTTGATTGTTCCAGGTGATGGGAAATAAGTATTTGGATCTTCTGCATAGAGTCTGCACTCAATGGAATGTCCATTTTTCTTTATTTGGTCTTGTTGTGCAGGTAATGGTTCGCCAGCAGCAATTCGTAGTTGCCACTCTACCAGATCTGTACCCGTAACTTCTTCAGTAATGGGATGTTCTACTTGTAATCTCGTATTCATTTCAAGAAAATAGAAGTTTTGATCCCCATCAAAAATGAATTCCATCGTACCTAGATTTGTATAGCCAATTCTCTCAACACCAAGAAGTGCAGTTGAAACCAACTTCTCCCTTAGTGCTTCATCAAGAAGAGGTGATGGACTTTCTTCGACTACTTTTTGATGTCTTCTTTGAACTGAACATTCACGTTCAAAGAGATGAACTGCATTACCGTGTGTATCTGCAGCAATTTGAACTTCAATATGGCGAGGCTCTGTAATCCACTTTTCTAAAAAAACAGCCCCATCACCGAAAAACGAAATCGCTTGTTGTTTCGTTGTATTAAAAGCATTCTTCAGTTCATCACTATTTTGAACTAATTTCATACCGATACCGCCTCCGCCAGCGCTTGCTTTCAACATAAGCGGATACCCAATATTTTCAGCAACCTCAAGAGCCTCGTCTACTGTTTCTAGATCTTTTTCAGAACCAGGTACGACCGGGATACCTGCTGCATGCATTTGAATGCGGGACTCTAATTTACTTCCCATTAATTTCATGACCTCTGCTGTCGGTCCAATGAAAACAATGCCTTCTTCTTCACAACGATTAACGAACGATGGGTTTTCTGATAAAAAACCATACCCTGGGTGAATCGCATTTGCTTTCGTTTCTTTTGCCGCATTTATTACTTTTTCTATGTCTAGATAACTTTTTTTGGCTTGACTTTCTCCTATGCATACTGCTTCTGTTGCCTCTTTCACAAAAGGCGCGTCTGCGTCTGCATCAGAATAGATCGCAACCGTTTGAATCCCCAAACGGTTACATGTGCGAATGATTCTTCGGGCTATTTCCCCTCTGTTTGCAATTAATACTTTATCAAAAATACCCATTAATTTTCTCACCTCGTTTATTCACTTTGTTCTGTAAGAATTGCAAGCTCTTGACCCGCATCTACCATTGTTTCGTGTTCTGTTAAAAAGCTTTCAAGGATTCCAGCTTTTTCTGCTTTTATTTCATAGAACGTTTTCATCACTTCGATTAAGCCGATAATATCACCAACCTCAACTTTATCACCTTCGTTTAAATATACATCTTCTTCTGGTGATGGTTTACGGTAAAACATACCTGGAATTGCTGCTAACACTTTTGTACTTTCGCTCATCATAAATTCCCCCTAGTTATCGGTTAAGCTGTTGTTTAATTTCCTCTAGCTGATTTTTCACTACTTTTCTAGCAGCGAGCGCTTCGTCTATACTCACTGAAACAAACCGAACAGATTCATTCGTTTTAATTTGACCCATTTTATTCAAATCTGAACTAATGATCGTAGCGATTGTTGCATATCCTCCACCTGTTACTGCATCATTTAATAATGCAATGGGCTCGACGCCGTCCGGCACTTGAATAGATCCGATGGGATACCCTAAATCAACGACGTTGGAAGGATTACTCCCTGCGCCGAACGGTTGCTCACGATCAACAAAATTTAGTCGTTCACCGCTAAAACGATAGCCCACACGATTGGCTTCCGGTGTGACTAGCCAGTCAATTGCAAAGAATCGTTCTTTACTCTCTTCCGTCAAACGATAGCTGCAAAGACCAAGCACGACACGAATCTCATGTTTTTTTGTAAACGTTGGAATGTACTTATCCTCGATTCGTGCTCCTACAATTGGAGTACGTTCATTGTCCGTACCGATTTCAAGCTTGTCGCCTGCTTGAAGTGATCTTCCTTCTAAACCACCAATTCCACATAACGTGTAGGTAGAACGCGAACCCATAATTTGTGGTACATCTATTCCTCCGGCAATAGCAAGGTACACTCTTGCTCCTGATTTCACAAAATCAAATGAGAGCTGATCGCCCGCTTTTATTTCCAATGTTTCCCACATCGGTACTAACTCTCCATTAATTTTAGGAGGTATATCGCCTCCCGTAAGAGCGATCACTGTATCTACTTTAAATTCAAGTGTTGGTCCCAGATACGTAATTTCTAACGTGGAAGCGTTCTCATTATTACCTACTAAAAGATTACTAACTGCATAAGAGTATTTATCCATTGCTCCTGAAGGTGGCATTCCAACTTCATAGAAACCAATTCTACCACCATCTTGTATAGTTGTTTGTAGACCTGGATGAATTACATGTATCATGCGTACAACCTCCTTAACACATCTTCAGAAAAGCCTTTCGGATCTTCAAGTACTGTTTTCGGTGTAAAAGTAATGTCTTTTGTTAAGTAGCGGAACGTTCCCTCTTCTACTTGCTTTCGAATTTCCTCATATTCTTCCAATGTTATACTGCGGTATCTAAAAACATCTCCTTGTCTAGGAAAAGTCATAGAATCTTTAAAGTCATACGAACGCTGATCTTTTTCAAATATTGGTGTAGCGGATGTGCCGAATAACTGATATCCCCCTGCACCTTGCACTGGGTAAATAACTGCAAAAGCACCGCCAAAACCGAATGCTCTTTCTGGTGTGAATGTACGTGGACGCACATATTTTGGAACTTCGATTTGTTGCTCTCTTGGTACCATCTGATAGCACCATGGTAATCCAGGAACAAAGCCAATCATCGAAACAAGATACGGTGAATCTGTTATTGCTTTAATAAGTTCTTCTTTAGATTCAAAACCATTAATGCGCGCAGCATATTCTAGATCTGTTGAAGTAGGGTCTTGGTGTCGATCCCTAAATCGCATGAGAGCTTCATTCGTCCAGGGATCATCAAACAAAATGGGAACATCAACAATACGAGCAGAAATTTCAAAATCATTGATCGAAACGGTTTGCTCAAGATCTTTCAATTTTGCAATCAACTCGTCCGGATGAATTTTATCTGGATCAAAACGAACCATGTAAGACGCATTTGAAGGACAAATATCAACAATTCCCGGCTGATTCTCTTTTCTCAATTCCTCAGTGATCGCCATTGCCTGAAAGTTCACTTCTAAACTCATTTCCTCTGATAATTCGACAAAGATGAACTCATCTCCACCATATTCATAACGGGCCATTTCTACTCCACCTCTCCGCTTATAATCATTCTGTTATCCTGACTTCTGAGTCTTATCGCGTTTGTCTAATTACCATTAATCCCCAAAAAGTCAAACTTTTCTGACTCACCAGAAGTAATTTCACTATTCTCATTCTAACGAGTCAAAATAAGTTTAGATAAATAGATTGATAGATCTTTATTTATAGATTGCCAATTGACAAGTATTTAGTTTCTAGGTAGGGCTCGATACCTTCAATTCCACCTTCACGACCAAGTCCACTTTCTTTCATACCACCGAAAGGAGCATGTGCAGCGGATGGTGCGCCATCATTCCAACCAATTATTCCAAAATCTAGATTGTCATGTAAGTAGGTTCCCGTTCTATAATCATTCGTAAAGAAGTAGGCCGCCAAACCATATGGCGTGTTATTTGCAATTTCCACTGCTTCTTCCAACGTCTTAAAACTAGTAATAGGTGCAACTGGTCCGAAAGTTTCCTCTTGCATAATATCCATACTACCATCCACATTTTTTAATACAGTTGGATAAACAAAGAAGAAACCTTTCTCCTTATCGGCGTCATATTTATTTCCAACAAGCACTTCTGCACCTTTTGAAATTGCGTCATTCACTTGGGCAACAATTTTGTTATATCCTTTTTCGTTGATAATTGGACCTACATCTGTCGCTTCATCTAATCCATTTCCTACCTTTAGTTGTTTTGTAGCTTCTGCAAATTTTTCGGAAAATGTATCCACAATATTTTCATGTACTAAAATACGATTCGCACAAACACAAGTTTGACCAGCATTTCTAAATTTCGTGAGCAGCGTTTGGGCAACAGCAAAATCAATATCCGCGTCCTCCGCTACAATTAGTGGTGCATGTCCACCTAGCTCCATCGTTACATGCTTAATTGTTTCGGCACTGTCTTTAATTAATGACTTTCCAACAGGAGTGGAACCTGTAAACGTAATTTTACGTACATGTGGGCTTTCTGTAAAAAGTCTTCCCACAACTGAACCTCTTCCATTTACACATTGGATAGCATCTTCAGGAATTCCTGCTTCATGTGCTAGTTCAACGAGTCTAATTGTAGTTAATGGCGTTTCCTCTGCAGGTTTAACAATGAATGAGCAACCAGCTGCTAGTGCGGGAGCTGCTTTTCTCGTCATCATTGCTGCCGGAAAATTCCAAGGTGTGATAGCTGCTACGAGACCAATCGGTTGTTTGCTAACTACAATTCGTTTTGCTTCAGAAGCAGCTGGAATTGTTCTTCCATATAAACGAAGCGCTTCTTCTGCATACCAATCAATATAGCTCGTTGCATAATTCACTTCGCCATTTGACTCTGACAAGGGTTTTCCGTTTTCCATGGTCATTACTTTTGCAATTTCTTCTTTATTTTCTTGAATAAGTAGCGACCACTTTTTCAATAACCTTGAACGTTCATGTGCATTAATTTTTGACCATTTTTTAAATCCAGTATGTCCCTTATCCAAAGCTTGATTAATTTCTTCTTCTGTATGCCTTGGTACTTCTTGTATTGACTCTCCTGTGGCTGGATTTTTCACTATAAAACTCGATACCATTTGCTACCTCTCCTCTTGTCGTTTCTATTATGAATACTATTGATTATTGATTAAATGCAGCTTCTAAAATAGAAAAACCTTTTTCAAGCTCTTCGTCTGTTATAACTAAAGGTGCTAGAAAGCGTACGACGTTCCCTTTTAAACCTGCAGATAGAAGTAATAATCCATTAGCATTTGCATACTTCACAATTTCAGTTGTTTTTTCTTTATTCGGTAGTCGAGTTGAACGACTTTCTACAATTTCAACAGCCACCATTGAACCTAAACGACGAATATCTCCGACAAAGCTATGTTTTTCAGCCAACTCATTTAACTTATCTTCAAGTTTTTGACCCAAAGTTTCTGATTTTGTAAGTAGATCCTCTTCTTCAATAATATCAATAACAGCCAGCGCCGCTGCACACGCTACCGGACTTCCTGCATATGTACCGCCTAACTCTCCAGGTGCTGCCGCATTTAATATTTCGGTGCGACCTACAACCCCGCTCAATGGTAAACCTGCCGCCAATGATTTAGAAACGGTTGTTAGATCAGGTACAACATCAAATTGTTCCATTGCAAACATTGTTCCCGTACGTCCAAAGCCTGTTTGGATTTCATCTGCTACAAAAATAATTCCATGTTCTTTACAAAATTCGCTTACCGCTTGGACAAACTTCTTTGGTGCAACAACGAAGCCTCCCTCTCCTTGAACAGGTTCCATAACAACACATGCTACAGTTTCAGGAGCCACAGTTGCGATAAAGAAATCTTTGAATTCTTCTATTACTTGATCAACGTAAGCCTCCTCTGTCATTTCACTAGGTTTTTGATAAACATAAGGATAAGGGGCTTGATATATTTCTGGTGTGAAAGGTCCGAAACCAAATTTATAAGGTTTTACTTTACTTGTCATTCCCATTGTCAAATTCGTTCTTCCGTGGAATCCACGAACAAATGAAACAACTGCTTGTCTTCCCGTAAATTTACGAGCAACTTTGATAGCGTTTTCAACTGCTTCAGCACCGGAGTTAAAAAGGATTGCTTGCTTATCAAAGGTACCTGGTGTGATTTCACATAACTTTTCAGCCAACTCAATATATCCTTCATACATCATCACATTGAATCCGGGGTGCAAGAATTTTTCAACTTGACTATTCACTGCTGCAGTTACTTTCGGATGGCTATGCCCTACATTCAGCGTACCAATTGCAGCTGCAAAATCAATCCATTCCTTTTGATTGATATCTGTGATCGTAGCACCTTTCGCAGAATGAGCAATATTTAAATTTCCATTACTTACACCTTGGGGAACAAACTTTTTTCTTTTGTTTTGTAATTCTTCAGTTGTTAAATTAGAAGTCACCATCATTTTCTCTCCCTTGTTTTAATTTATATAAAGTATCGCAATCATCTGATATAATAAAAAGTACCAGATTTCATTATTTTCAGGCACCAGATAAGGGGGATTATTTTGATTCTTTCAAAATTGGAGTTGAATACAGAAGAACAAGACTATATTTATCAACAAATTTACAAGGATATTAAAGAGAAAATTCTAGAAGGTCAACTATCCTCCCACGAAAAATTACCCTCAAAACGAAAACTAGCTGATCAATTGAATGTAAGTGTCAACTCAGTAACAAATGCATATGAACAACTTTTGGCTGAAGGCTATATCTATTCTTTAGAAAGAAGAGGATATTATGTTGAACACATTACCCAATTCATCGTGAAGGATGACCGTAGAAAAACTAAATTACCTAGCGCATTAAAGGAAGAGAATGTTGATAAAGCGGGATGGTTGTCACTTTCTCATATGACATCGGATATTTCTTTATTCCCTTTTAAGGAATGGATTAAATGTCAGGAGAAAGCGATAACTAACCAAAAGATTGAACTTACTGAAATAACACATCCACAAGGTCCTTACTTGGTAAGACAAACAATTGCAAAACTTATTGCATTATCACGAGGTGTTATTTGTGAGCCTGAACAAATTGTGATTGGTGCTGGAACGCAATCTTTACTTCGCAATTTAATGAGCATACAAAGTCCGAGTACGGTCGTAGCTATTGAAAATCCAGGCTATTCAAGATTCTATACAATGTTAAAAAAATTAGATTTAGAAGTACTACCCATTGAATTGGATGAAGAGGGAATCGATAGTATGCAAATTGAAAACTCAAATGCAAGCTTTGTGTTTGTTACACCTTCCCATCAGTTTCCAACAGGGAAAATCATGTCCATTTCAAGACGCATTGAACTGCTCAACTGGTCAATCAAATCAAATAATCGCTATATAATAGAGGATGATTATGATAGTGAGTTCAAATATGAAACAGATAATATCCCCTCTCTACAAAGTTTAGATCGTAACCAGCGAGTTATTTATACAGGTTCATTTTCTAAAACCATGCTACCTGGTTTTCGCATAAGCTATATGGTTTTACCCCCTGAAGTGTTGAAGGACTACCGCCTTCATTTTTCTGATTTTATTCAAGATAGTAATACACTAGGTTTATACTCATTGCATTACTTCATCGAAAGTGGTGAGTACGCCAAACATCTTCGAAGGATGAATCATCACTATGAGATGAAAAGAAAACTCTTAATTAAACAACTTCGGCTGCAATTTGGCGACTCTCTTCACATTGAGGATATCCCTGCAGGTCTGCATTTTCTAGCATATTTCGAAACAACAAAAAGTTATAGCGAAATCGAAGAAAGAGCCATTAAAGAAAAACTGGAGATCTATTCAATGAAGCGCTTTATGTTAAAAGAAAAGAAAATGGAGAAAAATCGAATTGATTTGGTAATTGGATTTGCAAATATTAATGCAGAAAATATTACAGAGGCTGTTGAACGGTTGTACACCGTTATTAGAGAGTAGGCTGGAAGGAGTTTAGATATAATGAAGAAAGACCGCGATTTACACAACTTATCTATTGCAAAGTCATAGGCTGATATCTATGCTTTCCATGTCGCTCGCACTATCTCAGTTCCTTCTTTAGTGCAAGATGCATGAATTGTAAACCCCTCCCATTATTCGGTTCTCAGTAAAACAGTAACTGAAAGTACCTTATAAAATTTCCAAAGACCTCTTATATCTACTAGTTAGCAAATACAACAAGATCATTCCACAGTTTAAGGTGATGTAGATGAGTGGTCTATTGCAAGAAGGACAAGCAATTGAATTCCTGTTAAACAACTGCTTCGTCTTGAAAGAGGTATGTTAAGAGAGGATTCTAGAAGTAATAATCAGTCCTAATATCGTACCAATTTCGTATTTATTTAAAGTGAAAAATCAAGAACCGGCTAGATAGTCAGCTGTAACTGACTTTCAAGCCGGTCCCTTCTCCGCAATCTCTTCCTTTACTCAAATCGTATTTCAGATAAAACTATCATAAAAACCAAGCGCATCATTACTCAAATTCATCTGAATCACTTTAGTTTCTAAATATTCGTTAAATGCATCTTTCCCTAAATCTCTTCCAAATCCACTTTGGTTAAAACCTCCCCAAGGAAGTTGATTATTAACTGAATGGTATTTATTAATCCATACAGTTCCTGAACAAATATTTTTAGACATACGAATAGCTCGCGAAAAGTCTTTTGTAAATACAGCTCCAGCCAAACCATATTTCGTGCTATTTGCTAATTGTACAGCTTCTTCTTCCTCTCTGAATGTTTGTATAACGAGTACAGGCCCAAATACTTCTTCTTGAACAATTTCTATATCGTTATCCTCAACCATAAATATAGTTGGCTCGATAAAACTTCCTTTGTCCAGTGGAGCTTTCGTTATTCGATGTCCTCCAGTCAATAAAATAGCCCCATCTTCTCTTGCTTTTTCGACCATCCCAAGGACCTTATTCATATGTTGTATAGATGCTATCGGTCCCATCTGCACACTATTATCGAGTCCGTTTCCTACAACTATTTTTTTGGTATGTTTTATTAATATGGAAGTTAATTCTGCCGAGATAGACTCATGCACAATAAGCCTCGACCCAGCAGAACAAATCTGTCCTGCTCCTAAAAAGCTCGCGAACATAATGTATTCTGCTGTCTTTTCTAAATCTGTATCCGGAAAAACAACAATCGGTGATTTACCACCTAATTCTAACGTAACTTTTTTCATCGTTTGCAGCGCATTTGTCATGACTTTTTTTCCAGTCTCAGTTCCGCCTGTAAACGATATTTTATTAACTCCACGATGCGACGTCATTAAATCTCCAATTGCTTGGCCAGACCCTAAAACTAAGTTACAAACGCCTTTTGGTAGTTGCACCTTTTCAAATATTTCAAACAGCTTAATAGCTGTCAACGGTGTTGTTTCAGCCGGTTTGAAAACAGCCACATTACCAGCCGCCAAACATGGAGCTAACTTCCAAGCAGCCATTTGAAGCGGGAAGTTCCATGGTACAATCAATGCACATACGCCGACTGCTTGTTTAACTACCATACTATCTAATGATGAATCAAAAGTTTCGCCAAATGCTGTTCTTGTAAGACCAGCGTAATACCGAAAAGCATCAGCAGCCGTTTCAACATCCGAAAGTGCTTCTCCAAGAGGCTTTCCGTTATTTATTGTTTCTAATTGAGCAAGTTCTTCTTTACTTTTCTCAATTTCTTCAGCAATTTTTAACAAGAATGTAGCGCGCACTTCAGGTTTTAATTGAGACCATAAACCTGAATCGAACGCTCTTCTTGCAGACATTACAGCTTCTTCTACATCTTTTTCCGTAGCTTCTGTAACGACTTTAATTACTTCTCCGTTTGCAGGATTAATAATTTCTCTAGTTCCTTGCTCCTTGGCCAAAATCCATTCACCATTAATATACATTTTTCCTATATCCATTAAATATCTCATCCTCTATTTTTCTTTATGTCAAATGCATAAATAAACTCATCCATTCTTGGTTTAAAACACCATTCTTCATTCAACCCATATAAATCAAATTGTTGGAATAATGGAACCCAAGGTAATTCTTCTCTAAAAATAGTCAGCGCTTCAGTATATAATTCTTTACGCTTGGTTTGGTCTAGAATCTTACTTGCTTCTATTGCAATTTCTTCTATTTTATCGTTAGAAAAATGAGTAGGATTCCACGCTCTCGGATGGATAAATGCATTTCTATAAACTTCATCGGGATCAAAAGTAAAATTACCCCATCCGACATAGTACATTTGATCAAATTGATGATTCCTAAATTTCCCAATAAAATCTTCCCATGGTCTTACATCAACTTCAAGATGAATTCCAACTTCTTGTAATTGTTCTTTCATTTTAAAACAAATTTCTTTATCTTGAGTAAAACGACCGTCTGGAACTTCGACCTTAACAGAGACACCGTCTTCATATCCTGCTTCTTTTAATAATTGTCTTGATTTATTAGGATTATATTCAATTGGCTTTTGATTTTCATCTACTCCAAATGCTTGAGGATAAACTGGTCCTGCTAGAGGATATCCACAGCCCACTAATTCTTCCTCTATAATTTTCTCCATATTGATGCCATGACTAATAGCATGACGCAATTTTTTGTTGCCAAGTACCTCATGATGCGTATTAATACCCATATAAATGATCCCAACACTCGGAGTACCAACAACTGTAACTCCATTAACTTTTTCAACAACTTCTTTATCAAGCGGTGGGAAATTCGCTACCACATCATACGTATTATTTTTAATACCTTCTACTCTATCAACACCGTGAGGAACAGCGTGAAACTCTAGGTATTTCATATCTGCTTTCCCTAAAAAGTAGTCTTCGTTTCTTTCTAAGTACACTTTCCCATCTTTCCTATTCCAGGTTTTCATTTTGAAAGGACCTGTTCCACTTGGTAATACCGAGAATTCTTCTACTCCCGCTTCTTTAAAATAAGTTTCCGATATAATCATGAGCCCTGCTAATTGTGCTAATAGGTTAGGGTCAGGGCGATGTAAATTAACCTTAACTTGATAATCACTTAAGACTTCAGCAGACACCATTGAATTAAAACGGCCAGCTGGAGGAAAAATATCACTCATTTTAGGATCAACCATTCGCTCAATTGAAAACTTAACATCTGAAGCAGTAAATTTCGTTCCATGGTGATAGTAAACATCATCTCTTAAATTAAATATGATTTCATTGTCACTTACGTATTCCCAAGATGTCGCTAGGTGAGGTACGATTTCCATCTCACTATCTCTTCTTACTAGTGAATCGTACATTTGAAGTAAAATATTAGCAGTAGTTGTTTCTGAATGCGCAAAAGGATCCATTGTTGAAGCATCGGTACCTTGAGCAATCGTTAATGTAAAATTATTAGTCATTATCATATTCTCCTTTAATATTCAATAAATATAAGTATTTTCCTTATTCCAAATTACAAAAACGTCATCACCCTCATTAAAAGTCGAGCTAGAGCAATCATCGGGCTGTAATGAACAGATAATTGTTTTATCGTGTGCATCCGATTTAACGCCAAGCGTAAAAGTAGAACCTTTAAAATGCATGTATTCAACTTGTCCTTTTAAGACATTTTGCTCATCCTTGTTTTCAAACACACTCTGTTTTATTACTTGTGCATGTTCGGGTCTAAACATTATGAGGTGCTCTTTATAAGCAGAATCTTTACGTTTAATTGCTTTAATTGTCTCACCAGTTTTGAGCTTGGCAGTAAAATGATTAGATTCTTCTTGAGCATCTTCAACAGCAATCATATTCGTTTCCCCAATAAAATTGGCAACAAATGAATTGCTTGGTTCATTGTAGATTTCGGTAGGAGTTCCAAGCTGTGAAATATCACCGTTATACATTACTGCAATCCTATCAGATAACACCATAGCTTCCTCTTGATCATGGGTGACGAATAATGCAGTGAAACCATGTTTTTTTTGCAATTGCCTAATTTCAACTCTTAAAAACTGTCGCAACTTCGCATCTAAATTACTCAGCGGCTCATCAAATAAAATAATTGCCGGATTGAGAACAAGCGATCTTGCTAGGGCAACACGTTGCTGTTGACCTCCTGATAATTGCGTAGGAAATCGATCCTCGAATCCTGTAAGCTGTACGGACTTTAGCGCATCTTCCACTCTTTTACGTACTTCATCTTTATTTACTTTCTTTCTTTTTAAACCGTAAGCAACATTTTCGTAAATTGTCAAATGAGGAAACAACGCATAGTTTTGGAAAACTAAACCGATATCTCTCTTATGAGTAGGAGTATTTACAATCTCTTTTTCATCTAATTTTATTGAGCCACTCGTTGGTTCAAGTAATCCTGCTACCATTCTCAGCGTTGTTGTTTTACCACAACCACTTGGCCCTAATAGTGAAACGAGTTCACCTTGTTCAATCGTAAGACTGAGTTGTTTAACGACTTTATTGTCCTTATATTGCTTACATAAATCAGTTATTACTAAACGGCCCATTCTTTCTCCCCCCTAATTAGTACAGGTTCTTTTTATCAATAAATTTCATACCAACTACACCAATTATGATAGTTCCTATAATTAGTAGCGAAGATATGGCCGAAATTGATGGATTTAAATTAAATTGAATATCAGAATATATTAATAAAGGTAATGTAGTAACGCTAGAACTAGTCAAAAATAACCCTACTACCAGTTCATCAAAAGAAATAATGAAGGCAAAAAATCCTCCTGCAATCAATGCTGGTTTTATTAACGGTAATGTCACCAAAAAAACAGTTTTTAGAGGCGAGGCACCTAGAATTCTTGACGCTTCTTCAATAGATGGATTTATTTTCCCTAAACTTGCAACTACTGATCTAACAACATAGGGAATAGTTAACACACAATGTGCTGCGATTAATCGAATATAAGCATCCGTAATTCCTAACTTACTAAAAAACATTAATAAGCCTATTCCCAGCAAAAGCGATGGCACGATCAATGGTGCTAGAAATAACGAGTTGACCATACCTTTTAATTTAAAACGATATCGAACTACGGCTATCGAAACCATCGTACCTATAATCAAAGAAATGATTGTCGCAATCACAGCAACTAAAAGGCTGTTCAATAGCGGTTCTAAATATCTGCCATCTGAGATTACATATTCATACCACTTAAAGGAAAAGCCTTTTGGCGGGAACGTTAAGTACGATGTATTACTGAAAGATGTAGCAATAACAATCACTAAAGGTGCCATTAAAAAAGCAAAGATGAATAGATTGATAATGCGAAAAACAGAAATTGGTTTCACTTACAATCCTCCTCCTTGATTCGACACTTTACTAAGCATTTTATTATATATACTTATTATAAGTAGTACGGCTATTAATAAAATGACGGCAATAGAGGATGCATATGACCAATTTAATAAGTTCATTGTTTGATTATAGATTTCGGTCGCCATAACAGGAACTTTTGGTCCACCTATCAGTGCTGGAGTGATGTAAAAACTAATTGCTATTGAAAATACAAGTAATGTACCCGCAAATATACCTGGAAGTGATAAAGGAATTGTTACGAGCCAAAAAGTTTTAAATGGTGATGCACCTAAATTTTCTGATGCGTGCTCAATATTTAGATCCATTGAAGACAAAATAGGATATAGCACTAGAACCATAAAAGGTAACAAAACATGAGTCATTGCAATAATAACTCCCAATGGGGTATATAATATTTCGATCGGGCTTGAGATAATATGAAGAGCTAATAATGTTTCATTTATTAATCCCTTCTTACCCATAATGACCATCCATCCAAAGTTTCGGACGACCGCACTTGTTAGTAACGGAAGTATTACTAATAATAGAAGAAAGTTTTGATACTTCGCTTTTGCTCTCGCGATACCATATGAGAGAAAATATCCCAAAACCAAACAAACTATACTTGTTACAAATCCAATCCATATGGTGCGCCACAGTATTTTTAAATAATGTGAGTCTGTTAAAAACTTACTATAATTTTCTAACGTAAAGGCTCCGTCTGGCTGTGATTTAAAGAAACTAATGATGAAAATTTGTCCAAGAGGAACGATAAAGAAAAATAACATCATTGCCATTCCTGGAATCAGTAATATCCAATGGGGTGAAAGTTTTAATTTCATTGCTTCACCTTCCTATTATAAATAAGTTATGTAAGGCAATAGTATTTGTATATTGCCTTACCAATTATCACGTTTATTGTGAGATTAACTTAGACCAACGTTCCGTCCATTCAGCTTTATTCTCATTAATTGTGTTCCAATCTAATTTAATTAGGCTATCCATAACCTCTTCTCCATGAGGAATGACTTCAGCTAAATCTACTGAAATTTTCACGTCTTTATTCGTGGGTGAGAATCCTGTTTTTTCTGCAAAAGCTTTTTGAACTTCAGGACGCAATGAATAATTAATAAACTCATTTGCTAGTTCGGAGTTCTTAGTACCTTTTACAACTTGCATATTAATGAAAATTGCCATTCCTCCTTCTTCAGGTATAGAAAAACCAATTGGTTGTCCTTGCTTACTAAAGTTAAAAGCATACCCCGAGTCATATGGAGCAATTACGACCTCTTCTTGAGCAAAAAGATTTCCTAAATCAGGAGTCGTTCCCACAATCGATGACGCATGTGGTAATAAAGTTTCAATGCTAGAAAATCCAGGATCAATATTATCTTCGTTGCCCTCATTTAGTAAAGCGTTCATTACTAGGAATTGTAGACCAAATGTATTTGAAATATCGATTACTCCAACATTTCCTTTGTACTCTTCTTTCCATAAATCTTTCCAACTTGTAGGAACGTCTTTAACAAGATCTATATTGTATAAAATGCCTAAAGCGTCAAATGCCATAGCGGGACCATACCCCTCTTCCAAGACAGCGCTTTCATAGATACCAGAAATATTTTTAACAATGCTAGAATCTATTTCTTCTACTAATTCTTCATTGATTGCCTGTATTTCTTGACCACCCGAAAATTGCACTACATCAATCTCAGGGCTACCCTTTTGGGCCTTGATTCTAGCAAGTGCATCTGCAGAATATAGCGTAACAACTTCTACTTCCGCATTAAATTCTTCTTCAAACGGTTTTACTAACACTTCCATTTGCGCAGCCTCATAATCTCCGCCAAATGATGAAACCACTAGTTTTCGCTTTTCACTTGCTTCATTTGAAGAGTTTCCTTCTTCTTTATCATCTTTACTACACGCCGCTAAGATCAACATACTTGCCATCATTAGCATTAATAATCTAGATATTTTTTTCATCTTAATCCCCCATAATTGTTTTATTAGTAGTTGCCTTATCAATTAACCAATTAAAAATGAGTTTTGCATGTTCGCTTTCTTGATACATCATTTCTGGATGCCATTGTACAGCCATAATATCTTCCCTATCTTGAAATGTAATGACTTCCACAATACCGTCTTTTGCACATCCAACAATCTCCAGATTTCCACCCAAATGCTTTATTGATTGGTGGTGGATACTATTTACTTTAACTGTATTTCCCAATAAAGAGGAAACAAAATGTTCTTTCTTTAAATCAACATCATGAACAGGTTGGGATTGATTAGTTAAGGTTAAATGATCTATCTTGGTTGATAATTCAGTCTTAATATCTTTATGCAAAGTTCCATTTTGAACTATATTTAATAGTTGCATTCCCCTACAAACGAGTAATATCGGAATTTCCATATCGAGAGCTTGTTTTAATAATTCTATTTCGTATTCATCTCTTTCCACAGAAATATCCTGATATTGTTGATCTTCTTGTTCTGTTTCATAATATCTCGGATGGATATCTTCCCCTCCAGCCAAAATCAATGCATCAATTGATTCCAATTGTTCTTTAATAAATTTTTTAGGAACAATTGGCATCAAAGCTGGTAACGCTTTCGAATTTAGGATAGATTCTACAAAGTCATAGCTAAACATTGTAAACTGTTGCCCTGGAACACCTTTTATCCATCCATCTTTATTCTCTTCAGAAGAGACAAAATATCCTGTCACTCCTACTTTTATTAATGTGTTCCTCATTTATTCACCTCATTGAGCTCCAATAAGTGTTTTATAGTAATTCAAACAACTTAGAATTTGTAGTGTTAATATGAATTGCCATACTCTTATATGCTTGTTCAGCATTACCGCTTTCAATTGCTTCTAAAAGCTGAATATGTTCCATATAACTTTTTTCATGAACTACATCATTAAACGGCAATATATCTAACACAGGATTCACTTGCAATCTAATCATTCGAACGGCCTGTTCAAAGTATTGATTTTTCGAACATTTACCTAGCATTAAATGAAATTGCACATCCAATGATCGAAATTCCTCACGATTTTTTTCCCTTTTCATTTCCTCATTAATAGAACTTAATATTTTCAATTCATTTTCAGAAATATTTTTTACAGCCAATCGAGCAACTTCTGGTTCTATAACACTTCTATATTCAAATAGCTGTAAATACTTTTCTTTATCACTTAAAACTTTTGATCTTGTGCGTTCAATATTTTGTGTTGTAAGTGGAAGAATAAACGTTCCTCCTTTAGCACCTCTAATCTGTTCAATAAACCCCTCCTCTTTTAGCACTGCAATTGCCTCTCTCATCGTAATCCGACTCGTATTAAAAATCTTACAAAGTTCCCTCTCTGGAGGTAACTGCTCTCCAGGCAGTAATTCTTTTAAAACAATAGCTTCTTGTAATTGTTCGAAAATATAGTTACTCAATTTCTTCGCCTCTATATTTTTGAACGTACCAACACTTTTCAATTGATCGTAAGACATTATTTCCTCTCCTCTGGTATAAGGTCTAAACCTTATACCAATAATAAATCTTTCTTTTTTGAAATGCAATCATTTTCTGATATTTATTTTCGCATAAAAAATAACGTTTCTTTAGACCTATTAATATTGAATATTGATGGAATATAAAAATAAATTATATTTACAAAAAATTGACGTTACAATCACTTGAAGCTTAATTTTGGTTGTTTGTCTGCTTCCTTTAAACTACTATCCACAATTTAATCGCATCGCTTTTCTTTCATTTCATCTTATGAAAGTCATTCAAAAATTCGCAAGAGTAAAATACTTTATAAAACAAGTAATACTATTTCACAAGGATTCAAATGAATATCTCACACAAAAAACAAAAATTCCTCTTAGCGCTATTTCTAAAGAGTGATTCCTGTTGTATGAATCTAGCTATCATTAGTTCCTTTGATAATTCAAACGCTTCTTTCACAATAAATAAAAGACCTGCCAGAAAGAATTCCAGGCAAGCCTTTCATTGTATAGATTGGATTTACTCAAGTTGACAGCATAAATCGTTAAACGGTAATATCTTTTAATTCGTAGACAATATTTCCATCACACATTGTAAATACAACTTTTGTATTTACAATGCTTTCGGGCTCAATTTCAAATAAGTTTTCATTCAAGACTATGATATCAGCTAATTTTCCTTCTTCTAATGTACCTACCTCATCTTCTCTAAAGCATCCGAAAGCCGGTGCATACGTATAAGCTTTTAAAGTTTCGGCAGTTGTTAACTTTTCATTTTCATTCCAACAGTGAACCATAGTACTGTCTTTTCGAGTTACAGCATGAAAAATTTCTTTCATAAGTAAAACATGTACGACTGGAAAATCACTTCCTAGAGCTACTACAGCCCCTGCATCGAGAAACGCTTTATTTAAATAGGTGTTTTTGAAACGTTTTGCGCCTAGTTTTTCAATATATACTTTTCGTTCCAATGCTGCCTAAGCGCTGCACTGTTTATCAAGCCATAATGACATTCTAAATGATTTAATATGATTGGATGATCTGGAAAATATGCATCCAACAATTCTTTCGAAGGTAAAGAAAAATCTGCCCATTCCCCATTATCCTAGCCAAAACCGATAATCCACTCTTTATGTTGATGATGTTCCCACTCACTCTTTAGTGTTTGATTATATCATCGGTCGACTTGGTATGACTCAAATCAAAACTTTCTAATTGTAATGCACCAGGAAAGAGATGAAGGTGAAAATTATGAAAGCCTGGCATAATCAGTTGATCAACAAAATCATATATTTCTACAGATTCATCATTTGATACGTTTAACTCCTTTACAGACGATGCAATTTTTATTATTGTGTTGTCTTCCACTAAAATAGCAGCTGGACCAGGGAATTCCCCCAATCCTGTAAACATATTATTACTTAACAACACTTTCTTCATAATATCGGAAACGCTCTCACCATTTGCGCATAACAATACCCTGTTAAACAGAGTGCTAAGGCCGTAAAAATATAAGCAAGCGGCACTTTTCTGTTAGTAACTTCTGAAGCGATACCAAAGGTGGAAAAGATCGTAATTGGCGCCATTAATGATAGTCCAAAGACGATAAGTTATTTTCCTGTTAACCTTCTATTCAATTTCACTTCCGACATAAAATTCCCTCTACTCAATTTGACTGATCATCAGTCACAAGATCATAATATATTCTCCCGTAAATAAGTTTATTTTAAGAGAAATATACATCTCATGACTGACTTTCATTGATATTATTTTTTATCAATACATTTTTCTAAAAAACTCAAAACAGTTTTATAATAATTCTGTTCCTTATTTTATATTAGTTTTTAATAGGCATAAGTTCATTAAAATGCTAGTTTAACAAATATTATTAACTCTGCATTCTGTGCATCTATCTCATCATGTGTCGGTGAATCATTAATATACAGCTTTGATCAACTGTGCGATTTTCTCATCGCTGTCGTCAAGTAAATCCACGTTTCAATTAATTACTTGCATAATCTCTTTGACCACAAATTATGCAATCTCTGACATCATCCAAAATTAGGTACCAAAATATAAGTAACATGTTCCTGAAGCTATACCTGCCACTTCGACAATTCTCTGGTTTTAAGAATAACAATAGTCGTTAAAGTGCTATGAATATGCGCATATAAAAAAGAGCAAGAAATTTTTCTTACTCCTAGTTCTTCGCTATGAAATGTATTTTAATCCTGAAACGCCTATTATAATTACAATTACCGCCACAATTCTTCCCCTGCTTTTCGATTCTCCAAAAAATATCATATTTATAACAACTGCAGCTGCAGTTCCAATACCAATCCACACTGCATATGCAGTACTCACTTGCAGATAGTCAAATGAGGCATACAGAAAATAAAATGCTCCACTAAATCCTGTTGCTAACCAAATAGCATGTTTAACTTTTTTCGTTGTACTAAATTTTTTTAATCCTATCACGCCAAAGGTTTCAAAAACTGCTGCTAACAGAACATATGCCCATCCCATTTATAACGCTCCTTTCTGAATCTTTTTTTCGGCTACCGTATCAGCAATATTTAACATAATTACTCCGACAATGATTATACAAATAAATACAACTTTAATTGTTGTAAATGTTTCATTGAATAAATAAATATCCATTAATGATGTTCCTACCGTTCCTGCAGCTGCAAATATTGCATACACAGTACCTGTCGGTAAACCTTCACACGCTTTAGCAAGCAACCAGAAATCTACTACAATGAGTGGAATGATTAAAGCCCAGTGCCACCAATCGCTCGCAACATTAAATCCAAAAATCCACAATAGCTCGCATAAACTCGTCAACCCAACATATATCCAAGATTTATTCATATGTTACCTCCTAAATTTACTACCAGCTTCAAAATGAATGACGTTCATTCATAATTTAACATAAATAGTTATTAAAATCAAACTTATATTTTTATCCTGGCCATTAGAGGGCATTTTTATGTATTAAACATCATTAGGCTCGCTCTCATGAAAGAACCGATGTTACCTACATATTGTTTGTTTTATGCTTTTACATTCAAAAATAATTTCTCAAAATTGCTAAGTAGTTCTTCTCGCCCGTGCACAGGCTCATCATTTTACAAAAATATTCAGCAAAGCAAACATCGTAATATGAAATCTATTCGACAACATTACAACTTTGATAAACTTTCTATTAAACGGTAAGCAGTATTAAACCGTTGCTGTCAGAGCATAGTCTTACATTATAGACAATAGAGTAATGTCCACTGTCAAATAATTTTTTTTAGTATAAGGTATCTGTGCGTTAAACTATTGTGTTTGTTTAAACATTCATGTACGTTTTTACATTCAATTAAAAAACGTCAACCCCTTAAAGGAGTTGACGCTTTTCAAATTCACCAGGCTGGCAGATTACATCATGCCGCCCATTGAATTGCACATTTCGTACCATTTCATACACCTTTCAAACCGTTGATAAACTGCGATTTGAAACATTTGTGTTTCAATAGCTTGCGCTTAATCTCATTTCATTGTTGCCCAATTGTTGCCCTACTTTTATGAATGAACCCTGACTTGACCTATTATAATATTAAAAGTCACGCCAGCTTTGATATAACTTTTAATTAGCGAATCAATGGGCTTTTATATTAGAGATAAAATCATCTAATTGCATCATTAGTAACGCTAATGCCGGTTTTGAATTTTCGCTAATCATATGTTCATATTCAGCTTGCAGAAACTCTAAGATTTTTATAAATGTTAAACCATAAATTGAAATTGCTAAATTGAGTAGTTGCCTATCCAATTCAATATCCGTACTAGCAAGAGTTAATATATAAGCCTGGTCAATAGTTGTGCCTTCAATTGGCTTTTTATATACTCCGAGACTACTTATGTCAGAGTGTTCATACTTACTTGCCAAATCATAATATTCGGCATACATACCAAACAAAGTAACATCGACCAATGCCAGATTTCGAATAGTTAGAAGACGTGTGTCTGCATTTCCCTTCCCATCTATTAAACCTAGGTTAATAAGATCGGTTTTGAAATTTTCAATTTTTAAATTGACTTCTTCACGCGTCATAGGATTGGTGACCTCAGTATTTTCAAACCAGTTATTCCTTAAGACTAATTTATAATTATTCAACTTTTTTATAGCAGCCTTTATAGGTTGGGCTTTATAATCCTGGTACCTTTTTTGTACATCTCCATGCGATAAATAATTTATCAGCATTCCATTATTAAGCATTGAACGAAAAATTATTACTGCCTCTTCCGCATGTCCATTCTCCAATAACACCAACAGACTTTCAAATAAATTAGTCTGCTTGGCATACAAAACATAAATCTCAGAAACATGTTCACTTCCAGGAACAATAATACGCGCCTGCCCCTCTAAGAGTAAATGCTCAGAAACGATATCTATAATATCTTTACACCAAGCAACAATGCTTTCTTTATTCATTTCATGCATATGAGAAATCCCCCTCTTTTTAAAAGTTTACAAAGTAAATATAAAATGTTCTGAATATTCCTATTAATAGTTGACATTGAACTGACAGCGATGAGATAGCCAAATTTCATTGACACAAAATCATATGTTTTATACAATGAACATATAATCTACAGCTTCAACAGAGAGGTAGTGGCAATCACTCAAAGTGATTAGACACTACCTCTTCTGTTTTTTTCAATATCGTAAATTAGCAAAAGCCTTCTGAGTTGAGTACTCAATTTTATCTCTCCTCTTTCTTTCAAGGCCTCTAGTTCATTAATTAAATAAGTCTTAAGTTTATCTAAATCAAGGTTTTTAATATTGTAAGAAAGCGTTTCGTAAATATTTCCAATTTTCACTTCACTATTAATTATTTGCTCTATGTCGCTTGCTTCTTTATCGAACACCGAAGAGAGAACAATAGTCTTGTAATGCTTACCAAAGTTTGAGAAATATGCCATCTTTTGAATTAATTTATCCTTCTCTGAGGGGTGTAAATCGCAATTCTTGATTAACTCTCTATCAAGTATTTTATTAATTGGGAACCTCCCTTTTGGTGCAGTTGAAATTTGCGTAACTGCAAATCTCATTCTGATTTCTGTATTAATTTCATCAGTATCAGATATATAATCCAAACAATAACTAATAATGTCAGGAATTTGGAATATATATTTAGCATCTCCAATAGCAACGGTAATATTTTTTGTAAGTAAATCATCTTCTAACTTTTCTAACTCTTCCACAGATAGCAACACAGAGTTCAACGTACCTTGTTTCCCCCTATCTACTATTAACTTCTTAATAACGGATTGGTATTTCCGTATTTCTGTTGGGGCAATTCCTTGATTGATCTCACTAATTTGCTCAAATACTTTTTTAAAGTTATCTGTTTTTATAACCCTTAATTTACATCCTAAATCTCGATCAGTTATTACTTCTTCAATAAAACTTTCCTCTCCCTTTTTCCTCTCTATTAGAAGTAAACGGTCCTCCAAAATTTGTATTTCTTCATCGTTTAATGACTTTGTAAAATCTTTAATAATATTCCTTACGTTAATGTCGGTTAAAGAATAGCCCATAAAAATGATCGGCGAATTTAAAAGCATTGAAATGATTTTGGCACTAATTAATACAGAGTTTTCCTCAAAAACTTCATAATCCTTTTCAGAGATAATTATATCCATCGGACTGTCTACGCAACCGTGAAGTTTATAAATCTCTGCATAACCATAAGTACTTTGAAAAAAACCTTTTTGACCTACATATCTTTTTATTTGATAATTGCTTTGCTCATTGTAACAATCTTCGACAAATTTATCGTAGTTAGTAGTTAATATTATTTGTGTCTTCAGTAACATTTTTTTAAAAGCCGTGAGTTCTTCCGATTGTGCATTTAATAACGAGTATCTATTAAATCGTTCCGAGATAGCTTTTTTGAAGGGCGATATTCTCGTTCTAAAGGCTTCATGCTGGGGGAAATCTTTAATAAAAATTTTTTCTTTATAAAACTCTTTATTATATTGTTCTTCAATTAAAGTTCCCATTCTAATATTAGCAAAATGGTCTATCTCTTTTTCATTCAAATCAGGGCTTTCTTTCTCTACAGAGTCTCGTAACATATTAAATTCACCATAAAAGTTTTCCAGACCAGAAGCATCCCAGAATTCTTTTAAGAGTTCAGTCCAATCCGGAAAGTTATCCAAATACCTTCTAGATATTCCCGCTCCTATAAAAACAACAGGAAATTCATTTTTTTGTATAAGATTCTTTAGCGCTTCAGACATATTACCCACCTCTTTTTTACTAATCTTACTAAGAATATACCATAAAATAAAAAAAATAAGCACCCCTTCCAACTGGATAGGATGCTCAATCTAATTATTATTTGCTAGTTTTACAGCATCAGACAATTTTTCACCTTTATTCTCACGCGGCAACCGCTTCATGATCCGGCGGAGTTCATGATGTTGATTTTCCACCAGTCTAGCCATATGTACACCTGATCTTGTGTTCTTGATTCTTGCCATAGCCTTTTGCTTATCAATCCTAACCATCCGCACCACGACTCTTCAAAAACTTAGCCATGGGTGAGTCTTTCTTTTCTTCATTCGGCTTCTTCGGAATTGACCGCATTCGGGCTACTGGGTTTAAGAAAAGACGATCCTCCAATTTCAGCATCTTGTCTCGGACTTGATTTTGCTTTGTAATAATATCTTTAAGTTCATCATAATACGACAATTTCTTACTCAACTGCTTTGCTTTGTCGATGGCTTCTTTCACCTGGTTGTATAGCTGCTGAAGAAAATCTTCCTGTCCCTTCAGCTGACAATATCGGTTTATGGTAGCCTGGTCCAAGCCTTCAATAAACTCTATTTCCTTATACAATTTTCGCAAGCGAAGAAATTCTTTATGGGCTACTGGATCTGCTTTAGTGGCAGCTTCTTCACGGAAAGTCGTACTGGTTTTCAGTTTATTTTCCATCTGCTCCCGGTGCTCCAATTCCGCTTTGGTCAGCCTGTCTTTGTTCTCTTCCAGTTTTATCAATTGGACGGGTTTACTTGGTCTTCCTGCCATAAAAGTTCACCTCCCAGAAAAATTTCATTTTGCGAAAAAAATTCACGCTTAGCTGGAGCGCGCTTATCTTATGAAAAAGTTGTAGAAATTGGAGCCCCCCTACCCCTTTGACTAACAAAGGATGAAAGTAAGCTTATGAATCATCAATTTATTCTTCTTTTAATCTGTATTAAAAGTCAATCCTTCTTGCTTCGGTTACCAAAGCCAGCGTCTTCAGTAGCCGTCTTGCGAGAGTGACAAGACGAACACAAGGGTTGCCAGTTCCTTCTGTTCCAAAAGAGTTCTGTGTCACCACGATGGGGAATGATGTGATCCACAACATTAGCTGCGGTACGTATGCCGTGCTTCCTGCATATCACGCACAACGGGTTGTCTTGTAAGCACCCCTTCCTAGCCTGCTGCCATCGGTATCCATAGCCCTGCTGGGTAGTGGTCCCTCGGTACCGGTTGTAGTAGTGCCTATGCTCATCACACCTACCCTCACTCGTAAGTACCCGGCAACCTGGATGGGTTGCACGGGTGTTTAGGTTTGCGTGCCATTGACATTCCCTATTCAATTACTCCCTTTTAAACTTAATAAGCTTAGATTCTTCAATCCATCCTGCACCTGAATCCTCATCAGTTTCAAAGTAAACCTTTACCCAGCTCGATTTTCTTTCAATTTTTTCATCATCTCTTTCAAGCAGTATCACGACCTGATTTTTCCCTAATTTCTGTTCAGTAACAACAGGGGTTGTCTTTTTAGGACCTTCTCTCAAATAAGTACTTACCTTTGTATACGCCATTTGACTAATAGGCACTTCTAGTCGTTTGTCTTCAACAAACAATTTATAAATATGTTTGATGAATGGGACCTCCTCTTCTATTATGAATTGCGCTTTTTTCATGAGCTTAATATCATGCATTGTATTTATCGTGACCATAGCATGTAGAATTACCATCCATATTGCTAATTGAGCTGCCGCCTGGCCGAACTTTTTAATTAAAGGGATTGCAATTTTCCGGAGAAATGTTTTATTGTCAACAGCGGTTTTACTAGCTTCTTCTACGTATCCAATAATTGTGTCAGAGTTAATAATGTCGTCATTGGAAGGATAATCAATATTCTCTTCTTTCTCGATGAAATCTAAGGCTTCTTGTATATCACCGGGAGTAAAACTACTAAACCTTTCGACTAGTCCCTTAGTAAACCACATTTGATTGTTATTTTTAGTAACCCAATTCGCAGTCGCACGATTTTCAGCATAAAATTTGGTTGCTGATGCCAACCGATCACGAGTTTCCAACCATTCATTTATCCTGTTCTGCGTTTCATACATCGTTTTTAATGGTTCTATAAATCCTCTATTTCCAGTAACTTGGCTAATAGCACCGAAGTTTCTACCAATAGCTGCTGCCCCTAATGAAACTGCTCGGGAAGCCTCCCCATACAATCCAACATTCCGTGTTGCATTTAGCAACATTCTTTGCCTTGTTTCAGCTAGCCGATTAACTTGTTCATATTGCTTGGCCATTCTACTAATCATATCGTGCATTGATTTCCCCTCACCCTTCACTTTAACTACCATATATTTGTTATCTCATAGTTAAAGTGAAAAAGGAAGGAAATCAATTATTTCTCAAACACCAAGTATAGTCTTAGTTCGTATAAGTTCTCGACTTTGCCCGGTCCGCTCTCGATAATTTTACGCTTTAAACCCCAGTCCTGTTTTCAAATACCTTTACAGCTTCTGGCTTTGCTAAATTAGCATCCACACGCTTTATACCGCGAACACCTACCAAACCTTCAACTGCATATTTCTCACCTAAGCGCTGCATGACCATACCTTCACGATCTCCAATCACGTAATAAGAAAGATCCCCAAAAGCGATTGCCTTGTTTCCATTACTAAGATTTGGCATATATTCAGACACTAATACAGGCCGACCTAGTAACCTTTCAGCATCATTCCCTAAAGACGGTTGGTAGATCGGCATTCCGTCTGTTGTTTTCAATGAACGAACAGCAAGTAGTGTTTGATCATTCATAATCCACACAGCACGTTGACGATACTTCGGTTTTAGGGAATAGAAAAGTTTGGTTAACTCTTCACTAGTAATATTATCTGCATGTTTGCCAGTCACACCTACTTCAGCACGCGTCAGGATTCCGGTAGGCATACCAGCCTCGTCTCCCAAACCATTAATGAACGCATTTTCTTCAGCCATTGAAAAAGATTCTGCAAAATAACTTTCAACTAATGCTTGAAGATTCACTTCAGTATCTTGTTCCAATTCTTCAGGGAGCTTAACGATCCTTGCAATACGGTAACCTTTTAATAGAATAGCGTCTAATTGAAATTCTCCTTCTGGGATCGGGTCATTGTCTTTTATAAAAGTAGCTGCTTCATTATCTGCTATATAAGGGACAACAGCATTGCCTGCTGATAATGATAGTTGGGTTGCCATTTGTCTAATGGGGTTAGATTCCTTCATGCGTTTTAATATGTTTTCTTCTATTGAAACAGGAGCTAATCTACCTCCTCCTACCGAAACATTTGATGCTATGCTTCTAACTTCTTCATTCGTAACGTGATCTCTCAGATGCGCCTTTAGAGAAATACCACCTTCTGTACGGATTGAATCCCAAAATGCTTCTGTGTAACGTTCACCCTTATTCAATTTTCCCATGTTTTTTATCTCCTTTGTTATTTAGTAGTTTTCTCGTCTCTGCTCAGCTTGGCTCTTTCCTGCCTTCCCTTCCGCTACCGAAGGATAGGGAACGCAAATTTATGAATGCAGCATTCCATTTTCATCCCCAACCTCTGCCTGACGATCTTTTTATATTTCTTTTCAATAAATCCTTTGCCATCTGGTGCATATCATCAGTCACTTTAGATCGAATTAAATCAGATACATCTTTCCCAATTACTTTTCGGCTTCCTATTTTATAGCCTTTATCATTCAGAATTACAGCAACCTTTGTAACGCTTTCCAGTTCAACATATAGCTTCATTACTTCTTGCGTGTAGTTTTCGGGAATGTAATTCTCAATCATTTCAATGTATTGCTGCATTGCTTCAATCCTTTGTTTCGCTTCATCTATTGTCATTTCCACTACCTCCCTCTTCTTGTTCTTGAATGTACTATAATACATAGACTGTTCCATTGGGCTATCAGGAAAATCGCTTGCGGCTCTAAGCTTCAATCACTTTTTACATTCTGAATGTAACACGGTTATTTTTATGTAACATACAGACTAAAAGGTATCAGTAATCAAAGTTTCTTATCGCTTTATCTAGAATGTCTTGGTTGATTCCAATATAGCGTTTCGTTATTTCTTCAGATGAATGACCATATAATTCTTGAAGTAGGGCAATGTTCTTTGTTCGTTCATAAAAATGATAGCCAAATGTCTTCCTCATTGAGTGTGTACCTATTCGATCTAGTCCACATGCTTCTCCAGCTGAACGTAGTACACGGTATGCTGTCGTGCGACTAATCGGCTTGTTCTCCCCTTTCCTTGACGAAAATAAGTAGTCATCGTCTTCTAAATCCTTAATGTACGGTTTGAGTTCCCTACGTAATCTAGGGCTAATCAGGATCTCTTTCACTTTGGTTGTTTTCTTTTCTACCAATATCAATCTTTCACCCAGCACATCTTTCTTCTTGAGTGATAGAATGTCCGATATTCTTAGCGTGGAATAGATACCAAATACGAATAATAAATAGTTACGGCCGCTCGTGCTTTTCAAATAGTTTTTCATTTCTTCTATTTTTTCAACATCCCGTATCGGTTCAACAAACTTCATGGATCATGCACCTCCTCTTTATAAACTTCAATTTTCAAAGCAATTGCCAAGTTAATGAATAATTTTGCTTTTAATCTGTAATAACTTCGTTCAGACATATTCAACTCATTGTAAATCTCATAATCAAATTGCTCATACTTTCGCAGATAGCGCCTATAAATGATTGTTCGTTCTATTTCAGATAACCGATTCACTGCACTCGATATCCACTCCAGATACTCTATCCTGTCTCTTTCATACTGCACATTTTTGATGGCTGCTCGTTCAGTTGAAGATGAAGGCAAGTGATTTGATGTTGAAGTTAATGAGTAATTAGCTGTAATGGAAGGCTGCTTGTCCAAACTTACTTGAAGAGTAAACATTCGGTATCTCTCCAGTGCTTTTTCCACTGCCGCTTTTGTTTTTCTTTTATCTACCTCTCGTGTAAAACCATCAAAAAACATGCTTATAATCACCTACCTTTCTCTTCGGAATGTGCAAAAATTACATTCCCTTTTTCTATGGCTTGTACTATAATAATCTTGCTATTCTTTTTTCCAGGCTCTGCTCCCAGAAGCTGTTCAGGAAAACATCCTAGTGAAAATTATTAAGAAGGGAGCTGGTTATATGAAAAATCTACTTAAACCACTTAAAGCTATTGAATTGAATCTTCTATTCGTAACTTTTGTATTTGAGAGACCAATTTCAGAAACCATCGCTAGGGTGCCTGGAAAAGAGAATAGCTTTTTCAATTAATTTTTCATAAATACCAGCCAATGTGTTTTACTCCTGCGGTTGCCGAAAAGCGGCTTATAATCTATCACTTTAAGAATTTCTCGAAGTTTTATCTGATCTTCATTCCACTTGAAAATAAGCGTTCCATTCGGCTTTAAGACACGCATACATTCCTCGAAACCTTTTCTAATGTCATTTGGCCAAGTCTCCTCCAAGATTCCGTATTTCTTACCGAGCCATGATTTCTCGCCCGCCTTAATCAAATGCGGAGGATCGAATACAACCATATAAAACGAATCATCCTCGAATGGCATATCACGGAAATCTGCAACTATATCCGGAGCCACAATCAACTGCCGGCCGTCACATAATTTTTCTTTGATTTCCCGGATGTCCATATATACGGCATCTTCGTTTTGTTTATCGAACCAGAACATCCGGCTGCCGCAGCAGGCATCTAAAACACGTTCCAATAAAATTCCCTCCTTCGCATCATCCATCAACTGCCTAATTTAGCATCTGGGCCTTATTCACAATCCCTATATGACATAATTGTCAAATGGAATACGACATAATGTCAGTATCGAAACACCTTTTTCACTTCTCTTATTTGGGTTCCAACTTTCATGCCAACTATTTATATATTGTTGGAACCGCTTTAGAGTCATGCTGCGTATAGGGTGATCTATATTGCACTCGTTTTTGTTATGTCAACATTTTTCAGTGTTCAAAACCTTTATATTGTTGGGTTCTCCTAACTTTAATGCTAAAATTCCAAATCTTTTTAAGCTCACTTTTTATATAATTCTTACTTTTATATAAGAGTAATAAAAAGTTGGAATGTTGACGGTAATAGTATTGAAAACATTGATATACATGGTTTTTCGATAAAAAAAATGTTGGCTTTAAAATTATTCTTTATTGCTATGAAAAATACCATTAACCTTGGTGTATCAATGGTTCAAGGCAATGCCAGCATTTTAAAAAAAGTTGGCACAAATGCTGGCTATAAATCACATAAACCAATTCCTTTAAAACGTCGTACTCCCTCAGAACTTAGCCTATATTCGTGTTTTTGGGATAAGTGGCTACCGTGGCTACTTATTGGCTACCTAACAAAGTCAATGGTGGCAAAGCTTTATAGTTGTTGGTAGACAAAGTAGCCATTTTTTCGATGATATAGATCTATATATAAATCTGTATAGATATCTATATTTCTCACACAATGGGTATGTTTACTTGTCTACTTTGTCTACTTTGTCTACTTAACTTGTAGAAACGTTGATAACATTGATTTTAATTTGAGTAGTCAAGTATTTTCTGATAGATTTAATGTGTCTACCAATGTCTACCTTTCATATTCCTCGAAGTCATATCCTAATTTTTCAATGATGGATGGATTAATAGGGACAGGTCTGTAATTTTTTCCGTCATGTTTTATCTGCCTGGTGTCTGTATCTTTGCCATTTCTGTTTGTGGCTAGTGAAATACCTCTTCTTAACCATTCACCACGTACGGCCGTTTGTTCTGCGCCTAAAAATTCTTTTAAATACTTTGGCAATAAATATAAGTGACCACCTTGATAAATAGCTTTTATGTCATGCCTTTTTGCGTACTTACCTGAAACGCTTTCTCTGGAAGCATCCAAGTCTGTTAATATCGCTTCCAGCATTTGAATAGGTTTATCTATGGCTTTGTTGCCATCCATGATTTCATCAAATAATACTTCCAACCAACCTATATCTAGCGGTGCATCAAAAAAGTCTACAAGTAATGCTGCGGTAAAATAGATAGCAGAGTAATGTCTCGCTATTCTTGAAACCACTTCATTTCCTTGTGCTTTTCGTTGAAATTTCTCGTTATATTCAAAGTAAAGGGGTAGCAACTCTTTCTTTCGTTCTTTCCACTTGCTTATAAATTCCATTCCAACCGTTCCATGATTCTGTTCAATGGCTGCATAGAGTTTAGAAAAGAAACGATGATCTACATTGGCAAATGGTACACCCTTAATCGGTAATACTCGCGCTGCCGCACCACCAGCTCTTTCCGCATAGTCTATTAGTGAAGTTTCGCCAGTAGATAACATTAAGTTGTTCCATGTATATTCCTTTTGGCTTCCTTCAATTGATCCACGTCCTTTACTACGTCCACCGCTAAAATTGTAGACAAACCTTTGTAATTGTCGTTCGTCTGCTTTCATAGAATCATCTAGGCACAACGGAAAGCTGTTCAGGAATGCCGCTTTCCGCTCGAAACTTACCGCTGTACCATTCCATTCAGAAACTAAATGCTCCGTACCCCACACACTAGATGCTGCTTTTAAAACCGATGTTTTCCCTTTACTTGTTGGTCCGGACAAGTCAATAATAAACGGACCAAGTTTCAAGTCTTTCAACAAAACAGATGTAAATGATGAAACTATCATTAATAAAGCTTTCGGATGTGGCTCTACCAAGCTAAGAACTGATTGAATCCATTCTTTACTACTTCCTGAAGACTGGAATGCTTCAAATAACTGTTTTTCTCCTATATCGCTTGGAAGTATTTCTAATCCTTCGTTTTGTAGTGGATGGACAATTGATTCGTTGATATGTCCAAGACGGTTTACAATAGTGATGTGTTCTACTTTATTAATTGATAAATACTTATCAAAATACGTAATTAGGTTCTTGGAGTTTCTATCATTAACAGCTAATGACTTGTTAGCAAGCTTTCTAATTTCATTTTGTGTAGAAATAGTAAGTGCCGGAACAACTTCTTTATGAATCTTGCCTTCATTGATCCAGCACACTTCATAATAAAGTTCAGACCTTTCAGCATTGTCTAAGGCTCTCGTAATGATAGGGAAGTTTCTACATGTATGTACTGCATGTACTTCTTCATTATCGCTAGATGCTCTATTGACCATTACATATAATCCATTGTGATCGGCCTTAAATCCACTTGGTACATTAACCGTTATTCCTACCGGATGTTTTACAGAAGTAATGGAATAATCCTGATTTTTTTTATTCATCACTTCTGACAGGTGAACTATTTCGCTTGGTATTACCATCATCGTTTCCCCCTCCTTTCTACTTCTTTTCTCGCAATACTTGCAATAACTCCATCTAATTCAGAGCACTCCATTGGTGGACTGTTTCTTTCGTTCCATAAGTGCATCATTTCGTAAACTAGTAATAGATCTACGCGCCTTGAAAGCAGATGTCCAACAATAGAAGTAGCTGCCGGATTACGCCCTTCTCCCTCGGCTAAACCCTGCATTAGCTTTTGCCAATGTGATGATGGCTGTGCATTAGATTTACCAAGGGTTGAGTAAGCGGGCTGTTTTATCATCTCAATCAGCCATTTCGGTGCAGTTGAAATAGACACTTCTAATGGCCTACTGGAAAGTTCCCACTCGTAGCGGCTGCCTGCTTCATGGACGGATGGAGGAGCAACTATATAACCCGCATCTCCACGGATATCTAAACCCGGCTGAAAACTCACTTTGTTGCCGATTTCATCTTGATAGGAAAACAAGTAATGGATGCCTCCTGATCCAGTTATTGATTGGACAGTATCAGGTAGATTACTATGCTTTCTCTCTAGCGCTTCAAGTGTTTCTCTTCCGTCTACTTTATGAATATCCACGTCTAATACGAAAATTCCTGATACCTTCCCGGTACGAATGCCAATATTTGCGCCTGGGAATTGTCTGCCCCACCATTTCTGTATGGTTTCAAGATTATTGGTAGCGGCTTTTAGTCCGTTGTGTGTAATTGGATGCTTCGCAACTTGTTTGCAACTGAAATTACCGCAAGTGCATTTACCATGATTCAAACTATGAACCGGGAATACATGCCAGTTGAAAAGCTTTGCATAAGCTAGTGCAGATTTGAGCATTTTTTCATTCTGTGAGATTATATTGTTTTTATCTAAATTTTTTGCTATAATTGTATTCATTAGAAACAGTCCCTTCTATAATTTTCACAAGTTAACATTCTTGTCGTAATGACAAAATTCGCCATAACGACAAGGTTAGTGAACAAAACACTTCTATAAATAATCGGCGTATTTCGTTGCAGCGAAATTACGCTTTTTTTATGTTTCTAAATAAAGAGCCAGTGATACTATCTGCTTTTTTATAGTCTTGTTGAAGGTCCTTTATGGAATAGCGCATTAGCTCGGATAAAACCCTTAATTCCCTGTGCCATTCTTCCAAGATCAATGCTTCCTGATTTCTATGAACTTTATTGTCTATCACATTCACAAGCATCAAAAAGGATTTATTAACATCTATTAATGTCTCAATTCTTGACTCAATAGCTCCCATTTCACAATCTAAATCAAAAGTTAGATCACTAAGTTTTTTCATTTAAAATTCTCCTTTCCGAAATCTTTTTTCAAATTCATATAATAAACACGCTGTTCTTCGAGACATTTTCTGATGGCGTGACCAATATAATCAACTTCATTTGCCTGTTCATAGACTGTAGAATCTTGTCCTAAAAGTTTATCTCCGGCTATACTTAATGACTTTATTTCATGAATATCGTCAATCATGCTTTTCGTTAATTTGATTTCCATATCATTAGCTCCTTTTCTCGATGACTGGAAGTATGCCATTCTCTTTCAGTAGTTCATAGATGAATAATCTTCCTTTTTGCGTCCATTTGGTTGAAACGCGCGCATTGTCCGCATCAATGATATGCGTGGATGTCTGTGTATAGCCTTTTGTCTGGTATTTTGCATACAGTAACCAAATATCGCCTTTTTTGTACTGGACACCTAAACTATTAAGCAGCCGATTCATTTTTACTGCACCCATTCCATAATCTTTAGCAATAACGGATATCGTTAGAAGTGATTTGTTACGCATAACTGTATCGTAATAAGTCGCTTTTTTTTCATATTCTTGTACTTGCCGCTCCAGAAAGAAGTTTTTAGATTCCAACCTATCGACATGTTGAATCAAATAGTCTTGTGCTCTTTTAATGACCATTTCAGGACTATTCCATTTACGTTCTAAGTCTAAAAAGAAGAGACGTGCTTGTTTTCCTTTTTCATTTCTTTGCAACATGGAAAGTTCTTTTGCCATATCTACTTTGATATGGTGATCTATCTGCTCATAAGTACGATCCCTTTTATCGGACTGTACTTTTTCATGAATCTCCATATAATCCACGTTCTCAATGAATCCGAAATCTAACATTCTAGTAAACCACTGTGTGTATTTTTCTTTCACTTCCAAAAACGTATACAGATCACGGCCGCTTACTAATATGTTTCCGTTTTCGTTTTTGCTAGTCGGAATCAATTCATTCATTAGCAGCTACCTCCTTCTATACTTTCTGCATATTCTTTGCCGTTTATAAAAATATGGCGATTAGAAAAGTAGAAACCATAATCAATATAGACAGTATCGTTGATATGCGATGGTCATCTTCTGGATTAGCAGTACCAGACATGTTGTTCCAGAAAGTTTTCATATTGCTATCCCCTTTACCGTTTCGTGTATTTTTGAATATCTCCACCAACATCACGAACAGCTATGAAGAAATCGGCTAAGTATTGGTCCAGTTCTTTCTTATCAAATAACCACTTATTCCCCAACCTAATAGCAGCATGAAAGTTAGGATCATTCAGAATATGTGTATTGAAAGAATTCCAACTCATATTGACGTATTTAAGAACCTGTTTAGAATCCATAAAATAAACTTCTTGATCTATTGCTTTTAATTTTTCACGGATAGCCTCACGCGCCATTTCTTCAATTTGATTTCTATCTATCGCAATTTCAATCATCACAATCCCTCCATTCTTTTTATTCTTTCAGATACATTGATTATCAAAATTGTATCTACAAGTAACATTATCATGTTTTTTTATATTATGCAACATCAAATGTATCTATAAGAATCATTTCAAGTTATACTGTTATTAGAGATAAAAAATGTTAGGGGGTCTTTCAGTGGAAACACTTGGTGAAATTATAAGGGACGCCAGAAAGAGAAAAAAATTAACGTTGGTGGAGTTGGGTAAGTTAACTAACCTAACACATGGATATCTTTCAAATTTAGAGAATAATGTAAGATCAAACCCTTCACCTGATGTTCTTCGTAATATTTCTAATGCTTTAGATGTTAATTTAATGACTTTAATGAGAAAAGCAGGTCATGTTCCTGAAGAAACTCGAATGGAAGAGTTAAGAGAGGAAGAAAGATTTTTACTTTTAGAATTAAAAAAAGATGAAATTAAACTTCAAGAATTAAGATTTAAATTAAATGCACTTGATAGAGATGACGAAGAGTATAAGTACACTGAGTTTTTATTATCAAGATTAGAATCAGATAAGGATGATGCTGTAGCGTACCTACATAAAATAAAAAGGGACATGATAAAGACAAACAAAGATGCATACGAAAATATGTCTCCAGAAGAATTTGAAAAGTATTTACTGAAGTATGAGAAAAAGAATTTATTGGACAATTTTATAAAAGAAAAATACCCTGATTTAAAAGACATTTTAAATCAAGAAAGCTTACTTTTTTTTGATGGGTGTGAGTTGAATTCAGAAGACAAAAAAGCAGCAATCAAATTCCTAACAGTTCTATTTGAAAACAAGGAAAAGAATTATCCATCTGATGATCAAATATTGAAAGCATACTTTGAGGAAGTAAAAAAAGATAAGGAACACTGATAACTTTTTAGGAGGGATAAGCATTGGCAAGTTTCCGAGAAAAAAATGGTTCCTGGGAATACATTGTTTCAGCTGGGTTTAATCCGGTCACCAAGAAGTATGAGAAGATCACCAAGTCGGGGTTCAGAACGAAAACTGAAGCAAAACATGCAGCTAGGCGTGTGGAAGAGGAATTGAAAGAAGGAACATATGTAAAAGAATCGAAAAAGACATTCGGAGAATTTACTGAAGATTGGATTGCGCATTACGAAAAAAGGGCAAAGGTAAGTAGCGTAAGGGCACGTAAGATTGCCGCTAAACGCTTACTTGATGAATGGGAGCACTACCCCATTAGCAACGTCACTATGAGCATGTACCAGCAGCACATAGACGAATTAAGCACCAAGTTTAGCCGTAACTATATTGACAGCATACATTCCACTGGACGTATGATTTTCAAACATGCTGAAAAGTTAAAGGTTATCAAGCATAATCCAACTAATCATTTTGAAATGCCTCGCATGGTAAAAGATGAAGTGACTGAAAAAGTAGTTGAAGTGGAGAACTTTTTGGAGAGAGATGAATTAATGGAGTTCCTGCTGCTTGTTAAAAATGAGGGTTTGCGGAATGATCTTGTTGTTTTTACTACACTTGCCTATTCGGGTTTACGTGTCGGGGAACTGCTTGCATTGAAGGAATCAGACATAGACTTCAAAACCAATGAAATCAGGGTCACCAAGACGTACTACAATCCGCGAAACAATAAAAGAGAGTTTTCACTGCTCGCTCCTAAGACGGCTGGATCTGTAAGAACTGTAGAATTAGATCCGTTCGTTATCGGATTAATCAGGGAGCAGATTAAACAGCTTAAAGAAGAAAAGATGAAATATCGTAAAGTATATAATGACCAAGGCTTCCTATTTGTAGATCAAGAAGGCTTCCCTATGCCGATCAAGATGGTTGCCCTGCGTTTGCAACGTCTAATGAAGATAATGAACCGAGATATTGAAGAACATAAAAGGAAGCATATTACACCTCATAGCTTCCGACACACAAACATATCCCTCTTAATTGAAGCCCAAGTACCGATTTCAGAAATTCAACGGAGAGTTGGCCACACCGACATAAACACCACCATGAACATCTATACTCACATGACCAAGCAAACGAAAGATCAAGCAGCTAATTTATTCAGCAGTCACCTGTCCGATTTGACCGCAAAACTACGATAATTAACCTCTTGCAATTTTCATTGTTGCCGGATTGTTGCCCGTAGTAAAATAAAAAACCTCTAAACCCTATATAAATAAGGTTTAGAGGTTATATTTACATCATGCCGCCCATGCCACCCATACCGCCCATATCAGGCATACCTGCGCCTGCTGGTTCTGGGATATCTGCTACAACAGCTTCTGTAGTCAAGAACATAGCCGCTACAGATGCTGCATTTTGAAGTGCAGAACGAGTAACTTTGGTAGGGTCTACAATTCCTGCTTCTACCATGTTAACCCATTGGCCATCTGCTGCGTTAAAGCCGACACCGACTTCTTCGCGCTTCAAGCGATCTACCACGATAGAACCTTCAAGGCCTGCGTTTGTAGCGATTTGGCGTACTGGCTCCTCGAGTGCGCGAAGAACGATTTTCACACCTGTTGCAACGTCGCCTTCTGTAGATTCTAATAATGATTCAACTTGCTTGTAGACATTCACAAGTGCTGTACCACCGCCAGATACGATACCTTCTTCAACAGCTGCACGTGTAGAGTTCAATGCGTCTTCGATACGAAGTTTGCGCTCTTTCAGCTCAGTTTCTGTAGCTGCACCGACTTTGATGACTGCTACGCCGCCAGCTAATTTAGCTAGACGCTCTTGCAATTTCTCTTTGTCGAATTCAGAAGTAGTTTCTTCTAATTGTGAACGGATTTGTCCTACGCGTGATTCGATTGCGCCTGTATCTCCGCTACCTTCTACGATCGTTGTGTGGTCTTTTGTTACGACTACTTTCGCAGCGCGTCCCAATGATGTAACATCTGCAGATTTTAGATCAAGTCCAAGATCCTCAGTGATCACTTGGCCGCCTGTTAGGATCGCAATGTCTTCTAGCATTGCTTTACGGCGATCACCGAATCCAGGTGCTTTTACTGCTACTGCATTGAATGTTCCGCGAAGTTTGTTGACAACTAGAGTAGCCAACGCTTCCCCTTCTACGTCTTCAGCGATCAATAGAAGTGGTTTACCTTGTTGAACAACTTGCTCCAATACTGGAAGGATTTCTTGGATATTTGTAATCTTCTTATCTGTGATCAAGATATATGGGTTGTCCAAAACTGCTTCCATCTTATCTGTATCTGTTGCCATATATGCAGATGCATAACCACGGTCGAACTGCATACCTTCTACTACGTCAAGCTCCGTTGTGAAGCCTTTAGATTCTTCGATTGTGATGACGCCATCGTTACCTACGCGCTCCATCGCTTGTGCAATCAAATCACCGACTTCATCGTCGCCTGAAGAAATAGCTGCTACTTGTGCGATTTCTTGCTTGCTTTCGATTTCGTCTGAAATGCCTTGTAGTCCTTCAATTGCAGCAACAACCGCTTTCTCAATTCCTTTACGGATACCGACTGGATTGGCTCCGGCTGTTACGTTTTTCAAGCCTTCACGAATCATCGCTTGTGCAAGAACTGTTGCTGTTGTTGTTCCGTCCCCAGCGATTTCATTCGTTTTTGAAGCGACTTCTGCCACGAGTTTAGCACCCATATTTTCGAATGCATTTTCCAATTCGATTTCTTTTGCTATCGTTACACCATCATTAGTAATTAATGGTGAACCGAATTTACGCTCTAGTACAACGTTACGTCCTTTTGGTCCGAGTGTTACTTTCACAGCATCTGCCAATGTATCAACACCGCGTAGCATTGCAGTACGTGCTTCTTCGTTAAATTTAAGTTCTTTAGCCATTTTAAATGATTCCCTCCTGAATTTTCATATATTCCTATCGTCTTTGTTAGTAGTCACTTAACCAATAATAGCTAGAATATCACTTTCACGTAGAATCAAGTATTCAGTACCTTCATATTTCACTTCTGTACCTGCATATTTAGAGAAGATGATATGGTCACCTTCTGATACTTCCAAGTTTACACGTTGTCCGTTCTCAAGAACACGGCCTGTACCAACAGCAATTACTTTTCCTTCTTGCGGCTTTTCTTTTGCAGAGTCTGGTAAGACAATGCCGCTTGACGTTTTTTCTTCTGCTTCGATTAATTCGATTACGATACGGTCACCTAGTGGTTTCAACAAATGAAACAACCTCCTCGAGATATTGTTTTGTTTTGATTTTTTAGCACTCAATTAGAGTGAGTGCTAACACAATTCTTATCATAAAGAATTCCAATTAAAATTGCAAGCAAAAGCTTTCGACATTTTACTTTTGCCAAACATCTTTTTTCGCGCTAAAATGGTCTTCATGTATGGAAGAAAGGTTGTGTACAGTGAAAAATTGGGTTGTCGCTCTCGTTCTCTTTATTACGTACGTTCTCATGCAAATTGCCAGTATCTTTCTCGCTCCTGAGCTTATCTTTTATTTCTCAGGGAAAGGCTTGTCTAAAATGGAAGCCACGTCGCATGGTTTTGCCTGGACGTTGTTCACCGTCAATATCATTGCAGCGATCATTTTTGTCATCCTCCTGTTAAAAAACAAGAAATACCTACCCGTGTTTAAAGGAAAGCCTGCACATATGGGAAGCGTTATTCTTTGGGGTATCCTTGGATTCTTCCTAGCAATGGCCGGACAAATCTTAGGTGCTGCGATTGAGTCGATGTTCGGTGTTACAGCTGGCTCTGAAAATACGGAACTGCTCTCTAACATCGCGAAGACGGCTCCGATCATCATCCCCTCCATGGTAATTTTCGCGCCCTTCTTAGAAGAGATCGTATTCCGCCGCATTTTATTTGGAGGCTTGTACACGAAGACAAATTTCTGGATTGCCGCCCTAGTCAGTGCCATCGTTTTCGCTGCGGTGCATGGCGAATTGCAGCATCTACTCATGTACTTGATGCCAGGTCTCGCATTTGCATTCGTCTACTATAAAACGAAACGATTGCTTACACCGATCATCGCTCATTTCCTCATGAACAGTTTTGTAACAGTTGTGCAATGGAATGCAGATAAATTGCAACAATTACAGGATATGCAACAGAGCATCATTACATTCCTACAATAAAAAATCTCTCCTTTGCACTACACTCAGTGCAAGGAGAGATTTTTTTATTGTGCCGCCATTACCTGTACCATCTTATCAATATCAGGTCGTGCAGTAGTTTTCGCACCTTCTGTCAAAATGCTGAAGATCAACTCTTCGCCGCTCTTCGTTTTCACATACCCTGACAGTGCATCTGTATGATTCAATGAACCTGTTTTCGCATGAACATTTCCTTTGACTAGTGGACTCGTCAGCCGGTTACGCAATGTGCCCCCAAGGAGACGATCGTTCATTCCCGCTACAGGCAAGGAACGTTCAAATGCTGTATACCAAGGCTTCGTTTGTGCTACAAATAGCACCTCTGAAATTTTCTCGGAAGGAATTTTATTTCGATGTGACATACCCGATGCATCCTCTAAATATATTCCTTTTGTGTCAATGCCTTCTTTCCGCATCGTTTCTCTGATTACACGCAAGCCTGCATCCCAGCTACCTTCATTATAAATAGCTCGTCCCATCGATTTCGCTAAAATTTCTGCGTGCGCATTATTGCTCAACTTCATGAATGGCATCATCAAATAATACAGTGACATCGATTCGTCCGTTGCGAGTAATTGTGCGTTTGCTGGTGTTTTTGCCCGTGTTACTTTTGCTGATTTACTAAGACTAATGCCTTGTTTGGTTAGAGCACGCATGAAAACATCCGCTGTATAGGCGCTTGGATTTGAAACTGTCACCCATTGGCGTTTGCCGTTCGAGTTGACAGGAACATTGCCTGATACGACGATTGTATTCGTTCCATATTGGCGGGTCATGCTCACCGTGTTCGGCTTCCCTTTTGGTACCGTACGTGTACGGTTGACAACTTTGACGATGTTCGTGTGTGGTGTCAATGTAACTGCAGCGGGTTTACCGTTTTTTGTCGGTTTTGCTTGGACGATCGTCGTACCTGCATCGTAATCTTCATTCGGCGACAATGTTAATGCAGAGATTTGTGCTGCATAATAATGTGATTCATCTGATTTATAGATTCCTGGCGATAAACGTTTCGTATCAAACCATGTATCATCCGCCACGATATGTCCAGTGATGGATTTAATACCCGATTGACGAATTTCCTTCGCTAGACGCTGTAAATCCTTTTCCATAAGGGTCGGATCGCCTGTCCCACGCAAATAAAGATTGCCGTTCAGGACACCATTTTTCACCGTGCCATTGGTCAGCACATCTGTCTTGAATGTGAAATCTTCCCCTAGCACTTCTAGAGCTGTTGTCGCAGTCAATACTTTGACATTGGAGGCCGGTGTCACGCCTTGATCTGCTCGATATTGATACACAACCTTATTCGAATCTGCTTCTCGCACCACCACACTACTTTTCGTTCCGCGCATGCGTTGGCTAGTGATCACTTGATTGATTCCTGTTTCTAATCCTTTATACGATTGCTCTGCAGCAGCCGCTTGATCTCCTGCTATAGGAGTATAGATACTCGCAATGACCAAAACTACACCCAATAACCATTTACTCAATCGATGTTGAGTCTTTTTTCTATTCACGTAAACTCATTTCCTCCTAATCTCGTTGTCATCGCTAGTTTACCATACGTCCTACTCCAAAAATACCCTATTCCATATATTATAACGGAAACGTAAAAAAGTCCCCCTGCTTAGGCAAGAGGACTTACAATGGATTATGGTTGATTTGTTTGATTCATCACTTCATCGATTTGACGCTGTTGCTCTGCTTTAGCTTCTTCAAGTTGTCGCAGACGTTCAGCCTTTTCAAACTTTCTGTATCCTAGGCGAGAAATCACGATACTAATTTCATATAGGATGAATAAAGGAACCGTGACGAACAAATGCGATACAATGTCAGGAGGTGTGATAAAAGCTGCCAATACAAACAGACCAAAGTATGCGTATTTTCGTATCTTTACTAATACTTTAGGCTGCAACACACCCAGACGGGATAAAAATAATATCACGATCGGTAGCTGGAAGACAAAACCGAACGGCAATAGAATCGAGAACAGAAATGAAAAGTATTCATTGATACCAATAGTTTGCTCAATATTCAGTTGATCAGACAAGTTGATCATAAATTTCATAATGTATGGCAGTAATACGAAATACGAAAAACTGATCCCTGCTAAAAACATGATAAACGCAAAGGGAATATATGACAGCGTGACTTTTCGTTCCAAATCACGCAAACCAGGCGAAATGAACGCCCAAAACTGGTACATAATGACTGGTGAAATGATAATGATCGCCAGGAAGATGATCACCTTCAAATAAATGACGACCGGATCCACGACATTAAAGGCATTTAACACAACTTCTTCTGCCGGGGTGTCATATTGGATAAAGTGAATGAGGGGCTTCGCAAAAAAGAAGCTCCCAATCACACCAACAATAAAGAAAACGACGATTACCATCAGCCGTTTTCGAATCTCGTCTATATGTTCAATGATCGTTAAGTTTTTATCTACCATGAGACTAACACCCTAACTTACTTCACTTCGTCTTTCTTATCTTCAACTTTTTTTACCTCGTCGTCATCCGCAAGACCTTTCGTTGCGTTTTTGAACTCACGCAATGAAGAACCGAACGCTTTGCCGATTTCAGGTAACTTCTTAGGACCAAATATAAGCAATGCGATAACCGCAATAATTAACAAACTTCCTACGCCTGGAGCCATTTCGGTCACCTCCTCATAATATGTCTATTTTACACGAAAACCCGCGAATTAGCTATTCCAAGGTCAGCTCATTTGTGAACCTTTTACGTCATTTTTAATGAGATAAATCAATGTCTGTAACTCGCTAGATAAGTCGATGCTTTGGATGCGGATCGTATCAGGCACAGCTAAGCGTTCAGGCGTGAAATTTAATATTCCTTTCACTCCGGTCTGTGCTAGTCTGTCCGTCAGTTCCTGCGCCACTCTCTTTGGCACCGTTAAAATCACCATTTCAATCCCCAGCTCTTGGATTTTTTCTTCTAGTCGGTCGGGTGGATAGATCGGGATATTATTTCTTTCTTCTCCGTCATATGGCGCTTTCGGATCAAATGCCACCACAATTTTCGTATTGTGAATTTTTTGGAAATTGTACTTCAGGAATGCATTTCCCAGACTCCCTACTCCAATCAATGCGACATTGGTTTCTTCATCTTGATCCAGTGTTTCGCGGAAAAACTGCAATAAGGAATCGACATCATAGCCATATCCTTTTCGTCCGAGTGCACCAAAGTGTGAAAAATCCCGACGAATCGTCGCAGCATCGATTTTCATCGCTTCGCTCAATTCACTAGAAGATATCCGTTGTACACCTGCATCTGCATAATTTCGTAAAAATCTATAATATAAAGGCAATCGTTTCGTCGTTGCCTGCGGAATTCTAGGTTTACCCACAGCTTTCCCCTACCCCCATGTATTGCTCAAAGACATCCTTCGTCTCTTCTTCAAGTGAAACGAAGATAGAGCCGCTTTTATCGTACAGGAGAACGTGGCGGTTGTAAAGCCGATTATTGCATGGCGTTGCGGATTCCATTAAACTTAGAAGTGAATAGAGGTGTGGAGCTTGATTATTTTACAAGTGAATGGACTGACCAAGTCTTTTTCAGGCACGGATCTACTAGAAAATGTCCGTCTCGAAGTACAACATCGTGACCGCGTAGCACTAGTCGGACGAAATGGTGCCGGAAAATCGACATTATTAAAAATAATAGCAGGCGAATTAACAGCTGATCATGGGGATATCATAATCCCAAAAGATGTACGTGTCGGCTATTTGGAACAACATAGCGGAATGGATTCGAATTTGACGATTTGGGATGAAGTAATGACAGTATTTGCACCGCTTCGACAAATGGAAGAACGTTTGCGGACGCTAGAACACCAAATGGCAGAGCCGTCTGTCTATGAAGATACGGACCGTTATGAGCGGGTCATGAAAGAATATGATGAACTACAGATCACATTTAAAGAGGCCGGTGGGTATCAGTTTGAAGCTGATGCACGTTCTGTCCTTCACGGTATGCGGTTTTATCCCGAAGATTTTGAGAAGCCTGTCCATCTTTTATCGGGCGGACAAAAGACCCGCCTGGCGCTTGCGAGGATGCTGTTGAGCAAGCCGGACTTATTAATATTGGATGAACCAACGAACCATTTGGATATTGAGACGCTGAATTGGCTGGAGCGATACTTGTCCGCTTATGAAGGAGCGATTTTGATTGTTTCACATGATCGTTATTTTCTTGATAAGGTCGTGACCACAGTCTATGAAGTATCTCGACGAAAAGTGACAAAGTTCAGCGGAAATTACAGTGCCTACTTAGATGAGAAAGCAAAGAATTATGAACGCGATCAGAAGCTGTTCGAGCAGCAGCAGGATGAACGAGCTAAGCTGGAAGAATTCATTCAAAAGAATATTGCGCGAGCCTCAACTTCCAAAATGGCGAAAAGTCGACGAAAACAGCTCGAACGTAGGGATTGGATGGAGTCTCCTGAAGGCGACGAAAAGTCCGCCAATTTTTCATTGTCATTGGACAGACCGAGCGGCAATGACGTTCTCTCACTCGATGATGTAGCAATCGGTTATGGATCAAAGCCTGTATCCGAACATATTTCCGTGCGTGTCTACAAAGGAGATCGGGTCGCTTTTGTCGGGCCGAATGGCGTTGGAAAGTCTACGTTATTGAAAACTATTGTCAAACGCAATGAGCTGATGGGTGGTGACATTCGCTACGGCACCAATGTACAATTTGGTTACTACGATCAGAATCAGGCGACGTTGATCGGAACAGGTACGGTACTGCAAGAAATTTGGGATAACTGGCCGCTGATGAATGAAAAGGATATCCGCTCGTTGCTCGGACGCTTTCTATTTACGGGTGATGATATTGAAAAGCTTGTGACATCGCTATCGGGCGGAGAAAAAGCACGACTTTCATTGGCCCAACTCATGCTGGAAAAGTCCAATACGCTTATTTTAGATGAGCCGACAAACCATTTAGATCTTGATAGCAAAGAAATTCTTGAAAATGCATTGGATGACTTCCCCGGCACGATTCTTTTCGTTTCCCATGACCGCTACTTTATCAACCGGCTAGCTACGAAAGTCATCGAACTGAGTGAACAAGGTGCAGTTGAATACTTAGGTGACTACGATTACTATATCGAAAAGAAAACCGAATTAGCCGAAATCGCAGCTGCGAACAAGGTAGAACAGCGCACGAAGGAACCTATTGTGAAAAAAGAAATAGCTAGCAAAGAGTTGCAGCGCCAAGAACGCCGGTTGACGAGAGCCATTGCGGAAATCGAAGATAAGCTAGAAACGTTCGATGAAGAAATTAGGGAACTGCAAGCTCAGCTATTGGATCCTGAGCTTGCCAATGATCATATACAATTGATGGACATTCAACAACGAATCGATGCGCTACAAGTAACACACGATCAACAATCTGAAGAATGGCTATTGCTACAGGACGAGTTGGAGAATCTTTGAAGTAGAACGGACTTTCATTGGAAGGTCCGTTTTTTACGGTCAATCTTTAAGTGTATGACAAAACCCAATTGCTCATTTCATTCGTCATACGCAATCCGTCAAAAGTTCCTATGAGTCGCAATTCATATAGCAGCCACTTGCAAAATCTACTTTATTTCTCCACAATCTTTTCCACAGTAGAAATGCTGTTTTAAACACATATGAACATAGTTATGAACATTATCCACAGTTTTCTTGTGAAGTATCCACAAAGTTATCCAAAACCGTCACTGATATCATTCACAACTTTAATAACTTACCCACATTTAATCCACAAATTGTGCATAAGTACGAATGTTCTCTATTGACAAATTAGATCAAACACAATAAAAAAACACGAATTTTGCTGAATTTTAGCAAATCGTGTTTTTTTATTAGATTAATTCCAAGAATTCAACGGCATGCCTGGACGTCCATTCATCGTTGAATCGCTACGCACACCACTTTTCCACATCTCATACCCTGCTGCAGCAATCATGGCCGCATTATCTGTGCATAACGTAATAGGCGGAACATAAAAAGGAATGCCTTCGGTTTGCAGTGCTGTAGACAATGTATTTCGCAAACCTTGATTGGCAGCGACTCCTCCTGCCGCAATTACTTGTTTCACTCTATATTCTTTTGCAGCTTTCACGGTCTTCACTGTCAGTACATCTATCACACTTTGTTGAAAACCAGCGGCAACTTGCTGAGGATCTATGTTCCCGCCTTTTTGCTCGATATTATGCTTGTAATTGATGACTGCTGATTTCAACCCACTAAAACTGAAATCATACGAATCCGCTTCCAACCATGCACGTGGAAACTCGATGCTCTGCTCACTTGCGTTAGCCAGACGATCTACTTGCGGTCCACCAGGATAAGGCAGTCCAAGCACACGTGCTACTTTATCGTACGCTTCGCCTGCTGCATCATCACGTGTTTCCCCAATCAGCTCGAAGGAACCATGTGACTTCATCACAACGAGTTCTGTATGACCACCTGATACAATCAATGCCAGTAAAGGAAACTTCATTGGATGAACTAGTTGATTAGCGTATACATGGCCTGCAATATGGTGTACTCCGATCAGCGGCAATTGATTAGCAAATGCAAATGCCTTCGCTGCGTTGATCCCAATTAATAAAGCACCTACTAATCCTGGACCTTCTGTCACCGCAACTGCTTCCAAATCACTTGGCACAAGTTTCGCCTCTTGTAACGCTTCTTCAATGACGAGTGTAATTTGCTCTACATGTAATCGAGATGCAATTTCCGGTACGACACCACCGAATAGTTTTTGCTGCTGAATTTGTGAAGAAACAATAGAAGACACAATTTCCGTTCCATTTTTTACGACAGAAGCTGCTGTTTCATCACAACTCGTTTCAATTCCTAAAATATAATGATCTTTATTCATTCGAATTCCACCCACATGACGAGTCCATCTTCATGGTCGTCCTGATAATAGTTTTTCCTAATGCCGCCTTCTTGAAAACCTAATTTACGATACAAACTCCGCGCTGGTTCATTGCTGACTCGTACTTCCAACGTCATCGTCTTGACTTCATTGAGCCGACACAGCTCCATCGCCTGTCGCATCAAGGCCTCACCATACCCTTTGCCACGAAGTGACGTCCTTACCGCCACATTCGTAATATGGCATTCATCCAAAACGATCCACATACCGCAATGACCAATTATGTCTCCATCCAGTTCCGCTACGATATAATGGGAATACGCATTTCCCGAAAGTTCATGCTCAAAAATCTCTTCTGTCCACGGCGTGGCAAACGCTTCACGCTCTAAATCAGCTACCGAGGCAATATCCGCTAACGTCATTTTCCGAAAGATTACATCGTTACTCATGGGAAGACTCCTTTTTCACCAAGTTGGCTTCCGCTTCGGTGATTCGCTTATATTGCGGAGTAAAAGAGTGTACCGTTTCTGCCGGCTCAGACTTATTGGCCAATAAAATAGCAGAGGAAGCACGTGGAACATTCATAGCAAGTGATGCGAAACGTACCCGGTCTCCAAGCTGCTCGCGAATAACATGCTCATGTAGTTTCACGTCTTCACCAATAAATAACACGGGTTCTGCTAACTTCGCAAGTTTTGTTAAAAGCTCCGTAAGTGCACAATGCTGATCTTCCATCACACACTCAAGCTCTTCTCCTTCAGCACGATAGACTGCGGTATACACATTAGACCTTCTAGCGTCAATCAATGGACAAATGAGACCGTGGAAAAGTTGGCCGTTCATTGCCAACGACTTTAGACTGGAAACGCCATATAGAGGCTTGTCTAACGTCCATGCAAGTGTTTTCGCAATCGTTACTCCAATGCGCACTCCGGTATAAGATCCAGGACCTTCAGAAACAGCAATTGCATCGATTTCTGAAGGTGTTATAGACGCTTTCCTACACACTTCTTCTACAGCCGGCATCGCACGCAAGGAGTGGTTTATTTTCATCATGCTCAATTCTTCAATCAATAACACCCCATCTTTGACGATTGCTACCGATAGAGGGGAGTTTGCTGTATCAATACCTAACCATATCATGTAAAAATCTCCTCACAAATCTGTGTAAATCGTTCACCTTTTGGCGTAAGTTCAACCGTACGAGTATGTGGTCCTATGTGGCGAATGACAATCTCTAAACGATGTTCTGGCAACTCTTCTTCAATAAATTGCGCCCATTCAATAATAGAGATAGCGTCTCCATAAAATAACTCGTCCCACCCTAAGTCTTCATCACTATTAGCTAAACGATACACATCTAGATGATTAAGGGGATAATTCCCTTCATACTGCTTAATAATCGTAAAAGTAGGACTGCTGACAGTTCGAGTAACACCGATAGATTTCGCAAGTGCTTTCGCAAAAGTTGTTTTTCCAGCACCTAGATCACCTTCAAGTGTTAACACGTCGGGTGGTTGTAAGTAACTACCAATGGCAGCAGCCAACTTTTCCATCTCTTCTATAGATCCAATTTCCTTCTTCCACACAGCCAACGCACCCTTCTCTTCTGATCATATTACTAGTGTACAGAAAAACTAAGCAAAACAAAAGCCAAGACGACAGAAGTCGACTTGTAAGAAATAAAAAACGATTTCACCAGATAGGTGAAATCGTTTGGAATGTAAAATTATGGCGGTCCCGACGGGAATCGAACCCGCGATCTCCTGCGTGACAGGCAGGCATGTTAACCGCTACACCACGGGACCATTAAGAGTAATAATCTATAAAAAAACAAACAGCCTGGCAACGTCTTACTCTCACAGGGGGAAGCCCCCTACTACCATCAGCGCTGAAGAGCTTAACTTCCGTGTTCGGTATGGGAACGGGTGTGACCTCTTCGCCATCATTACCAGACAGTTGAGTTGTTCACTCAAAACTGAATAAAAGACATTGGGTAGTTCAAGCAACTACTTTTTACGTTGTCCAGCCTCAGCGGCCAGATGCTCGGGTCATAAGTCAAAGCTGCTGTGTGGCAAAAAACGCCACTTCGCATCTTCGCCTTATGCCGGTCGCATCTAGACGGCCGCTTCGGCTTTTCGTTAATAGGTTAAGTCCTCGATCGATTAGTATCTGTCAGCTGCACACGTCGCCGTGCTTCCACCCCAGACCTATCCACCTCATCATCTTTGAGGGATCTTACTTACTTGCGTAATGGGAAATCTCATCTTGAGGGGGGCTTCATGCTTAGATGCTTTCAGCATTTATCCCGTCCACACATAGCTACCCAGCGATGCCTTTGGCAAGACAACTGGTACACCAGCGGTATGTCCATCCCGGTCCTCTCGTACTAAGGACAGCTCCTCTCAAATTTCCTGCGCCCGCGACGGATAGGGACCGAACTGTCTCACGACGTTCTGAACCCAGCTCGCGTGCCGCTTTAATGGGCGAACAGCCCAACCCTTGGGACCGACTACAGCCCCAGGATGCGACGAGCCGACATCGAGGTGCCAAACCTCCCCGTCGATGTGGACTCTTGGGGGAGATAAGCCTGTTATCCCCGGGGTAGCTTTTATCCGTTGAGCGATGGCCCTTCCATGCGGAACCACCGGATCACTAAGCCCGTCTTTCGACCCTGCTCGACTTGTAGGTCTCGCAGTCAAGCTCCCTTATGCCTTTGCACTCTACGAATGATGTCCAACCATTCTGAGGGAACCTTTGGGCGCCTCCGTTACTCTTTAGGAGGCGACCGCCCCAGTCAAACTGTCCACCTGACACTGTCTCCTGCCCGGATCACGGGCATGGGTTAGAAGTCCAATACAGCCAGGGTAGTATCCCACCAATGCCTCCTCCGAAGCTGGCGCTCCGGAATCCAAGGCTCCTACCTATCCTGTACAGGCTGCACCGGAATTCAATATCAGGCTACAGTAAAGCTCCACGGGGTCTTTCCGTCCTGTCGCGGGTAATGCGCATCTTCACGCATATTATAATTTCACCGAGTCTCTCGTTGAGACAGTGCCCAGATCGTTACGCCTTTCGTGCGGGTCGGAACTTACCCGACAAGGAATTTCGCTACCTTAGG
>NZ_WHVW01000059.1 GCF_009651005.1 Sporosarcina obsidiansis
GTATAGAGTGTCCTACAACCCCAAGAAGCAAGCTTCTTGGTTTGGGCTCTTCCCGTTTCGCTCGCCGCTACTAAGGGAATCGATGTTTCTTTCTCTTCCTCCGGGTACTTAGATGTTTCAGTTCTCCGGGTGTGCCACGATCACGCTATGTATTCACGTGAACGTACTGTCCCATTACGGACAGTGGGTTTCCCCATTCGGAAATCTTCGGATCAAAGCTCACTTACAGCTCCCCGAAGCATATCGGTGTTAGTGCCGTCCTTCATCGGCTCCTAGTGCCAAGGCATCCGCCGTGCGCCCTTTCTAACTTAACCTA
>NZ_WHVW01000060.1 GCF_009651005.1 Sporosarcina obsidiansis
TGGAAGCACGGCGACGTGTGCAGCTGACAGATACTAATCGATCGAGGACTTAACCTATTAACGAAAAGCCGAAGCGGTCGCATCTGGCCGCTGAGGCTGGACAACGTAAAAAGTAGGTTCTTGAACTACCCAATGTCTTTTATTCAGTTTTGAGTGAGCAAAAACTTGCTTTAAAAAATAAAAAAAACACTTGCATTATCTTTACGAAGTGTTATAATAGTAAATGTCCTCAAAAAGGACGAGTCTGGTAATGATGGCGAAGAGGTCACACCCGTTCCCATACCGAACACGGAAGTTAAGCTCTTCAGC
>NZ_WHVW01000006.1 GCF_009651005.1 Sporosarcina obsidiansis
CGAACACGGAAGTTAAGCTCTTCAGCGCTGATGGTAGTAGGGGGCTTCCCCCTGTGAGAGTAAGACGTTGCCAGGCATGCAAAGCCATTCCCCATAGGGAATGGCTTTTTTGTCGTTTTAGGAAAATAAATCAATACTAATGTGAGAAGTGGGAGGAGTAGTGGAGTGCAAGGAAGCAAGCCGCTGTGACTCGAAGCGTATGATATACGCGAGACTCGCAAGCGGTGAAGCTGACGCGGCAATCCGCTGCTCATCACGCTTCGGAGCCCGAACACGGAAGTTAAGCTCGCGCGCTGATGGTAGTTAGGGGGCTTCCCCCTGTGAGAGTAAGACGTTGCCAGGCATGCAAAGCCATTCCCTATGGGGAGTGGCTTTTTTTGTGTTTTCAGAGCTAGGAAGATTGGTGCGTTGTTATAAAATCACTATCATTGCTTGGCGCAAGCGATGATAAATCTAGTCAACTGTATATGAAACTTTGCGAATCGCACATAACTCTTTCTAGTTGCTCATAATTGTTTGGAACAAGTTTAGTAAGTATCAAAAGACTTTCCTTGAGTTTTTTCTTCTGGCACGATACGATAAACCCTACTGCGGAAAGGAGAGGCTACCATGGGAATGATTTTAATTATTTTCGCGATCAATATTGTTTATGTATCTTTCTCGACCGTCCGAATGATTTTGACCTTGAAAGGATATCGTTATATTGCTGCTGCAGTAAGTATGTTCGAAGTAGTAATCTACGTGATTGGATTGGGACTGGTGCTTGATAACTTAGATGAAATTCAAAACTTAATTGCATACGCATTAGGATTTGGATCAGGCGTAGTAGTGGGTTCGAAGATTGAGGAGAGACTAGCATTAGGATATATTACAGTGAATGTCATTACCGCAGATATTAATAAAGAAATGCCGGCTGAACTAAGACGTCTAGGATATGGAGTAACTGACTGGTCAGCAAATGGATTAAGCGGTGGACGTTCCACTATGGAGATTTTGACACCGCGTAAATATGAATTACAGCTATATAAGACAATAACTGATCTCGATCCGAAAGCTTTTATTATTTCTTATGAACCGAAGACGATACATGGTGGCTTCTGGGTGAAGAGCGTGAAAAGGGGAAAATTATTTAAATGAGCAATAAGAAAATATGGTTTGATCGACAGGATGATGAAACGCTGGAGCAATGCTTAGAGCGAATTCAAAGCTTAGGGTATACCGTTGTTGCCAGAAGGGAACAGCCTCTATTTAAACAAGTAGGAGAAGAGTATATTCCTATTAAGCAGCAAACTCAATTTCAAGGAATAAAAAACAGCTAATATCATCAAAATGGGTAAGAAACTATCGTGTTTTCATTCAGGAAGAACTTAAAAGCGAATGATATGAAAAGAATTATTATCTATTGTTCGGATTTAGGTTGACGTATTATCAATAAGTTGTTACTATAATAAGAGTAAATGAGTTCCCCGTATATGCTACAGGATTGGCTGTAGCGTTTCTACCAAGACACCGTAAATGTCTACACTATGTGGGAAAGCAATTTTTCTAGGATATCTACGTCCGATAGCTGATATATACATAGCTATTTGCTCGTTTTGTTAAGGTCCTTGAAAGTTCTGCTTTTTGTGCATGTGAAAAGTGGAGTTTTCAAGGACCTTTTTGTAATGAATCAGGTGATGAAAAAGATAAAACATGTTCGATGAAGGAGTAGATTTCATTTGGAACCGAAGATCGGTGTCATTATGGGCAGTAAAAGTGACTGGGAAACAATGAAACATGCTTGCGAGATATTAGATGAGTTAGAAGTTCCTTACGAAAAGAAAGTGGTTTCAGCTCACCGTACACCGGATTTGATGTTTAAATATGCAGAACAGGCACAGGCTAAAGGACTCCACGCTATTATTGCCGGAGCGGGTGGAGCGGCTCACTTACCAGGAATGGTTGCTGCCAAAACGCTAATTCCTGTCATTGGTGTTCCCGTACAATCCAAAGCATTGAATGGAATGGACTCCTTATTGTCTATTGTTCAGATGCCGGGCGGAGTTCCCGTGGCGACTATGTCGATTGGTAAAGCGGGCGCTACCAATGCAGGCTTGCTTGCTGCACAGATGCTTAGTGTAACTGACGAAGGATTGCGTGACAGACTACATCAAAGACGTGATGTTATGCGTCAAATCTCGTTGGAAAGCAGCGGTGATCTAGAGTGAAAATGATTTTACCTGGACAAACTATTGGAATTATTGGAGGCGGCCAATTAGGACGCATGATGGGTCTCGCGGCAAAAGAAGCGGGATTTCGCATTGCGGTGCTAGATCCCACAAATGATTCGCCGTGCGGGCAAATAGCGGATATTGAAATCATAGCTCCCTATGATGATGAACAAGCACTTGCTGAATTACGTGAAGTAAGTGATGTGATCACATTTGAATTTGAAAACATTGATTATGAAGGTCTGAAGCAGTTGTCAGAGCAGGCTTACGTTCCACAAGGAGCCGAGCTAGTTCGTATTACACAGAATCGGATGTATGAAAAAGCCGCAATACGGGCTGCAGGTGCTCCGGTTGCTCCTTATATAACAGCTGACACATATAAAGAGTTAGTCGACAAGATTGATGGATTAGGTTTCCCATGCATTGTCAAAACTGCTTTTGGTGGTTATGACGGAAAAGGTCAAGTAAAACTGGAATCAAAAGAACAATTAGAAGAGGCTCAGTCACTTTTTGAACATTCTTCATGTATTGCAGAAGCTTTCGTACCGTTTGAAAAAGAAATTTCCGTTATAATCCAGCGGAATCCAGCTGGCCAATCTTTTTGCTTACCAATAGCGGAAAATATTCATCGACATCATATTCTGCACGAATCTATTGTGCCAGCTCGAGTCGAGGATAGCGTTTTACAGCGAGCGGAAAGAGAAGCAGTAAAAATCGCCAGTTATTTGGGTTTGGTCGGAACTTTGGCAGTCGAAATGTTTGTACTTGAGAACGGTAGCATCGTGATTAATGAATTAGCACCGCGACCGCATAACTCCGGACATTACTCAATTGAAGCATGCAATATCTCGCAATTTCATCAACATATCCGTGCTGTGTGTGGATGGCCTCTACGTGAACCGAAGTTGTGGGAATCTACAATTATGGTGAATGTATTGGGCGAACATGTTGAACCGCTCAATCAGCACATTGCGAATTACCCAGATTGGTCCGTTCATTTATATGGTAAAGCAGAAGCGAAAGAAAAACGTAAAATGGGTCACGTCACTATTATGACGAATGACTTGGAAGAAACCTTGCAAGAAATTGAGCAGTCTGGTATTTGGGAAGACTAACTACATAGTCTTCATGCAGCTATATAGAATAAATCAACTACTATTTCCACTTTGGGAGGAACCAACAATGACGAAAGTAACTATCTATGTAACATTACGTGAAAGTGTTGTAGATCCACAAGGCATCGCGACGACAGAAGCACTTCAAAAAATGGGCTTTGAAGAAGTACAGAGTGTACGAGTGGGAAAACTAATCGAGCTAGAGATGGATGGTTCTGAACAAACAGTAGAAACACGAGTGAAAGAAATGTGCGAAGATTTATTGATCAATAAAGTCATTGAAGATTATCGATTTGAAATTGGGGAGGTTGCGGGCAAATGAAGTTCGCCGTTCTAGTATTCCCAGGTCTTACTTGTGATCTTGATATGTATTATGCGATTGAGGAAACAGTGAAGCAAGAAGTCGAATACGTCTGGCATACAGAAGCCGATCAACTCGACCAATTTGATGCAGTTCTTTTACCGACAGGGACTTCATACGGCAACTATTTACGTCCAGGTGCTCTCGCAAAAAGTTCACCTGCATGTCAGCATCTGATTGCTTTTGCAGAGTCCGGAAAACCGGTTCTCGGAGTGGGTAACGGATTTCATATTTTAGTAGAAGCTGGTCTTCTGCCAGGCGGATTCTTGCGTAATGTAGGTCTGAAATTCCGTTCTGCACAAGAAACAGTAGTAGTTGAAAATAATACAACGACTTTTACAAAAGACTATGCACAAGGTCAAATAATCACACTTCCAGTTGCGCATGAATTCGGTAATTACTATGCGGACGAAGAGACGGTAGAAGAGCTGAAAAATAGTAATCGAATTGTTTTTACCTATACTAATGAACATACGGATGGCAGTACTTTGGCAATCGCAGGCATCACCAATGAAAAAGGAAATGTTCTGGGGATGATGCCACTTCCAGAACGTGCAGTGGAAGAAGTAATTGGCGGAACAGATGGATCACCTTTATTTCATTCAATCTTGAACAATTGGAGTGAACAGCATGTCAATTAATCACGAACCTACAGCGGAGCAAATCAAAGAACAACGATTATATCTTCAAATGGGAATGACAGTTGAAGAGTATGAACGCGCAGTGGAATTGCTTGGGCGCACTCCAAATTACACGGAAACCGGATTATTTTCCGCAATGTGGTCAGAACATTGTTCATATAAAAGTTCAAAGCCTGTATTACGTAAGTTCCCGACGGAAGGAGCACGTGTCTTACAGGGACCTGGTGAAGGTGCAGGGATTGTAGATATTGGCGACAATCAGGCCGCTGTCTTCAAGATGGAATCTCACAACTCACCTTCAGCAATTGAACCATTTATTGGCGCGGCAACAGGTGCAGGTGGGATTATCCGTGATGTATTCTCTATGGGAGCACGTCCGGTTGCATTGGTTAACTCTCTACGTTTCGGTGATTTGACAGAGCCTCGCGATAAGTTTTTATTTGAAGAAGCAGTAGCTGGGATTGCGAGCTACGGCAATGCAATGGGCATTCCGACAGTAGCGGGAGAAGTGCAATTTGATCAATGCTATTCAAAACGTCCACTTGTCAATGCGATGGCTGTCGGTTTATTGAATCATGAAGATATTCAAAAAGGACTAGCAGCTGGTGTGGGCAATACAGTTCTTTATGCAGGAGCTACAACAGGACGTGATGGAATTCACGGCGCCACAATGTCTTCTGCAGAAGTATCTATTGAAGAAGATAATGAATTGCCAGTTATGCAAGCAGGAGATCCATTCATTGAAAAGTTATTGATGGAAGCTTGCTTAGAACTTGTGAAATCTGACGCCTTGATTGGTATCCAAGATATGGGTGCGGCTGGTCTGACATCTTCATCTGCAGAAATGGCATCGAAAGCAGGATATGGCGTAGAGTTGAACTTGGATCTAGTACCTCAGCGTGAAGAAAACATGACAGCGTACGAAATGATGTTGTCTGAGTCTCAAGAACGAATGCTCATTGTCGTGAAAAAAGGTCGCGAAGAAGAAATTATTGAATTGTTTACCAAATATGGAATTAATGCAGTAGCAATTGGTCATGTAACAGATGACAAGATGCTGCGCTTGCTTCATAAAGGAGAAGTGGTAGCGGAAGTGTCAGCAGACTTACTTGCTGAAGATGCACCGACATACCACAAAGAATCTAAAGAGCCTGCATCCTTTGCAGAAAACCAAGCAATTGAAAATAAAGAACCACAAGTAGATAACTTGAAGGAAACATTACTTTCCTTATTGCAACGACCAACGATTGCTTCAAAAGAATGGGTCTACAATCAATTCGACACGGGTGCAAGAACGAGTACAGTAGTGGCACCAGGAGCATCAGCTGGAATCATCCGGGTTAGAGGAACGAACAAAGGAATTGCGATGACAGCGGATTGTAATTCACGTTTTATTTATTTGGATCCGGAAACAGGCGGAAAGATTGCAGTAGCAGAAGCTGCACGTAACCTCGTATGTTCGGGAGCAGAGCCTATTGCGTTGACGGACTGCTTGAACTTCGGAAGCCCGGATAAGCCGGAAGTGTTCTGGCAGCTTGAAAAATCGGCAGACGGCATTTCAGAAGCTTGTCGCAAACTCAATGCACCTGTTATAGGTGGTAACGTGTCACTTTCGAATGAAGTCAATGGAGTACCGATTTATCCAACTCCGACAATCGGCTTGGTGGGAATCGTACATGATTTGACAGAAGTGACAACGACGAGCTTCAAACAAGCAGGAGATGCAATTTATGTAATTGGTCAAACAGACACAGAATTTGGCGGTAGTGAACTACAGCAAATGGTCGAAGGGAAAATCTTCGGTAAAGCACCAGCCATTGATTTAGATGTAGAAGCAAAACGCCAGCAACAACTATTGTCAGCGATTCAGCAAGGGCTGATTCAATCTGCAACTGATCTGTCAGAAGGCGGATTTGCTGTTGCTCTTTGTGAAAAAGCATTTGCAGCAGACGGGTTAGGAGCAGAAGTAACGGTTTCAGGCTCTGCAGTCACTGAATTATTTAGTGAGACGCAATCTCGATTTTTGGTTACTGTCAAAGCAGATCAAGTGGCTGCTTTTGAAGAGAAAGTTGAAGATGCAGTGAAAATCGGAACAGTGACAGATGGCGGACAGCTCGTCATCAAAGATGCAGAAGGAACTGTCCTAGTAGAAGGGACGGTAGAACAATTCCACGCTGCTTGGAAAGGGGCAATTCCATGCTTGCTGAACTCAGAGGGTTAAACGAAGAGTGCGGCGTATTTGGTATTTGGGGGCATGAGGATGCAGCGCAAATTAGCTATTACGCATTACATGCACTTCAGCACCGAGGACAGGAGGGGGCAGGCATCGTTGTAAAAGGCGATGCAGGTCTTCAGGCTGTTAAGGGAGAGGGCTTGGTCAATGAAGTTTTCTCAGGGGACAATTTGAGTAAACTCAAGGGCCACGGAGCAATTGGACAAGTCCGTTATACAACAGAACAGGGACGCGGCATTGAAAACGTGCAACCCCTTGTATTCCGTTCGACAACAGGCAGTCTAGCTATTGCACACAATGGAAATTTAATTAACGCTAGAGACTTAAAAGAACATTTGGAACGTCAAGGAAGTATCTTTCAAACGACATCAGATACAGAAGTGTTAGCACATTTGATCAAACGTAGTAGCGGCTCGTTGAATCAGCGAGACAAAGTGAAAAAAGCGCTCAGCATCTTAAAGGGTGCTTTCGCATTTGTGTTAATGACAGATGAAGGCTTAATGGTGGCGCAAGATCCGAATGGCTTACGTCCATTATCTTTAGGGAAAATTGGAGATGCATGGGTCGTTGCATCTGAAACATGTGCATTCGATATTATTGGAGCGGAGCCAATTCGTTCCGTAGAGCCTGGTGAGTTATTAATCATAAATGATAAAGGGTTAACGTCTGAACGGTTTGCACCAGCAGCTGAGCGCGCGATATGTTCGATGGAATATGTCTATTTCTCTCGTCCTGATTCAGATATCGATGGGATTAATATTCATGCTGCTCGTAAACGTTGCGGTAAACAACTGGCACGTGAGGTTCAGATTAGTGCGGATGTCGTGACTGGAGTTCCTGACTCGAGTATATCTGCTGCGATTGGTTTCTCAGAGCAGAGTGGCATTCCGTATGAGCTTGGTTTGATCAAGAACCGCTATGTGGGAAGAACGTTCATTCAGCCTTCTCAAGCATTACGCGAAAAAGGTGTGAAAATGAAATTATCACCAGTACATCAAGTCGTTCATGGCAAGCGAGTTGTGATGGTGGATGATTCTATTGTCCGCGGTACGACATCTAAACGAATCGTTGCGATGTTGAGAGAAGCGGGCGCAAAAGAGATACATGTCGTTATTGCGTCACCACCTCTTATCGCGCCTTGCTATTATGGCGTCGATATCAGCTCTGATTCCGAATTAATTGCAACTGGACGTAATTTAGACCAAATGCGTGATGAGATCGGTGCGGATTCGCTGCACTTCCTTTCAATTGATGGAATGCTTGAAGCGAATGGTCGATCTCCTGAAATGAAAAATTGTGGACAATGTTTAGCTTGTTTTACAGGTGAATATCCAACCGAAATTTATTCGGATACAGCAATGCCACACGAAAAAGAAATCGTACGATAGGAGGCCTTTCCATGTCGAAGGCGTATGAAAAAGCGGGAGTCAATATTGAAGCTGGCTATGAGTCAGTGGAACGGATGAAGTCCCACGTAGCACGAACAACTCGTAAAGGGGTAGCAGGTGCATTTGGTGGATTCGGCGGAATGTTCGACCTATCTGCGCTCGAATATAAAGAACCTGTCTTAATCTCGGGAACAGATGGTGTCGGTACGAAGCTAAAGTTGGCTTTCATGGCAGATCGTCATGATACGATCGGTATCGACTGTGTCGCGATGTGCGTCAACGATATTGTGGCACAAGGCGCAGAGCCATTGTACTTCTTAGATTATGTAGCACTTGGAAAAGCCGTACCGGAAAAAGTAGAAGCGATTGTTAAAGGTGTGGCGGATGGCTGCGTGCAGTCCGGAGCCGCTTTGATTGGCGGCGAGACCGCAGAAATGCCAGGATTGTATGAGGAAGATGAATATGATTTGGCAGGTTTTGCAGTAGGTGCTTGCGAGAAGAGCCAAATTGTTACGGGTGACCGAGTACAAGAAGGTGATGTCCTCGTCGGGATCGCGTCTAGCGGAATTCATTCCAATGGGTATTCTCTCGTTCGTCATATCGTATTTGAACAAATAGGTGCTGAGATAGACAGTACGATTGATGGCTTTGAAGGGCTAGGAACAGTAGCTGATGCATTGCTTACACCGACAAAAATTTATGCTAAGCCTGTAATGGAGATGCATAAACGGTTGGATATCCATGCTATGGGTCATATTACGGGTGGCGGATTTTTTGAAAACCTTCCACGTATGTTCCATGAAGGATTTGGTGTGGAAATAGAGTTGGGCGCATGGCCTGTACTTCCTGTTTTTCAAATGTTGAAACAAAAAGGCGAGTTAACAGATCGTGATTTATATAGTGTTTTCAATATGGGGATTGGTTTTGTAATTGCTTTACCTGAAGCAAACGCAGAGAAAGCACTAGAGATAGCAAAAGCGCATGGAGAACAGGCTTATATCATAGGACGTGTTAACAACAAGGAAGGCGTCGAGTTCATTGGCGAACATGACGGGAGCTTGTCATAATGGCAAAGAATGTTAGAATTGCAGTTTTTGCTTCAGGAAGCGGCAGTAACTTTGCAGCTCTAGAAAAGGCATGTTATGTCGGAACGATACCAGCAGATATCGTGTTGCTCGTGACAGACAAACCCGATGCCTTTGTGACTGAACGAGCAAAGCAGGCAGGCATTCCAGTAGCAGCTTTTCGGCCGCGTGATTTTGAAACGAAGCAAGCGTATGAACAAGCCATACTAGCAGTTCTACAGGAAGCACAAGTCGAGTGGCTAATATTAGCAGGTTATATGCGCTTGATTAGCCATGTCTTGCTAGACGCTTATCCTGAGCGTATTATCAATATCCATCCGTCCTTGTTGCCGTCTTTCCCAGGTAAGGATGCAATCGGACAGGCTGTAAAGGCGGGTGTCAAAGTGACAGGTGTCACGGTTCATCTCGTAGATGAAGGGATGGATACGGGTCCAATTTTGGCGCAACAGGCAGTAAACGTAATTGACAATGACGAACAACAAACAGCAAAGGCAATTCATGAAGTAGAACATGAACTGTATACAGCTACTTTAAAAAAGTTATTTGAAAAGTAATCAGCCTGTTGAGAAGACAGGCTTTTTTATAAATTGGAGGGATTCTTTTGAAAAAGCGCGCGTTACTGAGCGTATCGGATAAGAGCGGAATTTTGGAGTTCGCGAAAGAATTAGAACAACTTGGGTATGAATTATTGTCTACAGGCGGTACGATGAAGCATTTGAAAGATAATGGAGTAACCGTGACGGCAGTAGATGAAATTACAGGCTTCCCAGAAATTATGGAAGGGCGTGTCAAAACATTAAATCCGATGATCCACGGTGGATTGCTGGCCAAACAAGATGATCCAGGACACCAGGCACAGATGGAAGAGCATGGAATCCAACCGATTGATATTGTTTGTGTGAACCTCTATCCATTTAAAGAAACTATTTCAAAGCCCCACGTAACCGAAGAAGATGCAATTGAAAATATTGATATCGGTGGCCCAGCCATGCTTCGTGCTTCTGCTAAAAATCATGCGTACGTCACAGTAATTGTGGATTCAACAGACTATGAAGTGGTTTTACATGAGTTAAAAGCAGAAGGAAGTACAACACTATCAACGCGCCGTCGTCTAGCAGCGAAGGTATTCCGTCATACTGCAGCTTATGATGCATTGATCTCAGGTTATCTAACGGAGCTTGCGGGCGAGCAATTCCCGGAACAAGTTACTTATACATACGAACTCAAACAGCCTTTACGTTACGGAGAAAATCCACATCAACAAGCAGCGTTCTATAGCCGTCCGCTAGGGTCTGATTTTTCAATCGCCTATGCCGAGCAGCTACATGGAAAAGAGCTTTCCTATAATAATATCCAAGATGCCAACGCAGCGATTCAAATTGTTAAGGAATTCGCAGAGCCGGCAGCAGTAGCAGTCAAGCATATGAACCCATGCGGTGTAGGAACGGGTAATACAATTGCAGAAGCCTTCAGTAAGGCATATGAAGCAGATCCTGTATCCATTTTTGGTGGGATTATTGCATTGAATAAAGAAGTAGATCAGGAGACGGCAGCTCAGCTAGCAGAGATTTTCCTTGAAATTGTAATTGCACCTTCTTTTACAGCAGAAGCAATCGAGATATTGACAAAGAAGAAAAACATTCGTTTATTGACGATTTCATTTGAGCAACAGAAAAAAGATCAGTGGAATACCGTTTCTGTTGAAGGTGGATTGTTGATGCAACAGCCGGATGCCTACGGTTTTGAAGAAGCGGATATTACAGTAGCAACAGACCGTGAGCCAACGGAAGCAGAATGGAATGCAATGAAGCTTGGTTGGGCCGTCGTAAAACATGTGAAGTCTAACGCGATTGTCGTCACAGATGAGCACATGACAATTGGCGTGGGTGCAGGACAAATGAATCGAGTAGGTGCTGCGAATATTGCACTTACGCAGGCTGGAGAACGTGCAAAGGGAGCAGCTCTCGCATCCGATGCATTTTTCCCTATGGATGATACCGTGGAGGCAGCAGCCAAAGCGGGTATTACAGCAATTATTCAACCAGGTGGTTCGGTCAAAGATGCTGACTCCATTAAAAAAGCAAACGACTATGGCATCACGATGGTATTCACAGGCGTACGTCATTTTAAACATTAAGAAGGCAGGAGGAAGTTCGATATGAAAGTTCTCGTAATAGGAAGTGGCGGTCGTGAACACGCGATCGCTAAACAGTTCAGCCAAGCGCCTTCTGTTACCGATGTGTTTGTGGCGCCTGGAAACGACGGCATGAACCAGGACGCAACTTGTGTGCCCATCGCGGCAACAGACTTTAAAGCATTGGCAAAATTTGCGATTGAAAATAGTATCGCATTAACATTTGTAGGACCTGAGCAGCCGCTAGCGGAAGGTATTGCTGATTTCTTTATGGAAAGAGGTCTAACAGTATTCGGCCCTACAAAAGCTGCAGCTCGTATCGAAGGCAGTAAATCATTCGCTAAAGAAATTATGGACAAATATGATATTCCGACGGCTGCTTATGGTACATTCACTGATGCGGAGGAAGCAAAGAAATTCATTCGCGAGCAAGGGGCTCCAATTGTTGTGAAAGCAGACGGATTGGCTGCCGGAAAAGGCGTCATTGTGGCAATGGAACTGCAAGAAGCATTGGACGCGGTAGATGATATGATCGGCAATCAAAAATTTGGCGAATCTTCATCACGTGTAGTAGTAGAAGAGTTCTTGGATGGTGAAGAATTTTCCTATATGTCATTCGTTCATGACGGACAAATTTATCCAATGGTCATCGCACAAGATCATAAACGTGCTTATGATGGAGATCGTGGACCAAATACAGGTGGGATGGGTGCTTATTCGCCTGTTCCTCAAATTTCTGATGAAGTCGTTCAGGAGGCGTATGAGCGGGTCGTTGTACCAACTGTGAATGCGATGGCAGAAGAAGGGATTCCTTTTACAGGTATTCTCTACGCTGGATTAATCTTGACTAAGCAAGGCCCGAAAGTCATCGAATTCAACGCGCGTTTTGGCGATCCCGAAACACAAGTTGTTTTACCGCGCATGGCATCCGACTTCGGCAAATTCATGGAAGCTCTAATGGCTGGACAACCATTCGATTTAAAATGGCATGAAGAAGCAATGCTAGGCGTCGTGATCGCAGCAGACGGATATCCAGGAGATGTCGTAAAAGGCAGCAAACTTCCTAATTTAGATGTACTAACAGATTCAGGTCTCGACGTATTCCACGCAGGCACGAAGTTAGAAAACGGAAACTTCGTCGGAAATGGTGGTCGCGTACTCCTTGTCGCAGGCAGAGCAGATAATCTAAAAGAAGCACAAGATAAAGTCTATAAAGGCCTCTCGACTCAAGAATGGAACGGATTCTTCCATCGCCATGATATTGGCTGGAGAACATTTGAGTAACTATTCAACAGCGAAAAGCGCTGTTAAGCCTCGACAGGCGTTGGAGGCTTTAAAAATAAAGGCGTACTTTGCCTTTATCTTTAAACCCGAAACGACCCGAGAAGCTGGTGCTTGTAGCTAGATGAAATCAAAAGCGAAAAGCGCCGTCTAAATCATACATGTAATCCCTTTGCAGGTTTTATGCAAAGGGATTTCTTCGTTTAGTAAGATATCTTGAACAATTTATTATAGTCAAAGAAATAAAATGTTATGGTAGAACATTTGAAGTAAACCCGCATATATCCACATTAAAATATAATTACTGTGAATGAATAGTGGGTAAAATGTGAATAAACTGTTAGTTATGTGAATAACTTGTTGATGAAATGTGGAGATTAGCCATGACCTTGTGGATAACTGAAAACATTATCTTGCCTATTTACTATCCGATTGCTATGTTAATATAAAGCGAGAATTGATAGAAAAGTAAATTAGTGAATGAATAATTAAAAATTACTGGTGGATGGTGATGGGAATGTGGAATGCACATGAAATACAATCGCAACTGGCGATCATTAACGGACAAAAAGCACCTGATATATTGATTGAAAATGCAACATATTTACATTCTATTTTTAAAAAGTGGATGAAAGGTAATATATGGATACATGGGGATCGGATTATCTACGTCGGGGAAAAACTCCCGGTGCAACTAGAAGGTACGGAAAGGGTCGATGCGTCCGGAAAGAAAATAGTGCCGGGCTATATTGAACCGCATGTACATCCATTTCAGCTCTACAACCCAGAGACTTTTGCAGATTATGCTTCTCGACGTGGTACAACTACATTTTTGTCCGACAACCTCATATTGTTCACGATGTTCAACCAGGAAACTGCTTATACTTTTATTGATCAATTGAATAAACTGCCTTTCTCTTTTTATTGGTGGGCTCGTGTAGACTCACAGACTGTTTTGCAAAATGAACAGATGTTATTCAATCCAGAAGATATTGCTAAATGGTTGAATCGCTCCGATGTTCTGATGACAGGTGAGCTAACAGGATGGCCGCGTTTACTACAAGGTGACCAAAATATGATGACGTCACTAATTAATTCAAAACGTAAAGGGAAAAAGATTGAAGGTCATCTCCCAGGAGCCTCCGAACGTACACTTACACGAATGAAGCTACTTGGTGTGGATGGAGACCATGAAGCGATGACGGTGGATGAAGTGGAAAGACGATTAACTCAAGGGTATGCGGTTACATTGCGTCACTCTTCCATTCGTCGTGACTTACCGGATTTATTGGCGGGAATTCTTAAAAAGGACTGGGCTGTATTCGACCATTTGATGATGACAACAGACGGTTCGACGCCATCTTTTTACAAAGAAGGCGTGATGGATCAGTGTATTCAAATTGCGTTAGATGCAGGTGTTGTACCAATCGATGCGTATCAAATGGCATCTTATAATGTAGCGAGGTACTATGACATCACCGACTTGCATAGTGTAATTGGGACAGGCCGTTATGCTACGTTCAACTTTTTGGAAGACGAATGGAATCCTGTGCCGACTGATGTGTTATCTAAAGGGCAATGGGTGTTGCGAGATGGTAAAGCAACAGAGCCATTCCGTGCAGTGGACTGGTCCATGCTGCCAGCTTTTGAACTACCATATGAGTTGGGAGATAACGACTTTTCTTTCCCAGCTTCTACTGGTATCCAAATGGTCAATGATGTGATTACTAAGGTATACGAAACAGAGCACGATCTAACCAAACCTGTCATATCTGCTAGTGATGAATGCTTCTTGCTATTACTTGATAAACACGGTAAGTGGCGGGTGAATACTATGTTGAAGGGTTTTGCGGATAATTTGCAAGGGTTTGCCTCTTCCTATTCGAACACTGGCGATGTATTATTGATTGGACAGAACTGGGAAGAGATGAAAAGAGCCTTCAATGAAATCAAGAAGATGGGTGGCGGCATGGCGGTGGCGGAAAATGGACGAATCGTTGAAACCTTGCCACTTGACGTAGCTGGCGGTTTATCCAAACAGCCGATGAACGTAATCATGGAACAGGAACTGGCGATGAAACATGTTTTACAAGAACGTGGCTATCATCATGGAGATGCAGTGTTTACATTGTTGTTCTTGCAGTCGGTGCACTTGCCCCATGTTCGGATCACTCCCGTTGGTCTAGTTCAAGTTCTGAAAAACGAGCGTTTAATTCCTAACATAGAAAGGTAGGAAACAAGATTGAAATGGAATGAACGAATGTTGCTTTTAATAGCATTGTTAGGTCTTCTATATTTAGCGGGCTGTTCCTCAAAGAATATTACTTCGGAACCGAAAGAACAAGTAATAAAAGAAGAACCTGAAGAAATTAGCGCCTCTTACTATCCAGCTCCCTTTACTGGTGAGCAGTTGACAGAAAAATTGGAAAATCGCCCTATATTGGCAACTGTTAATAATCACCCTTTAGCTCGTCCGCAGTCTGGAATTGCAGATGCAGATCTGATTTATGAGTTTTTAGCGGAAGGTGAAGTGACACGTTACTTGGCTTTGTTCCATAGCAAGATTCCGGATCAGATCGGTCCTATTCGCAGTGCACGTGATTATTTTGTCAAGCTTGCGGAAGGGATGGATGTTTTTTATCTCGCACACGGCTATAGTCCGGATGCAAAGAAATTATTGGACAACCGAATAGTCGATCATGTCAACGGTATGCAGTATGATGGGAGTTTATTTGAACGCTCCCCAGAACGGAAGGCACCGCATAATTCTTATATTTCCAGTGACCATATAGCTCAAGCATTTGAAATAACAAATGCATCTGAAAAGATCTCCAAGATGCCGGTCTTTTCTTTCCTAAATCCAGAGGAAAGTGATAAAATAGGGGATATAGCTTCATCGATTATTGTATCGTACAGTAAGAACTCTAATTTCATCAGTACGTACCAATATGATGAACAGACGAATCGTTACTATCGTTCTGTTAATGGGATTGATACGGTCGATAAGTTAAATGAACGGCGCGTAGAATTAGCGAATATAATTGTGATGGAAATGGATCATCGTATGGTAGATCAAGAGGGAAGGCTGGCAATTGATCTTCATTCGGGTGGCAAGGCCCTGTTGTTTCATGAAGGAATTGCTAAAACGATTGAGTGGGAAAATATGGACGGCTTTCTAACGCCGTTGGAACAAGGATTACCTGTCAAACTAACGGCCGGAAAGACTTGGGTTCATATCGTACCATCCCTGTCAGGCCCTACTACCTCCGTTACCTATACTCCGTAAGACCGACAAAGAGAGGGCGAGGACATGCAAATTGATAAAATCCGCGGGGAGCAAATAGACCAATTATTTAAAGCGATCCTAGAGTTGAAAGACCTGGAAGAGTGTTATCAATTTTTTGACGATGTATGCACGATGAGCGAAGTCCAATCCTTAGCACAGCGATTAGACGTCGCCCATAAGTTACGTCTGAAAAAAACGTACGATAGCATTCAGCAAGAAACAGGCGCCAGCACAGCCACCATCTCTCGCATTCGTCGCTGTGTCGATTATGGTTCTGGGGGATACAACCTCATATTGGACCGCCTTTATCCTGAACACAAAAACGACCAAACGAAAAAATAAATACCTTAACCGGCCGGGGACACAACCCCACCGGTTTTTTTGATATACTAACTAAAGCGGAAGGCGCCATGTAGCCTCGACAGGCGTTGGAGGGCGAGCCGAAAAGGCGTCTTTTGCCTTTCCGGCATGACCGAAACGACCCGAGAGGCTGGCGCCAGGAGCTAGAAGAAACTAAAGCGGAGACGGCTGTTCAGCCCCGACAGGCACTGGAAGGCTGGCAGCTACAGGCGTCTTTAGCCTGTAGAGGTCAGACTGAAGTGTCCCGAGGGGCTAGCCGTCGAAGTTGGAAGAAACTAAAGCGGAAGGCGCCGTGTTTAGATGCGGTGGTCATAAGGCGAAGCTGCGGAATGGCGTACTTTGCCGCACAGCAGCTTTGACTTATGATCCTATAGCATCTGGCGCCAGGAGCTGGAAGAAACTAAAGCGGAAGGCGCCGAGTAGCCTCGTTCCATTAAACAATGATGCGTTTCGCTGACTTATTCGCTTGAATCATTGATGAACCTCTCTATACAGAGTTATTAGCAATTTCATTTCAATCTTTCTACCATGAAAATAAAAATATAGTAAACATTTAGGAAGGGAGAAACAAAATGGACTATAAAACATGGCGGCATGCATTTAAAATTGATCCTGCCAAAGACTTGTCTGATGAACATCTCGAAGCTATAGCTGAGTCAGGAACAGATGGTGTAATCATTGGAGGATCGGATGGCGTTACGTTGGAAAACGTGTTGGATCTTCTGGCTCGATTCCGTCGTTTTTCAGTGCCACTCGCTTTAGAAGTATCCACGGTAGAATCCGTCACGCCAGGTTTCGACTACTATTTCATTCCAACCGTCTTAAATACGTCAGACTCGAAATGGCTGAACGGTCTTCATCATGAAGCGCTTCGCGAGTATGGGCATATGATGAACTTTGACGAAATCATTACAGAAGGCTACTGCATACTCAATCCAGATTGTAAAGCGGCTAAACTGACAGGCGTAGATAAAGTTTTGGACGAAGAAGACGTGCAGGCGTATGCACGCATGGCAGAGCATTTATTTTCATTACCTATTTTTTATTTGGAATACAGTGGTCAGTATGGTGATCCGAAAATGGTCCAAGCTGCTAAGGAGTTAGTAGAGAACACACGCCTTTTTTATGGTGGTGGTATTCGTACGATTGAGCAAGCGAAAGAAATGGCAGCCATTGCGGATACGGTCGTTGTAGGGAATATCGTATATGACGATTTGAAAAGTGCGCTCGCCACGGTAAATGCTGTGAAATCTATTCCCTTTCCAGTTTAAGAAATGTATAATAAGAACAAATGTTTTCTAAAGGCGGTACTAACATGAAAGAAATAGCTGAGAATTTACTGAAAGGCATGAATCCTGAGCAAGCCCGCGCTGTAAAGACGACGGAAGGTCCGTTGTTGATTATGGCAGGAGCAGGCTCAGGAAAGACACGTGTGCTAACACATCGAATTGCGTATTTAGTGGTAGAGAAACAAGTCTATCCATCCAATATTTTAGCTATAACCTTTACAAATAAAGCGGCACGTGAGATGCGTGAAAGAATTGATGGGTTGCTTGGTGCTGGCTCAGGTGAGCGCATGTGGGTTTCCACATTCCACTCCATGTGCGTTCGTATACTACGTCGAGAAGTGGATCGCATTGGATTATCTAAAAACTTTACAATTTTAGATAGTGCTGATCAGCTGACTGCGATAAAAAGAGTATTGAAAGAACTAAATCTTGATCCGAAGCAGTATGATCCACGAGCCATGCTGGGAACCATCAGTAATGCTAAAAATGAATGTATAAACGCAGATGAGTTTCGTAAAAACTGTAATCCACAGAATCCATATGAAAAAACAGTAGCGGATATTTATGAACGATACACTAAAAAATTGCGTCAAAATCAATCGATGGACTTTGATGACTTAATCATGATGACTATCGTGCTCTTTGAAAGAGTGCCAGAAGTATTGGAATTTTATCAGAATAAATTTCAATATATACACGTAGATGAGTATCAAGATACAAATAATGCACAGTATCGTCTTGTGAAGATGCTAGCTTCAAAATTTCGCAATATTTGTGTGGTAGGTGATTCTGACCAATCGATTTACAGATGGCGAGGAGCCGACATTGGCAATATCCTATCGTTCGAGAAAGATTACAAAGAAGCAAAAGTCATCTTATTAGAGCAAAATTATCGCTCGACGAAACGGATTTTGCAAGCTGCGAATGAAGTAATTGACAATAATAAAAGTCGCTACGATAAAAAGCTGCGGACGGATAATCCAGAAGGTGAATTAATCTCTATTTACAAAGCGCGTGATGAAAAAGATGAGTCGCAATTTGTCGTCCAACAGATCATTGAGTTAAAAGAGCAGCAAAAGTTGTCTTTGGACCAATTTGCGATTTTATATCGTACAAATGCCCAGTCTCGTGTAATTGAGGAATATTTATTGAAGTCCAATCTTGATTACACGATTGTTGGCGGCACGAAGTTCTATGATCGAAAAGAGATTAAGGATTTGCTCGCCTATTTACGCCTGATCGCAAACAATGATGACGATCTCGCATTTGCAAGAGTGATTAATGAACCGAAACGTAGCATAGGGGCCACTTCATTCGAACGAATGGCTACGTTTGCTTTAGAGAATGATCGCTCGATTTTCGACTCTCTGCAAGAAGTCGATTTCATGGGCTTACCTGCTAGAGCGGCGAATGAAGCGGTCAAATTTCGTGAGCTTATCAGTGGATTTACGCAAATGCAAGAATACCTATCTGTGACGGAATTGGTGAAAGAAGTCATTGAGAAGTCGGGCTACCGCACCATGTTGGAAAAAGAAAAAACGATTGAAGCGGAAAGTCGCCTCGAAAACATAGAGGAATTTTTATCTGTTACAGAGGCGTTTGAAAAGCGTGCGCAGGAAGAAGAAAGTGAGCGTTCGCTAATTGCATTCCTCACCGATCTAGCGTTAGTCGCGGATATTGATTCATTAGATAAAGAAGAGAACACTTCCACTGAAAAAATCGTCCTAATGACAATGCATGCAGCAAAAGGACTTGAATTTCCTGTCGTCTTCGTCATTGGCATGGAAGAAAATATTTTTCCGCATATTCGTGCGCTTGCTGACCCGGAAGAAATGGAAGAAGAACGTCGGCTAGCCTATGTGGCGATCACGCGTGCAGAACAGCGATTATACCTGACTTGTGCAGGCTATCGTATGCTATTTGGTCGCTCCAATTTTAACTCGCCTTCTCGTTTCCTGAATGAAATCTCGGAAGAACTGACCGAAATGCTAGCTGATGGCAATGGGATGAGTGTACCGTTCAATCAAGCACCAGCTAAACCGACAATACCAAGACCTGCTGTGAAGCGACCTGTCTATAATGAGAGTGGTGGGGAAAAGCTACAGTGGAAGCCTGGCGATAAAGCAACTCATAAAAAATGGGGTACCGGCACGGTAGTCAGCGTAAAAGGCGAAGCAGATGATCTTGAGCTCGATATCGCATTTCCAACTCCTGTAGGTATCAAGCGCTTGTTAGCTAAATTTGCACCAATTGAAAAAGAATAATGCCTTCTCTGAGGAGTGTAGAAAACCGATGGATGATGTCTTAGAACTAGAAAACCGAGTGGCTGAACTGAATAGAATCCTGCATGAATACGGACATGCTTATTATAATCTAGATGCACCTGTAGTTGAGGATGCTGTATATGATGAGAAAATGCAGGAACTACTCGCGATTGAAGAAGCGCACCCCGACTTGATTTATCCCGATTCGCCGACACAGCGAGTGGGCGGGAAACCGCTCGAAATATTTAGCAAAGTCGTTCATCGGCATCCAATGCTCAGTTTAGCGAATGCATTTACTGAAGAGGATTTGCGGGACTTTGACAGGCGGGTAAAACAGGCAACGGGCAGTGCCATGTATGTTTGTGAACTGAAAATCGATGGTCTAGCGGTTTCATTGCAATATGATGAGGGGCGTCTCGTACAAGGCTCCACTCGGGGTGATGGAACAGTAGGAGAAGATATTACAGCGAACTTGAAGACGATCCACTCCGTACCTCTTAAGCTAAAAGAGTCCCTGACGATTGAAGTGCGCGGTGAGGCCTATATGCCTAAACGCTCTTTTGCCAAGCTCAATGAACAACGTGATGAAGCCGGAGAAGTGCCATTCGCCAATCCACGGAATGCGGCAGCAGGATCACTGCGCCAACTTGATCCCCAAATCGCCGCTAGTAGAAACTTAGCAATATTCATTTACGCGGTAGGTGGGGATGCCGAAGTTTACAATTTAAACAGCCATTCAGATGCTCTAGACAAGTTGGATGCGATAGGCTTAACTACGAATAAGGAACGTAAGCGCTGTGCAACGATTGAAGAAGTATTAGAATATGTAGCGTACTGGACAGAAAATCGTCAGTCGCTCGATTATGAAATTGATGGCATCGTCATTAAAGTGGATAACTTTGAAGCGCAAGAACAACTCGGCTATACAGCAAAAAGTCCACGCTGGGCGATTGCCTATAAATTTCCGGCAGAAGAAGTACGGACAAAATTGATCGACATTGAACTGAGCGTTGGACGTACAGGGGTTGTCACACCTACAGCCATTCTTGAACCTGTGCGTGTGGCGGGAACGACAGTAGGACGAGCTTCCTTGCATAATGAGGACTTAATCCGTGAGAAAGATATTCGCATCGGTGATCAGGTTGTTTTACGCAAAGCTGGCGATATTATTCCGGAAATCGTTATGGCCATTAAAGAGAAGCGGACAGGCGAAGAGGAGCCTTTTCATATGCCCTCGACTTGTCCAGTTTGTAGCTCGGAATTGGCACGTATTGAAGGTGAAGTCGCGCTACGCTGCATGAATCCAAAATGTCCAGCACAAATGAAGGAAACACTCATACATTTCGTCTCGAGAAAAGCGATGAATATCGAAGGGGTCGGCGAAAAGCTCGTTGAACAATTATATGCTGCCAATCTCGTGCAGGATGTCTCGGATTTATACACGCTGACGAAAGAATCGTTATGCAATCTGGAACGAATCGGTGAGAAATCTGCAACGAATATCTTGACGGCAATTGAACAATCCAAGGAAAATTCATTAGAAAAGTTACTATTTGGCCTTGGTATTCGCCATGTTGGAGAAAAAGTCGCTAGAATCTTAGCTGAAGAATACCGTACACTAGATGCTCTTGAAAAAGCGACAAATGAACAATTAACAAATATTTTTGAAATTGGAGATATTGTCGCGGACGCAGTGACAACATATTTTACTACGGATGAAGTACAGGAAGTAATGAATAAGCTGCGTGCATATGGTGTGAATACAGTTTACAAAGGTGTGACACGAGACGAATTGCCAACAATCGGCCCGTTTGCAGGTAAAACAGTAGTGCTAACAGGGAAATTGACTGGATTGACGCGTGGCGAAGCAAAAGAGCAGATCGAAGCGCTCGGCGGAACAGTCAGTGGCAGTGTCAGCAAGAAAACTGATATCGTTATCGCGGGTGAAGACGCAGGCTCAAAATTGACTAAAGCCCAGGAGTTACAAATTGAAATATGGGATGAACAAGCCATGCTTGACGCCCTTGGAGTGGATATAAATGAAAAGAACGACTAAATGGCTCGCACCGAGCATCCTATCTGCTGTTCTGTTGACTGGATGCTTGCCGACGCCTGGGGGAGACCAGGAAAAAGCAGTTCAGGAAACGGACGAAAGCGAGCAGGAAATGGTCCTCATCCCTGATGCACAAATAAAAAAAGAATATTATCGGACGCCGGTACCATTTAAAAAGAGCGCGAGCAGGGGATTGGTTGTCAGTAATCTGAACACTAAATATGATATGCAGGAGACAGAAGAAGGTCTGTTGCGTATTTCATCACAGTATTTTGATCCAAAAGATTATTATTTCCAAGAAGGACAATATATCGACCGGGATACGGCAAAAGAGTGGCTTTCTAGAAAATCAAACTATGAAGCTGGACTCAACCCTGCAATCAAGGATGATATGACACCTGAACAAATTGCTGAAAAGGCACCGATCTACTTGGCGCATATTGTAGAACAAAATTACTTGGAAATGACGGATGACAAAAAAGTAAAACTGGCAGGTGTGACGATTGGACTTGCGATGAATTCGATTTATTATCCGAGAGAAGGAAAAGAAAGGTCAATTGATGATAAGACAATAGAGGAAAAAGGGAAACAAATGGCTGATATTATTTTGAAACGTCTGCGTAGCAAACCGGAACTGGCCGATATTCCGATCGCAGTCGGCCTTTTTAAGCAGAAGAGCCGAAATGATATTGTGCCAGGAACATATTTTGCTACTTCTTTCGCTCCGAAAGGTAAAAGCGAATTTACTGGATGGAAAGAAGTGGATGAAACGTATGTTTTGCTTCCTGCCTCCTCTTCAACCGGAAATTATCGAGATTTAAATACGACTTTCAAGAAATTCAAACAGGATATTGATGATTATTTCCCAAGTTTTGTAAATGTAGTAGGAACAGCTTTTTATAAAGATCAGAAACTGAGTTCTTTGAGTGTGGAAATTCCCATTCAGTTCTTTGGCAAGAGCGAACTCATTGGTTTCTCTCAATATTTGACCTCATTAGTGAAAACGCATTTTAAAAATATCCCAATTGAAGTGAGTGTCACATCCGTCAACGGACCAGAAGTATTGATTATCAATGAAGGGAATAATGAAGAACCTTTTGTTCATGTCTATGGATATTAACATAACAGTTCTTGGTATCACGAACTTTTCAACTACGTAATTAGATGGTATGATTAACTGAAAACAGTTAAGCCTCCGGCGGATGTCACAGACTTTTTCGAGCAAACTCGAAAAATCTGGACGCAATTACGCGGAGGCGTAATTGATTTATACGATGGCCAAATGAGGAGGAACAATGTATGACAACATTTTCGAAAGAAGACGTCAAGTATTTCGCGGATTTCGTCCGTATTGGCGTTTCCGAAGAAGACAAAGAAAACTTCTCTGCGAAAATTGCAGATTTGATTGAAAGTGTCAGCAACTTGAAAGAAGTAGATGTGACGGGTGTAGAGCCGATGACGCATCCAGTTCCTATGATCAACGTATTGCGTGACGACCAGCCAAAAGATATCTTGGATCGACAAAAGATGCTTGCAAGTGCAGAAGATCAAGAAGACGGCATGATCAAAGTACCGGATATTCTATAAAACGAATCGACTGTATCCAAGAAAATTGATGGCACAATGATAGTAGGAGGAAAAGTGATGACGTTAACAAGTAAAACAGCCGCAGAACTTCAAGCGCTTTTACAAAAAGGTGAAGTCACGGTAAAAGAACTAACAAAAGAAACATTAAAAACGATCGAGCAGAAAGAAGAGCAAATCCATGCCTTCATTTATGTAGCAAAAGAGGAAGCAATAGCTCAGGCAGAACAACTCGATCAAACAGCAGTTGATAATCGTGGTCCACTTTTCGGTGTACCCATCGGTATTAAAGATAATATCGTCACTCAAGATATGACAACAACGTGTGCAAGTAAAATGTTGGAGAACTTTGTGCCAGTATACAACGCAACGGTTATGGATAAATTAGAAGCTGCGGGAGCTGTCAATGTAGGAAAGCTGAACATGGATGAGTTTGCGATGGGTTCTACTTCGGAAACTTCCTATTTTGGTAATACATTGAATCCTTGGAATACAGATTATGTGCCAGGGGGATCTTCAGGTGGTTCTGCAGCAGCAGTAGCAGCAGGAGAAGTTCCACTTTCATTAGGATCGGATACAGGCGGTTCTGTTCGCCAGCCAGCTGCTTTTTGTGGTGTAGTTGGTATGAAGCCTACATACGGACGGGTTTCACGTTTTGGTTTGACAGCATTCAGTTCTTCCCTTGACCAAGTCGGTACATTATCACGTACAGTTGAAGATAATGCATTATTATTACGTGTTATCGCTGGTGAAGATGACAACGATAGTTCATCTTCTGCAAAGCAAGTACCTGATTATACAGCAGCTTTAACAGGAGATATTAAAGGTTTGAAAGTAGCTGTACCAACTGCTTATTTAAGTGAAGGTATTGATTCGGAAGTAGCAAGTGCGGTAAAAGAAGCGCTAAAAGTATTGGAATCATTAGGCGCTGTTTGCGAAGAAGTCGAATTACCGCATATTCAGTACGCACCAACTACGTATTATGTTATTTCTTCATCTGAGGCTCAATCCAACCTTTCTCGTTTTGACGGTCTACGTTATGGCTTCCATACAGAGAACGCAGAAAACTTGGAACAAGCTTACTTCCGTACGCGCCAAGAAGGATTTGGTGAGGAAGTGAAAAAGCGTATTTTATTTGGTACATACGCGATGAGTGCTGATCATCATGAAGAGTTATATGTACGCGCACAAAAAACACGCACATTGATCGCACAGGATTTCGACAACGTATTTAAGAAATATGATGTGGTCATCGGTCCTTCTACTGCAACGACTGCCTTTAAATTAGGTGAAACAGGTGGCGACCAGCTTGTACATTATGCAAACGATGTGTTAGCGGTGCCTGCTAACCTGACAGGACGTCCGGCTATTTCTGTACCATGTGGTTTCGTTAATGACTTACCAGTCGGATTGCAAATTATGGGTAAACATTTTGATGAAGAAACACTTTATAAAGTGGCACATGCGTATGAGCAAGCAACTGAATTTTACAAGCGTACTCCAGCGATTCAGGAGGGGAACTAATCATGAATTTCGAAACAATTGTCGGACTTGAGATCCACGTAGAATTAAAAACGGATACAAAAATTATGTCTCCGGCACCCGCTCATTTCGGAGCAGAGCCAAATAAAAATATACATGTCACAGACATTGCATATCCAGGTGTTCTGCCTACATTGAATAAAAAAGCTATCGAATTTGGGATGAAAGCGTCTATGGCACTTAACTGTGACATTGCACCCATCATGAACTTTGACCGTAAACATTATTTCTATCCAGATAATCCAAAAGCGTACCAAATCTCTCAAGATAAGCGCCCAGTAGGATCTAATGGTTGGATTGAGATTGAAGTAGATGGCAAAAAGAAAAAAATCCGTATTGAACGCGTTCATTTAGAGGAAGATGCAGGGAAATTAACCCACACGGAAAACGGCTATTCTTTGGTCGACTTAAACCGTCAAGGTACACCGCTAATTGAGATTGTTACAGAAGCAGACGTGCGTTCTCCTGAAGAAGCATATGCGTTCTTAGAAAAATTAAAAGCAATCATCCAATATACTGGCGTTTCTGACGTCCGCATGGAGGAAGGTTCACTTCGTTGTGATGCAAATATTTCGTTACGTCCATTCGGGCAAGAAAAGTTTGGTACAAAAACAGAATTGAAAAACCTTAACTCTTTCAACTTTATACGTCGTGGTATTGCAAATGAAGTGGCACGCCAAGAAAAAGTACTATTATCTGGCGGAACGATTCAACAAGAAACACGCCGTTATGATGAAGCAACGGGCGAGACGGTCCTTATGCGAATCAAAGGCAGTGCCAATGACTATCGGTTTATCAATGATCCAGACTTGCCTGAAGTGCATATCGAACAAGAGTGGATGGATCGCGTCCGTGCAGAAATTCCAGAGCTTCCGGATGCACGAAAAGCACGGTATGTGTCAGAGATGGATCTACCTGAATACGATGCACATGTTCTCACATTGACGAAGGAAATGTCTGATTTCTTTGATGCGACTGTGAAAGCAGGAGCAGATCCGAAATTAGCATCTAACTGGTTAATGGGTGATGTGTCTGGTTATTTAAACGCAGAATCAAAAGAATTGCATGATACGCCACTGACACCAGAAAACTTGGCGCAACTTGTAAAATTGATTACAGATGGCACGATTTCTTCAAAAATAGCTAAGAAAGTATTTGCGGACCTGGTGAAAAAAGGAGGCAATCCTGCAGATATCGTCAAAGAAAAAGGTCTTGTCCAAATTTCCGATGAAGGCACATTACGTACAATCATTACGGAGATCTTGGATGCAAATGAGCAATCTATTGAAGACTTTAAAAATGGTAAAGATCGAGCAGTTGGCTTCTTAGTTGGCCAAGTGATGAAAGCGACAAAAGGCCAAGCTAACCCACCACTTGTTAATAAGCTCTTGATGGAAGAAATCAAAAAAAGATAAAACGATTAGATAAACAAGCGTATCGAGAAACGTTCCAGGAGAGACAAGGGAAGTCCGACCTGGGCGTTTTTTTAACTTAATGATATAAAATTAAATAGGAGGGGATTGTCATGAAAACAGAACAGCAATATTTTGAAGAAGCCGTTTCACTTCAAGATTATATGGAGCGAATGGAAACACATAAAGACAATAGCTTTTTAATCTATAATGAGTTTGAAGTGCCGCAGGATGATGAATTTATTGAAATACTGAAAGAAAAACACCCCCATGTTTTAGTCATTACGGAAGATTGGTGTGGCGATGCCATGCTAAATAATCCAATCTTACGACGAATTGCAGAAGCTGCGAATATTGAGGTTCGTGCTGTGTTACGGGATGAGAATTTGGATTTGATAGATCGCTATTTAACAAATGGCGGCCGTTCGATACCTGTTTATTTATTGCTTAATTCAGATGGTGAGCTATTGGCTAAATGGGGACCACGTGCACCGATTCTTCAGGAGTATGTGATGGCAGGACGTGCGGAATTGCCAGCTCAAGATGCGCCTGAGTTTGAAGAAAAGCAAAAGGCGTTTTATTCGAAATTGATGTCGGAGTATACAGCGAAACCAACGAATTGGCTAGCGGTGTATGATGATATTCGTTCTACTTGGCTGCCTGTTTTGCAACAAGCGAAATAAGAATTGCTAGAAAATCATATGATGAACGTATAGGTCTGAATTCTGAATTTAGACACGAAAGGATCGAGGGGAAAGTGTATGAAACGTGCACGTATCATTTATAATCCGACTGCAGGAAGAGAAGTATTCCGTAAGCATTTGGCAGAAGTCCTCGAAAAACTGGAGAAAGCCGGTTATGAAACATCCGCTCATGCAACAACTTGTGAAGGGGATGCAACGGAAGCAGCGAAAGAAGCAGTTCGTAGAGGATTTGATATCGTGATTGCGGCAGGTGGTGACGGTACGTTAAATGAAGTGGTAGAAGGTGTAGGCCATTTTGAAAAACGACCGAAAATTGGCTTGATACCGATGGGAACGACTAATGATTTTGCGAGAGCATTACGGATCCCGAGAGATATTGATGAAGCTGTTGACATCATTTGTAAGGGAGATACGACACCAGTTGATGTCGGTCTAATGAATGATCGCTATTTTATTAATATTGCTGGTGGGGGTCGGATGACGGAATTGACCTATGAAGTGCCTAGTCGTCTGAAAACAGTTCTGGGTCAGCTTGCTTATTATTTAAAGGGCATCGAAATGTTGCCATCTATTCATTCAAGTCACTTGCGTATTGAGTATGATGGAAACGTGTTTGATGAGGAAGCGATGATGTTTTTGATTGGCTTAACTAATTCTGTTGGTGGCTTTGAAAAATTAGCACCTGATTCCAGTATTAATGATGGATACTTTACATTGCTCATTTTAAAAAAATGTAATATTGCGGAGTTTATACGAGTAGTGACACTTGCTTCGAGAGGGGAACATTTGGATGATCCACTCGTGATCTCAGCTAAAGCGGAAAAAGTTGTAGTAACTTCCAAAGATGAGGTTTTGCTAAATTTGGATGGAGAATATGGTGGGGTACTTCCAGCTACCTTCGAAAACTTGTATCGCCATATAGATATGTTTGTACCGCTACAAAAATTACGCCCACAAGATCAAGTAACGGAAAATGATTAAAAACAAAAGACTATTCCAATCGTCGACGAAGTTCGGTTGGAATAGTCTTTTATTGTGTGAAATTAAGTTGTCGTAAACCATGCATCATGCACAGCATCAGGTCAATATCAGATGTATTCAATTGCTTCTCCTTGTTTAGCAGCCAGTTTTGGAACCGTATGTAATGGGATCCAACGATAGCTGAATAATAGACCTGCGTCTTTACCTTCACCTTCTACGCGATATTCCCACTCTCCTTTTTCTTCTCCCACATAGGAAAAATGAAAAATGGTACGTTGATACACCACGTTTTTGTCTTTCGGGAAGAATTTTGATGATTTCACTTTGCCTTCTAAAATAAGTTCATCTCGAACAATACCTGATTCTTCTTCGATCTCTCGATATAAAGCATCCAATAAAAGTTCGTTTCGTTCGATCGTGCCACCGGGTACTTGCAAGCCTGCTTCGGGCTGATCTTTTTGCTCATACACTAGCAACTTCCGGTGTCTTCCTTCCCCTTTTGTAATATACGCTAATACTTTTCTTTTTACCCTTTTCAATATATTTCACCTCTCTATAGTTAATCCATTATACTGTAAATTTTAACTAATGACAAGTAAATTGTTTTAATCAATTATTATACAACAACTTTGTGAACTGTAAACAAAAATATTCGTCTAAATTTCAACAAATAGGTTAATGAAAGCGGTACAGAGGGAAATACTATATAAGGACTGTGCAAGGAAGTGATGAAGCATGTACAAACGACAGGAAAGAAGGCTTATGTGGTTAGCCTTTATCGTAGCGGGCATAATGTTGGTATCCATTATGGGAAGACTCTTTTCATAAATTTAGGAGGTGAATGGTTTGGACTCGGTATTTTATTCAAGAGTATTAACGGAATTAACGTTATCATTTCATATTATCTACGCAACAATTGGTGTTGGGGTCCCCCTGATGATCATGTTGGCACAATGGGTCGGTATTAAGAAGAATGACGAACATTATATTTTGCTGGCTAGGCGTTGGGCTCGTGGTTTCGTAATTACCGTAGCAGTTGGTGTAGTGACAGGGACGGCCATTGGTTTGCAATTATCTCTATTATGGCCGAATTTCATGGAGCTTGCGGGGAATGTCATTGCATTGCCCTTATTCATGGAGACATTTGCTTTCTTTTTTGAAGCCATCTTCCTTGGGATCTATCTGTATACATGGGATCGTTTTGAAAATCAGAAGAAGCATTTTCTATTGCTCATCCCTGTTGCTCTCGGAGCATCGTTTTCAGCGGTGTTTATTACAATAGTAAATGCTTTTATGAATGCACCTCAAGGCTTTGATTTAGTAAACGGGGAGCTGATTAATGTCAATCCGCTCGTTGCTATGTTCAATCCTGCGATGCCGACGAAGGTAGCGCACGTAGTAGGAACAGCGTATATGACTTCTGCTTTTTTATTGGCTGCTATTGCTGCATTTCGTCTGCTACGTGGATCAAATCATGTCTATCACAAGAAAGCGTTATTTCTCACCTTGAAAGTAGGCTTTATATTTAGTGTGACTGCAGCTCTAATCGGTGATTTGTCTGGGAAATATTTAGCGGAATACCAGCCGGAAAAATTAGCGGCTGCTGAGTGGCATTTTGAAACGGAAGAAAATGCTCCGTTAATATTGTATGGTGTTCTAGATAATGGGGAAGTCAAATACGCCATTAAAATTCCTTATGCCCTGTCAATCTTGGCGCATGGCTCACCAACAGCAGAAGTGATTGGACTAGATCAATTCCCTGAAGAAGATACACCGCCATTATATATTCATTATCTATTCGATATTATGGTGACAATTGGCATGACGTTACTCGGCTTATCCGCAATTTTTTTGGTTGGTATGTGGCGGAAATGGAAATTTGTTGAGTCACGATGGTTTCGCTGGCTCATTGTACTCGGAGGCCCACTAGTCTTCATTTCACTTGAGGCGGGTTGGTGGCTAGCCGAAGTGGGTAGGCAGCCATGGATTTTACGAAATATTATGCGCACAGCTGAAGGCGCGACGACTAGTGGTCAAGTACCTACGATGTTAGTTCTTTTCGCACTTCTCTACTTAGTACTGGGTATCGGAAGTGTAGTCGTGCTACGGCGAATGTTCATCCGAAATCCAGTAGAGCGTGAAATTGCCGAACGACAGCAGGAAAAGGGCGGTGATATCCAATGAATATCGAGATTTTAGGGATTACAGTATTGTGGGTGTTTTTATACGGCTATATTATGGTCGGTGCCATCGATTTTGGAGCGGGATTTTTCAATGCTTACAGTTTATTGACGGGGAAACAGCGGATTTTGACGAATGTAATTCAGCGCTACTTATCTCCAGTATGGGAAGTTACTAATGTATTCCTCGTGTTTTTCTTCGTAGGAATCATCGGTTTCTTCCCGAAAACCGCGTTCTACTATGGCACCACACTCCTTGTACCCGTGAGCTTTGGGATTATTTTGCTGGCTGTACGGGGATCGTATTATGCGTTTGAGACATATGGCGCCCGTGGTCATAAAGGATACTCTTTCGCTTACGGTGCAACAGGATTATTGTTGCCAGCCTCGTTGTCGATCGTGTTGACTATTTCAGAAGGTGGATTCGTGGACTTAGTGGAAGGACAGCCCGTGCTAGACTATTGGAAGTTGTTCACTAGTCCGCTCACTTGGTCGATTGTTGTCCTTAGCATATCGGCCACTCTCTACATTTCAGCGGTGTTCTTGACGTGGTATGCCAATAAAGCGGGAGATCGGGATGCGACTGATTTATTGAGAAAATATGCGCTAATCTGGGCATTACCCACAATCGTCACGGCAGGCGGTATTATTTTTGAATTGCGTAAGCATAACCCGCTACATTATGAGAATATCCAACGATTTTGGCCCATGTTCTTGTTGTCGTTGTTGCTGTTTCTAGGTACGGTATTTTTAATATGGAAACGTCGCCAATATGGTGTAGCATTCGGAATGTTGGCAGGTCAATTTGTTTTTGCCTTCTTTGGCTATGGTGCATCTCATTATCCATATTTGCTCTATCCATACTTGACCATTTACGACAGCTTTACTAACCATGCGATGGCTATCGCACTCATAACGGCTTTTGTGTTCGGCTTATTGTTACTCATTCCATCACTGTATTTGTTGCTTCGGATGTTCTTGTTCAATAAAGACTATGTTAAAGGCAAAGAAGATCATCATGCGTGAGGAGGAAGTTGGATGAATGAATTTTTGATTTTCTATGCACCTTTTTTAATTCTCATTGCGGGTATCATCTTAGCATTTTTTGTTGTCTTGAAAGATGATGCAGTGACGAGAAATGAATATGAAGATAGTAGGAAAACAGACGTCTAGAGCGTCTGTTTTTTTAGGTTCGAGCGAAAGGCTAGGAGAACCGAGCATATCTTTCATACAACCGAGCGAAACGGCTGAAGTACAGAGCTAAACTTAATCACAGCCGCGCCAAAACAGTATTAGAACGCTCCAAAGTCGTTAGGGACCGAGCCAAACAAGACCGCACATAGTCCGAACTTCTGTATTCTGCTGTGTAACCGTGAGTTCTGCATGGTACACTAGTAGTATCTGAAAGATGGAGGAAAAATCATGAGCTTTGCAGTTAATAAAAATGAACAATTACAAGTGAAAATAGAGGATTTGACACATGATGGAGCTGGGGTGGCCAAAGTTGACGGTTATGCACTTTTTATTCAAGGGGCTTTGCCGGGTGAGACGGTTACTGTACATGTGTTGAAGACATTGAAGAAGTATGGATTTGCTAAACTGTTGGAAATTGTAGAACCTTCACCAGAGCGTGTTATACCGCCTTGTCACGTATTCCCAACATGTGGCGGCTGTCAGTTGCAACATATCTCTTACGAAGCGCAACTAAAACAAAAGCAAAAATCTGTCCGCGATGTTATGGATCGTATTGCTAAGTTGCCGGATGTGCCTGTACATGAAGTCAAAGGTATGGACGATCCGTGGCGTTATCGCAATAAATCGCAAATCCCATTTGATACGGAACACGATCGAGTGATCACAGGTTTTTATAAATCAAGAACTCATCAAATTGTGGATACGGATATTTGCCTAATTCAAACAACAGAAGCCGATGAATTGATGACCATGTTGAAGCGAAAAATTCAGCAACTCGGAATTGAAACATATAACGAGAAGACGAATACAGGAATGCTTCGGCACGTAATTGTTAGGAAGGCACGACAAACGAATCAAGTAATGGTCGTACTGGTCACTCGACATAAAAAGTTTCCTCAGAAGCAAGCGGTTGTCGAATTAATCCAGCAAGAAATCCCGAATGTGACGTCAATCATGCAAAATATCAATACAGCGAATACGAATGTAATTATGGGCAATGAAACGATCAATCTGTATGGTGCAGATGTCATCATCGATCGTATTGGCGATATCGAATTCGAAATTTCTGCCCGCTCATTCTACCAAGTGAATCCTCAACAGACAGAGGTTCTGTATCAGCAGGCACTTGATTATGCAGGACTTACAGGAAGCGAAATCGTCATTGATGCATATTGCGGGATAGGTACGATCTCTTTATTTTTAGCAAAACAAGCGAAAGAAGTATACGGGGTCGAAATCGTTCCCCAAGCCATTCAAGATGCCAAACGTAATGCAGAAGTAAATGGGATCACGAACACCCATTTTGAAGCGGGAGCTGCAGAAGAAGTGATTCCGAAATGGTATGCGAAAGGCAAGCAATTTGACGTCCTGATGGTAGATCCGCCACGCAAAGGTTGTGATGAAAAGTTATTGGATACCATTCTACAGTACAAGCCAGCTAAAGTTGTCTATGTATCCTGTAACCCTGGCACGCTTGCACGTGATTTGAGGATTTTAGAAGATGGCGGATATCGTACGAAGGAAGTTCAGCCAGTGGATATGTTCCCGCATAGCAGTCATGTAGAGTGCGTTTGTTATTTAGAGTATGTAGGTGTAACCCCCTAAAATAAATTACCGATTTAAAACAAGGACTTCCGATTTCCCCGCCCCAATTTTAAAATAAAGATTTCGTAAAAGGCTCGAAAAAAGCCTGGAAACCCCTCCGCCACAACAATTGGAAAAAGAAAGGGTTCGGAAATCTTTATTAAAAACTGAGAAAAACGTGAACAAAATGGGGAGAAAAAGCGTGAAAAACGGTCAAAACGTGAACCAAAAAGGGTGGAAATCAGGTTTTGTCGGAAGACTTTATTTTAAAAGGGAACGAAGGAATGCGGGTTTGAGGCGTGTGTTTTCGGAAATTTATTTAATAAAGGGACATAGTAGGAATGAAAAACGGGAAAAAGTTGAATCTTTTTCCCGTTTTTTTGAGGTTTTAAAGAAATCATTGGCGTAATAAGGGGGTCCCATCGCAAATTGTCATTCGCAGGTGTGATTTCACTTACACAAACTGGAGAATCAAGTATGCGTTATAGGAAAAAGCCTTCATCTGCTATATAATTAAAATGACTGCAAAGTGCGTAAAATGAATAGAGTTATTAGTATTCTTGAAAGGAGGGGAAAATGATGACGATAAATGAATTGATAAAACAGTTATTTATTGCCTTCTCAAAAAAAGATGAAGACGGTTTTTATAAACTTGCCGAGGAACTAATTGATTTAGAAAAAAGGAAAAAACATAATATTCTTGCCAAAGAATTAAAAGAAGCTCTTTACAATAACGGTGGCACTTTTAAATCACAAAATAATCGGAAATTCAGGACCAATAAACCAATCCCGAGAGATAATGACACAGGATTTCCGCTAATAGATATAAAAAAATATGATTATCTTGATTGGGAGCAATTAATTTTATCAGAGAAAATCAAATATGACCTTGAACAAATAGTACAAGGTTTTAGAAATCAGGAAGTATTAGCTACTTATAACTTAAGACCAAAATCTAAAATATTGTTTTGTGGATTGCCAGGCACTGGGAAAACTTATTCAGCACAGATGCTGAGTTCCATTATGAACTTGCCGATGGTTTATGTGAATTTTGATGCGATAATCTCCTCTTATTTGGGGGAAACTGCTTCGAATTTAAGGAAAGTGTTCGAATTTATTAAAGATGATGTTTGGATAGTTCTTTTCGATGAAGTAGATATAATCGGTAAAAATAGGGATGACCAGCATGAAACAGGTGAAATAAAAAGAGTAGTAAATAACTTTCTTCAAATGATTGACAACTTTGAAGGAGAAAGTCTAATAATAGCCTCTACAAATCACCCACATATATTGGATCCAGCTATTTGGAGGAGATTTGATGAAGTTATTTCATTTGAATTGCCAAGTGAATCCGAAAGAAAGGCTATTATCGAGCTGTTTTTAAAACCAATAAAGAAGGAAAAAAATATGGACCTCCAAGTAGTTATAAAGGAAACTGAAGGCTTCTCACCTTCAGACATTAAAACAACATGTCATGATTCAATAACCCATGCAATTCTAAAAGGCAGAGATACACTTGAATTAAGTGATTTAATATATTCTTTGGAAAAATACAAGCAACGCTTGGAGCTGAGGAAGGCTTAATAGTATAGGGGGAAAACGAATGTATGAACATCTGTCTTTACCACGGTATAAAGAAAGTCTTGAAAAACGAAAAAACACAAATCGAGGCGGTGGATATTCATTTCCACAGGGAAGAATTAAAACGGATTATTACTCGGACGTGAATACAAAGGCTATTAATATTACAAAATCATATCAGGAATTAAAGGAAAAATTCAATGGCAAAATAAATCCTAACCTTATTTATAGAATTAACGTAAATCAAAGCGTTGGTATTGAAAACTTTGAAAAAAGTCTTAACGCTATGGGTGGGATTAGTGTACTATCCATAGCGGAAAATAGGCAAGGTTACTGGGTTGTATTTTCAAATGATGAAAACTTCACCAGCTTCAAGGACAAATTGGAACAGTATTCGGGTATTAAAGAGGGAAATAAATATGACTTTTTTAATGCGATTGACTCTGTTGAAGATATCCCAGTGGAGGAAAAGATAGGACCTTACCTTACAAAAATCCCAATGGAAGAGGGGGAAGTTGATTATTTAGATTTAGAACTATGGAAATTAGAGGATAAGGTGCTAAGGAAATTCATAGAGGAACTGAAAACTACCTATCCAAAGTGGGATGAATTTAGAATTTGCGATGAGCTTATTACTACATCATTTGCTTTATTTAGGATTAAGGTCTCGTTTGAAATAGCTAAGGAAATTGTAGGTCTGAAAGAAGTCGCCAGGTTAGACAGACCATTCATCCCTACGTTTAAATTAACAGAGTATAGTGGTATAGACGTGGGGGACTTAGACATTAAGGCTCCTTCCGATGATGCAACGGGTATACTTGTTATTGATTCGGGAATTACATCAAATCATCCTTTGTTGGAAAAGGCGGTTGGAAATGAGGAGAACTTTCAAGAATCGGAGAAAGAACTTCAGGATAAAGTGGGGCACGGTACTGCAGTTGGTGGTTTAGCAATTTACGGTGATATTAAGGAAAGAGTAAATCAAAAACAATTTGATCCCTCGAACTGGTTATTTTCGGCAAAGGTTATGTATGCAGAAGAAGACTTTTCAGGAAATATTCGTGCGGTTTATGACAAAGAAAAACTATTGGAAAATCAATTATACGATGCAATAAGGACTTTTTTGGAAAATGACATGTATAAAATTAAAGTTGTGAATCTGTCTATTGGTGATAGTACAGAATTCCTTAAAAGTAAAAATAATAGGCAATTTCCTTTAGCGGCCTTATTAGATGAAATGGCATTAGTATACAAAGATGTTGTATTTGTTGTGTCTTCTGGAAATTCCTCTCCGTGGGATGTTTTTGATTCAATTGATGAATTAGTAGAGAATTACCCCAACTATCTCGTTACTGAAAATTCGTTCAGGATAATTAATCCTGCCACCTCTGCACTGTCAATTACAGTTGGATCAATTGCATCTGAAGGTCGTCTGCAGGAGCAGTCGATGGATGTCCACTTAAGTGATATATGGACAACAATTGCAAAAGAGGATGAACCGTCCCCATTCACTCGGGTAGGGTTCGGAATAAATAATATGATTAAACCAGAGGTTGTGCATTATGGTGGAAATCTTATTCTAAGAGACAATTACGGGAGAATTGTAGAAAACAATGGTGGAAAACTTCCGCTGTTGTCGAATAATCCAATTAAAAAGTTATTTACCTACGATATAGGGACGAGCTTCTCAGCCCCTCTTGTAACGAATATTATAGGGAAGATAGCGAATGATTTTCCAGACAAGTCCGCCAACTTTATAAAGAATATCTTCCTACAATCAACTAACTCGAGTAAAATTAATGGATTAAAAGGATCGGACAGTGAAATTGCAAAATCCAGTATTAAAATGCAGGGTTATGGTCTGCCAAGTTATGAACGGGCTGTTGCTTCATTTGACAATCGTGTGGTTTTATTGGACGAAACGTCTTTAGGATTAAATAAAGTACATATATATACGTTAGAACTTCCAGATATGTTTTTTGAAACAAAAGGGAATAAAAGAATTTCTGTTGCTCTTACTTTTGATCCCATAACAAGAATGACTCGGGGAGACAGTTATTTGGGTAATCAAATGCAATTTAAGTTATACCATACTTTGAGCCCCGACTTAATTACAAATAAGTATGCAGAAATTGATATTTCGGATGAAAACCAAATAGTAGATGCAATAGATGATAAATATGAAATAAAATTATTACCTGGTCCTGATCTTAGGAAGAAAGGTTGTCATCAAAAGGGGATAAAGGAATATTTAAGGGAACCAAAAAAAGCACCCGACACACCAATAACTTTAGTAGTAGTAAACTCAAACAAATGGATTCCAGATATCAATTATGAACAGAGCTACTGTGTCTCGGTTTCTATAGAACATACCGCAGACATTCAACTGTATAGTAAGGTTAGATCAATGATTCAACCGAAAATCAGAATTAGATGACATTATAGCAACTCAATTTAAAAGATAATGAAAGGGTAGAAAAGAGGGGGAAAGCATCCAATGGAATCAGTATGGGTGATTTTTTCTGTGGATAAGGAAGCCGTATTTCCAAATTTCTTTCCAGTTGGAGTTTATTCAGTGAAAGAGGAAGCTGAGAGACAAATAGCGGTGCTACCAAAGGGACATTCGTACCAATTGTTTGAGCTTCCCATTGATACGTTCTTTGGTGAAATGGCCAAGGATGGAAGAAAAGTGGAGAGTGGGTTAGGAAGGCTCATGCATATCCATTATGGTGTCAATGAAGAGGGATAAAAGGGGCGAATTAGACAGGAGTATTGTATTCCGATAAAAATATGTATAAGGGACGTAGGAACAGGCTTGAATGAAAAGCCACAAACGTATTCCTACGCCTTTTTTAAATTGTTTTATCTTCTTTGTTGGGTATCGAAAGCATTCAATTTGAATTAAAATCCAATCTGAACAAAATCATTGCTGGCATCATCTTCATCATAATACCCATCTGGGACATCCTCTAATGGAATATGGTTAATAAACAAGGTTGTCTCAACGTCGAGATTTTCGTATAGCAGGGTCAACTTTTCCAACAACTTATTGAGTTTCCTCAATTCGATTTCGCTTAGCATTTCTTTATCGGAAGGATGGAAATCCGCATAGACTTTTAGTAAAACTTCTTTATTATCATCGTCTTCGGAAACGATGAAATCAGAAAATGGAGAAATACCGATGTCTTTTTCTTTTAAAAATGGGAAATGCCGATTAATCAATTCCTCCAACATATTGAGGGGGATATTGAGATAGTCACTGAAAATCTCAGAACGTACAATATCCTCAAAATCCTCATTGTCAAGATCAATTAATTGCCCATCCCAATTCTCCACAGTTATACGATGCTCTTCATATAAAGCACTTTCGATTTCCTCGAATAACTGTTCGCCGATTTTTTCAAGAAACATAAAAAATCTCCTAATCGAAATAAATTTAAGACTGTTGGTTTTTTGGGACGATGGAAACTATTGGGGTGAGTATTTCAATAAATTCACATTGAAATAAATTAGATAAAGTATAAGAGAAAATAAAGATACTATTTGTAGGAATGACTGTCACCAATTTCAATAATCTGAAACCCAAAGCTTTTTAGTTTTCCTACAATCCTAAATCCTTAGTGCTTCTATGTAACCCCCTAAAATAAACGTCCGATTTAAAACAAGCTTTTCCGATTTCTCCGCCCCAATTTTAGAATAAAGATTGCGTAAAAGGCGTGAAAAAAGCCTGAAAACCCCTCCGCCACAACAATTGGCGAAAAAACGGGTTCGGAAATCTTTATTAAAAACCGAGAAAAACATGAACAAAATGGGGGAAAAAGCGTAAAAACGGTCAAAACGTGAACCGAAAAGGGTGAAAATCGGGTTTTGTCGGAAGACTTTATTTTAAAAGGGAACGAAGGAATGCGGGTTTGTGGGGTGTTTTTTCGGAAGTTTATAAAATAAAGGGACAGTAGGCTAAAAAATGTAGTAATGAAAGAAAAAAGGCGGAGTGTTGATGTCAATGGACATTACAAATCCGCCTTTATAATTCATTTAATCACTTTCAACCGATCTTCCACCGGCTGAAACTCTTTCTCCCCCGCAGCCATTAAAGGTCTCCCAAAAGGCATTTGCGCAAGAAGCTTCCAAGAAGAAGGGAGATCCCATTCCTTTTTAACATCCTCATCGATCAATGGATTATAATGTTGCAGACTCGCGCCAAATCCTTCTGCTTCCAATGCTGTCCAGATGACGAATTGCAACATACCAGAAGATTGCAGAGACCAAACAGGAAAGTTTTCTTTATACGCTTCAAACTGGTTTTGCATCGATTCAATAACAGCGATATCTTCAAAAAACAGAATCGTTCCATAGCCACCGCCAAATGCTGCCATTCGTTGTGCTGTTGAGTCAAAGTTTTCAGCAGGTACTATTTTACGAAGTGTATCCTCTGTAATCTGCCATAATCGCTTACTTTTTTCACCAAGAAGTACTACAACTCGGCCTGTTTGTGAATTAAAAGCAGATGGTGTATGTTTTATTGCATGACTGACAAGTTCTTCGATTCTTTCATCAGAAATTAGTGATTCCTCACTGATTGCGTAGATTGAACGACGGTTTTCTACTGCTTCCGCAAATGATTTGGTCATCATAAAACCCCCAATTTCTAATTTAGCCATGATTTTAATTGGCTTCTCTGTTATTATAGACAGTATCAAAGGTGTTTATAAGTACGCACTTAAAAGTGGTATAGTATATAAAAAGATACTAATGGAGGAATCATTATGACTGTAGAAGTGTCTCAATGTAAAGTGGATGAAGCGTTAGAGATTGTAGTAGGGAAATGGAAACCGGTTATTCTTCTTCATTTATTACATGAAGGAACGAAGCGATTTAGTGAACTAAAACGCAGCATGCCGGGTATTACTCAAAAAATGCTGACAAAACAGCTTCGTGAATTAGAGGATGAAGACATCATTCAGCGTGTAGTATATCCACAAGTGCCGCCAAAAGTAGAATATTCTATGACGGATTACGGAAGAACACTTGGTCCAATCCTTGAAGCTATGCATGAATGGGGAGAGAATCATGTGATGCATAAACAAAAGATGGGCTTACTGTCGGAACAACAAGAACAAATCCAATAAGAAAAAAGACAAGGCGCCTAGGGGAGATTCGCCTTGTCTTTTTTTGTTGACTATTCATATTGTTTTTCAGCTTCCTGTGCATCAGCTTTCGTTACATGAACCGTACCGTATGGATGTTGAGGTGGTGCATAAATGGAATACAACTTCAGAGGCTTGTTCCCCGTGTTCTTAAGATTATGCCATTTGCCAGCAGGTATGATAAAAATATAGTCATCCGAAACGGTTCGCTGAAAGTCTAAGCGATCTTTCATGTCTCCCATTTGAACCAAACCTTTACCATCTTCTATCCGAATGAATTGATCCAAATTAGGATGCATTTCCTGGCCAATGTCATCGCCCACATTAATGCTCATCAAAGTTAGCTGTAAATGTTCTCCAGTCCATAGAGCAGTGCGAAAGGCGTTGTTTTGCTTTGTGGCTTCCTCGATGTTAATGGCGAAGGGAGCTGGTCCATAGTCAGTGGAGCTATAATATGTTGCAGATTGTGAATAGTTGGGGCTTTCATTGATAATTGGAGTATACATGGGTGGCACGGGAAGGCTTATGGGATACATACCGTAATAAGTGAGTATATGTGTTGGTGGATAAAAGTTGTTGTTCATAAAATGAGGAGATTGGTAATTCATCGTACTCAGTCCTTTCATTAGGCTTTCCACCTTAGTATATGCACAGTGCTTAGAGATGTTCTGATGGCTGGAATTCAGTGTGTAGTGGGATAACAGAGTGTGGGTACAAAAACAGCTTTAAACCTAAAGACAATCATTGTCACAAAGCCGTAATATGTAAGCGTTTTGAGTTTGAATGAATTGTGAAAGTCTTCACAAGGTAGTTCCATTCCTCGCAAAAGGGAGTATGATAAGAGTAACAAAGAAATTGGTCAAGGTTTCCAATAAGGAGATCTAAATACAACCAAAAAGGAGACTGAACAGAATGTGGGTTATCACATTGTTCGAACAACAAAACGTACGGATTTTTGAATATGCAGAGAAGGCTGAAGCAACGAATGCAATGAAGAACTTTAGCAAGTACGCGCTTTTGTCTTATACAAAATAATCATCGGCACCCCGCCCGTAGCTAATTGCAGCTGCGGGTTTTTGGTTGTGGTTGACAGTTATACTTTGAAGATTTACCTGTAATATATGATGCAACGATTAGTAAACTGAGAGAGAAGCTTTAATGCTATTTTTTCTTGTAAACTATATAACTCAACTTTCGCAGACTGAAATTGGCAAATAAGCCTTGATATAACTAGGCAGACCGGTGATCCATTGTTCCAGTTGCCTTCGAATTAACTTTTTGATTTTTGTATTCGTCTGCTTGAGCGCATCTTCAAGAAGCCCGATCAACTGCTGGAAAGCGACAGCCTAATTGAGTACGTTTACTTCATCGCACAGCCCATAGAAAAGCCCGCCAAGTGTGCGTTGGTCAGTATGGCAGCGGTTTTGCCATCAAGTACGATTTAACACGCGAAAACAATCGTAGTATGACTGATTAGCGCGTCATAAGAGTGATTTTGAAATTCCTTCTCAAGTTTCAAAAGGGATTTGGCCGTCTTAAAGAAGATTTCGATATCCCCCTGCTCTACAATAGCTTTGACAAGTGGAGGCAAAATCCATCAAGACGTGCACTGGCGTCTACTCCGTTCGCCAGTGCACGTCTGATCATTTTAGGAATCTGTTCGGGGGGCTGACTGCAGCACATTTTCCCGCCGCTTATATCCGCATGTGCGTCTGCCGATTTTCGAAGAGATGCCATTGATTTGGGATATTTTCGAACTGAGCAGGGAAAAGTCGGTGGGCAGGAATGTTTAGTCATCCGACCAACCTAGAGTTAACATGCGAAATCCTTTGTGAAAACGCATTTTTAGGGAAGCGTGATCAAAGCAGCGTGTTAACAATTCGTCTTTTTTACTGCGGTTTCGATCATACGCAGAGCCATCAATGATCAACACTTTTGGCCAGTCTTTATCTGTAAGGCGAATCACCTTTTGAATAGTGAATGTACTTAAAAGGAGCGGGAAACGGCGCTAATTGAACGTGGATTGCTTCAAAAAGCGATACACGGCATCCTTGGCTGGATGGTTGTCCGCTTTCTTTGAGTGGAGAAGGGAAAACCAATTTTCATGTTGAAAAATTAAGCAGAACACGAGCTGGAATAAGTAAGAACAGCTGAAATCAAGAGATTTTCGAATGCCTGCTTCACGCAAATACTGATTAATTTTCAGCTAAAATAAAAACAGAATCCAATTCTTTGGGCAGTTGATTATGTGGGCTGTTTTGAACTATCATAGTAGGGACACCTCTTCTGTGGTAGTGATTTCTTAGTCAATTTCACTATACCAATGCATGAGGTGTTTTTTCATTTCTTATACCAGCTGTCAAGGTAACTATTAAATAAGCGATCACGCTGACACTATCAACTGTTACACGTTATTTTGTTGGTGCGAAAGTTGAGTTAAGTATTTAAATGTATCACTAAATATTTTCGCAAAGAGCCTTTATCAATTCTCAAATAAATTCTTTATAAACTGCAATGAATCCTTCAATTCTGCATCCAACTGCTGCTCTGTTGCACTATTAGAGAGATCTCGCCAAATCTTTATATCTTCTCCTACTTGTCCGCCCATTTTTACAAATGGCTCCATGACTACATACTTGCTGTAATTTATCTCATTTAGTGCTAGACCGATTTCTTCCCACGGTAATGATCCTTTTCCGGGAACTTTCCGATTGGCTTCGCCGATATGCAGATGTCCTAAATGGCTCCCTGTATAGCGGATAGCGTCTGCGATGTTATCTTCTTCGATGTTCATATGGAATGTATCCAGCATCACTTTCACATTTTCACGATTAATCTCATTTACGTAGTCTACAGCTTCTTTTGCATCGTTTAATAAAATTTGTTCAAATCTGTTGAGTGTTTCAATTAATAAGGTTATATTATATTTTTGAGCATAATCAGCAAGAATTTGGATGCTGTCAATACTATGTCTTCGCATTGATTCTTTGTTCATCTTAGTATTGTAGTCTACAGGCCAATAAGAATAAACTGTTCCGCCAATGCGGTCGATTCCAGCTTTATGCATACAATCTAGAACATGTTTCATGAAGTCTATTCCTTTTTGTCTTGTGGTACTAACATCTGAAGAAACATCATATTCCTTTGGTAACCCTATACCTGCTGTCAGAATAATGTTGTGCTTGACCGATAATTCATGTAAGCGTTTTAATTCTTCGTCGGTTAAGTTTATTAAACCGAGAGCTGCAACTTCTAATATGTCAAAACCTAGCTCGCTAGCCTTCTGGATGTACTTTGAAAAATCAGTCTCCCAAGATTGTTCCCAGTAAGCAAAATAAACACCGTATTTCATTTGATTACCTCCATAAATAAATTTTTAAGTACCTATGTTATGATATTGCGATATTATAACTTAATGTTTATAATAATTGTAAAAGTTATTTTAATCAAGCAGAAGAATGATTAATTCTAAAGGTGAGGTGTAGCTGCAAGATGATAAAGCTCGATAAATCGGTTCCAATTCCACTTTACTTTCAATTGAAGGAATTGGTATTAAAGCAAATTAAAGATGGCACATACGAAGTAGGTGACGCCATACCTACTGAAAAAGAATTAAGTGAAATATATGATATTAGTAGAACTACTGTTAGACAGGCTATTACAGAGTTAGTGCAAGAAGGTTGGCTGTACCGAGTGAAAAGTAAAGGTACATTTGTTAAAACACCTAAAATCTCTCAAAGCTTTATCCAAGCTTTAGGATCTTTCAATGATCAAATCATTGATTTGGGAATGACACCAAGTACTGAAGTATTAGATTTTGAAGTGATTGAAGTTCCTGAGCACATAGCTCCACAGCTCAATCTGAAAGTTGGAGAAAAAGTAATATACATTCACCGAAGGAGGTTTGCTGATAATGAACCTATTGTAATGGTTAAAACGTATTTGCCTTATGAAAAGTGCAAATTTGTGTTGGATAGGGACTTTGTAAAAGACTCCCTTTATCCTGTGCTCAGCACGACGAAAGAAACCCAGATATGTAAGATCAGACGTTTAATTGAAGCTGTACAAGCTACAAAGTATGACATTGGAAATTTGGACCTAACGAAGGAAAAGGTGATTCTGCAGTTCATCTCGGTTGGTTATAACTCGCAGGAAGAGCCAATTGAATACTCTTTGGCAAGGTATCGTGGGGATAAAAACAGATTTGAGATTGTTATCACAGCTACATAATTTAAATTTGAAATGGGGGTAGAAAGAAGTGGCAGAATATATTTTAGCTCATGATCTTGGAACATCTGGCAATAAAGCGACATTGTTTTCCGTTTCAGGTGAAATGGCTGGAAGTAGTATATCAGCATATGAAACACATTACTTTAATGAGAAATGGGCAGAACAGAACCCTAAAGATTGGTGGAATGCCGTATGTATTTCAACCAAACAATTAATTGATCAACTGAATATTTCTCCTAGCGACATCAAAGTGGTTAGCTTTAGCGGACAGATGATGGGATGTTTGTGCGTGGATGAAAATGGTGTACCTCTACGGGACTCTATTATCTGGGCAGACCAGCGAGCACAAAAACAAGTGAAAGACTTGGAAAAACATATATCGCAAGAAGAATTTTATAAAATTGTCGGTCATAGAAATACGGCTTCCTACGGCATTCAAAAGCTTATGTGGCTTCGTGACAATGAACCTGATGTTTATGCAAAGACGTATAAAACGCTAAATGCGAAGGACTATATTGTTTTTAAATTAACAGGCTCCTTCTATACAGACTACTCTGACGGAAATAGTATGGGATGTTTTGATTTAGAGAAATTGGAATGGTCAGAGCGTATATTAGACATCAGCGGTATAGACCATAATAAATTACCGGAGTTAAAACCTTCAACTTTTGTGGCGGGCGGTGTAACGGAGGAAGCAGCAAAAGCAACTGGACTTGCTGCGGGAACAGCTATAGTCATCGGTGCAGGGGACGGTGTTACAGCAAGTATAGGTGCTGGTTCAGTGAGTGAAGGAAAAACGTATTGTTCACTTGGTACGTCCGCATGGATTACGACTACGTCGAAAAAGCCGATTTTTGATCCGGAAATGCGAACGGTTACATGGGCACATGCGATTCCTGGACTTTATGCTCCCAATGGCACAATGCAGTATGCTGGAGGGGCATTTAATTGGATGAAAGAGACGATTTGTGTTTCAGAGAAGAATGAAGCTAAAAATACAGGGGGATCTATATACGAATATATTAATAAACAAATAGAAGAGACGCCTGCTGGCTCTAATGGATTGCTATTTTTACCCTACTTACTTGGAGAACGGGCTCCTAGATGGGATTCTGTTTCAAAAGGTTCCTATATTGGTATCACATCAGAAACAACAAGAGGTGATATGCTGAGAAGCGTTCTTGAAGGAGTTACATATAACTTGGCAATTATTTTGGATATCTTAAAGAGTCATATATCGATAGAAGAAATGACTGTTATCGGAGGTGGTGCTAAGAGTGAAGTCTGGCGGCAAATTATGGCGGATGCTTTCAACGTTAAAATGAACGTTCCGAGTTTATTAGATGAAGCTGGCTCAATGGGTGCTGCCATAATCGGTGGCGTAGGCATAGGATTATATGAAAATTTTGATATAGTAGATCAATTCATTACGATTAGTGATTCTCAGCAGAGCAACAAGCAGAACTACCAGATATATGATCAGGCTAAAAAGCAATTCGACGAATTCTATTTTGCACTCAGAAGAGTTTTTGAACAACAATTGAAAGGGGTAGATTGATCATGCCATTGGTTACAGGAGATTTCATTTTACAGCATGCTAGGAAAAATAATTATGCGGTTTGTGCTTTTAACGTAGAGAATATGGAGATGGTACAAGCAGTTGTTAGTGCGGCTGAGGAGACGGGTTCCCCAGTAATCATACAAACTTCAGCAAATACTGTGAAATATGCTCATATGGATTATTATTATGCAATGGTTCAAGCGGCACTCAAACATGCTGACGTACCAGTTGCTTTGCATTTGGATCATGGAGATAGCAGAGACTTAGCAATACAAGCTATTCGCTCTGGTTATACATCTGTAATGATTGATGCATCTAAGCAATCGTTTGAAGATAATATGAAAGAAACAAAAAATGTTGTAGATGTTTGTAAGCCGATTGGAGTGTCTATAGAGGCAGAACTGGGTAATGTCGGTGGTAAAGTAGGAGATCAAGAATATGGTGCTGCAGGTTATACAAAACCGAATGAAGCAAAAGAATTTGTCGAAAAGACAGGCACTACTTCACTGGCTGTGGCGATAGGAACAGTTCATGGTGTGTATGCAGGCGAGCCGAATTTAGACTTGGAATTACTTGCTGAACTCCGAAATACTGTAGACGTGCCGCTTGTATTGCATGGTGCCTCAGGTCTTTCAGAACACGATATAAAACAATGTGTTGAACATGGAATCAGCAAAATTAATTATGCTACTGAATTGCGAATTGCCTTTACAGAGGCAGTGAAAGAATATTTCACAATAGAAAAAGATTTTGTTGACCCGAAGAAATTTACAGGACATGCACGATCTATTGTTAAGCAAGTCGCGATTGAGAAGATGGAGATGTGTGGAAGTATTAACAGAGCAAGTACTATGAATATTTAAGAGGTATCCTATGAAAAAATTACTATTAGGAATAGATGTAGGCACTTCATCATGTAAGGTGGCGTTGTTTACGCTGGATGGTGAAGTTGTATCTCAGAGTTCAGAACATTATCCTACCTATTATCCTGCTCCTGGCTGGGTGGAACAAAACCCTGAGGAATGGTGGGCACAGGTTTGTCAATCTATTTTAAATTGTTTAGAAGATGAACAGGTTGATAAGGAACAAGTCGCAGGTATTGGAATTGCGGGGCAAGGGTGGTCGGCAATACCTATAGATCGGGATGGTAATTGTCTTCATAACACGCCAATCTGGCTTGACACACGAGCGACTGAGTTGAGTGAAACTGTCTCTAAAGCAATCGGTGAAAAGAATATTTTTGATTTGTCGGGTAACTCTTTCTCACCTTCCTATACCACACCTAAACTGATGTGGTTTAAAGAACATATGCCTGAGTTGTTTGAAAAAACGTATAAATTTTTACAGTGCTCCAGTTATATTGGATTGAAACTGACGGACACAATCTACTCGGATCGCAGTCAGAGCTATGGACTACATTTCTATAATCCCTATACTTTTCAATATGATGAAGAAATGGCAGAGAAACTTAGCATTCCTTTGGATAAAATTCCGCCTAACTTTCAAAGCCACGAAGTGATTGGGCATGTTACGAAAGAGGCAGCAGCGGTAACAGGTTTAAAAGAAGGAACTCCTGTGGTTGCAGGTGGGCTTGATGCAGCTTGTGGTACGCTCGGCGCCGGTGTGATTAATAACTATGAAACCCAACTCCAAGGTGGTCAGGCAGGTGGGGTGAGTATTTGTTTAGAAAAGCCAGTTGCACATCCGAAATTAATTTTTTCACCGCATGTCGTGCCAGGCAGATGGTTATTGCAAGGCGGTACTGTCGGTGGAAGCGGAGCCTTAAGATGGTTTAAACAAGAGTTCGGGAGTGACCAAAGTTTTGATGAATTGACCCAACTGGCAAGTCAAGTTCCAGAAGGATCAGAAGGCGTCGTGTTTCTTCCGTATTTGGCGGGAGAAAGAAGCCCGATTTGGAATACGAATGCTAAAGGACTTTTCTATGGATTAAGTTTTAAGGACACAAAGAAACATATGATTCGAGCTGTTTTAGAAGGCGTCGTGTTTTCTGTTTATCATAATCTACTGGCGGCGAAAGAAGCGGGTGTAGATATAGCAGAATTAGACATACATGCGATGGGTGGAGCTGCAAATAGCGAGTTGTGGATTCAAATGTATTCGGATGTAACGGGCTGTCAAATTAAAGTGCCGAGCTCAGACACAGCTACAACATTAGGTGCTGCATTATTGGCGGGTGTAGGAATAGGTGCTTATCAAGACTTTGAGCAAGCTGTTAACCAGACGGTGAATATTCAGCGTACGCATGTTCCAAACTTCGAAAGTAAGAAAAAATATGAAACGTCTTTGCAAACCTATTTAAAACTATCCGAGTTGATGAATAAGGAAATGTTCGTTTGATTCGTGTGTTGGCACATCAATCTGGCTGTTAGACGATCCAATTATTCATAGGGGTTTCTTTTTGCAATGCAAGTGATGTGTCAACGTCAACATGAAGTTAGCAGTTTGTAGATCAGCATGAGAGATGTAATCATAAGAGGGAGGTTTTTTCATGAAAGCAGGTGTTCTGCATGCTAGAGAAAACTTGGTATATGAAGAAGTTGAGTTGCCTGCACCGGGACCGAAAGATGTCTTGGTGAAAGTGAAATATACAGGTATTTGTGGTTCGGATATCCCGCGCGTAAATGGGAATGCTGCGCATAATTATCCCATTATATTGGGTCATGAGTTCTCTGGTGAAGTAGTAGAAATCGGAGAAAAGGTAGAGAGTCTACAAGTAGGAGATCGAGTCGCAGGTGCTCCTTTAATACCTTGTATGGAATGTGAGCAATGTAAAAACGGGGATTATGCTTTATGTGAAACATATAGTTTTATTGGTTCAAGACGCTCTGGTAGTTTCGCGGAATATATTGTAATTCCTGAAGAGAACGGCATTCGTTTCGATTCTTCAATATCTTATAAAAAAGGTGCTTTCTTTGAGCCGATTACCGTTGCCCTTCATGGTATTAATCGTTTGGATTTCCAAGCAGGCAGCTCGGTTGCTATTTTAGGAGCAGGAAATATCGGATTCTTTGCTTTGCAATGGTTGAAGATTTTAGGAGCTAGACATATTACCGTGTTCGATATCAGTGAGGAACGATTGGAACTGGCCAAGCGTTTTGGTGCGGATGAATGTATAAATTCATCTCAAGAAAACTTTTTGGATTTATTAACAGAAAAACATTTTGACTATGTCTATGAAACAGCAGGCAATACAGTGACGATTAAACTGACATTCGAATTAGTTAAGAAAAAGGGCAAGGTCTGCTTAATCGGAACTCCGACTCGGGAACTGACATTCAGTATAGATGAATGGGAAAATATTAATCGAAAAGAATTCAGTTTAACCGGTTCATGGATGTCTTACAGCGAAGATTTTCCAGGAGAGGAATGGAAGAAAGCCTCTCAATATATTGAATCCGGGGATATTCAGATTGATGACTCTTTAGTATATAAAATTGTACCGTTAAGTGAAATAGCAGAGGCATTTAAAATGTATAAAACCCCTGGAACGGTTAAAGGAAAAATACTAATTGATAGTGAGAAATAAAGGTGAATATAAATGATTTTGACAATCACTTTAAATGTAGCGCTAGATAAATATTATAAAGTTCCTTCCTTAGTAAATGGAGAGGTAAACCGAGTGGAGAAGGTCATACCGACTGCAGGAGGTAAAGGCTTAAATGTAGCTCGTGTAGTGAATGAACTTGAATCTACTGTGACAGCAACCGGAATCGTAGGAGGTCATACAGGGAACTTAATTTGTGAGATGCTCGACGCAGAAGGTTTAACCTATGATTTTTTCAAAGTTCCCCTCGAATCAAGAACTTGCATCAATATTGTAGATTCTTCAAGAAATTCAACAGAAATACTTGAAGCGGGAGAAAGAATTGATCCAGATCTTGTAACGGAATTTCTAAATAAGGTTACTGATTTAATTTGTCTGGCAGATATTGTGACACTTTCAGGCAGTGCGATGAAAGGCATGCCGGAAGACATCTATTATCATTTAATTTCTATTGTTAAAGAACAAAATAAACAAGTGATTTTGGATACAAGTGGAAACTTATTTGCGAAGGGAATTTTGGCAGCTCCCACATTAATTAAACCTAATCGTCAAGAAATAGAACAGATGATCCAAATTAAAAACGCAAGTATAGAAGAAATTATTTCTTTTTGCGAGGAATATATAACGCTAGGTGTAAAAAAAGTGGTTGTTTCCTTAGGTGCTGAGGGAGCGTTGCTGATTACTGGGAATGGTGTTTGGAAAGGTGAGCCGCCAAAGATTAACACGGTTAATACAGTTGGATCGGGTGATTCTATGGTTGGAGCGCTGGCAGTGGGATTATCAAAAGATTACACAGATGAAATTCTACTGCGCTATTCGATTGCTGTCTCTGCTGCAAATACTTTGACTGAATCAACAGGTCAAATTAATAGGGAAGACGTGTCTAAACTGTACGAGAAAGTTACTATAACAAAACTATCTTAAGTGAAAAAATAGGAGGTACAAATAATCATGGGAATGCTAGAAGAGTTATTTTCTCTCCAAAATAAAACGATCTTAGTTACAGGTGGTGCGAGAGGAATTGGAAAAGCAGTTGCTCATCGAGTCGCTGCAGTCGGAGCAGATATTGTGATTTTTGATTTGAACGGCAAAGCAGCAGCTGAAACAGCAGATGAGATTGCGAAAGAGCATAATTGTCGCACCACCTCTTTTGAAGTAGATGTTACGGATTATGAGGCTGTTGGAAAATGTTTGAAACTGGCAGTCGAACATATGGGGAAGATTGATTTATTATTTAATAATGCAGGTATTGTCATTCAGAAACCCGTTATTGAGACAACGCCTGAAGAATGGAATAAAGTAATCGATGTAAATCTAAATGGAGTATATTATGTGGCCCAACAATTCGGTAAGTATTTAATTGAAAATAATATAAAAGGCGCTATAGTGAACACTGCATCTATGTCTGGAACTATCGTTAATTATCCGCAACTGCAAGCATCTTATAATACTTCTAAAGCGGCGGTAGTTCATCTTACGAAATCAATAGCTTATGAATGGGCACCATATGATATTCGGGTGAATTGCATTAGCCCTGGCTATATCTTTACTGAGTTGACGTCTTTTGTCAGAGAAGACTGGCGTGATCAATGGGCTGAATCAACGCCTATGAAACGTCTTGGAAAACCGGAAGAGTTAGCAGGAGCGGTAATCTATCTGCTCTCTGATTCAGCATCATTCGTTACAGGCAGTGAGCTAGTGATAGATGGCGGATTTACAATTATATAATTTAGAAAATAAAATTTAAAATGACAACTGAATTATGAAAATAGTTATTGAAAACGCTGTCAGGAAGTTGTATAGTTGAATTGTATTACTACATTGTATTGTAATGACATTACAATTATGTAATCAACACATTTCAAGGGGGAATAGACAATGAAAAAGGGAAAATTATTTCTATTTTTAACTCTATTGGTAATGATGCTAGTTGCAGCAGGTTGCAGTGATTCGAAAGACTCAGATGGAAGCGCAGATTCTTCAGCTGACAAAGGAAAGGAATTTAAAGTAGGTTTTGCGATTAAGACGCAGGACTCTCCGTACTTTGTTTCACTAGTAGATGCTGTTAAAGAATATGGCGAGGCAGAAGGTTGGAAGGTTACTGTTCTAGATGCTGGCGGCGATACGAGTAAAGAGGCAGAAAATATGGAGACTTTTATTTCACAAGGTGTAGATTTAATATACCTTGATGCAGTAGAACCAGATGCTGTCATTCCTAGTATCAACAAAGCAGCAGAAGCAGGTATCGGTGTGATCAACTTAGACAGTGGTGTTGGTGAAGAAGCAAAAGATATTACAACTGTTTACTCAGATAACAAGCAGAACGGGCGCTTAGTCGGTCTTGCATATGCAGAAAAAATGGGCGATGAAGAAATCGTTTCGATCGTATTAAGTGGAGCAAAAGGAAATGTTGCGGGTACTGAGCGACGTACAGGTTTATTCGCAGGGATTCTTGAAGGGAAGCTAGGCGTATCAGAAGAAGAAGCTTGGGAATTGTCTGAAGAGTTAGATTCCCAATTGGCTTCAAAAGGTAAAGCGAAAAATGAAGAAGCTAAATTTTCAGTTGTAGGACAAGGCTGGGGAAGCTGGACAGAAGAAGACGGTTTGAAAGCTGCTGAAGACTTGATTACGGCGAATTCAAATATTACAACTGTATTAGGTGAGAATGATCAGATGTTATTCGGTGCAATGACAGCGCTTAAAAATGCCAACAAAGATAATGTTGATATTGTTGCAGCGGCTGATGGTGCTGTCGAAGCATATGACCTGATTAAAGAAGGTAAATATTTTGCAACAGGTGAAAACAGTCCTTACAAAGTAGCGGAACTTGGTATTAAAATTGGTAAAGAAATCTTAGTGGATGGTAAAGATCCTGAAAGCTATGATGAAATTACTATGACAGAACCGGCAGCGGTTACGAAGGACAATGTTGATGAATATTATGAATTCGGATTCTAATTAATCCGGATGAACCGTATTTGAAAATCTTTATAAGAAATCCTCCTGATTTTACTAGGAGGATTTCTTCTTCAGATGTTTTAAGCGGAAGAAAGGAGAACTATAACTGTGCCCTCTAATTATATTGTAGAAATGAATCATATATCTAAACACTTTGGAGGCGTTAAGGCGCTTGAAAATGTTCACTTAAATGTTGTGGAAGGTGAAATTCATGCTTTAATAGGTGAAAATGGTGCAGGGAAATCTACACTGATGAAGATTCTGGCAGGTGCTTACACGAAGGATGAAGGAACAATTATAATAGACGGAAAAGAAGCGACAGTTTTCTCTCCAAGATCAATGATTGACATGGGCGTTTCAGTTATTTACCAGGAATTTATGTTGGCTCCTGATCTAACTGTGGCTGAAAATATATTTATCGACAAGTTAAGTAATTCTGGTTTAATGATAAATTGGAAAGATTTGAAAAGAAGAGCAAAAGAACAGCTGGAAAAAATAGGATTCGGTCATATTAGTCCAGACAAAAAGGTAGGAGAGCTGAGCGTAGCCTACCAACAAATCGTAGAAATTTGTAAGTGTCTTGCAAAAGATTCGAAAGTCCTTGTTTTTGATGAGCCGACTGCTGTTCTAACACATTCAGAAACTGAGAAGCTATTGGAACTAATTATGCGACTCAAAAAGAGCGGCGTAACGATTGTCTATATTTCACATCGTTTAGAAGAATTATTTGCAATTAGTGATAAGATTACTGTTTTAAAAGATGGGAAATATGTTGATACAGTTGAAACTTCATGTATGACAAAAGAAGAATTAGTTACTTTGATGGTCGGAAGAGAAATTAGCCAGTTGTTTCCCGAAAGAGATAGTGAATTTGGTGAAGAAATACTTAAAGTAGAAAATCTTAGCACTGCTGATTTAGTTAAGGATGTCTCATTTACATTACGTAAAGGAGAAGTTTTAGGTTTCAGTGGTCTGGTAGGTTCAGGTCGTACAGAAACGATGCGTGCAATATTCGGGATAGACCGAAAAACAAGTGGAAAAATAACTTATTTCAATGAAGAAGTAAATATTAAAAGTCCAAAACAAGCAATAAAATTAGGAATAGGACTTTTACCAGAAGATCGAAAAAAACAAGGCTTGCTTTTACAGCAGTCTATTAGAATAAATACATCTTTAGTTTTTCAGCAAACAGATGGCGTGATTAATCATCAAAAAGAGAAAAAGCAAGTTGTTGAATTATTGGCTCAGATTGCAACGAAATATGGTTCTACAGAAGACAATGTAGATAGCCTGAGTGGTGGGAATCAACAGAAAGTAGCTCTAGCTAAATGGTTAGCTATAGATACAAAAGTGATTATTTTGGATGAACCTACACGTGGGGTAGATGTTGGAGCCAAAACAGAAATCTATAAAATCATCAATAAATTATCTGAGCAAGGTGTTGGAATCATTATTATTTCATCTGAAATGGCTGAAATCATCGGAACTTGTGATCGAGTTATCGTGATGCGCGAGGGTGAAATAGCAGGTGAACTACCAAAGGATCAGATGAGTGAAAATAACATGATTAAGTTAGCTATGGGGGTTTAATAAATGGCAGATTTTAAAAAGAGAATCAATGTAAAGGAATTCATCATAAATAATAATACATTTATCATTTTGTTATTATTAATTGTTGTAAGTGCATTCCTTTCTGATTCATTTTTAACAACTATGAATTTACGCAATATCGCACTTCAACAAGCCGGTCCGATCCTGGTAGCTATTGGACTTCTGTATGTAATCTTGGCAGGTGGCATTGATTTATCAGTTGGTTCCATCATGGCGGTGGGTGCAACGGTCTCTGCTCTTTTGATCACAGATATTGGCATGCACTTTTCACTTTCAATTGGAGTAGCTGTATTGATCGGTTTAGTCTTTGGACTATTTTCTGGGATACTGGTAGCCTATACAGGTATACAAGGATTCGTTGCAACATTGGCAACTATGACGATTGCCAGGGGTGTCGCCTTTGTTATCACTGAGGGCAGACCTGTTAAAATTCAATCAGGTACGATCGATGTACTGGTTAGCAAAGATTTTATGTATCCTATTATCTTGATAACTGTACTTCTTATTGTCGTATTTACGTTAGTACAGCGTTATACAGGATATGGACGAAAAGTTATTGCAATCGGTAGTAATGAAACTGCTGTCCAGTTAGCAGGTGTAAGAACAAAACGATATATTATGTCCACTTATGCATTGTCAGGAGCATTAGCTGCCTTGGCAGGGGCATTTGTCGCAGCACGTTCATCTACTGGAAGTGCGACGGTCGGTATGGGACAAGAATTAGATGCAATTGCAGCAGTTGTAATTGGGGGAGCCAGCCTAATGGGAGGTCGAGGTTTCGTCTTAAATACTGTAGCAGGTGCTTTGATTCTAGGATTGATTGGGAACATCATGAACTTGATGGCAGTACCTTCATATCCACAAGATATTATTAAAGGTGCTATTATTATTGCAGCAGTTTTATTACAGATCGTAACAAGCAAACGTGAACGTACGATTTAAGTAACCGTATGAAAGGAGTGTTAATTTGAAAACACTTATCGTTTCCACTAACGGAAAATTGGATGTAATAGAAATAGAAAAACCTGAAATTACTAGTAAGCAGGCATTGATTAAAACAATTTGTTGTGGGATTTGTGGAACGGATGCGACGATAGTTAATAGAACGTTTAAAGGTTTTGAGGAAGAACATTATCCTTTAATGCTTGGACATGAAGGGGTAGGGGAAGTAGTAGAAATTGGTGAAGATGTGACGAGCTTTCAAAAGGGTGATATCGTAATCTTGCCTTTTACCCCCCCTATAGATTGTCAAGGTCAATTACTGAATTCAGGATGGGGATCCTTTAGCGAATACGGAATAGTGGATGATATAGCAGCATATGACAGAAATGAAATACCTGAAGCAGCTTTTGCTCAGAAAAAGCTTCCTGATTTTGTGGATAAATATGAAGCTCCTGTGTTAGTCACCTTACGTGAAGTGCTTAGTTCCATTAAATATTTTAACATCCAACCCACAGACGCAATTATCGTCTACGGCAGTGGTCCTGTGGCTATGACATTTGTTAAGTTACTAAATTTGCTTGGTGTTAAAGAGATTACATCTATTGTAAGAAGTGAAAAGAAGCAAGCTTTGATGGAAGAGTTCGGAGCAAGTTCGGTGATCAATAGTTCGACAACAGACATTAAGGAACAGGTTTTCAAACAACATCCATCAGGTGTGAAATTCGTACTGGATGCAGTTGGTTCTGAAAAAATCATGAATGAAGCAATTGGCTTACTGAAAGACAGAGGCGAGATACTTTGCTATGGTGTACCTAAAGTAAATAGTATGCTGTTGAATTGGGATGATGCACCATATAATTGGAAGTTGAACTTTCAGCAAATGCCCTACAAAGAAGAAGAAGGCGAATGTCATGAACAAATCATGGATTGGGTTTTGGAAGGGAAATTAAAATTGCGGGATTTCATCTCGGATTTCTATAGTTTTGAAGATATCCTTACAGCGTTCCAAGATTACCTAGACGGAAAAACCTTCAAAAAAGTTATTGTTAAATATTAAGTAATAGGTGGTGGATTTCATGGAAATGAAGCAAGCTCTTATGACAGGACCAGGGAAAATAATTTACAACCAGGTAAGTGTGCCGGATGTAGGAAACAAAGATATTAAGATTAAAATAAAGAAAATTGGTGTTTGTGGTTCGGATATACATGTGAATCATGGGAAACATCCTTATACCTCTTTTCCAGTAGTTCAGGGACATGAAGTTTCAGGAGAAGTAATTGAAGTCGGAAACGAAGTATCTAATTTTTCGAAGGGTGACAGAGTGACTGTCCAACCCCAAGAAGTGTGCGGAAAGTGTTTCCCTTGTCAGAATGGAATGTATCATGTATGTGAAGATCTGAAGGTCATGGGTTTCCAAACTACAGGTATGGCAAGCGAATTCTTTGTCGTCAATGAAAATAAAGTAACAATGCTGCCTGATTCAATAACATGGGATGAAGGTGCAATGGTAGAACCTCTGGCGGTTGCTATACATGCAGTGCAGAGAGTATCTGCAATTAAAAACAAAAATGTATTAGTGATCGGTGGAGGACCAATCGGAAATTTAGTTGCACAAACTGCTAAAGCATTCGGAGCAAGTTCTGTAGTAGTTTCTGAATTAAGTAAATCTCGTATTGATATAGCTGAAAAATGTGGTTTGAAAACAATCAATAGTTCTGAAGAAGAACTTTCGGAAGGCATACTTCGTAATTTTGGCGATCGGAAAGCAGATGTGATTTTCGAGTGTGTAGGTTCATCATACACTGTTGCACAAGCCATTGATGTTGCCCGTAAAGGAAGCACTGTAGTCATTGTAGGCGTTGTTTCAGACTTACCTCAAATCAATATGGGCTTCGTACAAGATCATGAATTGACGATCTTAGGCAGCGCTATGTATCAATCATCTGATTTTGATGATGCAGTTAAATTAATTGAAAAAGGTGAAATTCAGTTAGAAAAGCTGATTACAAATCATGTGGATTTTGACAACTATATTGACGCTTATTCCATAATCGATACGAAAAAAGATCAAGTCATGAAAGTGATGATTGATATGGAAGAGAGAAGTGAATAAGATGAACTATCATATTTACCCCACTGAAGAAGAAGTGGATCAGGCGGCTGCCGAACTATTCATTAGCAGTATCAGAAATATAAAGAATCCTAAAGTCGGGCTTGCCACTGGAAGTACTCCTATAGGGCTTTATCAAAATTTGATAGCTGCATACCAAAAAGGTGAAATAAGCTTTAAAGGGGTAACGACTTATAATTTAGACGAATATATAGGTCTGCCTGAAAGTCATCCATCTAGTTTTGCCTATTTCATGAATACAAAGCTATTAGATCATGTGGATATTCCTAAAGACTCCACCCATATACCACAAGGAGATGCAGATGATTCTTATGAAGAAGCTGAACGCTATGAACGTATTGTTCAATCAGCTGCTCCGTTAGACATCCAGTTACTTGGTGTGGGTATGAATGGGCATTTAGGTTTTAATGAACCTGATGATTATTTAACAAGTGAAACTCATATTGTTCAATTGTCGGAAACTACAAGACAAGCAAACGTAAAGGATTTCGATTCGATTGATGAAGTGCCTAAAACTGCCATAACTATGGGCATGGGTACAATCATGAAAGCAAAGAAACTTCTCTTTTTCGCAAAGGGCATTGACAAGGCAGACATTATTCAACAGGTGTTGGAAGGACCCATCACAACGCAAGTACCAGCATCCATGCTGCAGTTACACGCAAATGTTCATGTGTTTCTTGATCAATCGGCCGCTTCGAAATTAAAGGATGTTTGAATGTCGTAACATTATAATGTATTGTAAAAGATAATCTAACTGAGGTGAACTTATGAATAAAGTTTTGATAACACCTAAATCCTTTCAGAAATTCAGAGAGAAACCTATCAAGATGCTTCAAGAAAAAGGATATGAAGTAATTGAAAATCAAACGGGACGTACATTAACTGAAGATGAACTAATCGAGTATGGGAAAAGCGGGGTTGTTGGAGTAATTGTAGGTGTAGATCCCTTGCCTGCCTCCGTACTTACTAATTGCGATCAGTTAAAAGCAATATCAAAATATGGTGTTGGAACAGATAATATTGATTTGGGTAAAGCTGACGAACTTGGAATCCAAGTTAGTAAAGCGATGGGTACGAATAATATATCGGTTGCGGAACTAGCGGTAGGTCTAATGTTTGAAAGCGCCAGAAAGTTATCTCAATCCGTACAGGCCGTTAAAAATTTTGGATGGGGTCGAACGATTGGCTCAGAATTGACCGGCAAAAAAGTTGCACTCATTGGAGGCGGTCAAATAGGGAAAGAAGTAGCTAAAAGATGTCGCGGCCTTCAGATGGAAGTATCTATATACGATCCTTATTTTAATGACGACTCATTTTTAATTGAGTTTGGTGTTAGCCGTTCTGAAAGTTTAGATGACTTGTTAGCCGACGCAGACTTTGTGTCTCTACACTTACCTGTAACAGATGATACTAAACACATCATGAATGCAAAGACACTTAGCCAAATGAAAGAAACTGCTATTTTGATTAATACAGCCAGGGGAGAATTGGTAGACGAAAAAGCCCTCCTTTCTGCTCTTCAAAATGGGGAAATTGCCGTAGCAGCACAAGATGTTTATTCTCAGGAACCACCTGAACAAGGAGATTCTTTGGTTTCATTGCCTAACTTCATACTTACTCCCCATATTGGTGCCTTTACTAATGAAGCGGTTGAAAGAATGGCTATCGTATCGACAGAAAATCTTATTACGATGCTACAAGGTAATGAATAAATATGAGTAAATCTACTGATGTTAAGCGACTCGTCACTGTGAATGGTGAGATTCTTTTATCAGATATGGGGATTTGCCACAGTCATGAACATTTATTTATAAAAAAAGGTCAACCTGAAAAACTTGACCCTGCTTTACTTTTAGATGATTTTGATAAAACAAAGGAAGAAGTATTGCGTTTTAAAGAGCTTGGCGGCAATACCATTGTGGATGCACAGCCAGTCGGCAGTGGAAGAAATGCCGACTGGCTTCAGAAGCTATCTGAAGAAACGGGTATCAACATACTAGCTTCTACAGGTTTCCATAAACATGGCTTTTACAAAGAAGGTCATTGGATTAGAGAAAGTACTGAAACGGAGTTAGCTAAGCTATTCATTGATGAATTGGAAAATGGAATGTACTGCGATGGAGAAGAAAATTGGCCACGTCAGCAACTAAATGCCAAAGCTGGACTTATTAAAACAGCAGCAGGACTTGAAGGGACTGCTGGTTCATATTTTCCTCTATTCAAAGCAGCGGCTAGGGCGGCTTATGAAACCAATACGTCTATAATGACTCATACTGAATTAGGTTACAATGCGTTGGAACAAATTAAATTGTACACAGATCTTGGTATAAAAGAAGAGAAATTAATCGTATGTCATTTGGATCGTAAAATGGACAATGCAGATTACCTTCTCTATGTAGCTAGTACAGGAGTGTATCTAGAACTCGATACGATCGGAAGATTTAAGTACCATTCCGATGAAGAGGAAGTCTCGTTGATATCTAAACTCATCAATAATGGTTATGAGGATCAACTGTTGTTAGGTCTTGATACTACACGAAAAAGAATGAAGAGCTATGGAGGATCGATCGGTTTAGAACATTTGCAAGGAAAGTTCTTGCCTATTCTAGAGAAGGCAGGCATCACTAAGGTGCAAATCCACAAGATGATGCATACTAATCCGGCAAAAGCCTTTAGTAAATAATTAAGAGGAAGTGTTGACATGGATATAAGATCACTTGAAAAAGCAACTGTACCAACGATGTACTTTATTGGTGTGACTACTACAAAATCTTCTATTATGAAACTTTTTCCTGAGTGGGCCAAGGAGTTAGGTTTAGAGAATGCAGTACTAAAAGGGATTGATATGGAAATCCATGCAGATCCTGAAGATTATCGAACGGTAGTAAATTTCATAAAAAACGATCCGCTTTCAATGGGGGCACTTGTAACAACGCATAAAATTGATTTATATGATGCTGCTAAAGACTTGTTTGATTATCTTGATCCATTCGCTAAGATGTTCGGTGAATTATCTTCTATTTCGAAGAAAGACGGACAGTTGCATGGCCATGCGAAAGATCCAATATCTAGCGGTTTGGCGATGGAAAGTTTTTTGCCAGCTGCCTATTGGAATAAACATCAAGGGGAAGTATTTATCATCGGTGCAGGAGGCAGTGCTATAGCTATTTCAGCTTATTTATTGGATTTAAAGAACGGTGAAAACATTCCATCTAGAATTATAGTGGCAAACCGAAGTGAAAAAAGATTATTAGAAATTGAACGTATTATTAATGAAGTCAATCCAGATGCACAAGTTGAATATCATTTAACTCCTGAAACAGAACAGAATGATGCATTGCTGGAAAGCCTACAACCATATTCGCTAGTCATCAATGCTACAGGACTTGGAAAAGATCGTCCTGGTTCGCCATTGACTAATGATGCGAAATTTCCTAAAGATAGCTTAGTATGGGAATTAAATTATCGTGGAGAACTAGACTTTATGCATCAAGCATTAGCACAAAAAGACCATAAAAACTTACATGTAGAAGATGGCTGGATTTATTTCATCCATGGTTGGACACAAGTAGTTGCAGAAGTATTTGACGTAGAGATTACCGGAAGTACGTTTGATGCAATTGAGAACTTATCTAATCAAATGAGATAAGTAAAATAATAAAGAGAAGGATGATGATAACATGGCCCTAACAGCAAAATCATTTACAATTAATTTTGATCAGATGACTGGACTTTCAAACGAAAAGGAATCTGTCAAACGTAATTTATCAGATATGAAGAACATGTTTTATGATGTAGAGGCACTTGAAGAAGACATTAAGAATGAAAATGATCCCCAAGTCTATGAATATTATGATCTTGATATTCCCAAAACAGATGGAGATATTCAATTTGGTTCCAGTATTGTGAGCCCCGGAAAAGTTGGAAATGAGTATTACATGACAAAAGGACATTTTCATACAGTACTTGAAACGGGAGAAGTCTATTACTGTATCTCAGGAGAGGGCTATATGTTGATGGAAAATCCTGAAGGAGATTGGCAAATTGAAAAGTTTATACCCGGACAAGCTGTCTATGTTCCTCCCCGTTATGCCCATAGAAGTATTAACACCGGTGATCAACCACTGATCACATTTTTTGCGTTTCGAGCTGATGCAGGACATGATTATGGCACCATCGAAACGAAAGGTTACCGGAAGTTAGTCGTCGAAATAGATAATGAACCGCAAGTAATCGACAATCCTAAATGGAAACAATAAAAGGGGCGGTAGTATGAAACTAAAAAGAAATGTACTGTCAAAAATTCACGAGAGTGGATTAGTTGCAGTTGTCAGAGCAGAAAATGCAGAAAAGGCAAAAAGAATAACAGAAGCCTCGCTTAAAGGTGGTGTGGCTGCTATTGAGATTACCTATACGGTTCCTGGAGCAACAGACGTGATCAAAGAATTAGCAGAAGAATTTAAACAAGATATTATTATAGGGGCCGGTACTGTATTGGATCCTGAAACTGCTAGAATTGCTATTTTGGCAGGAGCTGAGTATATTGTTAGCCCCTATTTAGATGAAGAAACTGCTAAACTTTGTAATCGATATCAAATACCTTATATGCCAGGAGTTATGACGGTTAAAGATGTGGTGAGAGGTCTAGAAGCTGGTTCTGAACTACTGAAGGTTTTCCCAGGAGAACTTCTGGGTCCTAAAGTAATTTCAGCTATCAAAGGACCTGTCCCGCAGGCGAACCTCATGCCAACAGGCGGAGTAAATGTAGAAAATGTGAGAGAATGGATTCAAGCCGGTGCTGTAGCAGTTGGAGCAGGTGGAAGTCTTATTGGAAAACCAGATGAACAAGGCTATGAACAAATTACAGAAACTGCGAAGAAATTTATTGAGCAAATTAATTTGGCACGCACTAACTGAACCTATTAAGAAAACCCGAGTCGATTCTATCTTTATATGACTCGGGTTATTATTGTATATAAACGAGGAGGACGTATACGTGGATAGTATTATTTTTGACTTAGATGGTACATTGTGGGATTCTCGAAGGACGGTTTCTAAAGCTTGGTCAGAAGTTGTTAAAAGAACACCTTATGCCGAAGGAGAAGTTACTGAGGAAGATCTGAAAGGAACAATGGGTTTACAAATCCGAGAAATTTCAAAGAAGTTGTTTCCATATCTAGATGAAGAGCATCAACTTGAGCTAATAAAAGAATGTTGTAAGAACGAACAAATTTATTTGACCAAAGAGGGAGGGCAACTCTTTGAGGGGATAGAAAATGTTCTGGAAAAACTCTCACAAAAGTACAAGCTGTTTATAGTAAGTAATTGTGAGGAAGGGTACATCGAATCTTTTTACTCGTATCATAAATTGGAGAAATATTTCTTGGATTTTGAAAATCCAGGGAGAACAAAATTGTCAAAAGGTGAAAATATTCAATTAATCATCGATAGAAATCACTTGAATTCTCCTGTTTATGTTGGTGATACACAAGGGGATCGGGATGCTGCTGCTTATGCAGGTATTCGATTTGTATATGCGGAATATGGATTTGGAGATGTAGATAGTTATGACTATAAAATTGAGGACATGTCAGACTTGCTGAAGCTGTTTTAAAATGTATTTATCACGTGTTCTGAATAACCAAAATTAATCTGCTATTGCGTAATAAATTCGTTCATGACACTCATAAATAACCTTTATTCTAAGATGTCATTCGATAGAAAGGTTAGTCCAAAAGAAGCAGTTGTTGAAAGTTCGCATAAGTGTTGGCAGTGAGTTCACTTGCCTCCTTTTAGTGTGTATGAACTACAGAAGAACGTATGCGGCGAATTGAAGTGGAATTTGGTATTTTCATTGTTTTAAACTAAACAGTAACATTCAAGTTTTGTTTCACCCAGTGGCAAAGGATTCAATCGCCCAGCAGAATTTGTATTTTTCAACCATTTCCTCAATGGTGACATTCCAAAGGCTTGTAATGACTAGCATATACTTTCCGTCATAGCCTGTGAATGGCACAACGTGATGTCGACTCATTGTCTTATGGTGTTCCCATTATACAGGGCAAGTCAGCCATACATCCGAGTCTTCTGAGCGGCTGCCATTGAGGGATTTCTTGCGTTCAGCTGGATGCTATTTTTCAGACGTAACACGAAGTCTTGGACGCTCATTAGGTATTCACCTATTTTATCCAAGGAGAAATAAGCCATACTTTCAACTAGGATGAAACTCTTGTCTTCAAGCTCTTTTCACACAGGACCGTCATGTTTCAAACCGGTCGTTTCGACAGAGGCATTTCGGTTTCGTTCTTACGACCAACATGCAGTTTAATCCCTACCGTGTTAGACAGTCCAACGCAAGCGGGTCTTTCCATCCGTGATAAGAAAATATTTTTGTACGTGTAGACGCCAGCGTTCTGCACTATTTAACTTCTCGATATGACTTTCAATACGCGCTTCCTGAAGGTTATAGACAAACGTTTTCATTTGTTTGAAGAGAGATGAGTGATCGACGATAGAAAAAAATCTGCACTTCTGAAGACATGCTGCGTCCTACAGTAGAAGGGTGTATTTTCGTCAAGCACTAGGTAAATGTAATTGTCGATTGAATATAGTGTTTTAGCAATCTGGCTTCAAACGCTATCGTATATCGTTTTTTAGGACCAACGAAAGCGTACTTCTAAAGAAGAAAACGCACATTCTTTATAAAAAGAACAAATTGTAGGCAACTTCAAGTAAACCTGGCAGCCCAACGCGTCTAAATGACGGATATGCCAGTACTCCGTCGGTCCGTATAGCTACCAAACGCAGATGGAACAAAGCTATATATAGTCAATAGGCATCGCTTCAATGTAATGCGCAGTTTCACATTTTTGGTCGTAACGATTTTCACGTGAGGTTAAACCCGCAAATCCGTGATAGAATGAGAGCCTGTCTACCTTGTTGTGTTGTTTGTTAGTATTCTCAACTCTAGTGGCTGGTTTTTTGTACATTTTAATCAATGAATATATGAAGGAACGAGCTTCAGATATTCGCGATGTGACAAAACGCATTTTATCCCATCTTCTACATGTAAAAATCGTTAATTTGAGTATGATTGACGAAGAAGTCATTATCATTTCTAAAGATTTGACACCTTCCGATACAGCTCAATTAAACAAAGAGTTTGTAAAAGCTTTTATCACAACTATAGGGGGAAGAACTTCTCACTCGGCAATCATGGCTCGCTCCATGGAAATTCCAGCTGTTGTAGGAGTGGATGGAGCAACAGACCGAATTGAAGATGGTGATTTAGTCATTGTGGATGGTTTGATTGGTGAGGTACATATTAATCCTTCTGATGACGTCATAGTATCTTATAAACAAGAACAAAAAAGATAGATAAAGAGAAAAAATTGGAAAAACTTGTTGATCAAGTGACTGTTACTGCTGATGGAAAGCAAATTGAGTTAGCGGCAAACATAGGTACGCCCTCTGACTTAGAAGGTGTCATTGCAAATGGGGCTGAAGGGATCGGCCTTTATAGAACGGAATTCTTGTATATGGACAGAGATCAGTTGCCTACAGAAGAAGAACAGTTTACTGCTTATAAAAAAGTGCTTCAGGCAATGAAAGATAGACCAGTAGTAGTACGGACCCTTGACGTAGGCGGTGATAAAGAACTCCATATTTACATCTTCCAATTGAAACAAATCCTTTTTTAGGATTCCGGGCCATTCGTTTATGCATACAAGAGCAAAAAATGTTTAGAACACAGTTGAGAGCATTGTTAAAGGCTAGTCTTTTCGGATCCTTAAAAATAATGTTTCCGATGATTGCTACAATTGATGAGTTTCGAAATGCAAAAGCTATTTTGGAAGAAGAGAAGCAGTCTCTACTAGCTAATCATATAAAAGTTGCGGATGATATAGAAATTAGTATTATGGTTGAAATTCCATCAACTGCAGTACAAGCGGATATATTTGCTAAAGAGGTTGATTTCTTTAGTATCGGTACCAATGATTTAATTCAATATACAATGGCTGCCGACCGGATGAATGAAACAGTTTCTTATCTATACCAACCTTGTAACCCTGCCGTTTTAAGGCTTATTAAGATGGTCATTGAGGCTGCACATAGTGAAGGGAAGAGTGTTGGGATGTGCGGTGAGATGGCAGGAGATGAAGTAGCTATCCCAATATTGCTTGGCTTGGGGCTTGATGAGTTTTCTATGAGTGCATCGTCCATCTTAAAGAGCCGTAAACAAATTAGTTTATTGAATACCAGTGAGATGGCAACTCTTGCAGAAGAAGCTATTAAAATGGATACCGCTGAAAAGGTAGTTCAAGCTGTTATGGAACGTGTCCTATCCTCTACACAATGAATGAAACCATGTGTATAGAATTAAAGTCTCTATTTTGTATAAGATAAGCAACGTCTTAGAATATTCCATCATATTCTAAGACGTTGCTATTTTTATTGGGGGCGCAACTGATTAGTATGAGTAGTCAGCGTTTTTCGGAAAGAACCTCTATCATGATAGGTTACACTTGTTTTCTGAAATATGCAGATGTAATGTATGATTTAACTACTAGTCGCAGTCTGTATACGATTTGACTGCACAACATAAAGAAGGTCATGTCTTATGCTTATTAAATTAAATACATTCCTGCAAAGAAGAATCGCCATTTTGACGCCGCTTAGTTTACTGATGGGTGTTCTCTTTCATCAAGTAGGAGAGCAACTACTGTTTCTTGTATCTGGTCTGTTTGCGTTTATGACGTTTGTGGGCAGTTTGGGCATGAATGTGAAGGAAGCACGAATGATTGTGAAACATCCAGGGGTTGTCTTGGTGAGCATCGCTTTTTTGCATATTCTAATGCCTGCCTGGGCGTATTTCCTGTCCACTTTGTTTTTTTATGATCACTTGCTGACGATTGGTTTTATACTCGCTGTGGCGGTGCCAACGGGTGTGACAAGCGTAATTTGGGTTTCCATTTCGAAAGGTAATCTACCATTATGTCTGTCTATTATTTTGGTCGATACGCTACTCGCTCCAGTCGTCATGCCTGCCATTCTTCATGTAGTAGCTGGCGAAGAAATTGCAGTCGATACTACTTCGCTCATCTTAAATTTAGTTTGGATGATCGTGTTGCCGACACTACTCGGTATTTTGCTGAATGAATGGACAAAAGGGGAGATCCAGTCAACATGGAGCCCGAAATTGGCCCCGTTTTCGAAGCTGAGTTTATTCGCGATTGTTGCCATTAACGGAAGTGCAGTGGCTCCTTACGTAAAAGTTATTTCGTGGGAACTGGTCAGCATTATTTTACTTGTATTGTTTATTGCGGCATCTGGATATGCAGCTGCTCTTACAATTGGTTATGTTCTATGGAAAGATCCGGTCATTGCTTCGACGTTTATGTATATGGGGGGGATGCGCAATATCGCAACCGGCGTCGTAGTTGCGACTACTTATTTTCCGGCAAAAGTGGCCATGCCGGTTGTGTTCGGCATGCTCTTTCAGCAAGTGCTGGCATCGCTGTTTAGTAAGGTAGCTGAATTTTATAGCAATCGTCATATATTGAAAAGCTCTACATAATAGAGCTTTAAGATCGTAGATAAAAGAAAGGAAGTGGGAAGGTTACCGTTGATCTACGTTCCAGACTGACACTTTCCTGGGGGCGTGGCTTGAGCCTCCTCGTCCGCTTCGCTACTGCGGGGTCTCAAGACGCACGCTGATCCCCAAGGAGTCGCCGCCTTCCACTACGATCAACTAGCGTATTTCATTGATTTTTTAGTTGTTATTGCCTCTTCATCTGAATGATTGAAAGCGATGGTTAAGTTCATATTATAGAATAAACAGTAAGTGCTAAGAAAATTGTAAAATGAAAGGTTGTGAGCATACTTTTTAGTTTTGGGAGTTTGTCTACAAGTTGAAAGCTCTAAATAATAGAGCTTTTTATTTTTGACTTATAATATACATATGTATACAATTAGGCGTGTATACAAATGTATACTAATGGAGGTGTGATGAAGTGAAAGAAGAATCTAATGAAATTCAAAGATTGGATACACCTTACCATAAAGGAGCTCATAGAGGGAAGGAACGCTCCCATCGTCATGGTGCAAAAACCTTTAGAAGAGGAAGAGCGATTGCTTTTCTCGACATGATGAATCTAAAGCGTGCCACCATTAAACAACAGCTGAACGAACCAGAATTTACATCGATTCATTCTGTTTTGGTTGGAGAGTTAAAAGCAATTGATATGATTATTAACGAATTCATTAATCTATTCGAGATTCAGGAAAGTGAAATCACAGTAAATGAGACAGTAGAAGTTTCAGAGGAACCTGTAAAGAAAGGGGTAGAAAATGATGAAAGAAATGAATAACTATGTGGATGCGGTATTCTGTCCACAGGATGGATTATTGGAAGAAGTGATTTCTTCAATAAATGAAAATGGAATGCCTGCAATATCGGTATCGCCCAGTTCGGGTAAGTTGTTAACTATGCTGGTGTCTATATCAGGTGCAGAAAATATTTTAGAGATAGGGGCGCTCGGAGGGTATAGCGGAATTTGTCTTGCTAGAGGGTTTACTGGCAAAGGAAACTTAACATCCCTAGAGCTGGAAGAACAGTATGCAAAGCTTGCTCATCAAAATCTATCCAAGGCAGGTTTTGGCGATCAAGTCACGTATATGACAGGAGAGGCGTTAGGGAATCTAGAAAGTCTGGTCACGAATAAAAAACAGTTTGATTTTTTCTTTATTGATGCGGATAAAGGGAATTATGAAAATTACTTAAACTACTGTATTCAACTTGCCGTACCCGGAGCGCTAATCGTTGCAGATAACGTGCTCGCTCGTGGTAGTGTAGTAGGTCAGTCTGAACCGAAGCGCTATACTGAAACGATGAAGAAATTCAATTTCGTCGTAGCAAACCACTTCCAATTAGAGTCCTTGCTTATCCCAACGGGTGATGGATTGACTGTGTCGATAGTTAGAAAATGACAGAAGAATGGATAGTATATGGTTAAATAAAATAGACTATACTATTTACTAAACATTTAGAATAGGGGTTATTAACATGAATCCAACACAACAAAAGTTTCAAGAATTTATTTTAGAGCGTGTGCAAGAAAGTAAATCAGAGGAAGCAAGAGACTTACTATATGAGAGTTTTCAAAAGCAGAAAGAACATAGCTTTGATCGAGCCTATTTACTTAGTTTCATCCCCAGAATGAAGGCATTATTGAAACCAGAGCATATCGATGAAGTAGAAACGATTATGAACCAATTCGGTAGTAAGTTTACGCGATAATTAATTAAACTCTAAAGAAGTGAGTAATCTAAGTCTGTACCCGCTGTCTTTTTAACCACAAAACGTCATAAAGCTCTATACATACACCATAAAATAGATAAAACTTAAAATGGATTATGCATATATTTGACTTTCTAGGAAAGCCATCATTCGAAACTGAATGATGGCTTATCTGTTTTGTACTATTTTTCGTTAGGCTTTGTAAAATATGTTATCCTGTACCTATATAAAGGAATGGAGACAACGACTATGAGAACGGTGAAAGAGTTTCTAGAAACCTATATTTGTAAAGCAGGTGAAACGATTCAACAAGTGAGCGAGAATGAATGGGAGATTCAGAAGTGGACCGCTCGTACATTTAAGACAATGGGAAATGTTCTGGCAACTCAAGAATATGATACCCGTCCACCTGAAGAAATCATGAAACTAAATCTGAAGCCAAATTCTCGTAGAATGTCTTTGTCTATTTCGAATGAATTACTACAAGAAGCCCTTCAAAACGGGTGGTTAATTCAAGAAATACGCTTTAAATCAGACGGCAGAACACCTAGCAGTTCCATTTATCGTATGGGGCCTGGAGTAGCAGAATATGAACGACTGAGAGACTTAGAAACAGAGGAAACAGATGAATTAATGCGTCAATCAGTACTTCAGGAACTTGATAGGTCTACAGCTCATCTACCTTCTGAGTTCATCCAACAGGTTAGGAAATTCTTGAGAGATGTGAAAGATGAGGAATCTTGGGGGAAAGAAAGAATTCGCAAGTTCACGCATTTCTTAATAGCCTTCCTTCAGTTGAAACACCATCAATCACAAATTGAATTTAAAGAAATTGGCGCCACCTATTATAAAAAAATTGGGGGTTCCAAAGCATTTGATTCGTATCGAGATGAGTTTATTCGACGGTTAGAAAAATGGATAGACGCGCCTATCAGTGAAATAGGGATTGTTAGTACAGGTACTATTGTTCCGATCTATTTCACAGGGAATATAACTGGTCAATTCGCTGACTACTCATCTGGAACAGTTCATGCAACTACCGAAATTGCTGTGATGGATGAGAAATTTCATACGACTGCAGAAGTATTATGGCTAGTGGAAAATCGCGCAGTGTTAACGAGAATGGCAAAAGAAGTTGATTTTATAAAGGACACGTCTTCCCTGATCATCTGTGTAGATGGGCAGGTACGTGGAGCGCATCGGAAATTTATTCAGCAACTTTGCGGGAATTCATTTATTCGGAAAGTAGTGATATGGGTCGATTATGATTTGGCTGGTAAGATCATTGCTAGAGATTTGGTTAGCCTAGTGGGTGAGATGATAATACGTTTCGTAGGTAATGAAGGCACTGTCTTTACGTCCTATGAAGAGTATGTAAAATGGTCTGAAACAATTTGTGAGGCAGAACAAGAAATGTCGTTAGGGGGGCCAATTGAATGGAGGAAGTGGATAAGCAGTTAATTTCGATATTCAATATGGATGCCCAGCAGCCTGAGATGACAAGGGCCATGCGGGATATCATTTCATTAGCCGGTGTAATGAAAGATTTATCTTCAGAAGCTGTCTTTCACTCGCCTTTGGAGATGTTGCGATTTTTACGAATTATCGAGTTAATACATGAGGAGGCATATGGATTGACGGACCCGATTGATAGTGCCGAAACCTTGTACTATCGATATCAGGCTCGTTTTCGTGATGACGATCCGCCTTCTAAATCGCGTGTAAATCAAATTGTCACAATTCTTTCAAGCAATAACTGGATTAGTAAACAAACGCATCAAATTAAAATGATGAGTGTTGGAAAGCGAATGATGCACTCTTTAACGCGGCTCGCCAATGATTCACTCGCTTATTATTTGGAAGATGATATTGGGCGTTCCTTGTTTCAGGCTAGAAGGGATGCGGAGATCAGTGAAGCGTATGATGATAAAGGCATATCAGGTGGAAACATCATCGCCAGCATGATTCGTAATGTGAAAGATGCGAATGACACACTAAAAGAGAGAGAGTTGGAGCTACTTGCCGATCGAAATGCGTTGCCACAATTGCAAGTAATTCATACGTTAATGGAGGATTTGGCTCTTAAACTAGATGCGAGAATTAATGAGTTCCAGACGATTGAGGACAGTCTTGCACTTAGTCATTTGATGCAGAGTGGAACGGGTGTCTTAAATGAAGGGACAAGCCTTTCACTTGGAATGATCAATAAGTATCTTCAGTTTATGAATGTTCAGCAAACGCCGCTCAAAACTGCAATTTCTCCTGAAAAGGTTCGAACGTTCATTGTCAAAATGTTTCATCCCCCACTGGAATCTGAAATTCCGAATGCGCATCAGCTTTTTAGCTTTATGGATCAAGGGCAATCCGAAGGGGAAGAACTGGATGGGATATGGATTCCAGTGAAATACGCAAGTCCTTTAACCCCAATGGATATCGAGAGTGGAATAGAGTTTTTGGACAACTACGAGCCTGTTGTGACAGATATGGAAGAAGAGCATGTCATAGTATTCAGGCAAGAAACGTTGGATGTACAATCGATTGACGACTTAGTAGATGAAGCGAGCTGGTTGTTAACAAAAGCGAGTATTGACACGGAGAAGATTGAACAGTACTTGGAACAGAAAAAAGAAGCAGGAATAGAAGAAACGATGATAGAAACGAGTTCGGCAGTCTGGGGAGATGCGATTCGCCAGCTTCTGGGGATTGCGGGGCTGGAAGCAAATAAAAAAGTACAGATTGGTCCAAAACTGCACGTGAAAGAATTTGATAAAGAATGGGAGTGGATACGAGATGACGACCGAAGATTCAACATTCGAAAAAGAGAGTAATGAAGATTATTCATTAAACAGTTTACAATCGTTGCGAAGTATTTTAACCAATCGAGAAGAGCAAACATTTATGTCCATTCTTTTTTCTTCTAGTGCCACCATCCGTGCGAATAATTTTGGTCTCTCTCGGAAAGAGGTAGAAAAGTTATTGGGCGTTTCTAAAGAAGACTCCTATTTTCATTCTTTTCTATCTCGTGTGAACCAAGCAGTCGGTAGATATTATCGGTTGATTTATGATGAAGAACGTGATCAAGTGGTCGTCATGCTACGAGTCCCTGCACGTTCTGCACGTCACACCTTGTCAGAGGAAGCGCTTGCGGTGTTATTGTTCATGTTTTATCAACAGGAAGTATTGAAGCATGAATATACTCTCCTATCTCAATTGTTGGAAGCGTTCGGGCATGAGATAAAAAAAGGAAGCAGACGGATTCAGCTGGCGATTGATACACTGCGAAAAATAGGAGCACTTGAAATTCATCTTGGCTCAGATAAAGAGGATGCCTATCGCTTAACCGCAATCGGAGTACACATGTTTTCGGATTCGTTTTTACATCGAATGGTCGAATTCAGCCACTCGAATCAGTTGTCAAAAGAAGATGTTATGAAATTTTTCAATCGTTACAATCTGTATGAGAAGGAGGGGTTTCTGTGATTCCTTGGCGTTTGCGGTTTTCGGGTATTCGTGATTACGATGCAGAAGAAATGATCTTGGAAAATGCAGATGAACATATTCTCATTACAGGACCCAATGGCGCAGGAAAGTCGACCATTTCATTTTGCATGGGAGCCGTTTTGCGTTCAAGTAAAGTAGAAATTGAAGGATTAAAATCTCAAAACTTACCGGAAGAGGAAACGTGGAGAGCTGCGATTCATTTTTTATTCAAAAATGAAGGAGTGTCCCGCATCGATGGTCCTCTTTTTATTGAGTTCCGTTTGATTTGCGAACAGCCCCCGAAGCAACCGATCAAACTACGTTATGAAATTCATGATGGGGATGAAATAGAAGAGTTAGAACTACGGCAAATGTATCGTTCTGGCGATGTGAATAAAAATAATTTCACTGCGTACAGAAGAGAACTTCAATTTAAGTATAAAATTCATCCCGATCTGTATTATTTAATCTGGTATCAGCAGGAGGTCAACCAATTTTCCGTTATGGCGCCTGAAGAGCGATTTCGTATTTTTAGTGAAATGCATGGAATTGACCGAATTCAAAAAGATTGGGAAACTAGTTTGGAAATTGTGAAAGAGGCACGAGAAGCATATGTTGTAGCGACAAGTCAGCAAAAACAGCATGAACTTCATTTATCTATTGCGAGAAACCAAAGGGATCGCTTTCTAGATAACCAAAAGCGTCTGGTGGATAACGGGATCTTATATGCGTTGACCACGTATGAGCTTCAGCTGGGTGCTGAGAAAGAACGAAAGGAAATTGAGCAGTACATTGAAGAACGTGAATTTGAGTTAGAAGATGTTGCGGAGAAAGAGCGTCAATTCTCTTTAGCACTTGAACAAAAGAATGAACAAATCCAGCAGGTGAAAAAGCAGCAGAAGGAAAAAGAAAAACTACTCGAACAGTCTACTGCTGAAGTGGGTGTAATAGAAGAAAGTTTCACAGAAGTGGAAAGGGAAGTTGATACACTTCAAAATGAATTAAGTGAATTACAGGACGCCTATTCGAAATTACCGTATTCAGAAATTGAAACACAGAACAGACTTATCGTAGCCAAAGACCAAGTGGAGAACTTGGAGAAACAAGAAATTGAGTTAAAGAATCAGGCCACCAATGCAGGGAATTTAATTGAGAAGAACCAGCAAAAACAATCCACATTGGTAGCGGCGATTGAACAATGGAAAGAAAACAGTAAGAATCATCAAGATATGATAACTCGTTATTTATCTAGCCATCAACTGGAACAGGATCTTGCAGTTTTAGAAGAGTCATTGCAGGAAAGAAAACAACTGCTTGATAAGAATACTTCTGAACTCTGTTTATTAAAAGACGAGCTATCTATGTTACAGCGGAATCAAATTGAATCGGTTAGACAACGAGAAGCCATTCGCCATTTAAAAGAACAAACGATTCGCGCCTATCCTTTACGTCATTTCGTGAAATTGATGGATCAGATCCCAATAGAGAAAGAACGTTTTTTCGATGCGATTAAATATACTATCTTTTATGAGGCATCAAACTGTCAGCCAGTTAACGATTTATATCATGTTTCACTGAAAAAGCTCATTCCTGACCGAGCCATCATGGAGCTACCACGCCTAGGGTTGAAAATGCAAGAAGGACTCTCGCACCAAGAACAAAATCACGCGACACGAGTGCTTTGGTGGATTGAACAATTTTTCATCACGGAACAGCCAGCCATACAAAAAGGCTGGCTGGTGGACAGACAAGGAATAAGAGGTCCACAAGAGAAACACACGTATATTTTAAGTAAGCAAGCTTTGAAAGAACGAAGGGATTTTCTTGTTCAGCAAATTGAAACACTTCAAAAAGATATGGATACGCTCGCTCAACAATTAGCAGATGACAATGAAATTTACCGTGTATGGAACGCGGATGTTCAGAAAGTGAGAGAAGCGGAAGCCTTCCTCTCATCAAAAGCAGATCAGCAATATCGAATGGATCAGCTTGTTCAATTGCAGACGGAGCAACTTCAACTAAAAGGGCAGAAAAAAGAGTATGAACAGGAAGCGGAAGAGATATGGAAAAAGAAATATATAGAAAAGGAAACTAGTAGCGTACTCTTAGAATACTTAGCAGTCTATAAACAGTTCGGACAGCAAACTAAAAAAATCGAGCGGTTACAACATCAGCAACAGCAGATGAAGATTTTGAAACAGGAGCTAACTGCGTTACGTCGGATAATTAGCAAGCATCAAGATGAATTAGATGACCTACAGAACACGCTGAGAGATCTACAAAGAAAGAGTAGTGAATTAGAACATCAAATAGAAACCAGTCGATCGACGAAAATGCAAATTGCTAAACAACACTCCGAAAAGGAAGAGGAACATATTACCTTATCAAATTATGCTGCCCAACAAAAACAGGAGTTGGACGAGTTAAAACAAATCGTTCCTGAATTAGTCGAAAAAGCGATGGCACAAGAGCGGGAGCAGGATTCTCAAATCGATCTCCGATATAGACAAAATCAAGCAAAGGTAGAATTTCAGAATGCGCGAAATGAAAAAGATATCGACCCCAACGCAGTAGAGAACTTCCGAACGTTGGAGGAGGAATTCCAACGGAAACAAGAGGAACTTCATTCGGCAAAGAATCTTCTCGAAGAAAATGAAGAGCGGGCCATCCAAAATGAGCATCGATTGGAAACTGCAATTGAAATGCAAGTGCAAAAGATTAACTTGCTTTTCCAGCAATACATGGGTGAATTCCAATTTGAAGGACAGATCAAATTTGAAAAACTCATGGATAAAAAAGGACGTCCCATCTTCAAACTATTTATTTATGTGCGAAAAGAAGGTCATCGAGGGAAATTTGAAGACGTGAGTTTGAAGGCGAGAGGCGGTAGGGTAGGGAAAGGTGTCTCTGGAGGAGAAGAATCACTGAGTTCATTACTCTTTGCGCTTTCACTTCTTCAAAACCTGGAGAACCAGGCTGGTTTCATTGTATTAGATGAATTTGATAGTGCACTAGACGAGACACGAAAAGCATCCGTATTTGAACTTTATGCAAACAAGCTACAAAGAAAACTCATTATCCTTTCTCCAAAAGCACATGATAATGAGTACTATAATCAATTTTCTAAAGCTTTTATTATTTCACATGACCCTAAAGAAATGAAAAGTAAAGTGAGAGGTGTTCAAATCGGGCAAAGTTAATGATTTCATATTCAAACAAATTGCCGCTTTCTGAAATTCAGAAGAGCGGCAGTTTGTTCAATTTCTTTTGTTGGAAGATTGATTTTTGTCGTGATTAGTTTTGTTATTTTTGTTTTTAGCTTTCGCATCAAATTCTGCAGAAAATTCTTCGTGTAAGTTATCGTTTGGATTATTATTGTTGCTGTTGCTGACGTCCTTGCTTTTGTTATGATACGTATCGAACGGATTATGAGTACGTTCATTCATAGTTTTTTTGTTGTTTTTATTCCCCATAGTGAAACACCTCCTAGATCGTACTATGGGCAGAATCGGAAGTTTTATTCTATGGTGTGTGTTCTTTAAGTTAACTAAATAATGCTACACTAGGAAAAAGAAGAGGTGTTATATGGCGGATCATGTTCTTTTGCTTCATGGTTTCAATAAAAGTGCTCGTGATATGAATACGCTATCTATTTATTTAGAAGATCATGGATTTCATTGTCGGTCCCTCAATTTGTCTTTAAGACGCCATGAATTCGATCAATCCACCAAGATTGTAGAACAAGTGCTACTCGATTTGGTGAATAATGGGAACCGAAGAATACATTTGGTCGGACATAGTACAGGTGGGTTGCTCATACGAAAAGTGCTGCAAGAAACGAAAGCTACAGATTTCATCGGTCGTTGCGTTCAAATTGCAACGCCGAACCGTGGCAGCCAACTTGCATATGTAGCGAGTAAAGTAAAAGGGTATACAAACTATTACAAGACATTACGTTCACTGCAAGCTACTTATATAAGAATGTTGAACTTACCGGAAACTTCCCCATTTTCTATAGGAGCAATAGCAGGAACACGCAATCATTTATGGCTGGGTAAGTTGATTACGGGCGTTAATGATGGACGAATCGAATTGGAGTCTGTTCATTATCCAGGGTTATCCGATTTTATTGCGGTGCCTTACGGACATAAAGAAATTCACCACCAACAAGAGGTTGCGGATTTAACTGCTCGTTTCTTATACACAGGTCGATTCTAAATTAGCATTGCTATCTCTCGAATAACTCTTTATAATAAAAAAGTCTGTAAATTGCATGAATATACGGGCGATTACATATATAAAGGAGAGAAACGTCTTTGGAACATATGGGAATACTCTCGCTATTGCCGCCATTAGTTGCGGTTATTCTAGCGATCATCTCGAAGAACGTCATCATTGCATTATTCTCTGGGGTCTTTATTGGCGTACTTCTCTTAGTTGGTGGGAATCCGTTAACGGCTACTACAACAGCAATTGGAGACTATTTGTTTCCACAGTTAACAGATAGCTATAATGCTGCGGTATTAGTCTTACTATTTTTTATCGGTGGTTTTGTCGCCTTAATGGAGAAGTCAGGTGGTGGCGCCGCGCTTGCTGTGTCCTCAGCTAAATTCTTTACTACACGGGCAAGAGCACAATTGGGAGCTTGGTTTGGAGGAATTATCATTTTTTTCTCGGATTTAGGTACTCCATTAATTGTCGGTCCTGTCTTTGAAAAGATTTTCGATAAGGCGAAAATTTCACGCGAAAAGTTAGCGTGGATCATTGACTCGACGTCCTCACCAGTGGCTGTGTTGATTCCATTCATTGGCTGGGGCGTATATATTATGGGGTTGATCAAAGCAGAGTTTGATAAGTTGAATATTACAGACTCTGAATTCAGTACCTTAATCCAAGTCATACCATTTCAATTCTATGCAATATTAGCTGTGTTGCTAGTACCTATCATTGCGCTAACGAAAATGGATTTTGGACCAATGGGAAAAGCAGAACGACGCGTTCGTGAAACAGGCCAGTTGTATTGGGCTGAATCTAAGCCTTTACGAAAAGCAGAACTGACGGATGAGTATACGACAGGAAGCCGTGCAATTTTAGTATGGTTACCTTTGCTCGTTTTATTTGTTACGTTATTTGGATTACTTATCTCATTTGGCTTTCCATTCGAACCTGTGCCGGGCGGAGATTTTCGTATTTCATTGAGTACGGCCTACTTGTTTGCAGCAATTACCATCATTTTATTGATGCTGATTTTTAAAATTAAGAAATTTAGCGAGACGATTGATATTTATACGATGGGTATGCAAAAAATGGTCTATGTTGCAACTACACTTGTTCTAGCATGGGCGCTGGGTCAGGTTATCGGTGAAATGGGTACAGCCAACTTCATTGTAGAAGCAATGAAAGGAAATGTTCCGGCTTTCATTATTCCCGCTATCTTGTTTGTTGTTGGTTCTGTTATGGCAGTTGCCTCGGGTACGTCTTGGGGAACTTTTGCTATTATGTTACCGATAGCTATCCCTATGGCGGTAGCACTTGATGCACATTTGCTTGTTTGTATTGGAGCAGTTTTGTCAGGCGGAATTTTCGGTGATCATTGTTCGCCAATATCCGATACGACCATCCTATCATCGACAGGTGCTGGAGCGGATCATATTGATCACGTAAAAACACAATTACCCTATGCTTTATTAAATGCCACGGCAGCCTTCATAGGATTTATCGTAGCGGGGATAACTGGAAGCGTGTATACCATATTTTTATCCCTCACAATTATCATTCTGATTGCTCTCGTTTTATCAAAGAGGCAAAATAAAAGTATAGTCAATTAAATAATGTCCCAGTGAAAAACAGTGCTCCTCTAGAAATGAGGGTGCTGTTTTTTCACTTTGAAAAAATTCTCATCGCTGTCTTCTTGTAAATCGCTGCGCAGTGGGTATGCTACGAGCGAGGGAATCGATGAGGAGGATGATTGGATGAGTATTAGCGAAGAATTAAAAAAATTGAAGGCATTTCGCTGTGATGATCGTTGTGTATTGTCGGTGTATTTAAACACCAATCCTGCAGATCCTGATCAACAGCAAGCTGCTTGGCGAATTCATCTGAAGTCTGGTTTGAAGCGAATGGATGAATACCTTGTCGCTTCTGGAAATGAAAAGGAACTGACAGCGTACCGTCTGGTGAAAGACAAAGTGATGAAAGAAATTGAGCAGAATCAAAATGAATTGGCTAAAGGAGCCATCATATTTGCTGCAGCTGAACCCGAAATTTGGTCTGTTCATTATGTCCAGGTAGCTGTTAAAACTAGTTTTCATTGGGAAAATCATGCGATGACTGAGGAATTGGAGTATATGTTAAAAGCATACCCAGAAGCAGGAATTGTACTCCCGAGTTACGACCAGGTGCGAATTTTGGATACGGCAATGGGGAGGATTCACGACGAGACGGTTTATGAATTTGACTCTGGTCTGGCTGTCTGGAAAGAGCAAAAAGGGGCGATCTCTTCTATTCAAAGAGGAGTCGGTGGACATACAGATGGTTTCGATTTACGTTTAAAAGAGAATCTGGACCGTTTCTATAAAGAAATGGGCTCTGTCGTTGGGAAAATGAAAAGCAAACGAGGATGGAAAGAAGTCCATGTTGCTGGTGAGGCAGAGCTGGCCAATAGCTTTGCATCCATCTTGCGTGAAAAACCAGAAAGCTGCATACACAAAAACTTTGGTAAGACGAAAAACGATCAAATCATCCAAAAAATCTTTGAATCCCGCTAATGAATCTCGGACGGGCCTGTCCGAAAAGTCGTTTTCACCTGACTTTTCGGGCGGCTCTTATTTTGTATGGATAGGAAAATTTCTGTTCAACTTAGGCTTTTTTTAGAAGGTGAACTATGCGGTGAACGACTCGTTTGGCTGGTTGTGTGGTAAGGTCGGAAATCTCACCCAACCGCTCATAGAAACCGATCGGTGCGATGCAACTTTGGCACGTTGCCTAACTTTTTTACGTAAATAAAATAACTGCCACTGAAAGATATTTCACTTTCAGGACAGCTCCATATTTATTCAGATGTAAATTCCAGGGATTTATTAGAACTTGGATCATAAATCGTCCTTAAACTATAAAGCTCTAATGCATGGTATACTGAAATACAATTAAATTGCACAGTGATATCGGAGGAATTACCCTATGAAACATCTAGCTGGCGGCGTCCAATGGGCTGTCTTTCTTATCGCTTCATCTATTGCCGCACCCATTGCAATTGCGCATGTGTTTGGAATGGATCCGGTAGCAACTTCATTATTTATGCAGCGGACGATTTTTGTTCTCGGTATCGCTTGTCTCATTCAGGCATTCTTTGGTCATCGAATGCCAATCAACGAAGGACCTGCTGGATTGTGGTGGGGCATTTATGTGGTCTATGCTGGAATGGTCGGCATCTTTTACACAACGTCAACAGACGCGTTGCAAGCATTGCAAAGCGGCATGCTATACAGCGGTATTCTTTTCATTATTTTAGCGGCTACTGGAATTATTACGAAAATGAAAGCTCTTTTTACGCCAGCCATTACGTTTACATATTTACTACTACTCATTCTGCAATTAAGCGGAACATTTATTAAAGGAATGATGGGTGTGGAGGAAGCAGGGGATTATTTAGACCCTGTCATTTTAGGTGGAAGTTTCGTTGTATTGCTGATTACGTTTGTCGCGATGGGGAATAAACGTCCGACGATCTCAAGGTATGCAGTGTTGATCTCCATTGCTCTTGGCTGGGGATTATTTTTGTTACTTGGAAAAACACCTGCTGTTGCGAAAGTGTCGGATCAACTCATCCAATTGCCAAAAATGTTCGTCTATGGAAAGCCTGTCTGGGACGGAGGCGTGCTGGTGACAGCGATATTTATTACATTATTGCTCGTGGCGAACATGCTGGCATCGATTCGTGTGATGGAACATTTATTAACTCATTCCTTTCACATTACGCCTCCCGATCGGCTACGGCAAGGGGCTTTTGCATCGGGTTTGATTCATCTCATTGCGGGTTTGTTTTCTGCCATTGGTTCTGTGCCAATCTCAGGATCAGCAGGATTTGTCGGCACTACACGTATGCCTTCCATTAAGCCGTTTATTGTAGGAAGTGCACTCTTAGTACTCATTACGCTTTTCCCAAGTGTAATGGCAATATTTGCGGCATTGCCTGCACCCGTTGCGTATGCGGTGACGTTTGCCATCTTTACGAAAATGGTGTCGATGGCGTTTAATGAACTCGATGCAGATCCAGAAAAAGAACGTGCACGTCAAGCCGTTGCGTTTGGTCTGATGGTGGGAGTTGGAACGATGTTTGTGCCAGCGGAAAGTTTATCCGAACTTCCTGCCATCGTCGCTTCCACACTGTCAAACGGATTAATTACGGGTACCATCTTAGCTATCATAATTGAGCAATTTATGATTCGTAGAAGTAGAAAAAATGTGAGTCGTTAGGTTAAAACACAATGGAATTAGACAAGCAGGATCGGTTAGTTTTCCATCCTCGTTGGAATTGTAATATTATTATGATGGGTGAGAAGCATATTGGATTGACGTTGATTCATAATGAATAAAAAATAGAAAGCCTGACAGAACGATGTTTTCGTTTGTCAGGCTTTCTTGAATCATCAAGGGAAAAAACTCTACTTTGTCTGATCAGTAGTACTGTTATTCTTTCTTTTTTCAATTTCTTTTGTGAGTATTTCATTGATTTCATTATATGAAAGACCTGATTCTGCATTGAGTTTTTTTACCTCGTCAATATTTGTGCCTACCACCGTGTAGTTATTTTTCTTCAAGTCATCCTCTCCTTTTATCTTCTGTTTTGCGATAAACGTCTTTTAACGCTTCTCGATATTCTTTTCCACTGGCATACTCACGAACACGTGCAGATTCCTCGGCGCCCACTTCGAATTCCAGTCCTATCTCTTCATTGATATTGTTTTTGTTGAATAGATGTCGGACATTACCATTTTTAGTCATTATATATCCCTCCTAGTCATAATATGGCTTGATATTTCGTAAAAGATGTATGAGTTAGAAAAGGATTTTTTGTTGGCATGTCGAATGTAGTGAAGTAGAAACATAATTCAGAATTGAGAGAGAGGGAAAGTGATGAGCAAAAAAGTATTGATTCTTGCGGGAGACGCTGTAGAAGCTCTGGAGATTTATTATCCATATTATCGTTGTCTGGAGGAAGGATTAGAGACAACGATTGCCTCACCATCCGTGAAAAAACTGCAAACTGTTTGTCATGACTTTATTGATGGAATGGAGACCTATGTTGAAAAGCCTGCATATGGTTTAGATTCAAATGTTGCATTTGCAGATGTAAATCCTGCTGATTATGATGGGTTGATCATTCCCGGTGGACGCGCACCAGAGTATATTCGTTTGGATGAATCACTTCCAGGTATTGTTCGCCATTTCTTCGAAGAAAATAAACCAGTTGCAGCAGTTTGTCATGCTGCACAGGTGTTATCAGTCATTCCTGATCTCATGAAAGGAAGAGAGTATACGGCATATATTGCTTGTAAACCAGACGTCACTGCAACAGGAGCCACTTACATGGAGAAAGATCTCCATACAGAAGGGAACCTCGTTTCCGGACATGCATGGCCTGATCTTCCAGGCTTAATGAGAGAGTTTATGAAAATGCTAAATAAGTAATATAAAAAGACGTAAAGCCCACTAAGTAGGGCTTTACTTCTCAGACTGTAGACAAAAGATATATAAAGTGGTCATGCTACCGTTGATCTGCGTTCGATGCGCATGCTTTCCTGGGGGCTGGCCTGGGCCAATCGAACAGCAAAGGATTCAATTTGTATAATTTCTGGGTCTTTGTGTAGGGATTATACATCTAGTGTATACAAGGTGCTTGCTCCTAACGCTTCTCTTTTACTCGCAAAAGTCGTTCTGCGTGACGGCTTTACTGCGGGGTCTCAAGACGCACGGTGATCCCCAAAGAGTTAATTTTACCGTTGGCTCACATAAAGAGAGTCATGCAACCGTTATTGCAGGACGCAGCGAACTTAGGTTGCCTTCTACTCCGATCAACTAGCGTATTTTGTTGGCTCAAGTGAATTGCTTTCCATATCCAGAGACTTATGACTACAATAAGTAATTTTTTCTAAGCTTACTGTATAGGGATTGGAGCGGAAGACGGGCGACTCCTGTGGGATTAGCGTGACAGGTGAGACCCTGGACTGAGCGAAGCGAGGGAAGCGGCTCACCGCACGCCCCACGGAAAGCGTCCCGTCTGGAGCGCAAATCCCCGGACTGCAAGCCAATATTTTTATCCTTGTTCTCTACAAACGTTAGTTCAAACTTATCGTTTTTATTGTTTGTCTACAAGCAGAGACGTAAAGCCCACTAAGTAGGGCTTTACGTCTTTTATATGGCGATAAGAAAAAAAGAAAAGAATATAATGATCATAATTGGAATCAATATGATTAATAAAATCCCTACTATAATCATAATGGTTCCAAAACCTCGCCAGGTTGAGAAATGATGAACCACACCAATCGCTTTTGACAAAATGACTGTGCTGAACACACCTAGACCTAACAAGAGTAAATTAGATAATATGAATAGAATGATAGGAATATTGGTTAGGGATCCCATTTCATATGGATCTTGAAACAATGTCTTCCCGTATATGGCAACTAATAATAAATTATAAGGAAGCATCCAAATAATCGGCAATGAACTAAGCGGTACGACTGTTGCCATTTCTTTGAATTTTCCAGTTCCGCCAAGCCACTTTCCTACCCACGTATAAAGGCCTGCATTGATAAACCATCCAATGATTCCTCCAACAAATGAAGAAATGATTCCAAGTAGAATGATGAGCACTAAAGGTAGATTTGTTAGAAAACCTGTATCAGCAAAAGAAGTCAAACCTATGCTTATGGAAGCAACTAAAATAATGAAAAAACCATAATTCCATGTTTTTGTCTCCAATACGTATTGAATCGTTTGTTTCGGTTTTGTCCAAATCGATAATATAGGATTCATATGAAAACGAACTCCTTTCCTGTTAACTATACATCTTATACGTAACGATACTTGTAATTGTTTCATTTATTTATAAAATGCTTGTCTTAGCCGTTCCCAAATTGTTAGGCGTGCATAAGGTAAGTAGACAATTGCAACATACTTTCATAGTAGCTGACGGTTATCAATTAGAGGAGGGCGTGAATTGTATAGATGGAAGAAGTTTCGTGAATGGCAGACAGCTTACTCTATGATACGTGCTCTTCCGATGACGAAGGGAACCCAAAAAGTTATTGGCTTGCTGGACGCAGTCTTAGTCGTACGTGATGAGCAAGGCGTCCCACATATTGAAGCGAAGAATGAACATGATTTATATTTCGCGCAAGGATATGTGCAAGCGCAAGATCGATTATTTCAAATGGACATATCAAGAAGGCAAGCTTCGGGAAGATTAAGTGAGGTATTTGGGAAATCTTCTCTTCATACCGATCAATATTTTCGAACAATAGGATTACATCGAGCAGCTGAAAAATCACTTTCACACTATTCTGCTAGGACCAAAAAAATCTTAGACTCTTTTTCACAAGGAGTGAATGCATACATCAAAGAGGCGGTTCGAAAACGCAAATTACCTATTGAATTTATATTGCGTTCTTATCAACCGGATGAATGGACACCCACTGATTGTATCATCATGGTAAAACTGATGGCGTTTAATATGGGTGGAAATTGGCAAATGCAAGCTTTTCGATTGTGGGCAATGCATAATTTATCCGAAGAAAAATGGAGAGATTTGTTTCCAGAAGCAGCTGGTGATGATGAAGAAATAGCGCAATATTGTTTAGCGCATCCTCTAAATGTGGCCTCAATATTTAAACATGCACCGTTGATAAATAATTGTGGAGGTAGTAATAGTTGGGTGGTGAGTGGAAAGAAGAGTAAGAATGGAAAGCCTTTGTTGGCTGCTGCCCCCCAAATGTCACTTGGAAATCCCGCTGCTTGGTATCAAATGCATTTGCAATCAACTGAGATGAATGTGAGTGGTGTAATTTTGCCAGGTATGCCCGGTGTCCTTTTAGGTCATAACGAGCATATTGCATGGGGCATGACGAATACAAGACCAGATACCCAAGACTTATATATTGAAAAAAGACACCCAGAAAAACCTTTTACCTATTTATATAATGAAGAATGGGTTGAAGCACGTATTTCTAGTGAAGTAATTCAGATAAAAGGAAGCCCACCTGTGCTGTTTCAAATTCAAGAAACTAGACACGGACCTGTTTTTTCGGAGTACTTACAAGTGCCGGAACAAACGGTTTTCTCTTTACGTTGGACAGCACTGGAACCAACGAAAGAAATTGAAGCAGTGATTGCTATAAATACAGCGTCAAATTGGAATGAATTTGAAAAAGCATTAGAAGATTTTCATTCACCTACTCAGAACTTTATATTTGCCTCGATGGATGGAACAATTGCTTGCAAAACGACTGGTCGAATACCCATTCGGAAAGGGAAAGGATTACTCCCGGTGCCAGGTTGGAATGATGAATTTGAATGGCAAGATTTTCTACCTTTCGACGAACTTCCATGTTCAGTGAATCCGAAAGAAGAATTTATCGCAACAGTAAACGTGAAAGAAGAAACAGCAGATTACCCAAATCATATGAGCCATGTGTGGGCTCGGCCTTATCAGCAGATACGTATACAAGAGGTTTTGCAAACGGGAAATAACTTCACGGTACAAGATATGAAACGGCTTCAAATGGACAAAGTAAATTTGTATGCCGCTGAGTTTGTTCCCCTTTTTTTGAGGTGCTTACAGTCTGTAAAAAAGACAATGCAACTTCGACGGGCATTAGGGATTTTAGAAAAGTGGAAATTTGAAGACCGCGTTAACGAACCGGCTCCACTGTTGTTTCATTTGTGGTTGAACGAGATTCAGAAGAGTTTATTTGAAAATGAGATTCCTCATGATGTATTACGGCTATTTGATGGTAAGGCGTTAGTCGTTGATCGCATCTTACGTCAAGCACTACAAACAAAGTCAGAATCAGTTTGGGTTAAGCAATTAGGAGGAATTTCTGAGGTATTGTATCAGTCGCTCAACAAATGTTTGAAGTATGCAGAAACTCAATATGGAAAAAATATGAAAGAATGGAAGTGGGGACATTTTCATCGTTTGTACTTTGAACATCCACTCAGCAACGCAAATGACTTTGCCAACGAGCTGTTTAATATAACGAAACCGTTGTCTGTTGGGGGGAGTGAAATGACGGTTCAAACAACTAGATGTAACGAATTAGGAATTGTTAACCACGGAGCATCGTGGCGCTTCGTCAAGGATTGGTCTAGCCGATTAAATAGTCATCATATTATTGGTCCAGGACAATGTGGGCACGTAAAAAGCCTATGGTATGATAATCAATTGTCCAATTGGTTGTATGGAAATTATCATGTAACAGAATTAAAGATGATCGAGTCAACGTATTATTTACGTTTAGTGCCGAAAACATAAACTTGTGGGGAGGAGGATTCTATCACGAAAAATAGAATCCTCCCTTTCACTTATTGAATTAATATGAAAGTATCGCATAAAATAAGGCCGAGAAAACAAAGATCACCACAAAACCTATCACGCAAAAAATACCGAAAATAATTGCAAGTGTGCCGAATCCCCTCCAAGAAGAAAATTGATGAACAATACCAATTGCCTTTGATAAAATGACTGTACTATAAATGGAGAGACCAAAGAAAATAAGATTAATGAGAGGTCCAGCAAATACGAGCAGCACAAATGCGGTAGCCATCGGGGTCCCTTCATTCATCATCGTGAAAATCATTGAAATCATAAATAGAAATGTGAGTGGAAACATCCAAATAGTAGGAATGATACTAAGTGGGATTACGGACATCATCTCTTTAAATGATCCTTTTCCACCAAGCCACTTGCCGATCCAGGTAGATAAAACGGATTGAAGCAACCAAGCGAGAAGAGAACCAAAAAACATCAATACAAGTGAGCTACCTAATACAACCGGAATAGAAAATTCATCAATGAAATAAAACGAAGTCCCCGTCATCGGTGCTACGGTGAGTGTCGCAAGTGCGATGATAACGACACCGTAAGAAATGTTTTTATGCTCCATGACATATCGAATCGTATTGGAGGGCTGGCTCCAAATAGTTAAAAAAGGTTTCAAATAATTCCTCCCTTACGTAATATTTTGGATACCATCCAATAATTCACTATACTATTTAGAAAGGCAGCATAGGAGAGGCTAAGGAAATAGGCGCTTCTGTCTAATCCTAGAACCTTTAAAATCTTTCAAGTTTTGCTATACTCTTTTTAACTAGTTACTAAATTAAGGGGGACAACATCATGGCAACTTTATTTACACCCTATACAATTCGTGGAGTGGAGTTCAAGAATCGGATCGCGATGGCACCTATGTGTATGTACTCTTCTCACGATCAGGATGGAAAAGTGACGGATTGGCATAAAGTTCATTATCCAGTCCGCGCAGTAGGTCAAGTGGGACTCATTATACTAGAGGCGACGGCTGTTCAACCAGAGGGTAGAATATCACATGAAGACTTAGGAATTTGGTCAGACGATCATATCGAAGGTTTAGCTGAAGTCGTTCGATTAATGAAACAACATGGAGCGCGTACAGGGATCCAATTAGCTCACGCAGGTAGGAAAGCGACAGTTGATGGAGTGATCCATGCGCCAAGTTCGATACCGTTCAGTGAGCAATATAAAACTCCTACTGAAATGACAGTAGAGGATATTGAAGCAACCATTCAGGCCTTTACATCAGCTGCTGTTCGGGCCAAACAAGCAGGATTTGACGTAATTGAAATTCATGGTGCTCATGGTTATTTGATCAATGAATTTCTAACACCATTATGTAATCATCGCCAAGACGAGTATGGCGGACCGGCAGAAAATCGGTATCGATTATTACGACAAGTTATTGATGCAGTCCGTTCTGTATGGGAAGGTCCCTTATTTGTACGAATTTCTGCTGAAGATTATACAAAAGGTGGCATGGACGTATCGCAGTATGTGGAAATGGCGCGCTGGATGAAAGCACAAGGAGTGGATTTGATTGATGTTAGTTCAGGTGGTGTAGTTCCTGCTACCATCAACACATTTCCTGGCTATCAAGTATCGTATGCAGATGAAATTCGTAAGGAAGCTAGAATAGCTACAGGTGCAGTCGGCTTGATCACGTCTGCTCTTCAAGCAGAAGAAATCTTACAAAATGGACGAGCAGATCTTGTACTACTTGGACGTGAATTATTACGCGATCCTTATTGGCCGTACACTGCTGCAAATGAGTTAGGGATCGAAATAGATGCCCCTGTTCCCTATAAACGAGGTTGGACATTTTCTTAAATAAAATCAAGTAGGGGGTTTCGTTTTGACCTCACTGTTTATTAGCGAAAAACACCAACTCTGCCCGAATCTCTTCATCAATATGTAGAAAACAGAAAGAATAACGAGAAAGTTTGCGTTTATCGGTAGGAGAGCCAGGGTTGATTACTAGCGTTTGATTTATATAACGAAGCATCGGAATATGGGAGTGTCCGAAAACCAACACGTCAAGCGGCACTCCTTCAAATGCTTCAAGTGCACGTTTTTCTGTTGTTTTTTTATCGCCATGACCATGCACTAGACCAATTTGAACGTCTCCTACTTGAATCACTTGTTGCAAGGGAAATTTTCCTTTCATCACTTCGTCATCCACATTGCCTGACACACCTATCACTTCCGCAAATTGAGAAAGTATATGAAATGCTTCTAAAGACTTCCAATCACCTGTATGTAAGATCAAATCTGCTGTTCTGCATTCATCTAGCAGTCGCCTGGGTAGCGTCTTTCCGTGTGTATCGCCTGTAATAACAATTTTCATTGGTAACCACCTCAAGATCTTTATTTAACTATATCATTTCCGATTTCAATGAATAGCAAACCAACTGGCGGATATACTACGTCTGAATTGGAGGGATATTCATGGAGGAATTTACATTTACAGATGCAGTTTTACAGGATTATAAGACAGGTATGGGTGCAGCAATGGAGAAGATCCCGAACTTAGTCAAATCATTCAATGCGTTTTCTGAGGTATGTTTTGAAGAAGGCGAGATTAGTCAAAAGCACAAGCATTTAATGGCGCTTGCTATTAGCGTCTATGCACACAGCGAGTACTGTATCATTTACCACACGAAGGGTTGTGTGGATGGCGGTTGTTCTGAAGTAGAAATTTTGGAAGCAGTCGGTGTTGCTGCTGCTTTAGGTGGAGGAACTGCAATGAGTCAGGCAGTTACTTTGGTGTTGCAGACAATAGATGAACTACAGGATGACCCAAAACCACTTCAATAATATATTCAGTACCTTACCAGAATCGATAAGATGGTGGTAAGGTGTTTTTTTATATCATACCTTGTAGTGCGATGTACATCGTGTTAGTATGTAGTTATAAGAGGTGAAGACAGATGGATCAAGAAATGATGAAGGGCAGTATCGATTTAATTTTATTGTCGTTGATTGCTCAGCGAGATTTGTATGGCTATGAAATCGTAAAAGTTTTGAAAACGATAAGCGATAATACGTATGAAATGAGTGAAGGAACTTTATATGCAGCGTTAAAACGTCTAGAAAAAAAGAAGTGGGTAGAATCGTATTGGCAAGAAACAGAAGGTGGTAGACGAAAGTATTATCGTTTAACCGATGAAGGCGGAGCTGCATTAGAGAGTAAGCAGGAAAATTGGGAGTGGATGAATGCACTCATTCGTAAAAGTTCGGAAGGTTTGATATGAACCAGGTATTCAATCGATTTGTGAATGGAGTTATCGGGCAAACGGATAGTAATGAAGAGGAACGGAAAGATTTGAGCGAGGAACTGCTTAGTCATTTGCAATGTTCTTATGAAGACTTGCAATTGGAAGGATACTCGAAAGAGGAGGCGATGAAGATGTCAATGGAAAATTTCGGTGATGAAAAGGAAATCGGTAGGCAACTGCAGCAGGCGATGTATCCGTATCGTAGAGAAATGATGCTAATTCTAGCAAGCGCTTCATTACTATTTGCCTACAGTGTCTATTTGCTTCAATTATTCACAAGGGGAGATGCCCATATTATCTGGCTTGTGTTAGCCGTGTTGGTCGGAGCGTCTCTCTTGATTGTTACATTGCATCCAATCCAATCATTACATCGACGCCTCTGGATGAATGGTCTACTTATAAGTCATATATTTGTTTTTATATTTGGTACATTATTGGCAACAGATTTGGATAGACCTTATTCGTCTGGTATGACGTTCTTTTCTCTTTTTGTAGTCCTGTTAGCTGTCATTCTAGTCTATCGTACAACGATCTATGATTTTCCTTCTGCAAGACAATCACTGAGGAAAGATGCTAAATGGATTCATTTCATTAATATTACCACGGGTATCATCCTGATCCTGATCACCTTGTTTTTCTTATGGGCACTTTTAATATTTGCTGAAGAACTCCCGGCCACTGTGCTGCTACTTGGCGTGCCAATTGTACTATGGATGGTTTCTTATGCTGTGCAATTACGTTTATTAGCTGGCCAACGTAAAGTGTTGACGTATAGTATTGCGTACTTGCAGCTATTTTTGATTTTGGTCACTATAGCAATCTGGGCGTTTTGGGTGTAAAAGGAGGAATATCAAATGAAAAAATCACTAGTTTTCATAATAGGTTTCCTTGTGTTCCTAACAGCTGTATTCATCGTACTCGGATTGCTGTTCGACAAAGAGGAAAATGAAAAACAAGCAGGCCTGACAGATATTTATGATGTGTCTTCAGAAGGTAGCATCGCGTATGTCGTATATGAAAAAGGTCAAGCGAATTTATATTTGGACGGCCAAAAACAATCGATTGTTCAATTGTCGGTAGAAAAATCAATTGTGGATGTGGAATTTTCAAAAGATGACAAGTATCTAGCTTTTGCAGTTTCGGATAAAGATCTTGAAAAAAATAATAATACGGACATTCACATAATTCAGTTAGACTCATTGGAAGATCAGCTTGTATATTCAATAGACGCATTAATTACAGAACTAGCATTTGATCCGAAAGATTCAGAGAGACTATTTTATTTACAGGCTGGAACGTTTACGAATTATTCACCGATTGCTGCAAAATATCCTCATGGCTTTGACGTGTATAGTTATCATTTGGGCGAACAGACACATACCCAACATACCGATTTGAAAAAATATAGTATGGCATCATTGCAAGTATCGTCTGACGATGAGCTAGTATATGTGCAAATGGATGATGATGAAGGTACACAATCGGCAGAGGAAGCCTTTTCAACAAACCAGCGTATATTTGAGATCCCGCTAGACGATCCCAATGAAAAATCGGTAGTCAGCAGTTCAGAAAAAGCAGAGGATATATTTGACTTCATTGTATTGCCTGAACGCCAAGAATTTATCTATCAGGCTGTGGCTGGAACAGGAGAAAATGGTATTTACGAATATGAACTATTTACGTTTAATTGGAAAACAAATAAAACGGAGCAGCTAACTACGCTGAAAGAATCTGTATCTAAACCAGTGCGTGGTTCAGACGATAAAATCTATTTCATGGTGGACCGTGAGTTTGGTTCGCGCACTCCTGATTATCATTTATTTAGAATAGATGTAGCCGGAAAAAAATTAGAAGAAATCCCGTTAGACTATTAATGTGCATAAATTTCATAAACAATCCACACTCCTCATAAACTGTACAGACTATTTATGGGGATGTTTTGTTGTCTAGAAATTTTCAAGAAGAGTTGCGCTTTGAAATGCATATTTAGTTGCGGATATTAGGGGATCATGCATGTTTCATTTGATTGAGAACAGAGCAGGACAGATTATGAGATATAGATAATATGTTTCTTCTGCAGGAAGTTAGGGTAATTGATATACAAGATAGTTAGTTAAAGGGGGATTATTCTTTGATTCAGACATCTGACGTTTTATTAACGAAAGAAGACTTCGTAGAACGAAAAAACTTGCCAGAGTGGTTAGTAAATGAGTATCAAACATTCCATCAAATCGTGACGGATCGGACGTTTCCTTGTTATTTTGGGATGGCTGGTGAGAAAAAAGGAGAGCTACGTTACGGCTATATTACACAAGATGACTGGTCGAATTTACCGAAAACATTAGAAGCATTTCTAGCGCTGTTCGAGAATCCGAAGCATAAGCGACACGGGCTTTTTGTTTTTGTAGAGCCATTCGAAACAGAAGGAACACTCGATGAATATCGTAATCAGTTTTGGGACATTCTGCAATATTTACATACAGCTGATCAAAAAGAATGGCCAACTAATGCACCACGTGATCCAGAACATCATCTTTGGGATTTTCATTTTCATGGTGAACCTATTTTTGCATTTGGTAATGCCCCAGCGTACAAGCAAAGAAAAACGCGTGCTCTAGGCAACTCGATGGTGATCGGATTCCAGCCACGTAAGATTTTCAAAGGGCTTGAGGGAACAGAAAAAGGTGGTATCAATTCACGGGAAAAAGTACGGGAACGGGTGGAAGTATGGGATGACCTACCGAAGCATCCCGACATTAGCCATTTTGGTGATCCTACACATAATGAGTGGAAACAGTTTTTCATCGGTGATGATTGTGAACCGATAACGGGGAAATGTCCTTTTAACCACAAAGAAATGTAAGCAAAAGCGATACCTCGGAAGGTATCGCTTCGATTTATTTAAAATATAGGTCTAGTGCTTGTTGAAGTGTTCCCCACGTTTTGGTTTGCGAATCAAAAACTACTCCTAATGCAATCATATTCCGTACTACATCGGGTTTGAGCCCGGTGATTACAGCATGACACCCCATCAATTTGGCTCCTTCGATCATTTTTAAAAATTCGTCCACTACTACTGTATCCATTTCTCCAATTCCTGATAAATCAATAATTAATGTTTGGATATGCTGTTTTGATATCTCCATCAATACTCGTTCTTCCATTACTTTTGAACGGAAATAATCAATAGTACCGATTAGCGGCAAGATACTGACGGTTGATGTAATGGGAATAATGGGAACAGATAAATTTTCTACTAGCTTTCGCTGTTCATGCAAAAGGGTATCCTTATAAGTAGAGTAATTAATAAAAAATACGTTCAAAAATTGGTCAATTTGATTATTTACTTGCTTTTCTATTTCGAAAAAGTCATAATTCTCTATGGTCTTTTGCTCAATCATAAATTCGATATTAATCCATAATGTCCGCCGAATAGCTTGTACCCATTCTAGTTTTAAATCAAGTGTCAACGAGTGAGTAGCCCATGCAATTCCTTCCTTTTTTGCAAACAACCGCAAATTCTCTTCTTCTTTCCAAATGACAAAATGGACGAGTTTATGGGCATTGTTTATGAGATCAATGTTTCCGATCTGCAAAATCTCTTTCACTTTATCTTTTACATTGACAGCCTGCTTTAATAATTCTTGTTCAAATGCATGTTTATGTTCTAGTAAAAATTGTTCTGCTAATTTCTGATTAAATGGGCTGTTTGTCATAAGGTTCACCTCAAAAGATTCTATAATACACGTGAAGTTGTTTACCCTAATATTGAAATAGGTAAACATGTATAACGAAAAATTAATTAAGAGAAGCGGATAAATATAATGTTTTGATTACCTCTTTGACATTCCCACCCCTACAATGATGAACATTTTCTCCAGCCCAAAGAGACATATACGCTGGTTTGCCTTCCTTTAACGCGGCACTTCTAATCGGTTTTGTTAAATCGTTTTGATAGGGATAAGGTGCAATGGGGGCTTCTTCCATTTGATTTATGAATGAATTACGTATCCCACGCGCCATTTTTCCAGAGAATGCAGTGGTAAGAACTGTACTATTTTCTCTGGCTTGTAGCACGGCTTCTTTGTGAAATGAGTTCGCTCCGCTTTCATTCGTTGCCAATAAGGCGGTACCGACTTGTACAGCAGCCGCTCCATTCGAAAGCAAGTTGTGAACTTGGCTTTGTAATGCAATACCTCCAGCCGCAATGATGGGGATTTGGAGGAGATCCACCGTTTCTTCAAGCAGTTTATCTAGCGGAATCATGCTCAATTCCTCACTAAATGACCCCCTGTGACCTCCTGCTTCACTACCTTGAAGTACCACTGCGTCCATACCGGCTTGTTCAGCTAACAAAGCTTCTTCTACAGTTGTTGCCGTTCCAATTAAAAAAATTTCATGTTGTTTCAATTTTTGAATGATTGCTCTTTCTGGTAAGCCGAAAGTAAATGAGCAGATCGGAACTCTTTCTTCAATCAATACTTGTACCTGCTCATCGAATTCACTGGATGAAAGTGTTGTATCCCATTCGGGCAGACCTAGTTGTTTGCCAATAGGTTGCAAAGCTTGATAGGCTTTTTCAATCTGCTTCTCATCGACTGCTGTTTTTTCAGGAACAAATAAATTCACTTGAAAGGGTTGATCTGTCAACTGCTTGGTCTGTTGGATAATATCCCTTGTAGCATCAGCAGAAAGATAGCCGGCACCTATAGAGCCTAACGCACCCGCTTCAGAACAAGCTGCTACAAATTCTGGTGTTGTCACTCCAGCCATAGGCGCCTGAACAATCGGGTATTTCAAAAAATGTGAGAATGTTCGTTGCAAGAGAGCTCCTCCTCGAATATTCGTAATCTTCGTATTATTATTATTAAGTCTATCAAATATGGAGAGAAGAAGCTATATGGGGGCAACACGATATTGAAGTTCATTGCTTACTGGTGAGTGATGAAACACGTTACGTTCACTCATTATATAGAGGGGCCTATATTTTGAATGAGTGAAGAAAGGAACATTCTATTTTTTAGTAGTGGGAGATGTTCATTTCTGCTTCGAAAATTTCTTTCATTCGCTCAGAAGCTATTCCACCGTAATTTATATATCCTGTATCAGGCCAATAGAGTGAGCGTGTCATGGAGCCATCTTCTAATTCAATACCGAAGAAGACACGTTTTCCTTCCGCTAAATCATGGTCATCTTGGTAAGGAAGGACAAGCAATTCATTTATAAATTCTTTCGCATGCTCCTCTGAAAACTCTCCAACAAACGATAAATCTTCTTCACTCTGCAAAATAACTCGTTTCACTTTCCTGCGAATGTCTAAAAAGTCTCCAAATGTTTCAGCGCTACCTGCGTCGGATACCTCAAATACTCGACCATCCGCTAGAATCCTAAATGCAGGATCATATCCCTTGATTTCATATAGCTTTGTTCCTTTAGGTAAATAGGCGGCATCTCCATTTTTAGACTTATGATTCGTTCCAGCATGACCGTCCAGCATGTATTTAACTTCACCAAGCACTTCTCCTGTTTCCCAATCTTTGTTCAGCTCATTGGTTTCATAATTAGCCGTATAGGTCGTATCATTCCATTTTACAAATTCCACCCAATCAATAATTGTTTGTTGAGAAGAAGGCAATAGACGAGAAGGATCAGCAGAACAACCTGCCAATAGCAAAACCCCTGCTATAAATATCCAATTTTTCATGTAGCAACTCTCCTTTTTAACGTAGACGTAAGATTTCAGGTAAAGTTACATGGAATTTCCATTTGAAAGTAGTCGTTTTGGGTATAGTAGCTAGTAAAAGGTATTTCGTGAAAGAGGGATGTTATGAAAATAAGTTGGAATATTTTTAGGACGGATGTAAAAAATATTCGTAAAAACTGGGTAGCGGCCATCCTGATAGGCGGTCTGACCTTTTTGCCATCATTGTATGCCTGGCTGAATATTTATGCGGCATGGGATCCATATGCGCGTACTGATCAATTGCCGGTAGCTGTCGTGAATGAAGATGAAGGAGCGTTCGTACGTGAACAGCAGATTGATGTGGGGAAAGAATTAATAGGTACTTTAAAAGAAAATAAGGATATGGATTGGAAATTCACCACTTATGAAAAAGCGATGGATGGAGTAGAGTATGGTGACTATTTTGCCGCGATTTTTATTCCAAAAGACTTTTCAAGCAAACTAGGGACTGTCATTACAGGAGAGCCTGAAAAAGCGGAAATTGAGTATTATGTCAATGAAAAGTTAAATTCTATTGCACCTAAAATCACGGAAAAAGGAGCATCTGTCATTGTCGATAAAGTGAGCAGTCGCTTTATTTCTACTGTGAATGGCGTAGTGCTTGATTTGTTTAATGAGTTGGGGATTGAAATTGAAAAAGATTTACCTGATATTAGGAAGTTTGAGGAGTATGTATTTGATATACAGAAACAATTACCGAGTATTCATCAGACATTGGAAGGAATCGTGGCAGATGCAAATTCTGCACAGAAACTCATCAATAAAGCACAAAAGCTGATGCCAGAAGTGCAGCAAACAACCTCGGAAGGCTTGCAGACCGTTAATGATACCATAAGCCAATTGACGGCTGCTCAACAAGGGTTGGTAGCGGCCTCCCCAAGAATCAAAGCAGATCTTGAAAAAATAACAGACATAACAAAAGAGACAAATGCATTTCTTAAAAAGATACAGCAGACAGAACTCGATTTTACAGAGTGGAATCGGGCTAAAAAAGGAATGGATGAACGTGTCACAAGTAGTATAGAAAAACTGGAGGACCTGAAGCAAGACCTCAATCATGTGAAATCTGTTGTAGAGGGAGTAAAACAAGCAAACGATCAACAGACCGAGGGCATGGAACCATACTCGTCCTCTTCTTCGATACCAATTGATGCAGCATTGGAGGAAGTCGAAAATCTTAAAAATCAAATACAGGAAATACAGAATAATGCACGAACACTTGATTCGCTAGTGGGAGACGAAGAGGAACGGTTAAAGAATGGGGTGAATGATTTACAACAAATTGCTGAAAATACATCTGTTCAAGCAGACTCTTTTTTAAAAGAGTACTCGAATACCATTGAACCGTTTATTCGTAAAGAAATTGCCCAAGCCTTGAATACATTAGAAAAAGCGAAGAATTTACTGATGGAAGTACAAAAAACGATTCCGCAAGTTGAAAAGGTGCTAGTAAGTACTGATGGACATGTAACTGATGGAAAGAAGCAAATCGAGCAAGCGCTAAATCAATATCCGTATGTATCCGACAAAGTGGATCAACTTGCTGATCGTATCAAAAAGATTCAGGGTGAAACGGATATTAATGAAATCATCGAGTTGTTGCGCAATGATCCACAGGCAGAAAGAAGCTTTTTCGAAGAACCTATACTTTTGAATGAAAATAAGTTATTTCCCATCAAGAACTATGGAACGGGAATGACACCATTCTATACAGTGCTCTCAATTTGGGTCGGTTGTCTGTTGCTCATTTCCTTATTATCAACGGATATTCATCGGGAAGGACAATTTACAACAAGGCAAATTTATGTAGGCCGTTTATTTACATTTGGCTTGATTGGCCTTTTGCAAACTCTTATTGTAACAGCTGGCGATATTCTACTGCTTGGTGTGACGGTCAAGGAGCCATTGCTGTTCATCTTATTTGGTATGTTGATAAGCATAGTTTTCATGTCGATCGTGTATACGTTTGTTTCTGTGTTCGGTGATGTAGGTAAAGCACTGGCGATCGTGATGTTGGTTCTCCAAATTGCGGGATCTGGCGGTACGTATCCTGTTATGCTACTACCCGAATTTTTCCAATGGATCAACCCAATATTGCCATTTACGTATGCGATTGATTTGATGAGAGAAGCGGTAGGGGGAATTGTCTGGGCACGTGCGTCAAAAGATATTATCTTCCTACTGATTGTAGGAATCGTGATGATAACATTTGGTACTTCATTGAAGAAGAAAGTGAATAAGGCGACAAATCAACTTCTAGCAAAATCTAGAGAGACAGATTTGTTTCATTGAGTATGTTGCTTAACTGAATTGAAGAGCATTTCGCCAGTATAAAACCCCTGAACAAGCTACTCTTTTTTCGGAGTAACTTGTTCAGGGGTATTTTAACTGAAATCAGCAGAAAATTCCTACCTCTATAAGTGGAGAATGAACGGGAGTAATTTTCTGTTCAATAAACACCGAAGTGAACCGAGAGACTGTTGCTTAAAATTGGATGTGAAGAAATTTGAATAGAGGCTTGCATGATCTGTATCGTGCAAGCCTCCATTCAAAATCCGGGCGCAATTATGCCTGAATGTAATTGATCAACGTTGTTCTTCTTTCAATTTCCGCATCCGTTCTTGATAGTCTTCGATCATTGTAGAAATTCTCTCTACTTCGGAATCGATCATTGCCTTTTTTTCTTCCTCTTTTTGTTCAATCAGTTCATCATAATGGGCTTTTTGCTGATCGATTAGCTTCTGGACTTGTACTGCATCCGCTTCGTCTAGCAATTCTTCCTCTTTTAATAAGTTAACTGCTCCAGTCAAGCGCAAATCTTCCACTTGAATTGCATTTTTAACTTTTTGTGCATAGTCACTAACAGTTGTTATAGCCATTGTAACGGGCCAGCCGACTGGTTTTGCATAAATTAAACCAACCAAATCTAAATCGGAAGGAAGCCACAGCTTGGTCATCTGTTGGGTCATTTCATCTAGTGTATCAGCCCCTAAATAACTGCCGTTTCCTGCCTTTGCCACTGCTTGTAGCTGAGACTCTGCTTTTCTATCCACTTGGAATCCAATGACGTTGACGTGTCGATCTGGACTACATTCAGCAAACAGTTGTGCTTCTTTTACAGGATCTCCACCGCAAGTTTCTTCCCCGTCACTGATGATATAAAGTGTGATATCTTCTGTGGTGTCTGCATGATCTATGGCTGCTTGTGCAATCGCTCCGGCAAGTGGTGTCCAACCCCTCGCTTCTACCTTTTTTACAGAGTCATTAAATGAATCTTGTTTGTACTCGCCAAGCGCATACACTTCATCGATCGTTGTACACGATAATTCTTTATCATTTTGGCTTTGTGACCCCATATGGCCGTATGCGTAGAGCGACACCTTACTGTTTTGCCCCATTGCTTTAGCAAAGCTCCTGGCTGCACTTTTTGCGGTATCCATTTTCAAATGGCCATCGGCTTGAAGTAGCATGCTGGAGCTAGCATCTAGTAAGATCAATGCGTTAGTTGGTGCTTTTTCTTGTTCCCCATCCCCATTCATTTCATAGGGCTCCGGTAGTAGCGGTTCATCAAATTGTGGAGTGTAGGTGATTAACGGACCGACTAATGCTTCGTATTGAGCACTCCCTAAATAATAGTTGAGCGCCTGATGTATTTGCTCAGGTTCTTGTAGTGAACTTAAAAACTCCTTCATCTTTTCTAGAAATTCTGGCCGTATTTCTTTAGGTACTTCAGCTGTAGCCCACATGGATGTTTCCTTATCAACTGAGAAATCTTTTGTCAATTCGCCTGGGGTAACCGCTACCAGCTCATCAGCAGTTTTTGCCAAGACGAATGAAATGTCCTCATTGACTTGAGTTTCTTTTTTGGGTTCGCTTTTCTGAGGTACTTCAGTTGCTGTTTCCTTGGTCGTTTGTGCACCAGGATCGGACTCTTCTGTTGATGAACAACCGGCTATAAAAATAGCAAGTATGCACATAGATAGGCATTTTTTCAATTCTATAAGCCTCCTGTTTATAGAGTAGTTATTCAAAAGAATAACATAACTAACTAGTCAGTTTTATAAAGTTCCAAATAAATACATCTAATATCCTGCTGTAGCCTAGAAATAATTAGGTTGAAAGGCTAACAAAGTTACGAAGAAAAGGACTTGCGCTGTGCTTAATTATTTTACGTTGTTTCAAAAGGAATTAAAGTGGTGGATATGTAGAAAGATAAAGGTTGAGATTTGTATGAAGCAGACAGGAAATGTAGAAGAGTTACTTTCATTAGAACGCAACAAAACCCCCACTTTTCAGGCAACTGAAAGTGGGGGGTACTCATTCTAAATACTGTAAAATTTCTTCAATTGCTAATTCACCGGCTGTCTCCCACCGGCTTTTATCACGTATTTGGGCATCACGATCAATGGGCTCCTGAAATTGATTGAATGATCCACTTAATAATGAGCTGCTATCCCGATCAAGCCCCGTATTTACTACGTGTTTGATGACATATGGTGTGGTAAACCGAATGGAAGTTTGATAATCGTCCAATTCCCCATTGTGCGCTACAAATGGAAGGCGCAAGTAAATTGTTTCTCCACCCTCACGATGCAAAATGGAATCGAAGCAGCCCTTATGATAATCCCAACCACCACCAAAATGATAGCCGTGCTTTCCCACTTGCTCGCGTAGAGGTCCAAAGCTAGCGAGCTTTCCGTCAATTGCTGTCTCTAATTTAAGCATCTAATCACTCCTTTTTATTAGAATTCCTATTTATTGCGATTTTATTCATTTGAAAATATAAATCAGAGGTTTCTTAATTTGTCAAGTGGGTAAACCAAGAAAACGAAGACGAATTATAAATTAGGAGGAGATTAATATGAATAGCAAACGATATATGGGAATGTACTATGATGAAACAGAATTAATGAACCGAGTTCAGGAGCTGAAAAATGAAGGATGGCCTGAAGAAAATATTTATGTAGTTGTGAAAAATGATGAGCATCTGACCATGATGAGAAGCCGAACAGATGCCGAGATCAAATCAGCGAACGATTCATGGTGGGATCGTTTTATGGGCTTCATCTCAGGAGAAGATCACGTACACCGGATGGTCGATAATTTAGATTTTGGACCAGAAGAAACGGAACGATATTACCGTGAAATCGATGAAGGTGGCATGTTGCTTTATGTCGATCAAGGTGAAGTAAACCGTCATTATATGGATAACACTGATTTCTACGGCTTGAATCAAATGAGTACGGATGTTAACTTGGGAGCTAATGGATTAAGCGTAACAGACCAGGAATTCCATACTGCAGATCCTTATCGTAAGAATCATCCATTGGCAGATCAACATGACAATGAACTAGGACGCGTTGGTGCAGAAGCCGTAATGGACCGACCTACAGATCAAACTGTCTATCATGATGAATTGGATGCATTGCCTGATACCGTTTCGGAAGAAGAGCGTATGCGTTTGCACGAAGAACGTTTACAAGTGGACAAGTACCAGACCGAGCGTGGAGAAGTTCGCCTTCAAAAAGATGTAGTTGAAGAACCGAGATCAATAGATGTCAATGTAGTACATGATGAAATTACGATTGAGCGCCGACCTGTAGCAGACAATGATTTAACTGTTGCTGATCGATTTAGCAATGATTCTACTGTATTGCAAGAAGATAATGAGACGATTCGCATCCCTATTACTGAAGAGCATGTGGAAGTCACTAAGAAACCAATTGTTACTGAGGAAATTGTTTTGAAAAAACATCAAGTCGAAGAGCAGAAAACAATCCATGAATCTGTGAAACGGGAAGAAGTACATCTCGATAAAGAAGGGGATGTTAATATCCACGGAGATCGTTTAAATAAAGATCGTTTCTAATAAGTTAGGACTAGATTGGCAAACATCTTGTCATCCTCTCTCCATATACGGTAAAATGATGAAAATGGCCGGGAAGGGGAGAGTGTATGCTAAAGCATCCAGGTATTGCCGCTGTGCTAAGTTTTTTCTGGACTGGCGTTGGACAAATTTATAATGGACAAATTTTAAAAGGTATTCTGCTCATTATTTTGCAAGCCATCAATGGATTATTGATGTTTGTACTAATTGGATTTGTGACGTATCCAATTGTTTGGATCTGGGGAATGTACGATGCGTATAAGACAGCCGAACGTATGAATAAGGAGTTTATTTAACAAAAAAATAGTTGAATAGTAACCGAAAAGAACACTCTAGACGTTAGAGTGTTCTTTTTTAATTTTTTTAAAATCTATTTGACAATTTATAAAATTAGATTTAAGATAATTAAAAGTTCTTTAAAAAAAGTAAAGGTGGTAATAATTATGACTGATATGATTTACGGAAATACGCCTTGCATGTTGGGTGCTAAAAATATTTCTGCTACAAAAGACTTTTCTGATGTAGACGTTTTAGTATATGGAATACCTTGGGAAGGTGCAGTAACATGGGGAGATTATACCGGATGTGAGCTAGGGCCTAAAGTTATGCGTTTATCTTCTGCAAGATACTCTGGTTACTTACCAGAAATGGATGATATGGATGTTTTTGAACACGTAAAGTTAGGTGACCTTGGAGATATCGATGTTGTTCCTGCAGATGTTGATGAAACAATGAACCGCATCACATCATTTACTTCTGAATTATGGAAGTCTGGTAAATTTGTAGTAGGTCTAGGTGGAGATCATGGTGTTACATTTCCAATTGTTCGCTCAATAACAGAGCAAGGGAAGAAAGTCGGGATTATTCATTTAGATGCTCATTATGACAATTTGCCTTCACATAACGGAGATCAATTTGCTAGATGTAGTCCATTTGCACGTCTTTACGAACAAGAAGGTGTACGAAACGAAAGTATTATCCATACAGGTATTCACGGACCGCGTAATAAACCTGAAGCTGGACGTAACGCAAAAGCTGCAGGTGCTGTAACCGTTTCAGTCAATGAAATTCGTGGTCACAAAGATTTGAAAGCGTTAGCAAAAGAAATTCACGCAATGGCTTCAAAAGATGTTGACTGTGTATACTTGACCATTTGCAGTGATGTATTAGATTTTGCCTTCAATCCTGGAGGTCCTGTAGATGGTAATGGCTTAACATCATACGAATTACTTACATTAGTGCATGAGTTTTGTAAATTAGGTGTAGTGGGTATGGACTTCGTGGAGATTTATCCACAACAAGATCCTAACCAGTTCTCAGCTCACTTTGCTTCCACACTCATTTTATATGCACTAGCAGGAAATATTCTTCATAATCAACAAAACGAAAAGAACTAAACAAGCTGTTTTTGTACCTCCTCAGATAGATTTCTTGGTATTTTACGATAATGCTCGATTTTTTACTGAGATTGTAGGAAACTTATAGAAGAAATTTATACTGAGGGGTGCTACTTACTATGGAACAAAATCACTGTATTTTCGATGCTTATATACGAATGGCTGATGCAATCTATGCAGTTTTTAATGTAAACTGTGAGATTGTTATACACGATATAACGAAAGTAGAGACATCTTTAATTTATTTAAAAGGCGATGTGACCGGGAGGACAGTAGGTGCTCCGACTACGGAAGTTATTTTGAGAGAATTGAAAAAAAAGCCGGAAGATATAAAAGACTTGAATGGAATTATAACGAATACAGCTAGAGGCAAGGTCATCAAGACATCCATTGTGTTTATTCGAAATGATAAAGGCGAAGTCCTAGGTTTCTTAGGCATTAACTTAGATATAACAGATATGAATCGTTTACATCAGATGTTAGAAGAGATGATTCACCCTGAATCAAGTTTAAACGACCAACAACATGATGAATCGTATGCGACACATATTGATGAAGTATTTGATCAAATTACAAAAAGTACGATTGTTGAATTAGGAATTGATATCGAAAATTTGAAGCGTGAAGATCGTCTGAAATTTGTTAGGAAATTAGATGAGAAAGGCATGTTTCTCATACAAGGATCAATTGATCGGATCGCAGAGTTAATAGGTGTATCTAAACAAACGATATATAATTCTCTCGAGGAAAAATGACATTTTTTCCTCACCCTTATGTATTAGTGAAAAGAAAAAAGAGGTGAAGGAAGATGACGGCTAACATGACAACTCCTGAAGTGGTTAAGAAGAAAGGTTTCATGGCAAAAGTGAAATCAATGGGGCCAGGTGCAATTATTACGGCTTCATTCATCGGACCTGGAACAGTAACGACAGCAACTAGGGCTGGGGCATCATTTGGTTTTGCTATTTTATGGGCAGTAGTATTTTCGATTATTGCGACGATTGTTTTACAAGAAATGTCCGCTCGTCTCGGAATTGTTTCAAAAAAAGGATTGGGAGAAGCAATACACGATCAGTTTCAACAACCACTCCTGAAGTTCGCATCCATTTGGCTTGTTATTATCTCGATAGGTGTTGGATGTGCTGCTTATATCTCAGGGGATTTGATGGGTACTTCTTTAGGAATCTCAACTTTGACGTCAATTCCTGCTAACGTTGTAAGCCCTTTCATAGGGGTTGCGATTTTGTTTTTAGGGCTATCTGGTAGCTATAAATTGATTGAGAAAGTTATGATTACACTAGTAGTGATAATGAGTATTACTTTTATCACAACGATGATCGTAGTCAAGCCAGATATTGGTGCTGTCTTCGCAGGAGCATTCGTACCAAGTATTCCAACGGGTTCCATGATTTTGATTATTGCATTAATCGGTACAACGGTCGTTCCATATAACTTCTTTATTCATTCGTCTATGGTGCAAGAACGCTGGACTCAAGTGAGTGATTTGAAAGAAGCGAGATGGGATACAATTATCTCGATCAGTGTAGGTGGATTAATCACAGCTGCTGTATTAATCACAGCAGGTTCTACAATGTATGGTATGGAAGTAAATAGTGTAGCTGATCTATCTATACAATTGGAACCGTTATTCGGATCATGGGCAAAACTGTTTATATGTATTGGTATTTTTGCTGCAGGTTTTTCATCTGCTATTGCAAGTCCTCTCGGTGCAGCAGTTGCGATTGGCAGCGTGCTGAAGTGGGAAGGTGGAATGAAGAATAAAAAGTTTAAAATTGTTTTTGCTTCAGTTATAGTTATTGGGATTATTACTTCAGCAATCGGTTTTAGCCCAATGGATGTTTTACTAATGGCACAAGCATTAAATGGAATATTACTTCCAGTCGTTGCGATTTACTTATTTATCGTAATGAACAATAAAAAATTATTAGGAAATAACCGCAATTCAATGTTAATGAATATCATTGGTGCAATCGTTATATTAGTAGCTGTATTCCTAGGTGGCTACAGTTTACTAGATGCCATTCAAACTTATTTATAAAAAAGCGACCAGACTTCTGGCGCTTTTTTATTTGTTCAATTTCCAAGTAGAGTAGTTTAATGTAAGTGCGAACAATACCCATCCAATGTAGGGGACCATTAATGCACCCGCAGTCCGATCGGTTTTATTGAATTCATAAGCAGTCATAGCGATTGCACCTAATAAAATGGTCATTTCGACCAATGCCGTGCCTCGTAAATTCCACTTAAAATATAAAAAAGACCAAAGGAAATTGAGTCCTAATTGGACATCATACAGTTGAGCGGCAGAATCTTTTCGTTTCAATTGCTCTTGTTTTTGCTCTACACGGTAATTCGCTATGCCCATCATCGTGTAGAGTGCGGTCCATGCGACAGGGAAGACAGCGCCTGGAGGAGAAAAAGATGGCTTCTCCAACTGTGCGTATTGTTCTTGAGTATTACGATTAGCCAACCACCCAACGATTGAACCTCCGACTACAGGAATCAGCACACTACGAGTTAAATTTTTCCAATTGACTGTTTTATTTACATGCAGCAATTCCAAGTAATGACCTCCTTTTATGGAGTTTTCCCTCTACACCACACGATAAACACTAATCAGTCATTCTTTTTTCGTTTATACATAACTTCACCTGCAACGACGGTCTTATCTACAGTGATTTCTGGTATATGATCGGTGTCTACTGAAAATATATCTTCTGAGAGTATCGTAAAATCTGCATCAAAACCAACTGCAAGACGACCGCGGAAGTTAGCTTTTCCAATGGTAGTGGCGGCTCCAGAGGTGTAAAGTTGAACTGCTTCAAAACGGCTTAACTTTTCATTCGGCAAATAGCCTTCATGTTGTTCGAATGGTTGACGTCTGGCAATTGCAGCGTGGATTCCAAGTAATGGATTGGGATCTTCAATCGGTGCATCGGAACCACCTCCACAAATGAAACCTTTATCGAGAAGTCGTTTCCAGGCATATGCCCAATGTAGTCTGTCCATGCCAAGACGCTCTTGGACCCAAGGGAAATCAGACGGAACAAAAGTGGGTTGGATATCTAAAACAATTGGAAGTTTTTCCATACGCTCCACCAAATCATCTCGCAACAAGATCACATGTATAAAACGATCCCGTTTCCCTTCAGAAACGGGATACTTTTCCAGGATATCTAGTGCTTTTTCAACTGCTAGATCACCAATCACATGGATAGCGACGGCTTCTCCGTAGCTACGAGCCAGTTTAATATAGTCCTCAAGTTCCGCATCAGTCAACATAGCAGTACCTATATTACTCAGTTCATCTGCATAGGGCCTACTTAATAACGCGGTTCTACCACCCAAAGCTCCATCAATAAAGAATTTCATTTCACCCGGTTCGACCCAAGGTTTATTATATGTAGCTTGCTCTTCCATTAGTTGTGGAAATACACTGAAATGGCGTAATAGATGCGCACGGAATTTTCTTTCGCTTCCTAGTACCTTGTTAAATGCTTGTAAGGGTGTATGGTAGTTGCCGTAATAGCCTAAGTCATCTGTCACAACGCCTGTTAAACCTACGGAAAGTAGGTGATCTACTGAAGTTTGTAATGCTTTGGTAACGTATGCTTCGGATGGTTCTGGCAATAGTCGTAACACTCTTTGCATAGCGCCTTCCTTTAATAATCCAGTAGGTTCTCCATTAGCATCACGCTCAATGACACCATCCACGGGGTCAGGTGTATCTTTTGTAATGCCTGCCATTTCTAATGCTTTCGAATTAACAATGGCAGCATGCCAACAGGTACGTTTGAGTAGCATAGGAGAGGTTGTCACATGATCAAGTTCATATCGCGTGAAGATTTTTTTATCAGGAAAATTATTTTCATCCCAGCCTTCTCCAATGAACCATTCATCCTCCGGAAGATCGGAGTATGCTTGCAGCAACATATCCATCATGTCATTGGAAGATGTAGCATGTGAAAGATCCAACCTGAGCAACTTTTCACCTTGACCGATGATGTGCATATGGTTGTCGATAAAGCCGGGATAGACAATAGCTCCTTGCAAGTCGATGGCTTGTTCTGCTTGTTCCTTCAACTCAACATAGGAACCGACTGCTGTTATTTTTCCATCTTCTGTTAGTAGTGCATCTATTGTGTGTCCTTCACTTTGCATCGTATAAAAAAGCCCATTATGCCAAATCGTCTTCATACCCATTCCTCCCTGCTCTCTATAGTAAACCGCAGAAAGCGAATGAACAATAAAAAGAGCCTGTCCGAAAAGTCGTTTTTCACCTGACTTTTCGGACAGCTCTTATTTTTGTATGGATAGGAAAATTTCTGATTATCCTAGTGTTTGTAAGAAGGTGAAATATGCGGTAAACGACTCGTTTGGCTGGTTGTGTGGTACGTAATGCTCGATCGGAAATCTCACCCAACCGCTCATAGAAACCACATATGTGATCATAAACCTCAGCCGACCGCTCATAGCTGCAAAAAAACTGCCACTGAAAGATATTTCACTTTCAGGACAGCTCCTTCTCTTAATACATTTTCATATAACGCTCAAGTTCCCATGGGTGAACCGTGATTCGGTAGCTCTCCCATTCCCGATGCTTCGCCTCACTGAAGTTCGCGTAGATGTGTTTACCAAGGGCCTCTTGGATCACCGTATCTTCCGATAAAGCGATCAGTGCATGATCTAGGTCTGTCGGTAATGTCTCTATCCCGTTTTCTTCTAGTTCTGTCGACTTCATTTCATAAATGTTGCGGTCAACAGGTTTTGGCGGTTCAAGTTCTCGTTTAATGCCGTCCAGTCCTGCTTTCAGAATAGTAGCTAATGCTAAATATGGATTGGCAGAAGAGTCGACGGAACGCACTTCCACTCTCGTGCTCATGCCACGAGAAGCTGGAATCCGGATTAGTGGGCTACGGTTTTGTGCAGACCAAGCTACATAACAAGGAGCTTCATAGCCTGGTACCAATCGTTTATACGAGTTGACAGTCGGATTTGTGATGGCAGTAAAGCCTCGAACATGATCCAGTACACCTGCCATAAATTGATATGCTGTTTTGCTTAGTTTACGATCATCGAGTTCATCAAAAAATACATTTTCTCCATCTTTAAATAAAGAAACATTACAGTGCATGCCTGATCCGCTAACTCCATATAAAGGTTTTGGCATAAAGGTGGCATGAAGTCCGTGTTTTCGTGCCATTGTTTTCACGACTAGTTTAAATGTTTGGATATTATCACAAGCAGTCAGAACATCTGCATATTTAAAATCTATTTCATGTTGGCCAGGGGCTGCTTCATGGTGAGATGCTTCCACTTCGAAGCCAAGTTCTTCTAGCTCTAACACAATATCTCGACGACAGTTTTCACCTAAATCCATCGGTGCCAAATCAAAATAGTCACCATGGTCATTTAATTCCATTGTCGGCTGTTTCTGATCATCTAGTTTAAAAAGAAAGAATTCTGGTTCTGGTCCTAAGTTGAAATCTGTAAAGCCCATCTCTTTCATTTCTTGAATGACTCGTTTCAAGTTTCCACGAGGATCACCTGAAAACGGTTCCCCATTTGCTGTGTAGACATCACAAATGAGACGAGCTACTTTTCCTTTTCCAGAAGGCCAAGGGAACACCATCCACGTATCCAAATCAGGTACTAAATACATATCGGATTCCTCAATCCGTACAAAACCTTCTATAGAAGACCCGTCAAACATCATCTTATTATCTAGTGCTTTATCGAGCTGGCTGACTGGGATCTCTACGTTCTTAATCATGCCAAAAATGTCAGTGAACTGAAGACGAATAAAATTCACGTTCTTTTCTTCTACAAACTTATAAATGTCTTCTCTTGTAATGCTCCCCATCATGCCACACTCCTTTTGATTGTTTGAAACGAATGGTCTTCGTAACATTTTTATATAATAATTCAAACCACTATACAAATTCAAGCATTTATTTCTATTTTTTTAAAGAAATCTAAGACTTAAGTTCTTGTTTTAGACAAAAATAAAAAGTTCTCACAAGGAGAACTTGAAAAATGGTCCTATTTTACCGATAGAAGAAGTGCGCGACAAAACCTAAAACGAGTAAATGAAATGTTTGGTCTGTCATGATGAGTAACCAATTACCTTCTGGCTGTTTGACACCCATTATTTTTTTGGTCCACCAGACGACAAAAATACGTTTGTCTAACCAGACATGACTAATAAAAATGATCACTACAGCGATAATAGGTAAAGGAAATCCTCCGATTATTACAGCTGTACTTACAGAGAATGTATAGATAGAACAATGAGTTAGCAAAGGAAACAATTTATCAGCTTTATTCATCGCCATCCATGAGGATTGTAATAAATAATCTCCAACTAAATGGCCGAGAAGTAAATAAGTGAATAGATTCATTGGACGGTCCTCCATAATGAAAAGTGAAACCTAGTAACTATATTTCGAATAACTATCATGATAATATTAACATAAATATGAAAAATACAGAAAATTTTTTCTGGGAAGGGGGTGGCGAAGATGCCAACTAGCAAGATAGCGAGACTTGAATCGGATCGTTTGCTAGCTGTTATTTTTGAATACATGACAAAGATAACAGTTGAAACAGATATTGAAAAGATGGTCATGAACTTAGCCGATCTGGGCAAGGAGTTAGTGTCTGCTGACCGCTGTACTGTTTGGCTGCATGAGCAGAGTGAGAAACTTCTCTGGACGGTAGGTGGGCATGGCGTGCAGAAGATCACGATACCTGATGATAGCGGTTTAGTTGGTTACACTGTGAGGACGGGTAAAGAGCTGAATATTGAGGATGCGTATTGTGACAGCCGCTTTAACCGAACTATAGATGAAGAAACCGGTTATCGAACTGACTCTGTACTGTGTATACCATTTCACAATGCAGAAGGTTCCATTATTGGTGCGTTCCAGGCTATCAATAAATTGACAGAAACCAAGATATTTACAGATCATGACCTGGAGCTACTAAAAATCGCCTCCAACTTTGCCGGTAAATCATTGGAAGCGTTCATTTTACGCAATGAATTAGTAGAAACACAGAAAGAAATTATTACTACAATGGGTGAAATCGGAGAAAGTCGATCGCAAGAAACAGGCTTTCATGTGAAACGCGTAGCGAAGTATTCCTATTTGCTAGCTTGTTTATCCGGTATTCCCGAAAGTGAAGCGCTGAAATTCAAATATGCTTCTCCCATGCATGATATTGGGAAGGTGGCAATTCCAGATAGTATTTTATTGAAACCAGGTAAACTAACCGAGGATGAGTTTGTGCTAATGAAGCAACATACGACAATCGGTCATAATGTTTTTAAAAAATCGAAACGTGAATTGTTGCAAATTGCCTCCATTATTGCCAATGAACATCATGAGAGATGGGATGGCAATGGCTATCCTAAAGGTAAGAAGGGTGAGGACATCCACATTTATGGCCGCATCACTGCAGTTGCAGATGTTTTTGACGCGCTGGGTAGCGATCGCGTGTATAAAAAGGCTTGGCCGCTAGAGAAGATTACTACGTATATGGCAGAAGAACGTGGCAAACAATTTGATCCTAGATTAGTAGATTTATTTTTAGATAACTTAGACCAGTTTATTGCGATCCGTGATGAATTCATAGATGGAAGTGATGTGTGAAATGAAAAACGTTCTTCATTTTCGAGATGAACGTGTATTGAATTTGAAGCCTTCGATCGTTTGGGATTTGCTTGCCAATACGAATGAGTTGAACAAGTATGTGGGAATGTTTCCAGTGAACTTTAAACAATTTACAGTGGAAGATGATCAACTCATCCGTTGGGCGGAAACAGTAGTTTTTGGGTTGATCAAAATGAAGTGGAAAGAGCATGTATTTGAATGGGTGCGCCATTCCTATTATTCAGTAGAACGGGAATATATTGAAGGGCCATATACTTCCGTGTTTTGGTCGATTCGTCTAGAACCGCTTCCTGAAGGGAAAACCAGAATGCATCTTCACGGAGACTTTACCTGCCGCTATGCACTTGGGAAAGTGGCTTTACAGACAATTGTCTATCCGCAGTTGCGTAATATGATTACATACGCTTTGGAATTCGAAAAAAGTGATGGCAAGAAAGTACCTCTTGGCAAAATGAAGATTGAGTTGGAGACTGCTCGTTTAGAAAAAGCGATCTCTTTGTTAAGGGACACATTCCTGAATGAAGAGATGATCCAAGCATTAGAGGACACCATTCGTTTTGGTGCGGACGAAGAAGTAACCGATATGCAGCCCTATTGGTGGGCAGCTAGCCATCAGTTTGATCGATATGCAACTGTGGAACTGTTTCTATTTGCGAATGCTGCAGGATTGCTCGACTACGATTGGAATCTGATGTGTCCGAACTGTCGTGTGCCAAAAGGAAAAGCATCCGTGCTGAAGCAGATGACCAATTCTGTACACTGTGAATTATGCGGTGTAGATTATGAATTGGATTTTGACCGCTATGTTGAAATGAAGTTTCATGTCAATGCGGCAATCCGTCAAACCAATCAGACGACTTTCTGTATTAATGGACCTGTCCAGTCACCTCATGTCCTAGGACAATTTAGGATTGCTCCCCGCAGTAAAAAAACTGTTAAGTGGCCTCTTGTTAATGAGCCTATTAGGTGCAGAGTTCTAAAGCAGAATGATACCGCAGAAATTTCAGGTTCAATTTGTGAGTCAGCCGCCATCACGTATACGACGAATGGTTTTACTCAATTAACGTTTCCGCAAGCTAGCCTATATGAAATCTCCAATGAAACCGATCAAGAAATTGTTTTGGTCATAGAAAAACAAGATTGGGATTCGTACGCTTTGACAGCGAGAGAAGTTACATCGCTGCAATTATTCCGCGATTTGCTGGGATCGGAAGTCCTTGCGCCTGGCCTTCAGATTGGTGTTGGACATATGGCTATTCTGTTTACTGATTTAAAGGATTCAACACAATTATATGAGCAAATAGGAGATGCACGGGCTTACTCCGATGTACAAAAGCACTTTAATTACTTGATGAAACATATTAAAGAACATAAGGGAACGGTCGTCAAAACGATAGGTGACTCCATAATGGGCGCCTTTACTAGTAATTTGGACGCGTTTGAAGCAGCGGTCGCAATTCAGCGCAGTCTGCCCCACTTAAATGAAGAATTGTCTCAGCCAGTCCAAGTGAAAGTAGGCTTTCATGCGGGTTCAGTGATTGCAGTAAATGCGAATGACGTACTCGATTACTTCGGTGGAACCGTTAACAAAGCTGCACGTATTCAGCAGCAAAGCAAGGGCGGTGACGTGGTAATCCATCGTGATTTGTATAAACAGTTAGCTGAAGAACAACCAGAAAAAATTCGTGAAATGCCGATTGAATCCTTTGCCGCCCGCTTGCATGGGTTTGAAGAACAAACGGAACTAGTTCGATTTTCGTTTACTAGAGTAACATCTCCTGCAGATAGCGCATGAGATGTTTTTGTCTTTCACTGAAGAAGCAACTTTTCCACCTGCCTTTCATATATTGGAATGGAAAGGGGCGAATGAATTGATTGAAAATAAATCGATCCTAATTGACGGGAAGTCATTTCAAGCGGTAACGGTCAGATTGCCAAAGACGACGTTACTGACAGTTTCGAATGACAAAGGGTATATTATGTGCGGTGCGTTGGACGTCAGCTTACTCAACAGCGTGTTGGCTGATCGGAAGATTATTGCAGGACGTGCGGTTGGAGTGAAAACAATTGAACAGCTTTTGGCAGCACCGTTGGAGTCGGTGACGCTAGAAGCGGAACAGCTCGGTATAACAGCAGGAATGAAAGGGACGGACGCTTTATTGAAAATGACATAAGAACAGGCGCCTCACATGAAGTGAAGCGCCTGTTTGTTATCGTTGTTTTCTCATCATGTCAAAAGGTTGTACAGGTTGATCGACACGCATTTTGACTGTCATCATGGCGTTTGGAGCACGGTTGATCGGTTGGTCGTACTCATCCCACAGTTCGCTGATTGTCTGCTCGAAATGGACAAAATTCGGACCGTAAAATTCGATCTGATCACCAACTCCGAAGTTGTTACGTTGTTGAATCACTGCGACGTTCGTCTCTTCGTCATAGTCGAGCACTTGGCCAATAAAACTATAGGCGGGGATTTTACGAGGTTTCCCAAAGAGTTGTTCGTGTTCGCTTGGGACTCCATAATAAAAGCCGCTGGATAATTCACGCTGTGCTACTTTCCACAGTTCATCTTCCCATTCTTGATTGAAGACGTAGTTGTCGGGATCTGCGCAATACTTATCGATTGCCCTACGATATACATTGGCTACAGTTGAAACATAGTGAATCGATTTCATACGGCCCTCGATTTTTAAACTGTCGACTCCGTTTTCCACTAAATCGGGAATGGAGCGAATCATCGCCATATCCACAGCGCTCATAGAAAATGCTTCTTCTTCCTCGCCACCTAACATGGAAGAACGTTCAGCAGCCTCATCTACTTCAAATAAGCCATACTTCCAGCGGCAAGATTGTGTACAGCCACCGCGGTTGGCATCGCGATCCGCCATATGATTCGATAGCGTACAGCGTCCTGAATAGGAAATACACATCGCGCCATGAATAAATGCTTCAATTTCGACATCCGTCTTTTGACGAATTTCCTTAATTTCTTCCATGCTGACTTCCCGTGCCAAGACCACACGTTCCAGCCCTTCTGATTTCCAAAAATTCAACGTTTCATAGTTTGTGGCGGAAGCTTGTGTAGAGAGATGAATAGGCAGCCCTTCTGCTTCCATCGCGCAAATTTCAATCAGTGCAGGGTCTGATACAATCACAGCATCGATTCCAATATCTCGCAATGTCCGGAAGAAGTCTCCGGCACCTTCCACGTCGCCTTCATGCGCCACCATATTGGCAGCGACATATACTTTTGCGCCATAGCGTTTCGCAAACTCAACTCCTTCTTGCATTTGTTCATACGTAAAGTTTCCCGCACGACTTCGCAATCCATATGCGTTACCGCCAATGAACACAGCATCTGCTCCGTAGCGAATAGCAGTTTTTAGTTTTTCTAACGTTCCGGCAGGAGCAAGTACTTCAGGTTTTTTTGTAATTACACGTTTTACAGTTGTTGTCATCACGGATTCTCCTTATTGAATGTCCTCTGGATTTTTCACAAAAAAGCCTTCATCCAAAGATCGTTCAGCCGGATGAAGTAGCTGTACTCGTTTCGTAATATCACTCGCATATTCGCTTGACCAATTGTCAGTGTTGAGTGTGTTTCGTGCTTCAGAGAAGAGTTTTACCAACTCAACAAAACGATCCCCTTTTGTAAAAAGACCATCTAATTTCCATTGCGTAATCCCAGCACGGGCAAGTATGTCCAGTTGTTCACTCAAATTTACATCATTCGTAGCAAAAATATGCGTACCGTTCCGGTCTTCATAAATGGAATAATGTGTTTCTTCTTTTTTCGGTTCTGCTAAAAAAAGTGAGCGTTCATTTGTGGTATTTGATTCTCCCACATAATTAAAATAGTTTTGGACTAGTGGACGTTTTGATTGGTGGATACACGTCGCTCCATAAACAAGTACTTCTACAGGGACGATCGCCTGTTTGCTGATCAATAGCAATTCCTCTTTGGTCAGTTCTCTCGCAAGTACGGCTCCGATTGCTCCTCGTTTCGCCCAAAAGTTCACTTGATTTGCACTTGTGACCATTGTTTGCGCATCGTAAATAAAAGGGATGTCGATTTGGTGCTTCTTCAGCAGATGAATGACGCCTGGGTCGCCGACTGTGATTGTGTCGACTTGGATATCATGTAAGAATTGTAAATAGGGCACAACCGTTTTGATTCGATCATTATGCATAAGCGCATTTACAGCAACGATTACTTTACAACCTGTATGGTGTGCCAGGTGAACCAATTCTTTTTGTTCCTCTCGTGAGAAAGAAGTCGGCAATCGAAGTCCGAATTCATCTTCTCCTATGTAAAGCGTGTTCACGCCAGCTTCTAGCAACTTCTGTGCCTGTCCCATGGATTCAGCTGTTGCAATCAGTTCAATCATCGGTTCGCTTCCTTTCAATTACTCACTAGATGAGTACATAATGACTTAATTATAGAGAGAAAGTAGGTCGTAAGTCGTGTCGATCTGGTGAACTTTTTGAATTATTGTGGAAGGAAAGAGGGGGTATTGTACTATACAAAATGAATAGCATGAAAAAACACGAGGAATAGCTCCTCGTGCCAGCTTGTAGACAAACTAATCTTATTCAAAAAATGTAGGCTTTCTGTTTTTTTTAAGATAGATAAGCTACTTACTAAAATCAATGAAATACGCTAGTTGATCGTAGTGGAAGGCGGCGACTCCTGCGGGAATAGCATGAGCTGAAGACCCCGCAGGAGCGTAGCGACGAGGAGGCTGAAGCCATGCCCGCGGAACGCGTCCGCCTGGAATGTAGATCAACGGTATTCTTCCCACTTACTTTGCTTTTGTCTACAGTCTGACACGAGGAATAGCTCCTCATGCTTACTCTTTATTATATTTTTCTTCGCTTGAAGAACGGTTTTTTGTTTCACGGTGGTGTCGCTCCTCTTCAGCTTCCATTCGTACATCTTCTAGGGGGATGGGATCTACTGTTTGCATATCTTCATGCATATCGTAAATGCTTTCTTTATCGGTTCGTAAATTTTCTGGATTGTCCATATAGGGGCCTTTTGCATTTGGACGATCTTTTTCTGTAAACACTTTTTTCTTTTCGTTCATTGACATCGACTCCTTTACTTTCAGAATGTAATAAGGGTTCAGTTAAATAAAGTTCCTAAGAGCCCTTTTTTCGATTCATGCTGCTGGTGGTTTGTGCGTGAACGTTCCCCACGCATTGGAGTATTGGAAAAATCATCAAATTGCTTAGAAAGTTTCTCACGTGAATCCTTATTTCTCATTAAATAAGCTGCGCCTAATCCAAGAGCTGTTAACGCCATTCTTTTTTTCATCAAGAATTCCTCCTCATAGTAGTTGCTTACTCTTTGTTTTCCCTGATTTTCTCAGAATAAACACTACAGCTTGATGACAAAAAAAGTAGAGGACCGTCGTTCATCGGAAGATACCGACTTCTGACAATCCCCTACCTCTTAAAAATGCGGAAAATTTTATTGTTGCGACTTCCATACTGACGAAAAAATGTACTCTCGCCGTATTCGACTACACTGCTCAACTTCATAACAGGAGCAGTTCATTCAATTGCACTTGCACAAAAAACTTACTTTTACTACTTGTACTACTGTGGAATCCATAAAAAAGATTCTTACAACAATCGAGTGTACCAGTTGCCAGTAAAGAAAATTTTCCGCCAAGGCTGTGCAGCTCTGCTGGAATATAGGACCCAAATTGTAATAGTCCGTTCATAATTCCATCAGTTTGCCTTGTTATGATTATGATACCCACTGATCATAATAGCTAAACATATTTAGTGAGAATTTTTTTATGCATCTGTACGTTCTTCACAGCAAGAAGCAGAAATTAAAGAGGTTATGTAAATAAATAGCTATAGACACTTTCCTAGTATTGTTCGGGAAGGTGTTTTTCTTTCTCGCGATAAGAGAAATTTTGATCTATAATAAAGCACTGAGGTGAAGGCTTTGAACAATGAACAGCTAGGGAGAAGCATGATCGTCAATCTTGCTAAGAAAACCCCTTATATTATAGAAAGATATGTACTACATGAGTCATGATGTAAAGATCGGAGTCGTCACTTGTAGTCTTGAAATTACAAAGAATGCTCGTAAAGGTTTAGAACAATGGTTTTTAAGTGAACAGGCATTTGTTTCGTCTGAGTCCACTTTTGATATATATATTGAGAAAAAACCTGCTAATCGTCAAGGAAACCAATCATACTCCTTATACTTTGATCCTCATACCAATAAAAAGTTTGCAAAAGAAGTTCAACAACGAGTGGCGGTCATGGAATGTGTTCTTAAACCAGATGGCTTCGTTGCTACAGGCTTTCATGTTAGGGGAGCAAAGGAACCTGTCCAGACGAATCGTCGGCTTCATATAGCAGTAAAGTTCCGATTGAATCGAGCAGGAGTAGCTTTACCTATTCAATTTTACACAAGAATGCGTGAACTGCCTATAGCAGAAGAGCGTTCAGAATACGTGAAAAAACGAATTGAGAGTTGGGAAGGCTATCTGCAAATTGCCGAGAAGAATGCAGATGTAGAAGATATTTCATGTACCTTCACTCAATCCAGCTTTACTAGTGATTTTACAAAGCTTCGTCTTCATTGCAAAGACTTGCAAACTAAAAACTGGAAGCAGTTGAAAGGCTTCAGCGTAAAGGTCATGGAGCTATCTACAGAAATAGGACAAATCGTCGACGTGCAAAAATCTCAAAACCTTATTGTAGTAGAACTGAATCAACGCTTTAAGATGAGATCACGTCAGGAACAATGGCTACCTAAAAGGAATAAAAAATTAGTCCTCACAAATTTTGCTGAATTAAGCCAGATCAGAAGGCTACGCAAAGGTTTCAAAGATTTGCAAGACGGACTTGCAGCAAATGCTAATTTAGAGAAAATTTTATTTGAAGAACGTCCTGTAGTACAGATTAACAATAAAAACCCTGAATTAGAATTTCATAATAATTTAAATGAATATCAGAGGGAAGCTGTTACAGGAGCGATGAAATCACATGATCTCTATGTTATTCAAGGCCCACCAGGTACAGGGAAAACGACAGTAATTTCTGAGATTTGTTACCAGAATGTTAAGGCGGGCTTACGGACATTGGTTGCATCTCAATCGAATCTCGCTGTAGATAATGCACTGGGGCGTTTATTAATGGACCCAGCGACGCGAATTTTACGATATGGTCGATCCGAGAGCATCGAAGAGGAAGGTAAGCGATTTATTGAAGAAAATGTAGCGTTGAATTGGCGAAATGAAACGCTAGAAACAGTACGAGCTACACGGGCTGTATATAAAGCGAAGGATCTAGAAATGCAGGAACGCATAGAGCAGCTTGAACAAATGATTAAGCAGCATAAAATCACTAAATGCGAGCTAATAGAACAGATAGATGAGCAAAACCTTCTGCAAGAACAACTACTCGAGTTAAAAGGTCAGTTTTCAGCGAAACAATCAACTATAGAACAAGCTACCATGCAACTTTCAGAAAAACGCCAGATGATCCAACAAACAGAACAAGAAATGCAGCAACTTACGCTGGAAATTAACGAGTTGCATTCGATGCTAAGCCAACTGCCAAGTGAAGAAAAAGTAACAGAGCAATTGACAGTCTTGCAAAGCGAGTTGAAGACGTTAAAAGAATTTCGGATTTACATCGAATGGCAAGAGAACTTGCAAAAAGTAGCACGCACACGTCAAAACCTCATAACGGAACGTAATGAATTACCAATGCAAGAAAATGTATTACATGTAGCTTACGAAAAAATAATAACAATTAATAAAATGGAAGCTTTGCAAAAAGTACTTGCTGAACACCGTGTAGAACTGCCAATCCATATCATCTTACAGTCGAATGAATTACAGCGCCTTATAAAAGCAATCGAAACAGGTGAATTTTCATACGAATTTCAAGAATGGAAAGAACTTTATGAACGATTCCAAACAGCTATTGGAAAAACTGAACGGCTTTTGTTGATCCATCGTTATCCCATCACAACTATTGAAAAACGCTCTACCGACAACTTTACAACGGTACAAGAAATGCATGATATGATCGATCGACTCGGCAGATTCTTAGTCGATCCAGCGACCAAAACCGCATTGCAACACTCGGGCACCTCATCAGTGAAAACAGCCGTCTTACAAAAGATTGCGCAAGGGATATCTTTGTTTTATGGAAAAGAAGAAGAGGTGCGCACAAAAGGATTAGTGATTCAGCAACAACAAATACAAACTGTGAAGAAGCTATTTACTGAAGTCAAACAGAATGTTCTTCAAAACTTGAAAACTCAACAACGTGAAATGCAACATAAAATTCAACAGTTTCAGCGACAGGAAGCGGAACTGCAAAAGCAACAAGAAGAGATACAGCAGCAACTGGATAGTTGGCTAAAAATTAATGATCCGCCCGATGAGAAGTGGAATTCGGAGGGAGTAACTCGTGAAATACACACAATCGAGACGTCTATTTTCGAATGCCAGCAACAGATGCAAAAAATTACCCAAGCTACTAAAACATTAGCAAATAAAAAGCAACAGTTACTTCTGATGAAACTGCAACAAGAAGAGCAACTACAAAAAAGCGAGACACTAGAACAGCAGAGAAAGCAACTACAACAAGAGAATAGTCAGTTACAAGAGCGAATGGATGAAATAGTCAAATTAATAATACCTGACTTAGAGCGGCAGTTGTCACAAATAGTAGATGCACTTCGCGAAACGGAAAAGGAATTCCAAGAATTGATCAAGGAACGAGAGCAGTTGCCTGTTTTGCAGGAATTACAAGCGCAATGGGAGCTTCTTTTGCAAGAGGCAAATGATTATGATCTGGATGAAATTAGAAAGCTATATGTAGAACATGCGAATGTCATCGGCACCACTTGTGTCGCTTCCGCTTCCAAAAAGTTTATGGAAGAATATCCAGTATTCGACGTAGTGATTATTGATGAAGTATCAAAAGCTACACCGCCTGAATTGCTATTGCCCATGCTAAAAGGAAAAAAAGTCATTCTTGTTGGCGATCATCATCAACTGCCACCGTTAGTCGGGCAAGAAACGATGGATGAACTAGTAGACCAACAGAAAGATCCCGAAGTTCAGCGGGAGATGAAAAAGCTATTGAATGAATCGTTATTCGAAAGGCTATTTCGAACACTTCCGAAGCAAAATAAAACCATGCTCAGTATACAATATCGTATGCATGAGAGAATTATGGATACGATCGCCCCTTTTTATAAGGAAGGGAATTATGAATTGCAATGTGGACTATCTGATTCCGATAAGATGCGAGACCATTTATTGGAGAGCCCCATAATTTCAAGGAATGATCATTTACTTTGGTTAGATACACCGAATCAATCTCCATTTTTCGAAGACAAAGTCAAAGGGGGAACCAGTCGATTTAATGAATCTGAACTCACAGTTATTCGAGATACCTTGGTGGAAATTGAACAGGCGACTGAACTGGCAAAAGCAGAAGGTCGTATGAAAGCGGAGGATAAGAAAAGCGTGGGAGTTATTAGCTTTTATGGCGAGCAAGTGAAGCGGATTGATCGTTTGATCCAGCAGGAACTTCAGCCTAAGCAGTTACATTGTCGAACGGGTTCAGTTGATAAGTTTCAAGGAATGGAAATGGATATCATCATTTTAAGTTTTGTTAGAAATCATGATCATTCAAACGGTGATATTGGTTTTGCTAAAGACTATCGACGATTGAATGTGGCATTATCCCGTGCTAGGGAATTATTAATTATTGTAGGAAGTTCAGAAATGTTTACCGTTAGAACAAAGAGCGCATCGACACGGGACATGTACCGTCAGCTTCAAAACGTTGTTGAGCAGTGTGGCGGTATGAAGAAAATGGAATGCTAATGAGAGAAAGGTGAGCGCGTGGAATCTCTACGGAAAAAATTGCAGCAAGAGATACACCAACAGCCTGACCAACAAATTCAACAGTCTGTAATTTGGGGATTACCTGTTCAGCTTGTAAAAGTTCGGTATACAACGATCAAAAGAACGACTATGGACATTCTAATGAAAATGATATTGCTGACCATACAAAAATTAGAGGTGTCAGACCCAAAGGTAGTAGCTGATTTTCTTGCTGTAGAACCATTATTTATAGAGGATTTAGTCAATAGAATGCAACTAACGAACATGATTCGACAGAGAAAAGAAGTCTTTGAACTTACCCAAGTTGGAGTGGAGCAACTACAAGCTGGGATTTATGAACATCCAGCTGAGAAAAAAGAGAAGAATTTTTATTATAGTGCATGTCATCATGCTATCTTGTGTGAAGAGCAAGAGAAACCTATTTCTGCAAATATTACCCCCTTTCGTTTAGCCAAGAAGCAAATAAATGAAATAGAGGATGTAGATCAGGAGCAATGGCGTGATGCTCTTCTTTCAGCGGGAGCCGAAACGACGGAAGGGTCTTTACAAATGGTGTTAGACAACATTGAAACGCCTACTAGCATAGATAACTTGCTCATACCATGTGTTGAATTTTCAGTATACAATCGGGTAGAAAAACTTTACGTTACAAGAGTATGGAATACATTACTTCAACAGTGGGATGAACGTTTGGAAAAATTGATTGATGAAGTAGACCCACTGAAAAAGAAACGATAGAAATAAAAGCAGAGAAGGAACGCATCGTCCTTCTCTGCTTTTGTGTTTAGTCATCCCAAAATAAGAAAGTATAGCTCCATGATGGATTAGGGCCAGCGGGTTCCGTTGGTTGGACCACCCTTGTCGCGTTTCGGGTTTTTACGCAATTCGGCCAATTCTCGTGCGATTTCTTCTTTCATATCACCTGGAGCAATCTTTTGTTTCTTAGGTGTCTGCGGTAAAGAACTTGAATTATTGCTGCCTGTCTTATGTTCATCACGTCCCATACATATCTCTCCTTTCTAAATTGGTTTCTATGTAAGTTGGCTAATCCTTAAAAAGTTATGCGATTCGTTCAGAAAATCGTTACGCAAAAGAAATATTAAGAACCAACTAAGTAAGTTATGTAATTTGTTTGCATGAACAGCTGAAACTTTATAACCTAACCGATATAATAAGTTCTATTGTGAATGGTCCAAAACTGAAGTGTTTTTCATCAGAAAGAATATAGAGACTATTCAAAAGAAAATATGGTGTTTTAGGATTATACAAAATAGGATATAGATGGCATTCCATAATTCTTTCTATCGATAAATAGTAGAAAATGATTTTATTTGTTTAGCTCATGGTGAACTGGGAATATAACTACTAAGCTAGTCGACGAGCTGAAAAATAGTAGAAAATGCTAGGAGGAAGTAATACATGGCTAACCGAAACAATCGCGACAACGACAATAAAAAAATGAGTTTGAAAGAAGCGGGACGTAAAGGCGGAGAAGCTACCTCTAAAAATCATGACCGTGAATTCTATGAAGAAATCGGACGTAAAGGCGGAGAAGCCACTGCCAAGAAACATGATAGCAAATTCTATCAAGAGATTGGGCGCAAAGGCGGAGAAGCTACTTCTGAAAATCACGATAAAGATTTTTATGAGGAAATCGGACGTAAAGGTGGAGAAGCGCGTTCGAAACAGCGTAATAATAAAAACTAAGTGGCTTTCAAAGTTGTATGGAGACACTGCTATAGACATGATCATTAGTTAAAAAGATGTTCTTGAATCAAGGATTGAGATTCGAGAACATCTTTTTTGTATGCAGTTTATTTTTATTGTAAATATAACAAATTATGTACGATTTCCTCTAACGTATTGATGTATATTCTTAAAAGTTATATACTACTATTAATAGATAGAATATTATAGTAGAAAAGTAAAAGATATAGAAATTAGAAAAATAGGGATGAATGAGAATGAAAGAACAATTGCAGACTAAAGATTTTTCACAACTTATTGCGGATGTCATGGAGTCTGTGGAGATGAATGTTCCCCTTCGCGAAGTGTTTGATGGGATTAATATGAGTTATAACTTTATTGGTAAGTATATTGGTTTTGATGCACAGAGACTTCAAGTATCACATATGGAAATGGCTCCTTTCTGTTCATTCGAAACATATGTACAGACGATTACTATGCATGAACTTGGACATGTATTGGACCACGAAGCTTTGGATGCGTCATTGGCAAAGACGGTTGATATTTTCACAATGAAAAAAAGCCATACGATGAAAGAGATTTTTTCATCGGTCGAACTAATGAATTTGCTTATTGAAGAAGATGAAATGAATATAGCATTCGAAATCACAGCATGGGAAAATGCTTCGCAACTGAATGATCGCTATCAACTAATTGATAAAGAATGCTTTGAATTAATTCGTAAAAACAGCTTAGCAACATATGAAAAAGTCTACGAAGAAGATTTAAAATATTATCGTATGTTATTGCAAAAATCTATTACTTCTGTAGCGTAAAAAACCAATTGGCTTAATCAGTCCAATTGGTTTTTATTGCGTTTTAGGATAGTAGTAATCCCAAGCCTCCTGTATACCAGCCGCATAATGTTCGGTAGCGCGATATAAAAGAGGATGAAATGGTAATTCATCTAGTTCGATTTGAGCATTTCCTACGATGACAGCCGGATAATCTAAAGACAACATTTCTGCATCATTCCCCGAGTCGCCAGCAAGCAATACATGTACTTCAGGCTTTGCATACTTACGAAGTACATAGTCTACCGCCTTGCCTTTTCCGCTTCGTTCAGGAAGTATATCAAGATCGCGGCCAGAGCTGAAAACAATATGATGTAAAATTTCGTGTTGTTTTAGATTTTGTTTAACGGCCTGAACCAGTTCGGCTTGATCAGGATCAAGCGTAAACGAGATACGTCTTTGATGGGGAAGATCTTGTTTAATTAGTGAAGGGAAGTTTTGCGAAAGCCGAAGAATCTCATCAGGAGTCCATGTTTCGTTAATCCAAGCAGACCATACCTCGTCTTCTTTCCAATCAGGGGCAAGATAAACCGCTGCACCAACATCTGTGATAAGAATATTGGGTATCGGTAAATTTTCCTTCTCAATTAAATTTAAAGCGGAATCCAAGTGTCTGCCAGTAACATAAACGAGGGCGACGTCAAATTGCTGTTTTTGATAATGTGTAAATAAATTAGAGAGCGACGATGGATCACCAACTAATGTATGATCAAGATCAGTCGCGAGCAAGTATGATTTGTCTTTCATTGGCAACTCCTTTATATAAACGAGCCATTTTATAAGCAAGTACACTCCAGTTAAATTCTTGCTGTGCATAGACCACTGCGCGTTGTCCAAGCGCTTTGGCTAGTTTTGGTTTATTCAATAAAGTGGACATGGCATGCGCCAAGACAATAGGATTTTTATGTTCTACGTGTAAACCGGTTACACCATGTTTCACAACGTCTTGAAGACCTCCTACTTTTGAGGCGATAACCGGACTCCCACAAGCTTGTGCTTCTGCGGCAACCATTCCAAAGGATTCATAGTAAGACGGTACAATTGTAGCTACTGCATTACTAAATAAACGAGCTAATTTTTGTTGACTTTGCGGTCCGATAAATTTCACTCGATGCTCCATTCCTTCGACAGCTAGACGTAACTTTTTATTTTTAGGCAAGTTAGTTTCAGGTGAGATGCAAGAATCGCTGCCGCCAGCAATGATTAATTTGGATTGAGAGGCTAAACGTTCTTCTTTAATCAGTGATTTGAATGCTTGAAGCAAAGTATAAATTCCTTTAGAGGTGTGTAATCTCCCAGCAAATGCAAAGTAAGGAGATGCAGAAGACTTGTTTTTTACTGGTTGGAATGCTTGATCAACCCCAATGGAAATGACGTGCACCGGAGAGGGGTTGTCTATAAAGTTCTCAATTAACTTCTTTTCAGTCTGTGAGGTCGCGACTATACAATCAGCCGAGCGTAATATCATTCTTTCAGTTGAAAGCCGATGAGGCTCCGTGTTGCCGGTAGCTCTTTGCTTCGCGATACCGAGAGAATGGTTTGTATGAATCCAAGGGGTGTTCCAATTTTTTTGAATCAATGAACCAATTAAGCCAGAAAGCCAGTAATGAGTATGGATGACATCATATTGTTCTATGTGTAATGTATCTATCAGCTCTTGATAAAAACTTGGTATCAAATGAAAAAGCTCACTTTTGGGGATATATTTCTGCTCTCCTGCAGCAAGTCGGATGACCCGAGAGGCAGTTCCAAAATGTTCTATTTGTGGAGTGTAAAGACTGTTCCAGTGTGTCACGACATCTACCGCGTACCCTTCTTTTTCAAGCGAAAGGGCAAGTTGTCTAACATAATTATTTTGTCCGCCAGCTTGTTCGCTTCCAAGAGATTCTAGGGGATCCCCATGATCAGAGATAAATAGTATTTTTCTTTTCAAGTCTTTTTTCTCCTTTCGTTAAGCTTAAACAGCTCTAAAACTAGTACCCTTAATTTGCCTAATGGAAACATTTCATAGTTTATTTTGTAGAAAAAAGGGGGATAGAAACGAAACCTGGAGGTGATGAAATGCATTTAAAGAAAAATAGTTTCTTGTTGAAAATTTATTATTCCACCAAAATATTACTTGCCTATATTGTCGTAAAATTGTTTTATAGATATGATTCGCAACCCATCATGTTAATTGGCGGTAATCTTGGAGAAAAATATGAAGATAATGCAGCGGTATTTCACCAATATGTACTATCGAATTTTTCTGATCAGATGAAGATCTATTGGATGTATGATCCGCAATTTACTTACATAGAGAATCATCTTATTCCAAATGCAATTCCTCTTGGCAGCTTCCAGAATTATGTATTGTTTTTCAGAGCTAGCTATTCTGTACATGGACATTCCATCATTTATGATCTCGCCCCGTTCATAGATAAGTTCATCTTTCTTAATAAAAAAACAAAAATGCTTCATATTAGTCATGGGATTGAATGCTTCAAGAAAATTTTAATTCAGGAAGAGGATGTTCCCCTTCTAGAAAGATGCGACTATTTCAACTGCGCGTCTAGGTATGAGTATGAAATAAAATATAATGAATGGGAGATACCAGATGAGAAGTTGGTTATTACGGGGATGGCAAGATTTGATCGCTTACCACCTAATCAGCCTCCTAAACAAATAAAGCGTGTGTTGCTGATGTTCACTTGGAGAGAATGGTTATTTGATTTATCTGAGGAGGAATTTCAAGAGAGTGCTTACTTTCAGGCGACTATGGGACTTTTACAAAGTAAAACTCTTCAGTCTATCATGATCGATCATCAAATCGAATTGCGCGTAATCTTGCATCCGTTTATGAAAAAATATGAGAACTATTTCCGGAGGGATGGCTATTTAAAAGAGCAGATGTCTTTTTTTAGTTTTGATGAGATTTTAATTATGGATGAGCTGAACGAAGCAGATATGCTCATAACGGATTATTCAAGTATTTCATGGGATTTTCTCTATATGAACAAGTCGATTATTTTTTATACATTCGATCAGTCAGAATTTCTGGCTAACCGTGGTTCATATTTAGACTTGGATAAAGATCTATTTGGATATAAAGGGAATACAGAGGAAGAAGTGTTAGCTTATTTGTCGGAAGTAGTAAATGAAAAACGCTATGAAAATCCATACTTCGACAAAGCACCCACATATATCGACTTTTTCGATCAACTAAATTGTGAGCGTCTTGCGAATGAGCTTTTCAGTGAAGAACATTTGTTGAAAAAGAAAAAAATGAGAGACAAGCATGTTCAGTTAAACGATTTTCCCCTTGTTTCTGATGAAGTAGTACAGTATAACTGTAATAAGTAGAAATAAAGGGAAGTGGGTAAGGCTATGAATCAACAGAAAGAGCAATGGTCATCAAAACTTGGTTTTATTATGTCATCAGCAGGTGCTGCTATCGGCCTGGGAGCTATTTGGAAGTTCCCGTATGTAACTGGAATGAGCGGTGGAGGGGCATTTTTCTTATTGTTTGTAGTGTTTACCGTTTTAATCGGATTGCCGATGCTCATTTCAGAATTCATTATTGGACGAGGCTCGGGCAGGGAGGCTGTCAGTGCCTACAAAAAGTTAGCTCCTGCGAGTGCTTGGCCTTGGATTGGTCGATTAGGGGTTGTTGGTTGTTTTCTCTTGCTATCTTTTTATAGTGTGGTAGGCGGCTGGGTATTTGTGTATAGCGGTTTGTCTGTTACAGGGAAAATTATTAGCGAGGGTGCATCCTATTCAGAACAATTCGGTTCGATAGTTGGATCGCCTACTACTACCTTGCTAGGTTTGCTTCTTTTTACAGTAGTGAATATACTCGTTGTTTCTTCCGGAGTACAGAATGGTATTGAAAAGGCGAATAAATATATGATGCCGCTATTATTCTTCTTCTTTATTATTTTAGTCGTTCGTTCGCTAACATTGGAAGGAGCGATGGAGGGTGTGTCATTCTTCCTGAAACCTGACTTTTCAAGCATCACAAGAGAGTCTGTGTTATATGCGCTTGGTCAATCGTTCTTTTCGCTAGCTGTTGGATTTTCCTGTATGGTCACGTACAGCTCGTACTTGAAAAAGGATGTCAGCTTGACGTCTTCGGCTACTTCTGTTGTCGGGATGAATCTGTTTGTCTCCCTATTGGCGGGATTAGCTATTTTCCCAGCAGTCTTTGCATTTGGACAAGAACCAGCAGCAGGACCTGAATTGTTATTTATGGTATTACCATCTGTCTTTTCCCAACTGCCGTTAGGACAAGTGTTTTTAGCATTATTTTTAATTTTATTCTTATTTGCGACATTGACTTCATCTTTCAGTTTGTATGAAATCATTGTGGCGGCTCTGACAGCGAATGGCAAACGTTCTCGTAAAGCGATGACATGGCTAATAGGTATTGTAGTGTTTGTAGCTGCAATTCCATCTGCGCTCTCATCGAGTACGCTGTCTGGTGTTCTGCTTTTTGATAAAAGTATATTCGACGCAACGGATTTTTTAGTTAGTAATATATTACTTCCATCTGGGTGCTTGCTGATTGCCATATTTATCATGCATCGAATGGATCAAGTGTTGGTGCGCGAAGAATTTAACCTAAGCAGTACACAATTCAATTCATTTTATCCACTATGGCATTTTTTAATGAAATGGATCGTTCCACTAACCATTATCGTTGTATTCTTGAATACGTTAGGAATAGTGAAATAGCTGTAAGGCTCCTTTTTAGGAGTCTTTTTTTATTGAAAAAGCACTAGTTTAAAAGAAGAATTTGACTTCATTTTATTCTAAATGTATAATACCTATTAAACATGTTGGAATAATATAATATGAAGGATGGATTGAGATGCATAAAATGATAACGATTCGTTCCGGAGAACATAACTTATCTGGGGTTCTTCATCTTCCGGAGTATAAGAAGAACAAAATCCCATTAGTCATATTGTTACATGGATTTGTCGGTAGTAAGGTAGGAGAGCATCGTCTATTTGTTAAAGCATCTCGTTATTTCACGGAACGTGGCTTTGCCGTCTTTCGTTTTGATTTTAGTGGATGCGGAGAAAGTGATGGCGACTATGGAGATGTAACTCTGACCAATCAATTGAGTGAGGTTCAGGATGTAATTGATTATCTAAGTACGATTTGTGGAATTGACAAAGATCGTATTACATTAATCGGACATAGTCTGGGAGGTGCTGTGGCGGCATTAACAGCAGGAGCTGATTCTCGGATAAAGCAACTCATCCTTTGGTCTCCTGTTGGCACGCCATATGAAGATATTACGGGTATTCTTGGACCGAAAGCAGTCCGTGAGATTACTAAAGAAGGTCACTTTGATTATCATGGATTTACTATTAGTCAAAAGTTTCTAAAAGACTTACAAGAACATCAACCTTTCAAAGCCTTGCGTTCATTTACTGGGGATGCTCATGTTATTCATGCAAAAGCAGATGAGCAAATACCGAAAGAACATGCGGCTCGATATTCGAAGGTGCTCAATAAAAGATTGCTAACTAGAGAAGTGTATGAACAATATGTAGAAAATGCAGATCATACATTCTCAAATGGTATTTTTGAAGAGGAACTCTTTCGAAAAAGTATTTCATGGCTAGAAGGAAATGAAACTGAACTAATTGCACTCCGATCCTAAATGATTTGAGTTATTAGACTTTAACAAGTGGAATATTTCCCCTATTTCTGTATGAGATTCAAGCAGTTAGTCAAGACTGTGGAAAATCTTAAAAGGAAAGAAGGAGAAGTTTGTTGAAAATATCTTTAAGTTTACTAGCAGTTCTACTTTTCATTTTGGCCCCATTACAAGTGAAGGCTGGGGAGTTAGGGAAAGTGCGGGATGGAGACAACTTGTTTGTTGATTTAGTAGATAAGCAAGTGGAAGCTGAAAACTATACAGTGAAAGACGGAGATACGCTATACCGAATCGCTTATAACCATGGACTTTCTGTAGAAACGTTAATGAACTTGAATAGATTGACGTCAAACACTATTTATCCAGGGGATGAATTAATTGTCGTTCAAGAATCTACTAATTTAAAACAAGGTAAAAAAACTAAGCGAACTACTCCTGTTGTTGCGGTAGTCGATGAAAAAGCGGCGACCAAAGAAATGACCATGACAGCTACAGCTTATACTGCATATTGTGAAGGTTGTTCGGGTACTACCTTTACGGGGCAGGATTTACGAACCGACCCTAGCCAAAAAGTTATAGCTGTTGATCCGAAAGTGATCCCGATTGGTTCAAGAGTATGGGTAGAGAATTATGGAGAAGCAATTGCAGGCGATATAGGTGGGGCGATTAAAGGAAATAAAATTGACGTGTTTATCCCTTCACATAAGCGTGCGATGGAGTGGGGAGTAAGAGAAGTTAAAATTCGTATTCTCAATTAAACGAGAAAGACGGGCTGCTAGATCTGGTTTGTATAGATCTAGCAGCCTTAAATTGGATGGAGGTAAAATTGGGGGTTAAAAGTGGGAGACCAAAAAGTAAAGACTGAAAAATAGCGAAACATTCTATATGCATCATATATATACGAGTTAAAGGGATCATCTTGTAAGTTACTTATATATTTTAGTTAGCAAGTTTACCTTTTTTTCTTGCGGGGAATAGTGCAACAAAGAGAGGGATATCGGTATGAAGAAACGAATGATGGTCTTTATGGTAATAATTTTAATTAGTTTACTTGCTGATGGTATGAATCGTTCTGCGTCCGCTATGGAAACAGAAGGTACGATCAGTGTAGTTTCATTCGATGGGCTAGGTTATATGGATGCACAGCGTTATATAGAAAAAGGAATCATGCCAAATCTTAAAGCGTACGAGAAAAAGGCAGCCTATGCGACAGATTTCGTCACGGTCATGCCTTCTTTGACTGCTCCTTCTCATGCAGCGATGGCTACAGGTGCAAACCCGGCGGAAACGGGCATCGTTAGTAATGAGTTTCATTCTGCAGGCGAAAAAGTGAAAGAAGGACAAAGTGGATTTTCCCAGACGTTAGGTGTCACACCTATTTGGAAAGAAGCTGAAAATCAGGGGAAGGTGACAGCCACTGTGGCTTTCCCGGAATCGAATCCAGATAACGCTTCGGCTGCTACATATGCGGTGTATTCTGGCGGAACACTAGCGGAATCAAAATTGCATGACTTGGAATTTTCCCCAATTGATGATGAGCGTGTGGATGAACTATCATCTGGTCATCTTGCTGTCCAGGAGGCTGTCGTTTCATTACATATTAAGAATGCGCCATCTCAAGAGTTATATGTCCTGGTGACTGATGAGAACGAACCAGCGATATATTTGTCGACTGATCAGAAGAAAGTGGGACAGCAAGTAGAATGGAAAGATTGGCAAGCTGTTTCACTGGATGTTCCTTCGATGGATAGCACGGGGTTTTACGTGAAATTCAAAGGTAATCCGCAAAATTTGGATGAACTTCAGTTATTTCAAGGCACTGTAATGGGCGGAATTTATAGAGGTCCTGAAAATTTTACAGATGAAATCTATTCAGAATTCGGTTTTTATCCAGCACCTGATGAGACAGCAGCATTCAAGAAAGGTGAGATTACAAGGGAAGAATATGAACAAGCAGGTGAACGATTTATAGACTGGGTGACGAACGTCAGTTTATATATTAAAGAACGGTATACTCCTGATTTATTGATTTACTATTACCCACATATCGACAATGAATTACATGAATTTATGTTGAGAGATCCAGCACAACCCGGCTACACTGTAGGAAATGTACTAGAAAAAGAAACGTATGTCAGTTGGGCTTTTAAACAGGCGGATCGCACCATCGGAAGAATCACGAGTGATCTCAACAGAAATGACCATTTACTGTTGGTCTCCGATCATGGGATGGATCCGATACATACACGAATTTCGCCAAATAAAGAGCTAGAGAAAGCAGGGCTGTTAACGACAGACAATGAGGGAAAGATTATTGTTTCCAAGACGAAAGCATATGCGGAAGCGAGCGGTACGATTGCCCACGTGTATGTGAATTTGAAAGGTCGAGAGAAAAAAGGAATCGTAGAGCCTGAAGAATTTGAAAATGTGAAACAACAGGTAATGAAAGTCTTTACTAATAGTAAAATTTTTTCAAATCTATCGAAAAAACCTTCCCGTGGTGGTGAACCTATCCTTCAATGGTTAACTGGGAGAAATACATTTGCTTACTCCTACCCAAGTGCAAAATTTTTACTCGAAAATAAAAAAGTTATCTTACAGCCATATGAGCAAGTACTAACACCCGAAATGTTAGCTTATGCTGACATGAGCAATGAAAATAGCGGAGATGTCTTTTTGATGGCTGCTCCTGGTTATTTAATGGGGAAAGATGCAGAAATAGCAATTGAGCCGACAGAGGAACTAGGAAGTCACGGCGGAGATCCAGAGCGACAAACATTACGACCGATTTTTTATGCATCAGGTCCTATGATAAAATCTGGTGAATTGAGGGATAGAATTTCTATGATAGATATAGCGCCAAGCATTTACAAATTATTGGGCTTACAAGCACCTCATTTTGTACAAGGTAGATCTGTTTGGTAGTCATAATAATTATGCGTTGTATAGAGTAAATATAATATACAAACTAGTCATTATCTTGGGAAAACACACAGTTGCAACATTCTTCTGTGTGTTTTCTTTTGTTTTTATAGATTTTTTTCAATAAAACATTTTATTAAAAAAGCATCTTGCGTTTAGAAAGAAAAAAAGTATAATAGTGATTAATGAGTTATTTCAGAAAAAAAGAAAAAGGTGAGCAAATGAACGAAAGAAAGAATGTACTTCAAGTAAAGGATTTGCAGACGACCTTTTTCACAGATTCCGGAGAAATTCCAGCTGTAGATCATGTAGACTTTTATGTAAGAGAAGGAGAAATCTTAGGGATCGTTGGAGAGTCAGGTTGTGGGAAAAGTGTAACCTCGCTATCTATCATGCAGTTAGTACCTAATCCACCAGGAAAGATCACAGGGGGAGAAATACTGTTTGAGAATCAAGACCTCTTAAAAAAGACGGAGAAGGAAATGAGAGAAATTCGCGGCAAAGATGTCGCAATGATTTTCCAGGAACCAATGACTTCGTTAAATCCTCTCTTTACCATTGGAAACCAAATGACAGAGGCGATTTCTCTTCACGAGAAAAAATGGTCAAAAAAGCAAATTAAAGACCGTGCGATCGAAATGCTAAAGTTAGTTGGATTACCGCGAGCAGAAGAAATCATGAAAGAGTATCCACACCAGCTTTCAGGCGGAATGAGACAGCGAGTAATGATTGCGATGGCTCTTGTTTGTGATCCGAAAGTGCTCATTGCAGATGAGCCAACAACTGCGTTGGATGTGACGATTCAAGCGCAAATCTTGAAATTAATGCGTGAATTGAATGATCGTATGAATACGGCTATTCTATTAATCACTCATGATTTGGGAGTAGTGGCGGAAACCTGTGAACGAGTGGTTGTTATGTATGCGGGACAAGTCATTGAGGAAGCACCTACCCGAGTGATTTTTGAAAATCCTTGCCATCCCTATACGCGTGGTTTAATTCAGTCGGTGCCGGATATGCGTGATAAAAAGGAACGTTTATACTCAATTCCGGGTAATGTACCAAAACCAGGTTCTATTAAAAAAGGATGCAGATTCGCAGCTAGATGTGAAAGCGCTTTCGATAGGTGTTGGGAAGAAACACCGGAATTATATAAAAACTCCGATGTTCACCAGACAAGATGCTTTTTATACGATGAACAAGAAGGAGTGACAAAATCAAATGACCAAGCCACTGCTAAAAGTTGAAGGGTTAAAAAAATACTTTCCGATCCGTAAGGGACTTCTAGGCAAGACAGTTGGTTACGTCAAAGCGATCGATGATGTTTCATTTTTTGTCAATGAAGGGGAAACACTTGGAATTGTGGGAGAGAGCGGTTGTGGCAAATCGACAACTGGCCGAACAATAATGCGTTTACTAGAGCCGACAGAGGGCGTTGTGGAATTTGAAGGGAGAGACTTAAACTCTCTATCAACAAATGAAATTAGGAAGGTACGTCGTGATATTCAAATGGTCTTCCAAGATCCTTATGCTTCCTTAAATCCGCGGCATACGATTGGTAAAATCCTTGAGGAACCACTCATTGTTCATGGAGTCAGCAATGCAAAAGAACGTCGTGAAAAAGTAATTGAGTTTTTGAAGATCGTTGGGCTCAGTGAGTATCATGCAAAGCGTTACCCCCATCAGTTCAGTGGTGGACAGCGTCAGCGAATTGGGATCGCCAGAGCGCTAATGACCAATCCGAAATTGATTATTGCAGACGAACCGGTTTCTGCATTAGATGTTTCGATTCAAGCGCAGGTTCTAAACTTAATGCAAGATTTACAGAAGGAATTTAATTTGACATATATTTTTATTGCACATGACCTCGGGGTTGTACGTCATATTAGCAGTCGAGTAGCTGTCATGTATTTAGGAAAGATTGTGGAAATCACGGAAAGTGAAGAGTTGTATGCCAAGCCTCTTCATCCATATACACAAGCGTTATTATCAGCTGTGCCCGTTCCAGATCCTAATCATCAAAAAGAACAAATTATTATCGAGGGGGACATGCCGAGCCCAGCGAATCCGCCAAGTGGTTGTTCTTTCCATACACGCTGTCCATTTAAAATGGACGTATGCACGAAAGTAACCCCTGTGTTAACAGAGGAAAACACCGGTCATTCTGTTGCCTGCCATCTGTATACGAAGGAAGGCAACGATGATATAGATAAGAAAAAACAATTGGAGGGATTGGTATGAGGAAAGGGAAATTGTGGTCGCTCGCTTTGATCATGCTTCTCGTCTTATCAACTGCACTAGCAGCTTGTTCAGGCGGCGATGACAAAGAGGGGAGCAGCGATAAAGGTAAAGACGCTGCAGATAAAGGTGGAAGTGAGAAAAAGACATTAGTATTTGGACGGGGCGGAGATTCTACATCACTTGATCCATCTCGTGTAACAGAAGGGGAAACATTTAAAGTTACTATAAATCTATTTGAAACGTTATTAAACTTTGGGGAAGAGGATACAACCGTACAACCAGGTCTTGCGAAAGAGTGGGAACCAAGTGAGGATGGTTTGACGTATACATTCCAATTGGAAGAAGGAGTTAAGTTCCACGATGGTACAGATTTTAACGCAGAAGCAGTCGTTAAAAACTTTGAACGTTGGGCTAATGGGGATGCGGATACATTCCCTTACTACAACTCTATGTTCGGTGGATTTAAAGACGACGAGAGCCATGTCATTGAATCTGTAACAGCGGATGGAGATCATACGGTCGTTATCAAGTTAAAACGTCCACAAGCACCGTTCTTGAAAAATCTTGCGATGAGCATGTTTGCAATTTCAAGCCCGACTGCATTTGAAAAAGGTGACGATGCGTATGAGCGTGACCCGGTCGGTACAGGTCCATTCAAGTTTGTAGAGTGGAAGCCAAATGAAACAATTACGATTGAAAAGAACGAAGAGTATTGGCAAGATGGTCTTCCGAAATTGGATAAAGTAATTTTCACAGTTATTCCGGATAACTCTACTCGTTTGAATTCACTTCTTTCTGGTGAAATTGACTTGGCAGACGGCATTAACCCAGCAGATGGCGTGAAAATTGAAGGCGATGACAAGTTACAGTTATTTGAGCGTCCTTCTATGAACGTTGGATACTTAGGATTAACAGTAACTCGTGAGCCGTTTGACAAAAAAGAAGTTCGTCAAGCATTGAACTATGCAATTGATAAACAAACGATTATTGATTCATTCTTCGAAGGACGTGCTGAAATTGCCAATAATCCTATGCCACCATCGATTTCAGGTTATAATGAAGCGATCGAAGCATATCCTTACGATCCAGAAAAGGCAAAAGAATTATTGAAACAAGCAGGACTTGAAAATGGATTTGAGATGGAACTATGGGCGATGCCTGTTCCGCGTCCATATATGCCAGACGGCACGAAAGTTGCGGAAGTCATTCAAAGTAACTTGGCTGACGTCGGTATCAAAGCGAAGATTGTTTCATATGAGTGGGCAACCTACCTTGATAAGGCAAGCAAAGGAGAAGCCGATGCATTCATGCTTGGCTGGACAGGGGATAATGGAGACGCAGACAACTTCTTATATGTTCTTCTAGATGAAGATAATATCGGAAGCAATAACTATACGTATTTCAAGAACGAAGAAACACATAAATTATTCCTAGAAGCACAAACAGAAATTGATGAGGACAAGCGAAACGAACTTTATAAGCAAGCACAGGAAATTCTTCATGAAGAGGCTCCTTGGGTACCGATTGCTCACTCTATCCCGTTATTGGGGGGTGTGAAAGAGTTAACAGGATTTAAACCGCATCCTACTGGTTCTGATTTGTTGTCAAACGTTGAATTTAAATAAGAATTAGCTAGATTGCATGAATAAAGAAGAGGGAGAAGCTTGCATTCTCCCTTTCTTTGATTCATGTATATGATATGAGCCGGAGGGGTGAAAGAGTTGTTCAACTATACAGTAAAAAGACTTCTACAGCTAATTCCTGTCCTGCTTGGTATGACATTTATAGTTTTTATGTTGATTCGCGCAATTCCTGGTAATCCAGCACAAGTTATTTTGGGGCAACAAGCGACCAAAGAAGCGGTTGAAGCGTTAACTATTAAATTAGGACTTGACCAGCCATGGTATACACAATACTTTAGTTATCTTGGAGGCATTTTAAAAGGTGACTTAGGTGAATCAATGCGGACACGCCTACCAGTGGCGGATGAAATTTGGCCTTACTTGGCAGCTACTTTAGAATTAGCTTTATTTGCTATTATTATTGCAGTCATTGTAGGTGTTAATGCAGGAATCATTTCCGCGTGGTTTCAGAATTCATGGTTTGACTACACCGCAATGGTATTGGCATTAGTGGGAGTATCTATGCCTATCTTTTGGTTAGGTCTTATGGGACAGTGGGCATTTGCTTTAGAATTTCAATGGCTTCCGACTACAGGTCGTGAAAATGTCAGAGACCCAGTTACAGCGATTACGCATTTATACATAATTGATACGATTATCCAGGGTAGGTTTGATCAATTATGGGAAGTACTTCGACATTTGATCTTACCTGGACTAGCGCTGGCTACGATTCCGATGGCTATCATTGCTAGAATGACTCGTTCTAGTATGTTGGAAGTAATGCGTTCTGATTATATACGTACCGCACGAGCGAAAGGGCAGAAAATGTTCTGGGTAGTCTATAAGCATGCATTGAAAAATGCCATCATACCAGTTTTGACAGTTGTCGGCTTGCAAATGGGACTACTTCTAGGTGGTGCCATCTTAACAGAAACTATCTTTGCATGGCCAGGCATTGGTCGTTATATTTACGATGCAATTAACTTTAGAGATTATCCAGTGATTCAGTCTGGAATTTTAGTCGTTGCATTTATCTTTGTCATGATTAATCTAATCGTCGACTTGCTATATGGACTGATCGATCCAAGGATTAAGTATGATTGAGGAAGGAGGAACAGTTCATGTCAGAATTAACGCCTAAGGTAGATGGAGTTGCAGAAGTACAAATAGAAAAGACAACAGGCCCTTGGCGCGAAGCTTGGGTCGGTTTTCGCAAGAGCAAGGTGGCAGTCGTTGGCGCTGTTATTGTTCTATTTTTTATCTTACTCGCTTTATTTGGTCCACTGATTGCAAAAGAAGGAATAAATGAACAGATGATGGCGGATCGGCTACAACCTCCTTCTTCAGAGTATTGGTTCGGTACAGATGACTTTGGTCGTGATATTTTTTCCCGGATTATTCACGGGGCACGGATCTCATTATCTGTTGGATTTTTCTCAGTAGTAGGTTCGATTGTGGTTGGTAGTTTTCTTGGCATCATAGCAGGCTATTATGGACGCTGGGTGGATACGATTATCTCTAGGATATTCGATATTATGCTCGCATTCCCCTCTATTCTCTTGGCAATTGCAATTGTATCCGTATTAGGACCTAGTTTGCGTAACGCGTTGATTGCAATTGCAATTATCAACGTGCCGAACTTCGGGAGATTAATCCGATCTAAGGTGCTTAGTATTAAGGAAGATGAATATATCACCGCAGCCAAGGCAATTGGTATGAAAGATTTCCGAATTCTGTTTTCGCATATTCTTCCTAACTCGATGGCACCTGTCATTGTACAAGGGACATTAGCCATTGCAACTGCAATTTTAGAAGCGGCTGCTTTAGGATTCCTTGGACTCGGGGCAGAAGCTCCACAGCCTGAATGGGGGAAAATGTTGGCAGATTCCAAGGATTATTTGCAAAATGCTCCTTGGACGATGATTTTTCCAGGTCTCGCGATCATGTTGACTGTACTAGGCTTTAACTTAATGGGCGATGGATTACGTGATGCATTGGATCCGAAAATGAAAAGTTAACGAATAAAAAATCTTTTCAAGTAGCAAACTTGAAAAGATTTTTTATATTCAGAATTCATTTGAAAATTTAACGGTATATTGATATATTCATAGAAATTGAAAAGAGGGGAAGTTGAATGATGAGCAATTTACCTATCATTGTAGCACCCATGTTTTTAGTTTCGACTCCGCGTATGGTCATTGAATCTGGAAAAGCCGGAGTGGTTGGATCATTTCCGTTATATATGCGAGACCTATAGAAGCATGTGCAGGTTGGCTACAGGAAGTGAAGGATGGAATTAGAGACGCTTCATGAGCTTGTAAACTTTATTTGCCATATGACTCAAACTACGAGGTACGCAGATGAGCTAGAATTGATACGTAAATATGAACCACCGATTGTCATTACTTCGCATGGGCATCCAGGAGAAGTGGTGGAAATTGTGCATCAATATGGAGGTCTTGTCTATACAGATGTTGCAGCAACACAGTTAATGGGCGCACTATGCTTATCTTTGCACACGATTCTTAGCATGATCAATCAAGGGATTGCCCCAAGTAAATTAAAATCAAAAGACGAGTGGATCTCTCCGAAATGGTGGACGCAAAAGCATGGCGTGATATTTGGTCTGCAGGTCAGGAAGTTACAACACTTAAGAAGCGGGAAACGACAAAGTAGATCGTAGAGACGTTACGAGAAGAATATAATACTGCGATTAAGGCAATTAACGTAAAGTAAACCGGAAAAATAAATGGCAAATCATTCATCACCAAGACTGTACCTTTCATGGTTCAGTCTTTTTACTAACTTAAAAGAAAAGTGAGATATTTCATGAAAAGTCTATTGACAATTTAGTAAAAAAGAACTTATAGTAGGTGTAAATATATGTTTATTATAAGTTTTATTTACTATTACAGATTAGAGTTAGATGTTTTTTTGAAATGTCGATAAGACTAATGAACTGAGAAGGATGGGAGCGCTTATATGTTTACTAAACGACCGAAAAAACAATTTGATTACTTTTCTTCTGCAAATCATTCAGACATTCTTGCCAATGCTAGATTTCAAGAGAAATTGAATTTTTTGGCGCTGACCAATGTGCGAAGAGAATCGGTTGCTCATTTGAAAAAGATTTATCAACAAAACCATCATGAAATTTTGGAGAAATTCTATGAACGTCTTCTATCAATTCCCGCCTTCAATGAAATCATTATGAATCACTCATCAGTTGAACGATTGAAAAAGCTATTTGACGCCCATTTCCTTAGCTTGTTTGAAGATGAGCTGAATATTGAATATGTCTTTAAAAGACGGAAAATAGCGTATACTCACGCTCGGATTGGTGTGCTACCTAACTGGATGATTTCCGCTTATACGTTAATTAATCAGCTCATTATCCCGTTGATTGTTAAAGAGTTTTCACGTGATCCATCCAAACTGTCGGAAGTTTTATTAGCCTATGAAAGTCTTGTAACAATTGATCAGCAGATTGTAGTAGAAACGTATATTGAGATTCAGGCGGGTTCAGTTGTCAATGGGTTAGGAGATATTATTACCTATAACACGGAATTGGAATCGATAAAGGAATTGATACAGTTCCAAAATATGCAACAACAGGAAATTATCGCAGCGAATGACTCTATGCATGACCTGGATGCTAGTATAGAAGAAATAGCTACTTCCGTAGAAGATATTTCAATTGATACAAAACAATCTTTATTGGAATTGAATAGCGATTTAGAGTCTCTTCACCAGGTGTCTAAGATTTTGCAGACTACAGATACGGGTCAAAAGAAAATGCAAGAGGACATACAAAAGTTAGTGCAGCATGTGAATAGTGTGGCGCAACTAATGACATTCATTAAAGGAATTGCAGATCAGACGAATTTGCTAGCATTAAATGCATCTATTGAGGCGGCACGAGCTGGAGAAGCTGGAAAAGGCTTTGCGGTAGTGGCGGAAGAAGTTAGGAAACTGGCGGATGATACCAAAGTGTCTGTGCAGTCCATTCATACTGATATCGAAGAACTTTTGCACATCACGCACGGCATCAGTGAATTAACAGATCAATTTTCAGAGGATCTTCATCAAGGGGTGAATGACACGTTACAGATTACGGAGGCGCTGTCTGAACTTAATGAAAAGCTCCAGCAACAAGGTTCTCGATTTGAAGAAATTTCCTCAACATCGAAGAATCAAGTTTTATCTGCCACCGATGTGTCTGCTCGTAATCAAACGATCCTAGAAACAATGAAACATAGTAAAGATATTGTATTTAACACAGGTTCTGCAATCTATCAACTGAGCAAAATGATTGATCAATATCGTGCGGACACCATTTCAAAAAATATGATTATTAGTCAAGAAGACATCATTGAGTTAGCTATCACAGATCATTTATTGTGGCGCTGGAAAATTTTTAATATGCTTCTCGGATTTGAAAGTATGACTGAACAAGATGTAGGATCGGCACGTACTTCCCGACTAGGCGAGTGGTATTACGGTATAGGAAAAGAACTGCTAGGTACTGAAAAAGCATATAAGGAATTGGAACGACCGTTTGTCCATATCCACGAATTGGCCACGAAAGCGGTACAGCAACATCATCGTGGCAATAAAGAAGCTGCAGAGAGTTATTTGACAAGGGTTACCGAAGAATCGCAAGTTGTGATTGAAAAACTGAAGGAGTTGAAATTGGTATTATCAAATGTGAAAAAACCTTATCTTCAACTTAACTAAAACGAAAGATAGTAAAGCGAAATGCCAGAGAGTTGGCATTTCGCTTTTTAAATTTGTGCACGAAATTTGTACCTATCTGTTTGCCTGCTTATACATTGGGGAAGGATAAAAGAAATTAGGTTGTAGATGAGGTGGAGGAATTGCAAAAAGTATTCACTATTTTGGTTTTTGTAGGTGTGCCACTTGTATTAATTGGCTCCTATTTACATTGGCCAGATTTATGGATGTTTGCCCTATGCTGTATCAGTATTGTTGCGCTCGCAGCTTTTATTGGACGAGCTACGGAAAGCTTAGCGATTGTGAGTGGTCCGCGAATTGGCGGTTTGTTGAATGCTACATTCGGTAATGCGGTAGAACTTATTATATCTATATTTACATTGAAAGCGGGCTTGGTTGGCATTGTATTGGCCTCTTTGACTGGTTCTGTTTTAGGAAACTTGTTGCTCGTATTGGGACTTTCATTTTTCGCAGGTGGTCTGAAGCATAAGCGTCAAAATTTCAGTATTTATGATGCTCGTTACAATTCAGCTATGCTTATCTTCGCAGTTGTTGTTGCGTTTGTGATACCGGAAGTATTTACGATGACGATGAATGAGAAAACCACTTTGAATCTTAGTATTGGTATTTCTGTGATTCTGATAGCTTTGTATTTGGCTGGATTAGTTTTTAAATTATTTACTCACCGAGGAGTATACGGTTCAGAGACGCATGAGACAGAAGAAGTTCCCGAATGGACGAAAAAGAAATCCATTCTTATTTTATTGCTATCAACAGTTGCCGTGGCGTTTGTTTCCGAAAAGTTGGTACACACATTTGGTACGCTGGGCGAAAAGTTTGGGTGGACAGAACTATTTATCGGGGTCATTATTGTAGCAATCGTAGGGAATGCAGCAGAACATTCTTCTGCCATCACGATGGCGATGAAAAATAAAATGGACATTTCTGTTGAAATCGCAATTGGTTCAACTTTACAGATCGCCATGTTCGTTGCCCCAGTTTTGGTGTTGATATCCCTGATGATGCCGCAAGCGATGCCACTTGTATTTACTTGGCCGGAACTGACGGCGATGATTACGGCGACATTTTTAGTCGTTAATATTTGTCACGATGGAGAATCTAACTGGTTTGAAGGTCTGACGTTATTTGCTGCATATGTAATTATGGGAATTGGATTCTTTTTATTATAAGTCCTATAGAAAATCCCGATTCGCCAACATGCGAATCGGGATTTCTTTCAAGATAAACGACCTTTGAAGTCTTCATATCCAAATTGTTTAACAACCTTTATTTCATTATTGGCTGTATGAAGTACAATGGAAGGCAAGTTGACACCGTTAAATGTGTTGTTTTTCACCATTGAATAGTGAGCCATATCACAAAATACGAGACGATCACCTGGCTGCAGAGGTGCGTCAAATGAATAGTCTCCAATCACATCTCCCGCCAGGCAAGTAGGACCACCTAACCGATACGTATGGGCTTTTTCATTGGGCATGCTAGCATCTATGATTTCTGGACGGTATGGCATCTCTAATACATCTGGCATATGGCAAGAAGCCGAAGCGTCAAGGATAGCAATGGGCATGCCATTGTGCAATGTATCGAGCACTGTGGCGACTAGGAAGCCTGTGTTGAGTGCGACAGCTTCGCCCGGCTCCAAATAGACGTCTAGTCCGTATTTATCCTTCATGAAGTTGATGGAACGAATCAATGTCTCGATATCATAATCAGGACGTGTAATATGGTGACCGCCACCAAAATTGATCCATTTCATTTTTTCTAAATATGGACCAAACTTCTCATCAACGACTTGAATTGTACGCCATAATGTATCGGAGTTTTGTTCGCACATGGTATGGAAGTGTAGACCACTAATACCATCGAGCTGATCAGGTTCGAAATCATCCAGTGTTACACCGAATCTTGAATGTGCAAAACAAGGGTTGTACATATCGACTTCGATTTCTGAGTACTCTGGATTGATTCGGATTCCACATTCGATATGTTTTTCATTGGTCTGTACTTGATTTTTGAACTTATTCCACTGAGCGAATGAATTAAATACCAAATGATCGGAATACGAGAGAATCTCTTCAAATTCATCTTCATGAAATGCTGGAGCGTACGTATGCACTTCCTTGCCCATTTCTTCATAACCGAGCCGCGCTTCCAGTAATCCACTAGAAGTTACTCCGTTCAAATACTGACCAATTAGTGGATATACTTCAAACATAGAGAATCCTTTTTGAGCTAGTAAAATTTTGCAGCCAGTTTGATCTATGACATATTTCATTTTTTCTAAGTTACGGATGAGTAGCTGCTCCTCTACTACATAGCTAGGGGAGGGCACTGCTTGTACATCAAAGTTCATGTCATTCTCCTCAGTCAATCAATGTTGGATTGAAGTCTTCATGCCAAGGCAAACCGTATTCGTTTAGTGCTGCCATAAATGGATCTGGATCGAATTCTTCAATGTTAAAGACTCCAGGTTTTTTCCACTTTCCAGTTAGCATCATCATCGCGCCGATCATCGCAGGGACACCTGTTGTATATGAAATCGCTTGGGAACCAACTTCACGATAACATTCTTGGTGGTCACAAATATTATAGACATAATATGTTTTAGGCTCGCCATCTTTTGTACCTTGGAAAATACAACCGATGTTTGTTTTCCCTTTTGTACGAGGTCCAAGAGAAGCTGGATCTGGCAGTACCGCTTTCAGGAATTGCAACGGAACGATTTGCTGTCCTTCAAATTCAATTGGTTCAATAGACGTCATCCCAACATTCTCAAGTACACGTAAATGCGTTAGATATTTTTCAGAGAATGTCATCCAGAAACGGATTTTCTGAATACCTGTAATGTTTTTAGCCAATGATTCTAGTTCTTCATGATATAGCAAGTACACATCTTTTGGTCCGATTTCAGGTAAATCATAGACACGTTTCACTTCAAGAGGCTCTGTTTCTATGAACTCGCCATTTTCCCAATAACGTCCGTTTGCAGTGATTTCACGAATATTGATTTCTGGATTGAAGTTCGTTGCGAACGGATAGCCGTGATCACCTGCATTCGCGTCTACAATATCAATTGTGTGGATTTCATCAAAGTAATGTTTGAGGGCATAAGCAGAAAATACACCGGTTACGCCAGGGTCGAAGCCGCTTCCAAGCAATGCCGTAATACCAGCCTTTTCAAATTTTTCTTTGTAAGCCCACTGCCATTTGTATTCGAATTTTGCTGTATCTAGTGGCTCATAGTTCGCTGTGTCTAAATAGTCCACTTTCGTTTCAAGACAAGCATCCATAATCGTTAAATCTTGATAAGGTAGAGCAACGTTAATCACGATATCTGGTTTAAATTCATTGATTAATTCTACTAATTCTGCGACGTTATCTGCATCTACTTGTGCCGTTTGAATTTTTGTTCGGCCGCCATCAAGTTTTTCTTTTAGTGCATCACATTTTGATTTCGTACGGCTTGCGATACAAATTTCCTCGAATACATCAGGTACTTGACAACATTTGTGAACCACTACACTGGCTACGCCGCCAGCTCCGATAATTAATGCTTTTCCCATTAAAAACACCACCAATTTATGAATTTTTGTTAATTGCGATTGCTAATTCCCGTAATACTTTACATGCAACAGCAGTCGAAACACCGCTTTGATCGTAAACAGGAGATAGTTCATTGACATCACAAGCTACGATATTCAAACCACTGACAGTCAAAATAGCTTGCAGAAGGTCTAGGAAACTGACGCCTCCCGCTTCCGGTGTGCCTGTTCCGGGGAAGACGGAAGGATCAAGCACGTCCAAGTCGATTGTCAAATAGACAGGCTTTCCTTGTAACTTATCTACCGTATCTTCGAGTCCGTCAAAATTGAATTTATTCATGAAGACATGTTGTTTATTAGCCCATTCAAATTCGGGACGATCACCAGAACGAATTCCATACTGATAAATTTTGCCGTCTCCTAGTAGATCCCAAATTCTTCGGATTACAGTTGCGTGAGATAAACGCTGATCCAAATAATCTTCACGCAAATCTGTATGCGCATCAAACTGGATGACATGCAAATCAGGATATTTTTTGGCTACAGCACGGACAGCGCCCAATGTAACGAGATGCTCTCCACCGATCATACAAGGGATTTTGTTATCGGTTAAAATTTGCGCAGTGAACTGCTCGATTTGTTCTAATGCTCGTTCTGTATTGCCGAAGCTAAGTTCCAAGTCACCACCGTCGAATAGAGAATAATCTGTGAGATCAGCATCTTGATAGGGGCTATATGTTTCAAGTCCAAATGATTCGCTACGCATTACTTTACTAGCAAAACGTGTGCCAGGTCTAAATGACGTGGTGGAATCGAACGGTGCACCGAAGATGACTAAGGAAGATTCTTCATAGTCAGCTTCAAAGCCTAGAAACGTTTCAATATTTTTATTTAGCATGGATCAGTAGCTCCTTTACATAGTTCGGCAACGCAAACGAGCCGACATGCAATTTGGTATTATAATATTTCGTTTTCAGATCAAGTGCATTCCAAGTGTCTGCATGCAAATCCTCAATTGGGTCGTACTTCTTGGAAGCAAAACCAAATAACCAGTGACCTGATGGATAAGTTGGAATATGAGCTTGATAGACTTTAGAGATAGGGAAGAATCCCATAATACTTTTGTGTGCTCGTTGCATTCCACGTGCATCTTCTGCATAGAAAGGACTTTCGTGTTGATTCACTAATATCCCTTTTTCATTTAGCGCCTTGTAGCAATTGCCGTAAAACTCTTTTGTGAAGAGACCTTCGCCGGGGCCGAATGGATCCGTTGAATCAACTATGATCAAATCATATGCATTTTCTTGTTGACGGACGAACTTTAATCCATCTTCAAAAAATAAGTTCACCCGAGGATCGGTAAGCTGGGAGGCAGTCTGTGGTAAATATTTTTGACACACTTCCACTACTTGCTGATCGATTTCTACCATATCTATTTGTTTAATCGTTGAGTATCTAGTAAGCTCACGTACAGTTCCACCGTCACCGGCGCCAATTACTAGCACTTTTTCAATAGCAGGGTGGGTAGCCATCGGAACATGAACAATCATATCGTGGTAAATGAATTCGTCTTTTTCCGTTACCATAATATAACCATCTAGTGTTAAGATTTTCCCGAATTCAGTTGTTTGAAACACATCGATTTTTTGAAATTCGCTCGTTGCTGTATATAAATGTTCTTCCACGCGAATAGAAAAGCGAGCATGTGGTGAATGATCTTCGGTATACCATAGATTCATCAGTCCGCCTCCTTCACTACATTAAGATTCTCCACTTGTTGATCTTCTGTGCCAGTTAAGAAACAACCCTTGTCCTTACAATACTCGATATAGTCAATGATCTCTTGTGTCACACGCTCACCTGGAGCCACGATCGGTATGCCAGGAGGGTAACACATGACAAACTCACTGGCAATGCGATTGATAGAGTTTCCTAATGGCATCGTTTCTTTTGGAGCATAAAACGCTTGTTGGGGTGTCTGAACGATTTCGGGATTGATATATTCGTGATCAAATAGTGAACTTGGATCTTTTTTATAGCGACGCTTGATTTCAGCTAATGCAGCCACCAGACGTTCTAAATCGAGTGTTCGATCACCAACCGAAATATAAGCTAAAATGTTCGCTAAATCCCCGAATTCAATTTGGATATCATATTCATCACGTAGAATATCGTAGACCTCAATACCAGCGAGCCCTGTTTGTCTCGTATGGATTGAAAGCTTAGATACATCAAAATCATAGATGGTATCACCGTTAATCAATTCTTTTGAATACGCATAATAGCCATCAATTTTATTGATTTCTTCGCGCGTATACTGTGCCATCTTGATCACTTTATTGAAGATATCCTGCCCGTGTAATGCTAGGTTTTTACGTGAAATATCAAGTGATGACATAAGCAAATAAGAGCCACTTGTTGTTTGCGTTAAATTAATAATTTGGCGTGTGTACCCTTCACTTACTTCATTATTTATTAATAAAAATGAGCTTTGCGTCAGTGACCCACCAGATTTATGCATACTGACAGAGGCCATGTCGGCACCGACAGACATAGCAGAAGCAGGCAATTGGTCATTGAAATAAAAGTGAGTGCCGTGTGCTTCGTCTACTAAAACGAGCATGTCATGAGCATGGGCAAGTTCTGTAATTGCCTGTAGATTAGAACAGATACCATAATATGTCGGATTGTTGATGAGAATCGCTTTAGCATCTGGATGATCTAAAATCGCCTGCTTCACATCCTCCACTGCCATACCAAGTGGAATACCTAGTTCCTGCTGTACACCTGGATTGACGTAAACCGGAACAGCACCGCTTAAAATTAATGCATTGATCGCACTGCGATGCACATTGCGCGGCATGATGATTTTCTCACCTGCTTTACAGGCCGTCATGACCATCGCTTGAACTGCGGACGTTGTACCATTGACCAATAAAAAGGCGTGCTTGGCACCGAATGCTTCGGCAGCCAGCTCTTCTGCTTCACGTATGACGGATACTGGATGGCATAAGTTGTCTAGTGGCTTCATGGAGTTCACATCATTGCCAAGACATGCTTCACCAAGAAACGCGGCAAGTTCCGGATTACCTCGTCCGCGTTTATGTCCTGGGACGTCAAAAGGAACGACACGAGCTGCTTGATACTGTTGCAATGCTTCCATAATGGGAACGCGATGTTGTGATAGTGTCAATGTTCTCTCCTCATTCATTGTCATATACGTTGGAACCGCTGAAAATTTCAATCATCTCTTTACGTAAATTATGAGAGATTTGAAGCCGTTCTTTCGGTGGAAGTTCAGAAACATCCTTATTAAATAGGTAATCTTGCAAATCGATTTCCTTGATGAGCATCTTCGTATGAAAAATATTCGCTTGATACACATTGACGTCAATGGCATCATATTTTTCCAATGTTTTTTGATCAATGAAATCTTGAATGGATCTCATGTAATGATCCATAAATAGTTTCTTGCCGTCCACGGAACGTGTAAAACCACGTACTCTGTAATCGGCTGTGATAATATCCGAATCAAAACTTCCAATTAAATAGTCCAATGCCTTCAACGGAGATATTTCTCCGCAGGTGGAAACGTCAATATCTACCCGGAAAGTCGCAATCGAGTTGTCTGGGTGATACTCAGGATAAGTGTGGACAGTCACATGGCTCTTATCTAAGTGGCTAACGACTGAATCTTTATCAGGAGGGAAAGGAATCGCTCCTTGATTACAAGAAGGGTCAATCTGAGAGGCGGGGAATTTCTCCTCCGAAATCATCAACGTGACACTCGCTCCTTGTGGGTCGTAGTCTTGCTTGCTGACATTCAGTACATGGGCTCCGATCATCTCGGTAACGTCGTACAAAATCTTGGTCAATCGATCCGAATTATATTGCTCATCAATATAGGCGATATACTCACTTTGCTCCCGTCTACTTTTCGCATAGCTCACATCATAGATGTTAAAGCTAAGAGTTTTGGTGAGGTTGTTAAAGCCGTAGAGCTTCAGCTTATTTTCCAACCCTAACATCAGTCCTTCCTATTCTTTTTGGATATCTATGACCGCATAAAAAAATCCCTCCCCAATCTACATGCAACTCACAAACATGACAGATTGGAGAGAGACCTTTACTCTGTTCGCTTGTATATAAAAGACGATGTACGTATAGAGGATGATCTCTAGTCTATTACATAGCAGGTGATGGGATTTGTGAATTGATCACAGGGCTACTCTTCCTAAATTAAAAAAACTTATGAAATTGGTTTCATTATAAAGGAAATCAACAGAAAATCAAACCTTTTTTCATGAAAAAAATATGTCGAAATTTTGCGTGTCTGGAAAACTAAAAATTGTGGTAATAACATCATTACGATATGGTATAAGTATACATCTAATTCACATGGAGGGAATCGAATGAACGACACAACAATTGAGTATTTAGAAAAAGTACGACAGGATTTTGAGACAAGTCCGTTTTGGAAATTTGCTGGTTTACAAACGAGAAAGTTGCAAGAAGGCGATGTGGAATTATATTTGCCGTATCGTCCAGAGTATGATAATGTGCGCGGTACTATTCATGGTGGGATGTACATGTCTATTTTAGATACCACGATGGGAATGTTATGCCGCTCCATCGGTTCAGACGATGTGATGACGATTCAAATGGCAACACAATTTTTGAAACCGGTAGTGCAGGAAGCCGTCTATTCTAAAGCTGCCGTGATCAATCGTAGCCGTAGCACAGCATTAGTTGAAGGGAAATTGTTTAATGAAAACGATGAATTAGTCGCACATTGTACAGCTACTTTCAAGTTGAAATGATTTCTTTTGAGTAATTACGTTCTATTTGCGCAAAATAGTAAGTAGTAAGGTAGGTTCATTTATGAATAAAAAAGCATTGTATTTAGGATTATTTACAGTTGTCGCGTGGGGATCGAGTTTCGCGGCGATACGGGTCAGCTTGTTGGGAGGCTATTCTCCAGGACATCTAGTGTTAACACGCTTTATGGTTGCTTCGCTAGTCTTTATCCTTTATGCACTTTGGCCTGGAACGAAAATCCGTCTTCCAGCGCGGCAAGATGTATGGAAAATTTTACTGTTAGGCTGGACAGGTATTAGTATTTATCATTTCGGTTTGACGTATGGGGAACAAACAGTTTCAGCCGGTACTGCAGGACTCTTCATTGCCACCGTCCCAATTTTCACATCGATTATTGCGGTTATCTTTTTAAGTGAAAAAATCAGTCCGCTTGGCTGGATCGGCATGGCGATTGGTTTGGCAGGTGTTGCTTTGATCACAATTGGAAGTGCAGAAGGTACAGTGGAAGTTTCTGTAGGCGCTTGGTTCATTTTAGCTGCAGTCATTGCGACATCTATTTTCTTTGTATTCCAAAAGCCATTATTTAAACGCTATACACCAATTGAATTGACAGCATACTTTACATGGGCTGGTACATTGCCATTTCTATATTTCACCCCAGGCTTGCTGAATGAAATCCAAGGCGCCACAATGGAAGCGACATTATCGACAGTTTATATGGGGGTAATTCCTGCAACGATAGCGTATGTGACGTGGTCGACAGCATTATCGATAGCAGACGCAGGAGCGGTTTCCAGTCTTCTTTATATAGAACCCGTCGTAGCAATTCTCATTGCTTGGGTGTGGCTACAAGAGTTACCGAGTGGCTTATCTACAATTGGCGGGCTCATTGCGATCCTCAGTGTCATTGCCGTTAATTGGCAATCGATGCGCAAACGTCCTGCATTGCAATAAAAACAGCCAAGCAAGGAGGCTTGGCTGCTACTCATTGGATCATCCTTTTGGTTGGAACGTTTCACAATCTGTTTCGGCTGAGTCTTTTGCCTTCTTACCTTTTCTTGTGACTACTTTTATTGCTTCTGCACCACACTGATTGCCTGCTTCCCAAAAGTGACAGTTTGTAACTTCACATAATACGTCTTTTGCCAATTGACCCACCTCCTTTTCTATACGATGCTCAGAAATATTAAATTCATACCGGAGACAAAAGAGGAATTTTACATTATAAGTTTGGAGGAGAGTATATGGTTACTGTACAAGATATCGCGACACCGCGAATACAAAATTATCTTGAGTTTGAGCGTGATCCCATTGCTTTTTTTTAGACGAGTTTAGCCTCGGAAGTCTTTCGAAACATACGCTTTATAAAAGATAAACAAAATGGGATGCCTCATAAAGGTGTTTTTTTCTGAAGGGAAGAGGGATTTATCATTGAGATGGTAAAGTATTTAACTTATGCTAAACTAAATCAAGTTAGTATAATTGTCAATTTTTAGAATGTTAGGAGAAAGAGGATTTGAACCGATACAAAGTACTTTAATTTTAGAGAGATTTATTTACGAGGAGGAACGTATTATGCATTATGATGTAATTGTAATCGGAGCAGGTTCGATGGGGATGGCAGCAGGTTATTTTCTATCAAAGAGTGGGAAAAAAACTTTATTAATAGATTCTTTTAACCCGCCTCACAACCAAGGAAGTCATCACGGTGACACGAGAATCATTCGACATGCGTATGGCGAAGGTGAAAAATACGTTCCTTTGGCACTTAAGGCTCAAGAATTATGGAACGACTTAGAGAAAATATCAGGAAGACAATTATTTTCCCCCACAGGGGTTCTAAACGTGGGGAGTGAAGAAGCGGATTTTATCAAGAATATCATTTCAAGTTCAAAAACCTATTCATTGCCACTTGAGATTTTAGATTCAATTGAAGTGAATAAGCGTTGGCCAGGCATCACTTTACCTGAAAAGTACATTGGTTGTTTTGAACCAGCATCGGGAGTGTTGAAATGTGAGGAATGCATAGAAGCCTATCGAGAACTTGCAGAGCAACATGGTGCTACCATTTTAACCAATAGTAAAGTGGAAGAATTATCGGTTTATGATAAAAGAGTGACCGTTAAAACTACTGATCAAACATTTTATTCTGATGCTTTAGTGGTTTCAGCAGGCGCATGGTCAGGGAGTCTCCTTTCCATGTTAGGTTTAAATCTTCCTTTAAATCCAGTAAGAAAAACATTTGCTTGGTTTGATGTCAATGAAGATTTGTATAATCATAAGGATTTTCCAGCCTTTTCGTTTGAGACATCCCAAGGACAATATTATGGTTTTCCAAGCATCGATAGTTCCGGATTAAAGGTAGGGCGACATGATGGAGGAGAAACAATCAATCTAAATGACTCTCTCCTGAAATTTGGTGAATTAGATAAGGACGAGACGGATTTAAGAAACTTTTTACAACACTACATGCCTTCAACAAAACAATTTAAGTATGGAAAAACTTGTATGTATACGATGACCCCTGATGAAGATTTCATTATCGATTTGCAAAAACCTCTTTAACGAAACCGGAATAAAGTTTGGAGTCTTCAGACATGTAGGTAATGGACTGGGAAACTAACTAGACTATTATAATAACAAATGAGTCTGACTCACTTTGCCTGTACTTTATACAAAGATTCAAGGATTTGAGTACGATTGCGCTGATTAGTTTTGGTGAAACTGCATTCATCAAATGGGGGCATAATGAAAAGTACTGCTGGAAAATGATCATACTTTAATATAATGGATAGGTTCAGAACACTGACAAAAGAATAAAGACTGCTATAAACATACATAATATACTTAAGCTTAAAATCCATTCTAAAAAATTAACTAAACTGAAAAAATAAATGTCACTGTATAAATGAATATTCGCTTATTCTTAAATTCCTCTTCTTCCTTTTTCAATACTTTCTTACACACAGAGTATCCTATTGGGATCAAAAGAATTCCAATTTACATTTCTATTATGCCAATATTTATCGGATTCATTAATTAGTTCTCCCTAACAAGATAAAACAGCGATCATCTATATGATGATCGCTGCAGACTGTAGACAAAAGAAAAGTAAGTGGGAAGAATACCGTTGATCTACATTCCAGGCGGACGCGTTCCGCGGGCATGGCTTCAGCCTCCTCGTCGCTACGCTCCTGCGGGGTCTTCAGCTCATGCTATTCCCGCAGGAGTCGCCGCCTTCCACTACGATCAACTAGCGCATTTCCTTGATTTTAGTAAGTTGGTCATCTATCTAGAAAAAAATAACAGACAGCCTACAGATTAGTTTGTCTACAAGCGGCAGCGATCATCTATACGATGATCGCTGTTTTAATTGATTTCAGATAAACACCACTGCTTCTTTAGGCGTCGGCAAATCGACAATTCGCTGTACCTCTTCGCCTTCAAGTGTTTCTTCTTTATATAGCGCATTGACTAGCTCTTCAAATTGATAGGCATGGTCTTTGATCAACGTTTCGGTCTTCTCTGCAGCTTGATTAAATAGCATCTGCATTTTTTCTTCTTTTTCGGCTTTATTGAAGATCAATGAAAACCCTTCTTGGAATAAACCGGTGTTCACCATACGTTCGAGAATATCTTTTGCTTGTTCAACGTCGCCACCTACACCGATACTGTGCTCACCTAAATATAATCGTTCTGCAATACCGCCTGCTAAGATCATGCTCACTTGATCGAGCAATTCACTGGCTGTTGATAAATGCAACTCTTTTTGAATAGGGGCCACATAACCAAGTGCCTGACCCCTTGGAATAATTGTCGCTTTCCTAACAGAACCAGGCTTCGTCAATGCAGCGATGATCGCGTGACCCGACTCGTGAATGGCCACTCGACGTTTAGTTTCTTGATCATTTAATGTACGTGCAGTATTTCCAAGAATTGTTCGATCAATCGCAAAATCTAGATCATGTTTTTCAATCAATTTACGACCTTCCCGAATTGCACGACGACTTGCTGTTTCGAATAACCCACTAATTTCGGCACCTGAAAAACCGGATGTGCTGTCAGCAAGCGAATCCAATGAAGCAGCCACATTGGGTGCCAATGTTTTCCCGTTAGTATGGATATCGATGATTTCTCGACGACCTTTCGTATCAGGTAATTGCACATTAAATGTGAAATCAATACGTCCTGGACGTAAGAACGCATCATCTAGCATATCTTTTCGGTTAGTTGCTGCGATGAATAATACACCATCATTGTCAGTGCCGCCATCTAATTGAACGAGCAGTTCGGTTAACGTTTTTTCCGATTCCTCTCCACCATGCTCTTTGCGTTTTCCTGCTAATGCATCCACTTCATCAATAAAGATGACAGCAGGACTCTGCTTTCGGGCATTCTGGAACAATGTGCGTACACGCGAAGCGCCAACTCCGACAAATAATTCAGTGAAAGCCGCACCGCTCGATGAATAGAAAGTAGCGCCTATTTCTTTCGCCATTGCTTGTGCCAGAAGCGTTTTACCTGTTCCAGGAGGTCCATATAGCAAAATGCCCTTAGGTAATTCAATCCCCATCTCTTTCGCGGCGTCCGGATTTTTGAAGATCTCTAACGTTTGCAAGATTTCATCTTTCATTTCCTGTGGAAGTCCACCGATATTGTCAAGGGTAATATCAGGAAGGGGTGTCGCCTTGGATGCCTGGTGTTTCATCCCAGAAGGTCCGATATTTAACTTTCCTTTTTTATGAAGAATGAACAACGTGATGAGTGCAGCTAGCACAAGCCCGCCGATCATCCATCCTCCAGCTGAATTGGATGTTTGATATTGATACGATATATTGTATTTTTGAACGAGGTCATCAACCAATGTACTTTGTGGACGGACCATCGTGACGTATGTTTGATTATCTATTGTAACGGATAATTTACCGTCAGCTGATTCATTGAGCAACAATGCGGTGCCTGATTGTTCAGCAATCAGTTTTTCCATCTCAGCAAAAGAGATTTCTTGCCCACCTGCTCCCTGTAAATAATTCCACGTGACTCCTGCAGCGATCGCCATGACAAAGAGGACTACGATTAGAATCTTAGATGCTAATTTGGATATAGGCTTCAAGGTCAGCTACAGCTCCTTTTCTAAGTTAGTAAAAGTATAATAAAAAATAGTAGTTTTGAACAGTATATTAGGCATAAAATTAGTTACAAATTAATTACAATATGAAAAAATACCTAGCAAGCTAGCATTTTTGACACTGGAATATAGTCGCAGCAAAAAAACAGCTACCAAAATTGGCAGCTGTTTTATTTCGGCATGATATCTTGTAAAATGGCATATCCATCATGGATCATCAGTTTAGCGACGAGTTGCCCTTCTCGTGACAGCTCCTCCAGCCGTTTACCTGTATTTTCAGGAACGTAAAAGCGGTCAGGAAGAAAATCGGCATAGTAAATGGTTTCTTGTCCAGGTAGGGTTTCAGCATAGCGATTCATTTGTCCTGTTAAAAATACCTCATCTTCAGGTTTATTCGCGGTGACCGTTTTGAGTCCGTATTTGCCCCCGTCTTCTTGTTGGAGCACTGCATAAACAGCTAATTCTCCATAGGTGTCATCTGAAAGTTCATGTAAAAGGTCCGGGTCAATATTCTGCTCCTTCACTTCTTCCACAGCAAATCGCAGACTGACGTAATCACCGTACAATAGATCGCGGGGATCGACAGGAATGGTTTCCAATAAAATCGGAGTCCCAACGTTTAGCGTCCACAACGGTTTCCATAACATCGATAATAGAAGGAGCATTGGAATAATGATCGCAATAAAAAACAGATTACGTTTATTCTTCATGACGATTCACCGTCTCCCGTCTCGACTTTTCAAACCAAAATCCAAACGCAATCAATAGTACTCCTCCGATGACGAAAAACAATGACTTAGGCATGAAATCGTAGGTAATATCTGTGTAGTAACGGTAGATCAATCCACAAGTAATCAAAATTGCAGGCAAGCTGTCTTGCTTCAATAGATAAATCAATAAAATAATCATTAGAGCCGTAAAAATATAAGGAGCGATTGCTTCTACTTGTAATTCTCTCCACATAAAAGGAAATGTTAGCATGATGCCCGTGATGCCGAATAGGATGGAACCAACCCACGAAGATTCCGTGCGGTAGTGCTTGATAGGAAATAATGCAAGGATCAGCCCAGCAACGAATACCAGAAGAATAGATAGCCATTCGTCAATGTGTAGTAATTCCAACGTATTGACGATAAACGCTACTGACAGCAAGATGGTCATGACAAAAAGTGAACTTTTCTTTCCTATTCTTTTTTCATTCATCCAAAACAAAATCGGAATGAAGAGAAGTAGCCAATACGGGCCAACACTTCCAAACTCGAAAGCTGTAAAACTATAAATGATTAAAAAAGCAGAAGCGAATATGGCAAGAAGTTGATCTTTTAAGTAATAGGCAAGAGGAAGAATCCCGATAGCCCATAATAGGAAATCTGTATAGACGGTGTGTTGCAAATGAAAACTTTGACCAATCAGAAAAATTCCAGCTCCATAGATGGCGGCACCGATATAATACATACTGCGAGAAGTTTTTTCATATGATGGTTCCAATTTGTATCCCGCACTATACGATAAGATAAATGCGATGATAATGAGACCGAATTTAGAAAATGGAGACAATCCATTCCAGTTACCCGCAATAAAACTTAAAATACCAATTCCCACTAAAATAGCTCCGAATACAAGCAAGATACGCACAAAATTTGTCGCACCTTTTGGCTCATAGAGTGCCAGTAAATCACTAGCTTCCTCTGAATCTAATTTTCCATTTTGTTGAAGAAAATCAAATTCCCTTTGTAAGAAGGCGTACTCTGTCTTGCTAATTTTTCTTTTCACCTTAACTCCTCCTTTCGGGTCTTTGTGTAGTAGACGCAATATATCGCGTGAAGTTACGTTTATAGTATCACTTATAGTTTTGAAGATCATAACAAATATTAGAAAATACATATATATCCTTAAAACGGGTGGCTTATTATTAAGTAAGGGATGTTTAACCGTAAGTAAAAATATTGCTTTCCAAGTGCTGAATAGTCGTTATTACATTAGTCGGCATATTCTATCCGCTTATAAAATCAAAAAGTCTGAATTCAACTTCATTATACTAAAAACCTACTTGACTAATAGGAATAATAATAATACAATGGAATCATCTTTTAGGATAGTTGTCATCATAGCCAGTCGGGGTGCTGTCGATGAAACGATGACAAAAGAGAATACTATGATAGTTTGCGAGGGTGATGAATGTGACATTACAAGTAACGAACAGTCCTTTTAGTGAAGAACAAGTGGAATTGCTGAATCGTTTGCTGCCTAATATTACGGAAGCGCAGCAAAATTGGCTGAGCGGGTATTTAACTGCGGTCAGTACAGCAACCTCGCCACTGATTGCGGCCGACGTAGCGGTATTGGATCGTCCTGCAGTGGAAGCACCGACTGTGGTGAAGGAAGTAACTATTCTTTATGGTTCTCAAACAGGCAATGGGCAAGGAATTGCGGAACAAGTGGCTGCGAAGTTGAAAGAACAATCGTTTGATGTGACGATCCAGTCAATGAGTGATTTCAAACCGAATACATTGAAAAAGCTTGAGCATTTGTTATTGGTTGTCAGCACACATGGAGAAGGTGATCCACCTGATACTGCGTTGCCGTTTTATGAATTTTTGCATGGGCGTCGTGCGCCAAAGTTGGATCATCTTCATTATTCCGTATTGGCACTTGGAGATAGCTCCTATGAATTTTTCTGTAAGACAGGAGCGGATTTTGATCAGAGATTAACAGAACTAGGTGCGACTCCATTGGCTCCGCGTGTAGATTGTGATTTAGATTATGACGAACCGGCCGCACAATGGTTAGCTGCAGTTGAAGTAGCATTGCAAATTCATACAGGGGGGCAGACTGCCACTAGTAGCGTAGCAGTTGAAAGTACTTCGTCCACTCCATATTCTCGAACTAATCCATTTCAGGCAGAAGTGTTAGAAAACATTAATTTGAATGGCCGTGGTTCCAATAAAGAGACTCGTCATTTGGAACTTTCATTGGAAGGTTCAGGTTTGCACTATGAGCCAGGGGATAGTTTGGGGATTTTTCCTGAAAATAATTCCGAGTTAGTCGATAAGATTATTAGTAGTGGTAGTTGGAATGCGGAAGAGACAGTGGAAATTAATTCGAAAGGCGAACGGCGGGCGCTGCGTGTAGCATTGTTGAATCATTTTGAGATCACTGTCCTCACGAAGCCATTGTTAGAGAAATTGTCGAATTACTCTGAATCGGAAAGCTTGAAACAACTTCTAACTTCAGACCGGGCTGATGAATTACGAACCTATATTGAAGGCCGTGACTTGTTTGACGCCTTAACTGATTTCGGACCTGTTTCAGCATCAGAGCAGCAACTAGTCAGCATCCTGCGTAAACTACCGGCTAGACTTTATTCCATTGCTAGCAGCTTGCAGGCCAATCCGGATGAAGTCCATTTGACTATCGGTGTGGTGCGCTATGAGACACACGGACGTACTAGACAAGGCGTATGTTCCGTCCAGTGTGCAGAACATCTACAGCCTGGTGATACACTGCCTGTCTATGTGCACAAGAATGAAAACTTCCGTCTTCCATCGAATTCTGAGACACCGATCATTATGATTGGACCAGGAACAGGAATCGCACCTTTCCGTTCATTCATTGAAGAACGAAGCGAGACAGGCGCAGAAGGAAAGTCTTGGCTGTTTTTTGGAGATCAGCATTATGTGACGGATTTTTATTATCAAACAGAATGGCAAAACTACGTGAAAGACGGCGTATTGACTCGCCTAGACGTGGCGTTTTCTAGAGATACCGAAGAAAAAGTGTATGTCCAACATCGCATGAAGGAATCAAGTCAAGAGCTTTATCAATGGATTGAAGATGGAGCGGTGATTTATGTCTGTGGAGATGAGCAAAATATGGCGAAGGATGTACATGCGACGTTGTTGGAAATACTTCAGCAAGAAGGCGGCAAGTCATTGGAAGAAGCCGAGCAATTCATGACGCAATTAATTCAGGAAAAGCGTTACCAGCGGGATGTGTATTAACGGAATTCAGTTCTGAAAGGAGAATGATGAAATGACTTCAACAACAAGACCTGTCCATATACAAGACGGACCACCGAGTGATGTAGAAGAAATTAAAATTGAAAGTGATTATTTACGAGGAAATCTAATTCAAACGATGAAGGATTCCATCAGTGCGGGGATTCCAGAAGACGATAACCGCCTAATGAAATTTCACGGTAGCTATTTGCAGGATGATCGAGATTTACGGACGGAGAGACAGCGACAAAAGCTTGAACCTGCCTATCAATTTATGATTCGGGTCCGGACACCGGGTGGTTTTGCGACACCGAAACAATGGTTGGTGATGGACGAACTGGCACATAAATATGGGAATGGTACATTGAAACTAACTACACGCCAAGCGTTTCAAATGCATGGGATTTTAAAGTGGAATATGAAGAAGAATATCCAAGAGATGAACGACGCGTTATTAGATTCGATTGCAGCTTGTGGAGATGTAAACCGTAATGTAATGTGTAGTCCAAATCCGAATGAATCCCCAGTCCATGAGGAAGTCTACGAATGGTCGAAGCGATTGAGTGAAGATTTACTGCCTCGGACGAACGCTTATCATGAGATCTGGCTAGATGGAGAAAAAGTGGTAGATAGCACAGAAGCTACAGAAGTAGAGCCAATCTACGGAGCCACCTATTTGCCAAGGAAATTCAAGATCGGGATTGCGGTTCCGCCAATGAATGACGTGGATGTATTCTCGCAGGATATCGGGTTGATTGCGATCGTAGAAAACGGTAAGCTGACTGGATTTAATGTGGCGGTAGGCGGTGGAATGGGAATGGCACATGGAGATGAGCAGACGTATCCGCAGCTTGCTCGCCTCATTGGCTATACACCAGCAGATCAAGTCGTTGAAGTAGCGAAGCAGTTGATGATGATTCAACGTGATCATGGAAATCGCTCTGTACGAAAATATGCACGATTTAAATATACGATTGATGCGCGTGGACTAGATTGGCTGATCACAGAGCTTCATCAGCGATTAGGATGGGAACTGGATGAAGTTCGTCCCTATCATTTTGATCATACTGGGGATCGTTACGGTTGGGTGGAAGCGTCAAACGGACATTGGAATTACACGTTTTTTGTGGAGAATGGCCGGATTCGGGATACAGAAGGCTATCAATTAATGACCGCATTGCGTGAAATTGCAGAAATCCATACAGGCGATTTCCGACTCAGTCCAAACCAAAACTTAGTACTTGGCGATGTGACGACTCCGAAGAAAAAGGAAATAGAGGAGATCATTGCTCGCTATGAATTGGAATCTGCTACTTCCCAGTCCGCATTGCGTCGCAATTCTATGGCTTGTGTAGCTTTGCCTACATGCGGCTTGGCCATGGCGGAAGCGGAACGTTACTTGCCTTCATTGATTACGAAGATTGAAGGTTTACTAGATGAAGCAGGGCTTGGAGATGAAGAAATCGTGACACGTATGACGGGGTGCCCGAATGGCTGTGCTCGCTCAGCGTTAGCAGAGATTGGCTTCATTGGAAAAGGACCAGGTAAGTATAATATGTACTTGGGTGGTGGCTTTGCTGGAGAACGACTGAGCAAAATCTATCGAGAAAATATTGGTGAGAAGGAAATTTTGGATGAGTTGCAGCCGATCCTGAATCGCTATGCAAAAGAACGGGAAACAGGTGAGCACTTCGGTGACTTTGTTATCCGTGCCGGGATTGTAGCAGCGACAACGGATGGTACGAACTTCCACACAGTGTAAGAGGGTAGATCCTGGGATAGAAGGTGCTATTTGAGAAGTCATTTGTAACTGACTTCTTAGATAGCCCTTTTTGTGTAGGATGAGCTATTTATTCATTTTAGGCTGTTTCTTCTAGATAGGAGAATGGCTCGGTGGGTGGCTAGTTTGGTTCGTTCCGTGCGATGTTTGGATCGGTGCGGCTAGGCTAATGCGCGGTCCAGAGAATTTTGGATCGGTTAGGAGGCACTTTAGCGCGGTGCAACTTTACTTTGGCTCGTTCCTCTTTTTATAATAGAAATAAAAAAGCAAGTAAGAGCAAATTTCTCTTACTTGCTTTTCAACGTCTCTATGTTTTCATGTTCGCTAGGAAAGGCATGCTGCAATTCATTCATAAACGTTTGACGTTCTTCATTATCATGTAAGTAGATTGGTTCAATGGCTTCTTTTAGCCATTTTCTACGCTCTGCACGATCTGTAATTTGTTGTTTTACGTAGTGACGGACGTCAGCCAGGAAATCTAAGTAGTCCTCATATCGTTCGTCATACTGCTCGGCAATATCGGTGCGTATTTTCTTTGCTAGCGAAGGGCTAGCCCCACTAGTGGATACACTAATGACTAATTTACCGCGTGACATGACAGCGGGAATCTGGGCGGTTCCTAGAGACGGATTGGAGGCATGGACGACTAGTTTGCCAGCTTCTTTTAATTGGCGGGCCAGTTCGTCGTTTACCTTTTCATTATCAGTTACTAACAAGGTTAAAAACGCGTCTGCTACATCTTCCCACTCCGCTTCTTTAGAGACGAGTCTGACTGCACCTTTTCGCGCTAGTGTAAGGAGGGACGGATGAAATGCAGGGCTGACTACAGTCGGACGGATACCGAATCTGTGCAAATTAAGTACTTTATGATAGGCGACAGATCCTCCACCAATCAATGTCACTTTAGAATCTCTCAAGTTCTCAAGCATGATGGGAAACATGGAGTTCGCACTTCCTTTCTGCGGCTTCATTTGCCCGTTCAATCAATATCGTATGAATCGCAGGATCATAACCCAGTGCTGGGCAAAGATGAATAGTAGTAGATGTGTTCAATTTCTTTAGACTGCGCTCAATTGTTTTCATTAAAATACCTGTAAACAAGAGATACGGCAAGATATAGAGGTTGGATGGCTGTTCGTCCAACAATCTTTCCAGTTCCTCTTCATAGGATGGTTCACAGGCTGCCAAAAAGCCGATACTCACATGACTCAAACCTGTTTTCTCTTGAAATAATTTTTTGATTTCTGCGAAGTCTTCTTTTGTTGTTGGATCGCTGCTTCCGCGTCCAATTAGCAAAATAGTAGCATCTTCAGCGATCTCTTTTGACGTTTCATGAAGTCGCTGGATCAATACATCGCTCATTCGCTCATCGACGCCAATTGGATCTCCATAATAAAGGGGGACATCTGGATAATGCATCATGATTTCCCGTAATTCTTGTGGAATGTCTACATTGGCGTGACCTGCTCGCAGTAACAAGAATGGTATCGCGACAATCTCCGTCGCTCCACGTTCAATACAGCGAGCAATCCCTTGTGCAATTGATGGCTCAGCTAATTCCAAGAAACAAGCCTCCTGGATAGGTGCCGCATTCGTTTTTATTGTTTTCTCAATGAACGCCAAAGCAGCCTGCTGTCCTGACTTTACGCGGCTGCCGTGGCAAATATATAGGATCGCCCTCATACCATCGCCTCGTGTAGACGACGTCCTTCATGTGACTCTTCAAACCATTGCAATTCATCGCGTAAGCGGACTACTTCACCGATAACAATCATGCTAGGATTTATTACATTTTCCTTCTTTGCGATTTCAGTCATTGTACTGAGCGTAGCTGTAACCGTGCGTTGAGTGTCTGTCGTTCCCCAATGTATGAATGCAACAGGGGTATTCGGGTCTTTCCCGTGGTTGATCAATTGTTTTTGGATATAAGGAAGGTTGCTGACTCCCATGTAAATAGCAAGTGTATCGATCCCTTTTGCCAGGGCTCGCCATTTTTCCTCTTCTTCAACACCTTCTTTTCGGTGGCCAGTCACAATCGCAAATGAAGCGCTGTAATCCCTATGTGTTACAGGAATACCTGCATAAGCAGGAGCTGCGATTCCGGATGTAATACCCGGAATCACTTCGAATGGGATGTGGTGCTCTACCGCAAACTTTGCTTCTTCACCGCCGCGACCAAAGATAAATGGATCGCCGCCCTTAAGACGTACGACTTGCTTACCAAGCTTTGCATGTTTGACCAATAAGTAATTGATCATGTCTTGTTGAACAAAATGATGCTTCGGTAGCTTACCAACAAAAATTAACTCTGCATCTGGTTTTGCATAGTGCAGGATTTCTTGGTTGATCAGTCTGTCATAAAGAATCACATCTGCTTGCTGTATCGCTTTTACTGCTTTGACGGTCAATAAATCAGGATCACCTGGACCTGCACCGACTAACCACACTTTTCCCATTCCAATCACTCCTTAATTAATCCATTTTTTGTCACGTAAATAGCCGATTAATTGCTCGACACATTCTTCTACTGTAAATTTGTCAGTTTCCAATGTTAGTTCTGGTTTTATAGGTGCTTCATAAGGAGACGAAATTCCAGTAAACTCCGGAATTACGCCAGCGCGTGCTTTCTCATACAAACCTTTAGGATCACGTTGCTCACATGCATCCAATGGACAGCTAATATAGACTTCTACAAATTCATCTTCTTCCACTAAACGTCTTACACTGTCTCGATCTTCTTGAAAAGGGGAGATGAATGCAGTGAAAACGAGTTGACCGCTATCAATAAATAATTTGGCGACTTCTCCGATTCTACGGATATTTTCTTTTCGGGCTTCATCTGAAAATCCAAGATCGCTGTTCAATCCATGACGCACATTGTCACCATCCAACACATACGTATTCGCACCAAGATCATGTAACCGACGAGCAGCTGCATTGGCGATTGTGGACTTTCCTGACCCCGACAGACCGGTGAAATAAAGAACAGCGCTGTGGTGACGATTTTTTGCCCGTTGTTCTTTCTTTGTTACCAATTGTTCATGCCATACAATATTCTTTGACATACCGCTCTCTCCTCACTTCACCAATTCTGTTTGCTGTAAGCCTTTAATCAGAACATCAACTACTTCTTTGCGACTGAATTCTGCTGGAGGAAGAACACCATTTTTCAGCATTTCACGTACTTTCGTTCCGGACAGAATCACATGATGTTCGTTGGAATGCGGGCAAGTTTTCGGTGTCGCCATATTGCCGCAAGCAGTACAATAAAAGCTGTGTTCAAAGAACAGAAGCGTAATGCCAATTTCTTCTGCAGTGAAATTCGAGAAAATTTCCTGAGCTTCATACGTGCCATAGTAGTCGCCGACACCGGCATGATCGCGACCGACAATGAAGTGTGTGCAGCCATAATTTTTTCTCACGAGTGCATGGAAAATGGCTTCACGAGGACCGGCGTAACGCATTGCAGCAGGGAAGACAGCTAACTTCACACGATCTTCCGGATAATAATCTCGCAATAATACTTGATAGCTTTCCATGCGGACGTCAGCCGGAATGTCATCGGATTTCGTTTCCCCTACGAGCGGATTTAATAAGAGAGCATCGACAATTTCAAGCGCGGTCTTCTGAATATACTCATGCGCGCGGTGAACAGGATTACGTGTCTGAAAGCCAACAATACGCTTCCACCCATTCGCAGCAAAGGCCTGACGAGTTTCTGCTGGATCAAAATAAAATTCAGCAAATGCTTTTCGTTCAATCCGTTTGATCAGTTTAATGGGGCCTCCCAGGTACACATGCCCTCGTTCCAATAGTTTGGCAACACCTGGATGTTCACGTTCCACTGTTTTGTAAACTTTCTCTGCTTCCAGTTGCTGATCGGGTTCAAAAATATCAGTAATCGTGAGCGTCCCATAAATATCACCTTCATACTCCAATAACACGGTTTCACCCAGTGAATACAGAGAACCATCCTTAACAGGTAATGTGATCGGTAAGCTCCAGACGGTACCATTTGCTAATCTCATATCGTTGACAACTGATTGATAATCAGCAGATGATAGAAATCCTGTTAACGGACTGTATGCACCTGTAGCGATTAATTCTAAATCGCTAACTGCTGTTGCATCGATAGAAATGGTTTTCTTAAGTCCATCAATTGAAAGAGAAGGGTCGAATAAGTTTACTAAACTGCCGCCGTGTGGTTGTATCGTTGTCATTTTTAACACCTATCCTTTTATTTAATTAGTCATATAGAAATACTAGGTTTTATATCGAAATTTTTTACGGAGTATGCAGACCACATTCCGTCTTGCCGCTTCCTGTCCAGCGACCTGAACGTAAGTCTTCTTCGCTGTATGCAGGTTTTGTGCAATTGGCACAGCCAATGCTTGGATACCCTTGATCATGGAGTACGTTGTAATCGAGTTGGTGTTTATGGGCAAATCTCCACACATCTTTCCACGTCCAATGAATGAGCGGGCATACTTTAATCTTTTTGAAGCGCTGATCCAAATTTAAATATTCAGTAGCTTGCCGAGTTTCCGATTGCTCTCTGCGCAATCCCGAAATCCAAGCAGTCGAAGGGGCAATTGCTTGCTCTAAAGGTTTAATTTTTCGTAAGTCACAGCATTGATTTGGATTGGTTTTCCAAAGATCCACGCCATATTGGTCTGATTGTTCATCAATTGTTAATGCGGGTTGCTGCATATGAATCTGGAGCTGTGGATAACGTTTCTTCACTTTTTCGATTGTTTCATATGTTTCTTTGAAATGATAGTTGGTGTCTAGGAAGATTATTTTGGCATCTGCCTTCACGCGGGAAATTAATTCAAGCAATACGATTCCTTCAATACCGAAACTACAAGCGTACACTAGCTTTTCTCCATAATGATCGTACGCCCATTGCAATACCTCTGATGCCCCCTTTGTTTCAGAATCAGTTGGAAACTCCGGTAATGTGGGAGTGTCTTTCCATGATTCAAATGTGATCATTCCATCCCCTCGCTCACTTTTTATATTTCCTTTAGTTTACCAGAGAATTAAAAATAGTCAATACAAATTAGAATAGTAGGGTTTGAAAATTAGATTTTTCTATTAATGGAAGTGTGAGATGAGTGTTGCTGTTATCGCTGACCTCGCAGTTGTGCCTTCGTTGGTGTTTAGTATCTTTATGTAAAACCATTTCATTCTGTTACTGGTTTAGTTGGAGGTATCATCTTGTTGTGTAGAGTGAGTGGTCCTAGTACCGCTACGGCGCTTTCGGGATTGCCTTACGCCTGGAGCCAACAAGCAAAGGGTGCTAGTTGTCTCCTAGCTTCGGCTGACCCCGCAGTTGCGCCTTCGCTAGTGAGTGGTATCTGTATGTAAAGCCAATTCAATCTGAGACATTTTCAGTTGAAGCTATCTTTACCTGATCTTGTAAGGTGAGTGGTTCTTGTATCGGTGCGAGATTGCATTTGCTAGAGAGTGTGAGTGTTAGGTAAGGTCTTTCTGTTTTTTTGCTTATCTCTAAAGTCAAAATTAACTTCCAACGTTTTTTACTTTTCATGTCAAATCTCTATTGGTATACTAAAAGATAGAAGTAAACCATTCTAACTAAAGGAAAGAGTGTGCACCGAATGGGCCGTAAATGGAATAATATTAAAGAGAAAAAAGCGTCTAAGGATGCGAATACTAGTAGGATCTATGCGAAGTTTGGACGGGAAATTTATGTAGCAGCCAAACAAGGTGATCCCAATCCTGAATCTAACCAAGCGCTGAAGTTCGTGCTGGAGCGCGCTAAAACATACAGTGTTCCGAAAGCGATTATCGACCGTGCGATAGAAAAGGCAAAAGGTGGCGGTGATGAAAACTTTGATGAGCTCCGCTATGAAGGCTTTGGAGTCAATGGCTCGATGGTCATCGTGGATGCGCTAACGAATAACGTCAATCGAACTGCCTCTGAAGTGCGGGCGGCTTTCGGGAAAAATGGTGGAAACATGGGGGTCAGCGGTTCTGTTGCCTATATGTTCGATCCCTCTGCAATTATCGGTCTTGAAGGAAAGACTGCTGACGAAGTATTGGATTTATTGCTCGAAGCAGATGTAGAAGTGCGCGATATTGAAGAGCAAGATGATCAGGTGCTTGTCTATGCAGAACCATCTCAGTTCCACGAAGTGCAAGAAGCGTTTCGTCAAGCAGGCGTGACCGAATTCACTGTTGCGGAACTTACTATGATCGCGCAAAATGAAATTTCGTTGGATGAAGAAGCGCAAGCGCAGTTTGAAAAAATGATCGATGCACTAGACGATTTGGAAGACGTTCAGCAAGTTCATCATAATGTAGACTTAGCGTAAAAAAAGCAGTTGCTTCTCACTCCGAGTAGCAACTGCTTTTTTTTGTGCGAATTGCTTATTCGACTGACACCTGCCAAGAAATGGTTGGTTCTTCTGTGCTCAGTATGTGTTCGGGTGAGAATACAAAAGACCAAGGAGTTGCAGTATAAGGATCAATGTCCAATGAGACGGAGAAGTTTGCTTTAGCCACTATATCCTGTTGGTCATTCAGCACGCATGGCGTTATTTCGCGAATAGATAATTTGGTAGAACTATTGTTTTGTAAAAACACTGTTGCCACCAATCCACCATTTCGCTTTCTTTTCAACAGTATTGGACTAGCAGCAAATACGTCGTTAATTGGTTCCTTTGTTTTAAACTGTTGGATAAATGCTTGTTTCTGTTGGTCTGACAACGTATCCTCCCAAGTTTTTTCAAATATAATCTGCATACGGCAGACCTCCTTTAGTTGATAATATTCTCCAATATTGAGTTTTTAGTCCTGTTTTTTTAATTCCCTCACCATAGTCTTTTTCAAAAGACGAAAATCATTAAGCCTAAGTTCCTTGATATAAAATGTTAAGTCGAATAACGATGTAATAGACTATGTTTCTACCTAGTAGTGCGCGCTGAATGGTCACTAGGAATGATGTATACTAGGATATGTAACGATCATCATAGTTAGAAAGGGAGAGTTTGTTATGATTCGAGTTTTATTTGTCTGTTTAGGGAATATTTGTCGTTCGCCTATGGCAGAAGGAGTTTTCCGGAAAATGGTGCACGATGAACGTTTGACCGATCGAATTGAAGTAGACTCCGCAGGCACGAGTGACTGGCATGTCGGAAAGCCACCGCATAAAGGCACGTTATCAAAGTTGGCTGAATATGACGTATCTGTGGATGGGATGGCAGGTCGTCAACTAACAGCTGCAGATGCAGATGATTTTGATTATATCATTGGTATGGATACAGAGAATATCACCAATATCCGAAATCGGTTTGGAGATACCCATCATCAGCGCATTATTCGGTTTTTGGACTTGACGAGTCACCAAAAAGACGTACCCGACCCATATTTCACTGGTGATTTTCAAGAAACCTACGATTTGGTGCTCGAAGGATGCCAGGCATTATTGGAACTCATTAAGAAAGAGGAATTTCCTAAATGAATATTCCCATCCTATATGAAGACAATCATTTGTTAGTTATTGAGAAGCCGATAAACGTTCCGGTGCAGGGAGACCGGAGCGGAGATATAGACATATTGTCTGCTCTAAAGAAAGACTTGAAAAGGCGCTACCAAAAGCCGGGGAATGTCTACTTAGGTCTTGTGCATCGACTAGATCGGCCTGTGGGTGGGGTGATGGTTTTTGCGAAAACGTCCAAGGCAGCATCACGGTTATCTGATCAATTACGCAAAGGGATGATTGAACGATACTACTTGGCGATTGTTCGCGGAGTGCCCAAAAAGAAGCAGGGAACCCTTCGACATTACCTCTATAAGAATCGAAAAAAGAATCAGGTATATAGTGTAGATCGGAAACATACTGAAGCAAAGGCAGCCAGTTTGGATTATCGGCTACTTGGAAAGATTTCAAAAAAGAGTTTATTGACTGTTCGTCTCCACACGGGGCGTTCTCATCAAATTCGAGTACAGATGGCAGCAGAAGGGTTTCCGCTGTATGGAGATCAGAAGTATGGTAGTCAGATTAATACACATGGAGAGCAAATTGCATTATGGGCGCATACCCTAGAACTTACACATCCAACGACGAAGGAAAAACTGTCGTTTGTATCAAAGCCTCCCCGTCTATACCCTTGGGAACTTTGGAACGACACCGATCAAGTTTATCAAACATATGGTTAGTGAGGAACTGCAGTTTCTTGACTTACGTATTTGAGACATCTACACTTAAATGGAAAAACGTATGCTGGAGGAATTTATGAGTAAGCATCCCTTTATACCGATTATCGTCGGAACCAATATTAATGCCTATAATATGGCAATTTCTTTTCACGAGGAATATCAAATAAAATCTGTCCTTGTTGGAAGAGAGCCATTGCCTTTTACAAGTTACAGTTCAATTACCGATATCCAAGAACTTCATCCAGGTTTGCATGATCCTAAAGTGTTTGTTCAATTTTTGCGTGAAGTGGCCAATAAATACCGTACAACTGACCAAAAGCTTGTGCTCGTCGGTACCGATGATTTGTATGTACGACTCATTATCGAACAGCGAGAAGCATTGCAAGATGATTTCTTGTTCAATTATATTGATGAAGAGATCATGAATGAAGTGTATATTAAAAAGAACTTTTATGAACTTTGTGCTGCACACGGTATCGATACACCTTCTACTTATTTTCATTCTTGTAAATCTGATGAACCGTTTACAGAAGAGGTAATGTTTCCAGTCATCATTAAGCCGAGTGATGGTGTACAGTATTATCGCCACCCGTTTGAGGGACTTCAAAAGATCTATAAAGTGGATACATATGAAGAAATCAATCGCATTATTCAAATGGTGAAAGCGAGTGGCTATACGGAAGATTTGATCATTCAGGATTTTATTCCGGGAGATGATACGTATATGTGGGATGCCGTTTATTATGCGGATCAGCATGGTAGACCACAGTTGATTACCTTTGCGCAAGTCGTATTGCAAGAGCGGGCGATGACAGCAATCGGGAACTATACGGCATTAATTACCCGTTATCACGAAGAGATGATGACGAAGTTGGCGAAATTCCTGGAAGCCATTGGTTATGTCGGCTATGGAAATTTCGATTTGAAATATGATGAGCGTGATGGTAAGTTTAAAGTGTTTGAAGTGAATATCCGTCAAGGCCGTTCTAGCTATTATATTACGCAATGCGGACAAAATATGGCAAAGTACTTGGTGGATGATTTAGTCTATGGCATTGAAAAGCCATTGACTTATTTGAATGAGCATTTCTTGTTTACGGTAGTGCCAAAAGCGGTGTTACATAAGTTTGTGGATAACCCTCCTATTGAAAAAGAAATCCGTTCCTTGATCAAAGCTGGTAAGTTCGGTAATCCATTGTTTTATCGTAAAGATCATCATTTGAAACGGAAGTTGTATTTACTGATGAGACAGATTAATTATTATAAGAAATATAAGAATGCAGTTGATTAAAAAAAGACATCCCGGCGTGTTTGCGTAGGGATGTCTTTTTTCAAGTAGAGAGGGCTAAGCTATATTAGCGTCGAGGCAAAATCATCTCTATGAAGAGCTGCCTTACGCCTCTCGCAGTTAACCGCCCCATTTGCTTTACATTAGTTAAACCTATCGACTAGATCATGCATTTTCTCCGCTTCAGTGTGTAAATCGAGTGAAGCGTGCATGATGGTGTTTATGGCTGCTTTCTGTTCGTCGATGGATGCGTTGACTTGTTCTGTCGCTGCAGCAGATTCAGCGGCGACGGATGCGATCTGATTAATGGCTTGTACGACAAATTGCCGATTTTGATCCATGCTGTTCATGTCGTTTTCCATTGACCGCAGCAGGCTTGTAATGTTTTCGATGGAGCCGGATAATTGTTCAAAAGCATCTTTGGTCTCTAAAATCGTACCTGCTTGATTACTCGACAGATCAAGCGTGTGCTTCATTTGGTTTTCAGCCGATGTAGTGTCTTTTCTGATATGGACTAGTAGGTCTCGAACTCTAGTAGTTGCTTCATTCGTGTCTTCTGATAATTGCCGAACTTCATTGGCGACAACAGCGAATCCTTTTCCGTGCTCGCCTGCGCGTGCGGCTTCTATACTAGCATTCAGTGCAAGCAAGTTTGTTTGTTCTGAGATGGATGAAATCGTTTGGACAATTGTTTGAATTTCGTTCATTCGCAATACTAGTTGCGAGAAGTTTCCTTGCAAATCATTAATCACTACACTGAAATCCTTGGAGTTTTCTTCTAAGTTCTCAGCTTTCTCCATACCGGAGCTTTGCAGATTGTTAATGCTATTCATCTCTGTGATGACATGTTCGTATTGTTTGGTTGCATTTGAAATAAGTGTGGATAATTGGTCTACTTTATTGATGGCGTTCTCCGCTTCTTCAGCTTGTGTCACGGCGCCAGATGATACTTCAGTAATTGCGCTGTGGATTTCATCTGCTGATGCCGTAGCTTCTTCGGTGATGGCGCTTAGTGTTTCGGAAGATGCTCTCATTCGATCAGATGATTGCCTTGTATGGCCTACCATTTCGTTTAAACTATTTTTCATTTCGTTTACATTTTCTGCTAAATGCCCCAATTCATCACGAGACCGGATAGGGATATCCTCACCTGTTAGCTTACCTTGCGCGATTTGTGCGGTAATTAACCGGATGTTTTTAATATATGACGTCAGTCGACCAGAAAATATGGAAAACAGAGCAACACCAGCAACGACAGCAATAACTACTGATATCAGTGTATACCAAAGGACGTTTTTAGCTCCCGCATTGAAATCCACCAAGTATGTACCAGCGGCAATGATCCAACCCCAATGTGGATCCTGAAGACTATAGGTGATTTTAGGTGCTTCGACATTTAAGTTTGTAGGTAGCGGCCAATCATATTGCACATATCCGCCTCCATTTTTCGCTTCAGAAATCACTTCGCGAATAAAGTACCTGCCGTCTTTGGTTTTCGTTTCATACAGACTTTCCCCTTCTTTTTGAGGATGGACAAGCAAGGTGCCTTTTTCATCTACAACATAGAAGTAGAAATTCTCACCGTATTTTGCAGGGTTGTCCAAGGAACGTGTTCCACCGTCGGTCAAAGGGGCTCCCATAATTTTTAATTTCGCGCGATCTTGTGCCTCTTGCAAAGAAAGTGTTCCATTTTCAACTTGTACATTTAATTCATCAATTAGATCCAATACCGCATAAGTTCCATTCTGCAGTCCCATTTCCCCAACAATTTCTAATTCTTGCTTTGCAACAAAGTAGTTGACGATTCCGACCACCAGTAATGGAATCAAAATAACTAAAGCTGCAAGCGCTATCAATTTATTACGTACTGAGCCTTTCACTATGTATATCCCCCTTTACGTTCTAACACACGTGAAACTTTTATCCCCTTGTTCTAGTATAGGCTATTCTGAGTAATAACGGAATAGTTTCTAGCATTTAACATGTAAATTTTAACTGCATCTAGTTGAGGCCTCGAAACAAGGTTCATTCATCTCTTCGTTTCTTGACTTGAAAAATGCAGTAGGCTACACTTAATAGAGCTGTGGCTGTACCATTCTTTCAAAAATCTACACTTTTTTGGAGCGGTTAGAAATATGGATTGTACGGAGCTATAGTAACGTAAGGAGTGTTCCAGCAGTGCCGATTTTAGATAAAAACATAGTAGATGATGTTAAAAGATATGAAACGTTTGTGAGAAATTCACCATTCAGATCGATCACCCAAGATCCTAATTGGGCGAATGTGAAAGATGATTGGGGAAATGAGCAAGTATATGTAGAGCGCGAAGGGGAAATAGTGGCAGCGATGTCCTTGCTGATCAAAAGAGTTCCAGGTGGATATTCATTATTATACGCTCCACGGGGCCCGATTTGTGATTTGCATGATCGAGAACTGGTGGAAGAATTGCTGAAAGAAGCTGAAGTGCTTGTTACGAAATATAAAGCATTCGCGTTGAAGATGGATCCTGAACAACTCTTTACAGAAGAATTGGATAAGATATATCGCAATGCCGGTTACATAGTACGTAACGTGGGCGCTGGAAAAGAGGATTTGATCCAGCCTCGTTACAATATGATTGTGAAATTAACAGATGAAGATCCAGATTCCTTAATGCTCAAGTTCCGAGGTCGAACGAGAAGTAAAATTCGAAGTTCAGAGCGCAAAGGGGTTGAGGTTTCCTATGCTCGAAGTGACGAATATTTGAAAAAATTCTTCGAAATCTATGAAGAGATGTCTGTGCGAAATCAAATTTCTATTCGTTCGTATGATTACTTTTTGAAAATGCGTGATGCGTTCGATGACTTGCGTATTTATTTGGCTAAGCATGAAGAAGATTATTTGGCTGGTGCCGTGACCATTAATTACAATGGGAAATTATATTATCTTTATGCCGGCAGTTCCAATACAAAACGAAATTTGAATCCGAGTTATTTGATGAACTATGAAATGATGAAGTGGGGATTGGAAATCGGTGCTGAGCAGTATGATCTCGGTGGGGTATTTGTCCTTGATAGCGAACAAGACGGGTTATATAATTTCAAAAATAGTTTTTGTCAAAAAGATGGTGTAACCGAGTTTATTGGCGAAATAGATAAAGTATACAATCCATTAATATATAACATGTTTGTAAAAGTGGTGCCTAAAATTCAAAAGATGAAAAAGAAGCTTCAAAAAAAATAACCGGTTGAACATCCTCAACTATAAGAAAAGAGTGAACCGAATGACTTTTTTAGATGAGCTGAATGAATCTTTGCGCACAAAATGGAAATTTAAACAGCCCATGCCGATCCAGAAGCTAATGATTCCTGAAATGCTAGCTGGAAAAGATATTGTGGCGGAATCGCCGACAGGCACAGGTAAAACATTGGCATATGTCTTGCCGTTGATTCAAATGGTTAATGGAGATTTGCCGAAAACGCAGGCGTTGATTATTACACCATCTCAGGAGCTATCGATGCAAATTGTCAACGTAATTCGCGATTTGGTCGAGGGTACTTCTGTTACGGTTACCCAGCTGATCGGTGGCGCAAATATGCAGCGTCAAATAGAGAAGCTAAAGAAAAAGCCAACAATTGTTGTAGGTACGCCAGGCAGATTAAATGAGCTGGTGAAAGAGAAACGATTGAAGATGTATGATATACAATATGTGGTGGTCGATGAAGGGGATCAGTTGCTATCTCGTGAATATCGAGTAATGGTGAAAAATTTGATTGAATCAGCAAACCCAGAACATCAGTTGGCGGTCGTATCAGCGACGATTACAGAAGAAATTGAGCTCGTTGCAAAGCGAATGATGAAAAATCCAATTCGTCTACAAGTGAATGCAGATGAGATTCCAAATAGTGGACATGTCATTCATTCGTTTATAAAAGTGGATGATCGTAAGAAGACAGATGTGCTACGGGGGCTTTCTGCGTTATCGGGTGTGCGTGCGCTTACCTTTATGAATAATGTAGACCAATTGCGAATGAAAGAGCTAAAGTTATTGTATAATGATGCCCCGATTGCTGTTCTCTATTCCGACATGAAGAAGTTTGATCGTCAGAAGACACTTGAGGAATTTAGACAAGGTAATGTCCGAGTACTTATTGCTACTGACTTGGCAGCTCGTGGATTGGACATAGAAGGGCTGACGCATGTCATCCATGTAGATGTGCCACATACAGTAGAGCAATATTTACATCGTTCAGGACGTACAGGACGTGCCGGGGCGGATGGTGAGGTATTAACGTTATTGTCTTACGCTGAGGAGCGAGATTATCGAAAAGTCACGAAAGGCATCAAGACAGTGCAAAAAGTGTGGTACAGTGGACAATTGGTCGAAGGGAATGCAAAGACCCTTGAAGAAATGAAAAAAGCTGCACCGAAGAAATCAAAGCCAAAACAAAAAAAGAAATAAACAGAAAGAGCATCGCTGTGCTGGCGTTTGCTCTTTTCTTACGTAAAAAAGAGCATTTGCGTCTGGCAAATGCTCCGTAACTTCAATCAAGAGAAGTTAGAATAATTGGCTTATCTTTCGTAACAACGATCGTATGCTCAATTTGGGCGACTAACGATTTATCTGGAGTAGCAAACGTCCAGCCGTCATCTAGTTCCAGCACATGCTCGGCTTTCTGTGAAATAAATGGCTCTACTGCTAGCACCATACCTTCTTTTAAAAGCGCCTTATCCCAAGGATCAAAGTAGTTTAGGATATGTTGTGGTTCTTCATGAAGGGATGTTCCAATACCGTGTCCTGTCAAATTTTTAATGACATGCAGACCGTGATCTTTTGCTTCTCGTTCCACAGCTTTTCCGATCTGATTTAGACTAGCACCTGCTTTGACTTTCAATAAAGCGCGTTCTAGTGAAGACTTCGCCACATCACATAACTTTTGTTTGTTTTCATCGGGAGTACCCACTACAAATGAAATGCCTGTATCCGCAAAATAACCATCTCGCGAGCCGGAAACGTCGACATTTACAAGATCACCATCTTGAATGACATAACTACCTGGAATGCCATGAGCCACTTCGTGATTGACGCTAATACAAGTGTATCCAGGGAAATCATATTGGTCGATTGGCGCAGAAACCGCACCTTTTTCTGAAAACAACCGTCCTGCAAGCTCATCAAGCTCTTTTGTCGTGATGCCTGGCACTGCAGCTTTTTTCAACGCCTCCCGAATTTCCGCAACGATTCGTCCGATGTTACGCAAACCCGCTAATTGTTCTTCGTTTTTTACAATCATGTTCACAAGTCCTTTCTTCCGTACAAAATATTCATTTCATACTATATCATACTCTATCAATGAATTTTTAATGATTTGCCCGAAACTTTACTTGTCTATTTCAACACTTTAATTCCCTGATAGACGTTCCAAATTAGCACCACGAAAAAAAGTGCGCTGTATAAAGCAATAAAAAGGAAAGGGACAATGCCCCAAAACATGAAATTGCCATCTGAAGACATGACAGATTGTGTATTGAAGGAAAAGATAGAAAAGGACAGAATGATAAAACCAGCAATTAATAAAGCCATCGGAATGATGTGGGAGATTAATGACTTCTTCGCATGGCGTCGAACTTCAAATTCATCCGTCACAAAATATATGATGGCAGGTAGCAGAAGAGGTGCGAAAAAGATACTGAAGTAACAAAGAGAGGATAGTAATTTTTTATTTGACATATCGTGACCTCCAATACTTTCCTTCCTAGCATGTTAGTTCTTACTGTAACCTATACCCAAACTTTATTAAATCATCACATAAAAAAACACTACTACAAGAGTTTGCAGCAGTGTCATACTTTTTGTTGTTTGGAAAAACGTTTTCCCATGATCAAACTGAACGCAATCACAGCAGAAAGAAATAAAGCCGCTGTAGAGACAAATAATTCATCCGTTCCATTTTTGATGGCAATTCCGATGAATGACCAGATGACGATGAGATTAAATATGGAATCATGATAATGATACATGAAATGTAAAGCGATTGCTGTAGCGAGACTTAAAAAAATTACGGTCCATAAAGGATCGCTCAGTCCCCAACCTGACCAATCATGGAATTTAAAAGCATAATATGTGTTAGCGATCACAGCGATAAAAATCCATCCCATATATGCGGAAATTGGTAGCCGTTCCCGATTTCTGTTATCTATTTTGGGATAACTGAAATAGAAGACTAACAAGCATATTAATAAGCCAATGACACTTACAATTGCCCAGTAGTAATAGCCGTAATGCCAGAGCAATAGCCATGCGATATTCAAAAAGCAGCTGAGACAAAAACAAATGGACCGTAAATTGGCCACCGATGATAAAAGTCCAGCTGAAGTTTTAGAAAACGAGTATAACCAACGCACTAATAGCAAATCAAGTACGATCCAAATAGAAAAGACATATTCGGCCGGCATGAACAGCACAGGGACTCGATTAGCTATTTCCCATGTGGTCAATCCATTTAGTGGGATCAAATTTGCGGCGATATGAGTTCCAATCATGATGAGTAACGAAAGTACCATCAAAATTATTCTTAGCATGATAAAATCCTCCTGATGAATAGTATACATAGAAATCATGTCTATAGAAGGTGAAAGTATGAATTTTCCTTTACAAATAAGAAAAGATGGCGTTATGTTGTCTTGTAGAGGCAAAAAATACTATAATGGATAAAAGTCAAAACTGGTAAGCAGCATTGATTCTTCTGTACATTCATAAAAATGAATGGAATATAAAGAAAGAATAGAATGCTTCGAAAAGGATGAGGAGAAAATGATTTTATTGGAAGGAGAGCAGTGTTATTTACGGATTCTGACTGAGGATGATGCCTATCAGTTCACCCAGCTGCTCATTGCAAATAAAGACTATTGGACAGAGTTTGAACCTCGACATGATAACAGCTATTATACCGTTTCCATGCAGCGTGATAAAATCCGTGAATCTCTCTATCAAATGCGTGATCGAAGAGAGTATAACTTCGGGATTTTTGATTCGAAATCAAGCATGATCATTGGTCAGATCTCCTTGTATAGCATTAAACGATTGCCTTTCTCCAGTGGTTTTGTTGGCTATTCCATTGATCAGAATCAAACCGGCAGGGGAATCGGTACCGAAGCTGTTAGGTTGATCAACCATTTTGCGTTTGAGAAAGCTAATTTACATCGGGTGGAAGCCTATGTGTCTCCTCGTAATGGAGGCTCCGTAAAAGTCTTAGAGAAGGCTGGCTTTCAACGGGAGGGGTTGTTACGCGAACTATTGTTCATTAATGGCGTGTGGGAAGATCACTATATGTATGCAATCATTGAAAGTGATTATTGAAAGGGCAAGACCGCGTGGCGGAAATGGATTACGAAAATAAAGAACCGGCTCTTCGAATAGAAGAAGCCGGTTCTTTATATGGAGATACATAGTTTGGTGAAATGAAATAAGGAGAATTAAGCTTTCACCGATACGTCATAACCGTTTTCAATAATGTCGAGTTTTCCATTTTCAGGATGAATGACAAGACCATGAACATTGACGTCTGTAGGCATGAGCGGATGATTCTTAATAGCATCCACACTTTTTTTCACACTCTCGGTCACATCGCTGAATCCGTGTAACCAAGCCTCCATATCAATGCCAGAGTACTCAAGTGTTGTAAAGATGGAGGGATCAATTCCTCGTTTAATCATACTATCCACAATCCGGGAAGTGTCAATTGAACTCATACCACAATCATGATGACCGATTACATATACTTCATCCGCTTGTAATTCATAAACAGCCACTAAGACACTTCGCATCAGACCACCAAATGGATGAGTGATGATCGCTCCAGCACTTTTGATGATTTTAGCGTCACCGTTTTTTAGATTCATTGCTTTCGGAAGCAATTCGATCAATCTCGTGTCCATACAAGTTAGTATGACAATCCGCTTATTTGGAAACTTCGTGGTGACAAACTCTTCGTATTTTTTATCTTCTACGAACGCTTGATTGTAATTCATAATTTCGGATAATGATGTCATGTTAATAACCCTCCTGGACTGTTTTAACTATTTGATAGTAGGTAAAAGAAAAGAGTCGCCAAAGAGGCAACTCTTGTTATCTGAATTTAACAGAATTCTCCCGCATAATCCAAATAAAAGCCTCCGATTAAAGTCGAAGGTATATCTAGCCATCAAGTGAGATCTGTACCAGATGTGCCTGGTACGAATTCAATTTAGTTGTTTGATTCAGGTTTTGGATCAATGATCACTGAGTCAGATGAATCCAGTGCTTTAGCCAAATAGTGCATTGTAAACCAGGATGCTAATCCAAGAACAACCATGTAACCAATAACTGTAGTATACATTAAGCCCATCTGTAAGCCCCTCTTTCCATTTATGATATGTTCTATACCTTATTATACACGATTTTAAAATGAAATTTAAGAGCTTCCAGGAAAGTTTGAAGAAATTGTGACGAATTTTAGAAAGCCCAATTTCCTTTACGGAAGAGGGGTTCCACTGTGCCATCAGCTAAAATCCCATCAATATCCATAGATTCAGAACCGATCATAAAATCCACATGTGTCAGACTTTGGTTTAAACCATTCGCTTGCAATTGATCGGAGTCCATTTCTTTTCCTCCGTCCAGACAGAAGGCATAAGCACTGCCGATTGCTAAATGATTGGAAGCATTTTCGTCAAACAATGTATTATAAAATAAAATATTTGAATTGGAAATAGGTGAGTTATGTGGAACCAATGCCACTTCACCTAAAAACTTGGCTCCATCATCCGTTTCAATAAGCTGTTTGAGGATTTCTTCTCCTAATTCAGCAGAAACATCCGTTATCGCCCCATCTTTGAATGTGAGCTTAAAACGATCAATGATAGTCCCCGCATAGCTGAGTGGCTTCGTACTAGAAACATAGCCATTGACGCCATTTTTTAGTGGCGCTGTAAAGACTTCTTCTGTTGGCATATTGGCCATGAATTCATGACCATCTTTATTAATGCTACCTGCTCCACACCATAAGTGCTTTTCCGGTAATTCTATTGTTAAATCTGTACCAGGCGCTGTATAATGGAGCTTGAGATAATGTTTTCCATTTAAATAATTGACTTTTTCATGTAAGTTTTCATCATGTCGTTTCCAAGCTTTCACAGGATTTGGCTGATCAGCTCGTACAGCACGTAGTATAGCATCCCACAACGCTGGAACTTGGTCTTCCACTGGCTTGTCAGGGAAAATTTTTGCTGCCCATGCAGGGGAGGCAGCGGCAATCACTGTCCAGCTGAATTTATCCGCTTGCATTGCTTGTCTAAACTTGCTAAGTGCAGTGCTCGAAGCTTTTTGATTATCGCGAATTCGGTTCGGTTCAATGCCATTCAATAAATCTGGATCTTGTGAAACGATGGACATGAATGCTGCACCCTTGTCAGCAAGCTGTTCGCGCTCCATCTTCTTCCAAGAAGGGAAGTCAGAAAAGGAATCAGCTGGAGCCTTTTCATAACGTAGACGAGTAACTACGTCGTCTACCCAGTCAACAAATACTTGTCTAGCGCCTGCTTCATAGGCTTTTTCAACAATTAGCCGAACCAATTGAGTAGTTTCTGTAGAGGCACTAATAAATAAATATTGATCTCGCTGAATATTCACGCCTACTTTAATTGCTAATTCAGCGTAATTAGAAAGTTGTTCTTGAAATTGATCCATCATGACATCCCCTTTACAAGTAATATGTCAATAGTATCAAGGGCAGAATGGGCTTAGCAATAATAAAGCAATAGGAATATTAAGAAATGCCATAAATTCATCACGATTAGTCGTTCATTTCCCCTAAAGAACCACGATATTTGACCGAAATAATAAGAAGAATGCAGTACTTGGAGGCTTTTAATTATGGATTTATCCACAGTAGTAGGTTTAGTTATAGGTTTAGTGGCACTTCTCGTGGGGATGACGCTTAAAGGGGTAACGCCTGACGCGCTCCTCAACCCAGCGGCTATCCTGATCATCATTGCGGGAACGATTGCGGCTGTTGTCATCGCCTTTCCAATGAATGAATTAAAAAGAGTGCCCAAGTTATTCAAAATCATTTTCACGCAGCAAAAACTTGCTTCTGATGCGGATTTGATCCGTTTATTTTCTTCTTGGGCAGATGTAGCTAGACGTGAAGGGCTTTTAGCATTAGAAGCAAAAACAGATGAAATTGACGATCCGTTTTTAAAAAATGGACTTGGCTTGGCGATCGATGGACAAAATGCCGACTATATACGCGATGTATTGAGTGAAGAAGTGGAAGCGATGCAAGAGAGACACTCTGTTGGTGCGCTCATTTTTTCACAGGCGGGTACATATGCACCGACACTTGGGGTACTTGGAGCAGTTGTCGGATTGATTGCAGCGCTGAAAGACATGAATAATATTGAGGCGCTTGGCTATGCAATTTCTGCAGCGTTTATTGCAACGTTGTTAGGAATTTTTACTGGATATGTACTTTGGCATCCTTTTTCTAACAAACTCGTACGTAAGTCGAAAGAAGAAGTTAGACAGAAGACGATGGTCATTGAAGGAATCCTTTCCGTGTTAGAAGGGGAAGCGCCACGTGTAATTGAACAGAAACTTGCATCTTATCTATCTGTAGAAGACCGGAAGAAGCTAGCTTCAGACAGCAACGATGGCAAGGGGGCTGGTCAGGTTGTCGAAGAAACGTAAGAAAAAGAAGCATGAGATCGAACATATCAATGAATCCTGGTTGCTGCCTTACGCCGACTTATTGACGCTATTACTTGCACTTTTTATCGTGCTTTTCGCCACCAGCTCTATGGATGAGGGTCGTTTCCAACAAATGTCCGCTGTGTTCAGTGAAATATTCGAAAGTGGTAGTGGAATTATGAGTGAATCGGCTCCAACGAATGTACCTGTCCCAGACGATTCAGTAGGGGAGTTGAACGAAAATTCTTCTTATATAGAAGATCAGCAGTCGTTAGGTGAGATGCAGGCCGATTTAGATGAATATATAGCAGTGAATGAACTGGAGAATCAATTTGATACGCAACTGACAAGTGAGGGATTGCTACTCACCATACGTGATAGCGTCTTGTTCAAATCAGGAGAAGCGACAATCAGCCCAGAATATATAGGGCTGGCGCATGATATTTCACAGTTGCTTACGCTTGATCGTCCTCGTCAAGTCGTTATAACGGGACATACCGACGATATTCCAATTAGTAATTCGCAGTATTCATCCAACTGGGAATTGAGCGTTATGCGTGCGGTTAAATTTCTAAAAATTATTGTAGAAAGCAATGAGGTTGATCCGAATCTTTTCAGCGCAAAAGGATATGGAGAATATAAGCCGATTGTGCCGAATGATTCTCCTGAAAATCGTAGTAAAAATAGAAGGGTAGAAGTGCTCATCCAACCACTTGTGCTAAAAGATGGTACGAGTGTAGTACCTGAATAAAATAAAAGAGCCTGTCCGAAAAGTCGTTTCACACTTGACTTTTCGGGCGGCTCTTATTTTTTTATGGTTAGGAAAATTTCTATTCTTCCTAGGCTGTTTTTAAGAAGGTGAAAAATGCGGTGAACGACTCGTTTGGCTGGTTGTGTGGTATGTAATACTCGGTCGGAAATCTCACCTAATCGCTCATAGAAACCACATATGCGATCATAAACCCCAGTCAACCGCTCATAGCTGCAAAAAAACTGCCACTGAAAGATATTTCACTTTCAGGACAGCTCCTTTATTTGCGTAAAGCACCAAGTTCTGCAGCAATTGCTTGCATCTCATTTGGTGTAATATTATTTCGCTTCATGACCATTTCATACATATAGAGCAAGTCTTCATACTGCTCCGTGCTGAAATGTTCGGATTTCATGGCATCAACATTGACCATGCGAAGCTTTTCTTTAATCTTTTCAATCATGTATGCAATATTCTCTGGAGTTTGGGTAGTTAAATCCATACTAGAACCGCCTTTCTATCATATCAAATTCATCATTTCATGAAAGTGAGAGGCTGTCAACTGAACTGACGATAGATTATTTGCTTTGTTCTTCTTTTTCTTCGTCAATTTTCTTCTTGAAACGTCTTGTTTCCATTACAACAATACCAGACAAACCTAGAAGTCCAATTAAGTTTGGAATTGCCATAAGTCCGTTTAAGACATCTGCTAAAATCCATACAAGATCAAGTGAAGCAGTGGCTCCAACGTAAATGAAGAGTACGAAAATTACACGATAAATGAGAACGGCTTTACGGTTTGGTACTAGATACTGGAAGCACTTCTCACCGTAATAACTCCATCCCAATATTGTGGATGTAGCGAAGAAAATAAGACCAATGGATACCAAAATTGGACCGATCCCGCCCAAAAATGATCCAAAAGCTTCGGCAGTCAATGCTCCAGCGTCTATTGAGCTGTCTTTCCATTTATCACTCATAACAATTGTAACGCCCGTGATAGAACAAATGATCAGTGTATCGAATAAAACCTGTGTCATAGATACGAGCGCTTGTCGTCCAGGATAATCCGTTTTTGCTGCTGCAGCGGCAATTGGTGCAGAACCAAGACCTGCTTCATTGGAGAAAAGACCTCTTGCAACACCGAAACGAATAACGGCGCCAATTGCACCACCTGCTACAGCTTGCCCTGTGAATGCATCTGTGAAGATGAGACCAAATGCGGCAGGAACGTGTTCAATATTCAAGACCATAACAATCGCACCTGCGATGAAATAGAAAAGTGCCATAATAGGAACGAAAAATGCAGTTACCCGGCCAATTGACTTGATACCACCGAGAATAACGAGTGCGCCGAAAATTAATAGAGCGACACCTGTAATATAATGAGGGACATCGAACGTATTACTCATGACATCCGCAACGGCCTTAGATTGCGTTCCGTTACCGATTCCAAAAGCTGCTAATGCGCCAAAGATAGCGAAAAGGACCCCTAGCCATTTTTGCTTCAAACCATGTTCTAAATAATACATTGGACCGCCAGCCATTAAACCGTTGGAATCTTTGACGCGATATTTTACAGCAAGAATAGCTTCACTGTATTTGGTTGCCATTCCGAAGAATCCAGCTAGCCACATCCAGAAAATAGCTCCTGGACCACCCGCAACAACTGCAGAAGCGACACCGACAATGTTTCCGACACCTACTGTGGCAGCCATTGCGGTCATTAATGCTTGGAATTGGGAGATATCCCCATCAGCTGTTTTATCATGCTTTCTTGAAAATACTTGTTTTAGTGAATAAGGTAATAAGCGCAATTGTATGAATGTCAAACGTAACGTTAAATATATTCCGGTACCAATCAATAATATTAGTAGCGGGGGTCCCCAAATTAAATCAGACGCGCTGGTCAAAAAATTTGTAATCTTCTCCATTTCATCCCCTCCATTTTCTCTGTATTCTGTTTTGATAACTTACCAAAATAGTAAACGCTCATCTCCTTTCATTAAAAGTTTTATATTCTAATGTTATTGTTAATAATCCAAAAAATAGAACGATTCGTCAAGCTTTTTTTCAATAAAGTGTCACATTGATTGTTTGGTAACTGTCAGTGTGGGTATAATGAAGTGAAAGGTTAACGTGATAGGAGGCGAATTTCATGGGTTCAAACAAGCTTGGAAAGTTTGTCTTAGGCGGTGCATTGCTTGGAGCAGCTGTGAGTATGCTGGATCGCACAACGAGACAATTAACAATTAGTTCTGTAAAAGTGTCATATGAAAAAGCACTTTACTACAAAGAAAATCCAGAGGTCGTAAAAAAACAACTTCAAGAAAAGAAAGACAAAGTGCAAACTATCTATGAGCAAGTAAAAGGTGATGTAGACTATATTAAATCGCAAGTAGATGAGATTAAGACGCTGACTCCACAAGTGAAAGAAATGTTTGCGGAAACAAAGGAAGCGTTTGCTGATTCCAAAACAGAATATCAGCAGATTATTGAGGATGAACCAACTGCGACGTCTAGCACTTCTACTCAACAGGATGCTACATTACCACCAATGATTCAAAAAAAAAACGTCATACCACTAGAGAACCAATAAATGAAAGGGGGACGCATGAGATGAATCATCATAAGGCTACCCCTTCTTCAACTTCCGAACAACCATCTAAAACCGCCAGAGTGAAAGGTTTTGTTAAAGACATAAAAGACGGTGAAGAAAATGATTTCAATCCGGCTACAACGAGCGGCTTCTTTAAAGAACTGATTATTCGAGTGAAGGAAATGGATGTCTCTGCGGCTGGTTCGCAGTTAGCGTTCTTTTTTCTATTGTCATTATTCCCTCTATTAATCTTTCTTTTCACGCTTCTGCCTTATTTACATTTAGACCAAAGTCAAATCTTCATGTTCATTCGTGAATATGCGCCTGGCAGTACAGCGGATTTAATTGAAACAACGTTGTCAGAAGTGTTGGATAACCGTAATGGTGGCTTGCTGTCTATTGGGATACTCGCAACAATCTGGTCAGCTTCAAAGGGTATGGGTGCAGTTTCAAAAGGTTTAAATGAGGCGTATGAAGTGGATGAGGATCGAAACTTTTTCGTTTCAAAAGGATTGTCGATTGCCTTTACAATTATGTTAATCGGTACAGTGGTTGTAGCATTGGTTTTACCGGTATTCGGTGAGCCAATAGGAAGGGTTTTGTTCTCTGTTTTTGGACTTGAAGATTCATTCTTATCTATGTGGACAAATATACGCTTATTCATTCCACCAGTGCTGATATTTGTTGTATTTTCATTATTATATTGGTTAGTTCCCGATATTAGATTAAGTTATAAGAGTGTCATCCCTGGGTCGATTTTTGCAACCCTTGGGTGGATTATCACCTCAGTAGCTTTCTCTTTTTATATTAGTAATTTTGGAAGCTATGCCAATACGTACGGTAGTATTGGAGGGATTATCGTTCTCATCATGTGGCTCTATCTATCAGCTATTATTCTAATGCTTGGTGGACTGATCAATGCAGTCATGAAGGATCGTTATGAACGTAAAAAGCAGCAAGCGGCATGATAAAACAGGCAAGAAAGGAAGAATTCCTTACTTGCCTCAGACTGTAGACAAAAGGGTGGGAAATCGTCACGATTTCCCACTCTTTTGTTATTTCTGTTCTAGAACCAGAGAAA
>NZ_WHVW01000007.1 GCF_009651005.1 Sporosarcina obsidiansis
TTCCTGGCGTTTACTCTATTGTAAAAGAAAAAAGACTGTAGGCAAACTCCAAATTTCCGGAGTTTGTCTACAGTCTGGGGGGAGTGTAACAACTCCCCTTTATTGTTCAAAAAATATTTAGATATCGTTATATACACTGTACATAAGATTTTGTAACACTTTACAAATTTACAATTTTATAAATCTGCACAACTTAAACTATACAAATCGATTTTCTTTATATGTGAATAAATTAAATTCATCTATATCCCAATTCTTAACTATCAACTCACTAGGCACAACTTCACCTTTGTTTACAGCCATTATAATTTCTAAATGTTCATCATCGAATACTTGTATATTTTTGGTATATACACTGTACTCGTTTAGTTGATTAAACAATTCATCTTTATTTTCATTATGGAAATCTATATCAATTAAGTACTCTATACCTTCCTTGCAATCAAAAATTTCAGGTATAAGATAACGTTTTAACATTCCTAAATAAGTCTTCAATACCAAATCAACTGTACCTTTAATTTGGTATCTTTTAAATTCTTCAATATAATAATTTTCAGATTCATCATCAAGCCCGTTCTGTTCTTTTAAAAATGAATTTTTGCCCATCTCATGAAAATTAGCATATACATCCATTCGAGAAAGTGGATATACAAATTCTATAACCCACGGTACACCGTATAATCTTTTCCACTCTTCAAGGAACTCACTATTGTAATCAAGATATCTATATATATCCCCAACAAACTCTGGAATCCCATAATTATCTCTAAAATAATATGTAATATCCTTAGTTCTCAAAAATGCCCATACCTCTGGGTCAGTATTTACTTTCGTCTCAATACTAGACATCTTATCATTAGAAATAATTTCATGTCTCACATCATTATGAATTAAAGTATTATTTTCCAAATCAAACTCTATACCGTATTTGGTGAAAAACTGCTTTAAAGTTGTCTCTTCAGTTAGCATTCTAGGCAATGGTTTTATATCTTCATAGCAAGATTTACTGGAACCCCTAGTGGTATAATGAAATCCTTTGAAATAAATATTTTCATAATTTATATTACTTAAATCAAATAATTTATTTTCTTTTAAAAACTCTGTATCAATCTTTTCATTAAAAGATTCATCTTTCAAAAATTCAATTAACCTTTTTTCGAACCTCTCAAAATTATCATCTAAAAGATTTTTTAAAGATTGCTTAACCCCTGAAAAAGTTTGTAAATCAATTATAATTTTCATAAACCCTCCCCCTTTACAATATTATATAACATCGTTAAAATTCATGAAGCCAGAATTGAAGACAACGGTATATATTTCAATTGTGCATAAAAACGTTTTGAAACCACCACATATATTGTGCATCCTCTTGTTGAGGGTGATGTACTAAGCCCCCCCATGGTGTACCCCTTCTGCCACATAAGATTGACGCTGCTTCTACACAGCAGCTAATCTAATTACTCATAAAGTTGTTTAGTCCGCTGAACCAATCCTTCTATTGTTTGTCATAACTGTTGCTTTTTACGTTGTGCTGTATGGCTACAACCTAATCTATCAACTTATCTTGGCGTCTTTGTGGATACCTTCTATATGTGGCTTTATGATAGTTATACAGCGTGTTTCTATAACTATTCTTTATGTCGCACTATTGATAGGGACTTATGATAGGGCTGAATCCGTGCTTTTCCAGTATGGTGCAGTCGTTATCAATTGTGTTCACTTTTAATAGCAACTTCATCTTGTAAGTCCTCTTTTTCTCTCTTTTCTAAATCCACAAACTTTAAATACCTCATTCCATCCTTAGTTGTTTGCATTCTTAATACAGGTGTTCCAGTTTGTTTTAATTTTTCAACTAAACCATATTGCATAAGATACGGTGCCACTTTAAAAAAGACTATATTATCAATTTTAGACATACCTCTTTTATTTTGAATACCTACAGCTAAATACTCTCTAAATACAATGAAGAGGGTATGGACATTTGTTTGCCAATCTTTCTTTAGATTAATTCCTTCCGTCTCTTTAGGTATCACTATTTCAATATCTTCTAATAGGGACTTCACTTCCACGAAAGGTAAACCGTCAATCGCTCTGTCTGTACGTTTTTGCCCTTGCAGTTTCGCATTGTCTTGTAGTAGTTTGTTGTGTTGTTCTAATAAGGTAGCGTACTTACTCTCTAATACATCTATTTGTTCAAGTTTTTCTATGCTTCTTACTTCTCTCCCTGATACCCATCCATAGAGTTCTGGGTTACTCTCGTATTCTTTTAATGATTCTAATACAGTTATCTTAATATCCTTCAAATCACTATAAAATTTGCATATTTTTGAAAGCACCTCGCCCTTAAATTCTTCATACAGAGCAGGGTCATTTCGCTCTATAACAGAGCTACCTATCATTCTTACTTTTTCTTCTAATGCAGCACCGTCTATTACTACCGCAAATCTTGGCTTTCCAACCTCACCAGCGTAATTATATTCCCAATGTGTATAGCTCAATCCTGTTTCTTTATCTATAGAGCCATATCTTCCTCCTAGGATAAGCATATAAACGTCTGATTCATCAATCCACCTTTTAATAATTTCCTTTTGTGATTTGTCATCAGATTTGAATAATTCCATTCCCGCAGGTATATGTCCTGCATTTAGTACAGATTCAACTGCTACTTGACGTTCCTCTTTTAAATCCTCATAAGTTGAAGAGATAAATACTTGAAGTTTCTTTTTCATAATATACCTTCCTTATATCTAATAGTTATTACTACATTAACATAATCAACCATTTATTTTACATATTATGTGACTGAAAACGAACGGGAACAAAAAACATTTTATTACCCCACCCTTGCCGAACGTACCCTTAAAGCACGTTTAAAATAAGGTAACGTTCATTTAACGCGTGAGAAAAATTCGTGAAATTTCTCTAGACACTTCACTTTTTACTACTTTTCATTTAGCCGCGCTTCCTCCAAATGTCTAATCACACAATTCTTTATTTTGCTTTTCGTTATGCTGTAATTAACCCTTATAAACATTCTTGTATAAAAGGTGCCTGTGCCCCAAATAACTCCGATACTATTCTAGCCTGTATACATTTAGTGTCGCGAAATAATGGGCAACTAGTGTAGATGTTAAACCACTGAATAAGAGAAAAGAGAGTTACCGCTGTATTTTGTAAGAAGAAAGTACATATGATAAAGAATGCCTGTATGACAAACTAACATGTAACTTCGAACTTCCACATTCATAAAACAACTTTAATTATCTCCCACACATATACTCCCAACTTAAGATTACTAGATCAAATCTCAACGCCCCAACAACCTCTCCCTCAACCCCTCATCACTAGCATACAAGTAAAGCCCCTTAATTCCCCGCTTCATCAGCACATTAATCGAATTCAAAACAATCTTCTCTTTAACTACATCCACATGATCAATGCCATCCGTCCCCGTATAAGCGCCTTTATCCATAAACTTTCCCCTATCAATCACCATCCCATCTTTCACTGAATCATATTGCACGGAAGGGCCGAGGACGACGCCGACATAGTTTAGATCAAAGCCTTGTACGGTATAAATAGATCCAGCTTCGCTGATGGTGTCCGGTTTTTCCGCCCAGGTGTATTTGGTGCTTGTTGTGTTCCAGGGCATCTGGTATTCACCGTTGGATTCTTTTACATAGTAGGTCTGGCCGTCTTTTTTGTGCAGGAAATCGAAGGTGGAAACTACACGGCTTAAACCGAATTCAGTGTTTTTTTCTATGATGGCTTCATGCATTTCTTCGAGCGTTTCAAATACTTTCAATTCATATCCTTCATCTGTAGGTAGCGGGGTCAACTTCTTGCGTTTGAAGTTGTTGATCCAATCGATCACGTCGTCGTTTGCCTGCATGCGGAATTGGTTGGTCAGTTGGTATTCTTCTTGATGGGCACTTGTCTGCTTTAGCGCTTCCAGTGATTCTGCACCCCACAGGCTCTTCAGTTTCAAGTCATGATCTTGGTCATAGATGATGACCACAACTTTTGCGAGTTTAAGCAATTCCTCCAGCTGATTTTCACCGTAAAAGTTGTTGTATGTATCTGGCTTAGTTAGGAGCAGATGGGCTTCATCTACAAAGATGATGTCTGCTTTCTTGTTCTCTTTCTGTAGCCGGTTGATCAATGGCGTGGGCTTGGCAAAGTTTTTCGCTTTTAAGTGCTTCACCTGTTTGGCGATGCCTTTGTAGGTCTTAAACATTTCTTCGTGGTTTACGACTAAGTAGTTCTCTGTTCCAAAAAAATGTGAGGACGGCTCCGTTGCAAGTTCCTGAATTGTATTGAAAATCGAACTCAGCACGACACTTTTCCCTACACCTGCTTCTCCTTCCACGACTAATAGACTGCCGTACTCGCCTGAATCAGTCTCTATTTGCCTTTTACAAAACTCTAGCACCTTATCCTTCAAATCTAGTTGCTCAAGCGTCAATTCCTTAAACGGGGACAACTTGAAGATATCCTTATTTTCAATAACGTGAAGCTCATTATCGACCAAATGCTGTTCGTGCAGCTTCTTCCAAAGTTCTTCAAAGAGATCCTGGTCATAGAACGATTTATTGTAGTAGTTATGCGTAAAATCACTAGCTGTTTTACTCTTATTCTGCAATGAATATTTTTCATCACCTAAAAAGTAATTGATCAATTTCGTTTCCAAATGAAATGTCGCAGACCGGTTGAACTGCTCGTGCTTGATCAGATTAACTTCATTCATATTCTTCCGGCTCTTCAAATGCGCTTGCATGCGTTTCTTGAAACAAAGCGTTTCTCCTATGTACGCTTCTTTCTTCCCGTTCAAAATATAAATGACAGGATAATTCAAGAAGTTCTGTTTATTATTAATCTGATTCATGGCGCTCTGTTGGAAAGGCCAAGTCAGTATTTCAATTGCCGACATCTTGCGACCTTCTTCTTCTGTTGCTTTGGTTACAATTATAACAATGATTGGTAAAGAAAACAGCCTAATAGTCACTTTTCTTCAGGTGATACCAGGTGATTCGTAAATAATTCAATATTGTTTCTAAGTTGTTTGAGGATTCGATACCTCAAGTGAGGACCTCTTCGACGCTTGAACAGAACTTAATAATTCTTGTCCATAATCCTACGATTCAATCGCGGAACTCAGACAAAAAAGCACAAAAACCCTTCAAAATTCTGAAGGGTTATACATATTCATGATATAGAGCCTGTATGAGACAAAACCACGTCCAAAGGCTCGGCTATTTCAGCATCTACGCGTGTAGGATTCGCGAATACAATATGCCATCAATATAGGTGTCCTGTGTCCAAACCTTGGAATCTTTTCTAACAATCTCAGAAGGCAGATATCTGTGTAGTCACTAATAAGTGAACCTCAAGCAAATGTCCTTTATATTAGTATCCGATAGGTGGATATACCTTTTGAAATTAATCTTCCTTTTTCATCTATCAACTTTCCTTCAACGAATGCCGTTTTATATGCTTTGGAAAGAATTGAGGCTTCTGCATATACAATTCCCGTTTGGACTGGTGCCATGAAAAACACAGTAGAATTTATACAAGAACTTCTTATTTTAGTAACTATACGTAACTGTATACTTTGGATAATATCTAATAACGAAGCACAAACCCCTCCATGAAGCGTTCCGTTGGTGTTTAATAAATAATCTTGTACATTCAATCGAATCATTACTTTTTCCTTTTCCAAAGATAAAATCTCTATTCCTAGGTGGTGAAGATAATGATGATTTTCGTACTCTTGCTTTATTTCCATGATCGTTGTCATCTGTTCTCCCCCCAAAAAATTAAAGGATCATTTTGATATAAATTCTGCCTGACGCTTTTCTAAAAAGGCACTAATGCCCTCGTTCTTATCTTTTGTAGAAAACAAAATTGCCTGCGCAAGCTTTTCTACTATTTGTCCTGTTTTTGTATCCGTATCAAACCCGGTATGGATTACCATTTTAGCAAGTTTAACCGCCAACGGTCCTTTAGATAATATTTGACCTGCTGTGTGTTCCACAGCTTCCTTTAACTGCTCCTTCGATACTACTTCGGAGACAAGCCCAATCTTTTCAGCTTCCATTGCGGATATAATTTTACCCGTTAAAATAAGTTCAATCGCTTTTCCTTTACCGATCAGACGAGCCATTCGCTGAGTTCCACCTGCCCCCGGTATGATACCAAGATTTAACTCCGGCAATCCAAATCTTGCGTTGTCAGATGCTATTCGGATATCGCAGGCCATTGCTAATTCACAGCCACCGCCAAGTGCAAATCCGTTAATCATAGCAATGGTCGGTTTATCGTAAGCTTCAATATAGTCATACGTTTCTTGCATGCTACCAGGTAATAATACATCTAAAGGCACCTTATCTTTAAGTTGACTGATATCTGCACCTGCTGCAAAAGATTTATCTCCTTGCCCTGTAAATATGATGCATTTTGTCTCTTCGTCATACTTTAACTCTTCCAACGCATCTTTCATTTCCTTAAGTGTATCTTTACTCAAAGGATTTCGCTGTTCTGGTAAGTTAATAATGACATAAGCAAGTTGATTTGTTTTTTCTACTAAAATATTTTGATAAGTATTCATTTACCCACCCCACCTTATTTTTTTAGTAAAAGCGCTATTCCTTGACCTCCGCCAATACATGCAGTAACTAGCGATCTCTTCGCACCGGTTCTTTTCATTTCATATACTGCTTTTGCAACAAGCATTCCACCTGTTGCAGCGATTGGATGACCGTGTGCAATTGCACCTCCGTTGACATTTAATTTTTCATGTGGAATGTTTAATTCAAGATTACAAGCAAGCACTTGTACTGCAAACGCCTCATTTAATTCCACAAAATCAATGTCCGCAATCGTTAAATGATTGCGTTCTAATAACTTTTTAACAGCAGGTACTGGACCAATGCCCATAATATTAGGATCTACACCAGCGACTTGTGAATCCACAATATGTGCCAAAACTTCCAACCCACGTTTTTTCGCCTCTGTTTCTGACATGACAACAATTGCAGATGCTCCGTCATTGACTCCTGAAGAGTTACCGGCAGTCACTGAACCACCCTCTTTAAAAACAGGACGAAGTTTACTAAGTTTTTCTGTAGTTATTCCAGAACGCGGATGTTCATCACGATTAAATGACCATGTTTCTTTTCCCTTCGTGACCTCTATTGGTACAATTTGTTCGTCAAAGTAACCATTTTCTATAGCATGCCCCATTCTACGTTGACTATCGGCAGCGTAATTATCTTGTTCTTCCCGTGATATATCAAACTTTTCTGCCAGATTTTCTGCTGTTATTCCCATGGAAGGATCACCAATTTTACCTGAAGAAAGTGATCGTTTTACAAATCTCGGAGGTAGTCGATCATAAGAACGATCAGCTGGCATTAATAAATGAGGAGAACGCGACATACTCTCTACCCCCCCGGCCAGGTATATCGTGCCACTGCCTGCTCGAACTAAATCAGCAGCAAGAGCTACGCTATTAATAGATGATCCACATTGCCTGTCTACTGTCAATCCTGGAACATTTACCGGGAACTCAGCTTCTAATAATGTCCTTCTTGCGGCATTGCCACCACCACTTAGACAGTTTCCTAGTATTACATCGTCAATATCTTCCGGATCTAACTGAACTCTCTTAATTGCTTCTTTAAGCACTTCAGCACCATATTCATAGTATGGAATAGAAGAAAGTGCCCCTCCTTGTTTAGCGATTGCAGTTCTAACTGCTGACACAATAACTGGATTATCCATTAGTTCTCCCACCCTCCATTATTTTGAATGTCCCCATCCCCCTTGCAACTAGCGTCCCCTCTTCATCAATGATATCTCCTTGACCCCAACCAATTTTCCCTTCTTTATGCACACCATACGCTTTACATATTAGTTTTTCAGCATTTCTGCGTTTGAAAACTTCTACATGTAAATCAATAGTCACGGAAGAGTCTCGTGGCAAAGTAGGAACTGAAGAACCAATTGCGATGTCTAGGAGAGTATAATATACTCCATTGGAAACATGTCCAAGATCATCTAGATGTATCTCTTTAACATCTAACGACACATCAACCGGTATATTGCTTTCATAGTTTATATGAATGCCGAGGTGACCAATAAAGTCAGTACTTTTTATCATTATATTTTTAGTGCCCATTTATCTCACCTGTAAATTTTCGATTAGTATAGCCATACCCTGTCCACCACCAACACAAAGCGACGCTATACCATAACGTAAATTCCTATCTTGAAGTTGATGCATCAATGTAATTACTATTCGTGAGCCAGTAGAACCAACAGGATGTCCCAGTGCAATTGCACCTCCACATACATTTAGTTTATCTGAATCAATCGCTAGTTCTCGTTGAACTGCTAAAGCCTGAGCAGCAAACGCTTCATTTATTTCAAACAAATCGATATCTTCAATAGACATATTCACTCTATTTAATAGTTCTTTAATGGCGGGAATCGGTCCAATTCCCATGATCTCAGGTGGAACCCCAACAGCTACCCAATCAACAACTGCTGCACGTGGGACTAATGAATATTCTTGTGCTGTAGATTCAGTCATTAGAAGTACCGCTGAGGCACCGTCATTTCTCCCACAAGCATTACCAGCAGTCACTGTTCCATCTTTTTTAAATGCTGGTTTTAACTTTCCGAGTTTTTCAATCGTTGTTTCAGGTCGCGGATGTTCATCCACATCAAAAAAATATGTTTCTCTTTTTTGTTTAATTTCGTACGGAACGATTTCTTCTTTAAATTTTCCATCTCGAATTGCAGCAGCCGCTCGTTCTTGGCTAGTTATGGCAAATGCATCCTGATCTTCTCTTGAAATATTGTACTTTTCAGCGACATTTTCAGCTGTAATGCCCATTCCCATCTCATCACCGTACATTTCTTTCGGCTGTTGACCAGCTTCCAAATTAGAATCTACAAGGTACGGTTTATCACCACCAAAACGTGAACCTCTCAAATAGATTGCCGAGCAGCTCATACTCTCCGTTCCGCCTGCTACAACAATTTTTGCTTGTTTTGATTGAATTTGCAGAATTCCCGACGCAATGGCTTGCATACCAGATGCACAAAGACGATTCACAGTAAAAGCAGGTTTTTCAATCGGTATGCCTGCTCTGATCGCTGCAACTCGCGCCACATTGGAGGACTCAGTCGTTTGTCGTACCTCCCCCATAATGACTTCGTCGACTTGATCAGGTGAAAGTGATATCTTCTCGAGAAGTTTCTCAATCACATGCGCACCTAAAAATCCTGAGTTGACATCTTTTAGTGCACCACCATATCTTCCAATAGGTGTGCGTACACCTTCAACAATAACGATACGTTCGCTCATTAGTATTAAGCCCCCATTACGAATATTCTTTAGAAAGTTGTCCTGCAATAATATTTTTTTGAATTTCAGATGTTCCTTCGTAGATGCGTGTGATTCTAGCATCTCGATAAAATCTCTCAATTGGATAATCAGAAATATAGCCGATCCCGCCATGAACTTGTAATGCTTTATCCGCGACACGGTTATATACTTCTGAGCCAAAAAGTTTTAGCATGGCTGCTTCTTTTATCACTGTTTTCCCCTCATCCACCATCCAAGCCACTCGATAAGTAAATGATCTAAGTGCTTCGATATCGACCGCCATTTCAGCTAACATATGTGCAACCGCCTGATGTTCAATAATCGGAACTTGAAATTGCACTCGCTCTTTCGCATAAGCAACTGATAAGTCTAATAATTTCTGGCAAGATCCCAAATTCCGAGCAGCCAATCCGGCACGTCCATTTGTTAATATTTTCAAAGCATTTACGTAACCTTCACCTTCATTACTCAACACATTTTCAACAGGAACTTCACAATTATCCATTATAATTTCAGCAGTATCTGAGCCACGTAATCCCATCTTTTTTTCAACAGCGCCTACATGAAATCCTGGAAAATCTTTCTCTACGATAAATGAAGTAATTCCTTTTGCACCTTTAGATGGCTCTGTTACGGCCATCACCGTGAAAATACTTGCTTCTGTTGCATTTGTAATATAATGTTTTGTGCCATTCAGAATATACTTATCACCTTTTTTAACAGCGGTTGTTTTTAAGTTCGTTGCATTTGATCCAGCCTCGGGTTCTGTCAAAGCGAATGCACCTATCCACTCACCTGTAGCCATCTTCGGTAAGTACTTCCGTTTTTGAGCTTCGTTCCCCATTTCCACTATCCCCACAGTGCCTATCCCGGTATGTGCACCAATAAGCGTGGTATAACCATTATGTGTAGCACCAATTTCTTCATATAAAGCACACTTACCAACCATTCCAATGCCAAGTCCACCATAGGCTTCGGGAATACTCAACCCAAACAAACCCATTTCTTTCGACATTTTTACGATATGGTTGGGGATCTTATTTTCTTCTTCGATTTGCATGGTAACTTCTTCTACTTCACTTTGGACAAAATCCCGTACACTTTGCTTTAAAAGTAAAATATCCTCACTTAATTTAAAATTCATACAATCCCTCCATAACACGTATATACTTTAGAATTTGCTTTTCAATTTTGATCCAGGAAAACCCTAATTAATTATTGTGTATATAACTTTCTTCTATTCTCTTTCCTTTTTCATCATATTTATAAAAACCTTTTCCAGTTTTTCTACCGAGTTCGCCTTTCGCAACCTTTTCAGCTACAACTTTTGACGGACGATCTTTCTCGTCTCCCGTTTCTTCAAAACGTTGTTGGCGAACAAAATAATTTACATCTAACCCCGTAAGATCAAGCAGTGCAAATGGGCCGATTGGATGGTTTAGCGCTTTTTTACAAACAATATCAATTTCGTCTGCTGATGCATAACCATTCTCATAAAGAAATAACGCTTCGTCCATTAACTTTCCTAAAATACGGTTTGCAATAAAACCTGATATTTCTTTCTTTAATAACACGGGTGTTTTCTTAATACTCTCAATAAACTCCATACTTTCAGACGCTGTTTCATTAGATGTATGCGGCCCCTTCACCACTTCTACCATTTCCATTACGAGCACAGGATTAAAAAAGTGAATATTACAAACGTTCTCAGGGTGACTCACTACATCTGCTAATTTTGAACTGACAATTGTTGAACTATTCGTTGCCAAAATCGTATTTGAAGCAACAATTTTATCAAGTTGGGCAAACAGGTCTCGTTTAGCATCAAGTTTTTCTACAATAGCCTCAATGACTATATTCGCCTTAGATAACTGTTGAATATCCGTTGTGAAAACCAATTTATCAAATGCACGATCCACTTCTTCACGAGTATACCGTCCTTTATCCACACGTTTGTCCATCTGTCCTTTAAGAAAAGTTTTCGCTTTGTCAATACTTGACTGTTCAATGTCCTGCAAAGTAACTGGATATCCTGCCAGCGCACATACTATTGCAATTTGTGATCCCATTGCACCTGAACCGACAACCGCCACTTGATTAATCATACGTTTTACCATAAAAACCACTCCGCCTCTTTAGATTATTTTTTTGGCAAATTCATTTACACTACATAATGACTCTTCATACTCTTCTCTTAATTGATTAATAATATTGGTCGTGCTATCAATTGTTTCTATACCACCTACGCCATGACCAGCGGACCAAATATCTTTCCAGGCTTTTAATTTTCGATTATCAGAATTATTATCGAATGAAATCTCTTTTTTTCTTACTAGATCGTTAATATCTAAACCGACATTTTCAATACTAGGGATGAGCATGTTCGAATGGACACCTGAAAATGCATCCGTATAAATAATATCTTCATAATTTGAGGCAAGGATCATTTCACGATACGCATCTTTTGCAAAATTCTCTTTAGCTACAATAAACCTCGTGCCCATATATGCTAAATCAGCACCAGCTGCTTGCGCTGCCAAAACACCAGCACCTGTTGAAATGGATCCAGCTAATAATATGATGCCATCCCAGAAAGCTTTGACACTATCAATGAAAGCGAACCCATTAATAAGTCCTGCATGCCCACCAGCGCCAGCAGAAACAAGTATCAAGCCATCTACTTTTGCCTCTGCAGCTTTTTTGGCAAAAGCCACTGTACTTACATCAGAAAATACAATGCCTCCATAACCATGGACAACTTCTACCACACGCTTTGGGGATCCAAGTGAAGTAATAACTATCGGTGGCTGATGCTGTTTTACAAGTTCTAACTCTTCGTTAAACCTTCCATTAGACGTATGAACAATAATATTTATTGCCCAAGGTGCTATTTTCCTTTTTTCGTGTTCTTTCCTAGCATCTATAAAAGACTGGTTAATTTCTTTCATCCATTCATCAAGTTTCTCAATTGTGCGTGCATTACTAGCTGGAAATGAACCAATAACCCCATTTAAACAGCAATCTATTAGCATAGCTGGACTTGAAATAAGAAACATCGGTGCTGCCACAATGGGCAATGTGAGATGATCCGATAATTTTAGTAGTGTATCTTTGCTCATTTGGACACCCCCTTTGACTTTTGATTAGCTAAAACTTGGAGTACGCTTTTCAAAAAATGCATCTACGCCTTCCTTAAAATCAGTAGATTCAAAACACATTCCTTGTGCAAATCCTTCCAATTCCAGTGTCTTACCAATCTCATCGAGTACCGTTCTATTCACCAACCTCTTCGTCAAGCCCATAGAGAGTGCTGGACCTTCTGCTAAAGTTGAAGCAAGAGAATGTACTTTTTCTTCTAGTTTTTCGCTTGGAACAACATGATTCGCAATGCCCATCTCCAACGCTTGATCAGCGGTTACCTTTCCACCAGTAAGCATTAATTCAAGCGCTCGGTGACGTCCAATCAAACTTGGTAAAAAGTATAAGGAACCTAAATCCGGTATCAATCCGACCTTCATAAAACTTTGAATTAATGCACTTGAATTTGCCATAACGATTACATCACAAGCCAAAGCCAGACTTACACCTGCTCCTGCAGCTACACCATTCAGAGCAGCAATTACAGGCTTCTCTAAATTCAAAACAGAATAGATTAACCGATGACCGGCTTGCAATCTTTGACGGCCAGCTTCTGCACTTATTCCTTGTAATGTACTTAAATCTCCACCCGCAGAAAATGCTTTCCCTTCGCCCGTCAGAATGACTATTTTCACTTCAGAGTCGTTGTTTACTTTAGTGAAAAAACTCCTTAACTCCTCTCTCATTTCTAAACTTAATGCATTCCTCACTTCTGGTTGATTGAGTTTTACTACACCTATATTATTTTCAACATCAATAGAAATATATTTATAATGCGTATATTTGTTAGATTTCATCTTATTTCCTCCACATTAAAATTCTTAGTTGAGCAATCGTTTCAGTATTTTACCGACTGTGTTCCTAGGCAGTTCTTTTATAATTACAAATAGTTTTGGCACTTTATAAGGCGCTAATTTCTGACAGCAAAATTGTTTAATGACTTCCAAATCTAGCGTCACACCGGTTTTAGGAACAATAAAAGCTTTGATCACTTCTTCAGAGTTGTCTCTTACAATTCCTATGACTGCTACTTCTTGAATGTCTGGATATTCATATAAAACCTCTTCCACCTCTTGCGGATATATATTAAAACCATTAATAATAATTAGTTCCTTTTTCCTACCGACAATGAAAAAATATCCCTCTTCGTCCATCATTGCTAGATCACCGGTATGTAACCACTCATTTTGTAAAGCCTTTTTTGTTTCTATTTCATTGTTCCAATAGCCTTTCATAATTTGAGGTCCTTTAATAAGTAACTCTCCAACGACATTTGGACCTAACTCATAGTCATCTTCATCAATAATCTTACAATCAGTATCTCGAATAGGAACCCCAATACTACCAACTTTTTGTTTCCCCCATACAGGATTCCGATGTGTTGTTGGGGAAGCCTCAGACAATCCGAATCCTTCAGCAATCATCACTCCGGACAATTCTTTAAATCTCTTTATTACTTCAATAGGTAATGGCGCTGATCCACAAGTACAATACTTCAAACAACTCAGATCGTATCGTTGAATATTCTGGAAGTTTATAAATGCACTATACATTTTTGGTACACCAGGGAAGAATGAGGGTTTATATTTCCGGATACTATCTAGTACTATTTGGACATCGAATTTTGCAATTAATAGTATGGACGCCCCCATGAAAATACTTAAATTCATCGCACTAGTCATTGCGTATACGTGATAGAGGGGGGTTGCTGTTAAAACTACCGCTTCTTTTGCGTTTTCTATACCATACATTTCATATCCTTGAGATACATTTGATGTCAGATTTGAATGAGTAAGCATGACACCTTTCATATCTCCACCTGTACCACCCGTATATTGAATAACTGCAATGTCTTCATTTGGATAAATCTCTTCTATAGTACGGATCTCAACTCCATTCTCAATCAATGAATCAAGGGACATGAATCCTTCTTCTTTTTCGATTGAGAAACATTGAGTAAATTCATATAGTTTTTTTACCGCTTGAACTGTTGGACTAGCAGTTTTATCATACACAATGTATTGCATTTGAGAGTTTTCCGATATTCTTATTAATTCACGAAAAGTATATAGCGGATTAACTTGTACAACGATTAATCCCAATGCATGTGCAGCATAGTAACTGACTATATAAAGTGGATGATTGGACATCATTAGACCGATTCGATCACCTTTTTTCAATCCAATTTCTTGCCATGTTCCAGCCAATTTATCTACTGATGTTTTCAAAGTAGAATAGTTACAAAATTCATCATTAAAAATAATTGCCGTTCGTTCAGGGTACTTATTCGTTGTTCTTTCAAGCAACTTGTAGATTGAACACTCAGTTAACTCGGTGGTGACCGAGTTCTCTTTAAACCACTGTAACCACGGCTTATTCACTACTTTCTCCACTAATATCACGCTCCAGTTACTGATTAGTTAACCTTCCAATAACTTTCTGGCAATAATCAAACGCTGGATTTCATTTGTTCCTTCATAGATCTTCGTTATTCGTGCGTCACGGTAAAATCTTTCGATAGGGTATTCACCTATATAGCCTAGTCCACCGTGAATCTGTACAGCTTGATCAGCGACTCTATTAAATACATCCGAAGCAAATAACTTTGCCATAGATGCCTCTTTTATCGCTTTTTCTCCATCATCTATCATATGTGCTGCTTTCAAAGTAAGCATTCTGGCAGCTTCCGTTTCAGTTGCCATATCTGCAAGCATCCACTGAACTGCCTGATTATCCGCTATTGGCTTACCAAACTGGACTCTTTCTTTTGCATACACTGTAGACATTTCTATAAGTTTATCGCATGAACCTACAGCTCTTGCCGCCAAACCTACGCGACCTTCTCCTAGTATTTTCAAAGCAGACATATAGCCCATTCCCACATCACCAATAACATTTTCTTGTGGTACTTCACAATCTTCAAAGATCAGTTGAGCAGTATAAGAACCTCTTAGCCCCATTTTTTTGTCTATTTTCCCGACAGTAAAGCCCGGAAAATCTTTTTCAATTAGAAAGGCTGTAATTCCACCTTTCGCTCCTTTTTCTTTATTAGTTAAAGCAAATACCGTAAATACATCTGCTACCGGTGCATTTGTGATGAAATGCTTAGTACCATTTACTATCCACTTATCTCTTTTTTTCACTGCAGTCGTTGCTAAATTTGTAGCATCTGATCCTGCACCTGCCTCTGATAAAGCAAACGCGGCTATTTTCTTACCTGAAGCTAAATCCGGTAAAAATTTTCCTTTCAAATAGGGTGAGGCTAATTGAACAAGACCTGTACTTCCAATTCCAGTGTGTGCACTAATTAAACTTACAAATCCATTATGCGTCCGACCAAGTTGTTCAAGTATGACGGCCTTACCGACTGTATTTAAACCAATTCCTCCATATTCTTCGGGAATACTTAAACCAAATAATCCAAGCTCTTTTGATTGCTCTATTAAGTGTTGAGGAATTTTATCATCATCCTCGATTTGTTGAGCAAAAGGTTCCACCTCTTTTTCAACAAAGTTCCGAACGGTCTCTTTCATTTGTTTAATTTCCGGAGCTAGTGTCGCAAACATAGCAATCCCTCCCTTTTTGGGTTTCATTAATTAATTCCAAGCAGGCATCATTTTGTTTAACTCTTTATCTTTTCGATAACCAAGTACATATTCCGCCTGCATCACAGTGTGTATTTCACGCGTACCTTCATAGATGACAGGTGCTTTTGAATTACGCAAATAACGTTCGACTGGATATTCATCGGAATACCCATAAGCCCCATGAATTTGTACAGCATCATCTGCTGCTTTATTTGCAAAATCACATGCTTGCCATTTTGCTAAGGAAGTCTCTCGAGTATTTCTTTTTCCAGCATTCTTTAATTCACCTGCTCGGTAGACCAGTAATCTACTCATTTCATAGCCTGCTTCCATATTCGCAATCATTTGTTGAACGAGTTGATGTTTGCCAATTGGCTTACCGAATGTTTCTCGTTCATGGCAATATGCAACACTTGCTTCCATACACGCCATAATTTGACCAACAGCTCCTGCGGCTACTGTAAATCGACCATTATCTAGTGCAGCCATCGCAATCTTAAATCCTTCACCCTCTTCACCAAGTAAATTTTCTTTAGGTACTTTAACATTTTCAAAAAATAGCTCTCCTGTGTTACCAGCACGGATACCTAATTTCCCCTTAATTGCTTTAGAAGAAAATCCTTCCCAATTTCGTTCAACAATAAATGCCGAAATGCCTTTATGTCTCATTGACTTGTCGTCTGTGTAAGCAAACACTAAAAAGTTATCCGCAATATCACATAATGAAATCCATGTTTTTTGGCCATTCAAAATATAATGATCACCATTTTTTACTGCTGTTGTTTGCATTGCCGCAACATCAGATCCTGCACCTGGCTCAGTAAGTCCAAAAGCACCGATTTTCTCCCCTTTTGCTTGTGGTACTAAATATTTTTGCTTCTGCGCTTCATTGCCCCACTGTAAAATTGATAGGCTATTTAATCCAATATGAACCGAAACAGCAGTTCGGAATGCAGTATCTCCACGTTCTAATTCCTCACAAACAATTGCTAATGAGTTATAATCCATCCCGCTTCCACTATACGTCTCAGGAATACAAACACCCATAATTCCGAGGTTGGCAATCTTTTTCAATATCATAGGATCAGACTTTCCTTCTCGATCCCATTTTCCGATGTGAGGCATGATTTCTTTATCGACAAATCCCCTAACTGTACTGCGCAACATATTCTGTTCTTCTGTATGCGTAAAATTCATCATTTACTCTCTCCTTCAAGTGTTAGTATACAAAGCAATAATTCATTTTCTTACCATTCTTTCAATCATATATACAACATATTGAGGGCATAACATGATAAGATAATGATAATTTCCAATTATCGGTGGGGGGGAAGTACTATGAGAATAGAACAGTTAGAATACATCGTTTCCGTAGCAAAAACTCAATCATTTTCTAAAACAGCGCAAGACTTACACGTCTCCCAACCAGCCATAAGTCAATCTATATTACGTCTAGAGGGCGAGCTGGGAATCAGTATTTTTGAGCGTTCATCTTCAGGTGTGACTCCTACAACTGAAGGAAAAGTAATTATTCAAAATGCCACAGACATACTTTCTAAGTTAGTCGAGTTAAAACACAATGCAAATACTTTTAAAACCTCACAGCAAAAAGAATTGAAAATAGGCTTAGTTTCCGGATTACACCTGCCTTTTTTGCCTGGAATTTTATCTGAGTTGAAAAATGAATTTCCACACCAGCGCGTTTCGTTCAGTGAAATGAGTTCAGTGGATATTCTTGACTCTACGATTAATAACAAGCTTGATATTGGTATTTTAGCGATCTATGACAAGACTTTTAAACATCAGAATATCGTGAATTTCCAGAATTTTTACGAGATTAAGTTTTTTATCTTTGTTGATCGGCTTTCTCCTTTAGCATCTTTAGAGACTTTAACACCGAATGATTTGAAAAATTATACATTTGTTATGTATAATGCTGAATTTATGAATTGGTTTTTCGAAAGGTTTTGCAACCTATTCGGTCCATTCGATGTGTTATTTACCACAAATAATATAGAAACAATTAGGGAAACCGTTAGAAAGGGATTGGCAATTACTATAGAAACAGAAGCTGAACTATTAAATAATCCCTTCGTTAAAACTGGCGAAATGATCCCCATCCCTTTGCGGATTAATATTCCCGATAAAAGCCATCTAGGTTTAGTCAAAGTAAAAAACAAATCCATTTCAATTGAAACAAACACCTTTATTAACGCACTTGGAGCTAAATTTAATGAAATGTTTAAAGTTAATGTTTAATAGTAGAATCACAGTAGCTAGATTTCAATATTTCTACGAGTGGATCTGATCCATCCGTAGAAATATTTGTAGGCTATTTTTTTATTTCATTTTAGGATCCAACGCATCACGTAAACCATCGCCAAACATATTAAATCCAACAACAGTTAGCATAATCGCAAATCCTGGGAATAATAATGTCCACGGAGCTACTGTTAAAAATTGTCTTGAATCCGCTAACATTTTCCCCCACTCAGGTTCCCCTGGCTGTGCACCTAGACCAAGAAACCCCAAGGCCGCAGCTTCCAAAATGGCAGTAGCAATACCTAACGTTCCCTGAACAATAATTGGTGTAATGGAATTCGGTAAAATATGTTGAAATAAAATACGAATATCGGACATTCCGATTGATCTTGCCGACATAATGTACTCTTCTTCTTTAACACTTAATACACGTGAACGAATTAATCGTCCATATGTAGGTATATTAATGATGGCAATTGCAATTAAAGCATTGAATAGACTTGGTCCTAAAATAGCAACAATTGCAATGGCAAGTAGAATACTAGGAAAAGCAAGCATAATATCAAAAAAACGAGAAATGATGGAGTCAGCCCATTTTCCATAAAATCCAGCGATTAACCCTAATAGACAGCCTACAATTATTGAACCTATCACTGAGAAAAATCCTATCCAAAGTGATATTCTTGCACCGAAAACGATTCGACTAAAAATGTCTCTCCCCTGGTCGTCAGTGCCAAACCAGTGTTCCTCTCCTGGTGGGATTAAGGTTCGATCTGGATAGAAACCATCGTATGGATAGGATGTTAGAACAGGAGCTAAAATCCCTATCAAAATAAAAAATAGAACAATCGATAAACCAAACATAGCTGAACGTTGTCTTTTTATTCTTTTCCATCCTTCTAGCCATAACGGCTTTTTGGCTGCTTTTATTTCAACGGGCTTAATTACTTCTGAAGTAGATTCCATAGTTTAACCACCCTCCCTTAACGATATTTTATTCGCGGATCTAATCGTGCATAAAGTAAATCTACAAACAAGTTGACAAACACAAAAATTGTTGAAACTAGTAAAATTCCAGATTGAATGACTGGATAATCTCTTGAGCCAATTGCATCATAAATATAACGTCCGATACCCGGCCAACCAAAAATGGTCTCTGTCAGCACGGCTCCGCCCAATAATAGACCTACTAACATTCCTATAATCGTTAAGACAGGAGCAAATGCATTTTTCAAGGAATGCTTATAAAGAATCTTTAACTCTGACAAACCTTTAGCTCTAGCAGTACGAACATAATCTGCATTTAACACTTCAAGCATACTTGATCTTGTTATTCTCGCGATAATAGCCATAGGAATTGTTCCTAACGCAATCCCCGGTAAAATTAAATGTTTAAATGCATCTACAAACCCTGTCCAATTCCCCTGTATGGTCGTATCAAGCAAAAGCAATCCTGTAATTGCCTCTATAGGCTCTCTAGCATTCATACGACCAGTCGAAGGTAACCAGCCAAATTTCTCAGCAAAAATCCATTGTTCCATCAAACCAAGCCAAAAAACTGGAATTGAAACGCCTATTAATGCGATCAGCATAGCGGAATAATCAAACCACGAAGCTCTCCTCCAAGCTGCCAAAATCCCCGCATTTACGCCAATAATAATTGCTATCACCATACTAATTATCATTAACTCGACGGTCGCCATTAAATACGGAATTATTTCTTCTTTAATAGGCTTCTTAGTTTTTAAAGACGTTCCTAAATCACCAGTTACAATATCTTTTACATATGAAGCATATTGCGTAGTAATCGGTTGATCTAATCCCATTTCAGCTTTCAAATCCGCAACAGTCTCCGGAGTAGCCTGGTCACCTAAAATGACCGTTGCTGGATCTCCCGGAATTGCATGAATTATGGCAAAGACAACGATTGACATACCAAGCAAAACTGGAATTAATTGTAGTAAACGGCGTGCAATATAAGATTTCATAGTTTCCAGCCACCTCCTTTGTAGGACTATTCGTTATATAAATGACAGGCAACAAAATGCCCATCACCTACATCCCGCAATTCAGGTAGAATTTTATTACATTCAGGTTTTGCTGCGAAACACCTTGGATGAAATGCACATCCAGTAGGTGGATTCATTGGACTTGGCATATCGCCTTTAAGTACTATTCGTTCTTTTCTGTTTTCTGATTTAATAGCCGGTGAAGCGGATAATAGAGCCTTTGTATATGGATGGAGTGGTTTTGTATAGACACCATCTTTTGTTCCCTGTTCAATAATTTTCCCTAAATACATGACTCCAATTTTGTCGCTAATATGTTTAACAACACTTAAATCATGAGATATAAACAAATAGGTAAGTCCAAGCTCCCGCTGTAATTTACGCAGCAAATTTAAGACCTGAGACTGAATAGATACATCTAATGCAGACACAGCTTCATCGGCAATGATAATTTTAGGATTGAGAGCCAATGCTCGTGCAATTCCAATTCGTTGCCGTTGTCCTCCTGAAAACTCATGAGGATAACGTGATGCATGATACGCATGTAACCCTACTGTTTCCAATAATTCATTCACTCTTTCTTGGCGTGCCTTCGAATCCAAATTACTATTGACAATGAGAGGCTCTTCAATAATTTTGCCAACTGCTTTTCTAGGATTTAATGAAGCAAAAGGATCTTGGAAAATTAATTGGATATTTTTATACACACTTCTCATTTCAGATCTTGAGAATTTTGAAATATCCCGATCTTGAAAAATCACTTCCCCATCCGTAGGTTCAATCAATTTCATAATGGCTTTACCAGTCGTTGATTTTCCACATCCTGATTCTCCTACAAGACCGAATGTTTCATTTTCATATAATGAAAAATTCACACCGTCAATGGCTTTTACATAGTTCTGCTCTTTTTCCAGAAAGCCCTTATCAATCGGATAATGCAACTTCAAGTTCTTGACTTCTAATAATGGTCGTTTCATCCTTTACCTCCTTTGCTAAAAAACAACGAGATTTCTGACCAGATTCAAACCGTGTTAATTCAGGCTCTTCTTTTGTACAGCGTTCCATTGCATATTGACATCTTGGAGAAAACTTACAACCTGTCGGCATTTGAGAAGGAATAGGCACGTTCCCTTTGATGGTCTTCAACCATTCAACTTCCACATCAATAGATGGAATAGAATCAATTAAGCCTTTTGTATAAGGATGTGAAGGTGATTCGAAGATCTCTTTCACACTAGCTTCCTCTACAACTCGACCAGCATACATGACAATTACGCGATCACAGACTTCTGATACAACCGCGAGATCATGTGTAATCATTAAAATAGAAGTATTACTATCATTTTTTAATTTTTGTATAAGTTCCAGTATTTGTGCTTGAATCGTTACATCAAGAGCAGTAGTAGGTTCATCAGCTATGAGTAATTTAGGATCGCAAGCTAAGGCCATAGCGATCATTACTCGTTGACGCATTCCGCCTGATAGCTTATGTGGATACTCGTCCACCATTCTTTCAGCATTTGGGATCCCTACTTCCGTCAATAGATCCACACTTCTTTTTCTTGCTTCTTTTCGTCTCACCTTTTTATGCAGTCTAATTGCTTCACTAATTTGATCTCCTATCGTATAGCCAGGATTCAAACTTGTCATAGGTTCTTGAAAGATCATCGCAATATCATTACCACGTATTGCTCGCATTTCCTTCGGCTTTAGCCCCACCAGACTTTGATCCTGAAACATAATATCTCCCTCGACAATTTTCCCTTTCTTATAGGGAAGTAAGTTCATGATAGAAAGAGCTGTTACGCTCTTTCCAGAACCAGATTCCCCAACTATACCGATTGTTTCGCCTTCACTTACTATGAAGGATACACCATCAACTGAACGAACCACTCCTTCATCTGTGAAAAAGTGGGTTTTCAAACCAGAAACGGTAAGTAATGGTTTCATCTAATGTCCCCCTATTCGTGGTTCTTACTTTTGAATGTATACGTCTTGTAAACTTTCATAACCTATCGCATGTGGGATGTATCCCTTTACGGAAGTAGCTCCTGCCATTGCACTCTCTACATGAGCAAGCGGAATTGTAGGTGCATCTTCATGAACCAACTCTTGTACTTTTTTATAAATTGTATTACGCTCTTCCTTGTCAATCGTCTGCTGGGCTAAACTTAGTAACTCATCAACCTCATCATTTTTATATAATGACAAATTTGAAGATGAATTGGAATGAAGCATCGTATATAAGAAATTATCAGGATCCCCATTTTCACTTAACCTCCCAATAGCTGCAAAAGCATGTTCCTTATTTAATACTTTAGAAAGGTATGCTGCCCATTCGTACGTAGTAATTTTCACATTAATTCCAATTCCACTTAGATTTGCTTTCACTGCTTCCGCCACTTTTTGTGGCTGCGGAAGATATACTCTATCTGTAGACATGACCATAAGTTCAGTATCGAAACCGTTCGGAAATCCTGCTTCAGCTAATAATGACTTGGCTTTATCTAAATCATAGTTATAATCTGTTACTTCATCGTTATAGCCCCAGATTACAGGCGGCATCATATTTTTTGCAGGAACAGCTAGTGGACCATAAAATGTATCAATAATTCCTTGCTTATCAATCGCATAACTAATCGCTTGACGAACTTTGACATTATCAAATGGAGCTTTTGTGATGTTAAAAGTGAAGTAACCAACGTTAGCACTTGGACGCTTAAAGAGTTGAACGTTCTCATCACCTTCAAGAGTTGGTAAATCTGTTTGATTCAACCCTTCCATTAGATCAATCTCATTATTTTTTAATGCTGTTAATCTAGCAGAGTTATCAGGAATAACCTTAAACAAAACTTTGTCCAGTTTTGGTATATCCTCTATCCAATACTCCTCATTTTTCACAAGAGTTAGAGAGTCATTTTCCTGCCAAGATTCATATTTAAATGGTCCAGTGCCTACAGGATTTTGATTAATTTCTTCACCGAACTTTTCCAATGCCGTAGGACTAATAATGCCAAATGTGGTTATACCAATGTTCGGTAAAAATGTTGAGTTAGATTCATTTAATTTGAACTCAACTGTATGTGGATCGATCGCTTTAACTTCTTCAAGTAGACTTCTTACCGTCCTTCCAAAGATCGAGAAATCTCCTTGATGCTGGGGATGACTTTCGTCCATCATTCTATTAAAGTTATAAACAACAGCATCTGCGTCAAAGTCTGTACCATCGTGAAACTTTACCCCTTCACGCAGTGTAAACGTCCATGTTTTCCCATCTTCACTCGTATTCCACTCGGTTGCTAATTTTGGAACAATATCGGTCCCTTCTTTTTCATAATCTATCAATGTCTCGTATACATTTTTAGAAATTCGAGAAGACTCCGCATCAACAATATTATGTGGGTCCAATGTTACCGTATCAGTACCACGACCATAAATTAATGTTCCACCGCCAGCTTGTTCTTTATTATCTGCTTCTTTACTTTCTGAATCTCCTGCACAACCTGCGATTACTAATGCACTTAAAACTGTAATGAAACCCAACTTTCCAAATAACTTTTTCATCCCACTCCCTCTTTCTTAACATAATTTTTGATTATCTTTACCAGACTTATCTTCATCACACTGATAATATAGTTTAAAATGCTCCCTCGACTAAAACCTTACATAATTAACACTAAAATCACTTATCCCTTTTGGCAATCTTCTTACGCATTCAAAGTTGATAGCGCTTTCAAATACTTCTTGTAATTATATAAGGCGAATATTTTTATAACTTTTTATTATTTTCTGAATAATTATTTTAATTAATAATATCTAGAATTTTTGGTAATGTAAAATACATTTTATTAATGTAGGCATAAGTAATAGTTATAGACTTCATTTCGTTTATCGTACTTCTTGCATTTCTTCCAACAAACTTGGTCGTCTATTTTTCCAAGGCTGTGCTTCTTCAAGCTGAAACGCTAACTGAAATAAAGTTGATTCATCTGCAAATCGCCCTGCAAATTGTATACCAATTGGTAGACCTTCACTACTCCATCCTAGAGGTAAACTAATTGCAGGTTGTCCGGTTGTATTGAACAAGTTGGTAAAAGGAGCGTAGCCCATCATTCGTTCCGTCCATTGTGTAGCATCCAAATTAGGATCATTTGCGTTTAGCTTTCCAATTTCCCAAGGTAGTTGGGCAATTGTTGGAGACAAGAGTACATCGTAATCTGTAAAGAACTCTCCAACTGTTCTAGACACTCGGTTGTTAAACTCATATGCTTCCAATAAATCAGAGGCTTTCAGCGTTTGACCATATTGATATAAAGCCCAGTTAGATGCCTCGATATTATCTGCAGTAGCTTTTCGATTTAATCCGGCTTGTAATTTATCTATACTTCTACTAATACTTGAAGCCCATATACGCATTGTGGCTTGAAACTGTTCTTCGGCATTTATTTGTGGAGCTATTTCAATAAGTTCATGTCCAAGATCCTGACAAATTTTGACTGTCCGATGTAATGCTTCGACACACTCATTGTCAACGAGGGCACCATTTGATGGGGTTGCCATCCAAGCAATCTTCAATTTCTGAGGTTTGTTTTCTCGTTCACTAAAGTACGGCCTCTTTGGAGACTCCGCCCAAGAACTTGCTCCAATATCAGGTCCTGCAATGGCATCAAGCAATAACGCTGAATCACGTACACTTTTTGTAACAGCAAATTCGTTACTTAACCCATTCAAAATGTCTGCTCGAAATGGTCCATGCGGAATGCGCCCTCGGGTCGGTTTTAATCCAACCAGACCATTTACGGCAGCTGGTTGACGAATAGAACCTGCGCCATCATTTGCGTGGGCAATAGGAACAATGCCCGCTGATACTGCAGCGGCCGCCCCCCCACTAGAACCACCTGCACTTAGATTGGTATTCCATGGATTACGGGTCGGACCAGAAAAAACTGATTCAGTTGAAAAGTTAAAAGCAAATTCAGGAGTCGTTGATGTCCCGACGGTTACAAATCCGGCTTGACGAAAACGAGTCATTAGATTGGTATCTTGAGGCGTAGAGACATCTACACCAAAACGACTTCCTAAATTCACAGGAATTCCAGCAGCTTGTGCACTTGACTCCTTGATAAGAAAAGGAATTCCTTTAAAGGGACCTTCCGGAAGACCAGCTTGGATTTCTTCATCGGCTAATTCCGGAACTGTACTTACGACTGCATTGATCACTGGATTTAGTTTTTCAATACCTTCTAACGCAGCTTTTTTTAACTCTTGTGGTGTTACTTCCTTGTTTTTCACCAATAATGCTAGATCAAATCCATCCATTTTTGAGTACTCAGAAAATTTCATGTGTAATTTCCCCTTTATTATTTATTGAAAATAATGCCTGTTGTCTCTAAATGCTTAATCTCACTCTCTTTATAACCGAGCATTTGTTGCAATATTTCCGCGTTGTGCTCTCCTATTTGTGGTTCAATTGGAGTGTCACCACTCCTTAATCCAATCTCGTTAGTAAAGAATTTGACAGGAAAATTAGGTAGTTTCACTTTTCCTAACTTCGGATGTTCTACATCGACCACCATATTCCTTCCTATTAAATGTGGATCTTGGATCAGTTCTTTTACATCTTTAACTTCACCGGCCGGTACGTGTAAATCACTCAAAAATTTTAATACTTCTTCAGACGATCTTTCAATTGCCCAACCAGCAAAGATTTTATTTAAATAATCTAGATCTTGGGCCCTTTTTGACATTGCTGTCATATCTCCACCCTTATAAACTTCAACAATATCTGACCTGCCTATTCCAGTAAAAACGTTCGTAAACCTGTCCTCACCACTCGCACAAACAATCACCCATTTGCCGTCATTCGTTTGAAACGCATCCCATGGAGCGCCAAATGGATCCTTATTTCCACGGGCAGTCGTTGTCTCACCCGTCATACTCGTTTTAATAACGGTCTCTTCAAGAATTGAAAACACACTGTCCATCATACTAACTTCAAGACGCTGTCCTTCACCAGTATTATTTCGTTGAATAATGGCACTTAAAATCCCTACCGTTAAGTAAACACCTGACAAAGCATCTGCTACAGCAGGACCTGTTTTTAGTGGCTGACCACCTTCAAGACCATTTTGACTCATTAAACCACCCATTGCTTGGGCAATGCCGTCAATACTAGGAAGGTGTGAATAAGGTCCATCGCTACCGAATCCATTTAGGGAGGCATAAATGATTTTCGGATTCACTTCTTTTACCGTTTCATATCCTAAGCCTAGCTTTTCTAAAGTTCCTGCTACAAAGTTTTCAACAATTACATCAAATTGTTTTGCCAAGTCTAAAAATATTTTCTTACCTTTCTCACTCTTTAAGTTTAAAGAAATCGATTTTTTTCCTCTATTTAACATAAAGAAGTAAGCGCTTACGTCATCAGTAAATGGAGGTAAAAATCTGGATCGATCTCCCGTAACAGGTCTCTCTACTTTAACAACTTCTGCTCCTAAATCCTGAAGCATTAACGTTGCATATGGGGCCGAGAAGACCCAACTTAGATCAAGAACTTTAATGTTTTCTAATGGCTTTGCAGTCATTTTTTCATTTCCCCTTCCTACTTAGTTCCTGTATTTTCACAAATCATTAATCTAAGGTTACTTCTGACATACTTTCAGCACCAGTAGGATGCGGAAAATAATCCTTTACATTTTCGCCACTAACTACTGCTTCACTTACTTCGACTAATGGAACAAAAGGTGCATCTTCATGAACGATTTCCTGAATTTTTTTATAGACTGCTGCCCGTTCTTCTTGATCCAAAATTCCTTTCGCTTGCATTAATAAGTCACTAACTTCATCATTTTTATAAAATGTGTGATTTTGTGCTGATCCAATTACTGCATTATTTTTACTTAGCGTTGAATAAAGAAAATTATCAGGATCACCATTATCACCAACCCATCCAATTAACCCAATGGAATGTCTACCACTTCTAAGTTGTTCAAGATAAGCTGCCCATTCTAATGTAACGACTTTCACGTTTATACCAATTTTCTCGAAACTATCTTTCATCGCTTCAACCATCTTTGTCGGTTGTTGCATATAGATTCTGGAGTTAGACGTAATGGAAAATTCAAGATCAAATCCATCCGGATAGCCTGCCTCCGCCAAAAGCGCTTTAGCTTTATCTAAATCGTATTCATAGCTCTCAATTTCGTGATTGTAAGCCCAGCTAGCAGATGGTAAGAGATTTTCAACTGGATTCGCAAGCCCATAAAAATATGCATCCGCGATCGCTTTTTTATCCACTGCATGATTAATGGCTTGTCTAACTTTCACATTGTCAAAAGGTGCTTTCATGTTATTGACTGACAAATATCCAACATTTAGCGGTGGACGTAAGGTTACGTGTAAATCTTTATTTGCTTCGACAGATTTTAAGTCAGATGGATTCAAACCTACCATTATATCCAATTCACCATTTTTCATCGCAGTGAGCCTAGCTGTATTATCAGGGATTACTTTGTAAATAATTTTGTCTAATTTAGGTAGATCGGGAATCCAATAATCCTCGTTTTTAACAATTGTTATGTTGTCATTTGGACTCCAAGATACGAATTTGAATGGTCCTGTTCCAACAGCATTTTCATTAATTTTCTTACCATATTTCTTTAATGCTTCCGGACTAATGATTCCAAATGCATGCATACCTACATTAGTTAAAAAAGTTGCCTGAGGTTCAACTAAATTGAATTCCACCGTATGCTCATCGATTGCTGAAACTGTCTCAATTGAGCTACCCTCACCTTTAAAACCATTAAACATGCCGCGATATACTGAAAAATCGCCACCATCTCGGTTGGGATGATCTTTGTCCATCATACGCTCAAAGTTATACACTACTGAATCAGCAGTAAAATCAGAGCCATCATGGAATTTCACATTCTCTTGAAGTTGAAAAGTCCATTTTTTACCACCTTCAGAAACATCCCACTTTTTAGCCAATCCGGGTAAAATATCAGTCGTTTCCTTGTCAAAGACGACTAGAGTTTCATAGATATTTTTTGTTACTAACCATGTCTCGATTTCATTAGCATTTTGGGGATCTAACGTATAATTATCTGCACCTCGGCCAAAAACTAATGTAGATTCTTTTTCTTTGATATCTGTGCTTTCACCTTTTGAGCCATCATCTTCATTACATGCTACAAGTAATACCGAGAGTGATAATAAAGCAACTACTGTAAATAGTATTCTTCTCATAACGTCCTCTCCATTTACTAGCATCTTATAAAGAATGACTAATAAACCGCAGTCTATTAGTCAATAAGGGTACAAACTTCATTATTTTGCTGCTTTGGAACGTGCTAAATAGTTCTCAACCTCTTCCTTTGTTCTACTATCATTTCCTACCATTTCAGCAATGACAGACCCATTTTGATAAGTTACAAAGCTAGGAATGCCCATCACGTTTGCTGCCTCACATACTTCTTGCTGAGAATCTGGATTTACTTTATAAAAATCAAAGTCATCTTTGTTTTTCTCCATAATTTCATCAAAGAAACCGTCAATAAATTTACAATCAGGGCACCAATCTGCTGAAAAGAATAGCACTGTTGCTTTCTTATTAGCTATTAACTCTAAATACTGCTCTTTACTTTGAATACTGTTCATTTTCTATTCCTCCAATATTAATTATCTTTGTAAACCTAACTTGAACAATTTATTGGCATTCTTCCAATAATACTTTTCACGAACAGAATCTTTTAATGGCCATTCTTCGACTTCAGCAATAAATTCTTTAATAGGAATGCCTAATGTTAACCAATCTGATCCAAATACGATTTGGTCTTGGATCAAGCTATTTGCATAATGCAGAAACATATCCCATCCAGTGTTTGGCTCAGCAATATAACGAGGTCTAAAAGCAGAAGTATCGACATGTAAATTTTTGTATTTCAATAACATTGCCATCATATCGGGTAACCATGGAAAACCACCATGTCCTGCTATAATTTTCAAGTTTTTAAAATCCATCAAAGGAGCCTCTAGATTAGACGGATGATCAATAAATACTGATGTTTCTCTGTAATAATTTATTGAAGTATGAATCCAAATTGGAACATCCAATTCCTCACATAATGCGTAGAGTGGATAATATTTTCTATCATCAGCTTTTATGCCGTGTTCATATGGTGGAATGACCACAGCTTTATAGCCTTGTTCTGTTAAAGCCTTTCGTACAACTTTTAAACTTTCCACTCCTTTATAGGGATTAAAGCCTGCGTATCCAATAAATCTGTTTGGATATTTTTCTATAATTTCAGCAATATAATCATGATCTACCGGTGCCTCAGTACTATCGCGTCCATAGTCCATATTGTGAATGGCATGGAAAGCAATCTCAGAATCACTGAGCATTTTCAAAAACTTATCCATAGAAAAGTCTGTTTCTAATTTTGCATAAACTTCTTGCATAACCTCTTCCGCTGGTTTTAACGCAACTTTTTCTAGAAACTCTTCTTTCGACCAACCTGCTAATCTAGCCCAGCGTTGGCCAAATAATTTTCTATACTCTTCATTTTTATAATTAATTTCTGAAGAGCTTTCAAATTGAAACTCAGGTAATGTATTTGAACAATCGATAATCATATTTCTTCCTCCCTTCAACTATTAATAGTTTTCTTCAAAAATCGGTGTTTTTGTTAATGCTTTTCCTAAGGAACCTGGTTCGCACCATAGGATTTTAGGAGTAACCCTGACCTCATTATGAAGCACACTTTTTATTCTCTTTTCTAAGTCTTCTAGTATTTTACTATCATTATCTCCGCCATGTTCTAGCTTCAACAATAGTGGTGGGACAACTCTAGGTGGAGGATTATTTAGAACAATTCTTAATTCACCTGTGATTTCTGGTATAAAATTAGATACCACTCTTTTAATTGCTGATGGATATACATTTGCTCCTTTAATAATAAGCATATCGTCTGAGCGCCCTACGAATTTCACCCTTCTGCCAGTAAAACCACAACCCGGACATTCACTAGTGAAGACTTGAACAATATCTCCTGATGAATAGCGAATCCTTGGTAACGCTTTCAATGTTAACTCGGTTGCGATTAACTCTCCAATCACACCGTCATAGATTTCAATTGGTTGTTTCGTTTCTGGATCAATTAAATCATTTGGGAATATACTAAGATCCGGTGCGACACAATGAATTCCGTGATACTCATCTGAATCACATGAAAATCCTAATTCTCCTAAATAGTCGTAAATCCTACATCCATAAGCATCTTCAATTTTCTTCTTAATTTCTGGAACACCTACACCGATTTCTCCAACAGTAAATATCGCTTGTAAGCCTAATTCACCAACTTCCATTCCAATTAATTCAGGTGCTTTATCAATTAGATGTTCCGCCAAGGAAGGTGTCATCATCGCCGCTGTCGGTTTGGTCATTTTTGCATATTCTAGAATCATCTTACTTCCTGCTCTAACATCCACATCTATCGGTAAAACTCCATGTGACCGAATGCCCCATAGTATAGAAGAAGTTGCGTAAATTCCTAGCGCATGACTGAATAGTAATCTCTCACCTGCTTGAATGCCACCATAGTCTAGCATGTGCGAAATATAACGATTTAGAAAATCAATATCAGGTTCCGTGAATGTGTATGTAAACGTCGGATTCCCGGATGTACCGCTTGTTGTACCCGTAAATACTACTTCATCTGGTGAGCTACATAAATGTAAACCAAATGGATGACCATGACGTTCCATAGATTCTTTTTGGGTCTCTCTTTCTATCTTTTTATTCATAAAGACAGGAAGCTTATAATAATCATCAAATGTTTTAATATCCTCGGGTCGTACTCCAATTTCATCAAATTTACTTCTATAAAATTCAGAATTTCGATATACGTACTTTAACTGTTTCTTCAAAAGTTTCAATTGATGCTCTTTAATTTCTTCTTCTGACATTTGATTGAATATTGGATTTGTATACTGAACCTTTTTACTCTTCAATTTAGTTAGCAATAACGTACACTCCTCTTTTTTGAATTTTCAATCCACTAGTAAACTATAAGTATTCTAAAATTTTGTCCTTTTCTGAATACTTAACTTATCCCAATAATATCTAGATCTTTTTGTAATGTAAAATATCATTTTCTAATGTGGGCATAAGCAATAGTTATAGGAAAACGAAATATAATATCCCCCTTATAAAATACTGGAACCCAAAATACAAAAAACCTAACTATCCATAGCTTATAATCCATATTGTAAGCAAACAAAATGAAGTATTGAGGAGGTGTTTATCTAATCTAAAGTTTGATTCCTCAAGGAACATTTACCTGACAAATCGTATGGTTAATTTCAAGTCTACCTAATCAATAAATAAACCACCTCTCTATTTGATAAGAAGAAGTGGTTATATTTCTATATTTATTCATGATATTATTTCAATTTCATATCCTTAGTTCTAAGAATTCCCTAAACGCAAGCTGAATTTCTTCATTAATTTCTTCAAAGATAGCTGAAACTGTTTTCACTTCATCTATCAGACCAATCGTCTGACCTAGAGCCATGATCCCAACATCTAGATTTCCCGTAGTGATCAATTCTTTATAGGCTTCACCACTAATATAGGGGAATATCTCATCAAATGTGGCACCTTGTTTTTCTATATGTGATAACTCCATTGCATGTTCTGTCTTCATAACCCGTGCTTTTTTACCAATCGACTGTTTCACCATGATCGTATCTGTTTCCTGCATATTTTCTAAATATTCTTTTACTTGCTGATGGAGATTTATTTCTTTAGATAATAAAAAACGTGTACCCATCTGAACACCCGATGCCCCTAATACAATTGCCGCCAAAACTGAGCGCCCCGTTGAAAAACCTCCAGCTGCGATGATTGGTATGGAGAGTTCTTTTTTTGCTTTTTGAATGAGTGTCAGGCTAGTCGTATCATCTTTTCCCGGATGTCCACCACACTCATATCCATTCACAACTACCGCGTCACACCCCAAGGATTCCGCTTTCTTTGCGAAACGAACAGATGGCGCTACGTGTACAACTTTAATTCCTGCCGCCTTTAAATCGTCCATATACTTCTCTGGGTTATTTCCAGAAGTAAAGACGATTGGCACATTCGCCTCAATCACACCTTCTACAAATTCATCCATTGGTCTTCTTATTCCGATAGCTAAATTCACGCCAAATGGATTGTTTGTATTTTTCTTCACAACTTCAATATCTTTCAGCATTTCCTGTTTATCCTCATAACTGCCAGCAGTAATTAACCCTAATCCCCCTGCATTAGAAACAGCTGATACTAAAGGTGACGTTCCAAGCCCCTGTAATCCACCTTGTATAATAGGATATTTAATAGAAAATAATCTAGTAATCTCAGTCTGCATCATGCGTTGTCTCATCCTTCACGACTTTGAAAGTCCCCGTGCTATGCGCAACCAAATAACCCTGTTCATCATAAAGCTTACCCTCTACGAGCATTGTTTTATTGTTTCGACTTATAACCGTGGCGGTTGAATGAATCGCTTCTTCTCGCACAGCTCTGATGAATTGAATACTCATTTGAATAGTGATTGCTGCGTCGTAATCAAAAGTTCGGCAAGTTAGTCCCATTGTGGTATCTAAAATTGTCGCGTAAATGCCACCATGTATCGTATTTTGCATATTTTCAAATGATTGACGGTATGGTAATACGAGTTTCACATTACCTTCACTTACATCATTTATTTCCAATCCGATTGATTCCGAAAAAAAACTTTTCTTAAAATCATCTCGAATATTATCCAAATATTCAGTCATGTTCTTACTCCTTTTACATAACAAGATTAGACTTGCAAATTTTCCACAATAGTTGTAATCCCTTGTCCCCCAGCTATGCAAAGTGTAACGAGACCATATTTCTCATTTCTCCGCTTTAATTCATGTAGCAATTTCGTCATTAAAATCGCACCGCTCGCACCAATTGGGTGACCTAGCGCTATAGCACCGCCATTCACATTAACTTTATCTATATCCAGGTCTAGTTCTTTCATGACAGATAAAGCTTGGGCGGCAAATGCTTCATTTAATTCAAACAAACCAATGTCTGCAATAGTTAAACCACATTGTTCAAGGGCCTTTTGGGTTGAATTAACCGGACCGATTCCCATAATTTCAGGAGATACACCGCTTACTGCTTGGGCAATGATTTTCGCCTTCGGTTTTAGACCATACTCCTGCAATTTTTCTCCAGACATCATCAATACAACAGATGCCCCATCATTTCTACCACTTGAACTACCAGCAGTGACAGTTCCGTTCTTTTTAAAAACTGGGTGTAACTTTCCAAGCTTCTCCAAAGGTGTATTTCTTGGATGCTCATCTACTTCAAATATTCGTTCACTTTTTCTATCTTTGATTATGTACGGAACAATCTCCTCTTTAAAACGACCCTCATTAATAGCTTTTTCGGCTAGAATTTGACTTCTCGATGCAAATTCGTCCTGTTCTTCTCTCGTCACGTGATTGATTTCAGCTAAATTTTCCGCTGTATATCCCATCGTTAAATTACCGTATGTTTCAATGGGCTGTGAATAGGGTTGGCTTTCTGTATTTGGGTCTAATAAAAGACTGTTCCCCGTCTGAATTCCATAACGAACATTTCGAATATAATAAGGTGCAGTACTCATACTTTCTGCACCGCCTGCAATTACCACATCTGATAATCCCAGTCTAATTTGCTGATCGGCATTATTAATCGCTTGCAGACCTGAACCGCACTGTCTATGAATTGTATAGCCAGTTACCGAAACTGGAAGTCCGGCCCTTAATGCTGCAAGACGTGCCAAGTTTGAAGTGTCTGCACTTTGTTTAGCTTGTCCCATAATCACTTCATCTACTTCAATATCTACATTTGTTCGGCTAATTACTTCCCTAATAACTTTTTCTGCTAAATGGTCAACCGGAATATCTTTCAGTGCACCACCCATTTTTCCAATTGCGGTTCTAACAGATTCAACAATAAAAGCTTCCTTCATCCCAACATCTCTCCTTTTTCACACCGGATTTCAACACTTTCGACATACAATTATTCACATTTATCCCTTTTAAAAAGACGAGAGAGTATTTAATCTCTCCCGTTTTAACGATTTTGGAATTGCGCTTGTCTTTTCTCTAAAAAGGCAAGTGTTCCTTCTTTTTTATCTTCCGTTCCAAATGCTACTGCTTGTGAAAGCTTTTCGATCCACAAAGCAGCACCCGAATCAATGTCATAACCTTTATGAATTGCCTGTTTAACAAGTTGGATCGCTACTGGTCCTTTTTTCAGAACATGTCCCGTAACTTCATTTATAGTAGATTCAATATTCTCTCTCTCAATAATATAGGAAACTAAGCCAATCCGTTCAGCTTCCTCTCCATCAATAAATTTCCCCGTTAGAATCATGTCTAATGCGCGACCTTTTCCAACCATTCTTGAAAGTCTCTTCGTTCCACCTGCACCCGGAATAATCCCTAAATTTAATTCTGGAAATCCAAACTTTGCATTTTTCGTAGCGATTCGAATATCACAAGCGATCGCAAGTTCACATCCACCACCTAATGCATAGCCATCAACTACTGCTATTGTTACTTTGGTACAGTTTTCAATTTTGTTGTAAATTCCTTGCATGCCAGGAACTAATGCCTCTAACATAGGTCGTTCATGCAGTTGCTGGATACTGGCCCCTGCAGCAAAAGACTTTTCACCAGCTCCTGAAATGACGATGACACGGATACTATTGTCGCTGTCAGCTGTCGAAACAGCTTGATCAATTTCTAGCAGCATCTGTTCATCAAGTGCATTCCTTGTTTCTGGACGGTTGAGGGTTAAGTAAAGAATATCTTCCTTTTTTATCGCTTCAATATTTTTCAAGTCTAAATAACGATCATTTATAATCATAAAAACCACTTCCACTCTTTTTACCTAGACGACCTGCTTTCACATACTTTACCAACAGCGGACAAGGACGATATTTCTCTCCCAATGTTTGGTACAAATATTCCATATTACGCAAACGTGTATCTAGACCAACTAAATCTGCAAGTTCTAAAGGACCCATAGGATGGTTTAACCCTAACTTCATCGCCTTATCGATATCAGCGGCTGAAGCTACACCTTCCATCAACATATTCATCGCTTCATTACCAATCAGACAATTCATTCTTGAGGTAACAAATCCCGGAAACTCATTCACTTCCACTGTTTCTTTATTCATTTGTCTAGAGATTTCTTCAATATACAGAACGGTTTCATCTGAAGTTTCCAATCCTCTAATAACTTCAATAAGCTTCATTTTATGAACTGGATTAAAGAAGTGCATTGCCACTACCTTGTCAGGTCTAGAGGTTTGTGCGCCAATTTCAGTTGGACTCATTGTGGATGTATTGGTTGCGAAAATTGTTTCTTTTTTGCATATACGATCTAATTTAGTGAAGACTTCCACTTTTATATCCATTCTTTCTAATACTGCTTCAATCACCAAATCCGCATCTTTTACAGCATTTTCAAAATTGATTTCATAGGAAAGATTGGTTGTTGCAGCATCATATTGTTTTTCAGTGATAAATCCTTTTTCATTGCTCTTTACTAACAGATTGGTAATCTCTTTTTCAGCATTCCCTAATGACTCTGGGCTAATATCATTTAAGATCACTTTGTGACCAGATATTGCTGCTGTATAAGCAATCCCTCTTCCCATAACACCAGACCCTATAATTGTTACTTCTTGCATAGTTCATCTACTCCTTATCAGTTATTTTCTTATAGCTTTTTAGATCACAAACCATTGCAAATACAATAGCAAGATAATAAATGAAATGAGGGCATATAACCTATTCCATCTATACGACACTGTAAAAAGATTTAACTTAAACTCATTCGCCAATAGATTGTTAACAGCTGTTCCCGAAGAAATAGTGTTAGCAATACCTACACTCCCCAATAAAAGAGCTCCATAATAGATTGGCGTCAAGCCTATTAATTCCGGTTTCAACGCTGTTACAAATATAGTTAACATCACAGCTGGATGTAATCCAATTATACCTGTCAATATAATTATTAATGCCAATACAATACTCATTACTAACGAGGAAGAACCAAAGAGAACATTTAAAACATCGATAAATTTTCCACTTACAGTAGAGTTTACAAATACATAGCTGAACATCCCAGCTACTAAAAACATCGTGAATTCACTTTGCATATTTGGTACAGTTTTCGTCGCATGTGCCAAAAATTCTTTTTTATAATTCACCAAACATCCTCTTACTGTACACCATACGATAGGAAACAAGATTGCTACCAATGAAATAGACAAAACCATACTTAGGCTTGTATATTTTTCAACCAATAAGACCAAGCCCATTGATAATGACAATAGAAGAAACAGCTCTAGCATTTTATAAACGACATGAATGCCTTTTATAGGTTCCTCTGAACAGGTTTCCGGTGTCTTTATAACCATAATGCGTTCTCTTTCAAGCTTCATCAATTTTAGATCCACTAGAAAGGCAACTACCAGAGAGATTGCTGCATACCCTAGTGTATAAAATGCCAGAGTGCTCCAGTCAATTTTAAGTTGACTCACTACTAATGCCATTATTCCTAAGTATGGAGACCAAATGGTAGTTGTCGTGTACCCACGATTTAATATACTGGCTTTTAGTCTTTTTGATTGGATTTTAGTACTATTCATCAAATGAAGATTAATGATAATCGATCCAATATTTAAAATTACAGAAAAGATATGAGTTAAAAATAGAAAAATAGCGTAGATGAGATACACATTATTTTTCAGTTTGGAAAGTAGAATATCTAAAGTTTTTAAATAATCTCCTGCTTTGACCGGAATTCCTAACAACGGAGTTAAGAGAAAGATACAAACAATCGAAAGGTTTGTTGATGCACCTTCCATGAGAATAGTAAAAAAATCTTTCTTTCCGATCAATAGCAAGATTGTCATACCGAGTAAACCGATCGTGATTTTGGCAGTCGTTCCCTTTATATAGGGCAATGAAGTGATTACATACAAGAAAATATATACATCTACAATAAAATGAACATACGGGTCATTCGTTAGTTGCAATATGAAAAAGCTTACGATCAATAATAGAGATAATATACTTTTCATATCATCCTGCACATCTCTTCGATTAGACTTCCCTGACTACTACGTATTTTTTTTTCTTTACGCGGAAGTACATATATAAGAATGGCACAGCAATGATGCCAATTATATCTGTATACCAACCTGGGAATAGTAACAGCGCCCCTATAGCAATTACAAAAATTCTTTCGACCCAAGCTAAACGTACGCCTACACCAATTAACCAACCTTCGAAACCGCAGGCTAATATAAAGACACCTAATACACCCGTCGCAAATGCCATTATTACTTCCTGTAGTGATCCTTGCGCAACTAATGCGGGATTGATAGCAAAGAAGAATGGGATCACGTACTTAACGGCACCTAGCTTCATGGCTACCAAACTTGTACTCATAGGTGGACTTTTCGCTATTCCGGCAGCAGCAAATGATGCTAGTGCAACAGGTGGAGTAATATAGGAAACTGTTGCCCAATAAATAACGAACAAATGTGCCGCGATTGGATTAACACCCAATTGCACTAAAGCTGGAGCCATGACAATCGCCAAAAATACATAAACTGCTGACACTGTCATACCCATACCTAAAACAAAACTTGTAATTGCCCCAGCGACTAGGATAAGGAAAACATTATCTCCTACAAGCGAGATTAATTCCCTAGCTAATGAAAGGGATACACCTGAAATTGATAAACCACCAACAATTAATCCTACACCCGCAATGATTCCGAGTATCTCTGCTATGGTTTTCCCCGAACTATACACAATATCAATCAGTTTTGAGACTGACATTCTATCTTCCTTATTAAATAAACTCACAATAAGAAGGAATAAAATTGTATAAAACGGTGCTTGCGCTTCAAAATTCATCGCAGTGATTAAAAATATTAACAAAAATAAAGATAATAAATATGGCCATCCAGTGCGCAATACATTCAAGATTTTAGGGATTTCCGATTTTGATAGTCCTACTAAACCATTCTTAGCTGAATACGCATCGATTTGCATAAAAATCCCAAAGTAATATAAAAATGCGGGTATCGCTGCAGCTAATGCGACTGTTGAGTACGGTACCCCAATGAACGAAACCATTAAAAACGCTGCAGTCCCCATAATTGGTGGAGTAATCGATCCACCTGATGAAGCTGTTGCTTCAACAGCTGCAGCATATTTCCCGTCAAACCCTGACTTCTTCATTGCTGGGATTGTCATTGGTCCAGTTGTGAGTACGTTCGAGACAGCGCTTCCACTCATCATCCCCATAAATCCACTACTCACAATAGATACTTTCGCTGACCCGCCACGTGCTCTCCCAAAAACGGCTTGGGCTAGATCGTAGAAGAAATTCGCACCGCCAGTTTGTTGTAGTACTACACCAAATAATAAAAATCCGATTAAAATTGTTGCGGCTGTTTGCAATGGCAATCCCAAAATACTACCGACACCCATTGAATGAGTTTGTGCAGTACTCATAAAATCTAATGAAACACCTTGTAAAAATTGAATCGGAATCTTATTTGCAAAAAGAGGATAGATGGAGAATACTGTCGTAATGATAGCGATCGGTAAACCTGCACATCTTCTTAGTGCATCAATGACAAGAATCCAAAGAAGAACACTGAATATTGACGCGGTTCCTGGTGCTTGATAATCCCAACCAAAGTTAATAATATTTTCTGCATTTATAGCAAAATATATTGTGATGACAATCGTTAACAAAAATAGTAAAACGTCATAAAACGGGACCTTATCTTTTCCGTATTTGCTTGAAAAAGGATAGATCAAAAACACTATAGAAAGAAAGCAAGTTAATGCTAGATACAAATATGCACTAGTAATCAATGTTACACCGAGGAAATTCCAAAAGAATATTTGATTCAGTGTCAAAAATATCCCAATGAGAGTAAAAATAACGATAATGTTTTTCCAAAATTTATTTATTCTATGTTCCATAAACTTTCCTCACTTTCTTTTATAGTTCGGTATGAAAAAGAATGGAAATAAAACAGTGTTTATTTTTATTTCCATTCAGCAATACTTTTATAGTTAGTTTATTTAAGATTGTCTTTTTTATATTTTACCCATTCATCGTTCCACTGTTCGCCTTTTGCATTTGGTGTAAATTCACTCCAAAGTTCTTTTAGCTTGTCTGCCCGTTCTAGTAATTCATTGTTCTTCTGATCAGCTTCTTCAGTCCAAACGCCCTTTTCTTTATAATACTTAATGGCACCTTCATGGAATGGAACAACTAAAGGCTCTAACAAGACTTTCTCAATACTTGCATCTTTTAATGAAGTCGTAACATCTTTGTAGCTATCGTATTGTTCGTCAATTGCTTTAACTAATTCGTAAACATCATCTTCACTTTTATCGCTGTACGCAGTGATTGGTGTACTATAAGAAATCCCGTGTACAACTTCCCCTTCTTTCATACCTGCCCCTTTTTCAAACGGCTCGATTTTCACTGAAGGTGCAACTTCAGCCACTCTAGCAATTGTTTCTGCTGAATCGTCAGTAAGGTCTAACCATTTAAACTTAACGGCACTTTCCAACTCAAACATTGGTGATCCAAATACATTAAAGAGAATCGCTTCGATTTGCCCAGACTTAAATGCGTTACCTTGGTCTGAATAGGATACCTTTACTGGCTTCACGTCATCCCATGTCAATCCACCATATGCTAGATATGCTTCCATCTTATTATTTACTGAAGGATTGGAAAGAATATATGGTACCTTTTTTCCTTTCAACTGACTAGGATCATCAATTCCTGAATCTTCTCGCACAGCTAGTCCAATGGGTCCTACCGGTGCCCAAACCATTCGTACATCTTGAGGACCCCATTCTTTATTTGAAAAGTCCAATTCCCCTTCAAAAGCATAAATGTATTCTTCACCTAATCTAGCAAAGTCCGCTGTTTTATTTTTCAAAGGTGCCATACGTCCAACACCTGTATCTGAAGGTAGTAATCTAATTTGCGAATCATATTTTTTCGTAAACGTGTCCGCGATAGCTGCCATGTCATTGTAAGTACCTGAACCTACACTATAAACCGACCAAACCATACTCTCTGGCATTCCACTTGCATTTTCTTCTGACTTGTTGCCAGTTCCGTTCGACGTGTTTTCTTCCTCTGATGACTCTGACTTGCCACAACCACTTATAACAAGCAATAAAACAGATAATATACTAATTAATGATAGAATTTTTTTCATTTTTATACACCTCAGTTTCTTATAATTGATGGAGCAGGGGATAGTAATGACAATTCTTGACCCAAACATTGTTCAATTAACAAGCCTTCTCTAGGTCCTACTGATTCAATTAAAAGTAGAGACTCTTTCCACTTTCTAACAGCCAAAGATCCTTTATCAGCGATAGTCTTCGCATACTCTAGAGCTGTTTCAAACAACTCATTTTCCGGAACGACAGCTTCCACTCCACCATATTGTTGAACCTCTTGTGCTGTAATTCTTCCTCCGGTTAATGCTAGTGATCTTACCTTTTGTGGTGGTAATAGTCTTGATAGACCTTTCGCACCGCCAACAACCCCTACATTAATTTCCGGAATTGAAAAGAAAGCGTTTTCTGCAGCGACAATAATATCTCCACAGGCTGCAAACACTGCACCTGCTCCAACAGCAGCACCATTCACTGCCACAACCATTGGTATTGCACAAGAATAGAAGTCCGCGCCAGATTTACGTAAAATCGGTCTTCTTAAAGCCGCTTCTTCGACAGAGTCTTTAGCAAGTTGCTTAACGTCTGCACCCGCTGAAAATATTTTTTGGCTTGAATTAAAGATCATTGAACAAAGTTCCATGTCTTGGTTGATATAGTTCATAATAGCACTCAATTCCAAGTAGCTTTCTTTAATAAATGCATTAACTGGTGCACGATTCATCGTCACAACTAAAATTTTGTTATTATAAATTTTTTCCACTTTAAAATATTTCAACTTATTTAAAAAATTATCATACATTTCATCCAACTCCAATTCTTTTTAGTGTTGAGCAACTTTTAAAATATCCTTAATTTCTATGCTGCTATACCCAAGTTCCTTTAAAATTTCTTCTGTATTATATCCAATTGGCGGTGCTGGATTTTCCTTGCGATCTTTATCATCCGATAGCTTAATGACAACACCCGGAACGATTATCTCATCGCCCTCCAATTCAAGGCTTAATAACATATTTCTTTCCTTCAGCTGCTCATCTTCTAGTAAATCATTGATTGAATTCACTTTCCCACAGGCAATTTTTCTTTCACGCAATAGATCAATGATTTCATTTGTTGTTCGAGCACCTGTCCATTTATTAACTTCACTCTCTAAATAATCATAGTCTTTTAATCGTGAATTTGTTGTGGAATATATTTCCGCATACTCTGGTTTTCCAATTACTGAACAAAAATCTATCCACATGTTTTCCGTTAATGGCGCTATATATAAATAACCGTCTTTTGATTTGAATGTTGTAGCAAATACATTTGTACTGCGGTTTCCTGCACGATTGGGAACTTTATCAAAAACTGAAGCAAGAGATAAGTTATAAGCTAACATGGATACCAGTGAATCATACATCCCTACGTCCACTAACTGTCCTTTTCCAGTTCTGCTTCTCGACGCCAGTCCTAGCAACACACCGATAGCACCTTGAAATGCTGCAATATGGTCGGCAATAAATAATCCTGTTTTCAAAGGTTGGCCATCTTTTTCACCCGTTAGGTGGGCTACCCCGCTCATTGCTTGAATAATGCCATCAAACGCACCGTAATCTTTCATGGGTCCTGTTAATCCAAACCCTGTAATGTGTGTCATTATCATTTTGTCATTTAGCTTTGAAACTTCTTCATACCCAATACCTAATCGTTCTGGCACGCCTACAGAGTAGTTTGTCACCAATACATCAGATGTTTGAATTAATTTGCGGATTACTTTTTTTCCTTCCTTCGACTTTAAATCCAACGCTAAAGTTCTTTTATTACGATTCATCGCTTGAAAGTAAATACTAGATCCTTTATGCATCGGATTCGCATAGCGGGAAGGTTCTCCTGTGAGCGGTTCTATCTTAATTACTTCAGCACCGTGATCTGCAAGAATTTGAGAACAATGCGGTCCTGCGATATAGTGTGTAAAATCTAAAACTTTAATTCCATCTAGCGCACCCATCTTTCCAACCCCCTATTTGTAAGTATTTAGGTAACTCAATATTTTTTTATGAAAACAAATTTACATTGCTAACAAAATTCAGAATAATGAGTTCTCTAATATTTTTTAATTTATCATATAATTAAAACTGATGTAAAATATGAAAATATTATGTTATCATAGGTTTTGATTATGTTAAAAAGTAAGTTTTAATTCTTATATTAGAAAGTTGAATGAAAGGGGGATTTCAATGAATATAGAACAACTCAAATACATTGTTGAAATTTTTGATACTGGATCAATCACTGCAGCATCGAAAAAACTACATGTTTCACAACCTAACATTAGTCAATCCATTATTAATCTAGAAAAAGAATTGAACATAAAACTTTTTGAAAGATCGCGAACCGGGGCACATGCTACGGATTTGGGCGTCTTATTTATAGAAAAGTCTAAAGTGATCTTAGATCATCTTGACGACTTGCAAAACATTGCACAAATTGAAAATGACTCCTTGAACGGAACACTTTCACTTATGATTATTCCAATAATTAGTATTTCGATTCTGTCCAAGACTCTGAATTCCTTCAAAAGTAAGTATCCTGGTGTGCAATTTGAAGTAACGGAAGATGGTTCTCACCATATTTTGAAATGTGTTATAGAGGGGATTGCAGATATCGGGATTATCACTCTTCGCAGTGATATGGAATGTGATTCTAGAGTTCATTTCGAACCACTGTTTACAAGTAAAACAATTGCGTATGTAGGGAAAAATTCACCCCTTGCAGACAAGAAAGAAATTTCTTTAAGCGAGGTCATTGATTACCCGTTAGTGCTCTTCAATGAGAGATATTCGACTAGTAATCATTTACGCCACTTGTTACAAAAATACGGAACTCCAAATATTCTTTTTTCATCTAGTAATTCAGATGCAATGCGTAATGTCATTGCCGAGAGCACAGCAATAGGTTTCTATAGTGATATTTCATTAAAAACTGATCCTTTCATTATGAATAAAGATATCATACCTTTACGCATAAGAAGTACGACTGACGTTTATTCAATTTATGGGATTATTACCAGGAAACAATCCTTCCGCTCCCTCCTCATCCAAAAGTTTATTGATGAGCTTAAGATGCAAGCCGAACTTTTTAAACAACTACATGATTTACCCGACTACTCTAAAATATAAATTATTCAAATGCTTGGGCTCTCTTACTATAAGTAGACCTCCACATAAAGTGTCCACTCCAATCTTGTTATGCACTTCTCTTCCACCTTCACAGTTTGTGATTTGCCCTATGCATTGCAGAGCACATAAATTAAACGAGGCTGGGACAGAACTCAATGGAATGAAAAAACCGCGTGAAGCCAAGTTGCAAGAATCTTGGTTTCGCGCGGTTTTAATTTGGGGAATATTGTTGATTACACAATATTTTCTGCTAATGTCCCAGCCTCACATTTTTAATATAGTCGTTGATGGTGTAGATACTGTTGATTGGGACATAACGGAAATTCATTTATATCTTGGATGGTATATAGATCGTATTGTTTTAAGGCAAATTGTACTTGATAAAGGTATTCTATAATCTGCAATTTCCCATCAGAAATCCCACATAGTATCCCTGTCGTGCCTTGACCATTCATAAATGAAACACCAATTGGCTGACCTATTAAATAATATACCTTCTGTTGCCATTTCATGGTTAACACTGCTTTTAAACGGTAATTTACAACTCGTATATTCATTTCATAATTATAGTGTATGATTTTGTTTATAAATTGTTGAATTATTATTTGTAGTAGGAAAATATATAAATTATTTACATGGTAATAAAAAATTGTCTTCAAATGGTGATTGGGCTGTTGATGTGAATGGTCTTGTCAAGAAGTTTAGCGATCATCGCGCTGTTGACGGAGTAGATCTCATGGTACATGGTGGGTCCATTTACAGGATGCTTAGTCCGAATAGGGCTGGGAAAACAACCAAATGAAGGATGCCTGTGCAAGAAACTATTGCGTTTGTTTAAACATTCACATTTGTAAAACAATTATGTTTTTTCACATACAGGCAATACTCACAAATGAGTGTCGTGACGGCCAGGTAATTAAAATCATACCGATTGCCTACTAATTTGAACTGCCCTGGTTTTGCACGAAGATTGACCCAGATAACAATTGACTTGGTTTTGCCATTTCCATAATTAATGAGTAGCTCGCGGTAAGGTCCGATGTCTGAAAACGGTGTGTTCGGTTACATAGGCTTTGCATACTGCCTGGTACCTGTAAATGTTTGAATCTCACTACCATCAGTATTTTTTTATTGAGCGTTTCTGACTGAACGGATGTAAGGCCGCTGATTTCAGCGGGAAATTCAAAATTTGCCGGTGACTATTCCTGCGTGGAACTGCACCCTGCCAGCAACAGGAAGGTATATAAGATAATCCATTTTCCATATCTTTTTGCTACTTTACGTTTGCTCTTATATAAACAGTCGGATAAACCTGAAGGAAGTGATAGAAGTTGAAAAGATAGGACAAGATTAAGATGATCGTTGATCGGTCTATAAAGACTATATAAAATAAATCCAATTTAACGTTAGGGAACCAAAAAAGACCAAGCCGCAGCTGATCTTCCTCTCTTAATTCACCAAATCTTTCGTTCCTTTCATATCCATCACAGACGGCCCTTTATCCGTCATAGGCATATCTTTCGCTGTGATATTCGACAACTTTCTCGTCTTCTTCGTCAGAAGATCAAATGCAAAAACGCCGATGTATTAAAATCCTACATCTTTGAATGGTCGTACTTTGCTCATTGCTGATGCTTCTTCCTAGCCGCCTCATTATGTTTCTCATGACCTTCTTTTATCACTTGATTGTACGTTTCATGGCCGTTTTTAATACTTTCATTATAAAGTTCATTACCCTTCTTCGTAATATAATTATATTTTTTGTGCTGATCTTCAATTAAATAATTCGACAACTTAATTATAGTATCGGAGTCTTTGTACTTCGTTTTTAAATATGCTCGCGCTTCCTTCAACCGTTCTTTTTCCTGCAATGATTGTTTCTGAAGTGCTTTTTTTGTATCCCAAGAAAGTTCCTTAAGATTCTCTTTTTGATCCCATGCATCCTTCTTGCTGGTCTCTTTCCACTCCCACCATTGCTTCTGAATCGCTTCATACTGAGCTCTCATATACTTCCTTAATTCTTTTTCGGAATTAACGTAAATAAATTCGCCGTTTCCTGCATCTGCCACTTTTTTCAGTAATATCTGTCCTTCATTATCCACGTCATAGCCGATAATATTGACGACCGTTTCTATATTCCCAGCCACGAGATCTCCAGCAGCCTTCACGGGATCTCCTCCGCATGTTTCAATACCGTCACTTACTACATAGACGACTACTTCTTCTGCATCTTCAGGGATATCCTCTTTCACCGTTTCCAGTACAAGCCCGATCGGTGTCCAGCCGGCAGGTCGTACTTTTCCAAGCGCCTTCCGGAATGCCGTCTCTTCAAACTTTCCGCTGTAAAAGTTCTCTGTGCTCGTGCATGAAAGTTGCTTATCTGCCTGATTACCTGAACCTTTATGACCGTACACTCGCATCGACAAGGTCGCATCTTCGGGGATCTGTTTGGCAAAATCCAGGACCGCATCTTTCGCGGAATCCATTCGGGTCTTACCGCCCGCCATCGCTCTCATGCTACCGCTCGCATCAATCAAGATGGCATAGTGAGCTGTTTTCAATGCCGGCTGGTTCACTTGTTCATCAGGTCTCGTATGATCGACTTCCACTGATGTATCAAACGTCAGTAAGGTCTTCATTCCGTCATAATAGTCTTCCCCCACCAAGTGCAGCATTTCATTTAAATACTGCTCCAATGTCAACCCATCCGGCCACTGATTGATCGCTTCATTTACCTTTTCTTCGTCGTAGTTCTCTCCGCTGAAAATACCCGGCTTCCGAAGCAAATCCTTCTCTACATCCGATAACTCGCGATCTACGCCTTCAATTTCATAATACTCGGGCTCTGTTGGTTCAAAAGCATCTGCCTCTGTCTCAACTGTTTTCTCTTGTACCTCATCCTCTTTCTGTGTTTGCTCCTGTACTTTAGGCTCTTCTTTAGAAGAGCAGCCTGCCAGCATTACGAGTAAACAAAATAGCACATATAACAGCTTTTTCATCGCCTGATCTCCTTTGTCATTCCCATTTTAATTTGATTATAGCGAAAACTTCAGGTGAGAAAAGACCGTATTTACAAAATCATTCTTATGGCGCGGTGCGAAAAGTCCATGAACAAAATACCTACATATGAAGAATCCTCCAATTAAAAGCACAAAAACTCCGCCAGTTTGCAAAAACCAGCGAAGTCTTTTATTTGAAGAATATGGATGAGTAGTTTTGTCACAAGTACCCGTAAAATCAGCTACCCGCAATATTAAGACACCAGGTGAAGTTTTCCCAGGCGGAATACCAGCCGGTGAAATACTCTTGTGAATCATCCCAACGTACTTCGAATTTCTTTTGACCGTCTACTTCTACCAGATACAGTGCCAACGTAGCGTCTTCCTTAGAAACCGCCAACTTCATACCGTTTTGAAGTTCTTCTTCGGTTAACGGCACATCTGAAACCGATCGCAGCTGTGCTTGTTCGAATACTTGCTTGTTACTAATTTTATAATTCATAAAGACCCTCCACTATTACATTTATTCTATATGTCCATTCGTATTTCTTCTGTAAATCATAGAAGTACAGAAGTACATTTTATATGTATTTACCACTGAAATCAAAGATGAAGTAAATTGGCGCAATTCAATTAACTTATATATCCCGATGCATCCATTGATTTATCGAAATCAATAGTGACTAAATAATAAGGAGAGTAATTTCTACATTTCTTGATATATTCAAATTTTACGATATCTGATCTAGCGTGCTACAATAAATTGAATTTAATTCCAAAAGGAAGTGTGAATCTTAAAAAGTAGCCCGTTATTAGCTGTAAGTCCATTACCCAAAAACGTTTTTGTTTTGAAAATCAAACAGTTTAAGAGGTGTTCGAAGTTGATAGCGGAGAATAAAGAGCAAACGATATTTCATCATGTTGGCAAAAAAATTATGACGGATAGAGAGATTGACATAGTCGCTAGAATCGAAGAGCCATTAATCGTCGTGTTAGGCAATGTGTTAAGTGATGAAGAATGCGATGAACTGATCCGATTGGCTAGAGACAAAGTAAAACGTTCAAAAATCGGAACTACACGTGAAGAAAATGAGCTACGAACAAGCAGCAGTATGTTTATAGAGGAAAGTGAAAACCTCATCGTTACGAGAGTCAAAAAACGAATTTCAGCAATTATGAATATCCCTGTTGATCACGGAGAAGAACTTCAGATCCTTCGGTATACTCCGGGTCAACAGTACAGAGCGCATCATGATTTCTTTTCACCTGAAAGTAACGTAACAAACAATCGAATTAGTACGCTTGTGATGTACTTACATGATGTAGAACAAGGTGGAGAAACATTCTTCCCGCACCTGAAGTTTTCTGTATCGCCCCGAAAAGGGATGGCCGTTTACTTTGAGTATTTCTATAGCGACCAAACACTGAATGATTTGACTTTACACGGTGGTGCACCCGTTGTAGAAGGTGAAAAGTGGGTCGCAACGCAATGGATGAGAAAACAAAGAGTAACTTGAAAGATTATTTTTAGTAATGATATCTGTAAGAAAAACAATCCTGAAAGTTCACTTATTTATACCACCTACATCATATGTATACCACACGCAACGAACTTAGTTAGATGTTAAACTATATGTTTGATTTGACGTAAATTTGGGCGTATATTGTTCATGTGTAAACGAATAGAGGTATTTATAAAAAAGGAGTGTTTTTCATGGCAGGAATTATGGAGGGAAAAGCAGGATTAGTCACAGCATCAGGTTCCGGAATCGGTAGAGCCACAGCAATAGCATTAGCAAAAGCTGGCGCGAAGGTCATGATCTCTGACGTGAGTGAAGAATCAGGTCAAGAAACCGTACAAATTATCAAAGATCATGGCGGGGAAGCAGCCTTTTTTAAATGTGATGTCAGTGATGAGGAGCAAGTAATTGCACTTGTGAATAAAACAGTTGAAACATTTGGCCAGCTGGATTTTGCACATAACAATGCGGGCATTAACAAAGGCCAGAAGCCCATCGGAGAATTGGATTCCAAGGATTGGGATATTACGCTTAAGGTAAATCTGTACGGCACATTTTACTGTATCAAGCATGAAGTCAATGCGATGCTGAAAACGGGTGGTGGTGCAATTGTCAATACGGCATCAGGTGCTGGTATTGAAGGCTCACCAAACATGGCTCCATATACGGCATCGAAACATGCAATTGCTGGTTTAACTAAATCAGTTGCATTGGAATACGGTCAAAAAGGCATTACCATTAATTCAATTGCCCCTGGCGCAACCATTACACCTGCAATTGAAAGCTGGTCAAAAACATCCCCAGAACAATACCAGGCAGTACTTAATTCACTTCCAGCTGGAAGAATGTCTACTGCGGAAGATCAAGCAAATGCTGTGGTGTTTCTATGCTCGGACCTTGCCAAATCAATTAGCGGTGTAACACTTGCAGTGGATGGCGGTTATACTGCAGGTAAAATGCAACAATGATATAAATAGGTTTTAAACATTCTTACAAGAAAATGGATCAGGCATACAGCTTGATCCATTTTTTATTCAAATATGATTAACGATCCAGATTTGTACAGAAACCTGGTATCGACTTCTATTCTTTCTAACTTTTCGACGTATACCCCTACTTTTTCTGTATAAGTAAATTTACTAACCTTCATCAATAACCAGAGTCTTCGTTACAAGTATTTAGTATAATTTTAATTAATCAACAGTCTGGCTTCATTAATGATAATTACTGTTTCGAAATTAGAGTTTTTCAACATTTTAGCTTTGAATTATCTTTAACTTATTCGGCAATCGTTAAGTTATCTTTCATAAACACGAATTCACCGTCGATCATGGTATGCGTCACGCTTGACCGCAAATCGAATATGTCTCCGCTCCAAATAACCAGGTCTGCATCTTTTCCTTTTTCCAATGAACCCACCCGGTCTTCTACCCCCATATAGACAGCCGAGTTATATGTAATTGCTTGTAACGCTTGCTGTTCTGAAATGCCATTCTTCATGGCTATAATCCCAGTAGTTATCAAATGGTCAATTCCGACAACAGAGTGATCTGTCGTTAATGCAATTAGTATATTTGCGTCCACTAGAGTTTTAGGTGTTTCCCAAGACTTATTTTTCAATTCAATTTTTGATTTTGGAGACATTGTCGGGCCAACCGAAACCATGACATCACTTTCAGATATATAATCTGCAATTAGATGCCCTTCTGTGCAATGTTCGATTGTCACATCGATATCGAACTCTTCTTTAATACGTAAAACCGTTACGATATCATCGACACGGTGTGCGTGGACTCTTAATGGGATCTCTTTCGTTAATACCTTTACAAGATTTTCCTTGTCTATGTGACGTGGAGTCTCGCCTTTTGCAACTTGCTTTTGATACTCTTTTGCATCAATCAATGCTTGTCGGAGCATCGCAGCAATTTTCATTCTTGTCATGGGGGCCCTACCTTTAGAGCCGTATGTCATTTTAGGGTTTTCTCCTAACGCGGCTTTCATACCTGATGGGGCTTTAAGAATACATCTGTCTACTACGATATCTTTACGCAGTTTAATAACTGCCATTTCTCCTCCGATTATATTCGAACTGCCCGGCAAAATTTGCACAGTCGTCACGCCAGCTTTTCTCGCATCTTCAATGGCCGGGTCAGACATATGTATACCGTCTATTACACGCAGCTCAGGAGTGATCGGATTCGTTTCTTCATTGAGATCTTCTCCTTCTCCTCCCGTTTCCATCTCTTCAATTCCTAAATGTGTATGCACGTCTATTAATCCAGGTGTAACAATACTTCCGTCTACGTCTAATACACGAAAAGAAGATGGTATTTCTAACGTTCCTTCAACGACTTCTTCGATCTTTCCATTTTTAATTAGAATCGTGCCATTTTGTATAGTGTTTCCTTTTCCATCTAGAATCATAGCGTTTTTTATCGCGAACATAAAATTCCTCCTTAATTTTAGATATGGACTTTATTACTCACTATTACTTGTTCTCTTTCAAAAATTCTATAATGGCTCCAGACATTATTTTCGCTGCATTCAGCATTGCTTTTTCATCAATATTAAATTTAGGGTGATGATAGGGATAGGTAGCCCCTAGCTCTTCATTAGCAGAACCGGTGAAGAAATAAGTCGCCGGCACTTTTTGAGCAAAATAAGAAAAGTCTTCTGTCCCCATGTTTGGTTCCATCTTCCATATATTCTCTTTCGGAATGACATTACTAGCTTCAGCAACTACTAATTGATTGATATACGAATCATTTTTGGTTGCTGGATAACCGTTAATGTACTCTATTTCATAATCCACACCATACGCCTTACAGGTATGCTCCGTAATTTGATGAATGGATTTCTCAATATCTTTTCGAACACTCTCTTCAAACATTCGGGCTGTGCCTTCCATAACAGCTGAAGCGGGTATAATATTGGAGGCTTCACCGGCATGAAACGATCCAATCGTTATGACAGATGATTTTAAAGGATTTATTTTCCGTCCGGTTATATGATGTAATTGATTAATAATTTGGCTCCCTATTAAAATCACATCCGGAGAATCTTGTGGGAAAGCTGCATGTCCGCCTTTCCCCTTTATCGTAATTTTAAAATCATCGCAAGCCGCCAAAATATAACTGTCATTATGCCAAATATGGTCTATTGGAATATAATTCTCCATGTGAGTAGCAAAAACTGCATCGACATCCTTCAAAGCTCCATCCTCAATCATAGACTTAGCACCGCCGGGATCTACTTCCTCTGCATGTTGATGGATAAATACAAGATCTCCTACCAACTCATCCTTCACTTCAGAAAAGGCTTTCGCGATTCCAAGAGCTATCGCAGTATGGGCATCATGCCCACATGCATGCATAATCCCATCATTTTTAGATTTATAAGATACGTCATTTTCCTCTTGTATAGGCAGCGCGTCAAAATCGGCACGAATAGCAACCGTCTTACCAGGCTTTCCCCCTTTCAACTTTGCCACTACACCGTTTCCTCCAACATTCGTTTGCACTTCTAATCCTAGATCTTTCTGATAATTAGAAATAAATTTCGCTGTTTCTATTTCTTCAAATGAAAGCTCAGGATACATATGTAAATGTCTTCTTACTCGTACCATCTCTTCAAATAAATGCTCAACTTTTTCATAAACTCTTTTTTTCAAGAAAGGACCTCCCTAATAAAATATTTTTACCAATCATTTATCCTTTAAGCAAAAATAATCCCAGTAAGGACATAATAAATGAAGACAATGCAACTGTTAACGTAATGGCAAGACTCCATTTATATGCACTCTTTTTAAATTCTTGTAATTGAATATCTTCACTCAACTGCTTTTCTATTCTGTTTTCGGCATTTGATTTTCGAAAAATAAAGCCTTTGAATTGACGCATACTCGTAAAAAATAAGTCAAAAAAACCTGATTGTATAATCTTTAAAATGACAAAAAACGTTAAACTTAGTAAACCAAACATAAAAGCAATATTTGTCATTTCCAAAATACGCCAAGAAAAGTATCCCCAAAAGAAAACATATAATGCGACCAATAATAATATAGATATGATATAGTTTTTCAAACGTAAACTAATCCTCCAATACCAATAGGTGTAGGATTTCCCCTACACCTATTAGTTTGCTTATTTAACTTTTACCCATTTTAAATTCGGATAAATGTTTCGGTAATATGCAACGTCTTCTATTCTATCTTGTGTTAAGTATGTCTTAGAATAATAATAAACAGGAATAAACGGCATTTCTTGCATTAGAATACTTTCAGCTTCATGTAGCATTTTGATGCGTTTCTCTAAATCAGACTCTACTTTTGCTTCTTCGATTAAACGGTCAAAATCCTCATTAAGCCAGTTTGTCTCGTTATCCGGACTATCTCCTAAGTAAGCATCTAACATCACAACCGGATCTAGTACAATCCCTGTCCAACCAAGTCTTGCTATTTGATAATTTCCTTGGGCTGTTGTATCCAGGAAAGTCTTCCACTCTTGATTCAAAAGCTTTACTTCTACATCTAAGTTTTTTCGGATCATTTCTTGTACTGCTTCTGCAATACTTTTATGGTTTTCATCGGTATTATAGATTAACTCGACTGTGGGTAATGTATTCCAACCTTCTTCTTTCATGCCTTCTTCTAATAGAACTTTTGCCTGCGCCGCATTTTCTTCAAAATACGGCTCTGCACCGTCCCTGAAGTCTCCTGAATCAGTTGTAACGCCAGGTGGTATCATTGCAAAAGCAGGCTCTTCTCCCGCTTTTGTAATATATTTTGTTAATTCTTCACGATTTAATGACATAGCAAATGCCCGACGTATTTTTGCATTTGTAAACGGTTCTTTTTCTACGTTAAACATGTACATGTACGTTCCAAAGTATGGTTCTGTTTTCAATCTATCATCATCTTTCATTGTTTCGATCATACTTGAAGGTATTTCCATAATCATATCAAACTCACCAGCATTGAACATTTGCTGATATGTATTGGCATCATCCACCATTGCAAATTCGATTTCTTTAAGAGTTACTTCATCACTTGCAAAATATTCATCATTTTTCTCTACTAGCACACTATCATCATGCTTCCATTTCGCTAAAGAAAAAGGTCCGTTGCCAACATAAGTATCAGCGTTCGCCGACCAATTTTTATCCTTTTCAACAGCATCTTGTTTTACAGGGTAATAAGACCAAAACGTCAGCATTTCTTCAAAATAACCAACCGGGCTATCTAATTCTACGACTAATGTTTTATCATCTTTTGCTTCCACACCGACTTCATCTGCTTCTACTTCACCATTGTTATATGCTTTTGCATTTTTAATGTAATACAGATAAAACGCCATTTTACTTCCAGTTTCCGGATTTAAAACACGTTTCCAAGCATATTCAAAGTCTCCAGCAGTTAAAGGCGAACCATCCGCCCATTTTGCATCGTCACGAATTGTAAATGTATACACTGTCCGGTCTTCAGAAATATCTACATCTTCAGCAGCACCAAGGACGGGTTGTCCATCTTTGTCACGCATGTATAACCCTTCAAATAAGTGATCTAAAATCCAACCTGACTTATTATCTGTAGCTAGTGCTGGGTCTAAACTAGGTGGTTCCGTCATAACATTGACAGTAATCGATTGATCATTTTGGGATTCCTTTTTCGAATCTTCTCCACTACTACAAGCAGCCAGCAAAAGTATTGAAAAAAGCAAGACGACTAAAGCTGTTGATTTTTTTTTCATTTTTCTCCCCCGTTGTTATTTATTATATAAATGACATGCAACCCAGTGATCCTTTTCTGCCTCTCGCATTTGTGGAACTTGCTCTTTACAAATATCCATTGCTAAAGGACATCTCTTTCGAAAACGACAGCCACTTGGTGGATGAAGCGGATTTGGCGGGTCACCTTCCAACAAAATTCTTCCGTTTTCTTTTTTCGGATTATTCGCGCTTTCAATATTCGGAATGGCTGAAATAAGTGCTTTCGTATAAGGGTGAAGCGTATTTTCAAATAAGTCTTCACTTTTGGCAATTTCCATAATTTTTCCCAAGTACATTACACCAACTCGGTCACTGATGTACTTAACCATACTTAAATCATGCGCAATGAATAAATAAGTTAACTCATTTTCTTTTTTCAAGTCTTCAAACAAGTTAATCACTTGTGCTTGAATTGAAACATCTAATGCTGAAATAGGCTCATCAGCCACAATGAATTTCGGATCTACCGCTATTGCTCTGGCAATTCCTATCCGTTGTCTTTGCCCCCCACTAAACTCACGTGGATAACGTTTAATGAAATCGGGGTTCAGTCCAACTTGCTGCATTGTAGCGTAAACTGCTTCTTTTCTTTTTTTTCCTAATGCTAATTTGTGAGCGTCGATTCCTTCTGCAATAATATCCAAAATGCGCATACGTGGGTTTAGCGAGGACTGCGGATCTTGGAAAATCATTTGGATTTCTCTATTGACTCGTTTCTTTTCATTGCCCTTGTAAGAATCTAGTAACTGTCCATTGTAAATAATTTCACCTTCTGTTGCTGGTATAATTCCAGTAATAACTTTCCCTAAAGTTGATTTCCCACTTCCACTTTCTCCTACAAGTCCAAACGTTTCTCCTTCGAGTACATGAAAACTGACATCGTCAACTGCTTTAACGCTTTCGGTTTTATTTTGAGGAAAATACTTCTTCAAATTTTTCACTTCTAAAATTTTTTTATTTTTGGTCAGTTTCTTCACCCTCTTTATTTGCATTAAAATGATTTACTCCCGCTCTCTCGTCATGTAACCAACAACGGGAAAAATGATTATATTTCACTTCAAATTCTGGCGGGATATGATGTTCACATACTTCCATTGCATATTTACATCGACTAACAAAAGGGCATCCTGTAGGAGGGGAGAACAAATCAGGAGGGGAGCCTTCTATTGGAATCAGACGTTCGTTTTTATCCGTTGATACATCGGGCATAGAATTAATGAGTCCTTCTGTATACGGATGACCTGGATGTTTAAAAATTTGATCGACTGGGGCCTTTTCAACCACCATCCCAGCATACATCACGATAACCTTTTTCGCTGTTTCCGCTACAACGCCTAAATCATGTGTAATCAAAATAATCGATGTATTATAATTAGCTTGCAAGCCTTTTAACAAATCTAATATTTGTGCTTGAATCGTCACGTCTAAGGCTGTAGTCGGTTCATCAGCTATAAGTAATTCGGGATTACACGCTAGAGCAATCGCAATCATAACCCTTTGACGCATTCCCCCACTGAATTCATGAGGGTATTGCTCTGCACGCAATTCAGGATTAGGAATACCTACCTGCTTCAAAATCGTAATAACTTTATCTTTCCGTTCACTTTTAGAAAGCCCGGTATGTTCTTTAATACTTTCTTCAATTTGCTTCCCAACTTTCATAGTTGGATTTAAAGACGTCATCGAGTCTTGAAAGACCATGGTCATGGTAGAACCTTTAACTTTTCTCAATTCTTTTTCTGTCATCTTCAGTAGATCTGTTCCGTTAAGTAAAACGTTTCCATTTCTAATTTCAGCATTCTCAGATTGCATCAACCCTGCAATGGTTTTTACAGTCACACTTTTTCCACTTCCACTTTCTCCCACAATCGCAACAATCTCTCCGTGATCTACATGAAAAGATACATCTCTAACAGCTTTTACCTCTCCACCATATGTTCTAAATACGACATCTAAATGATTCACTTCCAACAAACTGCCAATGGTTATCCCTCCTATTCTTTTATACTCGGGTCAAGGGCATCCTGGACTCCGTCTCCAAAAACGTTAAATGCAAACATCGTAAATGAAATCAAAAGAGCTGGGAAAAATAATTGCCACCATTCTCCACTAAAGATCACACTCAAAGCATCATTCGCCATTGTTCCCCAACTTGCGAAGGGTGCTTGAACACCTAATCCAATAAAACTTAGAAAGGCTTCTGAAAAAATTGCCGTTGGAATTGTAAATGATAAATTTACAATAATAATATTCAAAGTATTCGGCCATAAATGCTTCGTTATAATTTTCCAATGGGGGGTTCCTAATTTCTGTGCAGCTAATACATAGTCTTGTGTACTTAATTGCAAAACTTGTCCCCTAATGATCCTTGCCATTCCCACCCATCCGGTAGCAGCAAGTGCAATGATAATAGTGAATAGCCCTGGCTCCATTACTACAAGTAGTAAAATTACGACTAATAAATAAGGAATTCCGTATAAAATCTCTATTAGACGCATTAAGAACCCGTCTATTCTATCTCCTATTTTGCCTCTCCCTGCTGCATAGCCCGCTATTCCTCCGATAACGACACCAAAAATAATATCTATTAGCGTTGCTGCAAGTCCTACTGTGAGTGATACTCGTGCACCTAACCATGTCCTTACCCACATATCCCGTCCTAAGTTATCTGTACCAAACCAGTGATCCAAAGATGGAGGTAAATTCGCATCTTCCAGTATTTGTTCAGAATGTCCATAGTTCACCATGTGCGGACCAAATATAGCTAAAAAGAAGATAACTACTATCAAAATAAATCCTATTACAGCCATCTTATTCTTTACTATATTAATTACAGATTCTTTGAATGCGCTAACACTTGGACGCATGGAATTTTCAGCAAAATCGTTATTTTTTTGTAATTTTTTAAATGAAGAATCATTAATTACTTCTTTGCTCATTTTCCATCCCCCTCACTCGTTAGCTTAATTCGCGGATCTATTAATCGATAAGACATATCAATTATAAATAGAACAAATACCAAAACTGCACTGAAAAAGATTGTCGTTCCCATAATGACTGGATAATCTCGATTAAAAACACTTTCAACGAAGTATCTTCCAATACCAGGGATAGCAAAGATTTGTTCAATGACAAACGTTCCTGTAATTAAAGACGCAAATAAAGGACCAATAAAAGAAACGACTGGCAAAATAGCATTTCGGATACCATGAGACCAAACGATTTTATATTTCGAAAGACCTTTGGAATTTGCGGTCATTATGTAATCTTGTTTGAGAACTTCTAACATACTTGATCTCATAAAACGTGCAATTATTGCTAACGGTGTGACCGCTAATGCAATCGATGGCAAAACAGAATGCATCCAAGTTCCCCATCTGGCAACTGGAAACAAAGGCATGTCCACAGCAAAATATTTAATTAAAAATGGAGCTAAAATAAAGTTTGGGATCGATATTCCGATGATCGCAATAGTTGTCGCGAAGTAATCTATAAATTTTCTATGATTCAAGGCTGAAACACTACCTAAAATAACTCCAAATATTGCAGCAATAATCATCGCTTGTAAACCAATAATCGCGGAAACAGGTGCTCCTTGTTTTATAATTTCATTGACCGTCCTTGTTTCAGAGTTCAACGATACGCCTAGATCAAATGACAACATATCTTTCATATATAAAGCGTACTGAACGGGAACTGGTTTATCTAAGTTATATTTAGCTCTAACATTTTGTAACACTTCTTCTGGTAACGCTCTGGAGTCAGATGCAAATGGATCGCCCGGAATACACTTCATAATGATAAATGTCAACGTCGCTATCGCCCAAATCGTTAACAACATCGTGAAAATACGCTTTACTATATAAATATTCATCACTCCTTTTAATTCTTATTTCCAAATCATTATATTCTTCTAAAGAATATAAAAAAAGATACAATATGAATATTATTATCACAAACTTTATGCAATTACAAGTTTACATATTTCACGAAATTGTAATTCTAAAAGATGTTTCATTTCTGATTTCTTTATACTATAATGTAATACAACCTAGAAAAATGCATAGGAGTACGTTTAGATATAAGTTAACTTTTTCATCAAAATTACTATAAAAATGGATTGTGATAATATGGACAACAGCAACAATATTGATTTAATAAAAAATAGAATTATAGAGCAAGTGGCTGAAAATATGAAGTCATACGGCTACGCTGGAACAATTGGAAAAGTTTTAGCTATTATTCATTACGAGAATAAACCAATGAACCTTGATGAATTATCTGAAAAGACCGGGATGAGTAAGACTAGAATGAGCCAAGTGTTACGGCAGATGTGTAATTTAAATATCGCAGAGAAAACATTTGTGCCCGGTTCACGTAAAGACACTTACATTGTCGAACAAGATTATTATCAAACTTTTTTAACGCTTTCCGTACACAATTGGAATAGTCTGGTTGAACGAAATGTGCATATTGAAAATAGATTACTAAGAGATCTATCACAAATTATTGAAGGAGAGTCTTCGTCAGAACAAGAGAAACAAATCGCACAAGATTTATATGAGGACTCTGAGGCATCCTTACAATACTTCGATTGGATTCGAAGGTTAGCCATACTATTTGAGTCAAAAGAAATATTTAAATATGTGCCAATAACAGTGGATGAAACTAAAGAATAGTGAACCAGGATTATTTTTTTGTATGTATGAGATGCTCATACGATTAGACCTTTGATATCATTCGCATACGCCTGTGTGACTGACAGAGCTTCTGATTCCCCTACTCCTCTAGCAGTCGTTGGGCCGTCAGCAAATCCTCTCTTTGTATTGTGTCAATCAGTATCATCTGTCACCAATCTGCCCAAGCAAATTAGATCCCTGGGTAAGAAATAAATAGGGAAATATAAATCAAAAAATATTTTTTTGCACAGGAAACTTCAAATGCCTGAACATTATCAAATGCAGCAGTATGAAGCTTGATCCATTCCCCCCTATACCACATGAAATAAGAGGTATGGAACAAGGCCAGGCCCTCGTTCCATACCTCTTATTTACGTAATATTACTCTTAACTTTCAATCATTCATCAGACTCTACATTTTGTTCATAGAATGGTTTATCCAACAAACCATATTCAACCATATCTTTTATGAACTTGTATCGTAATAACCGGCATCAAAGAAGTGATCGAATTCAAATGATTTATACACAGTATTTAAGTCCTGAAAAATCCCATTATTACCATTAAATATAGTCGTTGTACACTCGTAATCCTATAAGATGCCAGGAGCCGCCTGGCACGTATATAGGGTCTTTGTAATAAAAAACGGATGCTTGCGGTAATCCAACTATCGAATTTTTCAACCTACATTCTGCATCAAAAGTTTTACCCTGGCCTGTTTGTTCGAAGAAGTGATCGAAATACGTGGTATTCTGATCTTTTGTGAATGAATTTAATAATGGTGTCACTTCTTTACTTTTTAATTTGTAGTCGATCAGAAAGTTTTGGAATGATTCTAAATGCTGATAGACAATCACTTCTATAATGTTACTATTGTCCGCCAAAGCCCGCTGCGATGAGGCTGCCATTGTTTCTACTAAGTCATAAATCGAATAGTTATACATTCCTAAATATTTCACAATATAATTTCTATCAAAACCCCGCGTTAATAGTTGCGGACGGCTAGTTTCTGCCTGTCCTATGTTGATGATAGAAACGGCTAATGCAACAGCAATAATGGTGGTTGCTTTGTTTCGTCCAAAACGATTGGTTTGTTTTTGTATTTTTTTGAGAACCGCATGTATAAAAAGGCTAATATATACATAAATAACAATAAATTATAAAATTATAGTAAAGTAGCAATACTTCCGCCAAAGTCTTCGAAGTTCTGAGTTTGAAAAAGTGTAGGCAATGTAATGAAATCAGTAGAGAATCGGTAATACACTACATTTACATATTCAAGAACAAACATAAACACTTTCCCCGGATAGCCACAACCATTGCCAGAATAATCGGATCGCTGTTGTTACTTTGATATACATCGCCTATTTTAGGTGTATACGTTTTAGGCATATATGAACGTCTAGATGTTTATGATTTACTGGTTGATTACTAAGTAAAAGTGGTTGCCTTAAAAAAATCACTTCCCTGCTTTTACAGCAGCGAGTTCAGTCGTCACGTTTCCAGCGGCATTGGTGCTTTTAATAATACCGATTCCTTTAGCGAGATACAGCCGGGAACCGTCGGGATATTTCAGAATCACTGTGTTTTTGAAAGTACCGGCTTTTACCTTTACAGTCTTAGCCGTATTTTCCACAAGAACTTTATAATCATCAAAGTGATCGCTTTGTATGAAAGTGGAGCCTTGCTTTAGCGGGTAAGGCATACTTACAAAAACAAAATCCGAGTGCCCGACACTTGCTGAAAATCCAAAGTGATCTTCAATATATACTAAATTGGCCAATTCCGGATAGTGTTGACTCTTTTTATTGTATAAATACGTAAAGGTCTCTTCCTTCTTCACATGAAACGTTTCTTTTGAGGGCTCGGTGAAAGAAGGTGAATAAGTCAGGATTAAGCCGTCGTTTGGAGACAGCCCGCTGTTCACTACCGCTGAGGCTGTACTGGCGGGCATGGCGTAGGAAAAGCCGAGAAATAAGATAATCATTGCGAAAAATATTTTTTTCATTGGAATCACCTCTCCTTAATGGTTGTCTACTTAGATGATTATGAGGCAGATGCTGGTGCTAGAACTGGACACGGTATAATTAGTCGTTATATATAGCAAGCACCATATGGCTAGTTATTGCCTGTTATCATAAAGATACCCGTAGCGTCTTTCTATCAAACTGTAATCAAGTCTATTTTAAAAATAAAACAGCCTGAAAAAATCCACTGGGCTGCTTTCGTTTAATTTTAAAGTTATTATAAATGATGTTCCTGTGTTAGAAACAAACAGCCATAGACCACGAGTTTCTATTGCTTTACCTGTTTGGTAACTCTCGCCTCTGTTTTTACTAATTCTAGGGCCCACATGCAGTGGCTCAAAACTCCGCACTATTGACTCTTTCTGTCCCCAATACTCTGGCATCTTCAATCAAGTGAGGGACTGGTGCATATCAGCATGGATGAGCGTTTGCATGAAGAGTAAGTTGGAGGATAGGGATGTGCTGTGAAAGTATAAAAAACACGCACAGTGTTTATTGAAAAAGGCTATTTACCTATGGAAATTATGGTATGATTTCCATATAACATCAATAGATCTAACGGGGTGAGCGAAATGAAAATTACAGTTGGACGTAAGCTGCAGTTTGCTTTTGGATTGGTTTTTCTCTTTTTATTAGCAATTGCAGGAATGGCGCTGTATTCAATGAATGACAATAACGGCACACTGGCCGAAATTGAACGGGACACAGAATTAATGAATTTATACAATGATGCCTCTTTCCAAACTGTACGGGCGAATGCTGCGGCACGCGGATATATTTTGTATGGTAAAGAAGAAATGGTCAAAAATCATTACGAAATTCGCGATCAGCTGCACCAATCGGTTGAAAACATTCAATCATTGGCAGGGACGGACAAAGAGTTCGAACACTATTTGCAACAGTTAAAAGACTGGGAAAATCCAATTGATGAAGAAATCATTCCGCTCGTACAAGCCGGTGAAATGGAACAGGCACAGCAGCTGGCACTTCCTGTTCTAGGCGAAGGCTCACGGGAATTGGTTGCATATGGAAAGTCGATGGCCCTTCAAAAAGAACAGGACATGAATGCTTTAATTTCATCGACTAAAGCAAAGAGTGAAACGAGAATGAAGCAGATCATAGTGGTCGTCGTTCTTGCGCTCCTAATCAGCTTTTCCATTGCTTACTTCCAGGGCAAAGCGATTGCCAGAAGAATTACGAGAACAGTGGAAGAAATGGACCGCTTTGCGGAGGGTGATTTGCAAAGAAAGCTAATTTATCGGTCAAATGACGAATTTGCTGATTTAGCCGGTTCATTTAATGCAATGACAGCGAAACTTCGTGATACCATGAAACAAGTTGGCGATTCATCCGAACAAGTTGCGGCTACAGCGGAACAATTGTCGGCGAGCAGCATGGAAGTGACTCACGCGACAGAAGTCGTTACGATATCGATTCAAGAAATCTCTAGCGGTATCGACAGTCAGAATTCACGAACGAATGAGGTGGTGAATTTATCTTCTCATATACTCGAAAAAATCGATGCCATTACAAAAAGCATGGAACAATCCAATCAAGCAACAGCAGAAACAAAACAGGCAGCTGCTGACGGGCGCACTTCCATCACGCAGGCACTCAGTCAAATGGACGAAATCGCTGCTCATACGAATACATTGAGCGAACGTGTACAAACACTCAGCAGCAACACGCATGTCATAGGTACTGCCGTCAGCGTGATAAAAGACATCGCAGCGCAGACGAACTTGCTGGCGATTAATGCGTCTATCGAGGCTGCGCGAAGCGGCGAGCACGGCAAAGGTTTTGCAGTAGTTGCGGAAGAAGTAAGAAAGCTTGCTGATGAATCGCATGTAGCTGCTATTGAAATTGAAAATGTTGTAGCAAAAATTACCGACAATACGGAGCAAATTGAAGCCGATATTTCCAATAATAACGAGGTAGTTCTATCAGGCCGAAATACGGTCCATACTGCCAGAGACCAATTTATAGGTATTGATGATGCGATACAATATGTGAGAACACAAATGGAAAATGTAACAGCGGCTATTTATGTAATTCAAAAGGACATCGATCAGTTGAGTGATGAAATCAACTATGTGAACGAAGTGGCCATTCAATCGAGCGATAATGTACAAAATGTGGCGGCGTCCTCTGAAGAACAAAACGCGGCCATGGAAGAAGTGGCGGCAGCTTCGAATTATCTTTCGGAGATGGCTGTGGATTTACAGAAGACGATTCAATCATTTACCTATTAAGGTTACGCTGCTTGTTGCAGTGAGATGCCAGAGGACCTTCTAGTTTTTTAAAACGCGAATTATTTCAGATACCAGATCCCGATATAATTCTAAATTGTTCCTGAGCTGTGTCAGAACTTAGTACCTTAATTTAACGGCTTCCTTAGATTACAACGCACCGAATACTGATCCACTTTTTCTTTAAGTGACATCATTCTATCTATTTTCTCCTTTAAAGTCTTCTCACAAATGAAAAAGGGATATCACAACAGAGTTTCCTCTCATGTGTTATCCCTTACTTGTCTACTCTTTGATTGTAATACCAGGTCCAGACTCACTTCTGAATTGTTCTTGAGCTGTGTAAGGACCTTTTAGCTTATATTATTTATCTGCTTGCTTTTGCTTTTTTTTCAAATACTCCGCGCGTATTTTTTCAAGTTGCTGCTTTTTATCAAATTGGGCAGGCTTATTTTTTTCATGATACTTTGCCACAGCTGCCTGACCTTTGGAATCTAATTGATATTTCCCCACTTTATTCACCTACTATTCTTGTCGTCTTTATAGTCAACTTTTACAACAAATTTCTAAATCATATTTTATTGAAGTAGACATTCTTACTTTATTAGTATACTCCCAATCCTTGCATATATCAGTAAAACCGGCTAATTAATTGTATACCATACTGGTTCCAATCTCCACTGGCCTCATTTTCGACTACCCTCTAACCAACGGCTCCATCACCGTCAACGTTCAATTCACCGTATCCATTTTCTCACTGGCTCCCATAGGTATGGTGACTATATAGTGGCTATGTGCTGTAGCCAAGTTAGTCATTAAAGGTTTTGCAAGTGGAACTAGAAATTCATTGATCAGATCCGCTTAGCTTTTCCCGTAGGCTGGTTCACAGTTCGTACATTTGTCCCACAATGATTCTTGCACAATCTTCAAATTTCCGTGCCATCGCTTAGTGGTTCAAATATCGATACACTGTATTAATCGGTTCATGTATTTCTTCCAAGAGAAGAATTCTGCCTTTCGTATTGATTTCATAGGATGTGCCTAAGGTACCCACGAATGACGTGAGATTTCCACCTACAATCGGTCCGATGAGATTTCCGGGAACTGCTCCGTTAAGTGGAACTCCAGGTGGGTTGGTAATTTGCCAAGGCGCAGTGGCAGTCGATGTTGCCGCAAAAAAATTGATCGAAATTATATGTAGGGGTTTGTGGATTAAAGTCTAACAATAAAAAACTTTGGAAACCGATGAGGTCAGCATATTCAAACAACACATTTAATAAAATCGTGATGTCGCTGTACCCCGAAACAATTTTAGGATTTTGTTTAATGACGGTAAAATACTTTGCAACATCCGAATTCCATCCGTAATGCGATTAGCCGCCAACGGACTTTCAAGCGTGACAATCCCTACAGTATCGCCTTTTTTAATTTCTGCGGTATCGTAGCCATTACCCTGTAGCTTCTCTCGCCGTGTAAGTAATGCACACAATTTATTCTCATGTATTAGCATATGTTTGCGAATTTATTTTGGGGATAAAGCGAGTTTCAGTACACTTACTAAGAAAAACAGACTGTAAAAACAGGAATATCCCCCTATCTTTCCAGCCATATTCAGAATTTATGACAGGCGATCCGGCCTCCTAAAATATATTGAATTATATTCAAAAGAGGAAGTGTGAAACTCAAAACTGAAAAGAATGATCTCATCTTTACTACTATCTCTATAAACTGCTTTATAAGTAAAAGTAAAACCAGAAGCAATCACTTGATATCTAGAGAAAACCGTCTTCAGGTTCCCCGACTTCAAACCCCAAGGCTCTTGTCGCTTCCGACTTAAATTTCCCTATCCACGAACTCCACTCATCATCGCTCATCTGTGCATAAAATGATAACCCGCTCGGTTCCACAGAGGCACATATAAAAACATCCTCATCTTCCTGCCCGAACCAATAGGGAATTCCATTTTTAAAACCTATCCATCCTGGCATACTTTCGTATACAGCAGCTAGCTTACCCCACAATTCATCGGGCAGAGAGTACCAAATATTCAAATTGCAATTTTGTAACTGCACCTCACTCACCCGTATCCCTCCCTCTAAAAATGGATCCTGCTTCATCATTTTTCATTATATTGAATTCTACTACCTGCCGAAAGTGTGCCGGATATTCTGGCAAGTCTCTTTATATAAAAATTTCACACCTGTTCATAATTACATTTGAATTATATAAGGAACTGTACTTCATAATAACCCGATTGAACGCGTCAGCCTGCTGAATAAAATCACTCTTCTTGTACTTGTAATCCATCAATATTTCTGACGAGCTGCTTATAGTATTCAGAACGCAGTGAAAAGATTGCCTGCTCTTCATGTGTCGTGCAGGAAAACCATTCAAAATTGTTTTTCAGGAAAGTCATGTCTTCAGGCAGCTGCGGAGCTACCCAGTCATAGAGTGAATTGGCCGACTTGATCAGTAATTCCAAAGTATCCGGAGATGACTCGATCACATATACTGTAGCCGCCGGACCTTTAGTGATCGTCTGCGCAAACGTTTTTGTTTTATAACTGTTCTTCATGTATGGTGCAAATTGATCCAGTACCGTCCGGTCGTATGTCAACTCTTTCCGGGTTATGAAATAAAATTCGTCTGAATGCGCACAAAGTACTTGCATCAAATTTTCATATACCGCGCCTGTCGGGTTCCCGGTAATTTCCCAGTAGTCCATACTGAATCATCCTTTTCTGTGGAATAGGCATTCTTGGTTCATGTAGGTTCATGATGTTTTTTAGTCCAGATACATTTCCAATTCAACTTGTACCACTGGCGATGGAAACCTTTCCGGCACTAAGTCTGTTTCTTCCGTAAAACTTATGTCAAAACCCGCCAGCTTGTATGACGACATAGTTTCATCCTGCTCAGGCCCTTCAATGAGCCTGCCGGCAAAATGATAAAACACCACATAATGATGCGTACCGTCTCCGCTCCTGCCAAACGCTGAAACTTCCCCTTCTTTACACGGATCAATTCCGAGAACATAAAATAAATCGCGGATTTCTGCAGGGAATTGCTCACATGCCTGAACATAATGCAGACAATCTTCACAGCTGCAGTCCTGTGTGATGAGATGGTGACCGGCATAGAACTCCTCAGTTCGTCCTTTATCCGTTTCAATGGTCCAGGGACCGAATTCCAATCGTTCCATGTGATCGCCCTGTTTCATAACATTCCTTCCCTCCCGGTCATTCCGCTGCTGTCAGCATATCAATGAATTCAGTAAACGTGTCCGCGATGATATGTAAGTTATTACCGTCTACATCATCAGGTTCGGCATACATAGCTTCCATTCTACTACCTCAGTCCACTTATTTTTTCAGTTAAATGGATCTTACTATACTCTTTTAGAATAGTAAACGGATGGTAAATGAAACGCTTTTATATTTTACCGACACTGCTAGAGGCAATAGATTTTTCTCTGATAGAATACATACAAACACCACGCATGAAATACAAATCACGGAGGCAAAAACAAATGAAAGTAAAAGTCGCAATCATCTCACCCCGAAGTTTGATTCAAAACATATTGAATGCCGGAAAGACCTTCCCTTCTCTGACGATGATTCCCTACACCTATCAGCATATAGAAGGCGCCAAAAAATCCACCTTGATCATCTATGATTTTCATGAGTGTCGGGATGATCATAGGAGCCTAGAACGTATCCGGGAATGTCCCTTCCATCATTTTTTACGGCCTGAATATCCTGAGCCCGTCTTACTTCCTGATCACAGGCTTTATCATTTGCTGTATCGTAACGTACTTCACCGGCAGTTCCTATGCCACCATCGGGACCCTGGGCATCGCCTTTATCGGGATCGGCTACGGGATGGGTATCCCTTCCCCGATCATTGCAGGAATGGTCATCTCCGGTGCTATATTCGGAGATAAAATGACTCCGTTCTCCGATACAACGAATATGGCTTCGGGCGTGGCAGGGGTGAATATATTCAGGCATATTCACTCCATGCTGTATACCACCGTCCCCGCTGTACTTATTTCAGGAATACTGTATTGGCTGTTAGGGCTTAAATACAGCGGCAATTATGAACTGGAAAAGACAGCGCTCATCACCAACACACTGAAAGAACACTTTACGATCACACCGGTGCTTCTAGTAGTTCCATTGCTGACCATCTTTCTGATCGTCAAGAAAGTACCGCCTGTCATTGCGTTAAATATTGGGGCGTTCACAGCTATTGTAACGGCGTTCATTTTCCAGTCGTCATTTGGCGTGCCTACCATATTGAATTCATTCATGGACGGGTTTGTATATGAAACAGGGATTGAAGATATCGACAAACTTCTTCAGCGCGGCGGAATCAAGGGGATGTTCACAGTCATCACATTGGTCATCCTGGTGTTCAGCCTGAGTGAGATTTTACAGAGAACAGGCATTATTTCTGTGATATTGGGGAAAATGACTTCTTTCATGGATACGCAGACAAAGCTGATCCTTACGACCATTGCGAGTTGTTTTGTCACGAATATGCTATCAGCAAGCCAGTACGTTGCCATTATGATACCCGGAGAGATGTTCCGCTCCGCGTATGAAAAACTGAAAATTTCAAGAAGAGTTCTTTCACGGACATTGGAAGACGCCGGAACCATAACTACATTCGTCGTTCCCTGGTCATCAGGAGCAATTTTTGCCACAGGTGTATTAGGTGTAACAACGATCGAGTCTCTTCCTTATACTTTTTTCGCGATACTGTCTCCATTGGTTGCCATCGTCTATGCGATCACTGGATTTGCGATATTTAAGGAAGATGAGACGGATCAAACAGGCACTGACCATACCTCTGATCCTCAGAGCGTGATTATGAAATAGTGAAATAACACAGCAAGTCCCGAAACAATGAGAGATTATTTCGGGACTTGTTAATGTCGTCTATATTCCAATTTGTTTTACTTATTCAGTAGATGAAGGGTGACATTTTTTATATTTACTATTTCAAACCTATCTGTAGGGCACTCCAAGTGGACTCAAAATTCCTTATATTTTTCATATTGATTTAGAAATGATTGAAACCCTTCTTACTTAGCATCCGTTACTCCGACTACACGATAGGTGCCTGCTTTCTTGTGAGGATGGTGGAAGGCAAAAGACAAACAGGACTGTCTGCCACCCAAGAGTCGCATCCATTATTTATGATAATACGTATGAATTCTTCGATCGGGACGCTGGATTTTATTGAACCAGATCCGGTCTTTCTCTTCCTGTTCCAATATGCCGACAATCGAAGAAGAGCAGCTGATGCAGATTTTTTCTTTCGTCAGTTGTCCGCACCGTTCACACGGAGCGCCGATATTCGGGAATGTAGCAGGATGTAACTTTCCTATTTTCACCCATTTATAAAGCAATTCGGGAGAAACACCGGTCAATTCAATGATTTCATCATTCGTTAACATGCGGTTATTTTTCCGCAGCAAAAAATGAAGCAATTCTGAAAAAATGTCTTCTTCTTTGACATCCAGTCTTTTGGCGAACAGCTGCATAATTCGTCACTCCTTGCCATTTAATAAATATTTTCGTTGATTTTGGGAGCTTCATCATATCTGTAATTTTCCCAGCGGTCCCGCGCCAACTTCCGGTATTTGTTGGAAACTTTCCGGTCAGAAATCAGGCGAGAAAAACCTTTTTTGGCTTCCTGCATGTCGCCAAGCCGGAGACTGAGCTCTGAATATAAATAATGAATCCGCTCGGTGCCTTCTTGATTCGCCGCATAAGACTTGCTGTAAAACTCCCGGGCAGATTCAAGATAACGAAGTTCGGGCTCTGCCTCTTGTTTTAGGCGGTACAGCCACGCAATCTTCAGCGCCAGATTGGCCAGGAGAAGGGATTCTTCCATCGATGCCCTCGCTACAAGATACGCTAATTGATAGCTGACAATCGCGTCATCGATCGTGCGTTCCCGGCAAATGTCCGCCGGTTTTTGTAGTTCTTTTATATACAATTCATTGACGAGCATCATGAAAGGGCCATATGTTCTTGTCATGGATTTATGATAGGCATATCCGCAATGCGGACAAACGGCCACTTCATATAACAGCGGGTTCAACCCATCATATACAGGCATAAAATCCGTATCTTCTTTCATTAGCTGGCAGCGGTTGGGACGGACTTTATATGTAGTAAAGTGTTTTTTGCAAAATTTGCAATCTACTTTGCTTTCATAATAGTTTATGTTAAAGCCCATATGAATAAACTCCTTTATCTTTTATTTCTCCTTGTTTCTTTTCGGCTATTCACAGGATCTCCTGACTCATCCCATATGATTAGTAAATGTATTCTCATTTTATCATTCATATGCAATTTGGTATATATCTTTTGGTCCATTCATATGAAAGTTTAGGCTATTTGTGCGCACAAAAACACGGAAGTCCGAAAAGAACTTCCGTGTTTGGCTGAAGTGTATTTATTCCACCTCACCTTCCCATGAGACCATCCCTTCAGATACGTTAATCACTGTGTAGCCGGCATCGTGTAAAATAGTACTTGCCTGGACCGAACGGTTTCCGCTCCGGCAAATGACGACATACGTTTCCTCTTCACTGAGCCCCGGATCTTTCCCCTGCTCCAATTCGGACAGCGGCAAATTCACAGCTCCGATAATATGCCCTTCCGCAAACTCCTCCGGCTCCCGGACATCCAGCACAATCGCCCCGTTATCCTTCTGTTGTTGCACTGCATCAATTCCAAGCGTCTGATAGGCCTCCGGTTCCTCACTGGAACAGGCGCCCAGCAGCATAACCACTGCCGCAAACAGCATACCCCATTTTTTCAATTGCTTTCCCCACTTTCTCTTTCACAAAAAGACAAGGCTCGCGGGCTTTATATGGAGACGATGGGAGTCGAACCCACGTCCAAAAAGTGCAGAAACCCTTTTCCTTAACATCATTCATCTCTTATTGTACACTGTCACTTCTCTAGTTCCCTATATATTCTTTCCATTTCTGTTTCCAGTTTTCTATTTCATGCTTTATCTCTTTCTTCACTTTTTCTTTCTTTTCTCTCTTTTTCCGTTCTTTCTCTTCTTTTTTCTCCTGTTTTCTTTTCTCTTTTTCTTTCATACGTTCTTTTTTACTCAACTTTTCTTTCTGTTTCTCCAGTGCTTCTATATTTTTCCCGATTAGTGGTAAATCAAATTTCTTTGTTGGCAGCTCACTCATTGTTCTGGATAGGACTTGCGCAAAAATGGGGGGCGCCGTGAAACTGCTGGTTGATGTTAAATAATGTTCTGAATCCGTTTGATCATAGCCGAGCCAAACCGCACCTACGATGTCTGGAGTATAGCCGACGAACCAATGATCCTTTGAGCCATCCACTTCTGAAAATGGCAGTTGGTTGGTGCCTGTTTTTCCCGCCACTTCAATACCTGACATTTGGGCTTTCTTCGCTGTACCTTCTACTACAGCACCTTGCAGCATATAGGTCATTTGCTGAGCAACTTCCGGTTTTGTTACTTCTACAGACTTTTCACGCCACTTACCAAGGACTTTCCCTTCAGAATTTTTTATTTCTGTAATCGCATGTGCATCCACCATCACACCATCATTCGCAAACGCAGAAAAAGCTTGAGCCATTCGCAAAGGTGAAGTACCTTTGTCCAATCCTCCTAAGGCGAGACCAAGCGTATGATCGTTTTCTTCCAATGAAATACCGAACCGTTCAACAGCGCGCACCCCATTTTTTATTCCGATCTGATCCAAAAGCCAGACTGGAGGGATGTTATACGAGTGCGCAAGTGCATCGTACATTGTCACTTGCCCTCTATTTTTCTGATCGAAATTTTTCGGAGAATAGCCGTCAATGTTTATTGGTTCATCGAGAAGCAAATCCGACATACGATAACCTTTCTCTAGCGCCGGAGTATAGACGGCAAGCGGCTTCAACGCCGAACCAGGTTGCCGGATGAGTTCAGTCGCATTATTAAAGCGTCCATACGTATACTTCCCTCTGCCCCCAACCAATGCCGAAATCCCGCCTGTTTTAGGATTCAAGAAAACAGAGGCACTTTGGATGAGTTGATCGGGCGTACTTTCAGGAAAATACCGATCATCCTTATACACTTCCTCCAAAGCATTTTGGATGACGGGATTTATTTCCGTGTAAATATGTAATCCGCCATACAGCACTTCGTTTTTTGTAAGATGGTACGAGTTAACCGCTTCTTCAATCACATGGTCAATATAATAAGGATATTTCCCTTTATAATTTGGCTTTGTGGAATCAGCTAATACAACTTCTTGTCCGACTGCTTCATCATACTCCGCTTGACTAATATACTTTTCATTTTTCATTAATGATAAAACAACGTTGCGCCGTTTCACCGACTTTTCCATATTCTTAGCAGGAGATAAATGGGAAGGTACTTTAATTAATCCTGCGATTGTCGCACACTCGCTTAACGATAACTCGCTTACATCTTTACCAAAATAGATCTGCGCAGCACGTTGAACACCCCACGCACCATCACCAAAATAGATTTGATTAAGATAATGCTCCAAAATATCATCTTTTGAATACGTTCTCTCAATCTTCTTTGCAATGAGTAATTCTTTAAACTTCCGGGAATATGTGCGCTCCTGCGTTAAAAACACATTCTTGGTAAGCTGTTGAGTAATTGTACTGCCGCCTGCAACAACCTCACCTTTGAACAGGTTTTGGAATAATGCGCGCCCAACCCCGAAATAATTTATCCCATGATGTTTGTAAAATTGTTGGTCCTCAACTGAGATGACTGCTTCAATTAACTCATTTGGGATATGGTCTAGGGAGACACCTTCAATTTTTGAATTGGAAATTTCACTTACGACTTTTCCGTTTTGATCGTAAACAAACGTCGGTCTCGGCACAGGCTCTTCTAATTTACTCACATCACTCAATGAAATGAATAAATTTATTATGATCAAACCACAAATAGCCGCAATGAGCATTCCGAGGAATACGATGCGAATTGGTTTTTTAAAGTTTAATCGTTTCTTATCGGCATGATTCTTTTTCTGTTGTTGCTTATATTCCGTTCTTCTCATACAAATTCCACCTTCATCATTGCCTTCGACCTTTCAAAGTTTAGCATATTGAAAAGAAGTAACCTGCTTGCTAACAGCAGGAAAATTACAGCATGTAGTTGACGATGTTTCTGTATGAAAGTTGCATGTGGCGGGTACTCAAAGCCGTGCCTGTGTGAAAAACAAACGTGAAAGTTCACTTATTCATGATTGTTGAAACTTTCGCGAATGTTAAAAAAAACACGATTGTTTCGCGCACAGGCACCACCAACTCCACTACTCTCTAAATGAAAAAATCCCCCGCTGCATGCGGAGGATCTGCTTATTTAATAACTGTCACTGGACATTTTGCTTCCTTGATCACTTTATGGCTGACACTTCCGAGCATCATTTCCTGCACGGCATTCAGTCCGCGGCTTCCAATAACTAAGTGATCCAGTGAAGTTGAATCCGCGTACTGAACAATTTTCTGCGCCGGATCCCCTTCAAAAATGACCAGTTCTGTGTTAGCATGTGCCTGCCGAGCGAGCTCCATCGCCGGCTGAGTTACGCGCTGCCTAATCGTTTCCGTATCTTCCTTGCTCATGCGCTCATCATTCGCGGTGTTAAAATCCACTACATAGATCATTTTCAATTCGGACTCCGTATACAGCCCCGCTGTCTTTATTGCATGCTCCACTGCCCGCAACGCATTTTGTGATCCGTCGATCGCTACACCAATCTTCATTCGTTATCCTCCTCACATCGCTCTTTCTATTAGTATGGACAGAAATGAAGAGATTTGCAATGGTGCGGTATTATCACTCTCTATAATTATTACAGGTACCAGGTCCCGACATAATTCTGAATTGTTCTTGAGTTGTATGAGGACCTGGTACCTTGAAATAAGAGACTCAATAGGTAAAAGTGGTGGAGATATGGTAATGGTCACTTTATATCTGCATGACTAGCTTACTATGTAAGATAGGTACCTGTGCGCGAAACTTTCATGTTTGTTTCTAGCACAGGTACCTTCACATAAAATCAGTCATATCCATTGCACCGATCGTGCCCGTTACATATCGGGATTTATGTCAAAAATAGAGAGTACAGATACATTCACTATGCCATGCATTTCTTTTACCTGGATCGTTCTTCCTCTATCTATGCCTGACACGGCGTCACCCGGCTGGCCAAGCATCCAGTAGACGCCATTTTCAAATTCCATATCAATTGTGCCTACGCTTTTCGCTGTAATATGGAATATTCCCGTACCCGGCTCCCGCTCTACCGTTGCTATAGCTTCGGCGTTTTCAGTGAGTATCGTGTGCTTCCCTATATTATTTGCGGCTTTTTTGTCATAAGTATAATATCCATCGTACGACGCCGCTACATCATACGTAAGCGAAGGCTGTTCTTGCAACACCTCAGTGTCATAATAAAATGACCCATTTTTCGGTATCTTTGCCTCGATTGCGAACCGCACATCTTTTCCATTCGCAAAACGCACAGTCGCAATGTAGTCACCTGGCTTGTCGATCACGATATACTTTCGGGTAGGGTATTGGTACGTCCCGAATGTAGCATCATCTGACACCAATGCACCGTCCACTGTATAAATGCTGACACTAGTAATCTTTTCCGCTGTAGGCATGTCGAAGATCGCTGCAGTCGGCAAATAATCATTCGTTTTCTCAAGCGTCAGTCGCAATTCTCCATTCACTTTTTTCACTTGTACGTAATACTTTTTAATTTCTTGCTGCGAGCCTTTCCATCCGTGTAAAGCGAGAGTGCCCTTTCCTTCTTTCAGTGGAATCAATTGAACCCGCCCGTCTGTTGATGGATCTTTTCCATACGTGTAGATTGCTTGAAACAACTCATTTTTATTATCAAGATCCTGATAGATGCCACCCCATTCTGAATGAACACTTATCCTATCGAACCCTAGTTCATCCGCCCGCACCGTAACCATTACCGGTTTCGATTTCTCGGTTTTCGTCAATAACACAGCTGCTTGGCTGCGCGTGATCTGCGCATTGATGCTGAATCTGTCAGGAGACGTACCCGAAGTAATTCCAAGACGGTACAGGATGAGAACATTCGTACCATGCGATTGATATTCCACGACATCCTTGAACGGATTTTTCGTATCGTAGAAATTATATCGCGGCAAATCGAATGCTTTCACGATGATCGAAGCAAACTGCCCCCGTTTCACCGGATCATTCGGACCGTAACGGCCGTCTTGATAGCCACCGATCACATTCGCTTCAGCCAGCGCTGCAATCGCCGGGTAATGGCCATTTTTCGTTGAGACATCTGTAAACCCGGGATTTTTGACGTTCGTCGTATCCAATTTTAGCATCTTCGCAATAATGGAAGCGGCCTGCCCTCTCGTAATCGGATTCCCTGGCTTGAACGTACCATCCGGATAACCGCCAATAATATCGCATGCCGCCAAGTCGTTCACCGCTTTCGCGTATGGCTGCTTCGGCGAAACATCCTTGAACGGCTGACTGCTTGCCGCTCCCGCCGATAAAGGCAGACCACAAGCCAACACAATTGCACTCAGTAGCGCCATCATCATCTTTTTCATTTCATATCTTCCTTCCTGTCTATGTAACACCGTACAGACGCAGGAATCCGGAAATAGTTTCAAAGATTTTATTGTAGTTTTGATTAATTACAGGTACCAGGTCCAGACGTAATTCTGAATTGTTCCTAAGTTGTGTGAGGACTTGGTAGCCTACACTAAACTACAAAAGAACGAATCCCCAGGATCATTCCTTAGGATTCGTTCTTTTGTAGTTTACTGAGTTTTGCCCCAGCCTCACTTCGTAGTGCAGACTTTCTTTAATGGATTTTTACTGTTATTCGATTTTTGCAATATGTCGCAGAACTTTGAATAGTTCTGCTTGTTCTTCAGCAGTCAATGGATTTTTACTAACCATGTGGTAGTTTAACTTATCTTCATCAATGTAATAAATTCCACTGTAACCTATACCTTTATCAATACTAAAGACTAAAGAGTTATCAAATTTTTGATGAGCTACGTCAACGATTTTAACATTATTAGGAAGGACTGCAGTGTAGTTGTAGGTAGTGTAATATTGATCGTTTTTCAAGACCTTCATTTTAGTAGGAAAATTAGAATTTGAAGCAGGTGGAGTTGGCTGAAGTGGCTTAGAAGGTTTTACAGCATTTTCAGGATAGAGTGAGCGGAAGAGAAATGCAGCATATTGTGCACGGGTCACACGATCGTTTGGCAAGAATTTACCATTATCACCAGCAGTAATTCCGTTAGAATAAAGAGTTGCTACATAATCCTTGTACCAATGACTTTCGTTAATGTCATCGAATATAAATCCTTTTTCAATTTTCAGGTTAAATGCATTTACAAGAACCTTCGACATTTGAGCTCGTGTTAGATGATCAGCAGCTCCGAATGTTCCATTTGAATTCCCGTCAAAGATTCCAGCCTTGTAAACAGCTTGAACATTTTCATAATGCGGGCTTGTTTTTGGAACATCTTTGAATTCTTTTCCTTCTCGAACTGGCTTCAAGTCAAGTGAGCGATTCAATAGTGCAGCAACCTGGACCCGTGAGATTGCTTGTGAAGGTCTGAATGTGTTATCTGGGTAACCGGAGATAATTCCTTCGTCTCGCATTTGCATAATTTCAGTATACATTCCCTGTTCTGGCGAGACGTCTTTAAAGTCAACTTTTCTAACCTCGTTAGCATGAGCAGGCATAGTGGAAATTGCGACAACGGCTGCGATAGAAAGTGATAACGATGCAATAAACATTTTTTTCGACATTTTACTGATTCCCCTTTCGTTCTGCAAGACAATCATAGTATTAACGAATGGAATTGTCTACATGATTTTCCATTACATCATTCATTTTAATCAATGGGTATTCGTTATGTCAGCCACATCAATCCGCTTCATCTTTATAGTAATAATATACGTCCTCTTTATTCCAGAGAGTATAGTAATTCGGCTGTAAGGAAAGTGCTTCGCTATATTTATCAATCGCTTCGACATACCGTTCCAGACGTTTTAAAATACTTGCTTTCTTTTAAATCAGCTCCACGTTTCCTGTATCTTTCTGGAGTAAAATCGAAGCCAACTCCAAGGCACCCTCAAATTTTCCTGCTTCCATTGATTTCAGGTAACAGGTCCCTATATAATTCTGAATTGTTCCTGAGTTGTATGAGGACCTAGTACCTTAACTAACTTTGTAATAATAGAAAGGAAAGAATTCACTTTTTTAGCATCTCTTTTTTTCTCAAAATACTCGTCATTCGGTAAAATCTTCATCTTCAATCCACTTAAATCTTCATCGTTTTCAGACGCTAGCGAAACAACATCCAGTCTGATTTTTTAACTGTACTTTAGTTGCAAAAAGTACAGACTAGAAAACTCTTAACCAAAATAAACTATGAATAATATCTTCCTGCATTAAGTTAAATACGCTACAATAAATAGAATTAAAAAACTCTTCACCCTTAATATCCCTCAAAACATAGGAGGGTTGCTCGTTTATAAAATTCTGTTCACGGTAAAGGGAGGTAATCTTTTGAGAAAATTATTAATTATTTTACTTGTAGTTTTCTTGTCTGGTTGTGGCAATACTCTTGTTGTAGAGTTTGCAAGAGTGAATGAAATTAATGAAAATTCTATAACAATAGAAAATGAAGGAGGAGAAATTACAGATATAGAGGTTTCTTCTGATTATGATTTTACTTTTTTTAAAAATACAGTATACTTTTTCAGATACGAGATTCTACACTCTAATAAAGCTGTTTTAATTAATGTCGAAACTATTGAAAATCAAAAATTTTAAAGTTAATCATTTAGGAAGTATGTTTTATAACACGACAAACTTCTTGAGTCATATAAAAAATATGGCTCAAAAAAGGGACCAGGTTCTCACACGACTTGAAAACTATTCTGAATTATATCTGATTTGCTTTGGGACCTGGTACCGTGCGCTAACCTCTTCAAAGTTTTGCCTATTGAAAAGAAGTAACCTGCATACTGGCTGCAGGATAATGTAGCATGTAGTTAACGATGCCTCTGTGCGAAAGTTTCATATTCTGTTAACCAGTTTATGGAGATACATTGCCAGATACCGTGTTTTACTGATGATAACCATGGTCGCTCCCCATACAACCAAAAAGGATCTAATTCAATATAAATTAGATCCCTGCATGCGTATATTTTAATTTAGGTCGTACTGGTTTTCCGCCCAGCAGTTCTAGTAAATTATCGTGTATTGACAAATCTTTGTATCTGTTCATCAATTTAATTAGACACTCATGAATTTGGCGCAATCAACAATCCGTATCTTCACCCGCGCGCCACATATCAATGGTTTTATGTATAAATTGCTCCAATCCGATCTCTTCCATCTTGATCATCTTTTTCACACGAATACAGCCCTCCCCGTAGTTATAGCCTGTTAAAAGGGTTTCAGCGTTCTCTACTTTATCGATAGTTCCTACATAAAGGCTCACATAATTTTTCTGTGCGTTCAGAGCAAAGATATAGTGATCGTCCTTCCCGTAATTCAACATCTTATAGCGAATCTCCTCGTCCAACTCAGGTGCATACGCCAATATCATTTGCCGAATCGCAAGCAGCTTCTCTTTCCGCCAATCCTCTTCCAGCATCTCAATATATTCTTCATAGGTTTCGCGTCATATTGCATTTGACTATCTCACTCCTATCGTATTTATTAAATAGTATCTAATAGTGAAAGATGCCTGTACAAGGATCTATTGTGTTTGTTTAAACTTTCATTACATTCATTAGATTTGCTTTACATGTTAACAACTCATTGCGTAGGAGAGGTTAGTGCATAATCTTACTTTCATCTCACTAGCAACATTGCCAATCATATACTACTTTTGAAAAATCCCTATTTTTCAAGGCGTCCTTTGGAATTGAGAAAACACAATTCCCCGAATCCCCAAACATAATGCCACATTCCTCATCGATGTCCAGTTGCAACAATAGAAAATCGCTCTCGTCAAAGCCGATATAGTCATGCTGAACAAAATAGGGATAACCGCCAATTCTACTATCGCAGCTATAGCAATCATCACTTAGTTTCTCATATTCTACTTCTGATAGCTTATTCATAAAAATGTCTCCAAATAGATTTAATGAGGAAGACATCGGCATCTCCCTTAATGTAAAATACATTTTACCGCTGTGTGAAAAAGGAAGATTCCTCTTATATTCTTCGTTTTCATAAGGATGTTTCTTTACTAAATGTTCTTCGTTTTCTTCGTAATCTTCAATGTAATTTACGTGAATCGGATCTTCCAAACCAAACAGATCATCATTTGCAACAAAGAATTGCAGTAATCCCTTTTCTGGCAATTCATCTATAATTTCAAGATCCGCCAGATTGATTTGCGCTAAAAACAACATAGGGTTTCTATCTGCATCGGTCGGATAGTCTTCACTGCTTTTCAAATAGGGACACCCACCTAATTTACTATCCCAAGGTTTTGTTTCTTCACGTTTAAAATGGATTTCGTTGCTATACCTAAAAGTGCTTTGAATTAAGTTTTCATGTTTCTTTAAAAGTTCAGGAATTTCGTATGTCATCAATATAAGTCCCCCATTCTATCTTTACTTAACTGAATTAACCTATACCATTATTCAGCAAATTATTCCAATAGAATATACCTATATAGAGATTAAATGAATAGGTCGTACATCAATTATCGCTTATAGTGATTATGAAATCGGAGTTACTCTATTTAAAGGAATCCGAAAGCGTAGAGCATTTTAAAACAGAACTTGAAAAATATATAAATACAAAACGGATAAAGGCAAAATTAAAAATGAGTCCGGTTCAATACCGAACTCATTTTATCCAAGCTGCCTGATGTAATAACCGTGTCTAACTTTTAGGGGTCACTTCAAACCGAAGTCAAGGGCCACATCCATCTATTCCACTTTTCGCGCCTGCTGCGTATCTCGCACATTCTTCTGCACCGTAATGGCAGCAAAGATACTCAGCACAAATGCCATCGCATAAAATCCTTTTTCGCTCAATATTATACTGCCTGCGTTATACAACCCGATCGCCATCAGCGCAATGGAAACAATTACTGCAAACCAGCTAATACCATAGTAAATTCCCGTTACCGGAATGTCCTCATCTTTGTCACGGACTGCTTTCTGAAGAGACACTGCAGCGTACAGCCCAAAAATGAGAATCGCAAAATAATAGCCTTTTTCGTTCAGTTCCATTGCGGCGTTAAAAAGTCCGATCAAGTACGCACCGATTCCGATCAGCAGTGCAGCGTAGGATGCGCCTTTAAATGCGGATGTCGGCTCTCTGCTGAGTCGCTCTTTCACTTCTTTTTTCTCACCAAACAGTTCTTCAGTACCTTTAGCCATAACGCTGCCTCCTTTTCTTCATCATATCCAAAAGGTAGGCGGCAGGCAACTAGTAATTAACTATTCTGTCTTTAGTAATGTTCGCGTGTGTATGTCGATATACCTTGCTTTTGACATTCATGTAGGTCTCCCAAACAGGTACCTTACAAACCAAGCAACCACGGCAGATGCATGTCGAGCAATACTTGGACGGCAGGCATAGGGAAATCATCCGGCAGCAGCTCCAAGTCATTTGTAAAGCTGACAGAAAATCCTTCTACGTAATAATCGCGAGACACAAGCGCAACAGATGGTTCCTTTACAATCTCTCCTGCAAAATGGTAGAAAACAATATAATGATGCAACCCTTCCGCATTTTTCCCCAGCTCCGTGACTTCCCCTCTTTTTTCGCATCAATTCCAAGTGAATGAAAAAGGCGGTAAATCGCTTGTGGAAACTTCTCGTAAGCATGCAAATAATTTAAACAGTAATCACAGTAGTGTCAGGTACCAGATCCCGATATAATTCTGAATCGTTCCTTAGTTGTGTGAGGACCTGGTACCTTAACTCAAATTCACTTGATGCGTGAAAAGGTGCTATAAGAAGGAAGGGCTTTATCGTATAGTTAGATATATCTTTCTTCAGGTTCCCCGCCAACACCCCCTAGTGCTTATATCGCTTCCAATTTAAATCTCCCTATCCAAGAACTCCACTCACTATTACTCATCTGCGCATAAAATGATAAATAAAAATGAGTCCGGGGCAATACCGAACTCATTGTACCCAAGATGCCTGATGTAATAATCGTATCTAACTTTTATGGGTCACTTCAATACAGGGTTTTGACTTTCATTGAAATCCACTGATTTCGTCTTATGGAGACGTTGGGAGTCGAATCAACCACTCCTAGAAACGCTGAAACACCAGTGTTTCCAAGGGTTTATTGCTGTTTTTTAAAACGTTTGAATACGCTTTTGCTACATTTAATAAAAAGAACAGATTGCGGGGGCAATGTATTTGATAATACACACCTAGAACATATACTTGAATTTTAAAAATATTATAGTTGTTTAAGCTTATTAATCTCATATTCTAGCAATGAAGAAGCATTGTCCTCTTTGATATTCTTAACAAATTCAATTAATTCCTGATTCATCAAATTTTCAGGAATAATATGAATAATTTTACTTATTACCGATGAAGGTACTCCCATATCAATTAATAAAGAGAATCTTTCTGCCACTCCCTCATTTTCTAAATATGATGCAAAAAATGAGTAGTCTCCAGCTATATTAAATCCTTCTTTCTGACAGACTATCTTCTGTAGTGAGTCAACCACACTTAGCCATTTTGGGACTTTATATGAAATCCAATGTCTTTTTTCTCGGAAAACATTTTCAATTGCGGTATCTAAAATTCTCTGTTCATCCCATTTTAAATGTCGTCCCTCTAGATAGTTTTTCTCTTCCATTATTAATGTGTAAATCTCTTTAGTATTATGCTTCCAAATAGTTACAGGCAACTTATTTAAAGTCATTGGTCTAGTTGTTTCAGTCGGCTTTAGAAGATGCTCCCAGGCTAATTGAATTACAAACTGGAGCTGATATTTATTTGGGAAATTACCCCATATAACTAAACTTGGATTAGTACTTAGTTGAACTTTTAATTCCCTAATAATCTCCTTTTGACCTACAACTGAAACTGCATTCTTTTTTATTACCTTTAAAAAATCATCATCGTAGTCATTTAACTCATAGTACTTGTCTATGTGTTGCGCATGAACTTCTTCTCTGTCTAAATTAATTAATATTTCGTCATTAATAATTTTCTGATCATGAAAAGGTATATCTAAATCAAAGTCTTCTCGTTTTGGAATACTATCAAATATGTAAACCCTGCCTGTATAATGTTTCAACATCCTTCCGGCTCTACCTTTAATGTTGGAGAAATCAAAAAAATCCAAACTATTTGGACCTTTTTTATTATCAAAAATAAATACGTTTTTTGCAGAGGTATTTACTCCTTCTATTATTGTGGAAGTACAAAATAAAACTTCTAGTTTACCTTCATTGAAATACTCAATCATAGAGTGTACTAAATGTTTAGGAATAATCCCTGTATGCACTCCAATATAGTTCTTTATTAGATCGTTGAATCCCCACTCTCTACTTAAATTCTCTTCAATCCATTCACATATCGGTAAGTATTGAGTATCTTTTAATAGACCTTCATCGCTTAAATAAGCATAATATTTATTAGCTAAAGTATAAGCTCTTTGCGGTGAAGAAACATATACAATAGATTGCTCATCACGGTTATTGGAAAGCAATTCAAATAACTTATCTTCTTTTTCCTTTGCTCTTTTTCTTACTCCTGTAGTTTGATATTCTACATCGACCTGCACCATTTCTGTATTCACTAAAGAGTAATTGGTCTTATAAAATTTTGCATTATATCTTTCTCGAAACCCTTCAGGTATCTGATCAATATTCGGTCCTATAAAATAAAAGATAGGATTAGATTTTAAAATTTTTCTCATAGCGATATTCAATACATCGGATCGTTCATCATCTCTTAGGGAACTTAATTTATAAAACTCATCTAGAATACAGTAATTTATATTTGGAAGACCTTCAAATTCTAAGACCCTTTCAGCAGTTAAAATAAAAATATTTTTCAAACCTAATATCTGTGAGGTATTAACAATTATATTATACTTACCGCTAAATTTTTTTAAACTTATTCTTGTTTCATTAATTAAAGCCAATGTTGGTTGTACTATAAGAATATTATCATACTTGTCTAGCGCTATTATTTCCTGAATCAATAAGCTTTTACCAAAACTAGTAGGAGCACTTACTATTAAATTTTGCTCATCTTCTATTAAACCCGCCAAAACTTTTTGTTCTTTATGAAAAGTTATATTATCCAGGTTATTGGAAGAATGATATGAAGTTCTAATCTCGGATGTAGTATCTAACTGATTTGATGATTCGACCAAATTAAGTAGATATGGATAGAACCCGGAACTTTCTATTAAGTCCATCCAAAGTTCTCTAGTGGATGGATCTACATTCTCCCAAATATCTAACACTTTTATAATAATTTTGTTAGCCTCTTCTTCGTTAATTAAATGTTGTTGGGATACATATTTAGCTAATGAAAAACTTTTGTCAAAATCTAATGTGTTTATTTGTAAAATTTCCTCCCAATTCCAATCCATCTATTCTTACCCCCCTAACGCCTGAAGCATCTTTAATTTATTATGAAGTGTAGAAATCAACTTTTTCTTACTTTCTAATGGAACTAATATTATCACAATGTTCAAATGTTTATTCCATGGGTGTTTTGATTTTTTAGAAATGAACCGGTCATTTAACTTCTTTATTTCTTCAATATAATCTTTTTCAAACTCTGCTGTATTGCTATAATTAGAAAAAACATTTGTTTCGTAGGCACAAAACATCGGAACAATTATTTTATCAAGTTTTTCCGATAGTTTTGAATAGGTATTCAATAAATCAATCCAATAATTAGGATTTGCGCCTGATTTCTCTAAAGTCTTCTCTGTATCTTTTATTCTCTTTGAAATAATAGTGAACTCTTTGTCAAAGTAATCACTATTAAAATGCTCAAATAAATCTTCAATTAAAGCATCTACCCCCCTAGTACCATCAGTATATAGTTTAGATTCTCCCAACCAAAGAGTATTAGTATCAGTGTTGACATGAACAGAGTCAAACCCGTGCACTGCATGTCCATAAGAATCTTTAAAATAGATTTTTGCTACTAAGGGTAATGTATTAAAAAAATACTTTAAAATAAAATGAAGTATTAACTCACCAAATTCTCCTCTTTTTAAATACTTGTCCTCTAAGTCATCTTCAAAACACCCATCATTTAAATATGTTTGTGCGGCTTTTTCATAAGCGTCTATTTTATAAACGGAATTTGCAGCTTCAATTAGAACCCGAACTATATCCTCTTGAGCCACCATTGTCCCTTGATGATATCCTAAAGCAAAACTAGGAATTTCTTCCGTCAATAAACTAGTAAATTGTTTAACCATCTGAGTTAAACTTCCATCATCATCTAAATCAAAGTCTATAAAATAGGAATGTAAATTAGCTTCATTAATTTTACAAGATAATATTTTTCTAACCTCTACAGCTCTAGTCAATTAATTACTCCTTTTTTTGTAAGACATATCTATTTAATTGATAATTTATACTTTGATAATATGTGTATCTATATTACCATAAATAAAAAACTTTAACTCTTCATCTCTAAAATGGAAAAATTAAAACTTTACGTTTAATAAAACAACTCACTAGCGTCGCATTAAAATAACAAGAAATAGCATTGATTCCGAATACTCTTTACTTACTCTTTTCCATAAAAAAATCCTTTATAATGGGTTGGTGGCAGTAATCCATCCAAATCCAAAATAAAGGACTCACTCATGGATCATGATTACACGAAAAACTGCATTTGCGCAATGGGCAGCACCGATTTCCAATGAATTATTCGTGGAACAGGTGCAGTTACATTGCCTCGATCACTATACAAAGAAGCTGCATATGGCTTCGTTTATGAACTTACTCTTGTACGCACAGCTCCATGAAACGGAAAGTTTACGTGCTGTCAGTGACAGCGTCTTTTCCGAAGAACTACAGGAAGCCACGAACTTGAATTCCATTAGCTTCTCGCAGCTGGGCAGGCGTCTTCGACAAGTGCCGACGGAATTCTTCCAGGCTATTTTTCTTGATCTGGTGACCCAGATCCATGAAGCAACGGATTTTCAGACGCGACGCAAACGGACAACTCCACTAAAAATCATTGATTCCAGCACATTGCCCTTGAATTTGAACAACCATCGCTGGGCAGAATTCCGAAAAACGAAGTCCGGTATCAAGCTTCATCTGCGGCTGGTGTTCTTGGAAAATGGTTGTTCCTATCCTGACCAAGCGGTTTTGACAAACGCCAAGGAACACGATCGTGGCCAGCTGGAAGTACTGGTCGATGACAAGGAATGCCTGTATGTGTTCGACCGCGGCTATTTAGATTATGAACGGTTTGACCTGATGACAGATGAAGGATATTTCTTCGTCTCTCGTCTGCGGAAAAACGCAGTTGTACGGACACTTGAACACTTCAATCTGCCGGAAGACACCGTTGTATTATCGGACGAAATGGTTGTGATCGGCACGACACAAAACCGTTCGGAGAATGTATTCCGGCTTTTGAAAGTGCTCGATTCTAAAGGCAACCAACTGAATCTGGTCACGAACCGTTTCGATTTATCTGCAGACGAAATCGCAGAACTGTACAAGTCTCGCTGGGCCATTGAACTATTTTTCAAATGGATGAAACAACATTTGAACATCAAGAAATTCTACGCACAGAGTCAGCAAGGTGTACACAACCAGGTGCATCTGGCGATGATCGTCTACTGCTTGAATGTTTTGGCACAGTTACGGACAAAAAGTAAGCGAACGTACTTGCAGATTAGCCGCTATCTAAAGGCATCTTTATGGAAGTCTGCGCGTATTTGGATCCGAAAGATTGAAGGTAAAAGCGTGCCGTAACGCGGACAATCCGTTTTTGTCACAGTAGCCAAAAGGTATAGTGAAAAAATGGATGTTGACTGTCTCTGTTCAGCTGTCTTCGTTTTTTTCCTTGTGGTCAGAAAAGTGTAGACGGAATATTTTGAATCTATTTATGCGACGCTAGTGAAAACAACTATAATTATCTTTCATACATAAACTCCCAACTTAAGATTACTAGAGCAAATCTTAACGCCCCAACAACCTCTCCCTCAACCCCTCATCACTAGCATACAAGTAAAGCCCCTTAATCCCCCGCTTCATCAGCACATTAATCGAATTTAAAACAATCTTCTCTTTCGCCGCCTCCACATGATCAATACCGTCCGCCCCCGTATAAGCTCCTTTATCCATATACTTACCTGTATCGATCACAATCTCATCTTTCACTGAATCATATTGCACGGAAGGGCCGAGGACGACACCGACATAGTTCAGATCAAAGCCTTGGACGGTATAAATAGATCCCGCTTCACTGATGGTATCCGGCTTTTCCGCCCAGGTGTATTTGATGCTTGTTGTATTCCAGGGCATCTGGTATTCACCGTTGGATTCTTTTACATAGTAGGTTTGGCCATCTTTTTTGTGCAGGAAATCGAATGTTGAAACTACACGACTTAAACCGAATTCAGTGTTTTTATCCATGATGGCTTCGTGCATTTCTTCAAGTGTTTCAAACACTTTCAAATCATATCCTTCATCTATAGGTAGCGGGGTCAGCTTCTTGCGTTTAAAGTTGTTGATCCAGTCGATCACGTCATCATTTGCCTGCATTCGGAATTGATTGGTCAACTGGTATTCTTCGTGATAGGCGCTTGTCTGCTTCAGTGTTTCTAGCGACTCTGCCCCCCATAGGCTCTTCAGTTTCAAGACTTGATCCTGGTCATAGATGATGACAACGATTTTTGCAAGTTTGAGTAATTCCTCCAGCTGATTCTCACCGTAAAAGTTGTTGTATGTATCTGATTTGGTGAGAAGCAGATGGGCTTCATCGACAAAGACGATGTCTGCCTTCTTGTTCTCTTTCTGCAACCGGTTGATCAATGGCGTGGGCTTGGCAAAGTTTTTCGCTTTTAAGTGCTTCACCTGTTTGGCAATGCCTTTGTAGGTCTTGAACATTTCTTCGTGATTCACGACCAAGTAGTTTTCAGTTCCGGAAAAGTGTGAGGACGACTCCGTTGCAAGTTCTTGAATTGTATTGAAGATCGAACTCAACACGACACTTTTCCCTACGCCCGCTTCTCCTTCCACAACTAGCAAACTGCCGTATTCACCTAATTCCGTCCCAATCTGCCTTTTACAAAACTCTAGCACCTTATCCTTTAAATCTATTTGCTCAAGCGTTAATTCCTTAAATGGTGACAGCTTGAAAATATCCTTATTTTCAATCACATGAAGCTCATTATCGACCAAATGTTGTTCATGCAGCTTCTGCCAAAGTTCTTCAAAAAGTTCCTGGTCATAGAACGGCTTATTGTAGTAGTTATGCGTAAAATCACTAGCTGTTTTACTTTTATTCTGCAATGTGTATTTTTCATCGCCTAAAAAGTAGTTGATCAGTTTCGTTTCCAAATGAAATGTCGCAGAGCGATTGAATTGCTCGTGCTTGATTAAGTTCACTTCATTCATATTCTTTCGGCTCTTCAAATGCGCTTGCATGCGTTTCTTAAAATAAACCGTCTCGCCTATGTACGCTTCTTTCTTCCCATTCAAAATATAAATGACAGGATAGTTTAAAAAATCCTGTTTATTGTTGATCTGATTCATGGCGCTCTGTTGGAAAGGCCAAGTCAGTATTTCAATTGCCGACATTTTCCCACCTTCTTCTGTTGCTTTGGTTACAATTATAACAATGATTGGTAAATAAAACAGCCTAATAGTCATAACTTTCATTAAGATGATACTAGTTTGCCACAAACTATTTAAAATTGTTTTAGATGTACCTCATTCTAGGAACTCACCTCTACTTTCAAGTAACTCAGTCTAGAAACACAAAAAAACCCTTCAACAAATTAATGCCAGAAGGTTCATCTACTGCTATTCTAAAAAATATAAGCCAGTTTTAACAACTGGCACAACCCAATATTCGGAATTCAATCACGCACAGGTATCAGGATATTATCTAAACCCTTACCGTATATATTTCCAAACATCTTCGACATCTTCATAACGGAAAATATTAGACAACAACAGCCCCAATGCAATCGAGTCCGCCTTCATAATTGCTTCTTTAATATCCATCGGTAATTTGCCAAATCTCTCGGTTAATTGATTAGCCGCAACTTCCGCCAGCGCTTCCTCTTTACCGATTTTTATACCTTTTTCGATTCCCTTTTCGATTCCCTTTTGCAATCCTTCTTCTCTCCACTGATCTGCCAACGTCATAGCTAACTCACTTCCTTCTGGAAAATGGTTACTATCGGTTTCAGGTACCAGGTCTCCATACAAATATATTTCATCATCTTCTAATATCCGATCAATAATCCGTTTGATCTCCTTTATACATATATCTTCTTGATCATTTTTGGAGTAGATGGTCAAAGGGTAAATCTCTGAGTCGGAAGTGACTAAATACCATATCACTCGAAAGCCGCCACTCTTTCCTTTGTTGGCATTTGGATTACTCTATCTAGTTTTATATACGACATTTCCTTTGAGCCCGGGAATTCGATCACCATAGAACTTTCCTTCTTCTAATTCAACAAAAAGGGATTCGACCAAATCAATTACAACAGGATGCTTCCTTGCAATTTTTAAAAGATCTTTTTCGAACGCTTTGACATCAAGTACTTTATATCCCATTATTCCCCTTCTTTTAAGTTCTCTCTCACTCGATTCATCATATCTTTATATGAACGCTTGGGTAACTTTCCCTTTCTAATTTGCTCAACTTCATTTATAGATTCTGACAGTGTTTTTATATGATCCATTTGGTTGTCTTTTATCATCGCCATTTCTTTTTCCTCCTTGTCATCCACACATACCACACCCTTTCAGATTATGTATATGTGTAAGTATGTTTTATCCGTCACTATTTAAACATCATTTCAATTTAATGGTTTTGAAAAAAGGAATATCACACAAGAGTTTCCTCTCATAACAATATCCCTTACTTCCTGCTATTTCACCTGTAATCTCATATGGAGACGGCGGGGCTTTAACCCGTTGTCGAGAAACGCTATTATATCAAGGGTTTATAGCCATTCAAACTATTTTGACCATACTTTTGACCATAAACGGTAATTTACGGGGACAAATCTCAATAATACTAATTTTCTTCCTTGTATTATAATAATAGAAATAAATACAAAGGATTGGATAAGCATGATACACAAACGATTAGTCTATTATAAAATTATAAGTATGCTAAACGAAGAATACTACCCATATTATTTAAATAAGTCCGATGCCCTTACTTTACCACCTTTTGAATCAATCGTTTCCGATATAATTAATTCATGCATAGAAATTAATGCAAATGTAATCGATGTACAGAAATTAAAGAAAAACTATTATAGGCAGGAGCTAAAAGAACTCTGGGTAAGCAATGAGTTAAAGGATACACGTGATACTAAAGATAGCTTTTATTATGAAATAAACCGCAAAGCAAAAGCCATTTTTAATTTACCGCGCATTAATTCAAACATACTTGTCGATTTATATAGCACGGAAGATTACCGAACATTATTAACAGCAGAAATTGACAAATTATATAACTGGCAGAATGATATTAATTCGCTATTCATTCGCTACCCGTTCATAAATTCATTATCTTCTCAAAATTATATAGATGCTATTAAGAACGATATAGAGTTTCTAAGTTTGAATTTTATAGCTTCGAACAAAACTCTTCACTTGATACCAGACGACGTTATCGACCATTTTGATCAGGGGAATTTCAATGAAATAATCGCACTTTTTTACACAGATGTCTGTTTAGTTAATTACGACGAAAAAATACGTTTAGAAAATTTCACTTATAACGAAGACACATTTGATTTAAATCTATTTTTAGAATTCTTTGATGAAACGGATAGAATAATTATTGGGTACCTACTTGATGTTCAAGGTGTTAGCGACGGCTTAACGCATACCATTTCGCTAAAATCTATTATTCGCCATTTAGATAAAGTACCTGATAAAATGGGCTACTTAAACATAATTAAAAGATTAGTAAACCTTAAGAATTTTTATATTAAAAATACAACACCCAAATATAAATACGCTTCACCATTTGAGATATTCTACTGTCTTAAGTTTAATTTAGTAGAAAATAAAGACCCTGTTATTGAATCAACTTCTGTAACTTATGCGATGAATCCATATTTTTTAAAGCATATTATATAATAAAATAGAATATTTTAAAGGCATTTGTCTATAATATAGCATCAAATTTTAAAGGAGATGCAAATATGAATAAAGACAAATTCCTTGCTCTTGATTGCAAACAGCGCGTTGAATTCGTGAATGATTTATTAATAAATAAAGGCTATGATTTACACCAAGTTGCAGATTTTATGTCTGTTAACTACTCTACTTTTACGAAAATTATGCAAGAGGGTGACTACGTTTATATCAAACGCGAAAATCAATACTACAAATTTGTGCGCGATGAAAATATTATTTCACCGATTGACAATTCTGCGGACGACTTAACAGCATTTCTCACTGAAAATATAGACGTCCTTAAAAAGATTATTGAGAAGCACAAAGTCAATGATGACTTCACAATTGATAAGAAAATATTCGCTTCTAAACTTTCAACTAAGACGTTCCGTATGCCAGAGGAATTATATCAGCAATTTGTCCTTACTTGCGAAAAAGAATTCCCGCATTTGAAAATACAAGACATTATTGCTCAACTACTCTTAGACTTTAGTGACAAATACAAATAACCGCTGTTATTCCTTTTGGAGTAACGGCGGTTATTTTTAGAGCATTCTTTAGCTTTAGTTATTCACTCTTAATAAATTTTCTGCGTCTTAAGAAATTTCTCAATATTACCTAATAGATCATAATTAAGTGTGAAGAATAGGTCCTTCTCATTTTGATAAACGTCATTTAGATAGCTTGTAAGTTCATCCATTAAAGTATTTTCATCCATAAAGATATTCCCTTTATGACCATCAAAACTTTTAATGAAAAAATGACCTTCTTCGCATCTGAATAAAAGATGAATGTTGCCTTGTGAACGGTATTCATACTTTGTTTTTATTGCAATAGAATACTTACTATTAATCATAAACTCAACTGCTTGGTTTTCATCATTATCAATAACCTCAATTGTTCCGATTAGATGCGCATAGTCATGATCACACACCGAACAATATAAAATATTATTCATTTATAATTCCCCCTTAATACAATTTTATAATATACACGCTTCTTACTTAACCACTTCACTGTTAATTTGAGAAATTGAATCCGCGCCATCAAACAGAAAGTTACCTTTTTCAATGCTTAATTTTGTTCTATCAGACTTCAAATTTAATACCTTATTTACAAAATTAACAAATTCAATTCTGTCTACTTCATCAGCTTTAAAGTCTACTATTACAAATCGATTTAAAGGACGGCACTTAGCACCTGTACTTCTTGATAATTTTAATCTCTCAATAATCGCTTCATTAATATGTTCGTCCCTAAAGCTATATCCAATTATATATAGTTCGTCACAAATATTATCTGGATCCATCATCTTCTCTTTAAACTCATTATAATAGTAGTTAAATGGCGACATCTGAATTTTCGCACTTTTATACCCCCCCGTAATAATAGAAGGAAAATATTTAGACGTATCTAACTTTCTGTAAAAATCCTTTAACCGAATGTCTTCTGTTTTTAACTTAAATACCCTACCGTCTTCTAACCGCTTAAACGATGATAATGAGCCATGTAAATGATGTAATCTAACCTTTCTACAACCAAAATCAATTAAATTTTCTTGAGGACTGAAATTAAACTTTTCTGCGCTATCTAAATATCCTCTACGCACATGAAAATCTGTAATTCTATCTGTGCCGACAACCCTTAATAAAATAGTTTCAAGCAGCAAGTCAAAATTTAATGTAAAAAAGTCGACCTGATGCTCTTCACCAACTTGTGTGAGTACCCAATCAATAAATCCTGATAGTTTCTCTCCAATTTGTTCCCAATGAACATTGCCGTCAATTATTTCTACAATCGATGCAGAGTAAGATAAGATAATCTGTTTAATAACATCTAAATGACTTCTTAATTCTTCAACACTTAAGTTTTCAGATTTAAGGTATATTTTTCCTTCATCCGTATTTTCTAAAAACTCTACATAACTATTTAACGAATCATGAATTTGTTCAATGCTGGCAATAGCTTCTTCAAAATCCAATTGAATATATTGCCCTCTTTGAATTCTATCCATATGATGTTCAATGAATTTTTTATGTTCAATAGGCAGATTGTTATAAAAAGTTTGTGTGATATTTTGTAACGAAAACGCGCCGTTCAAACCTATCGATAAACCGTTCCCAGTAAGAATTACTTTTTTCATTAGACCAACTCCAGATTTAGATTTCAAATGCATAATCTTTGTATAAAAAAAGACAGCTCTAATAAACCTTAGAAACTGTCTTTCGTACTTATTCTGGATGTCTGTTCATGATGTTATAAGTCGCGCACAATTTCTTCATCCAATATCTTTTTGCGCTTTTCCCAGTCTGGCATTAGCGCAAATAACATATTGTAAAAGTTTTCACTATGGTTGTTGTACTTAAAGTGTATAAGTTCGTGTAGTATGACATAATCAATGCAGTATTTTGGCGCTTTAATAAGCTCCGTATTAATGAGAATCGTATTGTTATTAATTTGTGCGGAACCCCAGCGAGCTTTCATGACGCGGATTTCGAGTTCGGGTTTCCCAACACCGTACTTCCCCATTAATGCGAACATCTTATTTAGCGATTCTTCAAATACTTTGTATGCCTTTTCATTGTACCATGCATCTACAAGTTTCGCCTTTTTAGAACGGTCTGATGGATTTTGTACGTGTACATATATAAAACCTCTGAAATATTTGACGCCTTCATCTGCTGATTGCTCTACGCGCAGGCGGTATTGTTTACCTAAGTATTTGAATGACTCACCACTTACATACTCGCGTTCGCTTTGTTTAAGCGGGAGCACTTCTTCAAACTGCTTTACGTTTTTTAAAATCCATAAACCTTTGCTTTTCACAAAGTCATATATAAAATTTAATGGTACTTTCTCATTAGCCGATACTTTAATACTCATGTCAGGCTTAATGTTTAAATTGACGTTTTTGACGTCTTTTCTTTCAATCCAAAAATCAATAGGCTGATTGCCGAAATGAATTTGGTGTTTTTCCATATTGCTCACTACCTTAATAACGCTTGATGGCTACTGTTTTTACTTGTTCGATTACTTTATCGATTGTGTCGAAGTCTAATGTTGCATTGTTTTCATTCGAGAAATCAAACAATAAATCATCAATGTCCTGCGCAATACGATTGTGTATTTGCGTGTTGTTATGCCAATCTACTTTTTGGTGTTGTTTAATAATCGCATCCATCTTTAATGCTAAATTGGCAAAGTCTTCATCACCATATGATACTTGTTCATCCTTAATCGTTAAGAGATCTTTTGTCACGCCGTAAAAGGCTTGTGCGTGGCCGTTATCTTTGATGATTGCTGGATAATCTTCTTTCGGTTCGCCTTGACGGAATTCATTTAACAATTCATTCATTGAGTTTAAATAATCCGCCTCCGAAATGCGTTTTTCTTTATACTGATCTATTACTTCCTGAATGCGTTCTGAGAACTTCTTGTAATAGGCAGGATTTTCATCCCACTTAGCGCTGACACTTTTCGTTAAACGTGTACGAATTGCGTCAGCCTTTGCACGCTTTGAGCCAAGACGTTCAAGCTCTTCCTTGAATCCTTTTTCATTCAAAATATCGACTGGATTTGTAATACGAATAATATCTTCAGCTGAAATATATTGGTCCATCAGCTTTTGCATTTTCGCTTCATATTCCTTGTGATCAATCGAGTCTGAATAGCGTAATTTCACAGCCTTGCGTAGCTCTTGGAAGAACTTTAAGTCTTTCTTGTACTTAGAAAGCTCTTCTTCCTGTAAAGCATTATATATACGCTCAGATTCTAAAGCAATTGCAAGGTTGCGTGCGAATTTACTCAAAATATTATAGAAGTCATTGCGTAGTTCTTCATCTTCTAACAGTACCTCATATTCTTCTACGTCCGATTTATTTCGAATCGGTGCAAAGATGTCCCACAGTTGTGAATGATATTGACGAAGGTCACCAATAATTGTGATGACGTCATAAATCGCACCTTGAATGTCTTCTGGATCGAAGTTTTCTAATCCAGCACCTGAATACATTTGTAATGCTTCATCTAACTTTTCAAGTAAGCCCCGATAGTCGATGATAAGACCATAATCTTTGCCCTCATATAATCGATTAACGCGGGCGATTGCTTGCAGTAGTGTATGCTCCTTCATCGGTTTGTCGATGTATAGCAATGATGCTCGTGGCGCGTCAAAACCTGTTAACAGCTTATCTACGACAATTAATATATCAATTTCATCATCACCGTTTATGAATTCGTCTTTAATTGTGTCTTCATAAGCTTCTGGTGTGCCGTAGCGGTCCATCATCTTCTTCCAAAAACGCTGAATTAAATCTTGAGAGTCTTCGTCAATCGAATCATGCCCCTCACGTTGATCTGGCGGAGAAATAACGACAGCGCAATTCAAATCGCCAAACTCCTCGAAGAAATTTAAATAACGAATTGCTTCCATCTTGCTATTTGTCGCAAGCATCGCCTTAAACTGCGATCCTTGTGTTTTATAGTTGCGATAGAAATACTCGTTTATGTCAAAGGCGATCATGCTAATTCGTTGATCTGAAGATGCAATACGCTCAAAGTGCGCCCACTTTTTCATTACTTCTTCTTTTTGAGTATCATTTAAATGACGCGTAATCATATTTAGGCGGTTATCAATAGCTGTTTTGTTAACCGTTTGATCGACCATCTTTCCTTCATATAGTAGTGGAACGATAGCTTTGTCATTAACCGCGTCAGCAATTGTATATTTATGAATAAGCTTACCGAACTTAATCATCGTACTCTTTTCTTTTTTCATTAAAGGCGTACCTGTAAAGCCAAGATATGATGCATTCGGGAATACCTTTTTCATTTTATTATGAAGCTCGCCATACTGTGTACGATGCGATTCATCTACAAGTACGAATATGTCACGTGAATCGTTTAGTTGTTGTTTCGCCTGAGCTGTGTCGAATTTATGCACTAAAGTTGTGACGATGTCGGTGTTGCCGTCATTTAACAATGCAATTAAATGATTGCCTGAATTTGCACGGCTTGCTTTTAAGCGCGTATGGTTAAATGTTTTATGAATTTGCTTATCCAGTTCTACACGATCGGTTACAACAACTACCTTTGGATTCACATCTGATAGCTCTGTCAAAATGTAACGTGCCAGCATAACCATTGTTAGTGATTTCCCAGACCCTTGTGTATGCCAGATAACGCCTGATTGACGGTTACCTTTTTCATCACGCTGTTCAATAGTTTGCAATATTTGTTTGATTGCAAAGTATTGTTGGTATCTCGTTACCTTCTTAACATCTTTGTCAAATAGCGTGAAGAATGCCGTTAGCTCTAATAACCGCTCTGGATGGAACAAGGAAATAATATTTTTGTCCTGTGTCGTTGGTAAGCGATCTGTTACAGCATTTTGCAACAACTGCTCTAACCACTGTTGTTCTTCCTCTTTCCAAACAGACCAGAATTTCTTCGGCGTAGCGCACGTGGCGTACTGCGTTTCATTTTTGTTTGTCGCCATCACAATTTGAACAAACTTAAACAACTGTGGGATATATTCATTTTTTTGGTTACGAATCATTTGGCTAATGCCTTGGTTCATAGAAATCGACGCTTTTTTACATTCAATCACTGCAAAAGGAATACCGTTTACAAATAGGACGATGTCTGGACGCACAAGTTTGCCGTCCGCGCGCTCCACAGAAAATTCTTTTACGACATGAAAGACATTGTTTTCGATATTGTCCCAGTCTATAAACTGTATAGTAAATGATTTCTTTGAGCCATCTGGAAGAAACTCGGTATAGCTTCTTCCTAACATAATTGTTTCATAAATTGCTTCATTCGCCTTTACAAGCCCATTCGTTAACGGCTCGTCTAAATCGCGAATGGCTTGCTGAATATTGTTTTCACTGAAGGCGTAATAATCATTTTTATATTCATAGCGATTTATTTTGCGTAGCTGGTCTTCCAGCACATCGCGCAGTAATACGTTATAAAGATTCCCGCGCATTTGTTCCGCTTGTTCAGTCGGGATGTAGGTATATCCAAGACGTTGTAAAACCTCGAGTGCAGGTTTTTGACTTATCGTCATTTCATCATAAAGTTGCCCAGTGGACACATCGCCACCTCCAATCTATAAATGAAGGAAAGGAGCGAGGGAGTTACACCTTCACTCTGATTTTTCCTGTAAGGAGTTGTTGCATGAGTGATTTTTTCTGATCGATTAATAAGCTTAATTCCTTTTCGAGTAAAAGAATTTCGGTTTCTTGATTCTTAATAATTCGACCGATTTGTTCTTGCTCTTCCATAGGTGGTAAATCAATTAACATTTTAGTAAGCATTTCTCTACGAACTGAATCTACTGACGTTTTTGCATTAAACTTTTTGATTTGCTTCATAAAGTTTTGACTAATATAACAGTATAAAAAGTAACCATCGACATTTTTAAAATCGCTTAATTTATATACCCGTTGGTGAAAATCAAATTTACCATTAATATAGTGAAATACTTTCCCAACACCTACACCGTCACCTGCTGTTAAGATAGCCTCTCCATCATAAGAAAAGGTGTTAATTCTTTCCACATTCTGCGATCTAACAAAAAATGGATATATTCCATCATCTACTTTATTTTGTGTATCTTTATTACCTGTGGAAATCTTACAAATATCCCCTAAATACACTTTCTTCCATTTAGTTATATATCCTGGAAATCTAACACGCCCTGAAAGTAAATTTTGCATTAAACCCTTTTTGTGTTCTTTTTTCTGTCTAATTAACTGTTTTTTCAATTCAATTGTCTTATCCCAAACTGACAAGATAGAACCGATTTTCTCCTGTTCTTTTTTATCAGGAAGTACAATCTTTAAATTTTGGAGATTAGGTTTACTTAGTCCATATACAGAAGTACCAGTAGCTAATATCATTAATTGCTTCCTAATATTCCAATCACTCAAAAAATATCTTTTATAGTTATAAGAAATAGTATCGTTAGTATCTCTTGCAACAATAGTATGCAATCCGCTAATAAATGGAATGTTTTCTGGATTAATAATAGCGACAGCCTTCCCAATTCCCTCATAATCCTCCGAGGCATCAGCAAAAACAATGTCCCCATCTTTCAATAGGTACTTCGAAGATATTTCTTCTAAAGAGATATTATATTTTGGTAAAGTATCATAATCGCGATTAACAGACATAAAATTTTCTTGAGTTTTATGAATATCACCATAATGCAAATAACAAATACCTTCGTCACATAAATTTGCTCTCGATATAGACAAACTACCTCCTAAATCGAAAACGTCACCAAATTTATACTCTTTCCAATCTCTTGGATATATTTCCTTCACTCACTTCACCTACATTTAATTTATTATTTTTCATAATCCTTATTCTCTATAAACCTATCAAAATCATTCTTCTTTGGCTCTTCCAATCTTTGCTTATGAAAGATTTCATATTGTTCAATAGCAAATTGTTCTGCTAACTTTGCTCTCACTTTACCTGAGTTCGTCAGAATATCATGTTCATTGAATTCTAAAAACGCATCCAGCTTTTGTGCCCAGTCCTTCATATACATCGGTTTCTTCTTTTTCGCCTGCGATTCAGCATAATCTAAATACATCGTCACAATACGATTTAAATCGATTAGTTCCTCTTGAGTTAAATAGTTTTTCGCAACGGTTATATCTGTTTTACGGACTTTATCACCTTTCCAGCTTGTTAGTCCCATATTTGGCTTTGTTGCGTCCGCGCGCTCTACGATTAATTCAGAGGCAGTATGTCCATGAATAGCAAAGTGTAATTTATTTTGTACTGTTGCAAAGAACTCTCTTGCAATCGTTGAATTTGGATCGTAGTCAATCGATGTAGCATAGATGTCTGTAATCTTTTGGTAGAAACGTTTTTCTGATGCTCGAATGTCGCGAATACGTTCAAGTAATTCGTCAAAATAATCTGCTCCAATGTTACGCATCTCTTTCAGACGTTCATCATCCATTGTAAAGCCTTTAACCATAAACTCATTTAAACGCTCTGTCGCCCATTGACGGAATTGTGTACCGCGATGCGAACGTACACGGTAACCAACGGCTATAATCATTTCAAGATTATAGTGCTTTGCTTGTCTTTTAACTTCACGTGCACCTTCATTTTGAACTTGTAAGTAATTCTTACAAGTTGCCTCTTCTAATAATTCACCTTCTGAGTAAACATTTTTTATATGAAACGTAATATTCTGTGTAGACGTTTGGAATAACTCAGCCATCGCTTTTTGTGTCATCCAAACAGTTTCGCCTTCTAATCGCACTTGGATTTTTGTTTCACCATTTTCAGTTTGATACATTAAAAAATTTGAGTTATTATCCATCTTCTCACCTCTACTATACTTGATGACCATTTTCCTGCCTTCAAGAAAATAGTCTCTTTCACTCATTCCTTACTGTTACAACCCTAACTCTTTCAAATACTTCTCCATCTCAGCTTCGACAACGGCTAATTCCTTTTTAATGTCCGCGATATTTTGTTTCACTGCCTCCATATCGACTGGTGCTTCTTCCTCAAACGTATCAACATAACGAGGTATATTTAAATTATAGTCATTTTCTTGGATTTCTTTTTTAGTCGCTTTATATGAATACTTATTAATCGTTTCACGGCTATCATATGTAGCAACGATTTTTTGTAAGTCCTCTTCGCGTAGCTTGTTCTGATTTTTACCTTTTTCGTAGTTACCCTCACCTGATGCATCGATAAACAGTACATCTTCACGCCCGCGATTTTTCTTAAACACCAGAACACACGCTGGAATGCTTGTCCCGTAGAACAATCCTTCTGGCAAACCGATTACTGCATCGAGTAAATTCATTTCAATGATTTCTTTACGAATTTTACCTTCACTTGCACCACGGAATAAAACGCCGTGCGGTAAAATTGTCGCCATCGTACCATTTTCAGCTAATGAATAAAGCATATGCTGTACAAATGCATAGTCACCTTTAGATGTTGGTGGTACGCCCCATTCAAAACGACGGTGTTGGTCTAAGCTTGCTTCCATTTTAAACTTCTTGTCTGAGTTGCTATCACCTGCAAAGCCCATTGCCCATTTGTCTAATGAGAACGGCGGGTTGGCAACAATTTTTTGGAACTTCATTAATTTGCCGTCCTCTAAATGAAGTGGGTTTGCTAATGTGTCCCCCCATTCGATTGAAGCGTCATCAATACCGTGTAAATACATATTCATTAATGCTAAAGAATGGGTTGCACCGTTACGCTCTTGTCCGTAAATTGCTACTTTATTATTTGGTACTTGTTTCGCAACGCGGATCAACAATGAACCTGATCCACATGTTGGGTCGTAAATGCGGTCATTTTCTTGTGGCTTCACTAAACGTGCTAATAATTCGGATGCCATCGTTGGCGTATAGAACTCTCCGCCCTTCTTTCCAGCGTCAGATGCGAACTGCTCAATCATATATTGATAGGCGTTGCCGATAATATCTTCATTACCTATGACTGACGGCTTTAAGTTTAATTTGTTCATATCTTCTAATAATGTGCGCAGCATCGCATTACGCTCTTTCGTTTTTCCTAAAACTGCTTCATTATTGAAGTCGATGTTACGGAATACACCACGAAGCTTACCTGTATTTTCATCCTCAATACGCGCTAATAATTTATTAATGATGTCGCCTATTTCAGCGTCAGTACGTTTGCTGTACAGGTAATCGAATGTTGATTTTTCATCTAATACAAAGCGCTCACGTGTTAAGGCACGTTGAATACGTTGTTCGTCACCGTTATATCGTTCTGTATATTCTTGTAAATGCTCTTTGTATGAATCGCTCAAATATTTAATGAACATCATTGTTAAAATGTAGTCTTTATAAATACTTGAGTCGATTTTTCCGCGGAACGTGTCCGCGGCCTGCCATAATATACTGTTAATTTGATCTTGCGAAACTTTCTCTGTCATGTGATTTCCTCCTGTTAGATCCCTTGAAGCACTTTAGTTGTCTGTGCTTGGAACAACTTTTCTTTCTCTTCTATTAACTTTTTTAGTAGCTGTTTTTCTTGTAAATGAAGCTTGTACAATTGCACCATATTCCGTTGCTTTTCAATATCGATTTGCTCAATTAAAATCGAACTTAATGTCGCTTTATTCGTACTTGGAATTTTCGTTCCCGACTGTCCTTTTTCCAGCTCTTTCTTTACAAAAGTCGTATTTAAATACCACGCAACAAATTCAGGTAAAAAGAAATCAACCTGAACCTTGATTACTGCAAATGTAGAAGGTATTAACAATCCTGATTTGGTTTTATCAATATACACCGCAGAAAATGGATAGTTTAAACGGAACAGTATATCTCCTTCTTCTGTAAAGTGTTGCGGACTTAGTACATCATTACTTTGAAATTGCTCGAACGGTTCATTTAATGCATCAATATTTTTCAGTGTAAACATATTGTATGTCGCTCTTACTTCGTTCTTATTCATCGCCTTTTTGCGCGTAATGACCATGCCTGCACGTATATCTGCTATATCTCCTAATTGCAAAAAACACACCTCCATTTCGTTAAATACATCATTTAACTTTAAAGTTAAATACATCATATAACAAAATAGATACATTTGTAAAATGTTTTATTCGTTTTTTCATATTGTTACAAAGGCAACAAAATCAATTCAATGAAGCGCAGCAACTTTATGTGCAAATTTCTAATCGAATTGTGATTATAATCGTTACTCTAATCTAATTAGGTGTAGATTCGTTAATATAATCAGCAATCTAATTTATATCATATTTTGTTTCGCCATCATGTCGGCATAGCTTTCATATGCAAGATTGGAGTTGGATTGTAGCATTCAAATCGTGGACAATTATGTTTTATTCAAATTTTGCGAAGAGATTATTTAATGGGTTTTCAAATTGTTTAGGCGCTTTTGGATAATTCTTTGGGATACATACGGGATTGATTCCCAAGCTTTTTAGTAGGCGCAAAGCCTTTTTATACTTATATGGAGTTATATGCTTTTTAGGGGTACTTAAGCTGTACGAAGATGTCTTAAGGAGGAATTCTTTTAAAAGTGCCTTATCAGAGGATTTTAGCGACGTACACTGAAGCATACGCTCAACTTCTGAATACTTATAGTAAGTTCCTTGGGGATAGATAGGAATTAAATATTGACGGAGGTAATCATAATAGCGACTTTCAATAAAATAATTTGCCAATTTCATTGGGATCGGTTTTGGACAGCGCTCGCTTGCTTTATAGTATAAATGTTGATACATCAATCTCACTTCAAAACGTACCACGTCTTTTTCGTAATCTTGAATATCGCATTCTTTAGCTTCCCTTTCCGCTTCTTTGTCATATGCAGTCGTTACAATTGCGCGCGAGCTATGATAAATAGTTGTTTTATACTTTTCAAACTTCCCTGATTCATTTTTCATACCACTATATTTTTGTTGAAAGCGATAACGCTCGACATGTTTCGTAATTAGATGGAAATATAACTCGCGCATATGTTTATTTGGTAAAATCAGATCATAACGATAATCAATACGCGTTAATATATGCTCGCTGTAAAATGTCGTATGTGAAAATAAAATCATAAGCAATTCCTTAACACGTAACTCTATTTCATAATAATCCGATTCTCGTATGTCTGCTTTTTTTAACAGGAGAACCGCATCTACAACTAACGACAAGTAATTATTGCCACTATTTCGCTTTACTTGTACAGTAAAAGCATTATTAAAATATTCTCCGTAATTCTTTTGTATATATTCATTAACCGCCTTATAGCTATAATCGATTGTATTTTCTAAAACATCAATATCCTTCTCAACAAGCGGAAATTTCATTTGAAATGTATGAATCATATAGATTTCTCCTTTCGCAAAAATAGTAGCATATTTTCAGTTCGGGATTATCTTAACTATTGATACAATAAGATTTTAACTACTTTTTTTATCCCGACTCAACTATTATTATTCCTTTCTTATGCGCGAGATTTTTTTTGGTTTAACAATGATTATACAAACAAAGAACTTTTTGAAAAGTCCTTCCGATGTCGTACCTTGTTCTATGCTATAAAAAAGCCCGAGGACAATTACGTCCTCGGCTCAACAGCATGCCTTCCCTTGAAAGCACTTATTAAATTCCCAATCTCGCAAAGTTCGCGCCACATTGTTTGTTCATTCCAGTCTAACTCCGCAATCCGTTCAATTAAATTAATTACCTGCCTCGTTTCCTCCTCAGTTAAAATCTTGTCCGCAACGCGCAACGGCGACTTGAACATTAACGAATAAAGATCTACTACTTCTCCTTCCTGTTCAGCTAACTCTTCTGCCAGCGTCAATATATCTACCTTTAACGCACGAGCGAGTTCCACTAAAATTGGGAAAGACGGACACTGCTTCTCGCTGCGCTCCAAGCGTGAAATATACGATGGGCTAATCCCTGTCGCCGAGCTCAACTGTTGCAACGTCATTCCCCGAGCCTGGCGCAAACGCTTCAACTTCTGTGCAAATGCTTCATCAAATACCTTTACTGCTTTCACTTCTTAACCCCTCCTAACATATACCGCTATGGTACACCTTAATTTGTTTTTATATATTTTAGAAGCGAGTCTGATTTTAATAACTACAATTTCCGTCAAAGTAATATTTTTTTAACGCCGTGAACCGCATTGGCTTAAATTTAATGAAGCTGGATGCGTCTGTTCTTCTTATATTTTTTTAGAAAATCGAATTTTATTGTTGACAACAGATAAAATATTTTGTAAATTAGAGTCAAAAATTGAATATAGCAATTTAACATATAGATTTTTGTTTAATATTTTTTGATTTTTTTAACTGGTTTATTTGAATGTACATGTTTTTATTTAGAATGCTTTTTAGCAAGTAAAGGGTAAAGTGTGCCCATTTATAGGCTAATTGTGTGTTCTAAGTATGAATGTACCTTTAAATAAGACAGTTTTTATTTTGTTTAAATAATCCTTCCGCTAAAGAAACCACTTACATATCGCGAAAGGAGGAACACACTATATAGTTACATTTGTAACAGTATTAACATATTAACCAATTGATTAGGAGGTCAATCTAAATGGAATTAAATGCATTAGATATTCAATCAACCACACAAACGATTGTCTTGAATACACTCGCCGAATTACTGGAGGAAATTATAAACACTAAGAAAGATGGACCAAAAGAATGGATGTCCATTGAAGAAGCATGCCAATATATCAATATCTCCTACAACACCTTCAAAAAGTTCCGCCTCATGGGACTAAGAGTCTCTGAAATTGATGGCGTCAAACGTGTATCGAAAAGCGAAATTGATCGCTTCCTTCTTGAACATTCATTTTAACCCTCGCTGTAAAACAACTCTCTCATTAGCATCCTGCTAAATCAAATTCCCATTATCATAACTAAAAATAACTTACGGTGGAAAATTACGCTAATTTTTAGACAACTCTAACCCGTAATTTTATAATAAAGGTGTTACTTCAATTAAGTAACGCTGGTTATATTCCCTTTGTAATTTGTCCCCGTAATTATAGGAGGAATACTAACTATGCCAAGAAAATCAAACGCTTCGATTTACCCATATAAGAAAAACAGAAAAACATATTACTATATTAAACCTTACCTCGGGATAGATCCTTTAACTGGAAAGAAGAAAACCACAACTATTAGAAACTTTAAAACAAAAAAAGAAGCGGAAATCGCTTTAGCTCGGATTAAACTTGAAGTAAGTAAAGGTACGTACAAAAAGCGTTCATATGAAACATATCGTGAAATGTATGAGGCTTGGGTAGAAACCTATAAAAATAATATCGAAGAGAACACACTCAATAAAACATTAAAATACTTCGAGCATCATATTCTTCCTGAAATTGGTGACTACCGCATTGAACAGTTAAATGTGGACATTTGTCAAAAATTTGTTAATAAGCTTCATGAAAAATTAGTGAAGGCTGGTGCTGTAAAAGCATATGCTTCGAAGGTGTTAGATTACGCCGTTAAACGTGATCTGATTCATTCAAATCCATTTAAATTAGTAGAAATGCCCAAAAAGCGTGCCCCTAAAAAGAGCGTGAATAGAGTGGAACGCAATTTCTATACGAAGGAAGAGCTGAATAAACTCCTTTCTATTATGAAAGAGGAAACTAATCGTAAAGCATACGTTGCAATTCATATTTTGGCTTTCACAGGGATGCGTAAAGGTGAATTATTAGCCCTTACTTGGGAAGATATTGATTTCGAGAAAAAGGAAATGACAATCAATAAGGCGATTGCACGCGGATTAGAAAATACAATGTACGAGAAATCAACAAAAACGGGTGTTAGCCGAACGATTAGCTTAGATGATGAAACGATTAACTTGTTACAAGAGTGGCAAATTGATCTTAAAAAAACTTTAGGTCGCAATTTTAAAAAGAAAAAGCAGTTAGTAATGCCGAATGAAGAAAACAATTATTTGCAACCTACTAAAACACGCAAGTGGCTCAATTATGTAATTGATAAATATAAACTTCCGCCACTTACAACTCACGGTTTACGGCATACCCATACGTCAATGCTTATTGAAGCTGGGGCAAATATGAAACAGGTGCAACAGCGACTCGGACATTCGGATATTAAAACGACAATGGACATCTACACGCATCTAAGTGCGCATGCTGAAAAAGAAACGGTTAATTTATTCACCAACTTCTTAAAATCGTGACCATAAATTGACCATCCCTTTGACCAACTAAGGATGAAATTGAATGAAATTAGATGAAAGTAAATGGATCTCTAAAAAAGCGAAAAACCCTTGAATACCAAGGGTTTTGAGATTCATTGAAATCAAATGAAATTCAATGAAATCCATATTATGGAGACGGTGGGAGTCGAACCCACGTCCAAAGGCTCTGCTACTTCAGCGTCTACGCGTGTAGATTGATTACTTGGTTTCGCGCAAGCATTATGCCATCAATCAGGGCGTCCTGTGCGCTATCCTGGGAATCTCTTCTGACAGCCTCAGGAGGCAGATGTCAGCGTAGCTCACTAATAAGTGAACCTGACGCCTCCACATGAGCGATGGAAACGAAAGGTAGATTCAGTCAGCTTACGCTGCGAATGCTAAGTTGTTGTTTGTTTTGCCAGTTATTATTAACTGTCGTTTCTGACGGAGACGATCCCTCCGACGCGCAACTCAAGCCCAGACCACCCCTGTCGAATCCGTAACGTCCCCGAAGGAAAGTTCGGAACCCACTTCCATTTGTCACTTTCAAATGGCGGGTCGTACTTGAAACTACTTATAGTATACAATAATTTTGTGCTTTTATCAATCTTGTTGTTTGGCTTTGAATGCCCGCTGCATATCTCGCTTATGCTCTTTTTCCTTCAAGTCTTGGCGCTTATCATAGAGCTTCTTCCCTTTACCGACACCGATCAACACTTTCGCAAAACCGTCTTTCACATACATTTTCAGCGGTACGATCGAATACCCATCTTGTTTCATTTGCCCAACCAATGTACTGATCTGTTTTTTGTGCAGTAATAGTTTACGAGCACGCAATGGATCATGGTTGTGGATATTTCCTTGTTCGTATGGGCTGATGTGCATGTTGGAAATCCATGCTTCGTTATTCCGAATGAGCACAAATGCATCGCGCAACTGTACTTTTCCTTTTCGAATCGACTTAATCTCCGTACCTTTTAGCACAATTCCCGCTTCAATGGTCTCTTCAATTGCGTAATCATGATTCGCTTTTTTATTGATGGCAAGTACCTTACCAGAACCTTTAGCCATACTTCATTCCTCCCTATTTTTATCAATCACATCTCGGTGTGATTGCATCTGGATTCATCAATTGTCTTCTGCTGAATCCAGATGAAGACTGGAGCAAATGATCTCCAGCCTTATTTTCTCTTTGGTTTCTTTTTCGATTTCTTCGCAACGCCTTCATAAAATTTCTTTTTCGGCTTTTCGTACTTCTTGTTGCGTTTGTCGCCATCTTTTTTACCTCGGCTACCGCCCGAACCTTGTTTCTGTCCTTGTCCTTTGCTTCTACCCGACTGGATCACTTTAGGAGCATCTCTTCGGGAGCTTCGGACATTTTGCTTCATACCGACAATTTCAAAGTCGACTGCTTGCTCTTCCGGCTTCACTGAAATCACACGCACTGTCACTTCGTCACCGATACGGAACTGTTTACCTGACCGTTCCCCGATCATCATCATTTGGCGATCATCAAATCGATAATAGTCATCGTTCATGTTTTGTACATGGACAAGTCCTTCTACGGTATTCTCTAACTCCACGAAGATTCCGAAGTTCGTAACAGATGAAACGACTCCTTCAAATTCTTCCCCAACTTTATCCACCATAAACTGTGCTTTTTTCAGCGCGTTGGTGTCGCGTTCTGCATCTACCGCACGACGTTCACGTTCAGAAGTGTGCTTCGCAATTTCAGGCAAACGTGCAGACCAGTGACTAATCGTTTGCGAAGATAAATCCTTATCAAACAAATACGTTCGAATCAAGCGATGAACGATTAAGTCTGGGTATCTTCGGATCGGGGCTGTGAAATGCGTATAGAAATCCGTCGATAAGCCAAAGTGTCCTAAGCTCTCTTCATTATATTTCGCTTGTTGCATTGAACGTAATAACATAGTGGAGATGACCGATTGCTCTGGCAAGCCTTCAATCGACTCTACGATTTCTTGTAACGCGCGAGGGTGTACTTGATTGCCTGTTCCTTTGACAACAATTCCGAAGTTCGTCAAAAATTCAAAGAAGCGCTGTAACTTTTCTTCTTTCGGATCTTCGTGAATCCGATAGAGGAACGGTACTTGTAGCCAATGGAAGTGCTCTGCAACCGTTTCGTTCGCAACGAGCATGAATTCTTCAATCATGCGTTCGGAAACAGTTCGTTCAACGATGACGACATCTGTTGGCCAGCCTTCTTCATCCACCAGAATTTTAGATTCTTTGAAATCAAAGTCAATAGCACCACGATCTTGTCGTTTCTGACGGAAAATAGCCGCTAGCTTCGCCATATCGTGTAGCATCGGTACGATCTCTTCATATTTCTTCGATAATTCTTCATCTTGATGGTCAACGATTTCGTACACATCCGTATAGGTCATTCGATAATTCGAATTGATGACACTTGGATAAATCTCATGTTCCACCACTTTACCGTTCAAATCCACTTTCATTTCACACGTTAGGGTCAAGCGATCCTCACCTGGATTCAGCGAGCAGATGCCATTGGATAAACGGTGTGGAAGCATGGGGATCACACGGTCTGTTAAATAGACACTCGTCCCGCGATCAGCCGCTTCTGCATCCATCGGAGAATTTTCCGTTACATAGTAACTGACGTCTGAAATATGAACGAATAAACGGTAAGACCCGTCATCTTCTTTGACAAGTGATATCGCATCATCCAAATCTTTCGCATCAGCTCCATCGATCGTAATCGTCATGTCATTGCGAAGGTCTTTCCGCTTGAAAAAGTCCTCTTCCTGAACCGTCGTAGGTACACGCATCGCATGGTCCATCACTTCTTGCGGAAAATCGACAACAATTCCATGCTTATGGATAATAGATAAAATATCTACACCCGGATCATTTTTATGACCCAGAATTTGTTTAATAATTCCCGTTGCAGATTTTAATTCATTTGGCCAGTTCGTAATTTCCACGATCACTTTTTGACCATCAACGGCATCCAGCGAATGACCTTTTTCGATGAAGATATCCATAGGTAACTTCTTATCATCCGGCAGTACAAAACCAAAACTATTTTGCGCTTGATACGTACCGACCACACTCGTTGTTTTCCGTTCCACGATTTTCGTAATCGTTCCTTCTCGGCGATCTCCTTGCGAACTTCCTGACACTCGGACGAGTACGATATCGCCATTCATGGCCCCATTCACTTCATGTGGCGGGATGAAAACATCGTCCCCTTCCACTTCTTCTGGTACAACGAAACCAAATCCTTTGGCATGTCCAATAAATTTCCCACGGGCCAAATTCATTTTTTCCGGCACACCATAGCGGTTTGTACGTGAGCGAACTACGGTTCCATTTTGTTCAAGTTGCACGAGCATCTTGACAAGTTCTTTAAATTCTGCCGCCTGTTCCATTCCAAGCTCCTCTTGAATTTCATGGACAGTGAGCGGCTTGTAGGATTCTTCTTTTAATAAAGACAAAATCCGGTCTTGTAACTCTTTTTCAAATGCGTCCAAACAAACATCTCCTCCTTTATTTCTTACTATTTGTATCTTCCCCTGTTTTTACTCTTGCCAATCAAGGGATTCCAGAAATTGCAGTACATTTTCGTGAAGTTGCTGTTTTTCTGGTCCAAGTGTGATGACGTGTCCTGATTCTTCATACCACTGTATCTCTTTGTCCGTAGATTCCGCTTCATCATAAATGATTTGAGCAGAATTCGGGTCGATAATTTCATCGTGTCTTGCTTGAATGACAAGGAGTGGCGTATAGATTTGATTGACTTCCTGCCGAACGCCTTCTACCATCGCTCGCAAATCACTCAGACCCGGCATCGACTTGGTTTGTAAGTCGGCCATCTCTTGCTCGATCTGCACGTCACTTTCACCTGCAAACTTTTTATAATCACGTGCGTATTTCAACACACCTTGATACATGATTTCTGTCGTTTTCATCGTCATAGGCGCACACATCGTTACGACGCCCTTTAACGGGAATTCAGCAGCCAGTTTCAATGAAAAAACACCACCAAGGGATAGTCCCGCCACCGCGATCTCCTCATAGCCTGCGTCTTTCAGCTGGTTGTATGCAGAAAGTACATCTTCCCACCACTGATCTGGAGTCGTCTCGATCAATTCTTCTGGTGGTACACCGTGTCCTCTGTAATGAGGAGCTAATGACGTATAATTATATTTTTCAAGGAACCGGCCGAGCATCCGAACATCTGCGGATGTACCTGTAAAGCCATGTAATAGTAATACAGCGCGTTTGCCGTGTTCAAAGAAAAACGGTTTGGGTTGGGCAATTCGCATTGTCTCTCGATCCTTTCTACGAAAAGCGCCTGACCGTTCAGGTCAGGCGCTTGCTTTTTTATAGTTTCATAATCGCAATTGTTAAGACAAAAAATAAGACAGATAGGACGATCGTAGTTCGTTGAAGAACTAAGTCTAATCCACGTGCTTTTTGTTTACCGAAAAGTTGTTCTGCCCCTCCGGAGATGGCTCCTGACAGTCCTGCACTTTTACCGGATTGCAATAATACGACAACAATTAATGCTATAGCTACGACTACAAGCGATGCTGTTAAAACGGCATGCATGTTTTTCCACCTCCAAAATAGCAAGTCACAACATTTCTATTTTAACAAAGCTATTGCATCGGCACAACCTTTTGTTGCTAATTATGCCAGATGACATCGATTCCATCTATTACTTGTTCAAGTTATAAAACGTGTTTTTCCCTAAGTATTGAGCCGTTTCAAACAACTGATCTTCAATACGAAGCAATTGGTTGTATTTTGCGACACGATCCGTACGAGACGGTGCACCTGTTTTGATTTGTCCAGCGTTCGTAGCTACTGCAATATCAGCGATGGTAACATCTTCTGATTCACCAGAACGGTGAGAGATGACAGCTGTATAGCCTGCACGTTTCGCCATTTCAATCGCATCGAATGTTTCTGTCAATGTACCGATTTGGTTTACTTTGATTAGAATTGAATTACCGATTCCTTCTTCAATTCCGCGAGAAAGTTTATCTGTATTTGTTACGAATAAATCGTCTCCGACAAGCTGTACTTTCTTACCAATGCGTTCTGTTAATAGCTTGTGGCCAGCCCAGTCATTTTCATCTAGACCGTCTTCAATTGAAACGATCGGATATTTTTCACAAAGCTCTTCATACCAAGCAACCATTTCTTCAGATGTTTTACGAACATCTTCACCTGCTAAGTAGTAATTTTTTTGATCTTTATCGTAGAATTCAGATGAAGCTACGTCCATTGCAAGCAACACTTCTTCACCTGGTTTGTAGCCCGCTTTTTCAATGGCTTCAAGAATCGTTGTTAATGCTTCTTCATTTGATCCTAGATTCGGAGCAAATCCACCTTCGTCACCAACAGCTGTGTTCAAACCTTTATCATGAAGTACAGATTTTAGGCTATGGAAAATTTCTGTGCCCATACGTAATGCATGACGGAAGGATTCTGCACCTACTGGCATGATCATAAACTCTTGAATATCCACGTTATTATCCGCGTGCTCTCCACCGTTTAAGATATTCATCATCGGTACTGGTAATTGTTTCGCATTAAATCCGCCCAAATACTGATACAGTGGAACATCTAAATAATCTGCAGCTGCGTGAGCAACCGCCATGGAAACACCTAGAATTGCATTCGCTCCTAGCTTTCCTTTATTTGATGTACCGTCTAATTCGATCAACGCTTTGTCAATAACGACTTGATCTAGAACCGAATAGTTTTCTTCTAGTTCTGCAGAGATCACTTCATTCACATGATCAACAGCTTTCAAAACACCTTTTCCATTGTAACGATTTTGATCGCCATCACGTAGTTCAACTGCTTCATATTCACCCGTGGAAGCACCGGATGGAACGATCGCACGCCCAAATGCACCACTTTCTGTGAATACTTCTACTTCTACAGTTGGATTTCCTCGTGAGTCTAAAACTTCTCTAGCTTGAATATGTGTAATGATTGGCATGATGATCTCTCCTTAAAATAATGGTTTTCCGGTCATTTCAACCGGTTGAGGAATTCCTAACATTTTTAACATAGTCGGTGCCAAGTCTGCAAGAATACCGTCTGTCCGTAGCGTTAGATCAGGTTGTGTAATAATCACTGGAACTGGGTTTTTCGTGTGAGCTGTCATCGGTTGTCCACCTATCGTGATGACTTCATCTGCGTTGCCGTGATCTGCCGTAATAATGGCTGATCCGCCTTTGGCAAAGAGCGCATCGATAATTCGTCCAAGACACTCGTCCACCGTTTCAATTGCTTTGACAGTCGGCTCAAGTAATCCGCTGTGCCCGACCATATCTGGATTAGCAAAATTTAAAATGATCGCATCTTGACGTTCTGCTTCGATTTCTTTAATTAATGCAGACGTCACATCATACGCGCTCATTTCGGGCTGCAAATCGTACGTCGCCACTTTAGGTGAGTTAATGAGAATCCGGGTCTCCCCTTCAAATTCCTCTTCGCGTCCCCCACTCATAAAGAACGTTACATGCGGATACTTTTCCGTTTCCGCAATCCGTAACTGACGTTTCCCACGGTCCGCCAACACTTCACCGACTGTCTTTGTCAAATTTACATTGTGAAAGACAATATCCGCGACTACATCCTCATTATAATGAGTGAAGCCGACAAAATGTAAGTCCGTAAACTTCTTAACACCTGTATCGAACCCATCAAATCCTGGCTGTGTGAATGCGCGTGAAAGTTGGATCGCTCGGTCAGGACGGAAATTGAAGAAAATTACCGCATCTCCATTCTCCACTGTAGCGACTGGCTTCCCCTCTTGTTGTACCACAAATGGCTCAATAAATTCATCATGTACTTCTTCTATATAAGAAGCGCTAACTCCTTCTTCTGCACATTCTACATGTTTGCCGATACCGTAAACCATCGCATCGTACGTTTTCTGCACACGATCCCATCTCTTATCTCGGTCCATTGCATAATATCTGCCCGAAACTGTCGCGATTTGACCGACACCGATCTTCTTCATTTCTTCTTCTGTCCGTTTAATGTAAGGAATTGCGGTTGTTGGTCCCACATCTCGTCCATCAAGAAATGCATGCAAATACACTCGTTCGACGCCTTGTTGTTTGGCCATTTTCAATAGTGCAAATAAATGCTCATAGTGGCTATGTACGCCCCCATCAGATAGTAGTCCCATCACATGAAGTGCTGATTGCTTTGTTTTTACATGGTTCATCGTTTCTAGCAAAGTAGCATTCTCGAAAAACTCACCATCTCGAATGGACTTATCAATCCGGGTCAAACTTTGATACACGATGCGTCCTGCTCCAATATTCAAATGACCCACTTCGGAGTTTCCCATTTGTCCTTCTGGCAAGCCAACAGCTTCCCCACACGCTGTTAACGTAGCATGGGGGAAGTTTTTCCACAGTAGATCAAAGTTTGGAATGTTTGCATGTGCGACAGCATTACCGTATTTTTCATCGCGCAAACCAAAGCCATCCAAGATAATGAGTGCAACTGGATTATTCGACATGTGTTCCAGCCTCCACTAATTTGTAGAACGCTTCTGGATCGAGGCTCGCTCCACCCACTAATGCACCGTCAATATGCTCTTTACTTAATAATTCAGCGATGTTTTCAGGCTTCACACTGCCACCGTATTGAATACGAATCGCGTCTGCCACTTCTTTTGAATAAATCGTTTCGATTTTATGACGAATAGCTCCACATACCTCGTTCGCATCTTCAGCCGTGGCCGTTTTTCCTGTTCCAATTGCCCAAATTGGCTCATAGGCAATGACGGATTGTGCTGCTTGCTCGGCTGTGACATTAGTGAATGCTTTTTCTACTTGTGCAGAGACGATCGAAACAGTTTCCATTGCTTCTCGTTGCTCCAATGTTTCACCCACACAAATCATAGGCATAAGTTGATGTTGGAATGCAGCCAACACTTTTTTGTTGACCGTCTCATCTGTTTCATTGAAGTATTGTCGACGTTCGGAGTGTCCGATAATCACATACTGTACACCGATGTCAGCTAGCATTGCCGGGCTTATTTCTCCCGTAAAAGCACCTTCGTCTGTATCATGCATCGTTTGTGCGCCTACTTTGACAGCACTCGTTTCAAACCGCTTTAGCAAGTCCGCAATATAGAGAGCGGGCGGACAAATAACCGCTTCCACCTGATCGGACCCCGTAATGCGACCTTTGATTTGTTCCGCAAAGTCTGCAGCTTGATCCGTCAATTTATACATTTTCCAGTTACCTGCAATAATTCGTTTCCGCAAAAGAATTCCTCCTATTCTCTATCTTGTAATACGGCAACTCCTGGCAATTCTTTACCTTCCATGAATTCCAATGAAGCTCCGCCACCTGTCGATACGTGATCCATTTGTTCCGCTACTTCAAACTTTTCAACAGCAGCTGCAGAGTCTCCTCCTCCGATCACAGTATAGGCTTTTGTTTCAGCCATCGCATCCGCTACCGTTTTCGTTCCATTTGCGAATGGTTCCATTTCGAATACACCCATCGGTCCGTTCCAAATGACGAATTTAGAGTCTACGATTACTTGCTTGTATCGCTCTGCTGTTTCCGGTCCAATATCTAGGCCCATCCAGCCTTCCGTAATCTCTTCCACCGATACCGTTTTCGTCTCGGCATCTGCTGAAAAAGCATTCGCTACGACAGCGTCAGTCGGCAAATACAAATTCACATTTTTCTCTTTTGCTTTTTGAATGAATGATTTCGCCAGCTCCACTTTATCTTCTTCTACTAGTGAATCGCCAGTTTGATGACCTTGCGCACGTGTGAACGTATACGATAGACCTCCACCAATGAGTAAGTTATCCACTTTATCTAATAAGTTATCAATCACACCGATTTTATCTTTCACTTTTGCTCCACCAATAATGGCAGTGAAAGGTCGTTCTGGCTGTGACAACGCTTTTCCGAGAACATCCAATTCTTTTTCCAATAAGAAGCCTAGAACGCCAGGTATATACTGCGCAATTCCAGCAGTCGACGCGTGTGCACGGTGAGCTGTTCCAAATGCATCATTAACAAAGACATCCGCAAGATCAGCAAATTGTTTTGCTAAGTCTGCATCATTCTTCTCTTCACCAGGATTAAAGCGAACGTTTTCTAACAAGATGATCTCGCCATCCTTCATTTCTGCGATAGCTTGTTCCACTTCTGTTCCTGTAGAAGTATCCAATTTCCGTACTGGTTTGCCAAGAAGTTCAGATAACTTATCGCCAGCGGGCGTCAGTCTCATGTCTTCTTTCACTTCACCTTTTGGGCGTCCCAAGTGGCTCGCTAAAATGACTTTTGCTCCTTTACCTGTCATATACTCAATCGTCGGTAAAGCAGCTCGAATTCGTGTATCATCCGTCACCTTACCGTCTTCCATTGGTACATTAAAATCCACACGGCAAAAGACGCGCTGGCCTTTCAACTCGATATCTTTAATCGTTTTCTTTAATTTCATGGATTACATCCTCCTTCGCCATTTTATCTGGATTCTGCTGAATTCAGATATAAAAAGAGGAACGGGTTTCTCCGTTCCTCACACCCATATTTATTCATTATAATCGGTCGCCAGTAGATTGGCTATGATTTATAGTAGATTCGCTTATTTCTCGAATTAAAGACCTTGTTTTTCCATATAGCGAGCCAAGTCGATACAGCGCGCAGAGTAACCAGATTCATTATCATACCAAGAAATAACTTTCACCAAATTGCCATCTAGCACCATTGTGGATAGTCCGTCAACTGTAGACGAAGCTGTGTTGCCATTATAATCAATAGAAACAAGTGGCAGTTCGCTAAAGTACAGCAGACCTTTTAATTCGTTTTCCGAAGCTTGTTTCAATGCAGCATTCACTTGTTCTGCTGTGACGTCTGCATTCACTTCTGCTACAAAGTCCACGAGTGATACATTCGGCGTTGGAACACGTACTGCCATTCCGTCTAGTTTACCTTTTAGTTCTGGAATGACTTTCGTTACCGCTGAAGCTGCACCAGTTGATGTGGGGATCATAGATTCTGCTGCTGCACGTGCTCTTCGGTAGTCTTCATGTGGCAAATCCAAGATCCGCTGATCATTCGTATAAGAGTGAACAGTTGTCATCATTCCACGTTTAATACCGAATTCATCGTTCAACACTTTCACAACAGGCGCTAAACAGTTTGTTGTACATGAAGCATTGGAAACAATATGGTCAGTTGCCGCATTATAAGTATCTTCATTTACACCCATTACAAGTGTCGTCATTTCACCTTTTGCCGGAGCAGATAAAATAACTTTTTTGGCACCTGCATCAATATGTTTTTGTAATTTTTCCGTATCACGGAATACCCCAGTCGAATCAATAACAATATCTACTCCAAGGTCGCCCCACGGAAGATTAGCTGGATCTTTTTCCGCAAACACTTTTACTTTTTTGTCGTTAATAAGTAATGTAGATTCATCTGATTGTACTTCTGCATCTAAAATACCATGTACTGAATCATACTTTAAGAGATGTGCAAGCATCGCTGCATCCGTCAAGTCGTTGATCGCAACTACTTCCACGTCATCTGTTTTCAACGTTTCACGCAATACCACTCGTCCAATTCGTCCAAATCCATTAATCGCTAATTTCACTGTCATAATAAATCGCCTCCAAAAAGTAGTTTTTATATTTTTGCTCATTTACTGAGCGTTGCATAGCCGTAATTCACATCAGTGACAGCATTTTTTTGGCCGCCCCTTCATCTGTCATCAAAATGGTTTGTTCTGGCGCGCTCGCTAAATAGGACAGCAATGCCTCCGCCTTACTCTCTCCACCTGCAACCGCAAATATTAGTGGAACATTTTGCAATTGCTCGATTTGTATGCCTACCGTACGGATCCGATGAACAATTTCACCATTCCGATTAAAATAAAAGCCGAATGCTTCTCCTTTAGCCTGCCGATCCACAAGAATCCGCTGTTCTTTTTCAGGAGAGTTTCGCAATAGAGCCATCTTGGAAGCATCACCAATTCCATGAATGACGCATTCCGTCTTACTATATAGATCTAACATCTCTTTTGCGGCAGGCTCATGTTGGAAAACTGCATGTGCTTCTTCGCTAAGAGTGTCAGGGTAATAAAACGCTTTATAAGATGCACCGCAAGCTTCAGCAAATGATGCTGCAATCATGTTGGCTTGTAGGCCAATTTCTTCGCCAACGCCACCTCTCGCAGCGATGAATTGAATATCTGACAACTCATCGTTCTGCATGAAGGGAGGAATCGCCGCCACTGAACTACCACCTGTCACAGCCACAATTTTACGGTTATGGATGTGCGTACGAAATTGCTTCGCTGTATGCATGCCAAGTAGTTTTTTCGTTAACCCCGAATGATCGGAGTCACCTTCCACTATATGGACTTTTTGAATGGACAATCTTTTCGTAAGTTCTTTGGCAAGTTCTCGTCTACCAGATTTTTCTTCAATCGTATCATGCAATATAAAGAGGACATCTACACCTTTTTCAGTAATAGACACACCTTCTTTAGAAATACCCACTAGACCTTGTTGATTAAACAATTCAAGCATCGTTCTTGTTTCTCGTTCTGAATAGCCAGACATAGAACTTAGTGGTCTTCTACCAATTGGTCCAGCCAGTTTAATGAGTTTTAGCAAATGATATCGTTGTTCAATTAACGAAGGAAGTTCAGGTACAAGTGCCAGTTGTGCATCGTTAAATGATAAGTTCAGTTCCATCACTCTTTTCAAGTGGGTAAATTTCGATCCCATTAAACAATATTTGTCCCACCTACTTTAAAAAATTATTATATACTGATTATAACACTATTCAAATTACAAATCAATAAAGAAAACGCTTTCATTAATCAATTATTTCTAAAATATCGATATAGCCGATATTTCCGTATAAAATGACGTTTCCGTTTTGTTCAAGCACCGGGATCATCAGCATATATTTCTCATGAATTTGATCATCTTCTTCAATATTAATAGTCGACCATTCGATAGGATGATCTTCTGCCACCAGTCGAAGCATTTGTTCTGCCTCAACGCAGAGTGGGCATCCTGGTCTCGTGTAAAATGTGAAATTCATGCAAGTCACCTCGTGAGTAATTTTAATCTTATAGTATAAAATAAATCGATCTTAAACAAGAGGAACGCGCCAAAGTGTCATTGCACCGCACCAAAGTGGCACCGAACAGAACCAAAAACATATAGTACCGCGCAATTATCATGCTGAACCGATCCAAAACTCGCACGGAACGAACCAAAACAGCAGCTCACCGCACATTTCCTCTATTAATTAAGAAAGGTCTTCTCATAAAAAACAAGAGCCGCCCGAAAAGTTAGGTTACATAACTTTTCAGACAGCCCCAAAAGGAGAATGTCACCAGCTTCTTCCGGCGCCGCCTCCTCCAGTGGAACCGCCGCCACCGAAACCTCCGAAGCCGCCTCCGCTTCTGCCGCCAAAACCGCCACTTCCACCTCCCATTGAACCTGGGAAGAAGATCGGACCGCCTCGAGATCTTCCACGTGGACCGCCACCGCCGCCTCTTCCTCCCCCGCCCATAAAGACACGGAAGAGAATGTATAAGATAATAAGAACTACGAGAAATGAAGGTATACCAGGCTCTCCCTCGGTCTGAGCATATTCGACGGGAAGCTCATCTCCCTCTAGTCCATATTCCGCTGCAATTTCATTATAGAAGGCTTTATATGCTTCCATAATGGCTAGGTCAGGTTGTTCGGGCTTTGCTGTTAAATATGGCATGGCAACTTCATCGATAATGCGACCTACTTTGCCGTCTGGGAGTGCGCCTTCTAATCCATAACCGACAGTTAAGTGAAATTTTCTTTCATTGGTGCCTTCAGGTTCAGTTGAAACGATTAACAGTGCTCCATTTTCCAGCTCCTTATCACCAAGTTGCAATTCACGGAATTTCCTTACTCCGTACTCTTCTACCGGCTCATCTTCTAACGTAGTAACAGTTCGAACAGCAAGCTCTGCTTTGGTGGCGCCAAAAAGACGAATTCCATACTCCCGTAACTCTGCCTCTTGTTGAGGCGATAGAATCTGTGCATCGTCTACTACCACTTCCGTTATCGCATGAGCAGTCGTTGCAGTGCCAATCAGGGCGAATAACAATGCAACTACAAACATGCGGAAGCGATTCCTCACTTCGTATCATCTCCAAAGTCGACTGTTGGCGGTTGTTTCGCCCCTTCATCCGCTTTGAAATATTCTTTTTCGTCAAATCCAAAAATTGACGCAATCATTTTTCCTGGGAAACGTTTTACTTTTCGATTATATACAGATACTACATCATTGTAATCTTTACGAGCTACTGCAATCCGATTTTCTGTACCCGCCAATTCATCCATTAATTGCTGGAAGTTCTGATTTGCTTTTAGATCTGGATAGTTTTCGACTACGACCAACAATCTGCTTAACGCACTAGATAGCTCTGAATCCGCTGCTGCTTGTTCTTCTGGCCCTTGCGCACCTGCCATTTTGCTCCGTGCGTTGGCGATATTCTCTAAAACCTCCTTTTCATGAGACGCATATCCTTTTACCGTACTGACTAAGTTAGGAATTACATCCATTCTTCGCTGTAATTGAGTTTCGACTTGTGCATACGCTTGATCTACATCTTCATCCAAATTAACTAATTTATTATAGCTGGGAACAATCATAACAGCCGCAAGTACAACTAAAATGATGACAACTACTAGTGGTCCTGTAATTTTCTTCATCCACATCTGCTCCTTTCATGTTGAATTAGTATTTACTTACCCTAATTCTTTATCCCGCCAAACTTCTAGTTATTTTATGTAGCTCCACAATAAAGTGGTCTCGTATAGGTGAAAGTCCAATACTGTATATGATGTTAAGAATATAGTAACTACTATATGACAGGGTTATTCCGTAAAGTACAGGTGTTTTTAAATGAGAATCACTAGCTCTGTGAGTATTTTTCCAGAAAATACTTTACAGGTTATTTCGAGTAGGCTATACTATAAAAAAGTTGCTCTAAGGAAACAATTAAACCAAATCATGCACTAAAGTTGCACTTAGGAAACTATTGTTTTATAGTACTTTTTAGAACGTAACCGATATACATCCAACTGGTTTTTATTTACCTAAAAGTTGCACAAAGGAAAGAAATATAAAGGAGGAAACAGGATGATCGATCCGATCACAGTCGAACACATCAGTGTATCGTACGATGGAAACGAAGTAGTGAAAGATGTTTCATTTTCATTTGAAGCCTCAAGTTTGATTGGGGTACTTGGTCCAAACGGTGCCGGAAAATCAACATTAATGAAGGCTATGCTCGGCTTAATCCATAAAGATCAAGGGACTGTAAAACTTGGCAGCAAGTCTGTAGATGAAATGCGAAAGAAAATTGCGTATGTCCCACAACGTTCAAATATTGACTGGAACTTCCCAATTGTGGTTAAAGATACTGTGCTTCTTGGAACATATCCGAAAGTCGGTTTGCTACGACGCCCCAAAAAAGCAGATAAAGAATGGGCGATGGAATGTCTCCAGCAAGTTGGCATGGAAGACTTCGCCAACCGGCAAATCGGTGAACTTTCAGGCGGTCAACAACAGCGTGTATTTTTAGCACGGGCATTGGCACAAAAAGCCGATTACTTCTTCTTAGATGAACCATTTGTCGGTATTGATGTTTCAAGTGAAGAAGTCATTATTAATATTTTGCGTAAATTAAAAGATGCCGGCAAAATTGTTTTCGTTGTACACCATGATTTATCGAAAGTGAAAAGTTATTTTGATGAGTTGGTATTGATCAATAAAGAGTTGATCGACGCGGGACCTGTAAGCAAAGTATTCCAGTCAGGTAATATGACAAAAGCATATGACCGTCAATTCATGCTAGATGGTTTGGAGGTTTCAATGTAATGGAATTCATCCAGGATTTAATGACATATGGCTTTTTGCAGAAAGCTTTTATCACTTCTGTTATGGTGGGGATTATTTGTGGTGTAATCGGGAGTTTCATCGTACTTCGTGGAATGGCTTTGATGGGAGATGCAATATCTCACGCAGTTTTGCCGGGTGTTGCCATTTCTTATATGCTCGGTATCAACTATTTCTACGGGGCCGTCGTGACGGGGTTGCTAACAGCGTTCGGGATCAGCGCCATTTCTCAAAATAGCCGTATTAAAAATGATTCTTCAATCGGTCTAGTATTTTCAGCGTTTTTCGCTCTCGGTATTATTTTGATCACCCAAGCAAGGAGTGCAACAGACCTGACGCAAATTTTATTTGGAAACGTGCTATCGGTTCGTACCTCTGATATGTGGCTAACATTGATCATAGGAGCAATCGTTATTTTCGCAGTGATTTTGTTCTTTAAAGAACTTCTCGTCTCTAGCTTTGATGAGACGATGGCAGCAGCTTACGGATTGAAGACTCGTATGATTCACTATGGTATTATGTTTCTTTTGACACTAGTAACCGTTGCTTCATTACAGACGGTTGGAGTCATTTTAGTAGTATCATTATTGATCACACCTGCTTCAACTGCTTATCTCTTAACGAACCGTCTATCGATTATGGTCGTGCTGGCCGCTTTTTTCGGCGCATTGTCCTCCATCATCGGTTTATATTTTAGTTTCTTGTACAACATGCCATCAGGGCCAGTCATCGCCTTGGCAACGACAGGTATCTTCGTATTAGCATTTCTATTTTCGCCAAAGCAAGGGATTGTTATCCGAAAAATTCGTAAAGCTTCTAAGCGCAAAACAGTTGCGACTGGCAACTAATTTTAGGATCAACCGCTTCTGCGGGAATATAAATTAATGATATTCAAAGGAGTAGAATGAATCACATGAAAAACTTAGTTACATGGCTAGGACTGTCCTTGCTCACCGTGTTCCTGTTAGCAGCTTGCGGCAATGACGACAGTACATCAAAAACGGATGGCGGAGACAAAGCTCCTGATTCCGGAGAAAAGTTACAGGTTGTAACGTCCTTTACCATTATTGCAGATATGGCTCGTGAAATTGGCGGAGACTACGTTGAGGTATATAACTTAGTCCCTTCTGGAACGGATCCTCACGAATATGAGCCTTTGCCAAATGATATAAAAGCAGCAACAAATGCAGACGTATTGTTTTATAACGGATTGAACCTGGAAGGCGGGAAAAATGGCTGGTTCTTTAAAATGATGGACACCGTTAACCAGAAAGATGAAAACATCTACAGTTTGACTGAACGCGTAGATCCAATGTACATCGGCGGAGAAGATGGCCGTGATGAAGAAATCAACCCACACGCATTCATTGATCCAGCTGTAGGTGTGAAAATGGCAGAAGATATTCGTGATGCATTGATTGAAAAGCACCCATCAGATAGCGACAAAATTAAAGAACAAGGCGATGCGTATGTACAACGTTTGAAAGATTTGGATATTGAATTTCAAAAACGCATTGCATCTATCCCCGAAGAAAACCGAGTACTCGTCACAAGTGAACGTGCTTTCCAATACTTGAACGACCACTATGGCTTGAAAGAAGCATTTATTTGGGAAATCGATACTGAAGAGAACGGTTCACCTAAGCAAATTAAAGAACTCGTTCACTTTATCCAAGATCATAAAGTACCTGTCCTGTTCGTAGAGTCTAATGTAGATACTCGTCCAATGGAGACCGTTTCTAAAGAAACAGGCGTTCCAATCGCTGAAAAACCAATCTACTCTGATGAAATTGGTAATCCTGGCGAAGAAATTGATACGTATATTAAATACTTGAATTACAATATGGATTTAATTCATGACGAACTGAGCAAAAAACGTTAAAAATTTCACATTCAGCCAACCAGCTATTATTATAAAAGGAAGTCACTTTAACTAGTGACTTCCTTTTTCATGATAGAGTTTTTGTAAGAGGCTATTATACACATAGCCATAAACTTATATGGTACTTGCAGCATGTAAACAAAGGAGCTTTTTTATGGAAAGTATAACGATCGAACGTTACGTAAAAACAATAGGTGAAAAATCAACTTTACAGTTACTGAAAGTTTTACAAGAAGGACTTATGTCTGTATCCCATCCTGCTATTAGCCAACATATGAAATGGCAGGAAGTCGCACAAGATGAAAGACACGGCAAGTGGATTGATTGGTCGATCAACACACATCCCCCAAAAAATCCTTTCCCGTTTTATCTGTTGGAAGTTTTACCCATTCAGACAATTGATAAAAGCAAGGAGACTACATGATGCAAATAATATTGGCCTCCATCATTTTTTTACTAACTCTTCTTTTTGTAATTTGGCAGCCAAGAGGATTATCCATTGGCTGGTCTGCCACAGCAGGTGCTTTTCTAGCCTTGCTAGCAGGAGTCGTCAGCTTTACGGATATCGTGGACGTCACATCGATTGTATGGAATGCGACGTTGACGTTTGTTGCACTCATCATCATTTCACTCATTTTAGATGAAATCGGATTTTTCGAATGGTCAGCATTACATATGGCGAGGTTTGCCAAAGGCAGTGGATTGCGGATGTTTTTGTTGGTCATCCTTCTTGGTGCTGCGGTGTCCGCGTTGTTCGCAAATGATGGCGCTGCGCTGATTTTGACCCCGATTGTTCTAGCTATGGTGAGAGCTCTTGATTTTAAGGGAAAGATGATTCTGCCCTTCATCATGGCGTCAGGTTTTATAGCTGATACGACTTCTCTGCCGTTTGTCGTGAGCAATCTGGTGAACATTGTATCCGCAGATTATTTCGGTATCGGCTTTGCAGAATATGCTAGTCGCATGATAGTCCCGAACTTTTTTAGTTTAACAGCGAGCATCTTAGTGCTGTACCTTTATTTCGCAAAATCTATTCCAAAACATTTTGATGAAACACGCCTGCGTCATCCCGCTTCTGCTATACAAGATCAGAAAATGTTTCGTATTTCTTGGATTGTACTTGGTATTTTGCTGATAGGGTACTTTGTCAGTGATTCGCTCGCTCTACCTGTTTCATTTGTCGCAGGATTGGTTGCACTGGTTTTCTTACTGACTGCCAGAAACAGCCCTGCTGTTCAGACGGGCGAGGTGCTGAAAGGGGCTCCTTGGGCCATTGTCTTCTTCTCAATCGGTATGTACGTCGTTGTATATGGTTTACGGAATGCAGGGATGACAACTACTTTAACTGATTTGATAGAATGGACATCTGCCCATGGTTTATATGCAGCTACGCTCAGTATGGGATTCATTGCTGCCATATTATCTTCTGTCATGAATAACTTACCTACTGTGATGATTGATGCATTAGCTATTCAAGATGCAGCTGTCTCCCCTGAAATTCGGGAGGCTCTCATCTATGCCAACATCATTGGTTCAGATCTTGGACCGAAAGTAACGCCTATCGGATCGTTGGCGACTTTACTGTGGCTCCATGTTCTTTCACTGAAAGGTGTACAAATATCCTGGGGCTATTATTTCAAGGTAGGTATTGTGCTGACTGTTCCGACCTTATTTATCACGTTGACTGGGTTGTGGTGGTGGCTGACGATTATGTAAATTGTTTATCTGATTGAAAAAGAGCCTATTCGGCTCTTTTTTCAATTGTATGGGAAAAGAATCATTTTATTCACCAAGTAATGTTTCGGTAATACTTTCGATATCTTCCGCGGCTTGTCTTTCCTTATCTTGAATTATATCCAGCTCGCCATTATTCATCGTTTCCATACTAAATTTAATTGTTTTTTCTTCCACGCAGTCGATATATCTTTTATACGCATCCCTAAGTTCCTTGCCCATCGATTCAAAAGCATTCGGGATTTCCAAACGATTTATATCTTGTTGTATCTTTTTGAAATCTTCTACTTTTGAAAACCATTCTTCTTTCATTGCCGAAATATCATGGTCTTGCATGAAGATATATTTCTCGGATATTTCCGCATATTCCTCAGAGCCTTTTATTAACCGTTTATCTAATTTAGCGATTTGTAATAGGTAATCTTTTCTGCTGATCGTCATCATATCATCTCCTATTTAAATTATACGTTAAAATGATTTTTATTATCCACAAAAAAGTTAATGACTACAATATGTATTTCTCATTCTAGAATAAAAATTAAATCAACGAGATCATGACGCAGTATATTATTTTCGACACAAACTCCTTAGCTGATAGATCCTTGAGTGGAAATCATCTGAAGTCAGCATGCTCATGATCCAATATAAAAGCGCTGCTACTATTAATGATAAAATCACTAATGGTAGCAGCGCTTTTTTGATACAGAGACTTTTCAGTAGACGCTAATAGTTCCGTTTTTTATTTCAGTCACTGATTAAAAAAATGAACATAAAATAATGAAGAAGGATCGTTTACTATGAAAGGAGTGTGTGAATTGCAAAATACAAATCAAGTGTACCCAAACCCCAACATACAAACTATAAATAATTTATTGAAAGCTATGCATGGAGAATATCACGCGATCTATTGCTATGAAATTTTAGCTAATCAAGCACCTACCCAAGATATTAAAAATAAAATACTAGAGATTCGGAATGACGAAATGAGGCACTACCAAACCTTTTGGGTTCTCTATTTTCAATTAACTGGTAAGGAACCCGAGATCAAATTAACAGAAGGCTGTGCAAAAGACTATATGAGTGGCGTAAAAGCAGCTTTTATGGATGAGCAAGCAACAGTTGATTTTTATCATGAAGCTGCACGCAAAACTACTAATCCCATTATTAGTTCTGCTTTTACTCAGGCTTCAGCCGATGAACAAAATCATGCGGTTTGGTTCTTATATTTCCTCAATCATAGCTAGCGTTAAATAAAAAGGGGGCATGTGTATGTACAATACGAATAAGCAACAGTTTATGAATAACACTGACTCTCCCGAGATATTCGCAGCTAAGCTTGCTTTGTTTGGGGCCGCACTTTCTACATTAGGTGATGGAATTTCGACAATCGCCGCGGGTATTGCACTTCAAGAACTAGAAAACTCAAATCAGCAAGATTCCCAACAACAACTAACAGATGAACTTGATAAAATGCAAAAACAAATAGATCAATTAAATAATCAGATTAAGAAGATGGGTAATAGTAAATGGTAGTTGTATATAACTTCTTTTCCAAACACTAAAGAAAATCAAAAACTCCTGCAAACGCTTTTATACCAGCGTTTACAGGAGTTTTAATTAGTGTCACTCATATGTTCACTTAATTTAGTAACGCCCTCGGCAGGAATCGAACCCACATCTCAAGAACCGGAATCTTACGTGCTATCCGTTGCACCACGAGGGCATATTACATATTTCCCACCTGAAAACACATGGTGGCTTGTCATTAGAAATAAAAACCTCTCTAACAGACATCTTCCATTATATCGCGGAATAGAATGAAAAGCAAACTATTTTTTCAAGGCAAATGATTTGACCTTTGTTGACCATAATAGGTAAAATACAATTATAGTTGAAATACCAATTGATTTCAACCGAACGATTACTATGAAGCATTTAAAGGAGGAAGTACCATTGAATCTAATTCCTACAGTTATTGAACAAACCAACCGTGGTGAACGGGCGTATGACATCTATTCTCGCCTATTGAAAGACCGGATTATCATGCTCGGTAGCGGCATCGATGACAACGTTGCGAATTCGATCGTTGCGCAGCTCTTATTCCTGGAAGCAGAAGATCCAGAAAAAGACATCTCCATTTATATTAACAGCCCAGGTGGAAGTATCACGGCTGGAATGGCTATCTACGATACGATGCAATTCATCAAACCAGACATTCAGACGATCTGTGTAGGAATGGCAGCGTCTATGGGTGCATTCTTGCTTACAGCAGGAACAGCAGGTAAGCGCTATGCATTACCTAACGCTGAAGTGATGATTCACCAACCACTTGGTGGTGCACAAGGTCAAGCAACTGAAATTGAAATTGCAGCCAAACGCATTTTACATTTGCGTGAGAAATTGAATTCAATCTTGGCCGATCGCACAGGACAGCCAATCGAAGTTATTGCTCGCGATACAGATCGTGATAACTTCATGACGGCAGAACGCGCAAAAGAGTATGGCTTAATCGATCACATCGTTCAACGTAGTGACATGAAAAAATAATACAAACCAAAAACCGATTCTCCTTTTGGGAAGAATCGGTTTTTATTATTGTTGTTCTGCTTCTACCAATTCAGACAAATTCTGAAGTGCCAAGTCTTCATCTATTCCATCTGCCACCAACGTAACTTCTGTACCTTTTGCAATGGCGAGACTCATGATTCCCATGATGCTCTTTGCATTTACTTGGCGTACTTCTTTCTTCAAATAGATATCCGCAGTATACTTATTTGCTTCCTGCACAAATAATGCCGCCTGTCTCGCTTGCAAGCCAGGTTTAATACCAACTTTTACTGTTTTTTCTACCATATCGTGTGCTCCTTTTCTTCCTCTTCTTCAGAAGGATCTACTCGTTAGTTTGTTAATTTCCACGCAAACGTTCAGCAATTTCTTCAATCTTTCGCAAACGATGATTCACTCCGGATTTACTAACAGGCGTACCTGTCACCAGTTCACCCAGTTCTTTTAACGTAACGTCTTGATATGCCACTCGTAATTGAGCGATTTCTTGCAAGCGCTCTGGTAGTTGATCCAGCCCAATCGTTTGTTCAATCAACTTAATATTCTCCACTTGTCGCTGTGCCGCACCAATCGTTTTATTGAGATTGGCCGTTTCACAATTCACTAACCGATTCACACTATTTCGCATATCTCTCATGATCCGGACATCCTCGAATTTCATAAGAGATACATGTGCACCGATTATCCCAAGAAAATCGGAAATTTTTTCTGCTTCTTTTAAATAGGCGATAAATCCTTTTTTCCGCTCAATGGACTTCGCATTTAACTGGAATCGATTCATTAACTCAACTAATGATTGGCTGTGTTCTTGATAACTTGAAAATACCTCCAAATGATAGGAAGATGTCTCGGGATTGTTGACGGAACCTCCTGCCAGGAAAGCTCCGCGTAAGTATGCGCGCGCACAGCAATCATCACGAATTAGCTGTGGATCGATGTGATTAATCATTTGAAAATCATGCGTGATAATAGATAGTTCTTCGAGAAGGGTCTTAGCTCCTTCCCGAATACGGCAAATATAAATATTATTTTTCTTCAGACGCATTTTCTTACGTACGAGCAATTCCACTTTATAAGGATACAACTTTTTCAGGTTAGAATAAAGTCGTCTCGCAATAGCTGCATTCTCAGTTTGTACATCAAGACTCAATTGTTTATTAGAAAAAGACATCACACCGTTCATGCGAATAAAGGCTGCTATTTCTGCTTTGATACAGCAATCGTCCGCTTCAATTTGTGTCAGTTCTTTTTTTGTTTTAGATGCAAAAGACATGATATTCCCCCTTTTTCGGCAATCTTCATATCTATCCGCCTTCTATGCTCTCTCTATATAACGCATTAATATATCCGCCACATCCGTTGATTTATGCAGAATGGTCCCATTAAAAACCGTTGCAATCTCTTGCACAAAGACTTCCGGCACTAGAGCCTGCAACTTATCTAAATCATTTTCAACAAGCCATGGTTCTTCATCGTCTACCATGCTGTGCGTACGTCTGAAGGCTTCCACGTTATTTACCAGTACCGCATCCAAAAAAGGAGAACCGGCATGATCATACAACGCCTGAACGTGCTCTGATGCCGTATAGCGATAGGTTTCCCCTCTTTGTGTTGTTAAGTTGCCGACATAGACTTTTTTCGCAGAACTAGTAAGAACGGCATCCCGAATATCTTGCACTAAAATTGTCGGCAAGATACTAGTATACAAGCTACCAGGGCCAAAGACGATTAAATCTGCTTTTTGAATGGTTGCAGCTGTCTCCGGCAACGGTTTCACATCTTGTGGTGAGATGAATACATTGCGGATTCTTCTTCCATAGAGAGGGATTTTCGATTCACCTGTAATAATTGAACCATCTTCCAGCTCTGCATGCAAGGTAATACGTTGATTTGCAGCAGGCAATACTTTCCCTTTTATATTCAATACGCGGCCCATTTGCTCTACAGCACGCGCAAAATCTCCAGTAATTGTAGTCAATGCGGTTAGCATCAAGTTCCCGAGGGAGTGGCCTTTCAAATCATCTGAACCTTCAAATCGGTATTGAAACATCTTTTCGATTAATGGTTCTACATCTGAAAGCGCTGCCATAACCTGTCTGATATCTCCTGGAGGAGGAATGTCATATTGGTCAAATAGACGGCCAGAACTTCCTCCATCATCTGCTACCGTAACAATCGCTGTCAGATCAATCGGATGGCGTTTCAGCCCCCTCAGAATGGTTGAAAGTCCTGTTCCCCCACCGAACACAACGACTCTTTTTATAGTAGTGGATTGCATAGCAATGTCAACCCTTTCTTTTTTCAACATCCCGATGAGAGACATGTGTTGGGTAATCTTCTTTAAACTCTTTTGTGAAATATTCAGCGAGAGTTACCGAACGATGCTGTCCACCTGTACATCCAAATGCAATGACTGCCTGCCCTTTTCCTTCTTGTTTATATTGCGGAATCAAGAATTTGAAAAGATCGGTCAGTTTATCAATCAACAATTTAGTGTCATTCCATTTCAAAACGTATTCAGATACCTCCTCGTTCAATCCTGTCAATGGACGTAATTCTTCTAAATAATAAGGATTAGGCAAAAATCTCACATCAAATACCACGTCGGCATCAATTGGCATTCCATGCTTAAAACCGAATGAAACGAAATTTAGAGTGAATGTAGGCTCCCCAGCCTTGGAAAATTCCCGCATAATCTTTTCGCGTAATTGTTTCGGCTTTAAACGAGACGTATCATAAATAGAACGCGATAAACCTTTTAGTTCCGTCAGCAAAATACGTTCTTTCCGTATTCCCTCAAGCAATACGCCACCTTCAGATAATGGGTGTGAGCGCCGTGTTTCCTTATAGCGTTTCACCAGAGTGGCATCATCAGCATCTAGAAATAACAAGCTAGCCTTTACATCATCCATATTTGATAACTCATCCAGCGCAGTTACCAAAGAATCGAATAGACTTCCACCACGTGTATCCATCACTGCAGCAATACGTCGCATTTGATTATCAGACTTCATCATTAAATTCAAGAAGGTTACAAATAACTCAGGAGGAAGATTATCGATACAATAAAACCCCATATCTTCAAAACATTGCATAGCCACTGTTTTGCCTGCACCAGACATTCCTGAAATAATTACAACCTCATATTCGTTCGACACATATGATTGTTCCATACTCTTTTATTCACCTTCCATCGATTGTTGGAGCGACTGGCGCAACAATTGGAACTGCTCGGTATAATAAAAAGTTCCATATTGCATACCTTTATTTTCAATCGCGAATATTAAATTGGCACGATCTCCCTCAGCCATTGGTAATGTATGCAGACTCTCAAGCGGATGCCACTCTAGCTCACCTTCCACTGTTGTTTCCAACACGTTGCCTGAGTAATCATGAGCAATGAAGGTGAAAAGGAGCCATTCGTTTAACAATTGCTCTCCTCCATTATCCATGATCATCATCGTGTAAACACCCTTTAAGTGCGGATTAATGGGACGTGCGCCTGTTTCTTCAACAAACTCACGTATAGCCGCTTCATAGACGGATTCTCCTTCGTCAATCTTCCCTCCTGGAGCCACATACCAACCGCGTCTCGGTTTCTTCAACAAGAGGACATTTCCCTCTTTAACAACGAGTAAATTAGCAATTTTTTGCATATGTAGTTCCCCACTTTTCACGAATGTAGTACTAGTATACAATGCTTTCTTGAAAAACGACAAAAAAAGGAGGCTATTCACGGAAGTTTGTTACCGCAAATAGCCACAAAGTTGCTATATTATAAAAAGGGGGGTCTTGACTACTTATATTATACCCCTTTCACATTGCAATTCTGTTACATAAAGGTTACGAATTAAATCAATTACGCGTTAGCTTCTTGTTCTTCCATCAACTCTTCAATATACTTTTGAGCTGCTTGAGCGGCAATACTTCCATCTCCTGTTGCAGTTACAACCTGACGGAGAAGCTTTTCGCGTACATCTCCTGCAGCAAAGATACCAGGAATTTTCGTTTCCATAATATCATTCGTTTCAATATATCCGTTCTCGTCCAAGATTCCTAGCTCTTTAAACGGTGCTGTCAGTGGGTCAAGTCCGACATAGATGAACATTCCCTCTGTTTCCATCTCGCGCTCAGAACCGTCCTCAGTAGATACCACGGTTACCGATCCAATTTTGCCATCTTTCTCGTTTACCTGCTTCACTGTCGTATTCCAAATGAAATCGATTTTTTCATTAGCAAACGCACGTTCTTGTAAGATTTTTTGAGCACGGAGCTCATCTCGACGGTGAATGATTGTCACTTTGTTGGCGAAACGAGTCAAGTATGAACCTTCCTCTACTGCCGAATCTCCTCCACCAATCACGACGATATCTTTCCCACGGAAAAATGCGCCATCACATACTGCACAATAGCTAACACCACGGCCCGTTAATTCAGTTTCACCAGGAATACCCATTTTACGGTATTCTGCTCCTGTTGTTAAAATAATGGCGCGCGCTTTATAGCTTTTCTCGCCCACGTGAATTGTTTTATATTCCCGACCGTCTTCAATTTTCGTCACATCACCGTAAGCATATTCTGCACCAAAACGCTTGGCATGTTCGAACATTTTTGTAGAAAGATCCGGTCCTAAAATACTTTCGAAACCAGGGTAGTTCTCAATCTCTTCTGTATTGGCCATCTGGCCCCCTGGAACACCTCTTTCCAACATTAACGTAGACATATTACCACGCGCTGTGTATACAGCTGCTGTCATACCCGCTGGACCTGCACCGACAATAATCACATCATACACTTTATCCAATGACATCGTATTTGTTCCTCCTCAAATATCAATTACACCTCGGCAAAATTGTGGAATGGCTTATTTAGAACACCGCAAAAACCATCAAATTCGCCAGAGGTTTTACCTGGAATCCAGATAAATAATCGCTATATAAAATCGTAGTAGAATCGTGGAAGGAATTCAACTTAAATGCAACATCCAATTCATTGTCAATCATTCGTGTAAGGTAAAAATTGAATGAGTTCTTGCACATACTTCGTTAAAGTCGCAACTGCCACGCCATACTTTTCCGCCAATGATTTCTTCGTCACCTGATCATAGCGCGATGATTGGAACATATAGTCTGTAGCCGCAGCGATCGCTTTAGGATTAGTAAAAGAATACTCGCTGACTAATGCATTCTCACATAAAGTGAACCACATCTGAAATAAATGCGTTCCTTGCAAATCCAGTGGCTTGTACTGTTCATACAGCAAGTCACATGTAGTCAGTGCCTTATTAAACGATTTTTCAAAATCATTATCTGCAATGAATTCATAATCCAAGCTATGTGCTAAAAACAGCTGTTCAGCTGCACTTAACTTTTCCACATCGATATAACCAGGATGAGACAGGATTTCTTGTAGATGAGAGGACTTGCCTAATAAGAACAAACCAAACATCCTTTCACTGCGATAAGGATTAGAAATCTTCTCAATCAAGAACGACACATCTTCCTCATACGAATCAGGGGGTAACTCATCCCCTATCGATTTCCAAGGCTCGAACCCTTCTTTCGATGGATCCATTTGCAACAATTTCTCATAAGCCTGCTCTGCCACTTGACGATGTCCAGTAAAGTATGCCGCATTCGACAACCAGAAGTAATACCCAATATCCCCTTGGAAACCACGCTTTTGCAGACTGCGCAACCAATGATAAGCCTCTTCATAACGTCCTGTTAGCGCAAAGGTCGCACCGAGTTTATAACGATGTTCCACTTGATACGGTTTAATTTTAGCCAACAGTTCCATCATGCTGTGAAGACGTTCTTCATCCCGACCATAATAGAAAAACACCGCTAAATTACAAAGTGCGTGAATATTCCCTTTTTCCTCACGTAACACATCGTATAAAATCTCTTCTGCATGTTTTTCTTTCCCAATATAGAAGTACGCCAGTGCCAGGTTATTATGAACAGCCCACGTTTGCGGATAGTCTGTTAACAGATTTTCCAACACTTCTATCGCCTGTTCAAAATTCCCTTCCTCCATCATTTTCCGGGCCTTTTCTTGCATAAATAAGACTTCCCCGTCCGGTGACTCCCCATCCTCTAGAAATGTCTCTTCTTGATCTGCAAACTCTACGATTTCATGCGCTTCTTCCATAAAGAAACCACCTGGTGATAAACTGATATACTTCAGCGCATATTGTTTTGCTTCACGAAGTAAGCCAAGATGCGCATGGACTTCTGCCAAATAAAACGTAGTCTCTTCGTTATTCGGCTCTATTTCATCCGCTTTTTTCAATAGCTCATAGGCGTCTTCAAAACGACCGACTTCCATGATGAAGACACCATACTCCATGTGAGTAAGTGCATCATCTGGATTCAGCTCTAATGCGCGTTTATAATATTTCTCGGCATCTGAAAATTGCTCTCGCTGCATAGCTTGCATCGCACGTTTGCGATAGAAATCTCCGTCGGGTAGAAATGAAACAATTTTATCCTTCTTAAATCTTTGCTTTTTATCCAATCGAACTCCTCCGAAAATGTAAGAGAAACGTATCAATCACGCCGAAGCGTGATTGTGTCGAGATTTTGAAATGTGGCCTATAGAACGTAGTCATCTTAGACTACGTTCTACACAAAATCCGTGACATCCGCTGGAGACTTCATCTGGCACCAGATGAAACGTTCCCCTCTGCAATCTACCTTTATTATAGCACAACTTAAACACTCGTCATTCATTTGCTTCCTTAGCTGCTCTTACCTTCATTTCATCAGCTGAGTAAATGATTCTCACTGGATTTCCGCCAGCGAAAGAACCTGCCGGAATATCTCGATTGACGAGTGATGCTGCAGAAACAATCGCCCCATCACCAATTTTGATACCTGGTAAAATTGTTGTATTAGCCCCGATTAATACATTATTGCCAATCTCCACATCACCGATACGGTATTCATCGATCAAATATTCATGCGCTAATATAGTCGTATTAAAACCAATAATTGAGTTATCACCTACCGTAATTCGTTCAGGAAACATAACATCTGGCACCACCATGAGCGCAAATGCTGTCTGTTTCCCTACTTTCATACGCAAGAACACACGATAGAAGACATTTTTCCAAGAAACAAATGGAGTGTACCGTGCTATTTGAATCACAATGAAATTTTTCGCTACTTTCCAGATGGATACAGTCCGATAAATATGCCAAAGTGAATTTGCATCGCCTTTGGAACGATACCGCTCCGTGCGTCTCAAGGCCGTTCTCCTTCAAGCAAAGCGAAAAGGTCCGAAATATGGTGCAACATGAAATCAGGCTTAAACGTTTGCAAATAGTCCTCTCCTTTTAGCGCCCAGGCAACACCCGCTGTACGTACACCCGCGTTCTGTCCTCCCAATATATCGTGGAAGTTATCCCCGACCATTAACGCTTCCGCAGGGGTACTGTTCAAACGCTCTAGAGCTAGCATGAGAGGCTCTGGATCGGGCTTCGCATTCGTTACGTCATCTAGACCGATGACCACCTCAAAATACGGATCAATGCCAATTAAGCGCATTCCTCTTTCCACCATATCTCGCTTCTTGGTGGATACGACTGCCATTTTTACTCCTCTTTCATGCAATTGGCGAAGTGTATCCGCCACTCCATCAAATTCATTCACAAGTACATCATGATTCGCTTGATTCCAAACACGGTATTCAGTAATTAATTGTTCCGTTAACTCTGGCGCAATTGATGAAAATGTATCATGAAGGGATGGTCCGATAAAAGGCAAGATATCCTCTCGCTGGAAACGACCAGGAAAGTGCTGTTCTAGTACATGTTGAAATGTTGCGATAATCAATTCATTCGTATCAGCTAACGTCCCATCAAAATCAAATAATAAAGTAGTAATTGGTTTAACAGTCAACAACGGACTCCTCCTTCTCTCTCGGTCGTTTCCACAATACGCTAACTGTAACAGTCAGCAAAATAGCAGTCACAAGTCTTATCATAAATAATGGCCAAATCGGTATTCCGAGAGGTAAAAATAAAAGCGTATCTTCAATCACCGCATGACAAGCCATTAAAAAAATAAATGCTAACGTAATATCTCGTTTGGAAACGCCATCTTCCTGCACTGCCTGAATCATAACCCCAGCTCCATATGCAAGACCAATTAATAAACCCGCAACGAGAGTCATGGAGGCATTGGGTTTCACGCCGATCAACTTCGTAAACGGTGCGAGTCCCTTCGAAAAATACTCTAGGTAATTTCGGTCCTTCACGAATTGAACAAATAGCATCAGCGGGAGCACAATCATTGCTAGCTGCAAAACACCAAATGATGCTTTCTCCACACCTAGAAGGAAAATCTGCCAAAACCCTTCTGGAATAACTTCGGCTTGTGGTGTCAAACCGTATTGAGCAATTTCTGAACCACCTGTCCAGAAGAGATTCAGCAAAATACCAGAAAGTACGGCCAATCCAAGTCTAACGACAATCACGAGCCATAGTTTAACACCGACTTTCAATGCCACGGCCGTTTCAATAAACAAATTGTGAGCGAAACTAATCATCACGGCAATGATAAACACTTCTTTTACAGTCAATTCCAATGAAATGATTCCCGCAATTCCAGCATACAGATTCAACGTATTTCCGAGCACAATCGGCACTGCCGCTTCACCACGCAAACCAAAAATATGCATAATGGGAGATACTAGCTCAACTAACCACGGGAGTATCGGTGTAAATTGTAGAATTGTAATGATTAATGTGATAGGAAAAATAATTTTCCCGAGCGACCAGGTGGTTTTCAATCCTGACTTCAAACCATTTCGTGCAGTAGTGGATAATGCGATATTATTTGCGTTCATCTTGATAATTCACATCCACTTTCATAACAAATCGGCGGTATAGCAAAATAGCTATTGCCACAATGACGCCAGTCACGGAAACTAACTGCGCTGCTCGCAAGCTACCTATGACATACAAGCTATCTGTTCGCATTCCCTCAATAAAGAATCGGCCGATTGAATACCAGATCACATAAAACAAAAAGATTTCTCCACGCTTCATCTTTAGCACTCTTCTTATTACTAAAATCAAAATTAGACCCACAACATTCCATAGCGACTCATATAAAAACGTTGGATGGTAGGTTACGCCATCGATCGTCATTTGGTTCATGATCCAGTCTGGAATAATGGTATTTTCTTTAAAGGCATCAGAAACGGGTCCGCCATGCGCTTCCTGATTCATAAAATTGCCCCATCGCCCAATGATCTGACCGATTAACAGGCCAGGTGCTGTAATATCGGCTACCTTCCAAAACGATACGCCACGCTTTCTTGTAAATATAACAGCTGTAATAATAGCACCAATCAACGCACCATGAATGGCAATCCCACCATTCCAGATCTGAATAATCTGGCCAGGATGTTCACGATAAAAATCCCATGTAAATATGACATAATAAATGCGTGCACTAATGATGGAGATAGGAATTGCCCAAATGAGCATGTCTGTCAGAAAGTCAGGATGCATACCTTTTTTTAACATTTCACGTTGTACAATCATAAACCCTAAAATAATTCCCAAAGCAATTAAAATACCGTACCAGCGCACTTCTAGGCTTCCTATGCTAATAGCCACGGGATTAATAGCAAGTAAAGATAAATTCACTTAGTTGCGCCCCTCTTCTTTCAAAATTTCCGCATTCTCTGCGATCGCTTGATCCAAGCGCTTTGTAAATTCTTCAGCAGCATTGAAACCGAGTCTCTTCATCCGATAATCCATGGCTGCCACTTCGATGATGACCGATAGATTTCGTCCGGGTCTGACAGGAACGGATAAACGTGTAATTTGCGAATCGAGGATTTCAATCTTCTCTTCATCGATACCGAGACGATCATAATGTTTATCCGTATCCCAGATTTCCAAATCTACCGCCAATAACACCCGCTTATCATCTTTCACTGCACTCGCACCAAATAATGTCATCATATCAATAATGCCCACACCACGAATCTCTAACATATGCTTTAAAATTTTTGGAGACGTACCGATTAACACATTGTCGGCAACTTGACGGATTTCCACCGAGTCATCAGCCACAAGTCGGTGGCCTCGCTTAATGAGCTCTAATGCCGTCTCACTCTTTCCAACACCACTACCACCTGTGATCAAAACCCCAACGCCATACACGTCTACTAACACCCCATGGACCGTTGTCATAGGCGCTAATTGGCCAATTAAATAATTGGTCAGCATACCAGAAAATTGTGTAGTTTTGTAATCAGTCCGCAGTACCGGAATATTTTTCTCTTCCGCTAAATGACCAAGCTCTTTTGGACCTTCTTCACCGTGAGCAATAATAAATGCAGGTGTATTGTCTGAGCAGAGTCGTTCTAGCCGTTTCCTTCTCGTAATCGACGGTAGCGTTTCCAAGAACGACATTTCCTTACGTCCAATTAATTGCACGCGCTCCGAAGGATAATAGTCAAAATAACCGGCCATCTCTAGACCAGGTCGAGATATATCACTCGTATAGACTTGCCGGTGAATACCGTCATGTCCGGCAATCAATTCTAGACCAAATCGGTTCATAATATCTTCTACTGTTAGTTCGCCCATAAAGCTCCCCCGCTTTCCTACTATACAAATTGAATGTAAATTTCACATAAAAGCTAGTAACTACTCATTCAATCCTCATTTTAACATGAAGAAAAAGAAATGAAATGGATTTAACCCCGTAGATTTTCCATCTTTGCTGTCTCCTATTCTAAAATAGCGTCTATATAGAGAATAAAGGAGAGTGGAGAGATTTGACAACCATCATTCTTGACGCGGGGCACGGACCTAATACGCCCGGAAAACGAACACCTGACGGGAAGCTACGTGAATTTCAATTTAATTCGGTAGTTGCTTCACTTGTTGGCGAACGTCTGATAAGAGAAGGAGTGACGATTCGATATGCACACGAGTCATCTCGGGATGTCCCTTTACATGAACGAACTGCTATAGCAAATCGATTACGCGCAGACGCTTATGTATCAATTCATGCCAATGCACATGGCAATGGTTGGAGTAAGGCACAAGGGATTGAGACCTACATCTATCCGCAAGCAAGTAAAAGTGCATCAGTTCTTGCAAATTATGTTCAAAAAGCTCTCATCACTGCCTGTCAACGAACTGATCGAGGAGTGAAAAAAGCGGATTTCGCCGTATTACGTGACACCCATATGCCAGCCATCCTTGCAGAATGCGGCTTTATGTCGCATCGAACTGAGGCGACTTTGCTGCAGAGTAAAGCGTATCAACTGCAATGTGCAAGAGCGTTAACTTTCGGCATACTATGTTGGATTTATAACAAATAAAATGCACCTGCTCCTCCACAATATAGTGGTTGAGCAGGTGCATTTAAATTCACGGCGACTTATAGCTCAATGGAGTTATAGTGTACCAAGACAGAGCCTGTTTTAGACTCACCTGTAATTTGTAAAGGCGCCTTCGTATCGTCATCGCCGGATTTACTAAAACGAATTGTACGATGTAGGAATTGTTCTTGCTCTTCCACACGTGATACGTCTTTTAGTTGCAAGTCCAATTTCCCCATATTGGAAGTGATTTCGCCATTCAATCCGATAGATGAAGGGAAATACAGCTCGACAGCTCCACTAATGGACTTGGCATCTAGGCGTTTTGCATTGGCAGAGGTAGTGGTCAAGCTGACATTGCCGTTTAATGACTTCGCATCGATGTCCAGCAATTCGCCATCTACATACACACGACCATTCAACGTTTCTGCTTCAAGTTTATTGCCACGCACCTTCAATAAACGGACCATGCCATTTGCAGTTTCTAATTCAGCTTCGTCGAACTTGATATGCGCACATTCGATTTTACCATTCGCTGTTTTCACGCGTAGCTCGTTAAAATCTACATTCTCCACTGAACAGCCACCATTCACTAATCGCACGGACAGTTTATGGTAGGGCTGATAATTCGGTACATATAAATCCACATTTACCTGCACCATTTTCATATCGCTACCGATTCGAAGTTTGTTGCCATCTTTTACAAATAACAGTTTGTCGAGAAACTGGCTACGTGCTTCCGACTCTGAATCTTGATTGAAATACTTAACAGAGAATTTTGCAGTAATTTCCTTTTCGTCAGTCGAGTGAACTTCTACTTTCCCATGATCAATGTGAAGAATGAGTTCCTCTACATCATCTACGCTCTTTTTCTCCGAATGAGTAAAAGCTACCGACTTGCCGAAAGGTGCCTCAAAATCGAACGTCTTCACGCGCTGCACAGCAGTATCCATAAATTGCATAAAACGGTCTCCGACACTCATGAATTCTTTGCGTATATCTTCAAAAAAGTCATCAGCTGAAGATTCGTCTGTTGTATGATGTGGATCAGTCGATTCCACAGACTTTTCCTTCTTTGGTTGATCTTCAAATGCAGGCCGTTCCTTTTCAGTATAGGGATGTTGTACAGTGGACGTCTTTTCGTCTTGAACTGAAGAATCCGATTGCTTTCCAAGTGCTTCCAATAATTTCAACGCTTCGTCCGCTGTGATTTTACCTTCTTCTAGCAACGTAAGTATTCGTCTGCGTTCATTTTGCATCTCTAAATTCCTCCTCATTTTGAACATCCTATTCGGTTCCTATCTATTTATACGGCTGTGCAATCTAAAAGTTTCATCTGGCTATTATTTTCCGGTTTTCTGTATCAGCTGTTTCATGCGGTCTCGATCTCGCTCCAAAATTGAACGCAAATACTTTCCTGTATATGATTCCTTCACTTCTGCTACTTCCTCTGGCGTTCCGGTTGCAACGATCTGCCCACCTTTATCTCCACCTTCTGGTCCAATATCAATAATATAATCCACTGTTTTGATGACATCCAAATTGTGTTCGATAACGAGTACCGTATTGCCGCCATCCACGAGACGTTGAAGTACTTCCAATAATTTCGCGATATCATGGACATGGAGACCCGTTGTCGGCTCATCCAAAATATAAAACGACTTCCCATTGGAACGTTTGTGCAGTTCAGAGGCCAATTTAACTCGTTGTGCTTCACCGCCAGATAACGTGGTAGCAGGCTGTCCAAGCTGAACATAGCCTAGTCCCACATCTACAATCGTCTGCAGTTTGCGATGGATTTTCGGGATATTCTCGAAAAAGATTACCGCATCCTCTACTGTCATCGCCAACACATCCGCTATGTTCTTCCCTTTGTATGTCACTTCCAACGTCTCCCGGTTATAACGTTTTCCATGGCACACTTCACAGGGGACGTAGACATCCGGCAAGAAATGCATCTCAATTTTTATAATCCCATCTCCACGGCACGCCTCACAACGTCCACCCTTGACATTGAAACTAAATCGACCTTTTTTATAGCCACGCACTTTCGCTTCATTGGTCATGGCAAAGACGTCCCGTATGTCATCGAATACCCCTGTATACGTCGCAGGGTTGGAACGCGGTGTACGTCCAATCGGTGACTGATCGATATCAATGACCTTTTCCAAATGCTCTAGTCCGTTGATCTCATCAAACGTACCTGGTTTTTGTTTCGAGCGATTCAATTTTTGCGCTAATGCTTTGTGTAAGATTTCATTGACTAGCGTACTTTTCCCCGAACCAGAAACACCTGTCACAGCGATAAATTGTCCTAATGGAAATTCTACATCTAAATGTTTCAGATTGTTTTCCGCTGCTCCTGTAATCACTATACTCCGCTCGTCACGAGGTCTTCGTGCTACAGGTAAGGGGATAAACAACTCTCCACTCAAATATTTTCCAGTCAAAGACTTTTTGTTTTTCATCACTTTAGCTGGAGTGCCAGCTGCCACAATTTCTCCACCTGCTACACCCGCGCCAGGCCCGATATCGATTAAATAATCGGCTGCCATCATCGTGTCTTCGTCATGTTCTACTACAATTAATGTATTGCCAATATCTCGCATACTTTGTAACGTAGTAATGAGTCGATCATTATCTCGCTGATGCAAGCCGATTGATGGCTCATCTAAAATATAAAGAACACCTGTCAGACGAGAACCGATTTGTGTAGCCAATCGTATCCGCTGTGCTTCTCCACCGGATAATGTGCCTGCCGAGCGTGACAAATTCAAATAATCTAGACCTACATTGATCAAAAAGCCTAAGCGTTCTTGAATCTCCCGTAAAATCATATCTGCAATTTGTGCATCTTTCTCAGATAGCTGTAGTTGTTTGAAGAATTTCACTGTATCCACAATTGAACGTTCCGTAATCAAGCCGATATGCTGTCCGTCAATTAACACCGCCAACGATTCAGGCTTTAAACGATAGCCGAGACAAGCAGGGCATGGTCGTTCTGTCATATACTTCCCCATCTGTTCGCGAATATAATCAGAGGATGTTTCATGATACCGACGCTCGATATTGCGTAGAACCCCTTCAAAATATATATTGCTGTCGCGTGTACTACCGAATTCATTGGTGTAACGGAAATGGATTTTTTCTTTTGTAGAACCTTTTAACAGCTTTTCAACATCTGTATCTGCTAATTCACTAACTGGAACACTCATGTCGATCCCATGATGCTTTGCCACCGTCTTCAGCAACTCTGGATAGTACTGAGAGCTAGTCGGTTCCCATGGCGCTATTGCATGTTCTTTCAGCGTCAAATCTTTATTTGGGATGACTAGGTCAGGATCTACTTCCAATTTCATCCCCAAACCATCACATTCAGGACAAGCACCAAATGGGCTGTTGAATGAAAACATGCGTGGCTCTAGTTCTCCAATGGAAAATCCACAAATCGGACAGGCATGATGCTCACTGAAAAACAGCTCTTCTTCTCCGATCACGTCAACAATGACATTTCCGTCCGCTAGGCGCAAGGCAGATTCAAGCGAGTCACTAAGACGCGTCTCCACGCCTTCTTTCATCACAATCCGGTCGATGACAATCTCAATCGTATGCTTTTTATTTTTATTTAACTCAATATTGTCGTCTAAATCAATCGTCTCACCGTTAACCCGAACACGTACATACCCTTGTTTCTTAATATCCTCAATCAATTTTGCGTGGGTGCCTTTCCGCTCCGAAATAATCGGAGCGAGGATTTGAATTCGTGTTCGTTCAGGCAATTCTATGACTCGATCCACCATTTGTTCGACTGTCTGTGTAGAAATTTCCGTGCCGTGCAACGGACAAACTGGCTTTCCTACTCTTGCATAGAGCAAACGCAAATAGTCATAAATCTCCGTAACCGTACCGACTGTAGAACGCGGATTTCGGCTAGTCGTCTTCTGATCGATCGATATGGCAGGCGATAACCCTTCAATAGAATCTACATCTGGCTTGTCCATTTGCCCGAGAAATTGCCGAGCGTAGCTAGACAATGATTCCACATAACGCCGCTGCCCTTCTGCATAGATCGTATCGAAAGCAAGTGAGGACTTTCCAGAACCTGATAAGCCCGTGATGACTACTAATTGGTCACGTGGAATCTTGACGGTAATGTCTTTCAGGTTATGTGCTCTTGCTCCTTGGATTACAAGTTCTTTATTTTTCATCCGGATTCTACCTTTCTGCCTTCAGTTCTATAATACTGTCTCGCAACTCGGCAGCTCTCTCAAAGTCCAGAGCTTTGGCTGCTTCCTTCATCTCTTTTTCCAATTTAACGAGCAGCAAGCTTCTCTCATCTTTTGATAGCTTCTTGCCTTCCGTCATTCGTTGTAAATAAGATTCTGTTTCTTCCGCCACTTGAGTCGCACGGATCACTTCTCGAATTGGTTTTTTGATCGTTTGTGGCGTAATCCCATGTTTTTCATTGTACGCTTGTTGAATTTCTCGGCGTCGTTCTGTTTCACTAATCGCCTTTTGCATGGAGTCCGTCATTTTATCTGCGTACATGATCACGCGGCCTTCAGAATTACGCGCGGCTCGCCCAATCGTCTGTATTAAGGATCGTTCGGAACGTAGAAACCCTTCTTTATCCGCATCCAAAATCGCTACCAATGATACTTCCGGTATATCGATCCCTTCGCGTAATAAGTTGATACCGATCAGAACATCGTACGTACCCAGGCGCAGTTCCCTAATAATTTCCGTTCGTTCCAGCGTCTTCACTTCAGAATGAAGATACTGTACTTTAATTCCGATATCCTTCAAATAATCCGTCAGATCTTCTGACATCTTCTTCGTTAGCGTCGTAATCAGTACACGTTCATTACGATCGATGCGCAACTGAATTTCATCTAATAAATCATCAATCTGCCCTTCAATCGGGCGCACTTCGATGGTCGGATCTAACAGACCCGTCGGACGTATAATCTGCTCGACCATTTCATCCGTATGCTCAATCTCATAGGGACCTGGCGTTGCGGAAATATACATCGCCTGATTGATATGCTGCTCAAATTCCTCGAACATTAACGGTCGGTTATCCAGTGCAGATGGCAGACGGAAACCGTGTTCTACTAATACCTTCTTACGAGCTTGGTCACCATTATACATACCTCGGATCTGTGGAAGAGAGACATGACTTTCATCGACCACAATTAAAAAATCATCCGGAAAGTAATCAAGTAGCGTATACGGTGTAGCTCCTGCTTCCCGTAACGTCAAATGTCTGGAGTAGTTTTCGATACCCGAACAGAAGCCCATTTCTCGCATCATTTCCAGATCATAGCGGGTCCGTTGCTCTAGACGTTGCGCTTCCAGTAATTTATCGTTATCACGTAAATACTTAAGTTGCTCTTCCAACTCGATTTCTATATTGGCAATTGCTTTCAATAATTTTTCTTCGCGTGTGACGAAGTGAGACGCTGGAAAAACTGCTACGTGCTCTCGATCGCCGAGCACTTCACCTGTTAATGCATCCACTTCACGTATGCGTTCGATTTCATCTCCAAAAAATTCAAGACGGATACAACGTTCATCTCTAGATACTGGGAAAACTTCCACCACATCACCTCTTACACGGAAAGTACCGCGAGTAAAGTTGATGTCATTACGCTCATATTGAATATCGACAAGTTTACGTAACAAGTCATTGCGCGGTATTTCCATACCTGTCCGCAATGATACGACCATTTCATTATATTCTTCAGGTGAACCGAGACCATAAATACACGATACGGACGCGACAATCAATACGTCGTTCCGTTCAAATAAGGAACTAGTCGCAGAGTGACGAAGTTTATCGATCTCATCATTGATAGATGAATCTTTTTCAATATACGTATCCGTTTGTGGTACATACGCTTCCGGCTGATAAAAGTCATAGAAACTAACGAAATACTCGACCGCATTATCTGGAAAGAACTCTTTGAATTCACTATATAATTGGCCGGCCAATGTTTTATTATGAGCAATGACCAGTGTTGGTTTATTAATTTCTGTTAAGACGTTGGAAACGGTGAACGTTTTTCCTGTCCCTGTTGCTCCTAACAACGTTTGATGTTTTTTACCTTCTTTTAATCCACCTACAAGGCTCGCGATCGCTGTAGGCTGATCTCCTTGTGGGGTATATGGGGCTTGCAATTGAAATGTTTCATTCACATGGTTCCACTCCTCTTCTCAAACACCTAGTCCTTCTATTTTACCACAGCCACTCTCTTTTCCAAAGAATTAACGAACGTACGTTTTAAAATAAGTATGTATATCTCATATGTTACCCTATACGAACCTATAGAAACGTTCAGCGTAATAGAATTACTTGGCACCACTAATCCATGTATTTACAAAAAGAAAAACACTATACAGAATAGATCTGCATAGTGTTTTCACGGTTATTTTGGTTCGTATTTATATCCTTGTTCTTGAGTGAACTCTGATAGTTGTTGAGTATATGTCTGGAATGCTTCTTCGTCATGGCGATCTAATGCGTCATCGATAAGGTTCATAATACGGGCTTTCGTTTGTTCCCAGTGAATATGTTGTAAAAATAGATCCCAATAAATTTCATTCAGCAACTTTTCCGCCTGGAGAGAAGTGCTGTTGTTCCCTACGGCTTTTAAAAATTCAGCATATGAGTTGTTATTGTTCATCTCTCTCACCCCTGATACCTTTTAGTAATTATATATGCAATGAAACCCTTTTTGCAACTACAATACTAACTATTCGAACTTTTGAATGATTTCTATATAGTCAGTCAGATGTCTACTAGGTACATATATTCAGATATTTCAGTTCTATGGAAGTGATTTATAACAAATCGACTAAGATTGATTGCTGTTGCCCACTCAAAAAGGTTATTCGCCCATTTAAGATGTACATCTCATAGCTCCACTTCTTGTTCCTTAGTTAATCGAATCGTAGCCTCACCTACAATGATGGCAACTAGAGCAATCAGTACGGGTGTGAGGCTTACTCCGTACAATGGCAGTGCTGCTAGTAACAAAATAAATGCTTGCAGCAAGATGAGTCGTCTAACTAAGGCGCGGACGGCTTTGCTTTGGGATTTTTCCTCTTCTTCAGGGAATAGCTGATCCATGGTGAACTCGAAACCACCTTCTAATGCTAAGATCAGCTGGACTGCTGTTGCGAATGCTAGTGCACCCACGAAGATAAAAGATACGATCGGCAAAGGGATGAGCAATGCACCAAGGGCGGATATTACCGTCAGTCTGAGCCACAGCCAGAATGTATCATCCGTCCGGATAAATGTCCTCCTTACAAGAAACGCTTGTACATCTCGTCGGTTAAATGTAGGTTGTTTCATTGCAAACTTCAGCCAATTTCGTTTGCTGACAGACCCGACCAGATGAGGCACTTCTGTAAAGTAATTGGCAAATCGATAAAAACGCATCATCCGGTTCTGTTCCAACTCGATAAATTGTTCATACGGGAAAGGCTTTTGACTTGCTTGTTTTTCCCACCATTTCGCATACATAATAGCTACTATAATCCCTAACAAAATAGCAATTGGACTCCAAATCAAACCAAACTGGATCGCTAAAAATGCTAGTACGAACCGAATCAATCGATCTGGCCAGACAAATTCCTGACTGACCACTCGTACGCAGTATTCCGTACCTACGTATAGTGATTTTAGGGCGATGATTAACAGTACGATCAATAGATAATCAATGCCCGTTCCAATTTCTGTCGCTTTCAATAGAGGTAACGCTATAACAACCGTAATAATTGGTAACGGAAGTTGTGAAAAAGTTGTCCAGGAAATTGCTCGTTTCATGTAACTTTCCAATTGATGCTCTAAAGGCAAGAAATACACTATGTCCGCAGGCTTCAACAAAGTCGTAGGACCAGAATTCATCAGAAGTAATGCGATGACGATGGACACGATAAGAGCAGAAGGGAAACTAACCGGCACTTCCTTCAGCCACTCGCTGTAAGCATAGCCGCCTGCCCCGATGGCGAACATGAATACAATAGCCAAATGTCCTGTAAATACATAACGCATATACTTTTGCAATTCATTCATGTAATGGAAAAATCGTTGTCCCCAAATATCACGCATGCTGTTCATGATCAGTTTCCTCAGTCATTGCAATATAAAGATCATCCAATGTTGCATTGGGGCGACCGAAAGCTTTACGCAAGTCATCCATTGTACCATTTGCACGGATACGACCTTCATGAAGCAAGATAATACGATCACAATATTTCTCTGCCGTTGCTAGAACGTGTGTGGACATCAAGATAGACGCACCGGCCTTCTTGCGCTCAATGATCTGATCTAACAGTGCACGAATTGCTAGTGGATCTAAACCGACAAATGGTTCATCAATGATATACAATTTAGGTTCTACTAAAAATGCGCACATAATCATGACTTTTTGTCGCATCCCTTTTGAAAAGTGTGCGGGGAACCACTTTAGTCGTTTTTCCATTCTGAATTCCTTCAATAACTGTTCTGTCCGTATTTCAAATTGCTGCTTGTCCAAACCATATGCCATCGCAGTCAACTCCAAATGTTCCTGCAAAGTCAGCTCTTCATAAAGTACAGGAGTTTCAGGTATATAGCTGAATGACTGTCGATAATGTGCTTTATCACTAAATGTTGCACCGTCAATTGTAATCGTGCCTTGCAGAGGATTCATCACGCCAATAATATGTTTGATTGTAGTACTTTTGCCTGCGCCATTCAGTCCGATTAGTCCTACCAGTTCCCCTTCTTCAATTTTGAATGAGAGATCGTGCAAAACCGGCTTGCGCGTATAACCGCCTGTTACATGTTCGAGTTCTAGAATTGCCATCATCTTTCCTCCAATCTTCTCCTTCATTTTAACAAAGAACTTCTAAAATTGCCTTATCTGGATTCAGATAAGATCTCCGGTGGATGTTACGAATTTTGAATGAGTTACTTGTGCAAGCACAATTCAAAATCCGGACGCAATTACGCCAAGGCGTAATTAATTTGACTTCGTTAACTATCAGAAAATATGCTACAATACATCCAAACATGAAAGGAAGTGTAGAAATGACCTCATGTATTTTCTGCAAAATTGTTGAAGGCACGATCCCTGGCGAAAAAATTTACGAGGACGAGCATGTCGTTGCATTTATGGATATTATGCCTGTCACAAAAGGCCATGTACTTCTTATACCAAAAACGCACAGAGAAAACTTGTATGAACTGACTGAAGAAGAGGCTTCTCATTTATTTAAAGCAGCTCCTAAAATTGCCAATGCATTAAAGGAAGAATTCCAGCCTGTAGGGTTAAATCTCTTACAAAACAATGGATCTTTTGCGGGTCAATCCGTTTTTCATTTCCATATGCACTTTATTCCTCGTTACGATAAATCAGATGGTTATCAGATGGAATGGAATCCAAAAGTGGAACAATTCCCAATGGAAGTCGTTTCTGAATTGGCTCAAAATATTAAACAAAAACTAGAATCATAAAATGTCCTCAAAAGCTTTTCTCTTCGAAAAGCTTTTGTTTGCATAATAATTATGAGATTTTATCTTGCCCATTAGTGGGTTGGCATGCTTTAATAAAATGACTATCATCAAAAAGGAGTGCTTTACACATGAAAGCGTCTACATTCTTTATTGGTTTGGCGGCTGGTGCTGTCACTTCTGCCATCACAGTGCTTTACTCTACGCCCAAACCTGGCAGTGAATTGCGGTCAAGCGTTAAATCTGCTTCACTTGAAATGAAAGATAAGTTAAAAGATGTCAAAGTCAAAGTGGCGGATCTAAAAGACTCTGTCACAAATTTAACAAAAGAAGCCAAAGAACTAGTTCCCGAGACTGTGGAAGAAATGAAAGATTCTGTAGCAGATTGGCAGCGATCTACAGAGCACAATAAAAAGCGGTTAGAAAAAGAAATTTCTGCAATTCAAACTGCTCTGGATGATCTTGAAAAATCTCTTAGTAATCGATAATACGGTTATTGTACGCTCAAGAAGCATATAATTAGATATGTGTTAGTGTACATACATCCGATTTTTACTGGTAGACAGAATCGTCCGCCTCTGTTTCAGTTCCACACTGGCTAGATTAACGTGTAAGAGAATGCTGCAGAATATACCCAGACTTGCGATCGTATTCTGCAAGCACTTACACCTAGTCTTAGTTTTTTTATTATTCCGTCTTTTTTATTTGTTGCTTTTTTGGTATAATAAATAAAAAGACTGACAGAAAGCGGGTGCCCCGATGGCAGAGCAAAGTATTTCACGGAAAGAAGCTATGATCTTTAATCAACGCGTTGCCCAAATGTCCAAAGCATTATGGAAAGCTGTTGAGAAAGATTGGCAACAATGGATCAAACCTTATGATCTGAATATTAATGAACACCATATTTTATGGATTGCCTTCCACCTAGAAGGCGCCACTATTTCCGATATAGCTAAATTCGGCGTCATGCATGTATCTACGGCTTTTAACTTTTCAAAAAAACTAGAACAGCGGGAACTACTTTACTTTTCCAAAAAAAATGACGACCGACGCAATACATATGTGACTGTGACAGATGAAGGCAAAAAACTACTGATTGAAATGAACGCGAACTACCATAATGAAGAATACGGAATACTTCAGGGCTCCCTACCTATTAGAGAACTCTACGGAAAATTCCCTGAATTTCTCGAAGTAATGTCTGTGCTACGCAATATTTACGGTGATGACTTCATGGATATTTTCGAGCGAGGATTCCAGAATATTGAGAAGACCTATGAAGATCAGGAAGATTATCTGCAAAAGGCAGAAGTAGAAACATAAGAATAGTCAACAAGTAATTCGGTTTTTTCCTTTTGCTCTCATATTCTGCTATGATAGTACAGACGCATTAAAGAGGAGGTCTAAAATGGTTCTCACCATCACCATTCTATTTTCATTGTTTTACTTATATCAAATTAATAAAATGACATTTGCTCTTTGTCAATCTAGAGAGATTCCAGATGAGAAGCAGCCGAAAATCTATCGGACTGTGAATATTCTTATCACGATCCTCATTTTGTCTTTATACGTGGAAGTTTTCTTTAATGTTTAAACAAGATATGTAAACCCACCCCATTAAGGGGTAGGGCTTTTTTTTAGCACAAGTAAGCTGCACCAACAATAATCAACAAGATGAACAAAACAACTATTAAAGCAAAGCCAGATGCACCTGCTCCGCCAGAACTATAACCGCTCATGAAGGCACCCCCTTTCACACTGTATCTTATGCGTAGAAAGAAAAAAGCGGTTGGGCACTTCACTTTCTTCCGTAAGAGTTACACTCTTGCGGAATAGATGAACAAAGGCAAAATTCTCTGCATCGTGTAGTCCTCCATTATACCGAGGCGTTATTGATGAAGTGGGAACCTTTTTGATTTTCAAACGTTTTATGATATAGTGTTAACTTGTAACGATATCAGATTAGGGGAGTTATTTAATGAAAAAGAAAATTTTAGCCTTTACACTAGCGGCATCTGTCGCAGCTCTTTCTGCTTGCTCTGGCGGTGGAGATAACGAAGTCGTCATGACATCCAAAGCAGGAGATGTGACGAAAGAGGAATTCTATAAAGAGATGAAAGATTCTGTTGGTGAACAAGCCCTTCAGATGATTGTCCTCGAAAAAGTTCTTGAAGATAAGTATAAGGTAGACGAGAAAAAAGTGGACGCAGAGTTTGACAAGAACAAAGAACAACTTGGCGAAAACTTTGAAGCTTTCTTGGCACAACAAGGACAGACACCTGAAAGCTTTAAGAAAATGATTCGTCTGAACATGTTGCAAGAAGCAGCACTAACTGACGGAGTTAAAGTAACAGATGAAGAGTTGAATAAACGTATTGAAGAAACTCAATCAGAAATTAACGCTCGTCACATTCTAGTTGCTGATGAAGAAACAGCAAAAGAAGTGAAAGAGAAACTGGATAAAGGAGAAGATTTTGCGAAAGTTGCGAAAGAATACTCCACAGACCCAGGTTCTAAAGATAAAGGCGGCGATCTGGACTGGTTTGGTTATGGCGTAATGGTTCCTGAATTCTGGAGCGCAGCTTATGATTTAGAGCCAGGAACAATTAGTGAACCTGTTCAATCTGATCACGGTTTCCACATTATTGAAGTAAAAGAGAAGCGTCAAAAAGAAGACAAAAAGATCACAGATGAAGAGAAAGATGAAATGCGTCAAGAACTCTTAATGGAAAAATCTGATGAAAATGAATTATTGTCAAAAGTAGCCAAGTTGGTGAAAGAAGCAGATGTTAAGATTAAAGACAAAGATCTAAAATCTGCTCTCGACTTGTTCAAAATGGAGGATCAGCCAGCTGCTGACGAAACTCCTGACGTAGAAGTAGAGCAAGACGATAAAGAAACAGAAAAAGAAGAAAGTAAATAAGAAAAAATCTCCCACGGCTGTGGGAGATTTTTTTAACTTCATTACTAATTGTTACTTCTTGTTCACTCAAATGTTGGTTTATAAAACGAGCGATTGTCCAATGGAAATACACGCTCTGAAAACTCACCGGGTGTCGTCTTAGACATGACGCGGTTCAGCATGTTCATTTTTGCATCAATATTATCTATATAATGAAGAATTTCTGCTTCCTTCAGCATTGGTCGTTTCGGGCTACCCCACTCTTCCTTCCCATGATGTGACAACACCATATGTTGAAGTAGCATGATTTCCTCGCCTTCTAACTCGAGTTCCTCTGCAGCCTTGGAAATTTCATTCACCATGATCGTGATATGTCCGAGAAGATTCCCTTCAATCGTGTACTGTGTGCCGACTGGACCGGATAGTTCAATGACTTTCCCTACGTCATGCAAAATAATACCCGCATACAGTAAGTCTTTATTCAAGGTTGGATACAACTCGGCGATAGCCTTTCCAAGCTTGAGCATCGATACTACATGGTCTAGCAAACCTGTTACATAGTCATGATGGTTTCTCGTAGCAGCAGGATACAACATAAAATCTTGCTGGTGCTTTTTCAATAAGTGGCGAGTAATCCGCTGAATATGTGGATTTTTCATTTCAAAGAAATATTGCATTAATTCTTCAAATAACACTTCTTTACTTTTTTCGGCGGATGGAACCAAATCTGCAATCGTAACTCCTTCATCTTCCTTAATCGGACGGATCGCTTTAATACGCAATTGATTTTTACCACGATATTCATGTACTTCTCCGCCTACTTTTACGATAGTGGCAGCTTGATACATACGTGCTTGTTCCTCGCCCGTATCCCACAATTTCGCTTCGAGATCACCGCTTTTATCTTGAAGAATCAATGTCATGAAAGGACTGCCCTGTTGTGTAACGCCTTTAGTCGCTTGTTTAATCAACAAATATAGATCAACAGGCTCTCCAACTTCGTGTTCCATTAGTTTTTTCATTACTGGATCTCTCCTTTTACTCTAGTACCAATCTCGACTTTATGTAATTTACTTGACCATTTCGTTTCCATTTCTGCATGGCAAGTAAAATATAAAAATTGATGAGATGGCTGTAACTCTTTAATTATTTCTATCATACGCGAAAGTCTTTCATTATCAAAGTGAACAATTGGATCATCCATGATAATTGGAAACGGCGCACGGTCCAAGAGAGCGGAAGCAAGTGCTAGGCGTAATGAAAGGTAAGCCTGCTCTTTTGTTGCCTGACTTAGTTCATTTATCGTAAATTGTTGACCATCGCGGGTTACTGCCTGAAAATACCCTTCCGATGTTAGACCTAATGTACGGTAACGATTCCCAGTTAAGCGGTTAAACCATTCATTCGCCTTGTCCAGAACAGCAGGCAATTGATGCTCTCTCCACTCACTCATCGTCTGACGGATTGCTACTGACACTGCTTTTCGGGCCATCCATTGCTTCGCGAGTTCTTCAAGTTCAGCTTTTCGAACTTCAAATAATTGCTGAAGTTCACTGTATGTCTTACTTGTTTTAAGTTGCGATAGCTCATGAGTCACTCGCACTTGCTCGTCTACCCGTTCAGTTACTTCTTTACGAAGAACTTGCAGACGATCTGCTATTTTCTTTCGGCTACGTTCAAGTTCTGGCAAGGTCCAGTCAGTTGTTAATGGTTCTTTTGTATATAGGGAGAGTTGCGAGTTAACTTCCGTCAACTGCCTTTTTACCAGTTGGGCATCTTGGTCATTTTGATAAGCAATATAAAACTGTTCTTTCTCCGACACTCCCGTTTGCTCGAATAACTCTTGGATTTCATTTTTCACAGAATTCAGTAACAACTCCGTTTCCTGCAACTGATTATCGAGCGCTTCTAGCGTCTGCTCCCTACTACGAGCTGTAGCATGCAGTTCTTTTTGAGTCATCAGTTCTCTTCGCAATTGGTCATGTACCACGTCTTCGGTTACCGGCCCGAGTATGGCTTCCACAGCCTCCAATCGTTCTTGCAGTTGCTGTCTCCCTAACTGCAAACGTTGCTGCCATATTTGTTGCTCTGCTGTCACGTCTTGTAATTCACGCAGTAGACGGAAACTCTCTTTTACATTGAATGTCATATCGATTGGATCTTCTTGCACAAATTTCTGCAATGCATTAACGGCTTGCTTCTTTTGACTGTGCACTTGTTCCATCTCAGCCGCAAGCTTCTGAAGTTTACGGTCAAGTCTCCCAATTTCCTCGAATAACTGTTGCCGATCCCTTTGCAGTTTTTCATATCGCTCAGCCAAACTATCAAGTTCGCTAGCTACTGATTCATTTTCTCGAATGAACGCCCGCTGTTCTTCCAATGAATGAGGCTGCTGTTTCCAAATCCAAATTCCAGTAGCCAAACTGAGGAAGCCAATAAGCACAAACAACCACTGCTGTTGCAACATACTATATGCACCGATAGCAAGACCGATGACGATGAATAACAGTGGGATCAGGCGGTTAGATAATTGTTGCTTGTCAGAAACAGATACGATGGCTTTAGCCTCTGCAACTCTACGTTTCAACTGTGGCCATTGTTGCAGTTTCGTTAGCTCCTGCTCTGTAACCTCCTGCCGATCAAGTTCCTCTTTTCGCCTCTCTGCTTCCTGACGATCGTTTTCCACTTCTGCAATCAGCCGACTCAGCGCATGCAGTTGCTGTTCAGCATCAGAGTGCTCAAGCAATAGCGGTTCTAGCTGACGTTCTCTTTGTATGGAGATATCCATTTTCTCCACTGCTACCATCTGTTCATCTGTGAGTCCAAGGCGATGTTTGAGTTGCACCTTTTTCGTATCAAGCAGTTTGATTTCCTGTTCTGCCGAGAGTATATCTGTACGTAACCGATGCCATTCTGCTTCCTGAGCTACCCAGCGTTCCAACTGCTGTCGTTCGCTGTCTGGTCGCAATTCAACTATTTCAGCTTTCCATTGTTGCTGTTCATTTACTAAACGTGTTTTTTTAATTTCTAGTTCAGCCAGTTTACTAGCCAACTCTTCATAGCGTCGGATTCCATCTACAGGGAAATTGTCATTCGAAAATTGTGCAAGCTGCTCCATTAATTGTCGTTGCTGTTGTTGCAGCGGTACAACCTGCATGGCAATCATCTGTTTTTCAGCTTGATCATGTAACTTCTGTTCTTCCCTTCGCAGTGCCTGTACTTGCTCGTCCAATTGGCGCTGTTGTTCTGATAGTGAATCGAATGTCGCAAGCTTTTGCTGTTCTTGTTGCATTGCTTGTTCAAGTTCCTTTATCTCTGCCAGTTTTTGATTCATAAGAGGTATTCTTCCCGTTTTTTTAAATAAGCTAGCTGCCTCTTTTTCCATTCTTTTTTCCACTTTCCACAATACATCGAGGCCCGTAGTTCCAGACGCTAGCAATGTGCGACTCAGTTCATCTTCATCCATCTTCTCGAGCCCTTGCAACTGAAACAGCGAGAAAGAAAAAATCGCTTCAAATGCACGACGATCATATCCTCTCAGCAATCGGTTCAACTCTTCTTCCCCTGCCGAGCGTCCATCATCAAAGCGAATGCTCACATCTCCCGATGACCTTCCCCGTATACGTTCGATCATCCAATCTCCAAATTCTTCATCTTCTATATGGAGACAACCACCATATTTCACACCTGTTTTCGGTTCATAACGGAGCTCTTGCTGATTCTTTTGTGGAAATCCAAATAAAATATGTAGAATTGCTTGCTGAATAGTTGTTTTGCCTGCTTCATTCGGTCCATAAAGAAGATTCATACCCTCGTGTAATTCAATTTCTATATTTTCATGCTGACCAAACCCATACAAGACGATCTTTCGGATGTTCAATTGATCATCCCTCCTTCAGCAGTTCATTCGCCAGTAAAGCGGCAGCCTTCACTTTCAATTGTTCTGTTTCACTCGGGGTCAAGCGTTCTAAATAACGTCCAGCGCGATGGCTATAAACTTCTTTCACAAGATCGTCCCAGTCATTCTGATCCCAACATTCCAACGTATATTCCACCGGTTCCAACAATGTTTTCGACAACTCCATATTTGACGTTCCTGGCCATTCAATTGACGCAATCCACACAAATGGATCCAAACCAGAATATTGTTCTCTCAATATATCAATCCATTCTGATTCAGATGACACATGTAGTAAATCGGCAGTTAATCCTTCTGTATGTTCCATCACTAATTCAACGACCATACTTCCCATTTCGGTTGCTAGTGTATCGATTGCTTCCTGGCATACCGTAACCCAATCATCTGCATATTCCACACCTTCACAGGAAACAGTCAAAGTGGTGAACACAATGTTAGAAGTTCGGACAAATTTTAAAGACGCATCTTCACCGGATAATGATACGTCATAAAATCCTTTTACACCTTGCTCATTACGATGTCGTCCTTGTATGTTTCCGGGATAAACAATCAGAGGCTCTTCCGCTAACTGCTGACGCTTATGTATATGACCTAGCGCCCAGTAGTGATAATTTTTATCTTGCAGTTCTCTCACTGTAAATGGCGCGTATACTGCGTGAGCGGAATCTCCTGCCACACTGCCATGCAACAAACCGATATGATAGCCGTCTTGGCCTGCTACCGGATAATCTGCTATCATCGACTCACGCACATGGCGCTGAGGATAGCTGAAGCCATACAGAGAAACCATCTCGCCTCTCACTATCAATTGCTTTTGTTCCACTTCTTCCGAAAACACGTGCACATTACCAGGTAAAGAAACTCTCGTCCAATTGCCAGCCAAATGATCGTGATTACCGTATGACAGAAATACAGGAATTTCTGCCTTTTCTAATTGCTGCATTCCTTGCTGAAAACGGATTTGTGCACGTAAACTGCGATCTTCTCCATCATACAGATCACCAACCATGACGACGAAATCCGGCCGTTCTTTTACCGCATACGTCACGAATCGTTCAAAAGCCACGAAGGTCGATTGCTGCAATCTGGCCAATTCATCTGGTCCTGCCGATGCCATCCCTTTAAATGGACTATCTAAATGCAAATCAGCTATATGTAAAAAACGAATTGTCTCCATATGTACACCTCTCCCTCGAATACTCGTTCTCTATTTTACCATAATTATTCATCTGCTGGATAGCGCATAAAAGCCCGGCATCCAATTAAGATGCCTGGCTTTGTCTGTTCTATTCTTTTCCTAATTGAATCGCTTTCTTCAAGTCTTTCAATGAACGTGACGGACCGTACATCAATACACCGCCACGATATACTTTCGCTCCAAACCAGCCAAGTACAATAATGGTCACAATCATGATAGCAATCGACAGTAAAGGCTCCCATAACGGTAAATCCAACATGCCTACACGCAAAAACATGACGAGAGGTGCAAAGAACGGTATGAAGGAAGCAATCTTCAAATAGCCAAGCTCTGGATTACCAAGACCTGATGCCGCAATAATAAACGCTGCCACCACGAGCAATGACATCGGCATGATCATTTGCTGAACGTCTTCTGTTCGGCTGACAAGCGAGCCGAGCAATGCTGCAAGCGTTGCATATAAAAAGTAGCCTAACAAGAAGAAGATAATCGCATAGACTAACGTACTGATCTGTAAATCTTTCAAACTAAAAAAAGCAGACAAATCGTTTTCTTCTCCCATTGAAGATATTTGATAGGCAATGAATCCTGCGACTCCATAGATGAGAATCTGCACAATTCCTAAAGAGCCAATCCCGATCACCTTTGCAAACATGTGCTTCACTGGTGATACACTCGAAATTAAGATTTCCATTACACGCGAAGACTTCTCCGTCGCCACTTCCGTTGCAATCATTGATGAGTAGATGATGACAGCAAAATAAATAACGAACATCAGCACATAGACCAATACACGTGCTTGATTCAACTCATCCTCCGATTTAGCGGAGGGTGAAATATTTTGCTTTTCAAACTGGATGGGGGCAAATAAAGTCGCTACTTGTTCACCAGACAGTGATAATTCTTCCGCCTTTAGCTCTGTCTGGATAGCCTGCAGAGCGTCGTGCAAAGTAGAAGGCAAGTAGGAATCCACCAAGCTTCCTGTCGTATAGCTCGCTTGAATGGTTTGAGAAGCGTCCAAATCCAACTCAATGAATGATTCAATCTCTTCATCCTTCACTTGCTGTTGCAACTGTTTTTTAGATTCTTCTGCAAGTTCTACAGTGATCGATTCTTCACTGCGCTGTAGTTGCCCTTGTAAACGTTTCAGCAACACACCACTTTGATCTAGTACAGGTATCGCTTTTTCCTCATCATTCCCTATAAATTTATCAGCTACATTAAAGAGACTGGGTAAATTTGCAAAGAGAAAAATTCCTGCTACCATAATGAGCGTCGTAATGAAGAACGATTTTGTTTTCGCCTTGGTCACAAAACTCTGTTTGAAAATAATCCAAAATTCACGCATGCTCTTCCCCCACTTTCGCAATGAAGATATCTTGCAAAGAAGGTTCTTCTATTTCAAAATGACGAATCGGTCCTTTTTGTAATGCTGCCTCCAATAGTTTATGCGCTACGTTTTCATCCGTCACCTGGAATACCGCTCCTTCCAATGAGTGATGTGACGTGGTGACGCCTTCTACTGAATCTAATCCTTCTAATGAAAAGTCTGAACGTATTCTCACATTCTGTTTACCAAATGAACGTTTTACATCACGTAAATTCCCACTGACAAGCTGTTGCCCATGATGGATAATACTTAGTTGCTCACATAGCTCCTCCACATGGTCCATTCGATGACTGGAAAATAAAATAGTCGCCCCATTGTTCCGGAAGTCCACGATCGCTTTTTTCAGCATTTCTACATTTACCGGGTCTAGCCCAGAAAATGGTTCATCCAGAATCAACAACTTCGGGTCATGCATCAATGAGGCGATCACTTGGATTTTCTGCTGATTCCCTTTCGATAATTCTTCTACCTTTTTATTCGAATAATGCGGGACTTCAAAACGTTCCAACCATTGAAGGGCTGCGTTTTTCGCATCAAATTTAGTCATTCCACGCAACTGACCTAGAAACATCAATTGCTCTTGCACCTTCATCTTCGGATATAAACCTCGTTCTTCCGGCAAATAGCCGATTTGGGGGCTTGTCGCGTACGATATCGTTCGACCATCCCAAGTAATTGATCCTTCTGTTGGGTTCAGCAATCCAAGAATCATTCGGAAAGTGGTCGTCTTGCCCGCACCATTTGCCCCTAGAAACCCGTACATCGTCCCTTCTTCTACTGTTAACGATAATTGGTCTACAGCAGTAAATTCACCAAATCGTTTCGTTACCTGCTCTACCTGTAATGCCATCCTTACAGTCTCCTTTCTTTCTCACTATCTAGATCTACGTTTCAGTTAGTAAATTGATTCATTACTCTCTCTTTTCTAGTACTAGACTTGCAATTCCATAAGATAGCAACATGATTGCATAAACTGTTGCCAGTAAAACAAAAGCTAGCTCTGTTCCTTCATATAACAATGCACCAAGCCACATTAACGCCAATACGATTACTGTGATCCCCCATGAAATCGTTCTTGCTTTAGCATGTATTTTTTCATATCGTTCATCAAAGCGGCGTTCTTTTTTTCCTTTTCTACGTAGGTACAACGCAATCACTAACACCGTCCCAAATCCAACAAAAAAACCTGAGAGACCCGATAAAGATGGCAACATACTAATTCCTCCTTCAAATCAATGTTGATTGTTTGCTATAGTTGCGCCAACAATGTAAGACGTCATGTGAATGACCCAAATGGCGGTAAAAATAAAGAAGGCGATCCCTGGCCCTTCCATCAGCATAACGGCCATCCACCCTATCAAAATAGCAATCGTTGTAGCAACCCAAGAATACGAACGTGCTTGGCGATGTATATTTTTATATCTTTCATCAAAGCGACGTTGTTTTTTTCCTACTTTCCAATTGATGTACCAAATAATTCCTGCAATCGCCAAACCAAGCGGCATCCCCAACAGAAAGGACCAAATAGTAAACCCTTCGTACATATTTATTCCTCCTCATACATAAAAATTTCTTCTATTCGACAAGCAAACAATGTAGCAATTTTAAACGCTAGCAACAAGGATGGATTATATTTTCCTTTTTCTAAAGAAATAATGGTTTGCCTAGAAACGTCCAATCTCTCTGCAAGCCCATCTTGAGTCCATCCCATTTCGACCCTTCTTTCTTTTATTCGATTATTCACTGCTATCACCCTTTACTAATCTTTCACTTCAAATGTAAAATAAACTTTACGTAAAGTTTACTTTACACCAAAGATAATGTCAAACAAACTTTACTAACAAATTTGCAAAGTTTTCTAAATTAAATAATGAATGACTATTCATTTTGTTTTTTTCGTAGTATACTGAATAAAAGATGATGGAGGAGATATTGATGAAAACATATAAACTTACTGCATATGAGAAAGACGGCTCGTTGATTACAGAAGAATCATTCACAGCAGAAACTGATGATGCTGCAAAGGAAAAAGGACACCAACTGCTCACTGAAAAAGATTTGTTAGAACGTACACACCGCTTGGCATCGCCACTTGGTAAACTATTATTATTTCATGTATAACAAAAAGACTGTTTCCTCAAAATTGGGAAACAGTCTCAGCTTGTAGACAAACAATAAAGTGATCAAGTTGAATTAACATTAGAGTAAAAAGGATAAAAATATTAGCTTGCAGTCCGAGGATGTATGGCAAAGATGTGCTCCTAACGCTTCGCTTTTACTCGCAAAAGCTATCCTTAGTAACGGCTTTCCCTTCGCTCAGTCCAGGGTCTCGCCAGTTACGCTAATCCCCCAGGAAAGCGTCCGCCTGGAACGTAGATCAACGGTAGCATGACCACTTGCTATTTCTTTTGTCTACAGTCATATATATATAAAATTAACCTATTCATCCAAGATTATTTCCCGGGAAACAATTAAACAGTCGATATCTTTCTAATTAGTAGCCTCAACAAAAAATATATTTACAATTAATTACATTTACGAGATATCACGAATGATTTCTTCCCTGCAAGTCACCCCATCGATTATTTCCTTTTGTCTTTACTCTCAGAAAAGCGAGATTTTTCTCCCTGTTTGTGATACGCTATCTTCGTCAATAATTCGTAGAAGGAAGTGACTGGTTTGAACATCGCTTTAATTGCCCATGATGAAAAAAAGGCCGAATTAGTAAATTTCACAATTGCCTATGAACACCTATTTGCTAAACATGATCTCTACGCAACGGGAACAACAGGTAAACGTATCATGCAGGAAACAGATCTTTCAGTAAATCGACTTATGTCTGGACCGCTTGGCGGCGATCAGCAAATCGGAGCGATGATTGCGACAGGTCAACTAGACTTAATTTTATTCTTTCGCGATCCGCTCACTGCTCAGCCGCATGAACCTGATGTGAGTGCCTTACTTCGCTTATGTGATGTGTATGGGATTCCACTTGCGACAAATTTAGCTTCAGCGGAACTTTTACTCCGCGCGATTGAAAAGGGTTATTTCTCATGGAGAGAAACAGCCGCAAAATATCAATAATCCATTATATCAAGTTGCTAATGAATGAGTAGTAAACGCGCAGAGCAATTGGCCATGCGCGTTTTTTTATTATTTCCCAAACTGCCCCTTCACTTTATTGTCCTGTAAAGTTTGGTTTCCTTTTCTCTACGAATGCCTGAATTCCTTCCCGGTGATCCGATGTTCTTCGCATAGCTGCTTGTGCTTCACTTTCTAACGCAAGCACTCTCTCCAACTCTGCACAACCCGCTGCATGCAAAATGTTCTTGGATGCTACCATTGATGCTGTAGGTGAATGCAAGATGAGCTGGGCACGTTGCTGTGCTGTATTCCACGCATCGCCATCTGGAACGACTTGATCAACAAGGCCGATTTGCATCGCACGTTTTCCATCTAGCACTTCGCCCGACCAGATTAGTTGCTTGGCTTTTGCAGTGCCTACTCGTTCTTTGAGGAAGAAATGACCACCACCATCCGGAACTAAACCGATCCCGATGAAATTCATCGCAATCTTGCTCGTTTCTTCTGCTATGACCACATCGCAAGCAATCGCTAGGCTGCAACCCAGTCCTGCTGCCGCGCCATGCACGGAAGCAATCGTAATTTGTGGCATACTATACAACGATAGAGCCAATCTCGACAGATCGACCATGATATCTTCCATCTTCATCGGTCCGCGCGGGTCCAGCATCGCTTTGACGTTCCCTCCTGCAGAAAATGCACGTCCTGCACCTCGGAATAAAACGACTTGTACCGCTGAATTCCCCTTCAACTCCTCAACGATATCCGCCAGTTCCCTCATCATCACACCGTCCATCGCATTCATGACATCTGGCTGATTCAATGTCACCGTCGCTAATCTTCCCTCGATTTCCAATACGATCTGTTTTGTCAAATTAATTCCCCCTTTTTATGAATGGTTATTCATTCATTCCATTATACACAATTACCAGATCATTTGCATAATTTTCTCACAAAAAAATTCCCCTATCAATGAGATGACGGGGAATTACTATTATGATGCCTAGAAAATAGTCCTTCTAAATACACTATTTTGCGTTCGATTGCTTCTTCAAACCCAAGGATATACGCAGCGGGTTCTTTCGGATTATGGAATTGTGTCAGTTTACCGGTGGCTGGGTCCATGAACTTGCTCGATGCACCACATCCTAACCCAATAATCGTTTGTGCTTCTTCCATAATCAAAATATTATACAGGCTCTCTTCTCCTGGCTTTGCATAGCCTACATTCTCAAGATTGCCTAAAATGTTTTTCTGTCTGTACAAATAATACGGGATATAACCATTTTCCCGCGTCCATTCTTCTCCGCGCTTCATTATTTTGCCTACCGTCTCGCGATCCGCTACTTGATATTTATCTTTATTGCGCGTCATCTCGGAAGCTCGTTTAAATGATAGCGTATGGATCGTCAGGGATTCGGGTTGCATCTTCTCCGTTTCTGCCAATGAATGTTCAAATTCGGCAAGACCTTCATTCGGAAGACCGATAATTAAATCCATATTAATATTGCGCATACCTTGCTCACGGGACAACCAATACTTATCGATCGTCTCCTGCACACTATGATGCCGGCCAATTGCCTTCAATGTTTCATCTGTATAGGATTGTGGATTCACACTGATCCGATCAATGCCCCATTTCTTGAGCACTTCAAGCTTTGGAATAGTAATCGTATCCGGTCGTCCAGCTTCCACCGTCACTTCGCGTACCTCCACCATATGAGGGAAAGAATCCACCATCGTTTGATAGAGTGCATCCATTTCATCGGCTTCAATTGAAGTGGGCGTACCGCCACCGAAATAAATCGTCGTGATTCTAATGTCACGTTCCTTCAGCCAATTTCCTATGACTCGCATCTCTTCATGTAGGCCATCTAAGAAGTTTTCCACCCGACCGTATTTCCTATGGATAGCATACGCAGGGAACGTGCAATAGGCACATTTTGTCGGACAAAACGGGATTCCGATGTAGATACTGACTTCCTGCTTCAACGAATATAAATCAGGTAACGCGTTCAACTGAATATCCGCAATCTGCGCGATTAATTCGCTCTTGCGAACAGATACTCGGTGTCGATTCCGCAACAAACGCTTTGCTTCCTCGACTGTTTTGCCTTCTTGTCGATACATATGATAGAGCTTCGTTGGACGAATTCCAGTCAATATACCCCATTCCTGCACCATGCCTGTGGCCCGCTCCAGCACCTCTAACAAGACATGAGAATACATTCTCTTCCTCTGGCGCACGATCTCCCGTTCATCTGTTTCCAATACGTCCTCTGAGAATTGTGCAGTGTGTCGTTGACCTTTCCATTGCAATACTGCCGACACGCCAGGTGATGTCTTTTCATATCGTTCAGTAAAATGAATATCGATTGTCTCATCATCTGCTACTTCCGTCACAATTTTTGATTGCTCGAAAAATAAATTGGCCAAATGAGTGAACATCCGAATCCAATCTTGGGGAAACTGTTCATTTACATTTAGTTGTTGCATCGCTCTTTCCTACTCTCCATCCGCTCTAAAAAAACCGGCCAAGGCCGGTTTTATCAGTTGAAATTTTCATAAAGATCTTGTACAGGTTTCAAGACCACACGGTTTACTTCCTCAATCAACTCACTCAGCTTCATCTCGGCTGTTAGCATCGTCATAATTTTAGGATTTTCCTGTGCCAGTTGGGCAGTCTTTTGCGCATGCTCTAACTCTTCGCCTGCAATTTCCTCGCCCGCCATTTGTTTTTGCTGCAAATTCATTTGAATTTCACGGAAGCTTTCAAACAAAACGCGTGCTTCCTCGTCTCCTTTTACATCTTCCATCGCAGATTTCACCGCTAGATATTGATCTGTCTTGCGTAATGTTGATTCCAATCTGTTCATATCGTCATAAATATTAACCGACATCTAATCTCCTCCTACATTCCATTTAATACAAGAGCTATAATTCCTTGTACGATTCCGATCGCTCCGCCAAGTACTGCACCTAGAACCGTAATCATCTTAAACTCCCTACGTGAAATACCGAGAACTAAATCCTCAAGAACAGCGACAGGGAATGTATCGACCTGTTCTTTCACCATTTCATCAAGCTTTAGTTTCTGTAAAGACTGTTCTAGTTGTGACTCTGCCTGACTAAATAAAAATCCGACAATTTTCGGTGTCACATTCTCTGCCGTCCAAATAGAACCTTGAGGCCAATAATGAGCGAGACTTTGATCTAGCCGATCTGTTAGTGCTAATTGGTCGAGCGCATATTGCTTCACTGAGCTAAACACACTATCAAAGTCAAACTGAGCCGTTAGCTGCTCCATCGGCTGTTGCTGAATATTACGCCATTCTTTCCATAATAAATTATCCAGCAACTCTTTTGTGCCCGGATTGCCAACAAATCTCAACGCCTCTCGCTGCACTTTGCCGACTAGTGATTCCGATTCTCCGAAAAACATTTGGAGCATGCCGCCAAACGTCCCTTTTGAATTAAGAAAATCATCAATTAACTTTTGGAACGTCTGTCTTCCTTCAGGTGAATCAATAAATTGTTCTGCACGTTGCAACAAAAAGTTCGATGCAAGTGGAATTCTTTCCTCTACTTGCTGTTGCCAACGCACCGGCATCACGTCTTCCACTGTTCCTGTTGTCACTTTTGATTTCATTTCTGACAATTGACGATCAATCAATAGAAGCATTTTCTCTTCTACTTGTTTCGGAAGCTCAGACCCACCTGCAAGATCCAACCAGTCATTCAACGTCTTGTCCGATTGCAGGACGTAGGTTTCTAATTTGTCCTGAACAAATGTCTCAACTCGCTTTTCCATAGTCGGTGTCAATAGCTTTTTCCGAAACGTATCGGGTGTCAGCAAATAATTTGTCACCGTCTTACCAAGCTGGGCCGCTAATTCATTGCGACGTTTCGGAATCAGGCCGGGCGTAAATGGCAAGCGTATGTTTCCGATAAATTTTGGTTCATGTGGTCTAAAAAGCATCTTAATCGCCAGGTGGTTTGTCACCCCACCGATCAATGCTCCTATGAACGCCATGAACAAAATGGTTAGCACTATTGTCAATTGTTTCACCTTATTCCACTTGGTCTTCGTTCCAATTATAACAAAAACCAGCTGAATGAAAAGCAATTCGAAGTGAGGTTATTTGTCTTTACAATTGATAGCGGTTCAGGTACGTTGCAGATAGAGCTTTTTTAACAACAGTCTTGCACTATTGAGGAGGTATCCATAGCATTGAGGAAAGAAATTACAGACCATTTGGGACGTACAATTGTGTATGAATTTCCGCCAAAGCGTGTTATTTCTTTATGCCCTGGTATTACAGAAACTTTATTTGCAATCGGTCTTGAAGACGAACTAGTCGGACGGACACGCTATTGTATTTATCCTGTTGAGGCAAAAGAGATCCCTGCCGTTGCAGGAACGAAAGATTTACAATTAGATAAGATCCACGCAGCAAAACCGGACTTGATTATTATGGAAAAGGAAGAAAATACGAAAGAGATGGTAGATACTCTATCGGCATTTTATCCGGTATATGTAGCAGAAGTGCAAACCATTGACGACGCGTACCGAATGATTACAGATATGGGCGCTGTAACAGATCGACAAAAAGAAGCGGACTCACTTGTTACGAATATCCAGCAAGCATTTGCGGAGTTACCCGCATTGCCTGCCGCACGTGTTGCCTACGTTATTTGGAAAAAACCGTATATGGTGGCAGGCAAAGATACATACATTAACTCCTTGTTACAGAAAATCGGTTTCGTCACTCCTTTTGCCTACTCAGATGATCGCTATCCCGTCGTGACAGAGGAACAATTTAAGAAGGCACAGCTCGATCTCGTTTTATTGTCTTCGGAACCCTATCCATTCAAGGAGAAACAACAGCTTCAATTTCAAGAGATGTTGCCGGATACTACTATTCAGCTTATTGATGGAGAGATGTTCTGGTATGGTGTCCGGATGCTACAAAGCGTGAACTATTTACAAAAATACGATTTCAACAGCTAATTCATTTTGTTCCATTATAAATCGTAGACATTCGTATGGCGTGTTCCATTTCATCATGTAACGCGATAAATAGAGGATCATACGCTTGATCAAATGGTACAGTCAGTAGCATTTCTTTATACTGTTCGACTCCTTCTAATTCAGAAACTAACGCATTTTTTGCGCATTCTTTCAAGTTTGTACAGGGTGC
>NZ_WHVW01000061.1 GCF_009651005.1 Sporosarcina obsidiansis
TCCGCAGTAGCTCAGTGGTAGAGCAATCGGCTGTTAACCGATCGGTCGTAGGTTCGAGTCCTACCTGCGGAGCCAATATTGGAGAGCTGTCCGAGTGGCCGAAGGAGCACGATTGGAAATCGTGTAGACGGTTAACGCTGTCTCAAGGGTTCAAATCCCTTGCTCTCCGCCAGTTTTCTTAATATTATGCACGGCCCCTTGGTCAAGCGGTTAAGACACCGCCCTTTCACGGCGGTAACACGGGTTCGAATCCCGTAGGGGTCACCATT
>NZ_WHVW01000062.1 GCF_009651005.1 Sporosarcina obsidiansis
GGGCCTTAGCTCAGCTGGGAGAGCGCCTGCCTTGCACGCAGGAGGTCAGCGGTTCGATCCCGCTAGGCTCCACCAATTATTATTTTCATATGAACCTTGAAAACTGAACAGCAAAACGTTAACGAAATATACGTCTGTGCATTGGTTCTGCCGGTGACACAAACACAAAATGAGTATCTTAAATGATGCCGGCAAGAAATCGAGCTAACTCGAATTTCTCTTTTATGGAGAGTTTGATCCTGGCTCAGGACGAACGCTGGCGGCGTGC
>NZ_WHVW01000063.1 GCF_009651005.1 Sporosarcina obsidiansis
CGTTTTTTGCCACACAGCAGCTTTGACTTATGACCCGAGCATCTGGCCGCTGAGGCTGGACAACGTAAAAAGTAGTTACTTGAACTACCCAATGTCTTTTATTCAGTTTTGAGTGAGCAAAAACTTACTTAAAAAAATTAAAAAACACTTGCATTATCCTTACGAAGTGTTATAATAGTAAATGTCCTCAAAAGGACGAGTCTGGTAATGATGGCGAAGAGGTCACACCCGTTCCCATACCGAACACGGAAGTTAAGCTCTTCAGC
>NZ_WHVW01000008.1:0-56902 GCF_009651005.1 Sporosarcina obsidiansis
CCTGGCGTTTACTCTATTGTAAAAGAAAATAGACTGTAGGAAAACTCCAAATTTCCGGAGTTTGTCTACAGTCTGAACCCTACATTTCAATGTAGGGTTTTCTTTCGAAGAGAATAGATAGAACTTTTTATGCAGAGCAAGAACAACTGCCACCAGAGCTACATCCTCCGCCACAAGAGCTGTTCGTGAATACACCATCTCCAGCAGGGACTTTGACTGCTTCTGATACTGAATTCCCGATTAATACTCCGATTTCATCTAATAGTTCCTGGACATCGTTCTCGGCCAAACGTAAGGCCGCTACTTCTTCTCGTAAGTCCAAGGCTCTTTTTTGCAGACGTATTTCCTTCATGATCATTTTATAATCCGGGTGATAACGACCAAAACGTTGAACTTCTTCATATTGTTCTTTCATTTTATTAAAATCAATGATCTCTTTCCGCAGATCAGAATTAGAATACACACGGTTATATGCGTCATGATAGGTTTTCATAACCTCAGAACGCAGCAGCATATCGGCAAGTTCTTCCGCCATATCGACGACACGCATCCATTCATCTGTCATCATCATAGATTGCCGCACCTCCTATCCCTTCCATCATATCAAAAAACATCTCATTCGCCTATTCATTAAGAATCGCGATCAGCTCTATTTTTATTGATAAATGCACGTTTCACTTCCTCCATATCACAAAAAGGATATACGTTTCCACCAATCTGCTGCGTTTGTTCATGACCTTTTCCAGCAATCAATACTACATCTCCATCCTGAGCCATCCGTATCGCATACTGAATCGCATATTTTCGATTTAGCAACACATCAATAGGCGTAGAAAAACCTGCTGTTCCTGATAAAATATCTAAGATAATCTGCGATGGCTCCTCTGACCTCGGATTGTCTGAAGTTAGAATGACATGTGAACTGTAAAGAGCCGCGACTGCACCCATTTGTGGCCTTTTCTCATGATCACGGTCTCCTCCACAGCCAAAGACCGTAAATAACCTTTGAGCACCATGATCACGTAGGGCTTCTAAAACTACTTGTAAGGCATCCGGTGTATGCGCATAATCCACGTACACTTCTATGCCGTCTTTATAAAACCTTTGCAACCGACCTGAAGGTAAGTGTAATACAGACAACACTGAATGTATTTCTTCAAAAGAATAACCAAGTGACAGCAACGCGCAGATTGCCGCTCTAGCATTCATTTCATTATGTTTGCCTAGCACAGGAACATTCAGTTCATTGGCCGTATATGGTTTTCTATTAATATGCGCTGAGCTAAAATAAGTAGGTTCACTTGCCATTTCCGTACACATATCACAACAGATCGGATCATCTTCATTTACAATCATTTTTTTCGCTAGTCGAATCAGTTGCTTCTTCGCCTCAATATATTGCTGTTTTCCGCCATGTTCGGCGTAATGATCAATTCCTACATTCAAAAGAATACCAACTGATATAGGACAATGCGCTAAGCGGTTAGAGGAAAGACCTAAGGAGGACGCTTCGAGGATAACATGAGTGACTTTTTGGTCTACACAATCACGCAGGATCGGATGCAATCGTTCAGCTGGCATCGTGGTCATCGAATCTTGTACATGCTCTTTCAACACACCATTCAAATATATGCCGGTAGTTCCAATTACGGCCGTTCGACACCCTACAGCCTCCAATAATTGACCAATAAAATGACTAACCGTTGTCTTTCCATTTGTTCCTGTAACAGCGATAATCTCTAACTCTTCACCAGGAAACCCAGCCAATTTTGCACTTCCATAAGAAACAAACAAGGTGCTGTCAGGTACCCTGAGTACTGTAATTTCTTTAGGAATATATGAAAGGTCCAAATCTACACGATCTACTACAATGGTATTCGCTCCTTTTTCTAAAGCTTCCTTGATAAATTCCATTCCATCACATATCGTTCCTTTCCTCACGATAAAAACAAATCCCTCTTCAACTCTCTTTGAAGATTCGGTTATTCCTAGGACTGTTTGCCGTATAGATCCTTGAAGCAATGTACATGGCCAATCCTTCATTAATTCAGATAAAAGCAAGGTATACCGCCCCTTCCCGAACATTTTATCGACCACAGAATATAATGAATCGAAACATAATTTATTCCACATTAACTGGCTGTAAGATCTTATCTTAAAATTACTAGTATGAAAGTTCCGAATGGAGGATTAACAGCCAGAAAATGTTCGATTGGTTCAACTACCAATCATTGGAGGATAAAAAACGTCCTCTCTGATTGAAGTTTCACTGTATCCTATGAAGGGTGTAAGAAGAATGTCACGAAGAAAGTTGGGATTCTATGATTATTCAAAAATTCGGTGGGATTGCGATGCAGAATCAGCAACAGCGAGCGAAGTGTATACATCAGATTAAGGAAGCCTTGTTGAAATATCGCTCTGTGGTTGTAGTCGTATCGGCCATGGGGCGTGGGGAGGATGCGTATTCAACGGATCGGTTGCTGAATGTGACAGAGGCTTTTGAAAAATCTAGTGAAGCAAAAGACTTAGCTGCCGCTTGTGGAGAGCTGATTGCATCAGCTGTTATGTCAGCAGAGTTATCTAGTGAAGGAATAGACAACACGATCATATATGGACAAAATACGGGCATTCGGACAAATGGCGTTTTTTGTAATGCCACCATAGAAAAGATTAATACAACCCATATATTGAAAACACTACAAACACATTCTTGTTTAATCGTTCCAGGCTTTCAAGGTATGAATGAACAAGGCCAATTCATGACATTGGGAAGAGGCGGCAGTGATTTGACCGCCATTGCATTAGCCGCTGCTCTTCAAGCTCAGCATGTGGAATTCTACAAGGATGTTCCTGCCGTCATGTCCGCAGATCCTCACAAAGCATCAAGTTATGAACGCTTTGACAAACTATCATTTGATGAGTTTATTCCTCTATTAGATTGCGAACGGCCGATCATACAGAAAAAAGCCGCCATTCATGCAAAAAAAACAGCGACTCCTCTACACATACGAGGAATCGCTTCTAATGAGGAAGGTACTTGGATTCTTCCCTAGTTATTTTTCAGTGGTTTCAGTAGATTCCTTAGGTTGTGTCTGCGCAATGTAAGATTGCGTATAGTATTTATTATATACACCCACTCCTGTATGAGTAAATACTGAACCAAGAAGAACTTCCCGATGTTTCGGTGAATTTAACCAACCATGTACTGTTTCAATCGCATCAATATAGTTAAATGCCGTATTTTCACCGGCCTTTGTAGAATGTATTTCGGCTTCTTTCAAACGTTCCGCAAAGTTTTCTATTGGCTCCACATCACGTGAAGTATATTTCTGAAAAATCATTTCTTGGCTATGCTCCCATGAAAGCGTAGCCAATTTCGTGTTTTCCAATAAAATTGGCAGTTCATGTCCTTTACGTAACTGGTTCGTCAACTCCAACGTTTGTCGTTCCATTGCTCGATCCACTTCTGTCTGAACCATAGAAGAAGGTTTTGGTGCTTCCATCATTTCTCCTAAATATGTCATATCATACGGTTGATGTTTCACTAGCGTACTCGGACTAATAAAACGAACACCTTCTAGTTGATCATCTACTTGATCAATATATAACTGCACGTACAAATTTTTGTATGGAATTAATATTCGATTTTTAATATCTTCACTAGTAAGTGAAAAAGTATAAACATTATCTTTTATAGCCACATCAATTTCCGATTCAATCGGTGAAAAACGATGAATTTCTTGTACATTTTGACCAATAGTAAACGGAGAAACATCTGCTATTCGATCAGATGTGTAGATCTGATTCACTTTGCCGTTCAGAACCCCAGCCATGAAAGTAGGTTCAGTAGTATATACCCACCACTCATATTGATAACTTGAAGGTTCAATTCTAGAGGGATTGCCAAACGTTTTTTCTAATTTCTCTACTTTTTGCCCTACATAAACAGATATTCCCTCTTCAGGTCTCGGCATCCCTTCTCCCCCCATTGATTGACCTTTTTCTGGTTCCGCAATGGGATTAGCGTGCTGTACAGGTGATTCAAGTGGCTCATTTTCACTAATCTGATCATTCATAAAATAAAATATACCCATTCCCACCACTAAAATAACAAGAATCTTCCATACAACTTTCCACATGTAATCTCCCTTTCCATTCCCTTTAAACTATCTTAATTAGATACCGTTGATTTGTAGTACTCCTAAAAGTCACTCTTCATAACGGTAATCGTTTACGAACGATTTCTAATTGAATTCACTATATCAACTCTAGAAAATAAATAGTATGTAATTCGACCACTTAAAATTATATACCGTACAACATTCACTCTCTCTATTATTGTACAGAAAAGACCCACTAACGTCACCTATATAACATGCTATTTAAGTTGTTCTTCTTTCTCATTATAGAAATCATCTATTGACAATATAAGCATCTAGACCTTTGTGTATAATTTGTCCTTTCGTTGACACAATGTTGTCATTGCAAGTAAATTTGATTTGTTCTATGATATAATGGTATAAGTATTTGTCTGGACGAACATGAAGGGGGATTTACAAATGTATATTGAAAATATAGGCATTGACGGCCTTGTTACTGATCTGAAGGTAATGGAAGAAGTTATGCTAAAAAATAATCTTGTACTTGAAGGTCAATGGGATTATGAGCGTGTAACTTTCGACAAAAAGTATGTTATTCGTGAAGGTACATATTACTTACGCATTTTTGGTGAGTTAGTAGAAGGCGATATTGATGGAAGAAAAGCTACAGTACGCCTAAAACAACCTGTACTTGGTAAGTACTACTATCCTTTTGGCGTGGAATATGGCGAAGAGGAAGACTTTCCTGCCAGCCTAGTCAAAGACTGTGAATTAACTGCTAAGTCCATCTTTGATGAGCTTAAAAATTATAGTGTGTAACAATTTACAGAAAGTCGAAGAATTACAACTTCTTCGGCTTTTTCCTATTATTACTCCACTAATTTGGTTATAATAAACTCAGTACCTATGTGGAGGACGATTACTTTTGAAATTGCTCACTAAACGAAATTTATTGATTGCTTTAAGCATTGTAGTTTTATTATTAATTGTATTTTTTATTTTACCTGTCTCAATTCCCATTATTCTAGCACTGTTAACCGCTCTCTTTTTAGATCCACTTGTAAAGTGGGTAGAGAGAAAGTTTAAATGGAAAAGAAAAGTATCCGTTATCGTCAATTTTATTGTTTTTGTCGGCGTCAGTATATTCCTTCTTTTCTATACGGTGAATACGTTAATCGGCAAAATCGTCTACTTCACTAAAGAAATCCCTAATTATTTGAATTCCCTATCTAGTGTCTGGATCAATGCACAGAGTAAAATTTTTCAATATACTGTAGGCATGCCTGATGATATTATTAGCATGCTGGAGAATGAATTCAATGAAATTATAGAATCCTTTCGAGTATCTTTAATCACACTACTTAGTTATGATAAAATCTTGGGATTGATTTCTGAAATACCCGATTTCTTAGTTAGCTTTATCGTGTTTATGATTGCGTTATTCTTATTCATGTTAGAACTTCCTATTTTAAAGAAGACATTTTATCGTCATTTAACTGAGACAACGGCACAAAAAGTACATTATATGATGAACAGATTAAACAGCGTTATTTTAGGTTTTGTCAAAGCTCAGCTCTTAGTTAGCTTAATCATCCTGGTGGTTTCATTTATTGGACTGTTGCTGATCATCCCTAAATATGCGGTTATAATGTCTCTCGTTATTTGGATAATTGATGTCATCCCAATATTAGGTTCCATCATTATTCTGGCACCTTGGTCAATTTATCAGTATATATCAGGGGACATTGCCATGGGAACGAAGCTTGCAATTTTAGCGTTCATCCTGCTAATCATCAGACGTACTGTTGAACCGAAAGTGATGGGAACTCAAATTGGATTATCTCCTTTACCTACCTTGATCGCCATGTTTATTGGATTAAAATTGTTTGGAGTGCTAGGTTTCTTCATTGGTCCCATGCTGGTCATCTTATTTAATACTGCGAGAGAAGCAGGTATCATTAAACTAAACTTTAAAATATAAAGCAAAAAGGGGCTGTCCTGAAAGTGGAATAACTTTCAGTGGCAGTTTTTTATTTGCGTAGAAAAGTTAGGCAACGCGCTAAAGTTGCATCGCACCGATCGGTTTCTATGAGCGGTTGAGCGGGGGTTATGATCGCGTATGCAGTTTCTATGAGCGGTTGGGTGAGATTTCCAACCGAGCATTACTTACCACACAACTAGCCAAACCAGTCGTTCACCTCATCTTTAACTTTCTTAAAAAACAGACTAGGATGAACAGAAATTTTCCTATCCATACAAAAATAAGAGCCGCCCGAAAAGTCAGGTGAAAACGACTTTTTGGACAGGCTCTTATTAAGTTACATTAAAACCCTAAGATCGCTTTGAATACAGAAGTTGTTTCGCCACCCTTATAAAAAACATAAAGCAACAAATAGACAGCTACTCCTGTTATGGCAGTAAAGAACCAGATAACACTAGTCACAGGGCCCATTTTACGATGACGTGACAAGTTGTTTTTAAAACCAGCGATGATGGTAATCACACCAAGCACAGCACCTGTTGTAGCCAGTATGATATGGAAGATCAGAAACACAGTGTAGTAAAGTTTCAAATCCGAGGGTCCCCCGAAGGCAGTGTTCCCAATAAAAATTGTTCTTGAAATGTAGATAATAAAAAACAATACTGCAGATATTGCAGCTGCCACCATTGTTTTCTGGTGGGCTAGCTTTTTCTTCTGAAGAATCAAATACCAACCAATCGCAACCAGTATAGCAGATAGAACTATAAAAAATGTACTGATCGTTGGTAATATCGGAAGTTCCATCATTTTTAACCCCTTTTTCTCTTACTCAACCATGCATCGTTAATTTCTGCCGTTTCAGTAAGTCTTGACGTGTAATTTCATCTGCATTCTCTTGTTCATACTTGGCCCACCCTAAGAAAATACGCCCAATTACTACAACGTAAATAAGCTCTTGAATGACTTTCATCAAAATACCACCCAATTGCTGATCATAGAGCGTAGGCATATCTGTGAAAAGCTCTGGACCTGAAATTCCAAGATTTGAAAAGCCAGCTAGTGTACTACTCGGTACACACAATGCCATTGCTTTTAGCCACGCTTCTCCACTGCTATATGTCTCATAAACAGGAACGTCTACGAAAATGATTAAGGAACAAGCGGGTGTGATCAAGAGTGCACTTAAAATCACATAACCTATTTTCTTCAAACCATGAAGCTGTGGCTGTCCTTTTACGGTGTTGACAACGGGCCACCAAAGAAAAATTGCTGAAATAAAAAGTGTTACAGTAAATACCGTATGCAAAGGCAAACTTAACTTCACTTGATCCAATACAAGTGGATAATGATACATTGAAAACATGAGTGTAAACAGCAATAAGCTAATTACAGGTTTCGTAAATAACATAAATACTTTATTAATCATTTGCACGGATAAGACTTTTTCCCAAATCCAATTTGGGATACCAATAATAAAGAATGGTGCAACAATTAATAGGAGTATCGCCATTTGAGCCATATGAACGGAAAACAAAATATGCCCCACTAAATCCATTGGCGAACCTTTAACTATATACAATAGAACCATCGAAGCTATGAAGTAGGTGATCTGCCGCTTTGTGACTGGCTCAGCCCCTTCAAAACGGTCTCTCCATTTAACGGTAATGAGATAATATAGAACCATGCCAATTACAAGAGCTAATAAGAAATAAGGGCTCCACAAAGCCCGAAAACCAAAAATACTTAAAGGCAAAACAGTCACTCTCCTTTTATGATGAACTTGCCAAAAGTGTGTTTCTATCGAAAAAACATGCTGATCAATCTATGGAGGAATCTTCAGAAACACAACGACATGACACAGCAATGATCGACGAGAAGCCACTCTATCCTCATTATACGAGCAACCAAACCATAACTCAATGTACGAACTTTGACAATTTAACTTTTAAACAAAGTTAGAAAGAGCCTACGGACTATGTCCGTAGGCTCTTTCACTACTATTACCACCAAACGATCGTTACAAACGTCAAAGGAATCAAGAATCCTAATAACGCACCTGTAAACATAAACATTTGTGGAATGCCATGTCCTTTTTCACTCATATGCATGAAGTAATAAAGTTGTAAACCAACTTGAACAGCTGCAAAGAGGAATAATGTTGGAATGACAAAGAACTTTGAGAAACCAGCAACGTCAGATAGATAAGCGACTACAATTGAAAATGACACAAGCGTTAAGAAAATCATAAGAGAAAACATGGTAACTTGATTTCGCATGCCTTCCTTAGCTCGACGCTGTTGTAACGCCTGTTCAGCTGGAGACCTTTTAATAACTTGAATATCCGCCATCTTAACCGATCACTCCCATCAAGTAGACTACAGTGAAGATGAATACCCAAACCACGTCAATGAAGTGCCAGTATAGTGAAAATGTATAATACTTAGTTGCATTATACAAATTCAGTCCACGTTTAGAGTTACGGAAGATTAATAACGTTACCCAAACTAAACCAATTGCCACGTGAAAGCCGTGTGTACCTACTAGCGTAAAGAAAGAGGAACTGAACGCACTATTACTGAACGTAAATCCTTCCTTAACATAGTGAGAGAACTCATAGACTTCTAACATTAAGAACCCAAGTCCTAAAAATGCAGTAAGGGCTAACCATAATTGCATCTTTTTAAAATTGTAACTCTTCAGATGATACATGGCATAAACACTTGTCAATGAAGATGTCAAAAGCAGCATGGTCATGACAAATACTAAAGGTAAAGTATATAGCTCTTGCGTTGTAAAACCAAAGCCACTAGGACCTTTATTTTTCAATGCCATATATGTCGCAAACAATGTAGCGAAAAGAATAGTCTCTCCACCTAGGAAAAGCCAAAAACCAACGAATTTGTTTTTTGCTTCTAAAGTAGCCTTTTCTGGATGAGCAGGCCATGTTTCAGGGGTGAATTTCTTGTTCAAATCCATTAGTTACGCCCCCCTTTATTCTTTAGATCTTCTAAAATTTGCTCTTTTGTTACGTAGAAGCCAAGGTCATCTTTCAGTGAACGTGTTGCCATCATCACGAAAGTAAACGCTAAGCCAAATACTAATACAGGAAGTCCCCACGACGTCTCTTGATGGAACATTGCACCAAATCCTGCAATGAAAAGACCTAAAGACATTAACATCGGAATAATTGAACCGTGAGGCATATGAATATCCTGAATAGGCTCAGCCGGTGTAATGAGTTCTTTACTACCTTCCATCTTTTCAATCCATAGTGTATCCAAACCACGTACTAATGGAGTTTGAGCAAAGTTATAGAATACTGGAGGTGATTCAATCGCCCACTCCAGTGTACGTCCATCTCCCCATGGGTCATTACCAACACGCTCATTCTTAACAGTTGTCATCACAATATTGATAACCATTACGATAAATCCAACTGCCATTAAAAGTGCACCGATGGTACTGATCATGTTAGGCATATTCCAGCCTTGCCCATCCATGTATGTCCATACACGGCGTGGCATTCCCCAGAAGCCTAACCAGTGTTGGATTAGGAATGTTAAGTGGAAACCGATAAAGAAGAAAACAAACGTAATCTTTCCTAGGCCTTCATGTAACATCGTACCAAACATTTTTGGCCACCAGTAATGAAGCGCTGCAAATATTGCTAATACTACCCCACCAATGATTACATAGTGGAAGTGAGCAACGATAAAGTACGTATCGTGCAATTGATAGTCAAGAGGTGCAGCTCCTTGCATAACTCCAGTTACCCCCCCCATTACAAATGAAGGAATAAAACCTAGAGCATACAACATAGGAGTTGTTACTTTAATGCTACCGCCCCAGATTGTCAGGAGCCAGTTAAAGATTTTAACACCTGTTGGTACAGCAATTGCCATTGTCGCTACTGCGAAGATCGCGTTAGCTGTAGGCCCGAGTCCAACTGTGAACATGTGGTGAGCCCATACCATGAAACCTAAGAATCCGATTAATACTGTAGCGAATACCATCGCGGTATAACCGAAGAGACGCTTCCGCGAGAATACGGAGAAAATCTCAGAGAAAATACCGAATGCCGGTAAAATCAAGATATATACCTCAGGGTGACCAAAAATCCAGAAAATATGCTCCCAAATAATTGTGTTACCACCCATCGTATGATCAAAGAAGTTACCGTTAAACATACGATCAAACGTCAAGAAGAACAAACCAATTGTTAATGGTGGGAATGCGAACAGGATCATCGCTGACGCAACAAATGTAGTCCATGTAAATAATGGCATACGCATATACGTCATCCCTGGTGCACGCATGTTAATGATCGTAACTAGGAAGTTAATCCCTGCCATTAACGTACCGCCACCTGCAATCTGTAAACCAATTGCGTAGAAATCAATACCATGACCTGGTGAGTGAAGTGATAACGATGCATAAGATGTCCATCCTGCATCTGGAACCTCTCCGAAAAGCCATGAAATGTTTAGGAATAGTCCCCCAAAAACGAACATCCAAAAACCTAATGAGTTGATAAATGGAAATGCTACGTCACGTGCTCCAATTTGAAGTGGTACGATGGCGTTCATAAATCCAAATAAAATCGGCATGGCTGCCAAGAAAATCATGGTTGTTCCGTGCATAGTAATTAAGTCATTAAAAAGCCCCGCGCTTACGAGATCATTGTTTGGCGTCATCAATTGAAGACGAATGATCATCGCTTCAATTCCACCAAGGACGAAGAAGAATAGTCCCCCAAGGAGATAAAGAATTCCGATCTTCTTATGGTCGACTGTCGTCAGCCAATCCCAGAGCGTTGCGCCAAAGCCTTTTTTTTGTGCAACTGAACTCACTTTGTTACCTCCTATTCAATTTCCGTTTGAAAATTATTTTGCGACTTTCAAGCCTAGTAGATATTCTGATAAAGCATCTAAGTCCTCGTCAGAAATCTGGTCTTCACTAAATGAAGGCATTATATTGCCTGGTTTATGTTTCTGTGTATCACGAATCCAAGCTTTCAGATTCTCTTCATCATGCTCAAGGAAACCTGCAACACGGTTGCGGTCACCGAAAGCAGCTAAGTTCGGCCCCTGCGCTCCAGATTCACCTACACCTGAAACTGCGTGACACCCAATACAACTTTGATTAAATACTTCTTCACCGTCAGCATTTGCTACAACTGGATTTTCAGCTGTGTCTTGCATAGCAGCAACCCAGTCATCGAACTGGTCTCTTGGTAAAGTTTTCACTTTGAAGTCCATCAAAGCATGTGAAGGTCCACAAAGTTCCGCACATTTCCCGTAGAAGACGCCATCCTTCAAACCTTCAGATTCTTTTTCAAAACTTAAATAGAATTTATTCACGTTTTCAACGTTGGTATCTATTTTACCGCCAACTGCCGGTATCCAGAAGGAGTGTTTCACATCTGCAGCAATCAAGTTGAAATAAACTTTTTCATCTGTAGGTACTACCAATTCCTGAGCTGTAACAATACCTAAGTCAGGATACTCGAATTCCCACCAATACAATTTTGCTGTTACATCAACTACAAGATTTTCAGCGTTTCCATCTTCATCAACCGCACCCATTGCTTTCACATCACCAAGTTTATAAGTGTAGTAAACCGTAGGAACAGCTAGGATTAGAATCAAAACGATTGGAATAAATGTCCAAACCAATTCCAGCGTATGACTTCCTTCTACATCCTTAGGCATATGATCTTCACCCAATTTGGAACGTCTGAAGCGAACTAGTGCAACTAAGTAAATTATTACCACTACGATGATGACTAGTAACATGATTCCTGAAGCTAACAGCAGCAAGTTAAACTGATCTTTAGCGACTTGCCCAGCTGGTTGGAAAGTTGAAAGTTGCTCTTGTCCACAACCTGCTAAGAACACTGCGAAAACCGCTAATAAAGAAAAGAGACGCCACTTTTTGAGTCCTTTAATCATCGCTAACTAATACCTCTCTTTCTAAAAAAATGTTTTTCTACTATGGAGGACTAGAAGCCTCTCTATGATGAATTCCTGTTTTAAAGAAAGAATTCCGAAACTTTAGATGAATATAGAGAAAATAATCATGGCGACAAACAAAATTGTCATGTAATTCAAAGAATACACAAACATCGAAGTTGCCCATTTCAAATCTTCTTTAGCTTTAAATCCTTTACTAGCTAGATAAAGCCACCCGACATTCAACAAGGTTGCAAACACAATAAATCCCGTGCCAAGTTCTTGAAGCAAGAAAGGAAGTGGAAATAATAGTAATACCCACATAAGCATTGACTTTTTAGTCCGCTCAAATCCTTTAACTACAGGTAGCATCGGAATATTTGCTGCACGATATTCCTCTGTTCTGCGCATTGCCAACGCATAGAAATGAGGAGGCTGCCAGATAAACATAATTAAAAACAATGCCCACGCTCCCATCGGCAGTGTAGGATCAACCGCTGCCCATCCGATAAGGGGTGGAATTGCACCTGAGAGACTTCCCACTACAGTATTACTGACGTGCTGGCGTTTTGACCACATGGAGTAGAGAACAACGTAAGCCAATACACCAATGATTCCAAGCCATCCAGCCATTGCGGAAGCAGAGAACAATAAAATTTCTCCAGCAACCAAAAAAGTAATTGCCAATGTCAACACGGCAGGCACTTTAAATCTTCCTGTTACTGTCGGTCTCGACTTCGTTCTCGACATGATGGGGTCAATATCTCGGTCAATCAAATTATTCAATGCGCCAGAAGCCGCGATGATCAACCCTGTACCCAAAATTGCAAATACCAATACATCGAAGTTATGGAGAAAACTTTTCCCAGTGAATTGAAATGCCAAAAAAAGACCGGTGAACGTAGTAATCAAATTCGAATTGACGATACCTATTTTGATAAGCGCCAAAAAGTCTTTCCATAATGTAGTCGTCTCCACTTTGGGATTTGCAACTGTCGAAAGCGTTCGACCGTTTGACATAATAACCCTCCTTTCAAAGTTTTCAGCAAAGACCCTAACACTTACTATATCGAAATTCGTCAGTAATTTCTAGACTAATTCACAATTTATAGCTGTTTAGTGCAACCTAAGCGTCTTTGTCCTTCATCTACTATATAGTAAAGCATTTCTACCTAGCATTTGTGAAGTTAAAGAGGCTTTTTTATGAACAATTTGTGAAAAGCTTTTCACCTTACCGCTTTCTTCCCCCATAGCATTGTGTTTCCGTGTTTTTTTAGATATCATTACATTTGAAACGAATGCTGAAGACATGTTGAATGTATCAACTTAAGCCAATTAATATGCTTATATGATATATTTCGCGGTTTATGGCAAAATACAATATCGATCGACCTCTACTAGACGGTCAGTTCATAAAAGAAGGTGTCTCAAACTTGCAATACAATAGATTTTTAAAATGGTTTGGAGTTGCTTCCACTATTGGAATGCTCGCCATCTTGCTCGGAGGAGCACTCGTTACGAAAACAGATAGCGGAATGGGTTGCGGCAGACATTGGCCTGGTTGCAATGGTCAGCTGATTCCAGACGAAATTACAGCGGAGGTTCTCATAGAATTCTCTCATCGACTCGTAACAGGTGGCGTCGGGATCTTCATCGTAATATTAGCTGTGTGGTCATGGAAAGCACTTGGTCATATACGTGAAACAAAATTTTTAGCTTCCATGGCTGTGTTTTTTTTAGTACTCCAAGCACTCATTGGAGCAGCACAAGTACTATGGGGACAAGGTGATTTCATTCTTGCCTTGCATTTTGGTATCTCTCTTATTTCCTTTGCAGCTGTATTTTTGTTAACACTGCTGATTTTTGAGGTAGATCAAAAATTTGATGCAGATAAAGTAAGGATAGGTGCATCCTTACGTTTTCATACAATAGCCGTTACCGTTTATTCCTATTTCGTTATTTATACTGGGGCTCTCGTTAGACATACCAACTCTAGTCTTGTTTGTTCGGATTGGCCACTCTGTCGAAATAACGAATTCAGCTTACCAAGTACTATGTATGAATGGGTTCAAATGGGACATCGGTTAGCCGCAGCCTTCATACTGATATGGGTTGGCTTTATCGCGATTAAGGCTATTAAACAGTATCGTGATCAGCGAGTCATTTATTGGGGCTGGATTACCGCCTTTTTATTAGTACTTGCTCAAGCTACAACAGGTATGATTGTAGTGTTAACAAGACTAAACCTTTATGTTGCTCTGTTGCATTCACTTTTCATCACGTTGTTATTCGGATTATTGACGTACTTAGTACTTCTCGTATCTCGAAGCGGTCCAAAGTAATTCATTCATAACGTACAAATGTTGAGTTCATCAACATTTGTGCGTTTTTTGGTTTCTCATCAAAATATGTGCTTGAAAACATATTTAGTGGATCGACCTTCTTCCGCTTCAATCCTACTAAAAAAGTTTAAGAACGTGGTTGTATACTCTCATTAAGTATATAACAGGATTTCTGCCTTTCAAAATATACAGAGAAGAACTGTTTTCGATTTAGAGTTTTTTTCAGCTATTCACACAAAAACTTCCTACAGCCACACTGGACTGCAGGAAGTTTTTATTAATGCTCTATTTCAATGAGTAGATCTCCAGTAGAGATAGAATCCCCTGGACCAACATAAAGCGCTTTCACGATGCCATCAAATGGAGCTTGAATTGTCGTTTCCATTTTCATCGCTTCTGTGATTAGCAAATGTTCTCCGCGTTTCACTTTTGCACCCAATGATACGGCTACTTGCAATACCGTTCCAGGCATTGTTGCTGCAATATGGGATTCGTTTGTCGGATCTGCTTTTTGTTTTTTCACGTCTTTTGTCTCAATTTGGAAATCTTGAATCACAACTTCACGCGGCTGACCATTCAACTCGAAGTAAAGGACACGAGTTCCGTTCGGTTGCGGCTCACCAATTGATACGAGTTTAACAATTAACGTCTTACCTACTTCAATCTCAATTTCAACCTCTTCACCTAGACGGAGACCATATAAAAATTGAGGGGTGCTAATTACGGAAACATCACCAAATTGCTTTTTCGTTTCCACATATTCTTCAAATACTTTCGGATAAAGAACATAGGCTAACGCATCATGCATCGTAGCCGGTTTCTCCATTTTTTCTGTCAGCTTTTTCAGTACGTCATCAAAATCAACAGGCTCTAAAAGCTCTCCTGGACGAACTGTAATTGCTTCACGACCCTTTAAGATCACTTCTTGCAATTCTTTCGGGAATCCACCATATGGTTGGCCAATTGATCCTTCAAAGAACTCGATTACCGATTCTGGAAAATCAATTGATTGGCCTCTAGATATGACTGACTGTTCATTCAGATCGTTTTGAACCATGAAGAGTGCCATATCCCCTACAACTTTTGACGATGGAGTTACTTTGACGATATCTCCAAACAAGAAGTTTACACGAGAATACATCTTCTTTACTTCTTCCCATCGTTCACCAAGCCCTACTGCTTTCGCTTGCTGTTGTAAATTAGAATACTGTCCACCCGGCATTTCGTGAACATAGATCTCTGAATGTGGGCTGTTCATACCGCTCTCAAATGGCTTGTAATACTTTCTAACGTCTTCCCAATAATGTGATAGTTTTTCTAACGATTCTGTCTCTGCGCGGACTTTCCGCTTGTTGTTTTGCATTGCATAAGCAAGCGAGTTAGCAGAAGGTTGTGATGTCATGCCCGCCATTGAACCGATTGCCGTATCAACAATATCCACACCTGCTTCAATTGCTCTCGCATACATGAAGATTCCATTACCACTCGTGTCATGCGTATGCAAATGAATTGGTAGTTCAGTGGAGTCTTTTAATTCTGAAATTAAACGATATGCCGCTTCCGGTTTTAACAACCCTGCCATGTCTTTGATTGCCAACATGTGAGCACCGACCGCTTCCAACTCTTTCGCCATCTCTTTGTAATAATTGACGGTATATTTGGCACGATTATCATCCAATATATCACCTGTATAACAAATCGTGGCTTCTGCAATTTTACCTGAAGCACGAGTTTGATCGATTGCTACTTCCATTCCTTTGATCCAGTTCAAGCTATCAAAGATTCTGAATACATCAATACCTGAGGAAGCTGCTTCTTTGATAAATTCACGAATGACATTATCAGGATAGTTCGTATAACCAACTGCATTTGCACCTCTGAAGAGCATTTGGAACAACACATTCGGAATTTGTCCACGCAGTTTTTCGAGTCGATCCCATGGACTCTCCTTTAAGAATCGATAAGCGACATCAAATGTGGCTCCTCCCCACATTTCAAATGAAAATAAATCTGGAAGGAGATGTGCACTTTCTGTAGCAATCTGAGTCAGTTCGGAAGTTCTCATGCGTGTAGCTAATAATGACTGATGTGCATCCCGGAAAGTCGTGTCCGTCAATAATACATCATCTTGCTTGCGAATCCAATCGACTAACCCGTCAGGACCTTGCTCGTCCAAGATTTGTTTAGTTCCTTTTGGTAGCGGAGCCTGTCGATCGATCTCTGGAATACGCACAGGGTGTAGAACTGGCCGTGTCGGATCGTCAATACCAGGAAATCCATTAATTGTAACGTTTCCTAAATAAGATAAAATTTTTGTACCTCTGTCCTGTCTTTTAGCGAACTCGAATAATTCAGGAGTTTCATCTATAAAACTCGTATTATACTGACCAGTTAAGAAGTCTTCATGACAAACTACATTCTCTAAGAATGGAATATTCGTTTTAATCCCTCTGATTCTGAATTCCTTCAAATTTCTGAGCATTTTACCTGCAGCATTGCTAAAGGTTGGACCCCATGTAGATACTTTAACTAGTAAAGAATCATAGTATGGACTGATGATGGATCCTTGGAACGCATTTCCTGTATCTAAACGGACCCCGAAACCTCCACCTGAACGATAAACCGACAACTTACCGGTGTCTGGCATAAAATCATTTAATGGATCTTCAGTTGTCACACGAGACTGAATAGCATAACCGAACAACGGAATATCTTTCTGTTCCGGTATATTTACTTTATCGGACTGAAGCTCTTCACCGGCTGCAATATGAATTTGCGACTGAACAATATCAATTCCTGTAATCATTTCAGTAATCGTATGCTCTACTTGGATACGTGGATTCACTTCGATGAAATAAAATTCGTTATCCGCAACTAAAAACTCAACGGTTCCTGCATTTATATATTCCACATTCTTCGCTAATTTGACAGCAGCTTCACAAATAGCTTCTCTTAGCTCTTCCGTTAAAGAGATAGAAGGCGCAATCTCAACTACTTTCTGATGACGTCGCTGGATCGAACAATCACGCTCATACAAATGGACAGTATTGCCATATGTATCACCAAGTATTTGCACTTCAATATGTTTTGGCTGATTAATATACTTTTCTACATACACTTCATCAGAACCAAATGCAGATTTCGCTTCTGATCTTGCACGATTAAACGCTTCTTGTACTTCATCTGCAGATTCTACGATACGCATTCCGCGTCCGCCTCCACCCAACGAAGCCTTAATGATAATCGGATATTTATGTTGCGCTCCAAATTCCGCCACTTCTTCCACCGATGTTACAGGACCATCGCTTCCTGGTATGACAGGAATTTCTGCTGCAATCGCTTGTTCTCTAGCCTTTACTTTATCTCCGAACATTTCCAAATGCTTAGCTGTTGGCCCGATAAAAATAATGCCTTCTTCTTCTAAACGTGCTGCAAATTCAGCATTTTCAGCTAAAAATCCATATCCAGGATGTATTGCATCCACGTTTGCTTGCTTGGCAATTGCAATGATTCCTTCGATATCCAAGTATGCATCGATAGGTTTCTTACCTTCACCGACTAAAAAAGATTGATCAGATTTATATCTATGCAGAGATCCCCGATCTTCTGCTGAATAAATACCTACTGTAGCAATTCCTAATTCTGTACATGCTCGAAACACACGGATGGCAATTTCACCGCGGTTTGCGACCAAAACTTTCTTGATTTCTCTTTTCTCCACCAACAACACAATCCTCTCTACTTCGTTTTTTCATACTTCACAAACATTGATACATTCATAAGTACACCCAACGCAATTGATAAGAAGACAACAGACGTACCACCATAACTAATAAACGGCAACGTAACACCTGTTAACGGGATTAAACCTGTTAATCCCCCTAAGTTTACTAATGTCTGAATCGCAATCAAACTACCGACGCCAGCCGCTAACATTCGGGCATGTGCATCTTTAGTGCGCAAGGCGACAATAAACGCTCTCATGACGATAAAGAATAGACCTCCTAGAACGATAGTTGTTCCCAACAAACCAGTTTCTTCGGAGATAACGGCCATAATGACGTCTGTGTGAGGTTCCGGTAAATATCCTAGTTTCTGTATAGAGTTTCCAAGCCCCACCCCTTTCAATCCACCGGCTCCAATAGCGATATAGCCGTTGACTATTTGTAATCCTGATCCTTGCATATATTCAAAAGGATCTGTGAATGCGAGAAAACGTCCGACGCGAGATTGTGTCATGACGTCTTCCCACTTTATCCATAAAAGGAGGCTCAACGCAACCCCTAATACAGCAAAAAAACCACTAATTTTCAAATAATTTTTCAAATTCATGCCACTAGCACCAATTACCGATACTGCAACTAGGAATAATATCATAGTCGCACCGATATCCGGTTCCAATATAACTAAGAAAAGGGATACAACCAAAATAGAAAACGTCGGAAAAATCGTTGTCTTAATTTCATTTAGCGTACCAGCATAATACTTATTCGCAAACACACCAGAGAAATAAATAATAAACGCAATTTTAGCGACTTCAGTTGGTTGGAGATTTCCTAATTTAAAGGGAAGTGTGATCCAACTTTTCGCCCCAACATTTTCACCAAATCCGATAAATTTCACTAAAATTAATAATAAAAACATAACTCCAACTGTTACATATAAGAAATTTTTATTGCGATAATGCCTATAAGGAATAATAGATGCTGCAAAAAAAGCAGGAATAGCGATAGCCAGATTCATCATTTGTTTCCGATAGAACCGTGTAGGCTCATCATTATAAATATTTACTGACCATACCATACTGGCACTATAAATCATAATTAAGCCAAACAAACATAGCATCAAGTAGACTGCAAATAAGGGATAATCAAAGTTCCGTAGAATTCGGTTCATATAAGTCTTCATTTACTAGTAACCTCATCGTCCTAAATAAAAAACTCAAACCGTTTGAGTAGTTTGAGTCTTTCATTTATTTTTTTGTATAAAGTTCATGCAGAATATTTAACTCTTTTTCCAACATCGAGAGAATTTCACGGCCTTTTTCCTGCTCCACAAGACCGAGTTTCACAGCAAAATCGATTTCACGAGATAAACCGTACATTTGTGTGTCAAGCACTTCCTCATATAGCGGACATTGTGGCATAGTTAAATTATCCATTTGAACTTTTATCAACTTAGCAATCTTCTCTGCATCTACGTGCAGCTGCTTCATTGCTTTTTCTTTGTAAGTATCTTGAACTTCTATATCCATGGAGACGCCCCCATTATTCATTATTCCCGCAAGGTGTTAATGACTAAATTGTATCTTTTGCAATTAAAAATTGCAAGTATTACCCGATAAAAATCGCTAACTCAATTGAAATCCTTTTCACTTCTCTAATGAAAAGGTATACTTAAATTAGTTGATATGAATGAGGGGGAAGAATTTTGGAATCGATTATACCCATTACAGGAAATGTGAAACATGCGATCACATTAGATCCAACTGTTTGGATTTTTGACGATCGTCGTATAGATTTGGAAGTTTTCTTTACAGAGGAATTTGTCGAAAGAGATGAAATGGAAGAATACAAAGAAAAAATGGGCAAGCATTGGTCAAGAGAAATTATGGAAGGCGCCACATATCCACCTACATTAAAAAGTGAAAAAAGATATGAAAAAGATAAAATGTTGACAGGCACTTTCGGCATTATCTTGCAGCCTTTCATAAAAAATGCGACACCAAAAGCTGATGCAACTACATTTTCACTCATAACAAAAGACGAGGAAAAATACACATATCCACTTGCAGATGCAGAAAACATTCTCTTTAAATTCAGTGAAAATGGCAAACCGTTAAAGGTAGATGGGCCTGTACACGCACTGTTTAAAGACGGCTCGAACCAGGATTCTCCGATCCGTCATGTTCGTGCGATCGAAGTGGACTGAAGGAGATGAACGCATGCGCGTCAAATGCGTCCTATGCGACCAGATTGGTAAATTAGAAGACGATACACCACTTGCTAAAAAGCTGCGCAATCGGCCTATTCATACCTATATGTGCCCAATATGTGAACAGCGCATTAGTGAGATGACAGAAGCGAGGAAAGCAACAGGTAATTTTATTTTCTATCGAAGTTCCCATCTTACTGAAAAAGATTTTTAGATAAGGATGCAAAAAAGACTCCATTGTCATTGGACAACAGAGTCTTTTTTATGTTCATTCAATCGTCGAACACGGTAAATTATGAGAATGGCAGCAGCGACGATCAATCCTTCCACAATAGGGAGGAAGAAGGCTAAAAACGTCAAGACTAAGCATCCGATAAATAAAAATACATAGATCACGACATTCTGCCAAAAATTGATCTTTTTCGCAAATCCAAGCTTATACACAATAGCAGACATGATGAAAATGAGGGCCAACAGAATATAGCCGGCTGCGTCGAAATTTGGCGCTACTTCGTAGATGAAGCGCGAGATTCCTGACATCCGATTGTAGACCATCTCTGAATCCTCTACTCTCATTCCATACATTCCCTTCTACCTATATTATTCGCCAAGTTTTTTTCTTTTGTTCGCACGGTCACGTTCACTTTTGTCTAGAATTTTCTTTCGTAAACGGATCGTTTGTGGCGTCACTTCACAATACTCGTCATCTCCAATATACTGGAGTGCTTCTTCCAGGGACATGATACGTGGTTTTTTCGTTGTGACAGTTTGGTCTTTTGTAGCGGAACGAACATTCGTCGCATGTTTCACTTTCGTCAAGTTGATCGTCAAATCACTGTCACGATTGCTTTCGCCCACTACCATACCTGCATAGATTTCAGCACCTGTTTCTACGAACATTGTACCACGATCTTCTAGTTGCATCACACCATAGCCTGTAACCGTTCCATTTTCCATTGAAACAAGCACGCCATGTCTTCTGCCACCAATTTTGCCTGAAGTAACTGGCTTATAGCAATCGAATGTATGGTTTAAAATTCCGTAACCGCGTGTTAATGTAAGGAATTCTGTTGTATACCCGATCAATCCACGGGCAGGCACTAGGAAAATCAGACGAACTTGTCCATTTCCGTTGTTGATCATATCGATCATTTCACCTTTTCGTTCACCAATCGACTCGATGATGGAACCTGTATGTTCTTCTGGCACGTCAATTTGAACACGTTCAAACGGCTCAGAACGAACTCCATCAATTTCACGAATGATAACTTGTGGCTTAGATACTTGCAGTTCGTAACCTTCACGGCGCATATTTTCGATAAGGATAGACAAATGAAGCTCGCCACGTCCTGAAACGATCCATTCGTCTGGTGAATCCGTTTGATCAACACGTAAAGAAACGTCTGTCTCCAGTTGCTGATCCAAACGTTCTTGAATCTTACGAGCTGTAACCCATTTACCTTCTCGTCCTGCAAACGGACTGTTGTTGACCAAGAATCTCATTTGAAGTGTAGGCTCATCAACATGAAGTTCCGGAAGAGCTTCTTGATGATCAGTCGGACATACCGTCTCACCGACGTCAATATTACCCATCCCAGAAACAGCTACGAGGTCGCCCGCATACGCTTCTTCTACTTCAACTCGCTTGAGACCTAAGAATCCATATAATTTTGTTACGCGGAGATTCTTCACAGATCCATCACGTTTCAAAACGGAAACCTGTTCACCGACTTTCATAGTACCTCGGAAAATACGTCCGATCCCGATTCGCCCAACATAGTCATTGTAATCTAAAAGTGATACTTGGAATTGCAAAGGCTCATCGCGATTATCGATAGGTGCCGGGATATTCTCTAAAATGGAATCATAAAGAACACGCAACGTATCTTCTTGCGTCGCTGGATCTGGAGAAAGACTCGCTGTACCGTTAAATCCTGAAGCATAAACAACAGGGAATTCCAATTGTTCATCATTGGCATCCAACTCAATAAATAATTCCAACACTTCATCTACCACTTCTTCAGGTCTTGCAAAGTCACGGTCAATTTTGTTTACTACGACGATTGGCTTAAGGTTTGTTTCTAATGCTTTCTTCAAAACAAAACGTGTTTGTGGCATACAACCTTCAAATGAGTCGACAACTAAGATGACGCCATCCACCATCCGCAAAATTCTTTCTACTTCCCCACCAAAGTCCGCGTGCCCAGGTGTGTCTAAAATATTAATTTTTGTGTTTTTATATTCAATAGCTGTGTTTTTAGCTAATATCGTAATTCCGCGTTCACGTTCTAATTCATTTGAGTCCATTGCCCGTTCTTCCACATGCTCGTTTGACCGGAAAATTCCTGATTGTTTAAGCAACTGATCTACCAATGTAGTTTTTCCGTGGTCTACGTGGGCAATGATTGCTATATTTCTAAGATCTGCTCGTTCGTTTGTCATTTTTTCACTCCGTTTATCTTTTTTCAGATGTTCAACTGTGTTATTATAGCACAAGATAGTTCATTTCAATAATATTTAATTTTATATGGAGGGATTTTTTTGAAAGACATTAAGTGGATTTTTGTTCTTTATTCACTTGCAGCCGTTTTATCTATGTCTGCAATCGGTGTTGGAATAGGCATGCGAAGTATTTTCGTCGTTGTATTTGCAATTGTCGCTCTAATTCTTATTATGGGAAATGGATTTAAGACTAAAAAGCGCATGCGTGAAGCAGGCACTTTATAAACATACAAAATGTACGAGAAATAAAACAAATATAGTTAAAGGGACTGCACATTAAACCAAACTGGTTTAACAAACAGCCCCTTTTTTATTTTAGTCGGATATATTTTGTTAGAATCTCCTCATGCAAGCCGGGACGAGTCACAATAAATGTGTCTGTTCCTAGCAGATGAGGTTTGTTCCCTTGCAAGTTCGTGGCTACCGCTCCTACTTCTTGAGCGATGACAATGCCTCCTGCTATATCCCAAGGTGCTAAACGCATAGAGATATATGCATCGATCCTACCTGACGAAACATATGCTAACTCGATCGCTGCAGATCCATAAGAGCGAGTACCTCTGCAACGTGTTACGAGTTCAATGATCTTGTCATTTTCCACTTTTTTATTCGGTGCTACCCAACTTGCATTTATCCCAATTAACGCTTCTTCAAGAGGCGTTATTTCAAGTTGCGGAAGTCGCTCATCATTGAAATAAGCTCCTTCACCTTTCGCTGCGTGGTATAAGTCATCTCGCATTACATCGTATATGTAGCCCAGCATCCCCACGCCGTCTACATAAATCCCCAAGGAAATCGCAAAATTCCTTCGTTGATGAATAAAATTCATCGTCCCATCGATTGGATCTAAAAACCATACAACCCCATCCAACGATGACACACGATCCCCAAATCCTTCTTCCGAAACAATATGATGTTCCGGAAAATCTTGCTTTACTCGATCAACAAAGAAACGCTCTACTTCCTTGTCAATATTTGTAACCAAGTCATTGGCATCTGCCTTTGAATCGATGTCTATTGTACTAAAAAAAGACACACGTATTTTGTGGCCAGCCTCTTTGATTAACGATTTTGCATACCGATCGATTGCACTAAGATTCATGTTGCCACCTCTCCCCATTCCGACTAGTGCTAGTATAACATACAGCAGAAAGAACAGAAGAGGAAACGGTTACAGTAGGTTAAGTAAAAAGGCATCCCGTCACATTTTCTTCAATTCTGAAGGAAATGGGGATGCCTTATTATCTCCTGACCTTCAAGCTGTGAAAACATTTAACGTCTCCAACTCACTGTGGATTTCAGCAAGCCGCTGTTTACTTTTCTCAACTTGTTTTGTATCCTCTTCTTGTAATGCATCATATAGAGTGGCCAATTCGTAATCAAGTTCCAAATTTAAAGTGTTTACATATTCTCTTTCCACATCTTCTTTGCGAATGAAATGAACAACCTGTTTCATAGGTAAGCACCCCTTTTAATAATAATGGTTTGTCTAACCGTCTTATAATATAGGTATGTGAAGATTCCGACTTTAAGTGGTTAGAAGCCTTGTTATTTTAAATTATTCCCCGTTTATTGATAAGATAAACGTAGATATTACAAACTGGAGGAGAATTTCATTGACTCAATTTTATTGGTCAGCAACAGATTTTGATGTTTTTACAATTGAAGGCTTAGATCATCGCATGAATGCTTTACAGCAAAAGATCCAGCCAAAATTCAAAGAATTAGGAGATCATTTTTCACACCACCTTTCAGCACATGGTAAAGGAGAATTCTTTCCTCATGTTGCAAAACACGCAAGGCGTACAGTGAATCCTCCAAAAGATAGCTGGGTCGCATTCGCTCCTGCAAAAAGAGGATATAAAGCGTTGCCTCACTTTCAGATTGGCTTGTGGGGCACTCATTTATTCATCGTACTTGCAATTATTTATGAAAATCCTGATAAAAAAGGGATTGCGGAAAGGTTAGAAAAAAATGTAAAAGTACTGACATCTTTGCCGGAAGATTTTATTGTATCCGGGGATCATATGAAGCCAGAAGCTGATTTGATCAGCGAAGTAGGAGTAGAAAGACTCGAAAAACTGCTGGAGCGTCTTCAGACGGTCAAGAAAGCTGAATTCCTTGTCGGTAGGCATCTTTCCAAAGAACAAGCGGCAAACATGACGGAGGAGCAATTTTACAGCTTTACAGAAGATACACTCATTCACCTTCTGCCTGTCTATGATATCGTGATCAATTCATTTGATTAATTCTTACTATAATCTTGCAAATAAAAAAACAAAACACAGTGGTAGGATAGTTTTCCTGTCACTGTGTTTTTCCTTTTTTATAACTTCAGCTGAACTCCAGCTTTACATTCTTTCGCTAATTTCACAATCGGATAGGCAGCATATCCACTGCTATCCTCAAACTCTTTACACAATGTCTTTTCCTCCGCCATAGAGGGCACAACTTTTTTGAATGATCGATAATACCTCATAAACTCTTCTCGCTCCACAGATGACTCGTAGGCCTGCTCTACTTTAGTGAAAAAGTCGATAACGGCTACGATTTCTTCCGTGGACCAATCTGCACGTAAAGGATATTGATATTCAGACATCTAGTTCTCTCCTTGTCTTCTATTCCATTTTCATGTAATCCATTTAAAAACAACCCATGAGAAAGAGATTCCCATGGGCTGTCTAATTTCTAGCTGTATTATTTCGTGATCATATGGATCGGCTTGCCAAGTGCAACTTCAGCTGCTTCCATGGAAATTTCACCTAATGTAGGATGTGCATGAATAGTCATGGACACATCTTCAAGAGTCATTCCAGCTTCAATAGCTAGTCCCATTTCTGCAATCATATCGGAAGCATTTTCACCAACGATTTGCGCTCCTAGAAGCAAGCCATCTTCCTTGCGAGCAACTAACTTCACGAAGCCATCTGTTGCATCCAATGAAAGTGCACGGCCATTCGCTGCAAACGGGAACTTACCGCTCACTACGTCATAACCTTCATCTTTTGCTTGTTGTTCATTCAATCCTACTGTTGCAAGTTCTGGATCTGTGAAGCAGACAGCAGGAATTGCCAAGTAATCTACTTCAGATTTTTCTCCAGCGATTGCTTCAGCAGCAACTTTCGCTTCATAGGATGCTTTATGTGCAAGCTGTGGTCCCGGTACAACATCACCGATCGCATACACATTTGGAATGTTCGTACGGCATTGTTTGTCCACTTCGATCAATCCGCGATCTGTCATGTTTAAGCCTAGTCCTTCTAGACCGATTTCATCTGTGTTCGGACGGCGACCGACTGTTACCAATACATAATCAGCTTCTACTTTTACTTCTTCACCTTTTGCTTCATACGTTACAATCACACCGTCTTTTGTTTCTTCCACGCCTTTAGCAGATGCTTTGACAACTACTTCTACACCTTTTTTCTTTAGGCCTTTTTTAACGATTTGAGTCATTTGCTTTTCGAAACCAGCAAGAATGTCATCTGCACCTTCAATAATCGTCACTTCTGAACCAAGATTTGCATACGAAGAACCTAGCTCTGTTCCGATATATCCGCCACCGATTACAACAAGTTTCTTAGGCAATTCTTTCAAATTCAACGCGCCTGTTGAACTAAGTACACGGTCAGTGAATTTGAAAGATGGAATTTCTACAGGACGTGCGCCTGTAGCAATGATTACATTGTTAAATTTATATGTTTGTGCAGATTTTTCTGTCATAACACGTACGGTATTCGCATCTACAAAGTATGCTTCCCCATATACAGTATCTACTTTATTGCCTTTTAAAAGTCCTTCCACGCCGCCTGTCAATTTAGAAACCACACTATTTTTAAACTTCTGTGCTTTCGAAAAATCAAGTTTGACAGATTCCGTAGTAATCCCCATAGCTTCAGAGTCTTTCGCTGCCGCAAAACGATGACCTACAGAAATAAGCGCTTTGGATGGAATACATCCTACGTTTAAGCAAACGCCACCGATTGTGTCTTTTTCTACGATTGTTACTTTCTGTCCAAGTTGCGCTGCGCGAATTGCTGCCACGTATCCTCCGGGGCCAGAACCGACTACGAGCGTATCTACTTCAATTGGAAAATCTCCTACTACCATGTGCTTTACGCCTCCATTAATAAAAGTGATGGGTTCCCAAGTAATTCCTTAAGATAGTTTAACGCTAATTGTCCCGTTACGCCATCAATTACTCGGTGATCGAACACTAAAGACAATGCTAACATAGGTGCCACTATAATTTCACCATTTTTTACTACAGGTTTTTCAGAAATTCTTCCCACACCTAAAATAGCGACTTCTGGATGGTTGATAATCGGTGTAAACCATTGTCCGCCTGCCGAACCGATATTCGTAATCGTACAGGAAGCACCTTTCATTTCGGAAGCCTGAATTTTACCAGAACGAGCTTTTTCTGCAAGTTCATTAACTTCATTTGAAATGGCGAACATAGATTTACGATCTGCATTCTTGACGACCGGTACCATAAGACCTCGGTCCGTATCTGCTGCAATCCCAATATTGTAATAATGCTTTTGTATCAATTCTTCCGTTGCGTCGTCGAGCGATGTATTTAATTGTGGGAATTCACGTAATGTCGCGACAAGAGCTTTGACAACGTATGGTAAGTACGTAAGTTTAATGTCTCTCTCCGCTGCGATTGCTTTGAATTCTTTACGATGTTCAACTAACGCCGTCACATCAACTTCATCTAACAATGTGACATGTGCCGCTGTATGTTTAGAATTAGACATCGCTTTAGAGATTGCTTTACGCATAGGTGACAATTTTTCGCGTGTCTCAGGGAATTCACCTTCAAGAACTGGCTGTTGTTTCTCCGCAACAGTTTCTGTCGCTGTTTCTGTAGTTTCTTCTACTTCAGAAGATGCCGTACTTGCTGGCTGCTGTCCTCCAGCTTTGAATGAGTCTATGTCTTCTTTTAGGATTCGTCCGTTTTTACCTGTGCCTGCAACTTTTGCAATCGCGACATTTTGCTCTCTTGCATACTTCCGAACAGAAGGCATCGCAATCACTCTGCGCTGTTCATCAGCGTGTTCAGGTGAAGTTTCTTTGGAATCAACAACCGACTTATCTTCCGACGCTTCGGATGGCTTCTTGGCCGGTGCTCCTCCAAGTGCTTCTTCCACTTGTGCATGTGATTTGTCGGCGCTAGCTTCTTCTGATGAATTTTCGCCACTTTCATCATCTTCATGATCAGGAATATCGTGATCTGGCGCGTCAAATCGTACCAATTTATCACCAACGACCGCTACGGTTCCTTCATTCACGTAAATTTCTTCCACCGTACCTGAAACAGGAGATGGGATTTCTACTACTGCTTTATCATTTTGCACTTCTAGCAACGTATCATCTTCCTGGATCGTGTCGCCTGGTTTCACAAACCACTTCACGATCTCTCCTTCATGTATACCTTCTCCAATATCTGGTAAACGAAATTCATAGGTCACGTAATTCACCCTTTCTAGATTAACCAGCGCATACCCTCTATTCAAAAAATGAAGGCTAACGCTGGATTCATTAAAATGTCAATACTTCTCTTGCTTTCGCTGCAATATCTTTAGCATTCGGAAGCCATGAATTTTCACCTGCTGCAAACGGATAAATAGTATCTGGCGCAGTCACACGCAATACAGGTGCTTCTAAACTCAAGATCGCTCGTTCAGTAATTTCTGCCACTACATTTGCAGCAATACCTGCTTGACGTTGGGCTTCCTGAACGACAATCACGCGATTTGTTTTTTCTACAGATGCCACAATTGTCTCAATATCAAGAGGTTGAATTGTTCGCAAATCAATTACTTCAACAGAATACTCTTCTTTTTCCAACGCTTCCGCGGCTTTTAGACTCTCTTGAACCATTGCGCCGTATGCGATGATCGTCAAATCTGTACCTTCACGTTTGACATCTGCTTTACCCAATGGAATTGTATATTCCTCTTCAGGCACTTCTTGTCTAAATGAACGATATAATTTCATATGCTCTAAGAAAATAACTGGATTATCATCCTTAATCGCAGAAATTAAAAGTCCTTTTGCATCATAAGGAGTCGATGGAATAACAACCGTTAAGCCTGGCTGTGCCGCTACAAGTCCTTCTAGACTGTCTGCGTGCATTTCCGGAGTTGCAACACCGCCGCCAAACGGAGCACGAATCGTAACCGGTGCATTAAAACGGCCGCCTGTTCTAAAACTCATTCGAGCTAGTTGACCGCTCACAGAATCCATTACTTCAAATAGAAATCCAAAGAACTGAATTTCCATTACTGGACGGAAGCCAGTTAATGCGAGTCCGATCGCCAGACCACCAATCCCAGATTCTGCCAACGGAGTATCAAATACGCGATCTTCTCCAAATTCTTTATGAAGACCTTCCGTTGCACGGAAGACACCTCCGTTTGCGCCTACATCTTCTCCGAATAGCAGAACATTTTCATCTGCTTTTAATTCTGTGCGAAGCGCATCTGTAATTGCTTGAATCATTGTCATCTGTGCCATTGGTCAGTTCGACTCCTTTCCTACATAAGCATCCAATTGTTCTTGTAAGTTAAATGGTAAATCACCTTTATACATGATCTTCATGAAATCACTAGCTTTTTGTTTAGGTGCAGCATCTGCTTTTTTAATCGCATCTTTGATTTCTTCTTTCGCGCGCTCAATTACTTTTTCTTCCTGATCTTTTGACCAAATACCTTTATTCTCTAGATATGTTCTGAAACGAACGATTGGATCGCGCTTCTCCCATTCATTATCAATATCTGCTGTACGATAGCGAGTCGGGTCGTCCCCTGCCATCGTATGCGGACCGTAGCGGTAACACATTGTTTCTATTAATGTCGGTCCATCTCCATTGATTGCACGCTCTCTCGCATCACGAGTCGCTACATATACCGCCAAAGGATCCATTCCATCAACGAGGACGCTTGGCACTCCTGCAGCCACACCTTTTTGCGCTAATGTTTTCGCTGCAGATTGTACGTCGCGATGAGTAGAAATTGCATATTGGTTATTTTGAATAACAAATATCGCAGGCACTTTGTAAGCTCCGGCAAAATTTAAACCTTCATAGAAGTCTCCTTGAGAAGTACCACCATCACCTGTATATGTGATAACTACTGATTTCTGGCCTTTCTTCTTAAACCCAAGCCCTACACCTGCAGCCTGAATATATTGAGCACCAATAATAATTTGAGGTGGGAATATATTCAAGCCTTCTGGAATGATGCTTCCTTCGTAATGGCCTCTTGACCATAAGAATGCCATATCTAAAGGCCAGCCATGGAATAGCAATTGCGGTACGTCACGGTAGCCAGGAAGAATAAAGTCATCTTTTTCAAGCACATACTGAGAAGCTAGTTGAGATGCTTCTTGACCGGCCGTTGGCGCATAAAAACCTAGTCTTCCTTGTCTATTTAAAGAAATGGAACGTTGATCTAAAATCCTTGTATAGACCATTCGCGTCATTAATTCCACTAACTCTTCATCTGGAAGTTTAGGATCGAGGTCCTTATCCACGATTTTTCCTTCTTCATTAAGAATTTGCACCATTTCAAATTGGCTTTCGATCAGTTGAAGCGCTTTCACTGGATCATACTGATTTCCTTTTTTAGCGACCATATCTTGATCTCTCCTTTATATCTGTATTATATTGTTTTCGAATAAAATTAATACAACTGAACCTATTTGTTAGTATACTCAAAACTGAGCGCCTGGTCAATCATTGAATTTAAAGAGTTCTTTGTCGTTATAAGATTTTTTAAAAAACACAGTGTACTAACACAATATCAATTCTGTATTGGTACAGTTTTAAAAATCCCACTATCTTCAAAGACAATTTTGTAAGCAATTAACACTCTCAAAAAAAGCAGAGACACGATCATCTCTACTTTTCTCTTTCCTTATTTCACTTCCTCTAAACTTGCCAATATCCGTGACTTTAATCGATTGACTTCCATCGTTTCATCATTGAACTGTTCAATCGTCTCCTGAACTACAGAAGTTAAGTGGTTGACTTCCTTTACTTGCTTTTGTAACTGACTGTCACGTACTGTACGATCTTCTAATAAAGTGTATAGCTGCGTTTGAGCATCGATTAGTTTTTTGTACTCCAAAATCAATTGCTCATGTTTATTGAACCGCTCAGTCAATGCTTGATCAAATTTTTCTAACGCCTTCTTTTTCTCCTGGTCCACCGTGTCAATCAACACAGCTATATCATCCGCTGTTTTCCTCGTTTCATCCAGGGCTTCTTCTTCTTTTTGTACGATAACCATTCGTTCTCTCGCTGATTTCTTCAAAGCAGCGACTTGTTTTTTTACTTGAGAATACTGTTCTTGCGTTAACTCCATAGTGCCGACGAATAATTCCTGTTCCTTTTGTTCCTGTTGATTTAGCTTCCCCACGTAGTTTATCCCTTGTTTCTCTTTTTCATTCATACTTGCTATCGTGTCAATTAGTTGTTGTTCTAGCGTTAGATCTTTAGAACAGGCACCTAATAGTAGTATTATCATCGTTGCAGCAATAAAAAATTTCCTCAATAAAAAAACCTCCTAAGCAGAATATACATTTCTCTTTCACCGTGTTTCAGGTTCGTTTATACTAGTAACAACCATATCCGAAAGGAAGAATAGAAATGATTTTAATGAAAGACATTATTCGTGAGGGACATCCTACCCTGCGTAAAAAAGCAACCGAGTTGACCTTCCCTTTAAGCAATGAGGATCGTCAACTATGTGATGACCTACTAGAATATATAATGAATAGTCAAGATGAAGAGCTATGTGAAAAATATAACTTACGTTCAGGAATCGGTCTAGCAGCACCTCAAGTGAATGCTTCCAAAAGAGTATTCGCTCTTCATATACCTGATGACGAAAACGCACTAACCCATTTCATTGCGATTAATCCGAAAATTATTAGTCATTCCGTAGAAAAAACGTATATTACAACAGGAGAAGGCTGTCTATCCGTAGACCGTGAAGTTCCAGGATATGTGCCTCGTTATTCAAAAATCACCATTAAAGCGTTTGATAAAGATGGCAAAGAAATAAAAAAACGTTTAAAAGGATTACCCGCTATCGCATTCCAGCATGAGCTTGATCATCTGAATGGCATAATGTTTTACGATCACATCGATGAGAATGCTCCATACAAAGATATCCCTGGAGCTATCCCCTTCGACAGAGAGTAAAGCAAAAAAACTTGACAGAACGACCAAAACGTGATACAGTTTTGTCAAGGAGTGATGTAGCCATGTACAAACGTCTGAAACGCAAATTACTTAGACGACTGAATGGCCTGCTCGGTAAAAAGACAATCGCTTAGACTTTTACGCCTGCCAAGTAATTGGTGGGCTTTTCTTTATTTTAAAGAAATTGCATGCTATTATGGAGAATATGTTTTATTTGCATTCGGCAGAAGACCCTTACTTCTATAAGAAGTGGAGATAACGCAATGACTCCTCCATTCTATGGGAGTTTAAAACCCTAGCTGAATCCAGATAAAGCCTCCGGCAAATGTTCCAGATTTTTTCATGCATGCTTGAAAAAATCTGGACATAGTTCAGCCGAGGCGTAATTGATTACGAACGTAAAAAAGGAGAGTTCACTATGATCTACAAAGTTTATTACCATGAAAACGTACACCAAGTTCCAGTCCGCGAAAACACAAAAAGTCTGTACGTAGAAGCAGAAACAGAAAAGGCAGTTCGCGACCAATTGCGAGACCGTCAAATTATGATTGAATTTATTCAAAAGCTGGAAGGCGAACATTTAGAGTATGAACAAGCCTCGCAAGACTTCCAGGTTGAGCAGGTCTAATCTATGAAATCTATTAAAAATAATGAAACGGCCGTTTTCGCCCTAGGCGGACTAGGTGAAATCGGTAAAAATACGTATTGTGTACAATTTCAAGACGAGATCATCATCATTGATGCCGGGATTAAATTTCCTGAAGATGACTTGTTGGGCATTGATTATGTAATTCCAGATTACACATATCTTGAACGCAATGTCGACAAAATCAAAGGACTTTTTATCACTCATGGACACGAGGATCACATTGGCGGTATTCCTTATCTATTACGCAAAGTCAATGTACCTGTCTACGGCGGAAAGCTTGCGATTGGTTTACTGCGTAATAAACTAGAAGAGCACGGTTTACTACGTACTACCAAGCTTCATGAGATCGAAGAAGATGATTTTATCAAATTCCGTAAAACTGCGGTGTCTTTTTTCAGAACAACTCACAGTATTCCGGATGCATATGGTGTAGTTATTAAAACACCCTCAGGGAACATTGTGCATACAGGAGACTTCAAGTTCGATTTCACGCCTGTTGGGGAACCAGCTAACTTGCATAAGATGGCGAAAATCGGTAGCGAAGGAGTACTTTGTCTATTATCGGACAGCACAAATGCAGAAGTGCCAAACTTTACGATGTCCGAACGAAAAGTTGGTGAAAGCCTAAACGATATTTTCCGCGTAGTCGAAGGACGTATCATTTTCGCTACATTCGCTTCCAATATTCACCGTCTACAACAAGTGATCGAAGCAGCGCAAAACTTCAACCGGAAAATCGCTGTTTTCGGACGTAGCATGGACAATGCGATTACAATAGGACGTGAGCTCGGTTATATCGACGCACCGAAAGATTTGTTCGTGGATTCACAATCCCTCAATCGCCTTCCTGCAAATGAAGTTATGATTTTATGTACAGGAAGCCAAGGAGAGCCTATGGCGGCATTGTCACGAATAGCAAACGGCACGCATAGACAAGTACAAATTCAACCAGGTGATACGGTCATCTTTTCTTCTTCTCCAATTCCTGGAAACACACTAAGTGTAAATAAAACGATAAATTCTCTGTTTCGCGCAGGTGCTGAAGTAATTCACGGCCCCTTGAATAACATCCATACATCCGGTCACGGCTCTCAAGAAGAACAAAAGTTGATGTTACGTCTGATCAAACCAAAATTCTTCATGCCGATCCACGGTGAATATCGAATGATGAACATGCACTCAGAACTGGCTGTAGACTGTGATGTAGAGCGTGAAAATATCTTTATCATGTCTAACGGTGAAGTGCTAGCACTTACTGATCAGACAGCTAGAATCGCAGGTCGCGTACCTTCAGGAGATGTTTATATTGACGGTAGCGGCATCGGCGATATCGGTAATGTAGTTTTGCGTGATCGTCGTATCTTATCGGAAGACGGCTTAGTAATCGTCGTCGCTACAATTGATACGAAAAAGAACCGTATCGTTTCTGGTCCCGATTTAATTTCACGCGGGTTCGTTTATATGCGTGAATCAGGCGCAATGATTAATGAAGCGCAGTACATGCTATCAAAAACATTACAGCGAAAATTGGCCGCAAAGCCTGATTCAGTCAATCAATTGAAAAGCGAGATTATCGATACACTCGTACCGTATCTTTATGAAAAAACAAAACGTAAGCCGATGATCCTTCCTGTCATTATGGAACTATAATCGGAATAGAAAAAAGCAAGTGCAATTTTGCACTTGCTTTTTTACTTGTTATCTATCAATGTAACGCTTTCCGTTCAAAGCGATGAATATCCAAATCAGAACCGATGACAATTAGGACGTCATTAATTTCAATTTGCTCAATCGCTTGCGGAGAAACTAATATATGCGAGCCTCTTTTGATCGCTACAATGTTGACGCCGTATTTCGCACGAATATCCAAATCAATGAGCGACGAACCAGCAATATGATTATTCGCTTGAATTTCTACTATTGAATATTCATCAGATAGCTCTAAGTAATCTAAAATATTGTTGGAGACCAAATTATTCGCAATCCGCTTCCCCATATCTCGTTCAGGATGGACCACCTGATCTGCTCCAATTTTACGCAGCACTTTTTCATGATAATCATTCTGGGCCTTAACAGTGATTCGAGGAACACCTATCTCTTTAAGAATTAATGTAGTTAAAATACTTGCTTGAATATTTTCGCCAATTGCTATTACAACATGCTCAAAATTCCGGATACCTAATGATCTCAATGCTGCTTCATCCGTTGTATCCACTGCTACCGCCTGCGTAGCGATGTTCGCAAACTCATCCACTCGTTCTTGCGATTTATCAATCGCCATCACATTCGCTTCTAGATCGATCAATTCCCTAACAATACTTCCCCCGAACCGACCTAACCCAATGACCACAAATTCCTTTTTCATATCATTGCTCCTCACATGACATATAAGTCCTATCGTAATCCCATTTTGAATTTCAGGAATAACTCATTATACACCCCAAGTGTTTCTAATCCTAAATTTTCATACACTTCTAAATGTTCCCTAGCCTCTTCATCTGGGTAGAATCTCTCATCCTTGATAATCTCTTCGTCCATAAATGAAAGCGCTGCGACATTTGGTGTTGAATATCCGACATACTCCGCATTTTGCGCGGCGATTTCAGGGTCCAACATGAAGTTGATAAATTTATAGGCTCCTTCTATATTCGCAGCTGTTTTAGGAATGACAATATTATCAAACCATAAGTTGGACCCTTCTTTCGGGACGATGTAATCAATTTCTTCATTCTCCGAAATCATATCTGCCGCCTGTCCCGACCAAGTAAGAGCTACCGACGCTTCATTATTGATCATCAATTGCGTAACTTCATCCCCGATCACCGCTTTCACATTAGGTCCCATGGTTTCAAGCTTGTCAGTTGCTTCTTTTAGTTCCTGCAAACTAGTAGAATTGAGTGAATAGCCGAGAGAATTAAGCGAAACACCGAGCACCTCCCTTGCACTATCAACTAAAATCAACTTCTGACGCAATGATGCATCCCATAAACTTTCCCAGCTTTCAAATGTCTGTCCATCTAACAGTGTTGGGTTGTAGGCAATTCCTACGGTCCCCCAAAAATAAGGAATCGAATATTTATTATTTGGATCGAACGGAAGATCCGTAAAATATGGATCGATATTTCGGAAGTTCGGAATCTTACTGAAATCTAAAGGCAACAGCAAGTTTCTTTCCTCCATCATTTGAACCGCATATTCAGATGGGATCGAAATATCATAAGACGTACCGCCCTGCTCTATTTTCCCCATCATCCCTTCGTTCGAATCAAACGTTTCATAAATCACTTTTATTCCTTCCTGTTCTTCGAATTGCTTCAACAGATCAGGATCAATATATTCTCCCCAGTTATACACCGTAATCGTATCTTTCCCTACATGACCTTGCCTATTTTCCAGTTGATAATTGGCAAACAACAAGATAAAAGAAACGATTAAAATAGCTGCCGCACCGCTGATGATTCCCTTCATCTCTTCACCCCCTGAATGGGTGACTTCGTTCTATTGCCGATTGCATAATAACCAAGTACCAGTATCATTGTGATGACGAAGATCAAACCAGACAATGCATTAATGGTCAATGTAATTCCCGTTCGTGCCATTGAGTAGATTTCGACAGACAGCGTAGAGAAACCATTCCCTGTCACAAAAAAGGTAACAGCAAAGTCGTCCAATGAATACGTCAACGCTAAAAAGAATCCCGCAAAAATTCCCGGTTTGATGTACGGAAGCACAACTCGGGTTAAGACATCTTTTCGTGAAGCCCCCAAATCAAGTGCGGCATCTACTAACGACGTACTCATCTCCTGTAGCTTCGGCAGCACCATGATGACGACGATGGGAATACTAAACGCAATATGCGAAATTAAGACAGATGCAAATCCTAATTTGACTCCAATTAACGTAAACAAAATGAGAAACGAAGCACCGATGATAACATCTGGACTGACAATCAAAATATTATTCAATGATAAAACGGCCTGCCGCATTGATTTGTTTCTCATGAAATAAATGGCAAGTGCACCGATGACACCAATTGCTGTAGATAACAATGCTGACAACAATGCGATAATAATCGTGTTCATAACAATGATCAAAAGGCGGGTATCCTGAAACACTGCTTGATAATGTTCCCATGTAAAGGATTCAAAATCAGACATCCCCCCTCCTGAATTAAATGAATAATAAATAAGATAAAAAATAGGGGTATATAAAATCAAAAAGACGACCGCCAAATAAATTCTCGGCAAACTACTTAACTTTCCCATTCGTAGGGGCCCCCCTCTCTTTTCCTGACGTCAGGACCATAATTAAAAACATGAAAATAATAAGGAAGACAGCAATCGTTGACCCCATTCCCCAGTTTTGCGTTACCAAAAATTGTTGCTCAATTGCTGTTCCGAGCGTAATTACTTTATTACCTGCGATTAGTCTTGTAATCATAAATAATGAAAGTGCAGGTATGAAAACGACTTGGACACCTGATTTCACGCCATCTATCGTCATTGGCCAAATGACCCGTTTAAATGTCATCCAGCTATTCGCCCCTAAATCCTTTGAAGCATCCAGTAATGCAGGATTAATTTTATCTAGCGAGTTGAAGATAGGCAAAATCATGAATGGAATGAATATATAGACAGATACAAATACAAAACTGAAATCTGTAAATAAAATTTGTTGATTACCAATCCCTATTGTTTCTAAAAATGCATTGATCGGTCCATAAAGTCCCATTAAGCCAATGAATGCATACGTCTTCAATAACAGATTGATCCAAGAGGGAATGATGATTAGGAGTAACCACAATTGCTTATGCTTCGTTTTTGTAAGGAAATAAGCTGTCGGATACGAAATCACTAAAGAAAAAAACGTAATCAAAAACGCATACCAAAAAGAACTCATCGTTAACTTGAAATAAACAGAACTGAAGAAGTTACGATAATTGCCTAACGTTAAATTCCCCGATAAATCGAAAAACGAGTAATAAACAACGACTAAAATAGGGGCTAACACAAATAGCAACATCCATACAGCATACGGCACGGCATAAATTAAACGGAACGGGTTATTCTTCATCTTCCGCCACTCCAAACGACTCCAGACGTGCATCAAAATCTTCTTCCGATTCATTTAAACGCATAACATGAATATCAGCTGGCGCGAAATCTAAGCCAATCATCATACCGACGTCTGCTGGCTTGGTGGAATGTACTAACCACTCATTGCCATCTGTATCATAAGTAGAAAGTTCATAGTGGACACCTCGGAACAATTGCGTATCTACTGTCACACTTAACTTCCCTTTTTCAATTGTTGTCATTTCCAAATCTTCAGGACGAATGACAATATCCACTTTCTCGTTCGGATAAAATCCACCATCCACGCACTGAAATTGTTTGCCCGCAAACTCCACCAAATAATCTTCAATAATTCTTCCTGTAACGATATTTGATTCACCGATAAAATCTGCCACAAAGCGGTTAATCGGTTCATCGTATATATCGATCGGTGTACCGGACTGCTGAATTTCGCCATTATTCATGACAAAAATCTCATCCGACATCGCCAGTGCTTCCTCTTGGTCATGCGTTACAAAGACAAATGTCTTCCCTAGTCGTTGTTGCAACTCCCGCAATTCATATTGCATTTCTGATCGTAGTTTTAAGTCCAATGCAGATAATGGCTCATCCAATAAAATGACTTCTGGATCATTAATAATCGCCCGTGCAATCGCAACTCGCTGACGCTGTCCACCTGACATTTCTGTAATTTCACGCGTTTCGTATCCTGCTAAATTGACAAACTTTAGAGCTTCTTTCACTCTACGGTCAATCTCATTCTTCTTCACTTTTTTTATACGCAATCCAAACGCCACATTTTCATAGACGTTTAAATGAGGAAACAATGCGTAATCTTGAAATACCGTGTTTACTTGTCTCTCATTTGCCGGAACTGAATTAATCTTCTTCCCATTAAAAAAGATAGAACCTTCTGTTGCTTCTGTAAATCCAGCGATTAAACGCAAAATCGTTGTTTTTCCACAACCTGATGGGCCAAGCAATGTATAGAATTTCCCTCGTTCCATCTCAAATGAAACGCGATCTAGTACAGTCGTAGATTCGCTATAACGTTTTGTAACATTTTCAAAACGGATAATCGGTTGATTTGTCAATTCTATTCCTCCCTACGTTGACGTAGTCTCACTTATAATATAGGAACTCTTATAAACTTAATCATTATACACAAAACGATTCTGAAAGCAAATATATCCTTAATTCGACAAGATAAATGCCACACAGGAAAATGGTCATGAAAATTGTTTTTTTGCAATGGGCATAGTAAAATGAAACCATCTAGTAAGGAGGGATACAATTGGATGACCATTTGTTTTTTTATTTAGACTCTGATTCCAAGAAGAGCCGGAAAGTTGAACCTGCAACAAAAACTAATCAACTTGAAGGCATCTTTCTTGTAAATAACCGAAAAATTCTTGCGTGGAAAGAGTTAGCTTCTCATTGTATTGAATGCATGGAGCCGTTACATTATAGTGATGAATTTGATGCACGCTATTGTAAAGATTGTGATGAATGGCGCGAAATGATTTGTGATCCCAATTGCCAAACCTGTCAATCACGACCTGTAAAACCCTCTGACTGTCAACAAGATTTTGAGTAAGTGTCCAGTAAGCTTACCCAAATCCTTTACATATAACATCTTCCCTTGTTTTTAATAATAATTATTATCTTCAAGTCATTCTAATTGTATTTGAATTCAATATTTGATATTCTATATAAGAATTGTGCAACACAGATATGGTCTTGCACAAAAGATTAATTGGAGGGATTTATAAATGGCTGAACGTATGGTAGGTAAACAAGCTCCAGATTTCACAATGGAGGCAGTACTAGCTGACAAATCTTTTGGGAAAGTTAGTTTACAAGACAACATTAAAAACGACAAATGGACGGTTCTATTCTTCTATCCGATGGACTTCACGTTTGTTTGTCCGACAGAAATCACAGCAATGTCCGATCGCTATGACGAATTCGAAGACTTAGATGCGGAAGTTATCGGTGTTTCCACTGATACGATTCACACTCACCTTGCATGGATCAACACGGATCGCAAGGACAATGGTCTTGAACAATTAAAATACCCACTAGCAGCAGATACGAACCACACAGTATCACGTGATTACGGTGTATTGATTGAAGAAGAAGGAATCGCATTGCGCGGTCTTTATATCATTAATCCTGAAGGGGAACTTCAATACCAAACAGTATTCCACAACAATATTGGTCGTGACGTAGATGAAACTCTTCGTGTACTTCAGGCATTACAAACTGGCGGCTTATGCCCTGCCAACTGGCGTCCAGGTCAAGAAACTCTTTAATTGATTAGAATTTACAAGCAGGACAAGCATCCCCACGCATTCACTTATTCGTGGGGATTTTTTGACAAAGATAATACACAATTAGCAAGGAGGAAACCTTGATGAAATTACGTGAACAGATGCCTGAACTTCAAGGCGCAACAACTTGGTTAAATGGCGAAACTTCAAAATCTGAATTAGTTGGCGAAAAACCAACGTTAATTCACTTCTGGTCTGTCAGCTGTCACCTTTGTAAAGAAGCCATGCCCGATGTGAATAACTTCAGAGATCAGTATGCAGATGAACTGAATGTTGTAGCTGTACATATGCCACGTTCAGAAGATGATACAGATCTTGAGTTAATTAAAAAAGTAGCTGCTGAACATGATATTACTCAGTCAATATTCGTCGATAGCGAATTGAAGCTAAATGATGCTTTCGGCAATCAATATGTACCTGCCTATTATGTCTTTGACAAAGATGGACAACTTCGTCACTTCCAAGCAGGCGGCAGCGGTATGAAGATGCTTGAAAAGCGTGTAAATCGTGTATTAGATGAAATGAAAAAAGAAGATTGATTGACATTGACAAGCCGGTTCCTAAGAGTAGGAACCGTTTTTGATTTGATTTAGATAGCAAAAGTCCCAAGCAGAGCAAGTGTCTAACCTATTTTTTTATGATAGGATAAAGTAAAAGTATCTAGAAAGCGAGCAAACGAATGGCCATACAATCAAAGAATTTTGCACTCTACATTCTAATGTTCAATATGTTTATTGCGATGGCAGGTGTTGGGCTCATCATCCCCATCATGCCTGAGTTTTTAGGAACATTTGGAGTAGCGGGACAAGCACTCGGACTTTTAATCGCAATTTTTTCATTTGCGCAATTTATTTTCTCACCTTTTTCCGGAAATCTCTCAGATCGTTATGGGAGGAAACGCATTATCGTAATTGGTTTGATAATTTATGGATTTTCTCAATTAGCTTTCAGTTTATCAACTGAGCTGTGGATGCTGTATATCTCTCGATTCTTTTCAGGATTTGGTGCAGCTTTTATTATCCCACCGACAATGGCTTTTGTTGCAGATATTACCACCATGGAAAATCGGGGTCGAGGAATGGGACTTCTAGGTGCATCCATGTCATTAGGATTTATGATTGGCCCTGGTCTTGGTGGATTTCTATCAACAATCAGTTTACACTTCCCTTTCTATGTCGCTACGGGTGCATCCATGTTCGCAGCCCTCATCTCCATGCTATTCTTGCCTAATCCTAAACCGGTCTTGCAAGGTGCTTCAACGAGTGAGAATATATTCCAACAAATGAGCAGATCCACAAAAACACCGTATTTCGTCATGCTCATCGTCATGTTTGTATTTTCTTTCGGTTTGGCTAATTTCCAATCTACGATCTCACTCTACGTGGATCATAAATATGGCTATACACCTTCTCAGATTGCGGTTATTATTACAGTCGGTGGATTTGTCGGTGTAATTATCCAAACTTTCGTCATCGATCGCCTATTCAAGCGCTTTGGTGAGATGCGTGTGATTTTGATCAATTTAGTGGTAGCTGCGATCGCCATGTTGGGTATTCTATTTGTCAATACATTTTGGATGATTTTATTTGTTGCTACGATTTTTTCAACCGCCACCTCTCTCTTACGCCCAGCAGTCAACACATTAGTCTCGAAGCTAGCTGGTAAAGAGCAAGGATATGCAGCCGGGATGATGAACGCCTATATGAGCTTAGGTAACATGATTGGTCCTGCTACGGCTGGATTTATATTTGACATCAATATGAATTCACCATACATAGTGGGTACCTTCATTTTATTGCTCTGCTTCTCGCTCGCTTCCTACTGGGCGAAAGGACACAAAGAACTACTTCAGTCTTCCCGAACTTCTTGATTCGTAAAGAAAAGGCCTTTCTCAAACGGAAAGGCCTCAGCTTGTAGACAAACCCCAATAAAAGGTTCGTTCATAAACTTTAACTTTTTCATTGGTATTAGTCTCTAACAACTCTCAAAAAGGTAACAATACTCTCTATTACGAACTAGAAATGGACGATCCGATTAAAAAGCCAAAGAATTACGCTAGTTGATCGTAGTGGAAGGCGGCGACTCCGGGAGGATCAGCGTGAGACTTGAGACCCCGCAGGGAGCGAAAGCCGTTGCGAAGGACGGCTTTTGCGAGTAAAAGCGTAGCGTTAGGAGCACCGCTGTATAATTTCTGCAAAAAGCCGCAGAAATTATACAAATCGAACCCTTCGCTGTTCGATTGGCTCAAGCCACGCCCTCCGGAAAGCGTCCGCCTGGAACGTAGATCAACGGTACCTTTCCCTCTTACTTTTCCTTTGTCTACAGTCTAAGGCCTTCCTCAAACGGAAAGGCCTTTTCCTTATGGATTCTTTCTCAATAGTTCGGCATAATGTTGGACTATTTCCACAAACGCATTCACCTGCTTAAGTTCAAATGTCGAGTTGTATCCTATGAGCCAGGTATCTCTCGTCAACTCAAATTCCTCTTCGCTATTCAGTAACGGGATACGGTTCACTCTCTCATCTCCCGACAGCGTGATAGAAGGTAAGATGGCATAACCTATCCCATTCAGAGCTAGCTGTTTGCATGTCTCAATTTGATCGACGATAATTTGGCGACTTGGATTTTGATTAAAATGCTTGTTCCACCAGCGTTGAATTTCCATATAATAATTGGAATCACTTTTAAATTGAATGAAATGTCGATTCGTATCTTTCAGTTCATCAATTGTAGAAATTTCACTATCGACTAAATATAACTGATCACGAAATAAATAGACGCGGTTACTCTTCCAATCAGTCTGCCCTCTGACAATCCCAATATGTGCTTCTCCTTCATACAAAGCTTTTGATATTTCAGAGCTCCACCCCGTCATCAATGAAATTTTAGCATCTGGATACAGAGCAACGTAATCTTTCAGCACTTGCGGGAGCCACGTTTGTCCAATGATCGAAGCACAAGCAATTTTCAATGTTCCATGTACCCTATCTTGAAGAGACGCAATTAATTCCAACGTTTCATCCCGTTTTGCCAATGATTCCTTAGCATAGGCAATCACATGCTCACCGGCAGGGGTCGGTTCAAGACCTTTCTGAGAACGAATGAATAACTGCATCCCCCACTCCTTTTCTATTGTCTGCAATCGTTGCGATAATGCGGGCTGAGATAAATGTAATCGTTCAGAAGCTTTTCTCATATTGCCTTCTTCAGCTAGTGCCTTTATGATATCCAGCTCAGTTGTTGACATGCTCATACACCTTTCCTCGTGGAATTCGTAAAATTAGGAGCAAACTGATAAACGCAAAGATAGCAATTGCGATATATACCCAATGCAGTGAGCTCTCCAATCCATTCTGCAAGCCTACTAGTTCTTGATGCGGAATTATTAATCGACCTTCTTCTGTCAATAATGAATTAACATCATCAACGGAATACACTAATTTCTCTTTTGCAAAATAGGATAGGAGCGTACCATTCAAAATAGCTCCAAACACAGACGCACCAATTGTATTTCCAAAATTTTTCATAAACATATTAGCAGCCGTAGCAGAGCCTCTTTGTGACCGTGGAACCGCTCCTTGGATCGTGACAATAAAGGAAGTATTCGTCAGCCCCATCCCAATCCCAATAAAAAAACTAGAACACGCTGCCCAAATCGGACCTAAGTTAGCATTCATGAAAACAAACATCATCGAGCCGATCACAAGTGAGATACCCCCAGCGAAAGATACGAGAAACGGTCCAAATCGAAGAAGTAAATGTCCCGCTAATGATGAAGCTAATGGCCAACCAATAGACATCGCTGTCAACGTAAAACCAGCGATAATCGCCCGTTGCTCCATTACACCCGACACATAAGTTGGTAAGTAGGAAGATATGCCGATTAATATAATCCCAGTCGTTAATGACACGAGGTTGGCATATAGAATGACTGGATTCTTCCAAATACTAAAAGAGATGAGTGGATCTTGCGCAGTCTTCTCTTGCCTGAAAAACAAAATGAACATGACAGCAGACAGAAGAAGCAACAAAATGCTGGTTCCCGAAGTTCGGTCAAATGACTGTCCACCCTCGACCAACCAAATTAACAAAGAAGACAAAGCGACAGTCAGTAAGAATGCTCCCTTATAATCAATAGACGCTTTTCGTAACTCTTTTGGTTCGTGCAAAAACAGATAGATACCGACCATAGCAAGCAACCCTAAAGGTACATTCACCCAAAACACAAATTGCCAGCTGACATACTGAACAAGCAGACCACCAATGACAGGACCCGAAACAGCGGAAATCCCCCAGACACTTGATAGGTACCCTTGTATCTTCGCTCGTTCCTCAGTCGAATAAATATCTCCAACGATCGTAGTCGCAATAGGCATAACTGCTCCTGCCCCCATACCTTGGATCAGACGATATATAATCAATTGTTCCATCGACACTGCAAAACCACATAATATAGAGCCAATTAAAAAGATCGTCAATCCTACAAAGAAAACAGGTTTCCTTCCAAATAAGTCTGCTAACTTCCCATAGATCAATACCGTAACGGTACTCATAAGTAAATAAGATGAAAAAATCCAGCTATAGCGTGAAAAGCCTCCTAATTCCGAGGCAATTGTCGGCATAGCGGTTGTAACAATGGTCGCTTCTACAGCACCGACAAACATAGCCAGCATGACAGCAGCTAGGACAAGCGGACGTTTTGTTTCTTTTCGCACAGACATTTCAACTCCCCTCTATTAGAAAAAGACTCCATGAAAGGAGCCTTGTTGTTATTTTACTATAATGAATCAATAGATAATGCTAGCAGTTTATCATTGTGCAGTATAGATATATTTTTTGAACTGTTTAAGAATTACCCGTCTAGTTAGAATTCCTGCAAATGTACCATCCTCTTCGGTCACACATAAAAACGGATGATTTATTAATAAATCCATCGCTCGCTGAAAACGGTCATTTACTCGAATAGTCGGAAGAGAAGTGTCCATAATTTCATCTACTTTAATATCTTCCAATCGTTCATATTCAATACGTTCTAAACCTAAAATCGCATCTGTGATCATACCAATCCCTAATAAGCCTTTTAAATGATATTGGTGATCTAGCACTGGGATGGCAGAATAACCTGTCTTCGTCAAAACGAGAAGAGCGTGTTCTGCATTATTGCCGATTTGTACATGAGCAACTTTTTCGGAAGAAATTATTTGGTCAGCAATCGGCGCAGCAAGAAAATCTTTATTATTTATAGATACCATACATTATCGCTCCTTCTGTTCATCATCAAATCCATTATCTCATAAAGAAAGTTAACCTCTTCTACTCTATCATACCACAAATAGCCTTTTTTCACCTCAAAAGAAAGATAGTTTCCATACACAAAAAACCTCTTCCTTTAATAAGAAGAGGCCCAATAATAAAAAATCACAATGAAGGTAAAGACTGTTGAAACAAGTATGATCCAAAGCAATGGATTCATCGAAAAAGGATGTTCTGCTGCCGTCTCAGGAATTTTGTCGTGTTCATTCAATTGAAACGAACGCCTCGATTTTCTCAAGCCCGCTAAACAAATCCATAGCATTATGGCAGTCGCAAACACCATAGGCCATACCCAGATATCCCACATAATCAATCACTCCTTCTTTCACATTCTTTACATCAAAGGATGTGTAGAAAGAGAAAAATTATGTAAGAAAACAATTATTAACGTAGCGCTTTTAAATAATTTTCTTCAATCACTTCTGGCGGAACTGCTCGGCTATACAGAAACCCTTGAGCAATTTGGCATTTCGAATCCTTCATAATTTTCGCCTGAGAATCAGTCTCCACGCCTTCAGCAATGACAGTCATCCCTAAGTTATGTGCCAAATTAATAATAGTTTTAGCAATTGCTTCATTTTTCGGATCGGTTTCGATGTCTTGAATAAATGAACGATCAATTTTAATAATATCTATCGGATACTTTTTCAAATAACTTAATGATGAATAGCCTGTTCCAAAATCATCAATCGAAATAGTGAATCCCATTTCTTTTAACTGTTGTAAAGATTTTAATGTTTCATCTGGACTCATGAGCGCACTCTCGGTTATTTCAATTTCGATACAATCTGTCTGTAGTTCATATTTACTTACAGTTTCAATTAGCTTCTTGCAAAAATTTTCCGATTTGAGCTGACTAGCAGAAATATTAATTGCAATTTTTACGGGTTTATACTGCTTTTCCTGCCACTCTTTCAAACGCTGACATACTTGATCAATGACCCAGTCGCCAATCATATGAATGACTCCAGATGCTTCCGCGATTGGAATAAACTTAGCAGGAGATACTTCACCAAACTTACGATTGTTCCAACGCAGCAATGCTTCGAAACTTAATGAACGCCCTGTTTCCAATTCCACCTGAGGTTGGAAACAAACCGTCAACTCATTATATTCAATTGCACGTCGCAAATGAGATTCCATCAGCGCTTCATTCGTAAAAGTACTTTTCATGTCTTCCATGAAATAACGATAATGTGCACGACCTCGTTCTTTAGTAATCAATAATGCTTGTTTCGACTTTTCTATTAATTCATCCACCGATTTCCCATTGTCGGGAAATGTAGCAATCCCGATGGATACAGATAAATAATAATCGTGACCATTAAATATAAAAGGTTTTTTAAATGAACGTAAAACCTCTTCACATAGTTTTTCCGTTTGAGCAAAAGTATATTCTTGAACGACTATAATAAACTCATCGCCGCTATTGCGATACAATTTCTCACTTGCTGTGCAGATTTGCTTTAATCGCTCAGCTATCATAGTCAAGAATTGATTTCCCGCCATATAGCCAAGTGATTCTCCAATCACTTTAAAACGATCAACCCCTAAATGTATCATGCAAAGTTTACCTTTTTCATTTACTGTTTGAAGAGAATCTTGAGCGAAATGGATTTTCAGCATGCGGCGATTCCAGAGCCCTGTTAAATGATCATGATAGGAAAGATAATGCATTTTAGAATTGCTGATCAAGTAATTTGGTAACTCCTTTAAGATAATATGTGTCTCTAGACAAACATCCTCCACCATGACAGGTAAAGCTTTTAAAGAAACGAGCAGCTCATGTCCTTTTTGATGTAATAGTTCGAGGTGTGGCAAGTCAAAAGCCTTACCGTATTTTACATATGACCAAAACTGGTTAAAACGCAGCTGATCCACCTCGCTCACCAACTGATTAAAAGACGTACCCATTAATTGTTTTGGCGTATAGTCTAGTAACTTCTTAATCACCGGATTACAAAACGTGATTTTACCTTCACCATTCAAAGTCAGCAACGCGTCTGAATTAAACTGTAGAAGTGATTCATATTTTTCTTTCCATAAGAGTTCACAATTCTCAGATGCCGTTTTCTGAAATTCTAGGAATACCATAGGATTTCCTAATGAAGTCGGCAATCGTTTCATTATGACTTCAAAAGACTCATATCCTAAACTAATAATAAAACGTGAAGAAGAGCACGATGCTTGTTCTGTAATGAAAGTACAGATATCTCCCCAATAAGGACCAAAGAATTGCTGAGGTGATGAATCGTCTGATGAAAAAAAGAAGGAAGTGGAACTTACATTTGCATGCAAAATCTTCATTTGATGTTCGGTAAGCACTTCTAAGATGATGGTCATATTCGAGTGAACTTGGGATTTTTCCTTTTGAAGAAGATGATCAAATGGTCCTTCATTGGTCATGTGCGGATTCTTCCTTTCATTTACAATATATCTTATTTTTTATTTCACAATTAATTTTATCCTGTTAAATTACCTCACACTTCTAAAGTATACAGTGATTTAGTATGTAATAAAAGAAATACTCTAACAGTTTATGGTTTATATTGTGACTATTTGCGTAACTACTGTTACTTTAGACGGAATTTCATTACTACTTTAGGAATCAACTTTCAAAATCACTCTTTCATAATGAAAGTCATAAGAAAAAAATACGTAGACAGACCTCCTCCTTTCCTTGTTACTCACGACCGATAACACACATAACACTCTTGTTAGCGATCATAAAGTGTTTTCATTGCCATTAACAGATATTTTGTACAGGAAGTAAAAAAACAAGTAACAATAACCAGTTGGTTATCGTTACTCGTTTGCTGTTTAGTACATATTAAATAGCCTCTTAACTTAATCGATATACTGTTTGATCAGGACTTGTGTACCATTTTCTCCATAGCCTCGATCTAGCAATTCTTGATACATTTTGCGGGCAAGTTTCAAACCTGGCAAATCCACTTCAAGTCTTTCTGCCTCATGAAGTGCAATATTCAAATCTTTGACAAAATGTTTCACATAAAATCCAGGCTCGTAATCTTCTTTAATAATACGCGGACCAAGAGTTGATAAGTTCCAAGAGCTAGCGGCACCAGAGGCTACCGATTGGAGCATCGTGTCAGGATCTAAACCTGATTTCATTGCATATGCCAATGCCTCGCACGCACCAATCATATTACCTGCCACTGTGATTTGATTACACATTTTCGCATGTTGACCTGCTCCTGCATTTCCTTGGTAAATAATTTGTTTACCAAACTCCGACAAAATCGGCAGCAAGCGATCAAACAGTTCCTTTTCACCGCCACACATGATTGAAAGAGTTCCATTTTTTGCGCCAATATCTCCACCAGACACAGGTGCATCAAGCGATTGCATTCCAAGAGTCTCTGCTTTCTGAGCAATCGATATCGCTAGCTCTGGACTCGAAGTTGTCATATCAACTACGATTTGAGAAGGGCGACTATTCGCAAAAATGCCATGCTCAGAGAAATAAACTTCTTCTACGTCTGTAGGCATGCCGATCATCGTAAAGATCATATCCGCTTCCTTTACAGCTTCACCAATTGTTTCAGCCCAATGTGCACCAAGTTCAAGTAAAGGGTCTGCTTTAGACTTCGTTCTTGTGTACACTGTCACTTCATAGGACGCATGTAGCAAATGCTTTACAATACTAGCACCCATAACGCCTGTCCCAATAAAGGCTATCTTTTCATCTCGCATACTATCACTCCCACTTATTTATTCATCTTCTCTAGAGTATCGAAGTTGAAATATTTTTACAATAAAGGAGGTCGAAAAAAAGAGGGTCGATCTAATACATAAGATCGACCCACAAAAGGGGGAAATGAGAATGTTGCTGTGTTCAATATTAGTATCCCCCTTTTTCTTATATATAAACATAAAATCTTTAAAAAAGAATCAAACAGATTTCTCTTCCTTCTGTTTGTCATATTCATTAATGAGTAAATCCAATTGGCGGCTTAATAAAATCGTACGCTCCGAATGCATACCTTCCTGCTGGGCGACTTCAATTAATTGATTCCTAAGACGTTCAATTTTCATTTCACAGCTCGACTCCAAAACATACACCTTCCATCATAATTGGATATTAATTTAGTATACAAGAAGTATGAATAAATTTCGCTATAAATTTGTCGACATTTTCCGACAATTACACGAATTTTCCAGAGGGGATTCAGGAGATAATTCTTTACCTTTTCTACGTTTTCAGGCAAACTAGAAAGTAATTCTCTGGAATTGGTTATCGTCACTCTACTACCTAGAGTAATTATGAAGACAGAAAGGATGTCGCGCTATGCACATTGCAGAAGTTGGGGATATTATTGAATTTAAAGAAGGTTTACAAGGGATTGTTGAAAAGGTAAATGAGAACTCTGTAATTGTCGATTTGACGTATATGGAGAACTTCGAAGATTTAGAAATGGAAGAAAAAACAGTGATCAATCATAAACGGTATACAATTATTCACAGCGCCAACGAATGAAACTTTCTTTCCGCACAACCGTCCAATTAGTAGATTCATATATAAAGGAGTGTCTCGATATGAACAACAAATGGCGTATAATTTTCGCTTCATTGGCTGCTTCCTTACTGCTTGCAGCTTGCGGAACGTCTGATGCAGACAAAAATTCATCACAAACAGATAGTTCTTCTGGAAATGCTGTAGAAGAACCAGCAGAAAATCCAGAAACAGATGTAGTGGAAGAACAAGATGTAGCTTCTGAAAACAAATCGGAAACCGAGGGAAATCAAGCGGACGAAACGGATTTGTTACAAGATGCTGTAGAAACGAAAAGCGATGAACAAAACTATTCTATGAAGGTAATTCCAGGGTTTACATTAACGAGCGAAGAACCTGGGAGAGACAGCTTATATCTAGAAGAAGACAGTTCTGTATTTATGCGAATCGAAACCATGCCAAAAAGTGACGAATCTTTCACTTTCGATGAGCTCTATGAAAATATGGGAGAGTTATTAAATGCTTCTAGTAATGGCGAAACTCCTACAGAAGTGACGAATGCAACTGCGCTTCCTCAGGATGAAGGTATCGCCCAAGTAAAAGGTTTAGAAGTAAAATCATCTGAAGGTTTCTTTAAAGGTTTCGTGATGGAACGTGAGGACATGTTGATTCGCGTGACAATTTATACTGCAGACGATAACGAGCATAGTAAAGAATTCACACAAATGGCTTCTACTATTCATTAATACAGAAGGCCGACCTGGAAATAATCCGGGTCGGCCTTTTTTAAAATAACAAACTATGAATTAAGAGTGGATATAGCAACTGCTGTTCTCGGAAATATCAAATGAAACACGGACCCTTTTCCTAGTTCACTACTAACAGAAATACTTCCTCCAAATTCATTCACTGTTTTCTTTACAAACGGAAGGCCTAATCCGGTACCTCCTGGTTTACCTGAAACAAATGGAAGGAAAATAGTTTCCATTATTTCTTCACTCATTCCAATTCCAGTATCCGAAATAAAAATATCCACACTTTCTTCTTCACCCTCAAGAACTTGAACATTTAGAATCCCCTTAGGTTCCATTGCCTCCATGGCATTTTTTAAGAGATTCACTAGTACTTGTTTCATTCGATTTGGGTTTCCTTTAATCAAAACCGGTTCTTTCACAAGAATTTCACTGAACAAATTAATCTGATCAAGCAAGGCTTTCGGACGTAATAAAACCAACACATCCTCTACCAAGACAGAAAGCGAAAAGACTGTGATTTCGTCAACAGAAGGTTTAGAAAGAGAAAGCATCTCATTCAAGATCTCGTTCATCCGCTTCACTTCACCCTGAATCACTGTCACATATTTATAGGCGTTACCAGTAACCTCATGTTCCAACAATTGAAGAAAGCCTTGTAAAGTGGTCATAGGATTACGGACTTCATGGGCTATACTTGCCGCAATTTCACCCGTAGTGGATAGTTGATCAGAGTGTGCTAGTAACTGGAGGAGATGTTCTTGTTCTGATATGTCCAATATCTTTAAGACATACATTTCTGTTTCCCTGTCCCTCTGCAAAAGAACATTCAAGTGCATATCGTATCCATTCTCACGATACACCATTTTGTATTGTACATATCCTTCAGTCTTTGCCTTGTGTAGATATTCAGAGTAACAAAACGCTTTATCACAATGAAAGCTCTCTAGAAATTTCTTTAAGTGGAGGAACGTGCCAAGAAATTGGCGAGGGAAGATTCTATTGAATTCTTCATTCATTGATACAAAGAAACCCCATTCGTTCACTAATGCCATAGGGACATTAGCCTGTTTGAAGGCATTTTCATAAAGATGACTCAAATTCCCTCTTTGTTCATCTATTTTTATTGTAATAATCGCCTTTTCGCTATGCGGCTGGTATATAATATAACATGATGCAAGCCTTTTGTTTTCCTGTATTAAATATCCAGTTAAGCAATTTTGAGTGATCGCTTGTTTTAAAAAAGAATCGGCTAAATATTCTTCTATTTGTTCGAGCAATCCCTTGTCAAAAATTTCTGAAATATAATTCGGTGTACTATCCATATTTAGTAAGGCTTTGAAGGCTTTTGTCATCCCTAGTACCTCACCATTTTTATTAATCATAATTTTAAAAAGAGAACTTTCAAGAAATTTATTAATATCCAATGTTTTCATTACCATTCCATGACCCCCTCAATCATATCCTAGATCTGACTTTGATATGTTTGCAATCAATAAAAAATTAAATATGGAATATCTTGTGATGGTTTTCTCATTATGTCATATTTTTGAAACTGTTTACATAGGTATATCGGTCCATTTAGGTACTTACAGGATATAAATCCCACTTAGTTAGGAGTTTTACCATGAATATTGTTTTATCTACTTTAAATGCTAAATATATACATACGAACATCGCAATCCGCTATCTAAAGGCCTATGCAGAGCCTGAATATTGCTGTGATCTAGCGGAATTTACCATCCACGATCCAACGATGTCGATTGTTTCAGAACTTTATCAACGAGCACCGAAAGTTGTTGGCTTCAGTGTCTATATTTGGAATATCGAAGAAACACTTAAAGTCATTCGATTGCTTAAATTGACAAGTCCAGACACTCTCATCGTTTGTGGCGGACCAGAAGTGACATACGATTATGATCAATGGCTCGAACGAGTGCCAGAGATTGATTACATTGTCATCGGCGAAGGTGAACGTACGTTTAAAGAATTACTTAGAGCCATCGATGGTCAAACTAATCTTTCAAGCGTGCAAGGTATTGCCTATCGTCAAGATGGAAAATTATCTATTACCGCTCCTGGACCTAAATTGGATCTACGAACACTCCCTTCCCCTTTTCGCTTTGTCGAGGATATCCCTCATCTACGAAATCGGGTCATGTACATCGAAACGAGCCGTGGCTGTCCTTTCTCCTGTCAGTTCTGTCTCTCTTCTATAGAAGTAGGTGTTCGGTACTTCAATAGAGAAGCAATTAAAGAAGATATCCGTTATTTAATGAAACATGGGGCTAAAACAATAAAGTTCGTTGATCGCACATTTAACATTAGCCGAAGCTACGCTATGGAAATGTTTCAATTCCTAATCGATGAACATGTTCCGGGAACCGTTTTTCAATTTGAAATTACCGGAGATATTATGCGACCCGAAGTCATTCAATTTTTAAACGAACAAGCACCTGTAGGTTTATTCCGTTTTGAAATTGGAGTGCAATCGACAAACGACTTAACTAATGAACTTGTCAAAAGAAGACAAAATTTCACAAAGCTATCACGTACCGTCACCATGGTGAAAGAAGGAGGCAAAATTGCACAGCATCTTGATTTAATTGCAGGCTTACCCGAAGAAGATTACGCTTCTTTCCGTGATACCTTTAATGAAGTATTTGCATTACGGCCTGAAGAACTCCAATTAGGTTTCTTAAAGTTACTAAGAGGTACAGGTCTTCGTATTCAAGCAGAACAATATGGTTATCGTTTCATCGACACAGCTCCTTATGAAATCGTATCAAATAATGTGTTGTCCTTTGATGATATGCTGAAGATTAAACAAACAGAAGACATTCTCGAGAAATATTGGAATTCAGGACGTTTTATACATTCCATGGAGTATATTGTATCGGAATTAGTCGAAACACCATTCGACTTCTTTCAATTGTTCGGTACTTTTTGGGAAACACAAGGGTGGTCTCGCATCGGGCATCAATTCGAAGATTTATTTATCCGTTTGGAGCAGTTTTTGAGTCAAATACTAAAAGTCGATACTCAAATTGCCCTTAGTCTACTCAAATTGGATTACGTAATGCATCAAAAGTTCTTGCCTAGAAAAATTTGGTGGGAATCCACTTTACTTGAAGATGAACTTAAGCAGGTTATTCAACTATTATTGCGCAATCCACATATACTAGGCGATGAGTTTGAAGCTATCGGGCATACAGAACGGTCCATCCGAAAACAAGTTTTCATCACGAATACTGACGCAAAACTGTGTGAAGATCTCTCTATTCTAAAAGACCCAGGTTATTTAATCGTTAACTATAGTCCAAGTCAGGAAGTACAATATTTTCACCTCTCTAAAAAAAGAATAGCCTCTTTGAAAGAGCATCAGCAATAAAAAAAGCGGGATGAGAATTTACTCTCATCCTGCTTTTTTAACTACTGACATGACGATTATCCGATAATGACACGTTCTTTCGGGTAATGGTACGGTGTTTTATTCGTCTTACCACCTAGTGTATAAATAAATGAAATCAACCCTACACGCCCAATAAACATTAACATCATAATGATGATCTTTCCTACTACAGATAATTCGGAGGTAACGCCCAGAGACATACCACACGTCCCGAAAGCCGATGTGATTTCAAACAGTAACGGAACGACCGGAATACCTGGCTCCGTTAGCAACAAAAGGAGCAATGCCGTCATGACCATGACACATGCTACGAGAATCACTGCATACGAACGAAACACATCGATTAGCTTAATTTGACGTTTAAAGATATGAATGACATCATTTCCTCGAGCAAAATTGATGAGGAATAATAAGGCAATGGCAAATGTTGTTGTCCGTATCCCACCACCAACTGAACTAGGAGAAGCACCGATGAACATTAACGAACTAACGAATATATCGGTGGCTTCACTAAATTTTGTTACGTCATATGTGACGAGACCAGCCGATCGTGCAGAAACAGAATGAAAAAGCGCCGTGAAAAATTGTTGGTGCCAACTCATACCTTTAAATGAATGAACAGATTCTAAAAGCCAGATCATTACGGTGCCGAAGACTAACAATAAACCAAATGTTGCCGTTGTAATTTTTGTAAAAAGGGAAAAACGGAAATGAGGCACTTTTTTCGAAAAGTAACTTTTCACTTCAATTAGGACCGGAAACCCGATCGCTCCTAAAATAATCAAAACAATTAACACCAATTGCACAAAGTAATCATCACGATACGGCATCATGGAAGAACCGGTAATATCGAAACCTGCATTCGTCGTTGCAGAAACCGCCATAAACATACCATTTAGAAGTGCTTCACTAAATGAATCATAAAAACGATAAATATAAAACGTTAGAATAGACCCACCAATCAACTCAATAGCAAAGATAATTTGAATAATTTGGCGAATGAGTTGAACAACGCCAGCCAATGTATATTGATTGTGATCAACCATAATGAGCTGACGTTCTCTCATGCCGATTCGCTTTTTAACGAGCAACCAAAAAAATGTACCTAACGACATGATCCCGATCCCGCCAAGCTGTAAGACCAACATTAGCATGCACAGGCCAAATACAGAATACGTGTCCCCAATACTGATAGAAGACAATCCAGTTACACTTACAGCGCTCACAGCCGTGAATAAGCTGTCAATAAACGCTACCTTCACATCTGGTTTATAAACACCCGGTAAGTTTAACAGCAGGAATGAAGAGGCGATTGCTAAAAAGTAATAGAACACTATGATTTGTGCTGGTGTAAATTTATGAAAAACTTCCCTGGAAAGCTTCATCTATTTCAAATTCCTTTCATAACGGAAACTTCATTTTCCTACTTTATCAAATGCCTTGATGAAAAGATAGCGTTATAAGGAACTTTACACTCTTTTGATGAATTTAAACAACAGATGTTTGATCAATTCTAAAAACAGTCTCTTCTATGAGTTAGAAGAGACTGCATGGCTATTATTTTTTCATTCGAGACTTCGTAACGGCTAATACATAACCACCGACTGCTAAGATTAATAATACGATCCAGAAAATTGATTTCCATGCTGTGGAGTGCGGAAATGCCTCTGGCAAAATTTGAAGTGCAGGATGTGCAAGTGTTAACACAACTAACTTCACACCTACCCAACCGACAATCAAGAAAGCTGCAGTTTCAAGAGTAGGGTATTTCTCCAACAAGACAACAAACTGTCTTGCCGCAAAACGAATCATAATCAAACCAATCATACCACCTAGCAACATCACAACAAACTGCCCACCATTAATACCACCAATATGGAAATCACCCAATTCCGGTAACGTCACAGCAAGTGCGACTGCCGCTAACATAGAGTCTAGTGCAAACGCAATATCAGCCAATTCCACTTTTAAAACCGTCATCCAAAAACCGGACTGTTTTCTCGGTTTTTTATTAGTGTCACTTTTCTGCGAATGGGTGACCTTATCATATATATTTTTTATGGAGATGATTAGTAAATATGCTGCGCCCAGTGCTTGAATCTGCCAGATGTTCACCAAAAATGTAATCATGAACAATGCTGCAAATCGAAATACAAAAGCTCCAACTAATCCATAAAATAAGGCTTTTTTCTGTTGAGGTTTCGGTAAATGTTTTACCATAACCGCCATTACTACTGCATTATCTGTTGCTAATAATCCTTCTAACACGATGAGTACGACAAGTACCCATGCGTACTCTAATAAAATTGCATCCAACAAAATTCCTCCTTATTTTTTACAATATAAAAAGACCCTCACCTAATAAAAGGCAAAGGTCTCGCTAAGTCGGAATTTTTGTAAGTTCAAAATCCAGCTATCATAACCGATGGTTTCATAGACAACCACGTATTGACGATTATGAAATAGGTTTCCCTATAGCTACTCCCCTTTGACAGTGCGTCAAAAGTTATTAAGTTATTGGACACTTTTAAAGTATTATAACATAATAACTTCATTTTGCAAATGATTTAGGTGGTGTCTGTCGATCTATTTAGTTCTATAAGTTTACCGTTTCTTTTATTAAAGAAGGCATTATTGCCAAAACTTATGCTTAAAAACTGACTTTTCATTAAAATAACAACCGCACGTATATACTAAATTCTCCAGCGTAAGGCCAATCCCCGAGCGCCGTAGCAGGAACAGGACCACTCCCCCACACACTAAGAAAAAGTTCACTTCAACTTGACTAGCAACAAAACAGGATCTCTCTCCCTAAACTTACCACTCACTAGCGAAGGCGCAACTGCGGGGTCAGCCGTAGCCTG
>NZ_WHVW01000008.1:57002-91127 GCF_009651005.1 Sporosarcina obsidiansis
GAGACAACTAGCGCCCTTTACTAGTTGGCTCTTGGCGAAAGGCAATCCCCAGCGCCGTAGCAGGAACAGGACCACTCACCAAAATAATTCATCCCCCTATAACAAGCTTACTTCCCACATCCTTAAAATATTCAACTTCCTCTCAAACATCCAAAAAGACCGACAAAGGAGTAACCCCCTTTTGCCGGTCTTTTCTACATCTTATTTAACCCCCGTTGCTCTCCGTCTTGTTTCACGATCGAACAAACTATAGATTACTGGAACAATATACAGTGTCAGGAATGTGGAACTGATCAATCCACCAATCACCGCAATACCCATCGGTTGGTTCATTTCAGTACCTTCACCAAGTCCAAGAGCAAGAGGTAGTAGTCCAAGGATGGTAGTCAAAGCTGTCATCAGGATGGGGCGTACCCGATCACGTACGGATGAAATGATCGCATCATATGAACTGAGTCCTGCTTCTTTTCTTTGATTAATATAATCCACCAAGACAATCCCGTTATTAACAACTATCCCCACTAATATGAGAACCCCAATAACGGCCGTTACACTAATAGGCGTATTAGTAGCTAGCAGTCCTATCGACACACCAATTACCATTAATGGTACAGAAAACATGATGACAAATGGATATTTAAATGATTCGAACTGAGCTGCCATGACGATATAGACTAAGATGACGGCAAGAATAATAGCCATCAGCATATCATTAATCGCACTTTCAAATAACTCACGGTCCCCTCCGTAAGAAAGTTCCACTTCAGACGGCAAGTTTAAATCATCCACAATATCATTCACACGTTTTGTCATTTCTCCCAGTGATTCGCTAGACAAATATTTCACATTAAATGTAATAGAGTGCGCTTGGTCCACTCGTTGGATCGCGACAGGACCTTCCGCAATCTTGACATCTGCCACGTCCTTCAATGTAACGAATGTGTCTAGCGGTGTTTTTAGTTCCAATTCTTTTAATTTATTTACACTATCTTTAAATGATTCATCATAGCCGACATTTACACCGACTACCTCACCTGTTTTCCAAACGATTTGAGTGGCGAATACACCGCGCGTAACATCACTGACGGTCTGAGCAATTTGATACGGCGCCAAACCGATTTCTGAAGCTTTTTCACGGTCCACTTCAATTTTCACTTCTTCTACCGTATCAATGAGATCGTTCTTAACCTCTGTCACGGACTCTAATTCGCGCAATTTCGCATCCATCTTAGCGACAGCTTTTTCCAAACGTGCTTCATCTGTGTCATTTAGTGAGAACGTCAGTGTATTCGGACTAGAGCCTGCGGCAGTCTGCATATTGAAACTAACTTCCGCATCTTTTCCAACTTGCTTCAAGACCTTTGGCTGCACTTTATCCACAAATTCAAATACAGAGCGATCACGTTCATCTAGTGGTACCAACTTTACATACATTTCGGCCATATTGGTTTCAGAACCGCCTTGTGCCATACTTTGCTGTGTACCACCTACTAAGCTCACATATACTTCTACGTCTTTTTCCTTTTTTATTTCCTCTTCAATTCGTTTCACTACTTTGTTTGTCGAATCGAGAGAGGATCCATTCGGAAGTTTTACATTTAGACTAAAAAACCCTTCATCGGTTGCTGGCAGGAATTCCGTCCCGACTTTAAACAATCCGAATCCACTTGCACCTAGTAAAACAGTCGTTAATATCAGCACGATGAGACGATGACCCAGTGCCCAAACAACCGTTTTCTCAAATGTTTGCCATTTCTTCGAACGTCTTTTTCGCGCATCACGATTTTTATTTGGTGTCTTCAACATCCGACTAGCGAGCATCGGAACGACAGTCAATGCCACGACTAACGAAGCAAATAAACTAAAAGAAATGGTCAGTGCAAACTCGGTAAAGATTTGCCCAATTAATCCGCTAATAAAAATAACTGGGACGAATACCGCAAGTGTTGTCAGAGTAGATGCTGTGATAGCACCCCCCACTTCTTTAGAGCCATCTTTAGCAGCTTCCTTTGGTTCTTTCCCCATGGCTAAATGTCGTTCAATATTCTCAATTACTACAATCGCATTATCCACTAGCATCCCAATTCCTAATGCTAATGCACCGAGCGTCATAATATTAAGTGAAAAATCCGCAAAGTACATCAATACGAACGTTACGATGACCGAGTAAGGTATCGCCACCCCTATAATAATTGGACTCTTAATTCCACGTAAGAAGAGAAATAACACGAGCATCGCGAATAAGCCACCTAGGAGGAGTGACTGACCGATATTACCAATCGCAAGCTGCACATAGTCTCCTTGATCAAAAAGGATATTGGATTCAATTCCTTTGTACGCATCTTTTTCCAACAATTCGTCTAATGACTTTTTAAATTCTGTAGATACGGTAGCGGTGTTCGCTCCTGATTCCTGAAGCACTGACATCAAGACCGCCTGCTCATCATTCGCTCTCGTCACCGTTTGTGCTTTCGGTTCAACTAAAGCGACATCCGCTACATCTGCTACCGTGATTTTTTTGCCCGTGATCGGATTAGCTGAAAGCTGAATGTTACGGATATCCGAAATGCTATAAAGAGAACTGATAATTCTTGTAGTTAATTGTCTTCCATCATTCGTATCAATTGGGTCACCTGGCATGGAAACATTACTCGCTTGGATCAGTTGAACAACATCAGACTGTGTGAGACCATGCAGTTTCAATTGTTCAGGATCTAGAATCACTTGTACATCTTCAACGATTTTACCGGACACATTAACACTTGCTACGCCCTCAATACGACGTAATTCCTTTTCCAAATCTTCGGCTATGCTTCTAATGTCCGCCTCTTTATCCACTGTCCGAAGAGATAATTGAATGACAGGGAATTGGGACGGGTCGAATTTCATAAATCTCGGCTTACTTGCTCCATCTGGAACCGACACCTGGTCTATTCGTTGAAGAATATCCATCTGCACATCATCAATAGTAGAAGCCCAATCAAACTGCAAGAAAATCAGATTAGCACCTTCCTGTGATGAGGACTGCATGGACTTCAAACCAGGCGCTGTGGATAAACTCTCTTCCAACGGCTTTGTAATTTTCTCGCTCACTTCTGTCGGAGAGGCGCCCGGGTAATTCGTAACGACTACCGCAACAGGCGGATTCAAGTCAGGAATTAGAGTCATCGGTATTTTAAAAAATGAAACAGCCCCTAAAATAATGACTAAAAACATAGTAACTAAAGTAAAAACTGGTCTTTTTACAGAAAAACTGCTAATTTTCATTTATCTATTCCTCTCTGTGCCTTCCACACGCCAACTGGATTTGTCAAAAGCTAATCTTCATCTTATTACCATACCATTAGTGTGCATTACTTTCATCATAGGAAAAGTATAAAGAAAGTGCAAATTACAACAATTAAAAATTCTTTGTCACTATACAAAACTTTAATAAACAACCCGACTGGATTTCAGTTAATCCAACCGGGTCTATTTACACTTACAAAAGATTATAGAGATGAATATCAGGGAACTTATCTTGGAACCAACGCATGGCAAAGTCATTCTCGAACAAGAAGACTTTCCGATCAAAACGATCTTTCACAAGTAGCGCTCGCTGTCCTGCCATCGATTCCTTGACATCTTCTTCGTTTTCAATCCAACGCGCCACTTTAGACCCCATCGTTTCCATCTGTACATCGACATTATATTCAGCTCTCATCCGATGTTCAAACACTTCAAACTGGAGCTGACCTACCGCACCTAGAATCACTTCTTCCGTGTGCAATGTCTTATAGTACTGAATAGCACCTTCTTGAACAAGCTGTAATATCCCTTTGTGGAACTGCTTGGATTTCATGACATTTTTAGCGGCAACTCTAACAAATAACTCAGGAGTAAATTGTGGTAAGGCTTCGAACTGAAAACTACCTTTTCCTCCAATCACTGTGTCACCAATTTGGTAATTTCCGGTATCATATAAGCCAATGATGTCTCCCGCCACTGCCTCATTCACTGTTTCACGGTCATCCGCTAAGAATTGAGTCGTTTGCGATAGTTTAAAGTTTTTCGATAATCTAGGTACATTCACCGACATACCACGTTCAAACTTTCCAGAGACAATTCGCACAAACGCAATACGATCACGGTGCGCAGGATTCATATTCGCTTGGATTTTGAAAATGAAACCTGAAAACACCTCAGATTCAGGTTCGACATCTTCTCCTTCTCTCGTCTTTCTCGCTTGAGGAGGCGGAGCGAATTGTAGAAATGTTTCCAGGAAGGTTTGAACACCGAAATTTGTCAACGCACTACCGAAGAATACAGGAGTCAGTTCCCCTTTTGCTACCCGCTCTTCATCGAATGAATTACCTGCCTCATTGAGTAGCATGACATCTTCGAGGGCTTGTTTATAATACGAGGTAGCTGTCATGGAATGTTCAACTGCTAGCTCTCCTTCTTCATTGACAGGGAGATAACGTTGCTCCCCTTCCGGACGAGCCAACTCTATTCGATTATTATATCGGTCGTAAATTCCAAGAAATTCTTTTCCCATACCAATGGGCCAATTCATCGCATATGACTGAATCCCTAGTACTTCTTCCAACTCTTCCATGAGCTCCAATGGTTCTTTCCCTTGTCGGTCCATTTTATTGATAAATGTAAAAATAGGAATACCACGCATGCGGCATACCTTAAATAACTTGATGGTCTGCGGTTCGATCCCTTTTGCAGAGTCTACCATCATGACTGCCGCATCCACTGCCATCAGCGTGCGGTACGTGTCCTCACTGAAATCTTCATGTCCAGGTGTATCTAGAATATTAACACGTTTCCCTGCATAGTCGAATTGCAAAACGGAAGAGGTAACGGAAATTCCACGTTGCTTCTCGATTTCCATCCAATCGGAAGTCGCATATTTTCCTGTTTTCTTCCCTTTTACCGTTCCCGCATCTCGAATGGCACCGCCAAAGTACAGCAGTTTTTCAGTTATAGTAGTTTTACCGGCATCAGGATGCGATATAATCGCAAACGTGCGCCGAGAATTAATGTCGTCCTGAATCTTCTTTTCCATCATGGTACTCTCCTTTTGTTTACGTTTTCTATCATAGAGAGTATGGAGATGCTTTTCAATGTTTTTTCATTGAATTGCCCCAAAAATTATGCGCTCTCAAGTTCAGACATTCACACTGCTGAAGACGAGCTCTCACAAATGTGGACAGCTCGATTTTTTAGAAATTGACCGAAGTTCCACCGAATTTTTTACTTGCTTCATCCAGCGCAATTTCAGCATCTGAATGTGGATATTTTGTATGACCGATGATCTGATAATCCTCATGTCCTTTTCCAGCAAAAATGATGAGATCTCCTTCATTCGCCATGGAAATTGTATGTCTAACCGCCTCTTCTCTATCTCCAATACATGCATATTGGTCATGCGGCATACTAGCGCTTAGTTCCGAAAGAATCGATTCATAAGGTTCATCTCGTGGATCATCTGTTGTGAATACGACATAATCCGCCGCTGCAGCTTTTTCTCCCATAATTGGCCGTTTCAAGCGATCACGGTTTCCACCTGTTCCAATTAAGAAAAGCAAGCGATTCCCTTCTTTTTTCAAAGGTTGTATGGTAGCAATTGCTTTTTCAATTGCATCAGGAGAATGTGCATAATCAATGAATATGGTCAACGGCAAAGTGGTTTCCACTTTCTCCAAACGACCTTTTACTGTTGATACATTAGCAAGGAGCGGTAGAATTTGTTCTGTCGCCATTCCTTTAGCATAGAGCGCAGCAATAGCAGCCAACGCATTGTATACATTGAATTCACCAATTAAAGGCATCGTTACGGGGTATGTACCATCGGGCGCTTGTAACCGGAATTCCGTGCGATTCGGGAACATCTGAATAGAAGTTGCCTGAAATGCCGCATGTTCATGTATCCCGTATGTTAAAATAGGGAACCCAGTCATCTCAGCCATTTTACTGCTCCATGGATCATCTGCATTTAGTATGGCAAACTTCTTTTGATCCAATTGTTGACCTAGTTGGGCAAACAACAAACCTTTCGCGGCACTATAGTTTTCCATCGTTTTGTGGTAGTCCAAATGATCATGCGTTAAATTGGTAAATATAGCGATATCGAATTCCGTTCCAGCTAATCTCCCCTCTACTAAACCATGAGAAGATACTTCCATTGTCATCGTTTGACACCCTTCATTCGCTGCTTGGGCAATCATTTGTTGTGTCGTCAACACGTCCGCTGTCGTGTTCTCCGTTTCATACAATGTATCATTTAGTTTAAAACCAATCGTACCAGATACCGCTGCCCGTTCACCAGCTTGCCGCAACAGATCATGGATGATATTACTGACACTCGTTTTCCCATTGGTGCCTGTCACTCCAATCATCGTCATACGTTTGGAAGGATAGCCGTAAAATTTTGAAGCCAGTAGTTGAATGGCTTTCGCCGTATCTTCTACATAAACAACCGCAGCCCGATCTAAATCCACCACTACTGGATCAGATGCAATGATTAAGCGTGCTCCATTCATTAACGCACTATTGACAAACTGATGCCCGTTTACTGTATATCCTTTTAGACAGACAAAAGCCCCCCCGTCCTGGACTGCTCTCGAATCTACCGCTACATCCGTTACCTTTTCAGGAATTGTCCCTTTTAAAGTTTTAATCGGTAACACGGATAAAAGTTCTTTCACATTCATATAATTTCCTCCAATAAAAGTTTGCCTAACTATAATAAAAGTCACAAATAAATGAATATTACCAAAAAAACATTTTGCATATTTCAAAAATGAAGTAAAATATATGTAGCCGATACCTATCATCATACTCGTATTTTCGTGTCATATCCACCTTAGATGATCACTTGGCGAGTTGCTTTATGGGAAGTGAATAATAGTGTTTATCCAACAGAGCGATAATACCCGTTACTATAATTATCATGATCTTTTTTTTACGCAATCACAAGATTCCATCGCTGTATTTGATCTAGAAGACAGGATCATTACAGGCAATCCCGCATTTGAAAAACTATATGGCTGGAAGCTTGACGAATGTGTGGGGAAAGTTATTCGATTTTTTCCAGATACTGAGGTAGAAAAAGTTCAAGCGCGTTGCGAGTTACTAAAAAGTGGACAGAGTCTTACTTGTGTTCAAGTCATGGAAAAAAGAAAAGATGGAACCCTTTTTCATGCAGAAATCACTATGGCTCCTATTTTCAACGAGCAAAATGAAGTGGTTGCCATATCTAATATTACAAGAGACATCACCTTACGTTTGCAAGCCGAAGAATATGCTTTAGAGATAGAACGTCTGCAAACGATTAGTAATATTGCGGCAGTGGTAGCGCATGAAGTCCGTAACCCTATGACAGCTATAACAGGTTTTATCCAAATGATGAATCATGATTCGGCCAATCCTTATTCCCCTTTCACAAGAGTCATGGAAAGTGAGATTACAAGAATCAATCAAATTGTAACAGATTTCTTAGTTTTATCTGAACCAACACTCCATCATCAAGCTCTGGTTTCTATTATAGAAGTAATTCAAGAAGTTATAAATGAACAACATGAGGAATTTGAAAATCGTTCGATCATTTGTCATTTTCATGCCATCGATCAAGACGCTTCACTCCTAGGGAACAAAGAATCTTTAAAGCAAGTATTCCATAATATTTTAGCAAACAGCTGTGATGCAATTGGGCAAGTTGGACAAATAGATATCACCTTAAATTTCTCAGCTAATTCAATTTGTATTTGTATTGAAGACAATGGTACCGGCATGGATGAGAACACATTGGCATCTTTATATCAGCCTTTCTTTTCTACGAAAAAAAATGGTACGGGTCTCGGTATGATTATCTCTAAAAAAATCATCATAGATCACAAAGGCACTCTGGAAGTAGAGAGCCTTCCGAGCGCCTGGACTAAAGTGTATATTACTTTACCATTATCGAATGAATCTCTTAACTAACGGCAGCTTTCCTTTGTATGGAGGAAATCCCATTGGCATCGTTACAGACGTATTCTTTTTCATCATGGATTTAGAGTGGGAAAATGTATCAAAACTGGCCTTCCCATGATACTGATTCATCCCGGAAGGCCCAACACCTCCAAAAGGTAGGTAGATGTTACCTACATGTGAGATCGTGTCATTAATACAGCCACCACCGAACGGTAACGCTTCAATGAAATAATTAGCTGCTTTTTCATTTTCCGTAAAGAAATAGGCAGCGAGCGGTTTTGGCATTGTGCAAATTTGCTGAATCGATGTTCCAAGGTTTTCATATTCAAGTATGGGTAGAATTGGTCCAAAGATTTCTTCCTTCATGCTTGCACTATCCCAGTTGTGCAGAGCCAAAATAGTAGGCGCAATATATAAATCAACTGGATCCAAGTGGCCGCCCTCTACGATATAGGACTGGTCCTGTTCCAAAATGTTGGCCAATCGCTGAAAATGACGTTCATTGATGATCCGTCCGTAATCAGCACTCTTCTGGGGGTTTTTCCCATAAAACCGCGCAAGGGCACGTTTACACTCCTCAAGCAATTGTTGATATATTGAATTATGAGCCACAACATAGTCAGGAGCCACACACGTTTGTCCATTGTTTAAAAATTTCCCCCACACGATCCGTTCAGCTGCTTTTCGTAGATCAGCTGTCGGGTCCACAACAGCAGGACTTTTTCCACCTAGTTCCAACGTCAGTGGCGTCAATCGTTCTGCACAAGCTTTCATCACAACCTTGCCTACAGTGGCACTCCCTGTGAAAAATACATAGTCAAACGGTGCATGCAAGAGCAATTGGGTTTCTTCCTTTCTACCTTGCACGACATAAACATAGTCTGGTGGAAATATGCTAAAAATTATTCTTTCAATGATATTCGCTGTATGGGGAGCATCTTCAGACGGTTTCAAAACGGTGCAATTCCCAGCCGCTATCGAACCTACCAAAGGATCAAGTAATAGCTGGAATGGATAATTAAACGGCGCAATGACTAACACACTGCCATATGGCTCTTTTACAATAAAACTAGCAGCTGGCTGCAAATGGAGAGGTGTTTTCACTTTTTCAGGCGTCATCCATTCTTCTAATTGATTCATTGTGTGCGTAATAGTTGATAAGACAAATCCTACTTCCGTTACATAGGATTCAAATGGATGTTTTCGTAAGTCCTTGTGCAAAGCTTCTGTAATTTCTTTTTCGTGTTTTTGAATCGCGTCATATAATATTTGCAACATCATCTTGCGAAAAGAAATACTGCGTGTTACACCCGACGTATAATACGTTTTCTGTTTGTTCATGATGATCTCTAGTTCATTTCTTGTAATGGCCACATCATTCACACTCCTCATTTTCGTACGCTCTTCTATTCTACCATTTTCTCCACACGAAAAAACTCCGAACGATTCCCATTCGGAGTTCTCTTTTATAGTCAACTTCTCATCAATCGTAATGAGTTCAATACTACAATCACCGTGGCACCCATATCCGCCATAATAGCCATCCACAATGTCAACCAGCCTGGAATAATTAACAGCAACGCAATGACCTTCAAGCCCAAAGCGATAGAGATATTTTGCAAAATGATTTGCTTCGTACGTTTACTAAGTTTGATCGTATAGGGTAGTTTCTCCAAGTCATCAGCCATCAACGCAATATCCGCTGTCTCGAGTGCGGTGTCTGTTCCAGCACCACCCATAGCAATTCCGACATTCGCTGTCGCTAATGCAGGTGCATCATTCACCCCATCACCAATCATAGCCACTTTCCCATATTGACCGAGCGATTTAATCATTTCTACTTTTTCATGCGGTAACAACTCAGCCTTCACTTCTGATAAACCTAATTGTTGACCGATCGCTGCAGCTGTAGATTGATTATCCCCAGTCAGCATGACCGTCTTTTTAATACCCAATTGATGGAGCTTTTGAATGACTGTCATACTACTTTTTCGTACTTGGTCGGCTACGGCAATCATACCATCTAGACCCTCCTCGGACCAGACGAGCATGACGGTTTTTCCTTGCTGCTGTAGCTCAAGAATCTGATGTTCCAAAGACTCTTCTAGGTGATGCAGTTCTCTAAATAAATTCGGACTTCCAACATGCACCAAGCGTCCATCTAAAATAGCCTTTGCACCTTTACCCGTGATAGATTGAAAGTTTTCCACTTCTAACAGTCCATTCGGCAACTTTTCAGCTGCTCTCATAATGGATGAGGCAAGAGGATGTTGAGAGAACTTTTCAATAGAAGCAGCTTGTTGAAGCAGTTCAGTTTCAGTTAATCCAGATATTGAAACTACCTCCGTTACTTCTGGACGCCCTTCTGTTAACGTCCCCGTTTTATCAAAAGCAACTACTTTGATTTGGCCAGTCTCTTCTAAATGAATTCCACCTTTAATTAGCACGCCATTTCTTGCAGCGTTCCCAATTGCCGTCACGATGGCAATCGGAGTAGAAATTACTAGTGCACATGGACAACCAACGACAAGTACGACAAGTCCTTTATAAAACCAATCACTCCACACTCCACCCATCAAAAGTGGTGGTATGAGCATAATCAACAAAGAGATCACAAGAATTGCAGGTGTATAATACTTCGCAAACCGATCGACAAATTGCTGTGTAGGCGCTTTCTCTGCTTGTGCTTCTTCCACTAAATGAATAATTTTTGCGATCGTTGTATCTTCAGCAAGCTTTGCGACACGAACCTGCATAGAACCTTCTTCATTCAACGTACCCGCAAACACTTCATCTCCTAGCGTTTTATGAACAGGTACAGATTCACCTGTGATGGCCGCCTGGTTGACAGAAGAATCTCCTTGAATGACCTCACCATCCATCGCAATCTTTTGACCTGGTTTGATTAATATGATGTCATTAATTTGAAGCTCTTCTACTTCCACTTCAAACTCTTTGCCATTACGCAAGACCATTGCAGTAGAAGGTGCGATCTCAATGAGCGAGCTAATCGAATTTCGCGCTTTATCAATCGAATAGCTTTCCAATGCTTCACTGACAGAAAACAGGAACACTACAACTGCTCCTTCTCCCCAATCTCCGATTAATGCAGCTCCTATCACAGCTATCGTCATTAAAGTCGACATGTCAAATTCAAGTTTAGAAAGGTTTCGCAAACCTTCCTTCAATAAACTATAGCCACCAATTAAAATAGCCAAAGCGAAAAAAGCAATCGAAAGCCAATTATCCTCTCCATTGAGAGTAGAAACTCCATTACCCGCTAATAATAAGAGCAACGAAGCGATCGTCGTCTGATTTTCACGTTTTTTCCAAAATGGTATATGCTGTTTAGGTAGTCTTTGTTTCTCTGGAAATACTTTTATTCCGTCAAAGGAACCTGCTTCTTCTAACTGCAAGATCGAAGCATCACCCGCCACCGTTAGTTTGGAGGCGCCAAAATTTAATTGAACATCTTCCACTGTTTCAATTTGTCGGATATTCTTCTCGAATTTTGCAGCACAACTCGTGCAGGAGAGTCCTTGCAATCGATACACATTTTTCTCCGAAGCCATTCAACCAGTCCTTTCTAAAATACAGCATGTCGAATTACCCTAATCATTCAACCGTCCATTTGATTGATTATTTTCAGTATATTCAATTCCTTTTATTTTGTCAATCTAATCATTCAAACATTAGTTTGATTGTCCGTGTATAATGAATAAAAAAAAGAACACGTTACAGCTATGCAGTAAGCTGAGGTGTGTTCAAAAGCTACAGATGATCATAAAGTTTATACGTAATTCCGACGATTGTTCCCATAAATTTGATTCCAATAAATTCGACTAGACTCAAACTAGCGACACTTCTTCTATATCAATTCCAATCACTTAAAAAGTCATTTTCCTTCTATTATTTGGACCGTGTGAAAAACATCTTTGGTACTTCTGCTTCAAAACGTACCAATTTGCCATTTCGCGGATGCAGGAAGGACAAGGCTGTGGCATGAAGTCCTAATCTCCGCAGTGGATTAATTGTTGAACCGTATTTTTTATCCCCTACCACGGGGTGACCTAATTCTTCCATATGCACACGAATTTGATTTTTTCGACCTGTTTCAAGGCGAACCTCTAACAATGAACACTCTTTATTCGACTGAATTCTTTTATAATGTGTAATGGCGTGCTGGCCGCCATTATCAATTGGACTTGAATATACTTTGAATGCACTGTTTTCAGTTAACCAGGAAGCGATCGTACCGGAAGCACTTTTCACTTTTCCTTGTACAAGTGCAGTGTACATGCGCTCCTTTACTGATTCACTCCATGTATTTTGCAGCGCTTGTTGTGTTTCTTCATTTTTAGCAAACATCATGACTCCTGATGTGTCTTTATCCAATCTATGCACGACAAAGATTCTATTTTCCGCATGACTTCTTTTCACATAGTCCGTAACTTGTCGATAGGCAGTCATCTCTTTTTCTCGTTTAGAAGCAACAGAAAGGATGCCCGCCTCTTTATTTATAACAATAATATCTTCATCTTCATGCAAGATGGTAACACCAACTAATTTCGAGATGTTTAATGCTACTTGGTTACTTTGTATTTCAACCTTCTGACCAGGTTGTAATGAATAATTATATTGCTTCATCATTTGTCCATCTACCATAACTTGTCCACGTGTAAGTATTGATTTAACTGAATTTCGACTGCTCTTTGACATGACTTTCAATAAAAATGGCAGTAATTCTATCTGTTCTTGAACTGCATATTCTGTAGTACTAAATGTTTCTTGTTTTCTTTTCATCAAAATTTACCCCCTACTCGCCTAAATCGGCACTAGTACGTAAATTATACACCACAGTCACTGAACTTGTACTTTTCAATTGTTCCTTACTCACAGAAATAGTATAGAACGTAGGGTTAAATCAATTTACAATGATTTGTAACCTCAATATACAAAAAAAGAGACCCCTCAGCATCCGGCTGAATAGGATCTCTCGTTGTCAAAAACCGTGTTCCGACGGTCTCTAACTTAGGTTTGGCACCTATGATTCCGACTGGGCTCGAACCAGCGACCTCCACCCTGTCAAGGTGGCGCTCTCCCAGCTGAGCTACGGAATCGAATAGAACTAGGATATGCATTAGTTTTAGTAAGTAAGTTACCTCGTCTAAGCACAAGTATTATAATAGCATCTTCTCGATTAATTGTAAATAGGAAATTAAAAAATCGATAATTTTTCCTCTCTGAAGAAAAACTACCGATTTTTATGTACAGTTTTTGAATAAGCCAGTTGAGATTCTCCTTTCACTTAATGTGTTTGGTTTACAAGTTCCTCGGCTTGCTGATTTTCAAAATAAAGAAATCCTTCATGATCCAGTTCTTCCATACGTTCTTTATTGAAACCATGTGCTAAGTGTCCTTCAAATACGTTCTCCCACCATATATCTTGTGTTTGCATACTACTTCCACTCCTTTTTGTTTTATTGTTTTTGTGACAGGCTATGTGTGAAGCGTCATTTATGATTGATTTGCTTATATGTAGTATAGACAGAACTGTCCTTGGCAAAACTGCGTAATTAGTCCAAAATCGCTTCTTTTATTTATAGACTTTTGGGATGTTGACTTTTTATTTTCTATATGATTTATCTTCTAGCTATTTATCTAGCATACCGTGATTATTGGATTTAAAAGGAATTATAAATTGTTATGACTCCGGTACTTTACTCCCGACATGGTAAACACTTGCTTTCGTCTTTTATTTTTTTAAAAATTCCCGCATTTTTTAACTATGTAAAAAAACTTGCCTACTCATTTACAGATGAGCAGACAAGTTTCTAACAATTAATCGGTAGCAAGTTGCGGTGGATCATTTTTCTTTTTGGATAAAATTTGGAGCACCAGCAAGATTGCAAACAGCACTAAACCTACAATATCCGTGAGTGTTTCTGGATAGATTAACAACAAACCTGTACATACTGTAATAATACGCATGAACCAGTTCAACTTCTGGTACCAATAACCGATCATACCAGCTCCAATTGCAACCATACCCACAATTGCTGTAAACGTTACCCAAATGATTTCCAGAAGATTAGAATCCAACATCAACATTGCTGGGTTGAACACAAACATATACGGTATGATGAAGGCGGCGATTGCTAATTTTGCGGAAGTAACTCCTGTCTTGATCGGATCTCCACCAGAAATTCCAGACGCAGCAAAAGCAGCGAGTGCAACTGGCGGTGTGATATCCGCAATAATTCCAAAATAGAATACAAATAAATGTGCAGAAACTGCTACAACAATCGGCACTGCCGCCCCTGGAGGCGCATCTAGCATTAGCAATGTAATAATTGCAGGTGCTGCGATTGTCGATGTAATAACATAGTTCGCTGTAGTTGGCGATCCCATACCTAGAATAATAGCCGCTAACATCGTAAAGAATAGTGTAAGGAATATATTACCGCCAGCAGCTGAAATCAAGCCTGTTGCCAAACTTAATCCTAGCCCTGTTTTTACAACCACCCCTACGATAATCCCCGCACACGCAGTCGCTGCCGCAACAGCCAACGCAGTGCGCGCACCGTCTACAAGTGCTTGAATCATATCACGAATCCCAATTCTTGTATCTTTACTTATCGCACTAACAACAATCGTTAACACGATACCTAACAATGCTGCTTTCATTGTTGGAATACCAATTAACAAGAACACGATAATTCCGAGAATCGGAAGGAGTAAGTAAATCTTCTTCAAGGTTTCTTTACGATTTGGTATTTGCGATGCGTCCATACCTTGCAAACCCACACGCTTCGCCTCAAAATGAGTCATAATCCAAATTCCTGTGAAATAGAGTAACGCTGGAATCGTAGCAGCTTTTGCAATTTCCCAGTACGTTACACCTCCAATAAATTCAACCATTAGAAACGCTGCCGCTCCCATGATTGGTGGCATAATTTGACCACCTGTAGAAGCCGCTGCCTCTACTCCACCTGCAAATTCTTTCCGATAGCCTAGTTTTTTCATCATTGGAATTGTATACGAACCTGATCCCACAACGTTTGCTACTGAACTTCCTGAAATTGTACCTTGTAGCGCACTTGAAAAGATCGCCACTTTCGCAGGACCACCTGTCAAACGTCCAGCCAATACAACGGCTAAGTCATTGAAGTAGTTTCCAACACCCGTTTTCACTAAGAATGCCCCAAATAGTAGGAATACGAAGATGAAGGTCGCAGATACACTAATCGGTGTCCCGAGAATTCCGTCTGTTGTAAAGAACATCAACTGGATAAGGTTCTCTACACTTTGACCCCTGTGAGCCAAAAATCCAGGGAAATAAGGTCCGAAAAATGCATAAATCAAAAATGCAACCGAGATAATGGTAATTGGTAGGCCGACTGCTCGTCTTGCAGCTTCTAAAGTTAACAACACAGCTAATGTTCCGACAAGTAAGTCGATGTCAGAGACCCGTCCGACACGAAATACTAGTTCATCCATAAATAGCGGCCAGTATAATCCGACTACAATAGCTAATAAAGAAAGAATAATATCATAAAAAGGTACTTTATCACGACGAACGCCAATTTTCTTTCTAGCAGGGAACAATAAAAAGATCAGTGACAACGCAAAACCTAAGTGAATGGAACGTTGGATTTGCGCAGTGAACGGTTTACCAATTGCTGTATAAAGTTGAAAAATAGAAAAGGCCAATAAGCCAAAAAATACGACCTTACTTAAAAGACCTGTCAAGTTACGTGTATTGGATTCTGGGTCATACTTTTGAAGAATTTCGAGCTGTTCTTGTTCAGAAAGCGTATCCATTTGTTCATCAGAAAGCCTTTGAATCTCTTCTTCCTTATCCTTGTGTTTCGCCATTAATTCTAACTCCTCTCATTAAATCAAAATTCGACATCTTTGTTACACGAAAGTCATAAGAATGACCTCGCTGAAGAAAATCTTTCATATGATAACTCTTATGTTCATATTGAAGAGATAAATCTGCATTTACTCTACCTATATAGAGAACAAAGGAATCAATCACGCGATTTTCGAATGTAAGCGTATAAACACCATCTTCTACCTTCAAAGTTTCGCCTTCTTCCGCGTAACCCGGCAATCCGATGGCTACGTCTTCATACTGCATAAATTCGAACCGGAGCTTCTCGTTTTCGGTAATTTTATATTGCTCCTTCACATTAGACAGGTGAATGGAATGAATATAATTTACTTGAAAATGGCGATCACTATGTAATGGCAGATAATATGATATCGGTTGTTCGCTCCGTACTTCCTCAAGTACAATTACTTCTTTATATGGATAAAATACTAGTACAAAAACGAGATTAACTATCAGAAACGTCAGCAGAAGAACTACTCTTCGAAATTTCATCCGCTTATCCCTTCCTATTATGAACAATTAAGAATGGGACGGACAAAGCTACACGCTTCACCGTCCCTCTCTTTCATTTCAAATTACTTATTTACTTCATCAAAATACTTTTGTGCGCCTGGGTGTACTGGAATTCCAATACCATCTAATCCGTTTTCTGCTTTAATTAGAGCGCCTTTAGCATGTTGAATTTTTGAAGCGTTTTCATAGATTGCTTTCGTAATTTGGTAGCCAAGTTCTTCAGAAATGTCATTTTGCATAACAAGCATTGCGCCTACTGATACTGCAGGTGTTTCTGTTTCAGAGCCGTATGTTCCAGCTGGAATCACTTCTTTTGCATAATATGGATATTTTGCAATTAGTTCGTCTGCTTTTGCATCTTCTACTGGAACGATAAATACTTCAGCAACAGCATTCAAACCTTCAACAGCACCTGTTGGAGTACCTGCAGTAATGAATGCAGCGTCAATCTGCCCTGCTTGAAGACTCTCTTGTGACTCACCGAAATCTAAGTTTTGAGGCTTGATATCATCCATTGTTAGACCGTGAATTTCAAGTAATTGCTCCGCATTTGCATACGTACCAGAACCTGGTGCACCTACTGAAACACTTTTACCTTTTAGGTCTTCAAATGTTTTGATATTGTTTTTCTTTAATGTAACCAACTGGACTGTTTCAGGATATAAGTTACCGACTGCAGAAACTTCGTCAATTACCTCTCCGTCAAACATCATTTCACCTTTAGAAGCGTAGTATGCGATATCTGTTTGAACAAACGCGATCTGTGCATCTCCGTCTTTAAGCGCTGTCATATTTGCAGCTGATGCTTGAGATACTTCAGCAGTTGTTTTAATGCCTGTTTCTTCGCCGATAAATTCTGCAAAAGAACCACCTAATGGGTAGTACGTTCCTTGCGTTCCGCCAGTTAACAAGCTGAGGAATTTATATTCTTGTTCTGTCTTACCTTCGTCTTTGTTTCCGTCTCCTGCATCCTTATCCCCTTCACCCGCATCGTCATTCCCACAAGCAGCTAGGACAAGAAGCGCAAGCATGGAAACTAGCGCCAAAAGGCGAACCATGTTTTTCTTCATGTGACAATCTCCCCTTTTTCTAGTATAGTCATAGACATTTACATTCTAACATGAAAGCGCTTCAGATTGTCAATTACTTTTCACATTTAAAAAGAAAAAGTGTAGGAGATTGGATATTCTCTCATTTTTTTAAAGTAGAAGAATATAACTACTTCCTAGTCTATGAGGCTGCTCCACAATACTTATATCGATTATCTAAATGTAAAACGCACAAATACTGCTTCCACAGATTTGTGCGTTGTAACTTTACTTACTATCACCATTCCGTACATCTTCAAACGTAAGTCCTGCCTCTTGCAAATCACGTGTTCTATGCGCAATCCTAGATGCAGCACAAGCTGCCACACTAGCTACTAAATCATCCAAAAAAGTATGAATTCCAATGCCTTTTTTAGTATCGAGATCATTAATGATTCCAATTTTATTCTTATCCAAATGCCCAAATGTCGTAACAGCAATTGACCCGTACGTATACACTGCTCCTAATGCGATCGTCTCATCCACACCAAATAATCCTTCATCCGACTCGACAATTTGCTGAAGCGGTGCCGATAACTGACCTCGCTCTGCAATCTCATCCAACTCCACTCCAACCAGGATAGCATGCTGCAATTCACGTTTGCGCAGGACATTTTCTACAGAGTCCACACATTGATCAAGAGACAATCCCTTATTGTACGGTACTTGCATTTCATATACGATCTTTGCAATGTCTTCAATTTTAACTCCGCGACGAATTAATGCGTCTTTCGCAGCTGCTGTAACTACATCCGAATGAACAATATTTTTACCTGCCACCATATAATTCCCCTCTCTCTCCTCATACACAACAGTTTTTCACTAGCTTTTCACTATTACTTATCGGTATGATATTCACTAAGTGTACATTATATTTGGAGGTCCTACAAAATGAACCCAGGTAAGATTGAAGAATTACGTTTTTACAGCAATGAACTACAGGAAGAAATGGAACTATTGCTTTATTTACCTTCACGTTATTCACCGTTGTACAAGCATAATGTAGTGCTGGCATCGGATGGAAAAGATTATTTTCAACTAGGTCGGATTGGTCGAGTGGCAGATGAATTAATGGAAGAAGAATTGATCGACCCGGTTATTATCGTGGGGATCCCTTACAAATCTGTCAAAGAACGCAGACGCATGTATCACCCTGAGGGAGACCGCCACCAAGCTTATATCCGTTTTCTGGCCCATGAATTAATCCATTATATTGATGAAACCTATCCAACATACCAAATAGGCTCAAGTCGTATGTTAATTGGAGATTCATTAGCCGCTTCCATTTCATTGCTGACGGCTTCGAAGTATCCAAATTGTTTCGGTAAAGTGGTTCTTCATTCCCCATTTGTGAATGAACATGTACTGAATACGTTGCGAACCATCCAAAATCCTGCAGCATTATCCATCTACCATGTGATCGGTCAGCATGAAACCACTGTGCAAACAACTGCTGATGGCATATTGGATTTCTTGACACCTAATCGAAAACTCCATGAACTGATAAAAGAAAAAGGGTTTCCTTACTTTTATGAAGAGTTAGATGGAGATCATACTTGGAAATCATGGCAACCTGATATTCGTCGTGCTCTGCTGCAAATCAACAGCCTGTAAGAGTAAAATGAGACAAGTCCGACTATTTTCTGATATACTGAAATAGATGGATTCAATTGAATTAATTCATGAGGAGGTAATCTTAAATGAAATACGGTATTGTTGCGTTCCCTTCAAAAAAACTTCAAGATTTGGCAAATGGGTATCGTAAGAGATATGATCCGCATTATGCACTGATCACGCCTCATATGACCTTAAAAGATGCATTTGAAGCAAACGATAAGGAAATTGAAGAAGTAGCAAAAGCGCTAAAGGAAATTACAATCAAGAACAGTCCTTTTGAGTTGAATGTGACAAAAGTAAGCTCGTTCGCTCCCACTACGAATACAATTTACTTCAAGGTTACACCGAACGATGAGTTACTTGAATTGCATAAAGATCTGAACGCAAACTTTTATCATGCTGAATCCAATTACTCATTTGTACCACATGTTACCATAGCTCAAAACCTGACTTCCGGTGAACATGATGATGTAATAAACCAATTAAAAATGGTAGGTGTCGAGCATTCAGAAATTATCGACCGTATTCACTTATTGTATCAATTGGATGACGGTTCATGGACTGTGTATGAAACTTTCCGTTTAGATCGGGAGTCTTGATTTGGTGATGACAGTTAAGATCGTTTCAGATGAAAAAGGTCATGAGGATGCATTCTTTGTTCGTAAAAAAGTATTTGTAGAAGAACAAGGAGTGCCGTTACACTTAGAACTAGATGAATATGATCAAGATGCGACACATTTTGTTGTATACGATGAAGAAAACAATCCCATTGGTGCAGGCCGAATGAGAGGGCTCGTCAACGCCCATGGAAAAATTGAACGAATTTGCATCTTGCCGGAACATCGTGGCAAGCATATTGGGAATATGATTATGAATACATTAGAAGAGCATGCTAGAAAGAATTCTATGAAAAAACTTCTTCTGAATGCTCAATCATACGCCGTTCCTTTCTATGAAAAACTAGGTTATATAGTAACCTCTCCAGAGTTTATGGATGCAGACATTCCCCATCGAGCTATGGAAAAGAGCTTACTAGATGAATAGCACGTACCTAACTAAAATAACCCTGTCAGCTTTTAATGAGCTGACAGGGTTATTTTAACATTTTTAAACATATGCATTAACTGCTAGACCTTTTCCAACAACTTCTGCTATAAGAGGAGATAATTGCGCTGGATTAGGAGCTATCGGTCCTTTTTTTACTAAAGGACGAGGTACACGGTGCATGTTCCGCTCTTCCATTTGCTCTTTCTGCTGCCGATTCTCGTCTTCCAAAATATCTTCCCAGTAACTAGACTCTTCGTTTTGTAAACGTACAGGACTAACCCTATCAATATAAGCAAAATTACGTCGTTCATTATTCATTCGCTCTGCGTACTGTTGAGCCTGAAGTGGTTGGATCGGTAAAATATATCCCATGACGTGCACCTCCTTTGAATTCATAACTTCATAGATAGTATATCCATTCTACTTACCTTTAAAACCTATTTTTAAAATTTTCTTATTTAGTTACCACCAAGCATATTATTTATGTCGTTTAGATTTAGTCCTCTTCCACTCTGAATAATGGAGTTAACCAATTCGTCTTCGACATGCTGAGGTACATCTTTTCTCGCTACCTGGCCCACTTTTTGAACAATCTTTCGTACTTGACGCTCATCACTGAAATCGGCATATTGAATGGCATTCGCCAAGGCAAACACTTCCTCCATCGGAACGCCCGTCTTGGATTCTATTTTTCGAAAGAATGAATCATTCATCTTTGTCTCTCCTCCTTAAAAATAGCTTCTGCCCATATCAGCAAAAATAACTTCTGCCTACAATGATCAACAAAATGAAGAGCACAACGATTAGCACGAATGAAGAACCGCCATACTTTTCTCCACAACCTCCGCCTCCATAGCCATAACCGCCTTGAGCTGGATAGCAACCATACATAAAAAACCCCTCCTTCCTTCTTCTCTATGGTATGCAGAGAAGAACTAAATGGAGAGGGCTCTTATTAATTTTATATATTTCCTTTAGAAGTAAAAATCAGAGCTCCAATTAGCCCAAAAATAATAGCAGCACTAATTCCTGAACTAGTGACTTCGAACATTCCTGTCACCACACCAATTAAGCCGTGCTTTTCCGCTTCCGCCAAAGCACCATGTGTCAGTGCATTTCCAAAAGAGGTAATCGGTATCGTTGCGCCAGCACCGGCAAAATCAATTAAAGGCTCGTACCACCCAAATCCATCCAATATTGATCCTGTAACCACGAGCGTACATAACGTATGTGCTGGCGTAAGTTTTGCAACATCCATTAACAATTGACCGATGACACAGATCAGTCCACCTACTATAAATGAAGTGATATAAATAGAGATCATATGGTATCCACCCCATCTCGAGTGATTTCAATTGCATGCGCAATGCATGGAATCGTATCTCCTTGCTGATACGATAGTGGAGATAACAGAGCTCCCGTAGCGATCAGTAATACTCGTCGATATTCTCCCTTGCACAACTTTTGATAGACATCAGAGAAGAAAACCGCTGCCGAACATCCTGATCCACTGGCGCCAGCCTTAAAAGTAGGATCTTTACCATAAAACTCTTCTCCAGCATCACGGAAATTCTTTGTATGAGGCAACCCACTTTCATTGGCTAACGCTTTTAAAATTTTGAATCCGTTGCTACCCAAATCACCTGTGATAATAGTGTCATAATCATCAATAGTTTTTCCATGCCCCGTTAAATGATTAGTTAAAGTTGACATAGCTGCCGGTGCCATTGCGGACCCCATATTTAAAGGGTCTGTCATTCCCATGTCTACAACCTTGCCAATCGTTGCACATTGAATAGACGGCAACTCCGGCTTGTTCTGTCCAATCAATACAGCCCCTGCTGCCGTCACAGTCCATTGGGCAGTAGCTCCTTTTTGAGAACCATACTCAAGGGGATAGCGGAATTGTCTTTCGATTGCGTTATGATGACTAGATGATCCTGCTACAATCCAGTTTGCATACTGGGCATCCGTAAATAACGCAGCTGTTATCATAGAAGAAACCGATGTGGCACAAGCTGAAAAGAGTCCTATGTAAGGGATTCCAAGAGCCTGAGCAGTGAAATTGGATGGTGTCATTTGATTCACCAAATCGCCCGTCAACAAGATATCAATTTTCTCAGGACTTTTTTTAGCCTTGCTAAGCGCAATCATTACAGCGTCATACATTAACTGTCTGTGTCCATCTTCATTTGTAGGCAAATCACATCGTTCATCTTCATATAATTTGTCGAATTGCTGAGCAAAGACACTTTTCTTTTTTTCCAGCGGCCCAGCCGTTACCCCGGTGGAGTGAATACTCGGCATTGTTTTAAATATAATATTCCCATTTTTCACCATGAGACCACACCAAATTTCACAAGAAGGGTTTTAATAAGCGCAACGACAAAGGCAGAAAACACGCCAAATAAAATTACAGATCCTGCCAGCTTAAACATATTTCCACCGACACCTAGAACATAACCTTCCGATTTATGCTCAATTGCTGCTGAAACTACTGCATTCCCGAAACCTGTAATAGGAACAGCAGCACCCGCTCCTCCAAACTGAGAGATTTTCTTATACAATCCGAAGCCAGTCAATAACATCGAAATGAAAATCATTGTCGCTACCGTTGGATTACTCGCTGTTCGCTCTGTAAAATTAAAATACGTAATATAAAAAAGTGCGATAAACTGTCCAATCAAGCAAATCAAACCGCCTGTTAAGAAAGCTCTAATTACGTTTTTGAGAATCGGTGTCTTAGGTGATAGTTCTTTCTCTAAATGGGCATACTTTTCTTGTTCCATTAAGTTTGCTCCTTTTCAATTGATTTGATTTTTTCTATTTTTTTATGGTACTCTCCTTCTTTTCCTTTATTTATAAGCTTTTGGGTTTCTAAAAGCACTTTACTATCTGCTGAAACCGTAATATTCAATTCAGGATATTCTTTTTCTAATTTCTCCTTAAGCTCATTAGCAATTTTTTTCTTCTGGAATCTTGAAAACGTATTTACACGAATACCTGCAATGAGATCCTTTTCATGAAGGAGAGCAATAGCCAGTTTGACATGCTCGTTGTGATCCAAGGTTTTTTCCAACTGATCATCATTAAAGGTTGTTGTATTCTCTATACGGGTTCCTTTTTCACTGCAGCCTGTCAGTAGAAATAACAGAATGAATAACATTCCTAGTTTTTTCAAAGTATCTCCTCCCTTTAGGATAGTATGAAGTGTTTCTAAGTGATTTATGCATACCGGTGCAAACGCCCTGACACTTTTCCACATACCGCATAAAGTATAGAGAAAGATAAAGAGGAGGTGGATTTAGTGGGATGTGAAAGAACAGAAAGTGGAAGAGATCATCATGGCAGTTGCCATAAGTCTAGTTGTATTTGTGAGGTATTGCGTTTCATCAAACGCGTCCAAAGTACTAGTCCGGAGGTGGACTGTGTAGAATGTGATACGGATTGCTTTATGGCACCACTCGGCAGCTTAGTCAGCCCGGCACGGGGTCGTGTTAATACGCGTGTATTCAGTTTACTGACAAGTAACGGGGACTATTTTAAAGCAGTATTCCGTGGTGGTAAAAGTAACAGACCTCATCCAAGAGGTGCAGCTGAAGAGGATCTAGGCAGCAGAAGACCACCAACGCCACCAGCATCAACAAGCTGTGTTTCCGTATTCTTCCGAGTTCAGAAAGTATTTGACTCTTGTTGCGCAACTATTCAAGTATTGCAACCTTTAAAGAATGGCCGTCCATTCGATATCACAAACAACGGTAAAATTTGTTTAGAGAAAATTTGTCAGGTAGACGGTTTCGGACCTACCAACACTTGTTTAACTGTCGATTTAAATTGCTTCTGTGGTGTTCAATGTATCGATGACGTGTTTATTGATTTCTGTGACGAAGATTAATATTTCGAAGTAACACTATTTGCAATGCGATAGGAAAGGCGAACCCAAAATTGGGTTCGCCTTTTAAAAATTAGATAATAAATGATTCCTGTTTCCACCTAATATCGGTAACATCGTGAATAGCAATTGAAGTGAACTCTTCTTCATTACCTTCTTTAATCAAAACCAAGCCATCTGTAACCTCATGAATCTTGCCTCTCACAACCTTTTCCTTCGTTACGATTTCAATAGGTTGGTATAGTTCTTTCCGAAACGAATGATTTAAATGATCCAAACGTTCCTGAATCTTTGGATTGATTTCTACCAACTTTTCCTCTTCCTTTTTAACTTGGAGCACCGATGAATCAATTATGCGTTCTACTTCCTTAGAACTCTCCATCTCAAAAACAGACGTGCTTTCTTCTTCAATCACAGGCGTATACAAATACTTAACAATTACTGGATTCTTAATAAACAATAACGGCTCAACATGACGCAAAACCCTCACATCCTTTTTGTTTAGCATATGAAAAATCTTAGCCTAACGTTCTCATAAAAAAAACAGCATTTATCAATCACAATGAATTGATAAACGCTGTAGCTAAACCTAGATAAATTATAATACTGATTACATCATTCAACGTAGTTATAAACGGACCTGAAGCTACCGCTGGGTCCACTTTCATTTTGTGCATAAAAAGCGGAATAAACGATCCTGAAATAGTAGCAACGAAAATAGAAACAAGGATTGCTGCACCAACCAATAACGCAATAATAAATTCATGTTTCCAAACAAAAATTAATCCTACAACGAAGATAGAACAGACCAATCCGGTAATAATTCCAGTGCCCGCTTCTCTCAATAACAGTTTGAATTTACTTTCATCTTCAATATCCCGTGTAGCGATACCACGTACTGCAACAGCCAATGCCTGGGTACCACTATTTCCTGCAGTACCTGCTATTAACGGAATAAATGCGGCCAGTAATGCAACTTGTGAAATAGTTTCTGTAAACAGATCAATTAAGTTTGCAGTCAACATTCCTAAAACCAGTAAAATAATGAGCCATGGGATTCTTTTTTTAGCGGCAGAAAACGAATTCTTGTCAAAGGTATCCATCGTAGAAACACCGGCAAGTTTTGAATAGTCATCTGATGCTTCTTCATCAATAACGTCTATAATATCATCTACCGTGATAATTCCTAAAATATGTTGCTGAAAATCCACAACAGGTACTGCTAAGAAATTATAATCCTGAATTGTTCTTGCGACATCTTCCTGATCATCTGAAACTAATACGCTAACAATACGATCATTCATAATATCACGTATTAATGTGTCTTCATATGCAATTATCAAGTCACGTAGCGAAACTACACCAGTCAACCGGTGGTGATCATCCACTACAAATACATAGTAAATCGTTTCCGCACTTGGAGCTTCACTTCTTAGAATAGTCATAGCCGAACGAACCGTAGAATTCTCGGAAACCGTTACAAACTCAGTCGTCATAATCGATCCCGCAGTATATTCTTCATAATGCAGCAAGGCTTTTATTTGTGCGGCCGCTTCTTTATCCATCAAGGTTAAATAACTGACGACTTGTGCTTTATCAAGTTCTTTCAGGACATCGACCGCATTATCCACAAACATATAAGAAATCATCTCTGCCGCATATGTCGTGTCCATCTCCTGAAGGAACTCTTTGTATTCATCTTCTTCAATTTCACTTGTTTCAAAAATTTCAGCAAGTTCTTTTGGGGATAGATAGAAATACATCAATTCTCGGAGTTTCACGTCTACTTTTTCATAAAAAATTGCTCGATCATATGGGTGAAGGGCTAAATATTCTTGTCTGAATGAATGGATGTCTTCGTTACTAAGTGACTCTCGTAAGTTGTCTACATCCAAAACGATTTCATTTTTCATTTCTTCTTGTTGATTGGTCAAGATTTTACACCTTCCCTTCTACACTTAAAGATTACACTACAAATCATTTAATATTCCCCGGGAAATCATTGTACTAAACTTGAATGATATGCAGGAGGGTATTTAAGTTCATTTTATTTATTACATTTAAATTAATGGTTCACTCTGCTTCAAAAACTGCTGCATATCATGAGGCATAGGGCTAGTAAAATGTAGCCGTTTATTTTTCATAGGATGAAGGAAACTAATAGTTGAGCAATGTAAGGCCTGACGAGAAAACTGTTCTTGTCTCGCCCCATACAAATCATCTCCGATCAGAGGATGACCGAGCCATTGCATATGAACTCGGATTTGATGCGTTCTTCCTGTATGTAAGTTCAAATTAACAACAGAGAACGTTTGGAATTCATTTGAAAAACTACCACTTACAGACACATCTGTTTTTGCATACTGTCCTTCTGCACAAACTGTACGTTCAATTATACTTCCCTCTTTTCTACCAATCGGTTGCTCGATTGTAAAAAAGGAAGGCGTAATTATTCCATTAGCGAATGCAGTATAGCTTCGCTGAAAGAGATTTTGAGACATTTGTTTATTCAATAAGTGATGAATATGTCTATTTTTCGCTACACAAATAACACCTGATGTATCCGTATCTAGCCTTGTCACCATATGGGCTGTTGAAAGAATACCTTCTTTTTCAAATTTACCACAAACATAATTGGCGAGCGTACCCGACGGATGATTACGTGAAGGAATAGTACTTTGGCCTGCTGGTTTATCTAGCAATAAAAGGGTTTCGTCTTCGTACAGAATAGATAAGTTACCTGTCTCTGGAATTAGCCCTTCACTCATCTGTTCTGGTGGAAATATAACAGTTACTTGGTCGCCCATTTGTAACTGATAACGAACATTCTGTATCTGGCCATTCACCAAAATATTCCCACCTTGGTATTTAATGGCCGTCAAAGTAGTTTTAGAAATTTCCTTATGAGATAGGAAATCACGAAGCAACCCTTCTTGTTCCACTGCAAAGTTCAATTGAAATGAGTTATTAGCTTTGTGGTTCATTGTCATCACGTTCATATCTTAAATCACTTGCCACGAAAGATTCATTCACACGTTTCCAAAATGGGAATGGTCTAAAACGAGCAAAGCCCATTTTTTCATTGGAAACCTTGTACTCAATCGACTTTACATCTTTATGAAGCAATTGTAAGTGATCCACTGTCACCATAAAGTCTGGTCCTTTTACCGGGGTTAATGTACATATATGGTGATCAGGCAAAATAAGTGGCGAGCCAACCGTTCGGAATACCCGATTATTGATAGACGCCATTTCTGTCAATTGCATAGATGGTAGTGAAGGATGAATGATAGCTCCTCCAAGCGATTTGCTATAAGCGGTTGATCCAGACGGGGTAGACATACATAAACCGTCTCCTCTAAAACGCTCAAAATGTTCACCGTTTAATTCTACGTCCATCACTAATGTCACTTCCGGTGATTTCACTGTAGACTCATTCAGAGCCAAATACGAAGCGCTTTTTTCTGAATGTCGATAATTGATCGTAACTTCTATTAATGGATATTCGATCACTTCATATTCCTGTCTCGCAATCAAAATCACTAATTTTTCTATTTCTGAAGGCTTCCAATCCGCGTAAAACCCAAGATGACCTGTATGAATTCCGACGAAGGATGTTTTATCGAGTCGATGTATGTATTTATGGAAGGCATGTAGCAAGGTACCGTCTCCACCAATTGACAACACAATATCAGGCTCCTCCTCATCAAACTTCAAACCGAAATCCCTCAAATAAATTCTTGCTTCTTTCATTAATTTATTCGAAAGTTCATCGTTTCGCGACTGTATTGTGAATTTCATCATGTCACTTCCATTCCTTTTCTGCATTTCAATAGGCACTGCTTATTTGACCTGTTCTAGCACAGGTTGAAATATTTCTTCAACCGCTTGACTGAATGCTTCGCCATAATTATTATTTCCCTCAATATTCAAAATCAAAGCCTGCAATTCTTCTGTCATGCCTTCTAATTGTATGATTTGATCGTTCCATACTAAAATCGGTTCAGCATTTTTTAATAGCATTTCCACAAGGCCACTCCAGCTATCTTTAGGGAAATACGCGTAACGATAACCTGACTCATGATCAAACACATATACAAATGATTGTCGGTCGGTATCTGTTAACATTTTTCCTGTAGGGGAACCGATTGGCCACTCTGCCTCAGGATTTAAAATAAAGTGAAATTCATTCCCCTGCTGATTGGTTTTAATTATTTTATTTATACTATCCATAATGACCACTTCCTCATCTCAAGTCTTTACGTTCAGTCTACCATATGATACACATAGTTGCATTTTGTTATTGTACATTCTGGTATAAAAGTTGGTATAATGGATATAAGCGACCAATCGAAAAATATTGTTATTAAAAAAAGGGGAAGAACGTATGAATGTAGACCCACAAAATATGCGGATGCTCCTGGAAATCAATGCATTACAAACACTTGGGGCAGTTCAATCCTTCAAGACGAATCCTTCCGTTAACGCAAATGGATTTGCATCCATGTTAATGCAACTAATGACAGATAGCACGGTAAATCCAGATACAACGTCCGCGACGTCATCCGACAGCCTAGTTTATCATGGTATGAATCAAGTTTACATGCCTACAACCTTGCCAGCAGCACCGTTGTCGAGCTTAGCTCCATCGGTTTCTTCAACTTCATCTAAGACAGGCTATCAAGGTCCTTATGGAGATATCATTAAACAGGCTGCCGACAAATACCAACTGCCAGAAAAACTGATTGCCGCTGTCATTAAACAGGAATCAAATTTCAATACGAATGTAACAAGTCATGCAGGTGCGGCAGGTTTAATGCAATTAATGCCAGGGACAGCCAAATTTATCGGTGTGACGGACCGTTATGATCCACAACAAAATATTATGGGCGGGACCAAATATTTACGCAAAATGCTCGATCAATTCGGTTCATTAGAGACTGCGTTGGCAGCATATAATGCTGGACCCGGTAATGTAAAAAAGTACGGGGGTATTCCGCCATTTAAAGAAACACAGCAATACGTTAAGAAAGTAATGAATTACTATGGGCAGACTGTTTAACTTAAGTATTTAATCTATTAGTTTGTTAATCTATTCCCAAATTACCTTCGACTGCTATATAACAATAAATGAAAATAAGTTGTTTTATTTGTATAGAAAATAATTCGTTGATAGAATAAAGTCACAGAAGAACGAAGGGGTGTGAATGTAATGACCCGAAAACCTGTCATCCCTTTTGAGGAGATCGGCGAGAAAAGGTTACATGAACTAATCGAACGATTCTATGCAAAAGTGGCTGTGCATCCGGACCTCTACCCGATATTTCCTGATGATCTGTCAGAGACGATTCGGAAACAAAAACAATTTCAGACACAATACTTAGGAGGCCCTAACTTATTTACAGAAGAACACGGTCATCCTATGATGAAGGCACGGCATATGCCGTTCCCTATAACACCTACTCGCGCTAAAGCATGGCTGTCATGTATGACAGAAGCAATGGATGAAGTGGGACTGGAGGGACCACTTCGAGATGTCTATTATCAGCGCCTTGTCTTAACCGCCAACCACATGGTAAATAGGAACGAGGAGGAAGATCAGTGAACTATCTAACGGTTATTGATGATACGTTACACTATTCTGCTTCAGTTAAACCCATCGAACTCTATGTATTTTTGGATCCATACTGTAAAGATTGCTGGTCACTCCAGCCACTTTTACGTAAACTACAAGTTGAATACGATCATTACTTTTCGTTAAGGATTGCGTTGCGTACACCTATGCCTAAGCTGAATATGCCATATTTACCTGAGACTGAGAATTCTCAGACGACCAAGCGATCGAATCCTTGTTTTCCTAGCATTGCAGTAAAAGCTGCAGAATTTCAAGGTAAACGAGCTGGATTCCGTTACTTGTCTTGTTTATTAGAGTATTCATTTTTGAAAAATCGTGATGTCTCATCTTATTCTGTCTTAGTAGAGATTGCCGCACGTATTAATTTAGATGTGGATGAATTTATTGTGGATTTCAACTCAGAAGAAACATTACGTGCCTTGCAAGTCGATATGTATCTAGGAAATGAAATGGAAGTAGCTGAAGCACCAACTTTTGTATTTTTTAATAGTAATATTGAAGATGAAGGATTAAAAGTGAGCGGTCTCTATGACTATGCTATATACGAACAAATTTTAGAGGAACTAATCGGTGAGCAACTTCTTCCTGATATGCCACCGTCCATCAGTTCGTTGTTTAACCGCTTCGACTTACTGACAACGAAAGAAGTAGCTGAAATCTATCACATATCAGAAAAAGAAGCAGAACGCGAATTGAAGAAACGTTTGCTCAAGCAACAAATCGAACGAATACCTTTTCAAGATCGTACATTATGGCGAAAAAAACAACCGAATTGTTCTCTAATTAAATAGCACTTATTCAACTCCGAGGCAATTAATTTTGATTGCCTCGGATATTTTTATTCACACAAAAAAAAGAAAAGAGCATCCGCTCCTGGGGGGGAGTGAATACTCTTTTTCAAAGGGAATGGGAGAAATGTTCACGTTCAAACAAAAGGGGTGTATGTTTGGTATGTGATTTATTCCACAACACTACTTTATCATAAATATTTTATAACTTCAACAATTTATAACGGCTTTCATCCATATGTCACAGTTCTCCACAAAGTGTAAAGAAAATTATAGTAATTAACTATCATAATACGTCAAACCTATTTCTTCATGCTCTTTTGGCTAATAGTTGCTCTAGTTCGTTGAGCCTTTCTTCAAACACACGGCAAGCTTCTTCAATAGGCTTTTCAGATGTCATATCGACTCCTGCTTTTTTCAGAACCTCAATCGGATAATCGGAAGATCCTGCTTTCAAGAAGTTAGAAATATATCGATTGACCGCCGGCTCCCCTTCTTCGAGGATTTGTTTGCTCAGCGCCACTGCTGCACTATATCCAGTCGCATACTGATAAACATAGTAGTTATAATAGAAATGTGGAATACGAGCCCATTCCAAACCGATCTCTTCATCACTGACAATTTCATCACCATAATACTTTTGATTTAGCGCATAATATTCCTCTGTTAATTTATCCGCTGTCAACGGTGTCCCTGATTGATCGAGCTGATGGATAAGATGTTCGAATTCAGCAAACATCGTCTGACGGAAAACAGTCGCCCGAAAACCATCGAGCCAATGATTCAGCAAATAAATCCTCTGATCATCATCAGTTGTAACTTTCAACAGATGATCATTTAATAAGGCTTCGTTTACAGTAGAAGCTACTTCTGCCACAAATATTGAATACCCACTATAGATAAACGGTTGATTTTTTCGGGAATAATAACTATGAACACTATGACCAAATTCATGAGCTAGCGTAAATAAGTTATTTACATTATCTTGCCAATTCATAAGAATATATGGATTTGTTCCATATGAGCCGGAAGAATACGCACCTGAACGTTTCCCTTTGTTTTCCCGAACGTCCACCCAGCGGTTTTCAAGACCTTCTTTTACAATGGATGTATAGTCTTCGCCAAGCGGATGGAAACTTTCTAACATCGTCTCCTTCGCTTCTTCATAGGTGTATTTAATCTCTGTATCTTCAACAAGTGGTGTGTAGACATCCCACATATGAAGTGTATCTAGTTGTAATACTCTTTTTCGTAATGCCACATAACGATGCAGTAACCCTAAGTTAGTATTGATCGTGGCAACGAGGTTCTCATATACTTTTTCAGGAATATGGTTGCTTGATAAGGCTGCATCTCTCGCTGAAGTATAGTTTCGGATTCGGGCGTTCACATTATGAGCTTTAACATTTCCGCTTAATGTGGATGCAAAAGTATTTTTAAACTCACCATATTTCGCATACATTTCTTTAAACGCAGCTTCTCTCACTTTGCTGTCTTTACTCTCTAAGAAACGAGCATACCGACCGTGAGTTAATTGTATTTCTTTTCCTTCTTCATCTTTTACCAAACCAAATGTCAGATCCGCGTTGTTGAGCATACTAAATGTTTCTGAAGCGTTCCCAGTCACTTCTGATAACTGTGCGAGTAATGCTTCCTGTTCTGAAGAAAGAATATGAGCTCGCTCCGCATTCAGTTCTTTAAATTCTTGTTTATACAAACGCAAACCTTCATGAGATTCGATCGTTTGGTTCAATTGCTCTTCGTCTATTGAAAGTAGTTCAGGCGTGAAGTAAGACAGCGCCGTGGAAACCTTAACGATTAGCGACTTAATACGACCATCCATCGCTTGATAAAAGCCATTCGTTGTATCCTGATCTGTTTTCAAATGCGCATACGTATACAATCTCCGTAAACGTTCCGCCAATTTATCTCGGTACGTCAACGCTTCAAAAAGTGGTCGAGCTCCATCCCCAAGTGTACCTTTATACTGCTCGGCTTCATTCACCATCTCTTCAACCTTGGTGTATTCTTTGCTCCACGCTTCATCCGAAACGAAAATGTCTTCTAATCGCCATGTTTCCTCTTCAGCTACTTCATCGCGAGTTAATACTTTATGATCGTTCGTCAATCAAATTCCTCCTTCAACCATTTCACCTTAATTCGAATCCACTATATTTTCTCAATTCTTTGCATGCATTGCAAGAAATCGCCCTGCTAGTATTTCATGTACGAAATTACCAGAGGTGAATGTATCCAACCTATAGATATCTATGCGTTCTTGACGTAAAAAATCCATAAAGGATTGGCAGGCTATCAATTGTTCGTCTGGCTCACCATCGAACTCTTTGATAAACATGCGGAGAAACGATGCATCCAACTGATACGGTGTTTTTCTAGCCTCACGAATTGCTGCAATGAGTAAGAGTTGCCACTCGCAATCTGGTTGTTTGAATGCCTCCTGTCCCCTCGTTGGCACACCGATCCATGCAGGTAGTTGAATCGGCTGTATGCGCATTTCATAACAGGCACGCAAAAAACGATTATGGATACCTCTTTGATTATACCCAATGACAGATTGAAGATACTTTCGTCGCGCGAATTGATAATGACGAGTAAGTTCATGAATGTCAGCAACAGAAGGTGCTGCAGGGGTCGCAAACGGAATGGTTTGCTCATCAACGTGCAATGTTACATGTTGAACGGCATAAGTCGAGCCTTTTAGATGAACCATATGGCTGATGTAATGAAATTGTTTGCTAAGCGGATTGTATGTAAGAAGAATAGGACTCCGGTGGTCAAATTGCCGAATAAAAGATTGTTGAAATTGAGATAAGCGAATAGAGAGGATAGTTGCGGATGAAGAACGAATCGTTTGCGGGGTCAAAATGATCCAAATCGGCAGCATATTGAGCATGCTGTAGCCAGCGTTTCTTTGCTGAACATCTGTAAGTGGAATGACACTGCATTGAAATTCGATCGGCACTTCTGTTCCACGCCATGTGACGAGAAGATCAGGTCTTTGCCGTACATCTTTTAAAAAAGGTTCTAATTTCACTTCAAGGGTATGTCGTGAAAATAATTCAAATAGTTGGGATTTACCAAGCAGATGAGTGGGGGATTCTCCTTCTGCGAAACTTTCTCGGCAATTGGTGTGTTGGTAGTGAGCGAAATGTGGAATGACTACATCGCCGACTTTTAGGAGTAGCTGTTGATTGCATTGAGGACAAAAGAACGTTTCGTTTTTACGCCATTCTCTTAAGCTGTCCAGGTCCTTGTTCATTGTTAACACAACTAATTCCCCGACAGCAGTTCGAGCTGTCAACAAAACTGTCACACTCCTTCCTCTTCCATCTTACAAATTTTCTGATTACTTAGCAAGTCTTTTTTTGTTTTGATGGGCTGATGTCTGATGGCAAAGTGTAAGTATTACTTGTAATCGTGTAGAGTGAACATTCCTGGTTTTGCCGCGACACTGGAGGATTGGCTTTCGTTAGGTAGTGGGAGTAGTCTAGTTACAGACTCTATTCGCAGAGTAATTCGTTAAGAGAAGCATGTGAGTGAGTGGTTCTGGTACCGCTGCGGCGCTGGGGGATTGCCTTTCACCAAGAGCCAACTAGCAAAGGACACTAGTTGGCTCTTGGCTTCGGCCGACCCCGCAGTTGCGCCTTCGCTAGGTAGTG
>NZ_WHVW01000008.1:91227-116208 GCF_009651005.1 Sporosarcina obsidiansis
TCTAGTTACAGACTCTATTCGCAGAGTAATTCGTTAAGAGTAGCATGTGAGTGGTTCTGGTATCGCTACGGCGCTGGAGGATTGCCTTTCGCTAGTTTCTATCAGTTAAAAACAACATTTCTTTTCTTTCAATATCTATGTAAGAGAAGCGGGCTAGTAATTCTTCTAATATTAATTCTCCCCATTTTAGTTTATTCAATTATTTTAATGCATTCGTTGCACAATACAAAAAAGCTACCAGTTTATTGGTAGCTTTTCAGAGTGTTATGCAAAATATTTAACGATTTTAGCGAATACATCGGATTCCATTACGATTGTGCCGTATTCTTCTATCCGATGAATCGACATTTTAGACGGAACCCCATATTCAGTGACCATGCTGGCAATATCTTTTGCACGTTTTGTTTCGATGAGATTATAATCAAATCGCAAATTCAGATAGTAACGATCCTCAAAGGCATATAACTGAGTTTCAAAGTGATCTTCGAGCGAAACCATTTGTGAAGCTAATGGAATCGTCTCATCAATTTCATTGAATACAAACAATCTGTCTTTGACTTGCACTTCTTCCTCACTGTCCTCTTCCGTTTCATTGATTGCATCAAAGATCGGGTCGAATAATTCTTCAGGATCTTCGATGCCGAAAGGAAATTGTGAAGATTCTACATTTTTCGGCAGATGCGCTCGGGTTACAATCACTTCGATTCCCTCATTCATTGCATTCACCTGAATCCAAAGTGGTCCTTCTACTGCGAACTCTGTGTCATCACCCAGTTCATCCATCATATCCCAAAAAAGCTCTTCACTTTTTTCACGATTATACCAAACATCTTCCTTACTAAAACCACGATCTTCAATATCGCCATAAGAAAGATAAAACTTTACTGTGTTTTCGTTAATGCGCTCTATTTCCATCCCTTATCTCTCCCTTCTGTAGAACAGGCCCTTCCCTGTCTATAATAGTAAGTCACTTGCAATGCTTACTCATACTATATGTCGACCAAACCGATTTCGAAAGGGTTTATTTCAATTGCCTAAGCATTGAAGTGAAAATCCTAAAGGAATACAAGGGAAATTCAATTCAAAAAAGCTGATAGGCACAAATGTATCCAGTGTGTCATCCCTATCAGCTTTTGTATTCAGATTAGTTAACCATTCGCCGCGCTTCGAGCAGCTGATAGGCTCTAACTTTTCTCGGTAGGAAACGACGAATCTCATCTTCATTGTATCCTACTTGGAGTCTTTTTTCATCTAGAATGATTGGTCTTCTTAAAAGTCCTGGATGTTCTTGAATCAATTCATATAATCGTTGTAAAGGAAGACTTTCAACATCTACATTTAATTTTTGAAAAATCTTAGATCGTGTGGAGATTATCTCATCGGTACCATCTTCCGTCATACGGAGAATTTGTTTGATTTCTTGGATATTCAATGGTTCAGAGAAGATATTACGCTCTGTGTAAGGAATTTCATGTTCCTCCAACCATGCTTTTGCTTTTCTACAAGATGTACAACTAGGTGATGTATAAAGTGTGACACCCATTTATTGACACGTCCTTTCCCACGGCTTACGCTCATTTGGATTTGGTATATTTACATTTCAATTTAGAATAATTATAATTTATTTTTATACTACTTATTATACACATATTCATTCTCAATTAATATACTTTTTTAAAAAACTTATACAGAATTCCTACTATCGCAACATTCTTCAAAACTTTGACGAATCATGATGTTTTCTATGATAATTATACATCTTTTATTTTTATACCCAGGAATGAAATGGTTTAAACCTACTGCAAGTAATAAAAGGTATTCTCATTTAGATGAATTCTTAAACCTATACCTCTCTTATAATATAGTACGTACAGATGTACTGAAAGGTTTCATTTTGCTTCATAATTAGTAAAGAAAAGTTGCATTTGTGATGGTGACTCTATATAATTTTAAGCAATAAGTGAATGGCGATGAAGGAAAAAGTAATTTTGTAGCGGTTTTTAAAAGAGAGCTTGTCTTAGGTGAGAGCAAGCAAAATCGCACTAAATGAATGGGCTCCTGAGCTTGATGGATGAACAACAGTAGTTCGTCACGTATTCCCTCGTTACGGGATTTGAGCGGCTTTTAACGAAGCAATTCGGGTGGTACCACGGTTACTTTTCATCAATCGTCCCTTTTTATAGGGATGACTGGTGTTTTTTTATGCCAATTTTTCAAAGGAGGAACTATACTTATGAAAACTATTTTTTCGGGCGTCCAGCCAACAGGTATTATCACGTTAGGCAACTACATTGGAGCTTTCCGTCAATTTGTAGAGCTCCAAAATGAAGAGGACTGTATTTTTTGCATTGTTGACCAGCATGCCATTACTGTCCAGCAAGATCCTGACAACTTAAAAAGGGCGATCAAATCACTAGCCGCCACGTATATCGCAAGCGGAATCGATCCCAATAAATCCACTTTATTTATTCAATCGGAAGTCCCTGCCCACGCCCAAGCTGGATGGATCATGCAATGTATTTCATATATCGGTGAGCTAGAACGTATGACGCAGTTTAAAGACAAATCAGACGGCGCTGAAGGCGTGTCTGCAGCTCTATTGACGTATCCCCCTTTAATGGCTGCTGATATTTTACTGTATAACACGGATATCGTTCCTGTCGGTGAAGACCAAAAGCAACATTTGGAACTGACAAGAGATTTGGCTGAACGATTTAATAGCCGTTATGGCCAAGTATTGACCATTCCTGCCGTTCGTATTCCAAAAAACGGCGCCCGGGTAAAATCTTTGCAAGATCCTCTAAAGAAAATGAGTAAATCGGATCCGAATAAAAAGGCTACGATTTCTATTTTAGATACGCCAAAAGAAATTGAAAAGAAAATCAAGAGCGCTGTTACAGATTCAGAAGGTATCGTAAAATTTGATAGTATCAATAAGCCAGGTGTCTCTAATCTATTGACCATTGAGTCCTCACTAAGCGACTTATCCATCACTGATTTAGAGGCCAAATATGAAGGTCTTGGCTACGGTGCTTTCAAAGCCGGTGTAGCCTCAACGATTATCGACCATTTAGAAGAAATCCAACAACGCTATCATGAATTAATTGATTCACCTGAACTAGATTTGATTCTGGATCAAGGTGCCGAAAAAGCCCATGCGATCGCCTCAGTTACTCTCGAGAAAATGGAAGCTGCGATGGGCTTGGGACGCAGACGGTAAACAATAATAATATACTGGCTACGACTAGCATAGTGAAATCAGTTGATTGCAACATGAATAAAGCAATTTGCTGATAATCGTAACCTAGTGCTGAATAGTTCAAATAAAAGAGTAAATTGGCTATTGTAATCACTATGACGCAATAGCTAAATAGGAAGACCAAAAAACGTGTCAAAATGATCCTCGTCCTTTATCGTTTTCTTTTATCTTATGTTTGGTCACGGGGAATTAAGACGAGTCCGGTTACATGGACTTTTGGAAAGTGTTGTCCTATAAGTGCTAACAGTTGCAAGTGATGGTAACCAACTGGTTATCGTCACTTGTTTTTTTACTTTCTATAACAAAATAGTTGCTGGTGGAGTTGCAATATCTTTATGAGCGTTCATGAGCAAGACAAAATGAAAAGGCTGTCCCGTCATTTTATAATGACTTTCAGGACAACCTTGCATTTTGCATTATATTTTTTTAAATACCAAGGAAGCATTATGTCCGCCAAAACCTAAGGAATTACTCATGGCGTAAGTAATGTTTGCTTTACGAGCTTCATTGACTACGTAATCCAAGTCACATTCAGGATCCTTCGTTTCGTAATGAATCGTCGGTGGGATAATCCCTTCCTGCAATGCCTTTACTGTAAAGATTGCTTCAATACCGCCAGCCGCGCCGAGTAAATGACCTGTCATTGATTTAGTCGAACTCATCGCTAATTTATACGCATGGTCGCCAAACACTGATTTGGCTGCCATCGTCTCAAATAAATCATTATAAGGCGTACTCGTCCCATGTGCGTTAATATAATCAATTTTCGTTGGCTCAATCTCCGCTTTATTCAGCGCTTGTACCATTGCCCGTGCGCCGCCTTCACCGCCTGGTGCGGGCGCTGTGATATGGTGTGCATCTCCAGTAGAACCATAGCCCACAATTTCCGCATAGATCTTAGCTCCACGGTTGACCGCATGTTCGTACTCTTCTAAGATCAGAATCCCAGCACCTTCTCCCATTACAAATCCGTCACGGTTCTTATCAAATGGACGGGATGCCTTCTCAGGATCTTCATTCAGTGATAGAGCCGTGCTGGCAATGAAACCTGCCACTGCAAGGGATGTTATTGGTGCTTCTGTTCCTCCAGTAATCATTACATCTGCGTCTCCACGAAGGATAACTTCGAATGCATCTCCAATCGAGTTCGTACCGGAAGCGCAAGCAGTCACTGAACACGAATTGATCCCTTTTGCTCCTGTAATAATTGATACTTGCCCTGACGCCATATCGGGAATCATCATCGGCACGAAAAATGGACTGACTCGTCGATAGCCCTTTTCAAGAAATGTGTTGAATTGCGTTTCATGCGATTCCATTCCACCAATACCTGAGCCAATCCAGACACCCGTGCGGAGCGCCAACTCATCATCCAGCTCAAGTTCCGCATCTTTCATTGCCATCAAGGCTGAAGCGACAGCATAGTGTGTGAAACGATCCATTTTACGGGCATCTTTACGTGAAACATATTGTTCAATGTCAAAACCTTTGACCTCCGCCATCACACGAACTGGAAATTTCTCTTGATCCAATCGTGTCATGATATCGATGCCGGATTTTCCTTCTACAACTGCTTTCCATGAATCTTCCGCGGTATTCCCTACTGGTGAGACTCCACCGATTCCCGTTACCACTACGCGTCGTTTTTCCAATTTCAAACTTCCTTTCTATCATCAACTTTTTAGTTAAGGTTATTGTTTACTTACCCCATTTTATACATAAGGCACCCCAAGTCAAGCCGCCACCGAATCCGACCAAGACTACCACGTCATCATCTTTAACACGTCCTTCAGCCAGATCATCCGTCAATGAAATCGGTATGGACGCTGCAGAGGTGTTGCCATATTTATGAACAGATTTAGACATCTTTTCTACAGGCAGGCCTAGACGTTCACGTGAAGCTTCCATAATTCGAATATTTGCTTGATGTGGGACTAAATAATCGACATCATCCTTTGAAAGACCTGCCTTTTCAGCGACAGAAAGAGCAGACTCTCCCATTTGGCGAACAGCAAACTTAAACACTTCACGACCATTCATTTCAATAAATTCTTTATGACATAGATGTTTCCCACCTGATCCATCCGCACCGAGTTCGAATGAAAGAATTCCTCTACCTTCACTAACTTTACCTACGACTGTAGCACCGGCCCCATCTCCAAATAAAACAGCCGTATTCCGATCTTCCCAATCTACTATTTTAGATAATTTTTCTACGCCAACGACTAAGACATACTCATAAGCACCTGACTCTACAAATTGCTTCGCTGTCACAACACCATAAATAAATCCTGCACATGCTGCAGAAACATCCATAGCTGCTGCATTCTTCGCACCTAAACGTTCTTGTATCATAGTAGAAACCGAAGGAAACGTGTAATCTGGCGTTACAGTCGCCACTAAGATGAGACCTAGCTGATCCGGACGTATATTTGCCGATTCAAGTGCTTCTTTCGCTGCTTCATAAGCCATATCTGATGTATTGGTTTCATTATCCGCAATTCTCCGCTCTTCAATACCTGTGCGTGAACGAATCCATTCATCGGATGTATCTATACGTTTCTCTAAATCTTCATTCGTTAAAACAGTTGGCGGGACATATTTCCCCAAACCTAGAAGCCCTGCTCTCATATTATCTACCCCGTTCCTTGTTATCTAATATTAGTACCTGGTGTTAATTATAAAAGAACATTACTCATTTTTCAATATTAGGACACGTTTTCGTCAAAAATAACGTGTATTATCATTTCATCGTTTTCATTGGCTATGGTATGATGTATTGTGAAATAGACTAGTCGAGGTGAAAATCATGCACTATATTATGACATTTGTTTGGTCATTCCTATTAGTTTCTATGTTGAACTATGTTGCAGGTTCAATTGTAGGTGCTGAATTTGATTTTATGGCGGGCGTTACCGTCTCTGTTGTTTTGGCTATAATTGTACTCATTATTACAGCAATTATTCCTAACGATGCTCCAGCAGACGTGTAAGAGAAGCTACAAAAAGCGTAAGAACTGTACCTAGTTCTTACGCTTTTTCATATACAAACTTTCGATTACTTACTGACCTGAACAACCACTTGTCCATCATCCATCGTTAACTGTATCTGTTCACCTTCCTGCAACCCGCCTTTGATCACTTCCTTGGCCACCTTGGTTTCAACATATCGCTGAATAAATCGTTTCAACGGCCGTGCACCGAAGTCCGCGTCAGCACCTTCCGTCACAATCCAATCCACTACACTGCCATCATACACTAACGTAACATCTTGCTTTGCCAGACGCTCTGTTAAATCTCCTAACATTTTTCGCGTAATTGATCTAAATGAATCAGTTGTTAAGGCATGGAAAATAATAATATCGTCCATTCGGTTCAATAATTCTGGTTTAAAATGCCGACGCAGTTCTGCCATGACCAGGTCTTCCTTCGCGTGATCTGAATCTTCGAGGTCTTCTTCTACTAAATAAGCGGAACCGATATTCGATGTCATGATGACGACCGTATTGGTAAAGTTCACTAGGCGACCTTGACTATCTGTAATGCGACCATCGTCCAGAATTTGCAGTAAAATATTAGCTACATCTGGATGAGCTTTCTCGATCTCATCCAACAATACAACGGCATATGGATTTCGGCGAACCGCTTCAGTTAATTGGCCGCCCTCTTCGTAGCCAATATACCCGGGAGGTGCTCCGACTAGTCGCGACACACTGTGCTTCTCCATATACTCCGACATATCAATCCGCACAAAATGATCTTCCGAATCAAATAAAGTGGCAGCTAATGTTTTGGCCAATTCCGTTTTCCCTACCCCCGTCGGACCTAAGAACAGAAACGATCCAATTGGTTTATTCGGATCTTGAATCCCTGCACGCGCACGCCAAACGGCTTCTGTCACTAGTTGTACCGCATTATCCTGTCCGATGACCCGTTCTTTCAACGTTTCATGCAAACGCAGTAATTTTTCACGCTCTCCTTCCACGAGCTTCGTTACAGGAATACCTGTCCAACGTGCCACGATGGAGGCTATTTCCTCTTCCGTCACTTCCTCACGCAATAAGCGAAGATCCTGACTTCCTTCTAAGGGGGATTCCATTGCTTTTAATTCTTTTTCCAGTTCAGGAATTTTTCCATATTGCAGTTCAGCGGCTTTATTCAAATCAAAACTGCCTTGCGCTTCTTCTAGTTCGCGACGATACTTATCCAATTCTTCCCGTTTGCTTTGAATCGTTTTCAATGCAGCTTTTTCCTGATCCCATTGCGCCCGCATATCTTTTGAGGAATCTTTTAATTGTTGTAATTCCTCCCGCAAGGTGACAAGACGTGATTGGCTCATTGAATCTTTCTCTTTACGCAATGCTTGTTCCTCAATTTCAAGTTGCATGATCCGACGCGTGACTGCATCCAGTTCTTGCGGCATCGAATCAATTTCTGTTCGGATCATTGCGCTTGCTTCATCAATTAAATCAATGGCTTTATCCGGCATAAACCGTTCTGTTAAATAGCGATCTGATAAAGTAGCCGCTGCGACCAATGCACGGTCATGAATACGCACCCCGTGATGCAATTCAAAACGCTCTTTTAGCCCACGCAAAATCGAAACCGTATCCTCAACAGACGGCTCTCGGACCATCACTTGTTGGAAACGACGCTCAAGCGCAGGATCTTTCTCGATATACATTCGGTATTCATCAAGAGTGGTCGCCCCGATACAGTACAACTCCCCTCGTGCAAGCATCGGTTTCAACATATTCCCTGCATCCATTGCGCCTTCCGTTTTCCCAGCACCGACAATTGTATGAATTTCATCAATGAACAGTATGATTTGTCCATTGCTGTCTTTCACTTGCTTAAGCACACCTTTTAGACGTTCTTCAAATTCACCGCGATATTTTGCTCCTGCAATTAACGCACTCATATCCAGTTCGAAAATTTGACGGTCTTTTAATCCTTCTGGCACATCACCTTTCACAATACGTTGTGCCAATCCTTCAACGATTGCCGTTTTACCAACACCTGATTCTCCGATCAAAACTGGATTATTTTTTGTTTTCCTAGATAAAATCCGTATAACATTTCGTATTTCTTCATCCCGACCAATGACCGGATCCATTTTTCCGTTTTTCACTTCTTCCACAAGATTACGACCGAATTGCTCAAGTGGGGAGCGCTGATCTTCTTGAACACCATCCATACGCATAAACATCCACCTTCCGTTTATTTGACTTTGACTATCTTTGATTAACTAAATTATAAGCTATTTTTAAGTAGAAGTACATTAATTTGCTTCCATAAAAAAGAGAAGTTATGTAAGTTTTTGATCAGCTATCTTCGCATTGAAAAGCCACTTGCATGGCGCAAGCGGCTGAGTTTTCTTATACTAATTTTCTTGGTGCGACGACAACTCCATCTTCATCTGCATAGACATAATGTCCAGGTGTCCATTCGACATTGCCGAAATAAAGAACTTCATCGCGTTGCCCCTCGCCTCGCTTAATACTTTTCACCGGCATACTCCCGATCGCCATTACACCAATATTTTGTGTTCCTAGATCAGCTGTGTCCCGAGCACAACCATAAATGATGACGCCCGCCAACTTTCTTTCTTGTGCAATTTCACCGAGCATATCCCCCATTAATGCACAGCGTCTGGAACCTCCGCCATCTACTACTAGCACATGTCCTTCTGGAATCGTTTGCAACGCTTCCTTTACTAAGACATTGTCTTCAAACACTTTCACTGTCGAAATTGGACCAGAAAATCGCTTATGCTTTCCATAAGAATTAAATTCTATGGTACACACTTGCAATTCCTCCATAAAATCATCACATAAATCTGCTGTTTTCACTGACATACTTCCCATTCCCCCTATTTGGTACTGTTTATTCCTGCCATATCATATGTATTCGACAAAATCTTGTAGTTCCTTCTTTTATGTGGGAAATTGTTTTTGTTTGAGAAGGTTTGGATCGGTCCTACATGACTTTCGCGCGGTTCGAAGGTGGTTTGGATCGGTACGACTCGACTTTCGCTCGGTTCGAAGAGGGTTTGGATCGGTCCGACTCGACTTTCGCGCGGTTTACCTAGTCCCTACAACATAAAAAAACCACACCACCAGCGGTATGGTTAAAATAATGATTATCGAACGCCTAGTGCCATTTTTGCATAGCGCGACATATTTTCGCGCGACCATGGTGGATTCCAAACGATATCCACTTCCACTTCTTTCACTTCTGGAAGTTCCATTAACTCCTGTTTGATGTTCGCTACGATTTGCGGACCCATCGGACAGCCCATAGACGTTAACGTCATCGTAATTTTGGCTACTCCTTCATCAAGTAGCTCTGCATTATAAACTAACCCTAAATTGACAATGTCAACTCCAAGCTCTGGGTCAATTACATTTTCTAACGCACCCATCAGGTAATCTTTTATTTCTTCGCTCATCGGAATGCTCCTCTCTGTTGTGTAGTAAGTTCATCTTATCAAACATACTACCTGTCATTCAAATGCTGTGCAAGCCAATTGACTGCTGCAAGCATACCTGAACGTGAAACCGAATGGCCCGCTTCCTCTTCTGGCATCCAACTTAGACGCTCTGGGCACTCTTGATAATCTTGCTGCATCTCATGATAAAACTCTTTCGTCAGTTCAAATGGCACTAAACTATCCTGTTCACCATGCCACATAAATATCGGACGGTGATTTAGCCTGCTTGGATTTTTAGACAGATCCACTCTCTCCAATGCCGTGAAAAGTTGCTCACGCTCAGCAAGCGTCACCGGTAAAGTTCGACCGCCTCGTTCAGCATAGGCAATCTGTCCTTTCGCTAAACGTGTAAACGCAGGAGATCCCATCATAATAGATGCTGCATCAATCCAACCGTAGCTTGCCAAACAACCAAATGTAGTGATTCCTCCCATTGAAGTACCCCCGATTCCAACAGGCGTACGATCATCTAGTAATTGACGTTCCTTTAATTCCTGATGAATCAATGCTAATTCTTCAATTGAACCTAACACAATTTCCCAAAAGTGAAGTTGCAAATGAAATTCATCGACTGCTTCTGCACGTTCCCCATGCAACTTGGCATCTGGCAAAATCACCCGAATCCCCTGCTTTGCCAAATTATAGGCATAATGCAAATTATGTTCTTTCGCGCTCATAAAACCATGAAAAAACACCACAACAGGAATAGGCTCTTGCTGTCTTTTCTCTTCCACGATATGGAGTACAGGGATATGCTGCCATTGTTCCGAACGAATAATCATTCAAATTCCTCTTTTCCAACGATTGTATACTGTTATTTTAGGATAACAACATTTTCCGTAGAAGACAAAAACTTCGCCTTATCCTTCGATTCTTTGACTTACTTGCCTCACTAACGATAAACTATGAAGATATAATGAACTGTCTTGACAAAAACAATACAAAATAGGAGAGGTTTTGTTGAAACCACATTTAATCGTTTTAGACTTAGATGGAACTTTATTGACAGATGAAAAAGTAATATCACCAAAGACTGAAGCAACGTTACGACAAGCGGCCTCTGAAGGGCATCATCTCATGATAGCTACGGGGCGTCCATATCGGGCAAGTGAAGTATATTATCATCAGCTTGGTTTAACTACACCCATTGTCAATTTTAATGGTGCCTTCGTTCACCATCCAGTAGACTCATCATGGAAGACCATTCATGAAACCATTGCCCTGCCAATTGTCAATGAAGTAGTAGAAGCAATGCAACAATTTCCTGTAGAAAATATCGTAGCCGAAGTGATGGATGATGTATATGCCCAATATCATGATGAACGATTTTTAGATATTTTGACCTTTGGTAATCCACAAATTACAGAGGGCGACTTGCGGAGATCTTTAAAAACGGACCCAACTAGTTTATTAATTCAAGCAAACGAACTAACGATTGACCCTATTCGTCAGCATCTAGAGGATATCCATGCTGAAGTCATCGATCATCGCCGCTGGGGAGCTCCTTTCAATATTGTAGAAATCGTACGGCATGGCTTGAATAAAGCAGTAGGGATACATGCTGTCTCTAATTGGCTTAATATCCCAAAGGATCGTATCATTGCATTTGGAGATGAAGACAACGATTTAGAAATGATCGACTATGCAGGCGTCGGCGTAGCAATGGGCAACGCCATCGATCGCTTAAAGTCCATCGCAGACGAAGTAACTACTTCTAATAATGAAGACGGGATCTCGCATATTCTAGAGGAACGACTTTCTTTACAGAAGGGAAAACTTAATACGAATAGCAGTTCTTGATGGAGAAAAATATATGTGTTCAGGGGGAAATTCTATGAAAATTTTTGCTGACAGTGCGTGTGACTTGCCAAAATCCTTCTTTGAAGAACAGGAAGTAGAGTTATTTCCGCTAAGCGTCCTACTAAATGGTAAAGAGTATGAGGACATCGTAGAAATTCATTCAAAAGAAGTGTTTGATGCGATTCGCCAAGGACATCAACCAAAGACTTCACAAGCCTCACCCGACATGCTAATGAAAGCTTGGAAAGACTTAGCCGAATCAGGTGAAGATGGAATTTATATCGCATTCTCTTCACAACTTTCAGGAACCTATCAAACTGCCGTCATGACTAGCGATCAAGTAAAAGAAGGCAATCCATCGATGAATCTTGTACTTATAGATTCACGTTGCGCTTCATTAGGGTATGGTCTATTGGTTAAAGAAGCTGTTCGGTTGCGCAAAGAAGGATTGAATGTCCGAGAAATCGAACGAAAAATTCGTGCCATGGCATCCCATATGGAGCATTTATTTACAGTGGAAGACTTAGATTATTTAGCGAAGGGCGGTCGCGTTTCGAAAGCCAGTGCTTTTTTTGGCGGTCTTCTCAACATTAAGCCCTTACTTCACGTAGAAGGTGGAAAATTAGTACCTATCGAAAAACATCGGGGTCGTAAAAAAGTATTCCGGCGAATGATCGAAATGATGGAAGAACGCGGAAACCATCTCGAAGAACAAACGATTGCAATAAGCCACGGAGACGACGAAGCGACGGCATTAGAATTCAAAGCAATGATTGAAGAAGTCGTCCAGCCGAAAGCAATCGAAATTCACCAAATTGGGTCCGTCATCGGCTCTCATGCGGGACCCGGAACTATCGCACTATTCTTCTTAAATAAAGTCAGTTCTTCATAATACACATGCAAAAAGCCAGTCTGCACAAATGCGGACTGGCTTCTTTTTGTACTTATTCTTTTGATTGCTTTTCTTTTAACGCTTCATCTCTTCGACGTTGTCTTCCTTTACGCAAGACTGCGAATAAAAATGATAGGAAAAGTATATAGACTAGTGCAGAAGCAATTAAATAAGGGGTATTAAACCCTTCATCATCTTCCACGATATAAATCTCTGCTAACTCCCGATCTAAGACGACATGGTATTCTCCATCTTTTGTTTCCTTGATCAAGTCTTGATCAAGCACACCACGTAGCTTTTTCTTCTCTCCAATTATGGATGGGTCAATTTCTAAACTTTGGAGTTCTGACGTATTATTAATCGCAATGATCCACTTTTCCTTTTCGGAAGATCGTTCGAACACAGTAAATCCATCTTGATTGTGCAATATCTTAAAATCACCAGATCGCAACGTTTCCGACTCATTACGTAACTGATTGAGATTTCCAATCCAATCTTTTAATTCCATATCGGTCTTAAAATTAAAGAGTGGGTGTGTATCCGGTGCTTCTTTCCCGTTGACAGCTATTTCTGTAGCATAGGTCACTAACGGCACACCCGGCAAAGTAAATAGTGCGGTTGTGGCGGCCTTCCAACGAGTGGGCGGAAATTGGCGCAATTCTACCATTTTATATGTGAAGCGTTCCCCCATCAAATCATCGAACTGCAATAATCCTTTTTCATCTTCATTCGAAAATCTATCCAATGAAGATGAATCTGGGTTCACTTGGACGTATGCATTTTGGATAGCCTGATCACGTTCTTCAGCCGGTGCACTGTCAAATGCAGCTTCACTCGGTTGGTTGGTAATAACATACAGACCTTCGCGTGCTTCTTTTAATGCAGCAATCAGGTCATTAAGAAAATTTGTGTCTGCCTGATCGAGATTCGTCAAACGAATTCCATCGATTTCATAAGTCTTCACAAATTGTATAGCTGCATCCATAACCTGCTCTTGTACTTCCGCCTTACGTAGATCCCAATCAATCGTTCCGTCATTAGTTGGAATCGTTGGGAGTTGATTCGCCCATATATGGTCAGAGCTGACACCACCAAGCGGAAAATCTGTCATGATCTTCAATTCATTGTCATGCATTTCTTTGATCAATCCTGTAAATTCCTCTTCAGTTCCGAAATGCGGTTCAATTTCCGAATAATCGAGTACTTGCTTACCGTCATAAGACGCCGTGCTGAAAACAGGCCCAACGGAAATCATCGTAAACTGCATATCGATCAAGTGCTGCAATCTATTGATAATTCCAGCAAAGTCCCCTCCATTAAAGGCATTGAGGTCTTTTGTATCAACATTTATATCATTCGTTCCTAAGCCGTTATTGAAACGGTCAACGAGCAAATCATAGATACTTTCTTGACTGAAAGATGGCTCGGTATCAGCATATGTGATCGGTTGAGCTATGGATAGGGCAAGCATACATGCCGCCAGTAGTCCGATGATTCGTTTCACTATAGTATATCCTCCTTACGCAAACTCTTTTATTAGTTTATCAAACGGCTGATCACTGTGCCATTCTTTCTTCTTAAAACGTCTATTGCCATTTGTAAATAGGGCAATCTTGTGAAATACAGCTACTCGAACAGTATGTAAGCAAACAAAAAACAGAGGATAGAATTTTGTGGATTCTTCCTCTGCTTGTAAAGCGCCTTACATTTCTTCAATTGTCGTCATCTGAAAAAAAATCAGGCTCTTGTTGTCTTCGCGAACTGACAAAGACGGAGATTGCAAATAGCGCTATCAATGAAAGGACAACGATTAAAAATACCCATCCGGTCTGTGTTGCCATTTGCTCTCCCCCTCGCCAAATTTTCATTCCAACTTACGCTAAAAAGTCGAAACCTAGTGGAAGTTTGAATCCAACAAATAAAGTAGCTAGCAAGAACACGATGAATAAGATCCACATAAGACCTGTATTCTTTCCTTTGTTTCCACGGACCAATGTCATTTCCATAAAACCAATCGTGAAAAGTCCTAATACGAATTTAATTCCGTATAGCATGGAGTTAAGACCCATATGCGTAAAGAATAATGCGGCTCCTGACACGATAATTAAAATGTAGAACAAACGCAAAATCATATGTGCGATTTTTTTCCCTTTCGTTCCAGAAGCCATACTAGCGGACACTAGAAAGAGAACGATCCCCACTACCCAAGTTAATATATGAAAGTGGGTCGTATCTGTTAAAAATCCCAATCTTGACACCTCATTTTATTATAGTCGATTGATATGCTACCATAATTTCCAAGCGACTACTATTCTATTGCTCATGATAACTACATCGCAAATAAATTTTATTCGAATCGGTTCACTAATGTACCAATTCCTTCAATCGAAACCTTTACCGTATCGCCCTTTTTGAGGAAAGTAGGCGGGTTCATTCCTTTACCTACGCCAGCAGGAGTACCTGTCAAAATCACATCGCCTGGTTCCAATGTAACGTATTTGGATATTTCTGCAATCAACTCGTCAATTTTGAACATCATGGAAGATGTATTACCATTCTGACGAACTTCATCGTTCACTTTCGTCACAACTGATAGATTGTGTGGGTTTGGAATTTCGTCCTTCGTTACGACATACGGGCCCATTGGACACGTGCCGTCTAGACTTTTACCTAAGAAAAACTGCTTATGATCCGCTTGCACATTCCGCGCTGTTATATCGTTCGCAATTGTATACCCAAACACATAATCATAGGCTAGTTGTTTCGGAATGTTTTTACCTGTTTTACTAATGACGACTGCAAGTTCTCCCTCGTAATCTAGAGAATCTGTCACTTCACTATGAATGGATAGTGTTTGCTCATCTGCTGCAATTGCGGTAGGTGACTTTGTAAATAACATGACTTTTTCAGGAGGTGCTTCTGCTCCCATTTCTTGTGCATGTTCGGCATAATTCTTCCCTACGCACATTACATTTTTAGGCGTACGAGGAATAGGTGCTAGCCACTCGACATCCGTAAATGCGTGTTTAAATTGCCCTGCATTTCCTTCCGCTTCGGTTTTCTCCACGAGTTTACGAACCATTTCCACAAAATCCATGCCAAGGGACACGGCTTCGATCATCGTCTTCGGAAAATTTGCTTGCTGTTGTGCTTGTGCCATTGCCAGCACATTCCAAACTGCTTCCTCACGTTTCACTTTTGGTCCGAATAAAGTATGTCCTTCGTAACGAAATGACAATAGTTTCATTTGAATGCCCAACCCTTTCCATGTGTATTCACATACTACTATGTTACGACAAAATCTATCCTTTTTCCTCTTTATTGCCGAAATTCTTTCCGTAGGACAACCTTTTCCAAATAGATTCCAATGGTCCCATTCTAAATTTCGACAACCAAATCTGCGCTGCAATCATTTGGATCACAAAAATACCAATCGCCAGCCACGTTCCTGTCACTATATCTACTTTACCATAGAGACCCGCGCCATATGAATAGAAAATCAGTGTAGCAATGATAGATTGCATAATATACGTCGTGAACGCCATTCTACCAATCGTTGCAAATGGCTTTGTTACGATCTTCAAAAATGGAATTTGCCATAGCAGCATAAACAGCGCGACGTATCCAATCGTCAAAATCGGGCCACCAAATGTAGATTGCACGAGATAAATATTCTCGAATTTTGGACCATCAATATAGGGCATACTCTTGAGTAAGATACCTAAAGAGATACAGACGATCATGGTCACGACTAACTTCCATTTCATTGCATACATGTTCTCGATAATTTTCCATTTAGAAAATGCAGCACCGAGCATCATCAACGGTAAAATAACGAAAATCGCTGTAATTAATCCAATCACCCCGTACGTGAACCATTCACTCATTCTATACATAAAAATTTCAATAAATGTACCGTGCGCATAAGCAGAAATCGCCAACTCAATTTGCTGAATATCTACAAATCCGTCGAGCAGTGAATTGGGATTAATTTTTCTACTGATCAAAGTAAAAATATACAGTAGCGATGATGGCACAATATACAAAACAAGCGCCAATGAAAACAGCCATTTTTTCGGTATACGAACAAGCGCGATCATTATAAAGCCCATGATGGCATACGTAAACAAAATATCCCCAAACCAAATCAGAAGGGCATGAAAGATTCCAAAAACGAGCAACCAGCTCATGCGCCGTGCCATGAATGGCGCAAACGGCGTCTGGTTTTTTAGCGATTTTTCATACTGCATATTCAGACCGTATCCGAATAACATCGCAAACAAAGGATAAAAACTTGCCTCAATAAACACATCAATAAAATGGAAAGCCGACTGATCACCCGGTGTAGAGAACCACGTATATGGATCCATGTACGCATAGGGCGAATGAAAGTGCAGCATATTCGCAATAAAAATTCCTAGTAAAGCCAGACCTCTGAGAAAATCAAGTCCATCGACCCGCTCTGTTAGAGGTGTTGGAGTTAATTTCAAACCAATTCCTCCTGTAATGTAATGATTTTCGCTCCATCAAACAAATATAGGAGCATCTCTTTAATTTCAATCGACAAAATTGATTCTAATACGTTCTTATACAAATTTAACTGCGTACCGTAGCGCTTCTGCATTTCATTCGCCACGGCTACATCCGAATGAAATCCTCTGACCTGGTCCGTCTTATAATCAATCAACACCCAGTCTCCTTCTTCATGAAACAAGCAGTCGGCAATACCTTGCAGTAACTGGAACTCACCTTTTTCTGCCGGCAACGCATAAGTAAATGGCATTTCACGTAACACTTGATCTGCCTGTTGCAGACGCTTACCTAAAGGGGTCTGGTAAAACTGAACAATTGCTTCTACATCGATCACTGCTGCTTCCTCTTTCGTCAAAAGCTCACGTTTCTTTAGCTCTTCTACGAACTGTGCAGCCGAAATCTCATCCAATGGCTGTGCTAAATCGATGTGTTGCATTACCGTGTGCATGGCGCTGCCAATTTCCGCTTTCGTCAATGATCGTTGCTGTAAAAATGAGGGACGATCATGTAGAAAGGAAGGACTACTCGCTACGTCAGGTTGCATTTCTTCAAACGGATCGGCATCTCCCCGTTCTAGCTCCAATAGTGCAATCCGCTTTAGCTCACTAACTGACTGCTTCGAAGGCATCTCTACAGCATGCTCAAACGGATAGCGAGTATCAAAACGGCTGCGCACTAGTTCAACTAGTTGAGGATCTACCATGTCAGTAGACCCAACATCCATCGGAATCCAATCATCGACTTTCACCGATTCTGTGCCATGGAAAGCAGAAAATGGATACGCATTCACTTCCCATTTAGACGGATCGTCCAGTAACTCTCCACCCACAGCCTTGCCAAACTTACAGAATGCCATATGCCGAGCAATGGCGGGACCAATCCAATCTAAGTAGCCACCTGCTCGTGAACGTTTGTACTCGGGTAAAGGCGCAGAAGGATCAAGCAATTGAGCTTCTTGCCACTGATTCATCGTTTTTTCAATATCTTTCACAGAGGCAACCAATTCCAAATGCTCTTTAGCTCGCGTCATCGCGACATAAAGCACCCGCATTTCCTCTGCACGCATTTCTAGTTCCTTCTTCTCTTTCACCGCTAAAAAAGGCAGCGAAGTGAATGTAATTCGCTTATCGGGATCAATCGCCTTTACGGCCAATCCAAAATGCTGGTCAAATAAATATGGTTGATGAAAGTCCATTTTATTGAACGGACGGCCCATCCCTGCGAGAAATACATAAGGAAATTCCAGCCCTTTTGATGAGTGAATCGTCATGATGCGCACAACATTTTCTTTTTCACTCATGAAACGCGCTTCGCCCAGATCATCTCCGCGCTTGCGCATCCGATCGACGAATCGCAAGAAACGGAAAAGTCCTCGAAATGATGTCTTTTCATACGCCAATGCACGATCATGTAGCGCACGCAAATTCGCTTGACGCTGTTTACCATTCGGCAATATCCCGACCATTTCGTAATAATACGTGTCCTGATAGACTTTCCAGATCAGTTCTGACAGTGAGCCATGTCGCGCCAAATTTCTCCAATCTTCTAAACGCAAGAAAAAGCGTTGAAGTTTTTCCTGTGTCACTTGCTCCATACCGGCACCACCCGTTTGAATGAACGCTTGAACGGCTTCGTAAAACGGTGCATTGCGCTTAGACAAACGAATTTGGGCCAATTCATTTTCCGTCACACCGACAAATGGAGAGCGTAATACAGAAACGAGTGGTATATCTTGATATGGATTATCGATGACACGTAGCGTATTCAGCATAATCATCACTTCAATGGCGTCGAAATAACCAGAAGATAATTCCACGTAAACGGGAATGCCTGCCGCTTTCAGTTCATCTGCAATTTCACTTGACCAAGTCATCGAACGCATCAAAATGACAATATCCCGATATTCCAAAGGGCGTTTCTTTCCACTGAATGCATCCGCCACTTGCTCTTGATCCACCTGCCACTGCTTAATTTTCTGAGCAATAAATCGTGCTTCCGCCTGTGATTTCTTCAGTTCCTGTTGCGTTTGCTGCTCCTCTGAAAACTCCATATCCTCTTCATTCTCATACAAAATCGTCAACCCCGCGGATACTTCTTTCTCGGGATATTGCGCTCCATATTTCAGTGCGGCTGCATCGTCGTACTCTATTTCTCCAACACGTGCACCCATGATCTGCCTAAAAATAAAGTTGGTCGCATCGAGCACTTCCTCACGACTTCGGAAATTCGCATTCAAATCAATTTTCAATCCTTGATCTAAAAAGTCTTCCTCAAATCGTTCGTACTTCCCTAAGAACAAGCCAGGTTCAGCGAGACGAAAACGGTAAATCGACTGTTTGACATCGCCAACCATAAACAAGTTTCCGTCCGTCTCATTGCCTTTCTTGATGAGTTGAAGAATAGCTTCTTGTAAAAAGTTTACGTCCTGATACTCGTCCACTAACACTTCAGCAAAACGATTCTGATAATCGATTGCAATATCGGAAGGAACAAGCTGTTCATCCTCTTCTTTTGACAGAATCTGTAGGGCATAATGTTCCAAGTCTGAAAAATCAACGAGCCCTCTCTCTTCCTTGATCGACTGATAGCGAGTAGCAAAATCATTCACTAAATCGACTAACGTATGCATTAAAGGAGCCATTAGCCGAATTTCTTCGAGAAGCCTCGCTGGCGTCCGCGTAAAATACGTCTCTTTCAATGAAGTAACAATCTTTTTCACAGAATCGCGCATCGCCTTGCCACGCTTGGCCAGCTCTTCATCACATGAATCTTTTTTTATCGTTCCTGCTTTAAACCACGTCAACGTCTGAAAATACGCATAGGCATCTTCCCATTGACCATTCACGACGTAGTCAATCGCACCGTCAATCCAGGCCTCATCCGCTTTCGCCGTAGCAAGAAGTGGTAAAGGACCTTCATTCATTTCAGCTAGGCGTTGCAAATCTTGCGCTACCGTCTTGGCTTCTTCCAATGTATGCCGAATCGCTAATTTCAGTGGCTCAATGAATGACAATTCGTCGATCGTCACATGATCACCTATTTCATACTGCCGCGGGATCATCTGTAGCCACTCAGCAGGATTCGGATGAACACGTGAATAATCATAGAGTCGGTCGATTAATGTCTCGATCGCCTGGTCATTACGATCTGCTGTGAAGCTATCACTTAATCGGTAGATTTCTTCGGGATTTGGCTTGCTATAGGTGTCTTCCAATATGATGGCAATCGTATCATCACGTAAAATGGCAGCTTCCGTAGGGTCAGCGATTCGGAATCCCGGATCGATATCCAATACATAAGAATATTGCCGCACGACTTGCAAACAGAAGGAGTGCAAGGAAGAAATCTGTGCTTTATTTAACAAGTTTAGCTGTCTGCGCAAGTGAACAGAAGACGGATCACGCAATATCGCCTCCTCAAGTGCGCTCGCCATCCGATGACGCATCTCTGCAGCCGCTGCATTTGTAAAGGTCACGACTAGCAACTGATCAACATCAATCGGCTTGTTTACGTTCAACACTTTTTCAATCATTCTCGTAATGAGGACCTTGGTTTTTCCTGATCCTGCGGCAGCAGAGACGAGGATGTCTTTACCTGACGCATGAATCGCTTTCCATTGTTCATCTGTAAACGTCTCATGTGGTGGCTTAGCGGGAATTTTCATCGTTGTCTACCTCCTTCCGCATTTTTTCTAATGATTCTTCCGGTTTATATGCTGCGTATTGTCGTTCAGGCTGTGTCGGGTCCGTCCGGTCAAATTGACAAATAGACTGATAAGAGCAAAACTGGCACGGCATCTGTTCTTTCAAACGATATGGATAAACTCGTGTATCACCGGATAGCATGGCATTTCCAGCTTGCTGGTGTTTTTTTCGAACGAATGAACGCATCATCGTCAAGTCTTCCGGTGCAATAACCTTCGACGTTGAATAAAACGAACCGTCTTTCTTCAAACGGGCAGGTATGACAAGCGACTCACTTTCGATATTCTCATCCATTGCCAACGCCACTTCTGAATCCTCAACTATATAACCTTGCATTTTATACGATTTCAGCAGTTCTTTCTCCACCGCATCCTCTGTCAGCTCTTTTGTCAGACGAAGCATTGGATTATGCACATACATATAAAGCACACCTGCAGGATCTGCATATACACCAAGCCAATCTTGCGCGTGTTCCAGTGCCACGTCTAAATACGTCAGCATCTGCAAGGATAAGCCATAATACACTTCTGTTAGATCGAGCGCACGAGCTGAAGATTTATAGTCGACTACACGTAAAAATGTCTGATCATCCTTTTGCATCGTATCTACCCGATCAATTCGTCCTCTAATTTTCATCTGTTGACCATGTTTCAAATGAATTTCTAATGGTGGAATCTCTTCATTCGGTCCAAATCCCGCTTCAATCGCAATCGGTGTAAAGCGTGAGTTACGAGCTTGCGACTGCAAAGCACGGATCGTCCGTTGGATAATTTGCATGAGCTTTCGTTGAATATACGCGTAACGTTGACTGGACAGCAAAATCCGATGGAAAAACTTCGGTGTCAGTGCCTCTATCGCTTCCCGTCCGAGCTGCCAGCACTGTTCTTTCGTCAGCGTTGCCCATGACAACCCTTGGCGCATCACTTCGTCAGACACCCATTTCAGCGCAGCATGGAATAAATCACCGATATCAGGAGCCTCCAATTGAAATTCAAAACGTTCCTGTAAACCGAGACCATACGTCGTGAAATGTTGGAAAGGACAACTATAATACGACTCGATCCGAGAGACACTTGTCGTGAATTCCGAACCATATAAACCAGTTGTCAGTTGCGGATCGAGCATTTCGGTTTTCTGTCGTTTCAATGCAGGTTGGACGATCGATTGAATGATAGAGGACCAAAGCGGATCTTCTTTATAATAAGCGAGCACGGCCTGCCACTCTGGTGCGATCTCTTCTTGAGAATTCGCTTGTCTCATGACACGTACGGCATAAGACAACGCGACTTCAGGGTGCTCGATATAGTTCATCTTATTTTCAGAATCAGGTAATTCTGTTGGTTCAATGACTGCTAATTCGACCGGAATGCCAGATGAAATCTGGTGCAACCTCGGGATGTACAGAGAAGGAATAAGTGCCTTGCCTTCTTCGTCAGCAATTGGATAACTCACGATTAGCCGCTCACTTGCACCAGTAAATGCACGATAGACCATATAAGATTCACGCATGAGCTGCATTTTGGATGTGGGAGCTAATGTAATCCCAAGTTCCATAAATAATTCCCGATCATTATCGGAGAGCAAGCCTTCCTGATCACTTCGTAGCGGTAAGACCCCTTCATTCGCTCCGAGCACGAATACAGATTCGATATCCATTGAATTAAACAGCTCTACCGTCGTGACACTCACTTGATCGAGAGCAGGTGGAATGAGTTTGAACTCCAGCGTATCAAACCCCTCATCCAAAATTTTAATCGCTTCTGCAATCGGCAGCTCCTTGTCACCAAACATCAAAACGAATTGGTCCAACACGTTAATCCAACTGTTCCAGGCTTGTTCATGCTCAGCAGCAGCGCGCAGTCGTTGTTCCTTCTTCTCTTCCAATTGAAGCTCCACGATCTTGTCATAAACGTTCAGAGACTCCATCGTAAAGAACAGTGCTTCCGCAACATCTCGTCCCGTCACCGCTCCTTTCAGCTTGTCTTCTAGCTGCATAAGTGGTTGGCGAATCATATCTCGAGTCTCTGCATATTCTGCTTGCATCGCGAGTTCTTCATCGGTCTGGACCGGACGGATCATTTCTAATCCACGGTAGCGACTGACCTTCCAGCGTTCTTCATCATGCCAACGAAAACTGCCGTGGATACCTTTAGCCAGCACGAAATTCTCCAGTCGATCTGCCCGTTCCCGCCATATTTGCTTATTCTCATTAGAAGGAAAGAACAAATCCGTTTTAACTGCACGGAATACAGCTTCATACGACCAATCCGTCCGAACCGCTTCCAGCAGCGAACGCGCAAACTCAATGAGCGGATGGTGAAGCATCGATTTCTTTTGGCTAATAAATACTGGAATATCATATTGCGAGAAAATTGTCTGGATCAATTCATCATAAACGTCAGGCTGTCTATAGACGATCGCCATGCCGCGATATCGTTTGCCCTCTCGCATCAGTTTTCGGATAGAACGAGCCACCGCATGCACTTCTGCCCGTCGATTTGTCGCTTCAATCAACTGGATATGTCCCTCTGCTTCTCTTGCAGCAGGCGGATAGCGATCAAATTGAGCTTCGAGATGGCTCAATTCTTCGTTCGCAAAACGCTTCATTTCCGTAAGATGAATTTGTTCTTCGATGTCGACCGATTCACTGTAAGCAAGTTGTTGGAGAGTCGTATATTGTTGTTCTGCCGTATAAAACAATTCATGTTCTCCGCTATGCAATTTCTCTTCCATCGGCAGTACCACGGTGACACGTTTCGCAAACTTCATTAATTGGTTGATGATGTTGTACTCCTGCGTCGTAAAATCCCCGAAGCCATCAACATAGACAGACGCATCCTTCAATAAATTTGCATGTGGTATCTGCTCCGCTAGTGCCGTTAGCTGGCCTTCACTATCCATATACGTCGTGCCGAGTCGTTGTTCTATTTTTCCGAGCAACAGCTGCAAATCATGTGCCTTATCTAGCAAAATTCTAGGTGCTTGTTTGTCTTCGAGTAAGACCGTTAGTTCAGCAAATGATGCTTGATCGATACAGTATTTACTGAATTCTTTCATCACATCACTGATCTGCTCGGCAAACCCATTTTTCGAAGCCGCCTGTCGAAACAGCTTAAACGATTCTTTATTTTCTTCAAGCACACTGCGCACGAGCATCCGGTAGCCAAAACTATCGACTTCTTCTCGTGTAATGCCACCGACTTCTTGAAGAACACGCCAAGCCAGCCGTTTAAAAGTCAGTACTTGCGCGCGGATCATTCCTGTTAATCCAAACTTAACGGATAAACTATATTCCATCGAATAAGACAACTGATCGGGTACAATTACTATGATCGGAGCCCCCATCGGTCGTTCTTTCAATTCTTCTGCAATTTCCTGCTCAATAAATGTAGTCTTTCCAGTACCAGACCGACCTGTAACAAAGCGTAACGACATCCTTCTCTCTCCTTTCAGAAACATTAAAATTTTCATCATAACAAGTGCTAGAAAGCTTGATAGTAAGTGCTAAGGAAGTCTGCACTCCGGGTGGACGCTTTCCGTGGGGCGTGCGGTGAGCCTCCTCGTCGCTTTGCTCCTTGCGGGGTCTCACCTTCACGCTGATCCCACAGGAGTCGCCACCCTGCGTTCCAATCCCTTTGTAGAGTGTGTGAAAGTTTACTATTACCTTCTTTATAATGTTTTTTAAAAAAGCTTAGAATTATAAAAGACGTTTCCTTTTCCATATAAAAGAAACTAACTAGCAAAGGGAGAAACAGCGGTCGAAACAACACCAGTTCCATACACCATGCACACTAAGCAGAAGATCACGTAAATTAATCTAGTGACAAAGTGGAATGATTACGCCCAAAGCTTACCAATAACCAGCGGAGGCGCAACTGCGGGGTCGGCCGAAGCCAGGAGACAACGAGCGCTCTTTGCTGGTTGGCTCCTGGCGAAAGGCAATCCCCCAGCGCCGCAGCGGTACCAGGACCACTCACCCACACTCAAAGAAGATCACGTAAACTAATCCATAACAAAGTGGAATGGCTACGTCCAAAGCTACCCATCACCAGCGGAGGCGCAACTGCGGGGTCGGCCGAAGCCAAGAGACAACTAGCGCCCTTTGCTGGTTGGCTCTTGGCGGGAGGCAATCCCCCAGCGCCGCAGCGGCAACAGGACCACTCACCCCACACTCAAAGAAGAAGATCACGTAAACTAATCCATAACAAAGTGGAATGGCTACGCCCAAAGCTACCCATCACCAGCGGAGGCGCAACTGCGGGGTCGGCCGAAGCCAAGAGACAACTAGCGCCCTTTGCTGG
>NZ_WHVW01000008.1:116308-127650 GCF_009651005.1 Sporosarcina obsidiansis
AGGCAATCCCCCAGCGCCGCAGCGGCAACAGGACCACTCACCCCACACTCAAAGAAGAAGATCACGTAAACTAATCCGTAACAATATGGAATGGCTACGCCCAAAGTTACCTATCACCAGCATAGGCGCAACTGTGGGGTCGGCCGAAGCCAAGAGACAACTAGCGCCCTTGGCTAGTTGGCTTTTGGCGAAAGGCAATCCCCCAGCGCCGCAGCGGCAACAGGACCACTCATCCCACACACTTCTCTATAAAGCCAACAACCCCATAAAAAATCCTGTCCATCACTTTCTTCCATTGTACCGAAAGAAAAGAGAGACAGGAACTGTTTACATTTATTCTTTTTTATTCGAAGGATCCAAACTAGAAAAACTTTTAAAATCCTCTTCCACTCTCTTGGTCAACCTACGCTCAAACCACTTACCCACCAACCACAACAAGAAAATCAGAAAAAACATAACCAACGTGCGGATGGGCTGTGTAAGCAACGCACGTAAATCATAACCAATATACGCAATCATCAAAATCATGACCAGTTTCCCAAGCATCAACGCGAACAAATAATTTTTCTTATTCATATTGGATAAACCCGCCACTAAATTCACCAGCGCAGAAGGTGTAAAAGGAAAACAAATCAAAATAAACAATGGACCAAAACCATTCCGCTCAACCCATTTAATCAACTTTTGCACCTTAACCGGCTTCGTCAAAAATGAGAAGAATCGATTGCCCCCATATTTCCGAATCAGCAAGAATACCGCATATGAACCCGCCACCGTCCCTACCCAAGAAAGTAGAAAGCCATACCAAAAACCAAATGCACTCGCATTTGCAATGACGAACACCACTAACGGCAAAAATGGCAAAAATGCCTCTATAAAAGGCGGAAGTAATCCCATCAAAGGACCCAACGCTTCATATTGGGCAGCTAATTCTTCAACTTTTTCAATAGACAGCCATTCATTCATCGCAAACACCCTTACCGTTTCAAATTAGTGACTCTTTATAGCATATAGCGCGCAATCTTCCGAAAACTCTCTAGCCAAATCATTTACTTATAGTATAATAGCAATCAGATTCTGAAAGAAAGATGGGCTGCTTAGATGAACACAACTTTTTCTCAAGGCATAAAAGCCGGCACCAGCATCGCAATCGGCTACTTCCCTGTAGCTTTAACATTCGGACTGCTAGCCAAAACAACCGGACTCTCCATCACCCAAGCTACCGCCATGAGCCTACTTGTTTACGCAGGCGCTTCCCAATACATGGCACTCAGCCTACTCGCTACCGGTGTTGCCCCTTGGCTCATCGTTATGAACACATTCATTGTGAACATTCGGCACTTTCTCATGACCGCTTCACTAAGTGAAAAAGTCATGCCTGCACCTAAATGGATGAAAGCCATCTATGCATTCGGGGTGACGGATGAAACGTTTTCTGTTCTCGCAACACAAAAGGAAGGCAAAGTGACAACAGCTTTCGCATTTGGCGTTGCCTTAATTGCTTATAGTAGCTGGGTCGTCTTTACAGCGGTAGGACATGTAATTGGTGCGAATTTACCTCAATTCTTACAGGAGGCAATGTCTGTTGCGTTATACGCCATGTTTATCGGTCTTCTCGTACCATCCATGAAAGGAAATCGAAAAGTCGTCTGGCTAGCCGTCATGGGAGCTGCCATTCATTGCGCGTTATATTATTCAAATCTTTTATCAACAGGATGGTCCATTCTTGTCGCTACGCTCGGATCAGCCATTTTTGTAGAATTTATCTATGTAAAAAATAAAAAAACGATCGATCACTGGACTGTACAAAAGGAGGCGAAAAACTGATGGGTGCTTCCTATTGGTGGATGTTGCTTGGGATGGCAGTTGTTACCTACTTGCCGCGAATGATTCCTTTGACGTTTTTGGACGGAAAAGAGTTGCCGCCGGTTGTTAGCGGAGTGCTTCGTAATATTCCATACGCAGTACTCGGAGCGTTAATCTTCCCTGCCATTCTTCATATTCAAGATGGCCATATACTGTTCGGAATCATCGGTGCCGTTACAGCTTTTGTACTATCATTTATTGGGTTAGATGTCATGTTTGTCGTCATTGGCACAATTGCCGTCTTGGCGATCTATAGCTTGTTTTAACAGCCTTCTTATACAATTGATTCCCATAACCAACGCGACTAAAACAGTAAATGAGTTTTTTTGAAACAAAAAAGCGGTCTTCAAAAAGCTTTATGCTTTGAAAACCGCTTTTTTCATTCATCCATCTGTTCTTTCTGCGCGTTGCGTACCATGCGTGCCGCAAACCAAAAACCAACCGTCAAAGAGATCGCATCTGCCACATACAGCATCCAATTATGGGTGTACCCTGCATAAACAGAAGCTGCAATCAATGCTACTGTCAGAATCAGGCCTACGATATGATGAAAGGTCACTCTCGTGAAAAACACTACCAGCAAACCGGGTAACAAGATAGCAAGCAGAAGCTTCGTTTCAAAATCATGCATGTGACTCTCTCCTTTTACCGCACAACTAGCAATCCTAAACGGAAATGATCATGGCGGTACAACACTTGCTGTTTCAGCCGCACTTCTCCATCGCGTCCAATTACTTGTAACCGGCAATGGGCAGCATTCATTTGAATTGCGTTATATAATTCATTTTCATTGTGAATCGTTACGCCATTCACCGACTTGATCAGATCGCCTGGAATAATCCCCATTTTTTCTGCAGGCGAGTCCTCTAAAACCGTTACAACGAAAACGCCTTCTGACTGAGGTACTAAGAGCAACGGCTTCTTACGCTCTGATATAGATAGTAGGACTGAGAGGAACAACCGACACAAAACACCTGCAATCAAAGCGGCCCAACCAAGGATTGGCATCCAGAACGCAGCCACACCAACAGTTGCTACTGATAATCCGAGCCAGGCAACTGCTGTACCAATTCTAGGAAAGAGCACATCCGGGAATGTTGCCCGTGCCATTTGTGAGAAGCCAATGATCAAAGGGATAGGAATAAATGAAAACTTCTCAGCCCCTAATGTGAATTGCGGCCAATACGGTGCATATTGCGCCACCATATGACCTGGTACCAAGAGAACGACCGGCACAATCCACAACAGCTTAGATTGATAGACTGCTGCACGCAATCCACGGTTCGTCGGGATTAAAAGCGGCGATGCATATCGACTCGCATAGTGCCGTATTAGCAAACCTTCCGTGATCAAAAACAAACCCGCAATGATGGGAACTGTCACGGCTAAGGTACCAAAAAAATCTACATCTTCTTGTACAAACCAGTCTTTAAAAGAAAAATCTCCTGCCCATCGATCGATCGCATACAAGCTAAAAAAAGCGATGGCCGCATAATAAATCGGTGATGCAAGCTTATAGGAAAACGATAGAATTACTAGCAACATGACTAGTGAAAAAATAATGATCCAATTATAATCGACGATCAACCCCACACCTGCAATGACAAGTGAAAGCGCCAATCCATGCAGCCAAGACGAGGAGATCGCATGCTTCATTTCAGTCAAGCCAGCCAATACGCGGATCGTAAAATCCCTCCGCTCTCGCTTTACTCTTACATAACCAAGGAGTACAGCCGCTAGTACAGCAAACAGCCACACTGGATTCAGTAGAAAATACAATATTGATTCCATAATAGTAGATAGTCCGTTAGACATTATCTATCACCTTCCCACCTGTCCAAACAACTCTTTTCCCTATTGTACAAAAAAAGAAGGAAAATAGCGAATGAGTACTTGAAGAAAGTAACTATATGTAAGAAGCTAGATCCACATTGATTTTCATTCCAGGCAGATGATTCTCACGTTCATCTAAAAGAACGCACCTCCTACGAGATGCGTTTTCTTTATTCTGCTAATGCATTGACCAAATAATCCACAGCCATCCGCAACTGCTTATCATTCTTCTCTTCACCGCGATACTCTTCCACAGCACTTTTCAGAGCCGTAAAAAACTCTCGGTCCATCGCATAACTTTCCGCTATTTGATGATCTGCTCGGAATGCATGCACAGCATCCGCAGTGTCTTTATCAAAATACCCATCAGTGCGTCCCGTTTTATAATCAAAAGCTTTTAGCATTCTTTGCGCATACGCAATCTGATCGTTAAAATGTCCTTCTTTAAACGTCTCTGTCACCATTTGTAAATGTTCAGTAAACAGCACACTTTGTTTCACTTCAATATCTACAGTGACACCTTTTCCATGAATCCACTTTTCTTTCGGCGTCAACCACTTATTGGTGGATAACTTTAATTCGCCGCCATTAGACAACTCCATCGTTTCCTGGACAGTCCCTTTACCAAAGCTCGTCGTCCCAATGATAGATCCTCGTTTGAGATCCTTGAGAGCTGCACTCAACACCTCACTTGCAGAAGCACTTCCTACATCCTGTACAAGTACGATCGGAATCTGCTTCAAATGATCGTTGTATTGTATATCCTTGGATTTCTCTGTAACGAGCGGCGTCAAATTTCCTTTCGCATCCTGCATGACGACAAAGACTTGATCTTCATTCAATAAACTTCCTGCAATTTCAGAAACAGCCATCAAATAACCTCCTGGATTGCCACGCACGTCGATAATAATGGCTTGTGCTCCTTGCTTGATGACTTCTGAAGTAGCCGTTTGCCATTCTTTCGCAGTCTCTTCACCGAACATGGTAAGTGCTATGTATCCCAATTTAGCACCACGTTCTTCCAGTAGTTTATGAGAAACGGACTTCACGGGAATATGATCTCGAACAATCGTATATTCCATATGCTTATCTGCATCTGGTCTAAAAATCGTCAACTTCACGTCCGTTCCCTTCTTACCTCGAATACGATTGACCACTTCTTGCAACGTCTCGTTACCTAACCTCTCCCCGTCCACTCGAACAATCTCATCATACGGTTGCAAACCCGCCTTTTCTGCTGGACCTCCTTTGATTGGAGACACAATGATATACTTACCGTTCGATCGTGTTACCTCAGCTCCAATTCCCACGCGCGAACCAGCCAGTGACTCCCGATGCGATGCTGCTTCCTGCTCCGTTAAATACGTCGAATACGGATCCCCAATCGTGTCAGCCATCCCCCGCAACGCCCCTTCCACGAGCATGTCCTTTTTGATCGGATACACAGCTTTTTCTTGGATGGCTTCATAGGCTTCATCAATTACGGGTAAATTACTGATAGACTGCGTTTGCCCCGCTTCTTGTTTTCCGCAGCCATTCAATCCAAACAGCACACCGCCGATCAGCATACTAATCCCCACTAAAAAAAGCCTGCTCCTACGCATTCATAACCTCCTCCTCCCTCCACTATATGAAGAGAAACCAAAAGTTACGACACAGGAACAAACTCTATTTTAAAGTTTTTAAAGACCCTTCATTCGTACCAGCGCAAAGCAATCCTCTAGCACCGAAGCAGTCCAGAACCACTCACACACTTCTTTTAATAGAAGCAATCCATAAACAGAATGGTAATTGGACCATCCCACTCACCTGCGTAGGCGCAACTGTGGGTTAGCCGTAGCCTAGAGACAACGAACGCCCTTTGCTAGTTGTCACCTGACAAAAGGCAATCCCCAAGCGCTATAGCGGTACTAGGACCGCCCCCCATACACTAAGAGGAAGATCACTTAAACTCTAGATCAGTAACAAAATAGGATGGCTATACCCACAGATACTAAACACCAGCGTAGGCGCAACTGCGGGGTCGGCCGAAGCCAAGAAGACAACGAGCGCCCTTTGCTTGTTGGCTCCTGGCGTAAGGCAATCCCCCAGCGCTGCAGCGGTAATAGGACCATTCACCACACACTTTTCTTTATGGAAGCAATCTACGAACAGGAGCTGTAATTCGACTAATCCCACAATCTAGCGAAGGCGCAACTGCGGGGTCGGCCGAAGCCAAGAGAAAACGAGCACCCTTTGCTTGTTGGCTCCTGGCGTAAGGCAATCCCCCAGCGCCGCAGCGGTACCAGGACCACTCACCACACACTTTCCTTTATGGAAGCAATCTACGAACAGGAGCTGTAATTCGACTGATCCCACAATCTAGCGAAGGCGCAACTGCGGGGTCGGCCGAAGCCAAGAGACAACGAGCGCCCTTTGCTAGTTGGCTCTTGGTGAAAGGCAATCCCCCAGCGCCGCAGCGGTAATAGGACCATTCATCAAAGAACTACAAGCAGTAGCCAATAACTGTCTAGTTACTCAATCCATGAAATCCACTAACTCATTCAACGTCTTTTCATCCAACGGCCCCACCACTTTTTGCGCAATCCTGCCTTGTGTATCAATCATGTAGGTAGTCGGCATGGAGAACACACCATATTTTTTCGTCACTTCTGCTGTCTCATCCAGTGGAATCGGAAAACTCAATTGATAAGACTTCACAAAATTCTCCACTTCGCTAATGCCTAATTTCTCAGAATCCGTCACATTCACTGCAATCAGCTCCACTTGATCCTCATCCGTCAATTTCGAATAAAACTTTTGCATATGTGGCATCTCTGCTTTACAAGGTGGACACCATGTAGCCCAGAAATTTAAAATGACTTTCTTACCTTTCAGCTCTGAAAGAATAACAGTATCTCCTGACAGCGTCTCCAAAGTGAAATCTGGAGCAAGTGAATACTGTTCGAGTCCTTCTTTCTCTTCTAATTGTTCAGCCTCTTGTAGATTCACGGAGGTGACAGGTGATTCAATCGGCTCCGGCTTTTCCACCGTATTCTTCACCATCAAAAAGAGTAGCGTGCCGATCACTAATGCGCTGATTACATACCCAATCATTTTTTTACTCATATTACTTCTTCCTCTCTACTTACCGAATCTACTGCAAGACGCTGCACCCTCCATATCAGCAATCCACCACTAATCGTTGTGATAAGAGGGATATTCCAGAAAGCACCTGGCTGAAAAGCCGATACCATGAAATGAACCGCCAGCCAAATAGCTGATAGTTCACTAACCGTATTAGATGTTTTACGATAACTCCAGAACGTCAATATCCATAAACCTAGGAAAGCAGCAATCGTTCCCCATTTGACCTGCAGGCTACCTTCATTCAAAAAAGTCATCATGACTTGATATACCGTCTGCCAACTAATAAGCGCCAATAGCAACATCCATCGCTCTCTGTGTGTCCATTTCTCCTTAATGCCTTGCCGTATGGTTAGCACTCCCACAATGAGTAACGCAAGAAGCCAGCCAAACGTTCCTCCATGAAAGTACAGAATGGACAACGGATAATGGCGGACAGTTGAAAAGTCCGTTAAGATCACCGAGAACTTCCAAATTATCACCATATTGAAAAAGATATTTCCGATCCGCTCACCTAGAATTTTACCAAAGTATATGCGAATGAAAAGATAGGTCATGACGAAACCTACAATTAACGCAATCCAGGAAGATGGCACCGTAATCGCCCCGACAGGATAGTACTGAGTAACAGGCATCGCCAAGTCCCCCTTTCCATATTTCAACATATGAAAAACCTGCCATGTAAATAGGCAGGTTTTCAATTTATCCTATATTAAAACGAAATATAATGCAAAGGGTTGACCGCGCTTGGACCAGATCCTGAGAAGTTTCCAACATGAATTTCAAAATGTAGATGTGGTCCTGTGGAGAAGCCTGTAGAACCGACAGCTCCAATTAATTGACCTTTCCCAACATGCTGGCCAGAACTTGTACTAATCGAAGACAGATGACCATACACAGTCGTTAAGATTTCTCCACTAACGGAGTGTGTGATCATAATTACATTACCGAATCCACTCATTTGACCTGCATAAGATACCACGCCATCTCCAGCTGCCACGACCGGAGTTCCCATTGGCGCACTTAAGTCTATACCACGGTGCTGTTTTTTCGCATGAGTGATCGGGTGGACACGCCAACCGAATCCTGAACTATATCTTCCGTTCGCAGGTTTTGTCCAAAATCCACTTGAAACGGAAGGCAAATTACCAGATGGCGCAGATGAACTACTATTACTCTGCTGTTTAGCAGCTTCTGCCCGGCGTTGCGCTTCTGCCTTTCGAGCTACTTCTGCTAGGCGCTTCTGTTCTGCTACGATTTGGCTTTCCAGCTCATCGCTAATTTCTATCGCATCATTATATTCTTCTTCAAGACTAGATTTCTCTTTAGATAGCTTTTCTTGCTCCGCTTCAAGTTTCTTAACTAGCCCATTCTTTTCTTTCTTTTGTTCTTGTAATTTATCTTTCATCGCTTGAATTTTGCGTTTGCGCTCTTCCTGCTCTGCTAACTTTTGCTCTACAAGCGTTTTTTCTTCTTCAAGTTTTGCCATATCTTCTTCTTGCTGGCGGATAATCTTCCGGTCCGCGTCCATTAAAGTAGACACAGCCGAAAATCGGTCAATGAAATCTGAGAAACTATTCGCACCTAGAAGTACATCCAAGTAGCTAACCTGTCCACCTTTTACTTGCATGACTCGAACGCGTTCACGTAATACTTCATCACGTTCCGCAATACGAATTTCAAGTTCTTTGATCGATTCTTTCAGTTCTTTAATCTCTTTCTTCGTCCGATCCATTTCAGACAGAAGATGATTCAAGTTACTGTTCGTCTCTTCAATTTTGGCGTTAAGCTTCTTAATTTGCCCCATGAGTTCATCTGCTTTAGATTGTTTCACTTGAATTTGACTTTCTTTCTGTTGAATTGTGGAATTTAAACTGTTCTTTTTATTTTCAACCGCGTTTCTTTCATTTTGAAGATCTTTCAGTGTACTTGCAGAAACTCCTGCGCTGCCAACCATTGTAGTCAACAGACAAACTGCAAGAATACTTGAAATGATTCGGTGTCGCTTTATCAAATCCCAGTTCCCCCTTCCATACTTTCACTCTCTTACACTTTCAAAAACTTTCTAACAGACATAAAACTACCCCAAACGCCAATGAAAACAGCGATGAATAGCAGTAAACCATTCAACTGCAATAAAAATGGCATCGGCTCTAATAAATGAAATAATTCATTTTGTAATCTAGATTCCCATAAGTTATACAGCTGTGAATAAGAGACGGTCACCAAGATCATAGGTAGAATCGCACCAAAAATCCCTAACCATACTCCTTCAAGCATGAACGGAATCCGTACAAAGCTATTGGTAGCACCTACAAGTTTCATAATCTCGATTTCTGTTCGTCTCGCAACAATTGTTAGGCGAATCGTGTTCGATATAAGGAACATAGCAGTGAATAATAAGGCCAGAATCAAAGCAAGCCCTACATTACGTCCTATCTTCAGCACATTGAACAGCTTTTCAACTTTACCTTCTCCATATTCAACATCGTATGTATACTCATATGTACCAATTTTTTTGGCAACAGCTGCCGTTTCTTTCGGATCCGCAGCTTTGACATAAAGTGCATCACCGAGTGGGTTGCTTTGCTTGTACAATGACAGTTCTTCACCAAACGATTGAATCATCTTTTCAAGCTCTTGATCACGTGAAGAATATTGAACCTCTTCTACTCCCGGTGTCTCCTTCACTTTCTTGACAAGCTCTTGGACAGCCACCTGATCAGCTGCTGGATCTGCAACCACTTTAATTTCCACATCATTTTCAATATTATCCGCCAGCTGATTTAAATTCATCATAATAACGAAAAACACACCAATGAGTAGTAATGTAACCGTCACCGCACTTACAGATGCAAAGGTCATCCAATTATTCCGGCTAAGACTCTTGAAGCTTTCCCGCAAATGACGTTTCAACGTTCTAAATTTCATAGCGGTACTCTCCTTCATACTCATCTCTCGTAATTAAACCGCCTTCCACCTGAATGACCCGGTGTCGCTGCGTATCAACAATTTCTTTATTATGAGTAGCCATCACAATGGTCGTGCCGTGAGAATTAATTCGTTCAAAAATACTCATGATTTCCCACGAAGTATCCGGGTCCAGATTTCCTGTCGGTTCATCCGCAATTACAAGCTTTGGTGAGTTGACGATGGAACGCGCAATCGACACACGCTGTTGCTCTCCGCCTGATAATTCATTTGGAAACATTCTTGCTTTCTGCGTAAGACCGACTAACTCTAAAACCTCTGTTACTTTTTGCCGGATCACACTTGGTGTTTCTTCAATCACTTCTAGCGCATAGGCTACATTTTCATAGACATTCAGTTTAGGGAGTAATTTGAAATCTTGAAAGACCACGCCAATCTGCCTTCTCAAGAACGGAACATCTTTACTGCGCATTTTCGTTAAATCTGTTCCATTGAAATAAATCGTTCCACTTGTTGGTACTTCTTCACGATACATCATTTTAATAAAAGTGGATTTTCCTGCACCACTTGGCCCAACGACGTAAACAAATTCGCCTTTTGAAATCTCCACATGGATTCCGTTAGAAGCTACAACGCCATTCGGGTACTTTTTGTAAACATTTTTCATTACAATCATACATTTTAACCACCTGAATTTTGTTTTTCACTCATATTCGCCACACTAATTATAGCATGATTCGACATACCAAGTATTACAGTTATGTATCAATTGGTCAAAGTAAGTGAATTCACGTCAAAGTACAGCTGAAAACCCCACACAAACGAAAAAGACCACTCTTAAGGAAACCTTAAGAATGGTCAATTATTACAATATTATTTCTTCTCAGCAAGCCAAGCAGCTACTGCATCTGCTTCGTCGCCTTTAAGCATTGGAGGCATAGCGCCTTTACCATTGACAATTACATCATGAATTTCATCTTGTGAAAGACGAGAACCGACATCGTTCAATGCAGGTGCATTACCTTGTCCTTCCAAGTTCGAACCGTGACAATTTATACAACTTGTTTGTACAACTTTTTCTGCGTCTACACCAGATGTTTCAGCGCCATTATCTTTCCCAGTATCTGCTGGCTCAGATGCGTTGTTGTCGCCGCCACCACAAGCGCCAAGCACTAATGCTGCACCAAATAAGGTAGCTAGAAATTTGTTTTTCATGCAATACCCCTCCGTTTTACTTCATATTTTTCGATCAAATTTAGTATACCAAAAAATTACCGTTTCATGCCGAGTTAGAATTGACAAGTTTTCAAATTGTCTACAGCGACATAACTTGAGGCTAGTCCATAAAAACTTCGCATGACACAGCAGGTACTGAATACACTTTATAGTATTCACGTAAAGGGACGTTTCTAAACCTTTAATTTTAATGAGTGAGTGGAATTTTTGTCGCGTTAGGGGATTTTCGATCTTGGCTTTTATGAAAAAAGAAAAAGTGCATTTCTGCACTTTTTCTCAGACTGTAGACAAACTCCGGAAATTTGGAGTTTTCCTACAGTCTATTTTCTTTTACAATAGAGTAAACGCCA
>NZ_WHVW01000064.1 GCF_009651005.1 Sporosarcina obsidiansis
GGAGGATTAGCTCAGCTGGGAGAGCACCTGCCTTACAAGCAGGGGGTCGGCGGTTCGAGCCCGTCATCCTCCACCATATTTTCTACACTTTTGCCGGTGTAGCTCAACTGGTAGAGCAACTGACTTGTAATCAGTAGGTTGAGGGTTCAAGTCCTTTCGCCGGCACCATTCCATGTTTCAATTTTGTACGAGCCGTTAGCTCAGTTGGTAGAGCATCTGACTTTTAATCAGAGGGTCACAGGTTCGAATCCTGTACGGCTCACC
>NZ_WHVW01000009.1 GCF_009651005.1 Sporosarcina obsidiansis
CCTGGCGTTTACTCTATTGTAAAAGAAAATAGACTGTAGGAAAACTCCAAATTTCCGGAGTTTGTCTACAGTCTGAGGCATCTCCTCTATTTGAGGAGATGCCTTTTAATTATTTCTATTACACCCAGCCACGGAAACGGCTAGCTTCTGCTGTTCTGCGTACGCCGATCATATAAGCAGCAAGACGCATATCCATATTGCGAGTAGTCGCAACGTTATAAACGTTTTCAAATGCCTGGACCATTTTCTTCGTCATACGCTCACGTACTTCGTCTTCTGTCCAGTAGTAGCCCATATTGTTCTGTACCCATTCGAAGTAGGAAACAGTAACTCCACCCGCACTAGCTAACACATCAGGAACCAACAAAATGCCACGGTCTGTTAGAATTTTAGTTGCTTCTGACGTAGTAGGACCATTTGCCGCTTCCACTACGATATCTGCTTTAATGTTATGAGCGTTCTTTTCAGTGATTTGGTTCTCGATTGCTGCAGGAACCAAAATATCACAGTCTAACTCTAACAGCTCCGCATTGGTTAACGTATTGTCAAATAACGTAGTAACCGTTCCAAAACTATCACGACGATCTAATAGATAGTCGATATCTAAACCATCAGGATCATGCAACGCACCGTAAGCATCAGAAATTCCAATAACTTTCGCGCCCGCATCATGAAGAAACTTCGACAAGAAGCTTCCTGCGTTACCGAAACCTTGCACGATCACACGTGCACCCTTCATATCTATATTGCGACGTTTTGCCGCTTCATTAATAATAATTGTTACACCTTCCGCAGTCGCACGGTCACGCCCATGAGAGCCACCTAGGACAACTGGCTTACCCGTAATGAATCCAGGAGAGTTAAATTCATCAATTTTACTATACTCATCCATCATCCACGCCATAATTTGCGAATTCGTAAATACATCCGGTGCTGGAATATCTTTTGCAGGCCCCATCACTTGACTGAGCGCTCGCACATATCCGCGACTTAAGCGTTCTAACTCACCCATTGACATTTCTCGTGGATCACAGATGATACCGCCTTTACCTCCACCATATGGCAAGTCAACGATACCCGCTTTTAATGTCATCCACATAGAAAGCGCCTTCACTTCATCGGCACTGACTGCAGGGTGGAAACGTACACCGCCCTTAGTTGGTCCAACCGCGTCATTATGCTGGCCGCGGAAACCTGTAAATACTTTTACTTTCCCGTCATCCATGCGGACAGGAATTCGTACCTCCACCATACGAAGTGGTTCTTTCAGTAGTTCGTACATTCCTTCATCATAGCCTAACTTTTCAAGTGCTTCTTTGATAACGACTTGCGTAGACGTAAATAGATTCAGGTTTTCAGTCATTGTATGGTTCGCCTCTTTGTTTGGTATTGTGTTTCACGGCCATATTATAACATGAGCATTCTGAAACTTCCACCCATGAATTCAAACCTTTTTCGAATTTGTTCATACAATTAAAGTATAGGACTGGGCGAATTTTCCTTAGTTTTCAAATACAGAGCGAATTTTACCGATCGCCCAATCTAATTCACTTTTTGTAATCACTAAAGGAGGCGCAAAACGGATCACTGTATCATGCGTTTCTTTGCAGAGTAGTCCTAACGCTTTCAACTCTTCACAATACGGACGTGCAGCTTCTGTCAATTCCATCCCAATGAACAACCCGCGGCCGCGCACTTCTTTTATGGAAGGATGAGAAATAGTTTTCAGTTCATTCATGAAATACTCGCCTAACTCCTCGGATTGCTTCGCTAACTTTTCTTCTTCTAATACTTCAAGAGCTGCAATCGAAACAGCGCAAGCCATTGGATTTCCACCGAATGTCGAGCCATGCGATCCTGGATTAAAAACGCCTAGCACATCATCATTCGCCACTACACAAGAAATCGGAAATACACCACCGCCCAATGCCTTTCCCAGAATGTACATATCCGGCGTTACGCCTTCCCATTCGCATGCAAACATCTTTCCCGTACGACAAAGTCCCGCTTGGATTTCATCCGCAATGAACAAGATATTTTCTTTTTCACAAAGATTCGCAGCTTCTTGTAAGAAACCTTCTGGCGGAATGATGATCCCCGCCTCTCCTTGTATCGGCTCAATAAGGAAAGCTGCAGTGTTCGGTGTAATCGCTTGTTTCAATGCCTCTAGATCACCGTATTCCACTAACTTAATTCCTGGCAGTAAAGGACCAAAACCTCTTTTATATTCTTCATCAGAGGATATAGAAACAGCTCCTAACGTTCGGCCGTGGAAGTTTCCTATACAAGCGATGATTTCTGCACAATCATCCGCTACACCTTTTACGTCATATGCCCACCGTCTTGCAGCCTTTAAAGCCGTTTCCACAGCTTCAGCTCCTGTATTCATCGGGAGGACCATATTCTTCCCTGAAAGAGCGGAAACCTTTTCATACCAAGGACCCAACTGATCGTTATGGAACGCACGAGATGTTAACGTTACACGGTCCGCCTGATCTTTCAATGCTTGAATAATTTTGGGGTGGCGATGACCTTGGTTGACCGCAGAATAGGCAGCCAGCATATCCATATATTTATTGCCCTCCGGATCTTTTACCCAGACGCCTTCTGCTTGAGAAATTACAATAGGTAGCGGATGATAGTTGTTGGCTCCGTATTTTTTCGTTTGATTAATAATCTTATCTGTTTTCGACATATCTTTCACTCCTCATGATCCACTCAGTCACTTACAGCATTTCAGACGTAGTTTTCCCTTGCATATGCAATTGCAAATAATCTGGTCCGCCTGCTTTTGAATCAGTACCAGACATGTTAAAACCACCGAATGGCTGGTATCCTACGATTGCTCCTGTACAACCTCTGTTGAAATATAGATTTCCGACATGGAAGTCTTCGCGCGCTTTTTCAATATGGTGACGATTCTTTGTAATGACTGCACCCGTTAAGCCATAATCCGTATCATTTGCAAATCGAATCGCCTCGTCAAAGGACGAAGCTTTAGACAACGCAACGACTGGACCGAAAATTTCTTCTTGTGAGATTCGAGCATTCGGATCCACATCTGCAAAAACTGTTGGTGCCACAAAGTACCCTTTCGTGTCATCACCTGTTCCACCCGCTACGAGACGACCTTCTCGTTTACCTATTTCAATATAGTTCATAATTTTATCGTATGCAGCTTGATCAATTACTGGACCAGCTAAGTTATCTCTTTCGGCTGGATCACCCCAACTGAACGATTTCGTTATTTCTTCCACTCGATTAACCACTTCGTCATAGACGTCTTCATGGATAATTGCACGAGAACAAGCTGAACATTTCTGGCCGCTAAAGCCAAACGCAGATTTCACGATTGACTGTGCAGCAAGTTCTAAGTCCGCTTCATTATCCACTACAATTGTATCCTTACCACCCATTTCAGCAATAACGCGTTTCAACCAGATCTGACCCTCATGAACTTTAGCAGCTCGTTCGAATATACGCGTGCCCACTTCACGTGAACCTGTAAACGACACAAAACGTGTAGATGGATGATCCACTAAATAATCGCCAATTTCAGATCCAGAGCCAGGAATATAATTCACTACGCCCGACGGCATTCCTGCTTCTTCCAATACCTCAATAAATTTGTATGCTACAACGGGGGTGGTCGATGCAGGCTTCAATAATACTGTATTACCAGTCACTAATGCTGCGACAGTTGTACCCGCCATAATCGCAAAAGCAAAATTCCAAGGAGAAATAACAACCCCAACTCCTAGTGGAACATAATCGAACCGATTATATTCACCCGGTCTACTCTCAACTGGCATTCCATCTTTAAGTTTCAACATCTGCCTAGCGTAATACTCCATGAAGTCAATACCTTCCGCGACATCAGCATCCGCTTCGTTCCAAGGCTTCCCTGCTTCTCTCGTTAACAAAGCAGAGAATTCAAATTTTCGACGCCTAATAATTGCAGCTGCTTTAAACAACACATCAGCCCGAAATTCCGGTTTTACTTTTCTCCAAGTTGTAAAGGTCTTTTTTGCTACGTTCATCGCTTCCTCAGCGAGATCACGGCTAGATTGAGATACATTCCCAATTACTTCTTCTTTATTCGACGGATTAGTTGATGCTAATTTCTTATCCGTCATTACGCGCTTGCCACCGATAATCAAAGGATAATCTTGACCTAAGTAGCTGTCTACCAGCTCTAAACCTTCTTGATAAGCTTTTCGATTTCCCTCGATTGTAAAGTCAGTAAAAGGTTCATGTTTGTACGGAATCATCATTACTACATCCTCCTTTTCATCTAAACGCAAAATTTATTTGCATTTGATAGCATTTACATATATAATAATGCAAGAAAAAATTGCGCATTGCAAGCGTTTCAATAAATAAGAACTGGGATAAATTAATTACATCTCACCTGAGAAGGTTTAAGGAAGGTGTTCAAGTATGATAGATACGATAATAGAAATATGTAACCAATTTGCAGTAGACCATGCGAATATTGGGATTCACGCTGTGGATGGGTCGGGGCGAACAATCATTTATAATCAAAAAATGAAAGAAATTGAAGGACTAAATCTAGAGGAAATAAAAGATCATTCGATTCTAGAACTATTCAACTTTGATAAAAATGAGAGTACGTTGTTAAAAGTGTTGCAAAGCGGACGACCTCAGCTACACGTCAAGCAGACCTATTGGAATACGAAGGATATGGAAATTACGACGATGAACGATACCTATCCCGTCTTTCACAATGGAGACTTGATAGGTGCAATTGAATTCGCTCAAGACATCACCGCATTGGAAAAACTCATCATACAGCCACTGAGGAAAATATGCGGACCAATGACGTTCAATCAAATTGCTGCCGATTCGGAGGCGATGAAATCTGTCATTTTGACAGCAGAAAAAGCAGCAGCTGCTGGATTGCCAGTTTTATTGATTGGAGAAACTGGCACAGGAAAAGATATCATTGCGGAAGCGATTCATTACGCATCTTCGCCAGACGCGCAATTTTTTTACACATTTCATTGTCTTCACGCTGATACTGACCTCATTCAACGAATGGAGAAGATGCTCGCAGAACAGCCTACTAACATGACATTATTTTGTGAACGGATCGACTTCCTTTCTATCCCTTTGCAACAAGCTTTATTACATATGTTGCAGAGCTCATCAGCACGCCCTCAGTTCATAGCAAGTATCGGGGAAGATCCGATTGAGTTGATATCTTCGGGAACATTATTAAAAGAACTATATTACTTTTTTGCTTCATTCACCATCCGTATTCCGCCGCTTCGTAAGCGACCTGAAGATATTTCATCGTTCGTAGCGACTTACATGACCAGGAGAAAAGAGACGCATGGAACATCATTTTCTCGAATTGATCCTAAAGTGGAAAAGCTATTTTATACATATAGCTGGCCAGGAAACCTACGGGAGCTAGAACTTTTATTGGATGAAATTTCTTCTATGTGGACAACGGAAGAGACGCTTACATGGGATATGTTGCCTTCACAATTCCGAACAAAGACGGAACGAATTTCGAATGAAACACCTCAACCGATGGATTTCATCATTCACAGCGAATCAAAATTAGTGCCGCTTGATCAATATTTACGCGAAGCCGAAACCTATTATTTACAAAAAGCGATGAAATTACATGACGATAATATTACGAAGACAGCCAAAGCTCTCGGCATGAGCAGGCAAAATCTACAATACCGATTACGAAAGTTGAAAAATTAAAAAATCACGAAAGCAGACGTCCGCTTTCGTGATTTTTTCAATGACCGGATTGTTCGATCCAGTCTTTCAATTTGTCTTTTAGTGAGTTGAAGCCATCCGCATCATGCTGATTCACACGTTCCTGCAGGGATTGACGGGAGCGATGATGATTTTGATAGGAACTGGGTGGTTCTTGTAATGCACGAATCGATAAGCTGATTTTGCTAGCTCCTTCGTCCACATCCAGCACTTTGACGCGAACTTCTTGACCGATTTCCAAATAGTCATGAATATCTTTGACAAATCCATACGTGATTTCAGAGATATGCACCAACCCTTGTGTGGCTGCATCCAGTGCAATAAACGCGCCATATGGCTGTATGCCGGTTACTTTTCCGGTAAGCTCATCTCCTACTGCAAATTTGTGAGACATGCAAAACAGCTCCCAATCTATAGTAGTATCTATTCTGCCATTCAGGCCGCTTCATAGTATATCATATTTTGAACATTTGAACAAAAAACCACCATCCTGTAGGTTGGTGGTTTTGATCAATATAGCGTTATACAATGCACTTGGCTTCGTATTTAATCGCTAGCAGTTTATATGAAATTTCCATGCATTTCTCAAAAGGTATCCAAATTTCATAGGAATGCTCATATACATCTCGAATGCATTTGGCCAAGTCTGTCGGATGATCTATATGTTGGAGGCCCGCCACTACATCAGCGATTTCCAAGTCATACGCGTCCTCTCCGGCTAAGAAGGGATCCCATTGCTTCAATAGGACGACAGCTCTTTTGTTCATTTCCATGGTTTGCACGATACGTCACCTTATTTGTATTTTCTTTTCATCATAGCATAGCGAGATGAAAGAAAAAAGAGAAGACGCCATACTTTCGACAAATTCTAGCATACGTTATAACTTCTCCAGATATATCAAAAAGAACATCCCGTTTAGTCGACGGGATGTTCTTGATTTTTATTGAGCTCACGTTCTTTCAAAATACGCTGTTCAAGCTCCTTCGTTTCTTCTTCTTGCCGTTTTGATTTTCGCAAAATCCAACGAAATGTTAGTGCCATTAAGATCATGAAAATCACGAATGAAATGGCAGCCGGAATATATTCGCTCTTATCTTCAGGAAAGTAAAGGAACGGCATTAGTAAAACAAATTTCATGCTAGTTTCCCCCTCTACATCTACCGGAGGCTCTATCTGGAGTCAGCCGGAGTCCGAATTCTCATTGAACAAAAAATTACTCGCATTCACGCCGTCACTTATAGAAGTGCCGCTCTTTTACTGAACCCAGATATATCAGGCTTATTTTTGAAGGATTTCAATCGATTCGATTTTGATTTCCTCTTTCGGCTTATCTTGTCGGTCACGTTTAGCCCCTGCGATGTTATCGACGACATCCATACCTTCTAGCACCTGACCAAATACCGTATGACGTTGGTCAAGATGCGGAGTGCCTCCATTTTCTGCGTAAGCTTCCGCTATTTCATCAGGCCAACCGCCTTTTTTCAATTGATCAGATGATGCGCCTGCCAATGCAGATGCTTGAACAATAAAAAATTGACTGCCATTCGTATTAGGGCCTGCATTCGCCATAGATAGCGCTCCACGCAAATTAAATAGGTCCATTGTGAATTCATCTTCAAATGAATCGCCATAAATACTTTCTCCACCCATACCTGTTCCAGTTGGGTCTCCACCTTGAATCATGAAGTCAGGAATTACGCGATGAAAGATAATGCCATCGTAATAACCGTTTTCCGCATGAGTCAAAAAGTTTTCTACAGTTTTAGGCACTCGCTCTTTAAAAAGCTTTATTTTTATAGGCCCCATCGTTGTGTTCATGACAACGAGAGCTTCGTTTTCTGCTACTTCATTTGATAATTGCGGATACATGGAATTCCTCCTCTAGTTTGCTTACAATGTACTGCATTTGTTAGTGTACGACATATAAAAGTAGTCTACCATACATACGGTAAAATTTCGATATTTCTACCTGTGACAGTTAGTTGACAACAATCGGGGAAGTACGACATGTGTAACGTTGCTTTGTCGTGGGTACTATAGGGTGAGCGATATATTTCCTTCGCCTACCGAATTGTTTTATAATGATTACTATACCATTTCATAAAGGTGGTCCGATTTTGAATAGACATAAAAAGAATTTTATTATCATCTGGGTGACCAACTTTCTTGTAGCCGGCACGATGACCATGATCATGCCTTTTCTTTCGTTATACATTGAAACATTTGGCGACTACTCCGAGGAGTATGTACAAAAGTGGGCGGGGTTAATTTTTGGCGCTACTTTCATTACAGCGTTAATCATGTCACCTATTTGGGGCCGCTTTGCTGATCGCTTTGGTTTTAAGCCTATATTGTTAATTAATGGATTCGGTATCGCAGTCTCCGTCTTTTTGATGGGTTTTGTGAATTCTGTTGAATCCTTTTTTGTTTTACGGTTAGTAAACGGACTCGTAACAGGCTTTTTGCCGACTTCCTTGGCTTTCATTTCATCTCAAACTCCTCGTGAACAGGCGGGGAAGATGCTTGGAACCCTACAAATGGGCGGTGTCGCAGGTATGCTGTTCGGCCCGATCTTAGGTGGAATCATGGCGGATAGTTTCGGCTTCAGCTACACGTTTATCATTACGTCCGTATCCGTCGTAATAGCTGCATTGCTCGTGTTAGTAGGTATCAAGGAAGAACACCGTGTCAAGACTCGTAAAGTCGTTGCGTATTCACGAAAAGTCATATTAGGCGGTTTGTTTAAGCATCGTTTAATGTTTAATGTGATGGTGGTGACCACGTTGATTCAGGTGGGTAACTTTAGTATTCAACCATTACTTTCGTTGTACGTAGCAGATTTAACGCATGCTACCACGAATGTTGCTTTTTTGGCTGGTTTGACATTTAGTGCAACAGGGTTAGGAAATTTATTGTTTGCTCGTGTCTGGGGGAAAATTGGCGACGATGTAGGATATGAAAAGGTGCTGGGTATTTTGCTTGTACTATCCTTTGTATTCATTATTCCACAAGCGTTTGTCTCCTCCCTATGGCAGCTCGTCTTGCTCCGGTTTTTATTTGGGATATCTACGGGGGGCATGATTCCGATTACAACCGCACTCGTTCGTAGGGAGGCCCCTATTGAAGTGCAAGGCGAGGTAATGGGCTATAACACCAGTTTTCGTTTTCTTGGCAATATTATCGGTCCGATGTTCGGTGGGATCGTCAGTGGCTACATTGGAATTCCAGCTGTGTTCATCGTAACAGGTGTACTATTCCTGCTTGGGTATACATTCTTAACACTCGCGATTAGGCGGCCTACGCAGGACTTCGAACATTTCTTGGAAGATCGACAATTTGCAGCTAACGATAAAGGTTAGAATAGATCTCGTACATACTTTGTGATGTACGAGATTTCAGCTTGTAGACAAACTCCAAAAACTAAAAAGTATGCTCACAACCTTTAATTTTTACAATTGTCTTAGTGCTCTACTGTTTATTCTAAAATATGAACTTAACCATCGCTTTTAATCATTTAGATGAAGAGGCAATAACTACTAAAAAATCAATGAACTACGCTAGTTGATCGTAGTGGAAGGCGGCGACTCCTTGGGGATCAGCGTGCGTCTTGAGACCCCGCAGGTAGCGAAGCGGACGAGGAGGCTCAAGCCACGCCCCCAGGAAAGCGTCCGCCTGGAACGCAGATCAACGGTAGCATGACCACTTTCTATATCTTTTGTCTACAGTCTGAGATCTCATACATACTCTGTGATGTACGAGATTTTTTTGTGCTAGCTAATCCATTTTCATTTTTCTGTACTCACTCATATTCTATCAATATATGTTATATTTTTCTAAAGTGCTATTTGGGTTTGTCATTGGTTAGGGAGGCTTGCATTGTGAGGCAGTTGTTTGGCTTGGTAATTACGTTAGGTTGTATTCCATTGTTGTTGTTTATTCAGAATCAAATACAGGCTGAGACTGTGCAGACGGAGACTTTGCACGAGTCGATTCGGGATGCTGTGCAATTGGATGCACCTGTGATTAAGGTGCCGGTTCAAATGAAGGATCGAAATGGGCAGATGTTTGCAGAGGAGTATGTGGAGTGGCGACGGCCAATTAATTTAAAAGACATGACGTATTTTACTAGACAGATTTTCTTGAAGAGCGAAGATCGTACATTCTATGACCATCGAGGCTACGATATTGCAGCGATCATCCGTGCTTTCACGATTAATACAGCCACGGATGACGTACGGCAAGGCGCTTCTACGATCACTCAACAAGTGGTGCGCATGCGCTATTTATCCACCGAAAAGACGTATGAACGGAAGTTTAAGGAGTTATTTTTAGCTGCTGAATTGGAGAAGCAATCGACAAAAGATGAGATTTTGGAAATGTATTTGAATGAAATGTACTTCGGCAATCGAGTCTATGGGATCGGGGGGGCTGCTACGTTTTATTTCAGTAGGCCACTCGATAAATTAAACGAAGCGGAGATTGCTTTTTTGGCAGCTATTCCAAACAATCCCTCTCTTTACGATCCTTTGCGGCATTTTGATCGAACAAAAGAGCGGCAGGAACGATTGCTCAATGTCCTTGTCAAACAACAAGTCATTACTCCCGAGCAATTTGAAGAGTATCGGCAATTCCCTATTCAATTACACGTCAAGAAGAAGGAACAGGATTTTCCGATGTACAGTTCCTATGTCCTTGAAGAATTAAAACAACTTATCGCACGTTCAGAAGGCCTTGATGCGTCTTTACTAAAAGCCAAAACACCCGAAGAACGACAGCGTTGGCAAGATGCAATCAATCGGCGTGCAAGCGATGTAATTAGGCAAGGCTTAGTAATCGAAACAGCATTAGATCCCGTGAAGCAACAGCATGATGAAAACAGACTGACGGCTTTGATTGGAAGCGGTGGCGTTCAGGCTGGTTCCGCAGTAATTGACAATCCAACGCGAGAAATTGTCAGTCTGTATGCGGGCGCAGGTTACCGAAAAACCGATTTTCACCGTGCCTTCCAAGCCGTACGTCAGCCGGGTTCCGCTATCAAACCTTTGCTTGTCTACGCTCCATTTTTCGAAAGCGGCCCATACCATGCTGATACGCCCGTCAATAGTGCGAATATATGTATCCACGGATATTGTCCTCGGAACTTTGGTGGTTATCAATTCGGAACCACTTCAGTGCGAGACGCATTTCGTAATAGTTATAATACGACTGCTGTTCGTTTATTGCAACGAGTGGGTATTGACAATGCCTTTAAGCATCTCGAACCATTTCAATTTCAACATGTGACGGAAGCGGATCATTCCTACACCGCTGCGTTAGGCGGTTTTTCTAAGGGCGTCACCCCTCTAGAGTTGGCGAGTGCGACAACGAGCTTTTTGGATGGTACCTATGAAACACCTCGCGCAATACGGGCAGTAAAAGATATCCAAGGTAATGTACTATATCATTGGAAAGAGACGCCAAAAACAGTCTGGTCGCAGTCCACCGTCAAAAGTATTCGATCCCTTATGCAGGAAGTGGTTTTGACCGGTACCGGTAAAGGTATTTCCTATACGACAGGCTATACGGGCGCTAAAACAGGAACTACTGACGCATTTAAAGATTTATGGGTAATTGGCATGAATGATCGGTATACCTCTGCCGTTTGGATCGGATATGATAAACCGACACCCATCCCCCATTTACGTGATCAGAAACTACAACTCCGCGCATTTTCCGCTACCATGCAAAATTAAAATCACACCATCTCAATCCGGAATCTTTGGATCAAGATGGTGTTTTCATTTTACCGGATTGGATAACGGAATGCTGGCCAGTAAACCATTATATAAACGGATGACGATGTACACGATAACAGCCAATAACACACTCCAGACTACAATTTGAAAGAAAATCAAGCCCACCGTATGAGTCAACGGCATAAACGGGCTTAATTTATAGACTACGTATATGAAATACACAAAGGAAGTGACAATGAAGATCAGCACGAGTACTTTCCAAGACTGAATACCCACAGCAGAAGCAAGTGCTCCAAAAAAATAAATGACCGCTCCGGATTTTGATGCGCTGTACGAAGCGTCTGCCTCTTCTCTCATGAAAAACAATAACGCTGTCTCGTGAATCGTCGCAGCAATCAACTTCAACGCAGCGAACACCATGAAAAAGAATAATGCGTACATGGTCAATAAGAAAATTCGTAGTTGAAAGTCAGACAGGAATTCCCGCATTCCTTGATACAAACCGATTTCTTTAAAAAAGATGACGGATTCACCTACGCTGTACACGCCGAAAGTTAAACTGAATAAAACGACTGTGACAAACGGTAAATAACCAAACAAGTATGGGTTCTTCATAAAGCACCTCAAAAAAATTTTTTCACCTTCTTAATAATATAAGAAGGAAGTCGAATAAAGCAATAATTGGTCAGTTGTTGTCTATGCAATTTGAAATGTTTTGCGCTATACTAACAATTACGTCCTCGCTTATGCTACCGGACTATTATACGTAACTCAATCGTTATCCACTCTTTAAGTGGCGGTATCACTGCACAGCTTAAACTGCATGAAGTTAGGCTTCCGGCGCATGTCACAAATCCTCATGGATACAGTTTGGCAAACCAGGACACCCTTACACCGGAGCGTAAGGGATCAATAAATTCTTACTAATTATGTATGGAAGGAGGATTTTCTTGGAATTCGTGTTATTGATTTTTTTACCCTTAGTATTCGCAATACTTATTCCTTTTGCTTATAAATACGTTAAAGGAATACATACAGGTTGGTTCGTTTTACTCGTACCTCTTCTGTTGTTCGGCTACTACCTGAGCTTTATACCTCTGACAATGGATGGCGGTCATGCTATATCTGAAATAAAATGGATACCTTCGTTAGGCATCACGTTTACTTCATACATAGATGGTCTTAGTTTGTTATTTACGCTATTAATTACCGGCATCGGTTCGTTAGTTGTTTTGTATTCCATTTTTTATATGGACAAACATAAAGAAGACTTAGGTAGCTTTTACGTCTATTTATTACTCTTTATGACCGCCATGCTTGGCGTTGTACAGTCAGACAATACGATGACGCTTTACTTATTTTGGGAATTAACTTCCATTTCCTCATTCTTGTTGATCGGTTACTGGTATACGCGTGATCGATCGCGTTTTGGTGCGTTAAAGTCCATGATGATCACAGTATTTGGTGGTTTAATGATGCTTGGAGGGTTTATCCTTCTCAGTATGATGGGCGATTCTTTCTCCATTCGTGAGTTAATTGCGCAAGCTCCTGAATTGGTGAATCAACCCTATTTCACACTGGCATTAGTGCTCATCTTACTAGGTGCATTTACAAAATCCGCCCAATTCCCATTCTATATTTGGTTGCCGGATGCGATGGAAGCACCTACACCAGTCAGTGCGTACTTGCACTCCGCTACAATGGTAAAAGCGGGTATTTATTTGGTAGCTCGTTTCACACCTATTTTCGGTACGTCCTCCACATGGATTTGGCTTGTGACGGGTATCGGATTACTCACCCTCTTCTGGGGTTCATTTTTCGCAGTGAAACAAACCGATTTAAAAGCAATTTTAGCCTTTTCCACGGTCAGTCAGCTTGGATTAATCATGTCATTACTCGGTGCTGGAGCGATTTCCTATCATACAACTGATGCAATGTTCGCTTTTGCAACGTATGCGGCGATCTTCCATTTGATCAATCACGCGACATTTAAAGGTGGTCTGTTCATGATTGCCGGAATTATTGATCATGAAACAGGCACGCGAGATATTCGAAAACTAGGCGGATTAATGAGTTTAATGCCGCTAAGTTTTACGGTAGCTTTGATAGGTTCATTATCCATGGCCGGACTGCCGCCATTTAACGGCTTTTTAAGTAAAGAAATGTTTTTAGATTCGATGGTAGCTCTTCAGCATTTTGAGTTATTTCAATTCGATACATGGGGCATTTTGTTCCCAATCATTGCCTGGATTGCAAGCGTATTCACATTTACATATAGCCTATATTTCGTATTGAAAACATTTTTAGGCAAAGGAAAAGTGGATCTGCTTCCGAAACGACCGCACGAAGCTCCGATTGGAATGCTACTTTCACCACTCGTGTTAGCTAGCTTGGTGCTCGTTATTTTCTTTATTCCGAATCTTGTCGGCAAATGGATTATTAAACCTGCAGTGATGGCCGTACAGCCAACACTATATGCGAGTCCTTCTGACATTAAGATTCATGTATCTGCTTGGCATGGCTTTGACTCAGTTGCTCTTTGGCTTACTGTTGCTATTGTCATTACGGGTACCTTGCTTTACCTGACTATCCCAAAATGGCAGCCATTGTATAGATTACAGCCTGCAAAACTATCTCTCAATGAAGCTTACGATGCATTGATGCGATTAGGTGAAAAAGGGATGAATCGTTTATCACGCGTCTATATGACAGGCCGATTACGAACGTACTTACTGTATATGTTCGCATTTTTATCGGTCACGGTCATCGCTGTGCTGTTCATGAAAGATGCTTTTATGATCGATATGAATAGTTTTGCAGCCATTTCACTTTATGGCGTATTGAATGCGGTCATTCTCTTGTTGTCTGTCGGATTCGTCGTATTCTCGCGCTCTCGTTTAGCTGCGATCATTGCACTCGGTGGTGTCGGCTATTCAGTCGCTCTATTCTTTGTCATTTTCAAAGCACCTGACTTGGCACTGACACAACTGGTGATTGAAACTGTTTCAGTTGCTTTGTTCTTGCTGGCATTCAAGCATTTGCCTGCATTGAACACACATGGTGAAACAACGAAAAACAAAGTCGTCAATTTGATTATCTCGTTGAGTGTTGGGGTGATGGTGACATTGGTTGCTCTTTCTAGCCATTCACAAAAATTGATTCCTTCTATTTCGCAGTATTATAAAGATACAGTCGCTACGGAAGCGGGTGGCGGTAATATCGTCAACGTTATCCTCGTCGATTACCGTGGATTTGATACATTGTTTGAGATTGCCGTACTAGCCATTGCTGGGATTGCGGTGCTTGGTATGATTCGCCTGCGTGTATCCAGCAGAAAGGAGACAACTGATGAAAACAAATGACGTCATTTTACAAACCACAACTAAAGTAGTGTTTTTCATCATTTTCTTGTTCTCCATTCACATTTTTTTCGCTGGACACTATACACCCGGCGGAGGATTTGTAGGCGGACTTTTGACAACAGGCGCAATTGTTCTATTGCTGTTGGCATTTGATTTAAAAACAGTTCAACTAGCCTTGCCTTTTAACTTTACTGTCGTGACAGCGATCGGCTTGCTCTTAGCATTAGGTACTGCAGCGGGCGCCATCGTTTTCGATGTTCCATTTTTCACACATGCGTTCGATTATTTCGAGTTGCCGCTCTTCGGCAAAACGTCCCTTCATACCGCCATGTTGTTTGACAGTGGAGTCTATTTAGTAGTAGTTGGCTCTGCCATCACGATCATTCAGTCGATTGGAGGGGATGACTGATGGAATTATTGCTTGCGATCGTCATTGGCATTCTATTCACCGCATCGGTCTATCTGATCCTTTCCAGAAGTTTATTGAAAGTCATTTTAGGTACCGGCTTGCTAAGTCATGGCGCACACTTACTTATTTTAACAATGGGAGGGCTTGGTGGTTCCGCACCTCCTGTTTTGATAGATGGTGTTACGGATTTTGCAGATCCTCTACCACAGGCGCTTATTTTAACAGCGATCGTCATCAGTTTTGGGGTTACAGCTGTTATTCTCGTCATGGCGTATCGGATGTATGCAGAACACAAAACAGATAATATGAATGAATTGAGAGGGAATGATGAACATGACTAATCTTCTTTTATTTCCGATCATTATTCCGTTCTTTTTCGCGATGATTTTGTTGTTTTTCAAAGAGCAGGTGGTCATCCAGAGAGTTTTGACACTGATCGGATTGGCTCTCAGTCTAGTTGCTTCTTGTTGGCTTGTCGCAACAGTGAAAACAGAAGGGATCCAAACCGTGACGCTCGGAAGCTGGCCAGCACCATTCGGCATTACAATGGTGTCGGACATGTTTTCTGCCCTGCTTGTCACGACTACGATTTTACTCACATTCTTTGTCGTGTGGTATAGTTTCAAATCAATTGGTGTAGAGAGAGAACGTTTCTTCTACTACCCAGCGATTTTGTTCATGATAACAGGAATCAATGGTGCTTTCACAACAGGCGATATCTTTAATATGTTTGTATTTTTCGAAGTGTTGCTGATTGCCTCTTACTTGCTAATCGTATTAGGTGGCGAAAAGAGACAACTTCGGGAATCCATTAAATATGTTTTAGTGAACGTGATTTCTTCTGCATTATTTGTCATTACTGTCGCCTATCTATATTCAGTGGTTGGTACATTGAATATGGCCGACATTTCAGTGAAAATTGCAGAGATTAACCAGCCTGGCATCATCTCCGTTATTGCGATCTTGTTTTTAATCGTATTTGGAATCAAAGGAGCGATCTTTCCTCTTTATTTCTGGTTACCAGGATCGTATGCAGCCCCTCCAATTCCAGTCTTAACGTTATTTGGTGCACTGCTGACGAAAGTCGGAGTGTATGCCATTACGCGTACATATACGTTATTCTTCGTGCATGATATTGGTTTTACCCATCAATTTCTGCTCGTCCTATCGCTACTGACCATTGTAGCGGGCTGTATCGGAGCGCTTGCGTACTTCGATTTGAAACAAATTATTATTTATAACATTATTATTGCAGTCGGTGTCATCCTATTCGGTGTCGCTCAAATGAATACGTCTGGACTTGAGGGCGCTGTCTATTATTTAATTCATGATATGTTGATCAAAGCTGCTTTATTTGTCTTAATTGGGATCATCATCTATGTGACAGGCACATCGAATTTGCGAGAAATGGGCGGATTGATCAAAACACATGCTTCGCTCGGATGGTTTTATTTGATCGCAGCATTCGGCTTAGCAGGAATTCCGCCATTGAGTGGATTCATTGGGAAATTGTTGATCGTTAAAGGTGGATTTGAGGCTGATAACGCATTTGGTAGTATTGTCATCTTAGCTTCCAGTTTAGTCGTTCTGCTGTCTGTCATCAGGATTTTCATCTATGCTTTCTGGGGAGAACCTGGAACTCGTACGCTACCTGAGACGAATAAACAAACCTATCGTCAATTGATGGTGCCTGCTGTTCTGCTCGTGCTCGTAACAGTGGTGTACGGTGTTGGAGCAGAATGGCTTATGCCTTTTATGACGGATGCCTCTAATGTGTTACAAGAGCCTTCCATCTATATAAATTCGGTGTTAAAGGAGTAGATGTCAATGGCTTTTCAGATACTTTTAAATTTCTTCATTGCAGTCGTTTGGATGTTCATGACAAGTTCATTGACACCTTCTACGTTTATCGTTGGATATATTATTGGTCTCCTTCTCATCATTATGACGCGGCGCTTTTTTAAGGGACATCTATATGTCTGGCGCTTGTGGGCAGCAATTAAACTCACCGTCATTTTCTTGAAGGAATTAGTTTTGTCTAACATCTCTGTTTTGATGTTAGTCATTAAGCCCAAATTATCGATTCAGCCAATGATTTTCGCTCTACCTACAGAGTTGGAACAAGATTGGGAAATCACCCTATTGTCCAGTTTGATCACCCTAACACCTGGTACCATTGTCATTTATGTATCGGATGATCAGCGAACGCTATATATTCATGCGATTGACGTGAACGATGTAGATGAAGCAATTGATTCCATCAAAAATACGTTTGAGAAAGCGATTATGGAGGTGAGTCGGGGATGAATATTTTTTACTCAGTCTGCTTAGTCTTGGTCATTCTGTCCATGCTCGGATTATTGTACCGTGTGTGGAAGGGTCCCTCAATACCCGACCGACTCATCGCACTCGATGCAATTGGCGTCATGTTGATTTCTGCAATCGCACTATTGTCAATCTTGTTTGACACACCATTTTTTATTGATGTCATTTTATTGATCGCGATCATGTCATTCATCGGTACGGTGTCATTCTCGAAGTTTATTGAGAGAGGAGAGATTATCGAACGTGGATCTGATCGCTGATATCATCATTGTATTACTCGTTGTGGTGGGAATCATCTTTACGATTGTCACGGTCATTGGAATTTTACGACTTCCTGATGCCTATACACGTGCACATGCTGCATCAAAAAGTGCTACGCTCGGTGTCATGAGTCTCTTGCTTGGTGTCTTCTTTCATTTTTGGTGGAACGAAGGCCATTTCAGTATTCAATTATTATTAGGAATCGCATTTTTGTTTATCACTTCCCCAATTGGTGGTCACTTAATGAGCCGTGCCGCCTATGTGGCAGGTGTCAAGCCAACCGAATTAACTGTTGCGGATGATTTGCAAGAAGTAATAGAACAAAAAAGAACGACTGCAAAAAGAAACACGCAGGAGGACTAATCCTCTCTGCGTGTTTTTTACCTGTAATAGTATGGATAGTAAGGCTGGTAATAGGGCGGATAATATGGATAAGGTTGCGGATAATAGCCGCTGTAACCACCACCATAACCGCCACCGTAACCATAGCCCGGGAAAAGTGCATTACCTAAAACTCCTCCAACCAGACCACCTAGAAATGGACCACCAAATCCGTATCCTCCAAATCCAAATCCACCTCTACCAAAGCCGCCGCCACCACCGCCACGATATTGTGCTCTTGACATGTATGCTCCCCCTTTCCCTTTATCCTATGCCCATGGGATACAGGAGATTGGGTAAAGCGCCCAGTCACGACCTGAATGAATGTTATAAGTCTTCTTTATTGCGCTTCTTCAGCAGCTAAACGTTCTATAAATGTTGCTAACGTACGGACCATGACACCTGTGCCGCCTTTAGGACCTAGCACGTGAGGACTAGCTGCATCAGAAGTTCCCGCGATATCTAAGTGAATCCAGGGTGTATTCTCAGCAAATTCACCTACAAACCCACCGCCGAAGATCATATGACCATCACGACCTGGTGAGTTATTTAAGTCCGCGACATCACTTTTACGAATCCGCTTCCTATCATTTTCAGTCAAAGGTAGGCGCCAAATGAATTCTCCGGACTCTTCTGCCGCTTCCTCGAATTGCTTATAGAATGCATCATGGTTCGTCAAAGTCCCCGTCTTATCATTGCCTAACGCAACAATTACACCGCCAGTAAGTGTGGCTACATCAATCAAATATTCTGCTCCTGCTTGCTTCGCATATGTCACCGCATCTGCCAACACTAAACGCCCTTCTGCGTCCGTATTCAATATTTCGATTGTCTTACCACTTAATGAGGTGATGACATCATCCGGTTTGAAAGCAGCGCCCGAAATCATATTATCAGTAGATGCTATCACCGCAATTACATTCTTTCTTGGACGAGTCTCTCCGATGATACACATAGCCCCCAGAACGGCCGCAGCGCCTCCCATATCCCCTTTCATACCTATCATGCCTTCACGAGGTTTCAGCGAATAGCCGCCCGTGTCGTACGTAATTCCTTTACCGATTAAACCAATTACATCTTCCCACTGTTCCATCGCTTGATACTTTAATACAATTAACTGCGGTTCTTCAACAGAGCCTTGGTTCACCGCTAGGATCGCACCCATGCCCAGTTCCTCCATTTCCGCTCTGCCCAACACGTCAATCTCTAGATCATAGTTGTCTGCCAACTCTCTCGCATAGTCCGCCATTTTAGTCGGAGTCAACAAATTCGGCGGTGCATTGACAAGTGTCCGTGCTTCATTGACAGCATGCGCATAAATCATGCCTACTTCTCCTGCCCCTTTGACACTTTGTTCATCCGCCGCCGTGATAAATGTAATGGAAGTGAGAGAGACATCGATTTCATTTGATGTGGTATGAAATCCCTCATACTCGTATGCTCCTAGGCTAATACCTTCGGATGCTAAATACGCGACATCCTCGCAGGTCATCTCTTCATTACAAAAAGGAGCAGTCCATACCGCTGCCGTTCGTACACGGTCCTTGTGCAATTGTTTTCCTACCATAGCAAATAATTCGCGTACTGGCTGCTCTGTTAACTCTTTCTGCTTGCCTACTCCTACAAAGTACACACGATCATAATTTCTTTTAGACAGTGCAGGCATTTTAGTCAATTGTTTAAAATCCTGTTTGATATCATGCGATTTAATCCACTCGGGGATAGAAGGATGGAACGACTGTACAAACGCATCCCACCCCTCTACATTTTCAGGATGATCGGGTACTCCAATAATTAGTACATCCACCTCTTGCTGTTCAAGTGTAGATACGGATTCAACAGTAATCATATCGCGATGTCCTCCCTATTCTTTACGATTCTTCCCCACTAGTATAGACTACGAAGATTGGCTGTTCCAATAACAAGAAATATGTATTTACGTCTATTCAAAATTACATGGTTGAACTATGGACAACTTCTGCTGAATTCAGTTAACAGATTATGATATACTTATTCTCAATAAGCCGAACCAATTACACCGCTTGGTTACGTGGTGGGTTATGTTAAAATCAATGAAAAGGAGTGGAATCAATTGGCCATTTTTGAAAACGTACCGCTCCTCGCAGCGTTATTTGCCATTCTGTTTGCTCAATTTGTAAAAATCCCTATTCATTTTCTATTGACACGTAAACTCGATTTCAGCTTAATGACTTCAACAGGCGGCATGCCTAGCTCCCACTCTGCAGCAGTTACTGCGTTAACCACTGCAATTGCTTTTGAAGCAGGTCTTGATTCGCCCTTGTTTGCGGTATCTGCCATTTTTGCAGTGATCGTCATGTTTGACGCCACAGGTATCCGATATCAAGCAGGTCAACAAGCTATTATCATTAACCAAATGAGAACTGATTTCCAGGTATTTGTAGATGATATTAAAGGTTGGCCAAAGAAAGATAATGTGCAGAAAATCCAGGAGTTGAAGACATTACTCGGACACAAACCGAACGAAGTGTTCTTTGGTGCAGTAACCGGGATCGTCATATCGATCATTACGTATACCGTAATTTTATAAGTAAAATTATCATTACTGCGTAATCATTCCAGACTGACGTGTTTTTCTTTCGTATGTGTTGTTTAACGCTATAAAACCCTCAAGCCAATTGCCTGAGGGTTTTGTGGTATGTAGCTATTTGCACGTTAAAACATTTGATACCCTTGTTTACGTAACGCTTTCATTACAAACCCAGAAATAATCGCACCCACTAGCCCGCTAGACAGAATGACAATGTCTACCATATGAAGGGATAGTATATTGCTTCCCAGCTCACTAAAAGCAAAACCAGGTTTCGTCACGTATTGATACATCGGTATATCATCAATAATGAAAATGACTACAATTGGGTAAATGATCGCCATAAGCCATGTCATACGTAACAACATATTCAGCAAAAAACCGATGCCGAAAAACATGACCATAAATATCAAGATCGATAGCATGACTTGTGCTATGGATATAGTTTGCATTTTCGCTTACCTCCAGTTCACATCATTATTTTACAGGATGGTATGAATGCTTTCAATAGAATGAGATAGAGATTAAGGAACGAACTCGTCAGTTGTCATGAATTCTTAAAGAATAACTAATAGATTAAGACGTTTACTCCATCACCAAGGTTGACTTATACCATTAGTATATAGAATTCCTGAAAAAAGCACCCGCTCAATGCGAGTGCTTCTCTTTTGTTTCTTATAGGAAATTAAACTTCCCTTTTTTAATCGTTAATCCCACTCCACCGACCATAAAGAGCGCACGATTATCTATCATTTTCTTCATGAATGAAGCTTTAGCTCCTGTTATTTTCTTGTCGAATACGACACCAATCGCATCAGAATCTCCCAGTGAACAAACGCTTCCTTTTAAATCTGGCACAAATTCAGCTGTCTGTTTGCCATTTATCAGAGCGATAATATTATTAGCACACATATCTCCTTGTTGCATCGCAATTTGAGCTGTTGGTGGATACGGACGATTGATTGCTTCGTTAATCATTAACGCACAATCTCCTACAACGAAGACATCTTCGAAACCAGGTGCGCGTAGATCTTTATCTACTTTTACACGAGCTCGCATATTTTCAATACCTGATTCTTCAATCAAACGATTTCCGCGAACACCTGCAGCCCATACCACTGTACCAGCTTTAATGAACTCAAATTCATCTTCGCCTTTTTTGATCTTGACGCCTTCAGGAGTCGCTTCCACAACAGGTGTTCCAATTGAGAATTCTACCCCTTTAGAACCCAATTGACGCACTGCATATTCAACAAGTTCAGGGTCAAAACCAGGCAATACCATAGGTGCTGCTTCTACACATAGAATTCTTACTTTTTCAGCAGGCACGTCATATTCCTTACATAGTTCAGGAACACGGTTGCCTAACTCACCGAGGTATTCGATGCCTGTGAAACCTGCTCCACCGACAACGATTGTAAGGCGACTATCGTCCTTCTCTTCTTCAAGAGACCAAGTCGCAAATTGGTATTCCATATGATCCCGGATTTGACGGGCTGCTTTTACGTTCGCAATAGATAATGCATATTGATCAAGACCTGGAATGCCGAATGTTTCACCTTCGAAACCAAGTGCAATCACAAGGTAGTCATATGTATGCGAACCAATATTTGTCGTAACATTCTTATTCTTTACATCAATACCTGTTACTTCTGCTTTAATAAATTTCACTTTGTTACTGTTAATGACACTTGAAATATCATAACGGACTTGTTCAGGTGTTAATGTCCCAGCTGCTGCTTCATGCAACCAAGTAGATTCGTAATGATAATCATTTTTATTAATCAGGACGACGTCAGCTTCGTCTGCACCTAATGACTTTTGCAAGTTGACAACAGTCATCAAACCACCGTAACCTGCACCTAACACTAAGATTGTCGGTCTTTTCACGTAAATCGAAACCACCTTTAAGTTTATTAAATGCCGAGTACGTGTAAAATCGATCAATACATGGTTTTACGCGATGCTGGCATTTAGAATTAAATTGAATAGCTTTCCTTACCTATAGTAGCCCTTTTGAGCATGCTTTTCAATAGTATTCTTATTGTGCAAATAATCAATTACGACCAGGAAACAGCATATGAATTTTTTTTAATTTTCATTCCCTTGCTACATCGTGTTCCAATTGAATTAAAGGACAATACACCGTACATGTATCCGTTTTCATTTAGCGACGAATAAATACGTTTCGACATATTTTATATGCAAATGCACATTCATCCCGCTCTATAGTAATGGCGGGATGGACGTTTTTTATGCATGTTCTTTTCTGTTACATACTGTTTACTATTTTATTCACATTCTGCAGGAGTACCCGCTTTTTGAGCCGTTCGAAAGGAAGTCCCACACCCACAGTTTGCAATCGCATTCGGATTGTCGATGGTGAAGCCGCCGCCCATGAGGGATTCTTTGTAATCCACTTTCGTCCCTTGAAGGATCGCCGCATCTTCCTCCTTGACGAGTACAGGTATATTATGTTGTGTATATGCTACATCATCTTCATTCTTCTCTTGGGCAAAACCTAACCCATATGTTAAACCACTACATCCCCCACCATTGACGGAGACACGCAGATATGAACCTTCTTCTTCATTATGGGACATCATCTTCTTCACGTGAAATGCCGCTGCTTCTGTAATTTCTACTGGATTATTCATTGTTCACACTCACTTTCCACGTTTTCATCTATCATATCAATGTATTTCACTGAATTGCAAACAAATACTCCCCTCTATAGGTCTATTTTGCTGTATAATAAGTAATAGAAATGAAAGGAATGAGAACAGTGGAAGTAAGCCCTTTTTATGAAAAGAAAATGCAATGCTTGCAGTGTAAAGAGCATTTTCCTACTACTAGAATCCGTTCACGTCAAGTTAGGGTAGCACAACACGATAGTGACTTTAGACCTATATATGTAAACAAGGAAATTAATCCCCTTTTCTATAATGTTACCGTTTGTCCCCATTGTGGTTTTGCATCTACAGATGATTTCTCTCCATATTTTGCGCCAGGCACAAAAGAAATGATTGCTCAAAATATTACAGCTAAATGGCACAGCCGATCTTTTGGTGGCATACGCACGAAAGAAGAAGCGATAGAAGCCTATAAACTAGCTTATTTAAGTGCGAACTTAAAAAAAGAAAAGCACTTGACAATGGCCGGTATGATGTTAAGAATCGCCTGGATCTTTCGAGAAGCAGAGAATGAAACAGAAGAAAAACGCTATTTGACAATCTCTCGTAATTTATATGTTCACGCGTTTTCAGAAGGTGATTATGTGGGAACACAAATGTCAGAAACTCGAGTACAGTATATGATAGCCGAATTATCATGGCGTATACATGATCGAGAAGAAGCAATACGTAATTTTTCACGTGTAATTGAGAGCCAAAAAAGGTCGACTGAACCGAACATTATCCAACTAGCAAAGGATAGATGGCAAGAAATTCGTGGTGAAGAAACTAACGAATGACGAAAGCCGTACAAAGAAGTCAAAACTTCTCTGTACGGCTTATTTTAGAGTATCCTTAAAAGACTTGTTCTACTTCTACGACACCTGGCACTTCTTCAAGTAGCGCACGTTCAATTCCCGCTTTTAATGTGATCGTAGAACTCGGGCACGTTCCGCATGCGCCTAATAAACGTAATTTGACGATCCCTTCGTCGATATCAACGAGTTCACAGTCTCCCCCGTCTCGCAAGAGGAATGGGCGTAATTTATCTAAAACTTCTTTTACCGGTTCATATAGTTGAGTATCTGTTGTCATTGTAATCACTCTCTCCTTTCCTTATACTTATTATAAACTGCCAAGCAGAAAAAATCCAATAATGATTCGGAGGATTGATTTTTATGTCGACATCACCAGTCACAATTGAAATTTATGGAGCGGATGTTATCTGCGCCAGCTGTGTCAATGCACCTTCTTCAAAAGATACGTATGAGTGGCTCGAAGCAGCACTTTCTCGAAAGTATCCCAATCAACCATTCTCTATTGCGTATATCGATATTAACAAGGAAATCACGGATGTACGCCAACAAGAAATTGCGGAAAAAGTACGTGAAGAAGAATATTTTTATCCACTTGTAATGATCGAAGATGAAATGATTGGCGAGGGTCACATTCAGTTGAAACCTGTTTTCACCGCAATGGAAGCACATGGCTACCAAGAAGCATAAAATGATAATCTCAGCTTATAATTGAGAACTATTAGTATGTGTTAAAAGTGTTCAAATCATTACTAGTTCATGCTTCTATAACAGGTTGATAGTAACCTTTTTTCATTCGGTTTCCTCAAAGCAAAAAGGCTGTCACAGAAAATCAGTTTTTACTGACTTTCTGGACATCCCCTTCATTTTACCCATTATGCCATTTGTACATCCATAACAAGCCCGATTTCATGAGCCGTGCGATTCGACCTGTAACTGTACGATCAGCCAGGTAAGCGAACCCTTGCTTTTTGCCTAATGAACCCATAAAACCTTTCAGCTTTAATTCTGGCATTTTCTCCATTAGCGGTTCATTATTCCATAGAAGACGCAGTACTTGAACGATTTGCTCTGCTTGAACCTCGGCCAACTGTGCGCTCGGCGCATGAGGAAGTGCAGCTACATCACCGACGACATAGACGTTCGGATGGTTCGGGATTTGATGGTACTGGTTTAGTACCACTCTTCCTGAACGATCTTTTTCAACTTCCATTTCCTCGATGACGTGACTTGGCTTAATACCTGCTGTCCAAACAACCGCATCTACATCAATCGTCTCTTCATGATTATATAGAATAGTCGGTCCCACTTTTGTAATGTTTGAATTCGCTACTACTTCCACTTCATGCTGATCAAACCAACTTTTCACATAGTTACTCAATCGTTCAGGGAAATCGCGCAAGATTCGAGGACTGCGATCGAATAATTTAATATTCAAGTCCGGACGACTCTCACGCAACTCACTTGCTAATTCGATCCCACTCAAACCTGCACCAACAATCCCTACTGTCGCTCCTCCACTCAAGCCAAGAAGCGTTTGATAGGTCTTTCTGGATTTACCGATCGTCTGAATGCTTAGTGTATTTTCTTCAGCCCCTGGAACATTGTGAAAATTATCCACACAACCTAACCCAATGACTAAATTATCGTAAGTAAGCGTTTGACCGTCTGCAAGCACTACTTCCTTCTCATTGGGTTTAATTTCTTTAATCTCACCCTCGACCACTTTCAATTGTTCATGATTTGGAATTGCCACTCGAATTTCGGAGTCAGGAACCGTTCCTGCAGCCAACGCATAAAATTCCGTTTTCAAACTATGAAACGGAGTCCTGTCAACAAGCGTAATTTCGATATCACTGGGCAAGTCCTTATTGAGTAAGCGAAGTAATATTCGCATATTGCCATATCCGGCACCTAATAACAGTAATTTCCTCATAATGTTCTCCTTCTATGTCTATTTTCCGATCAAACCTCATTTGCTATTATAGCAGTTTGTGATACTTTTCACAATATGCCAAGTTCATTGACGCCTACCTAAAAAAAGAGTACCATTTCTAATAGGTGAGGTGAGAGTTATGAATCCCATCGTGGAATTTTGTATCAGTAATTTGGCAAATGGTTCCTATCCGGTATTTGAGACATTAGAAAAAGACCCGAACATTGATGTACTCGAGTATGGATGTTTGAGCTATTGTACAAAATGTACGGATACTTTATATGCGATCGTTAACGGTGAACTTGTCGAAGCGGATACCCCCGATGAATTGACAGCACGCATTTATCAATTCATCGATGACAATCCACTTTTCTAATCATAAATGAACCAGCATAGTCCTCTTAGAGCACTATGCTTATTTTTTTGGCCATTCAGCAAGCGAGGACAGCACATAGGTTGGCTGTAATTCTTTTGTCAGTACTTCCTCTACAGGAGTAACCCCTGTTGCTACATATGCCGTATCGATCCCATAGCGGATTCCTGCTAAAATGTCTGTATCATAATTATCACCGATCAAAATCATCTCGTCTTTTCCATATTCACCTTGCTGTTGAATGAACTGCAGCATATGAGGTTCCGGTTTGCCCACCACGATCGGTTTCGTTTCTGTTGCTACTTCCATCAAATGAAGGAAAGAACCATTTCCTGGAACCAACCCTCTTTCTGTAGGAAACTTCACATCTTGATTAGTTCCTAAGAAGTGCGCGCCATTTCGTATCGCTAGGCATGCTTCCGCCAATTTACCATACGTGATTTGCCGATCGAGTCCCATCAGAACTACATCTGGATTTTCTGAAGTAATTGTAATCTGCTCTGCCTCTAGAGCCTCTTCCAACCCTTCTTCGCCAATCATCATCACGGTCGCTCCTGCATAATATTGTTTGCAATATCTAGCAAGGGCGATAGCGGAATTCATAATGTGTTCTACATCTGTTTTCACCCCAAATCCAGCTAACTTCTTCTGCTGTGCAGCACGTGTCAAAGCTGCGTTATTTGTAATGAAATACGTTTCATATCCTTCTTCTTGGCGGCGAGTGACGAAATCAACCGCTTCGGTTATTGGCTCTTTTCCACGATATATTGTGCCATCTAAATCAAAACAATACGCCTTATATTGTGTCATACCCATTACTCCGTTGGGAGAAACGCAGAAACTGGTCCTAATTCATTAGTCAAATAATCTCGGACTTGTTTCGGGAATAGTTTTAGCTCTGCAGTTGTTTCTCGGATAGCTTCTTCAACTTGTACGGTATCTACTTCTATAAATTGACGGACAATCATAGGACGCAACGTAATAAACGTTCGCAATGGACTAGCTTGTTCTGGTTGAATGACTTTTTCATCTTCTAGAATATCAATAATGTCTTCGTAGCTCCCTGGATCTCTCATAATAAACCCATCGATCATGGAATTCCCCACATCAATAATTCCTTCAATTAAACCATGAGCGATACGTTCAATCGCTAGCTTGTTTAATTCACTCTGCTGCCAACCATTTTCCTTTTCAAAAATCCGGAGTAATTGCTCCATATACGCAAGTGTTTTACTAATTTGTTTTTGATCGACAAAATACATAATACGTCTTCCTCCTCATCGTTTTCCTCACTCTATCTTATCATATTTTCAACGGCATTCAGCAGAAGTCCCCTCAATATGTGGACTAGAAAAAAGCTCCAAGCAATTTGCTCGAAGCTTCATTATTATTCGTTCTCTTGTAATTCAGGTTTGATTTTACCAATCTTTTTCAAGATAAAGTATGCGCATCCAAAGTTACAGTATTCATAAATATAATCCTGTACCGTACTGATTTTCGTTTCATAGGTAGATTTGGCATTACGGTCTTCAAAAAATCCTTTTAATCGCAGTTGACCGTATCCCCAATCCCCTAAAATATAATCATATTTCAACAGTACTTCGCTGAATCGTTCATTCAGTGCTTCTTCATCAAAGCCTTCTCGAAATTCTTCCGCTATTTCATATTGAACGTTCTCTAAAATAACCATTGTCTGCTTCACTTCCATTTAACTGCTCGCTTGCTGTTCTAGTTCAAGCTGCTCGTCACCTAGCCGTTGCTTTTCTTTAGCAGCAGCATTCACCTGCTCATCCGCATGATAGCTTGAGCGTACAAGCGGCCCCGCTTCACAATGAGAGAACCCTTTTTCCATTGCTATTTTACGCAATTCACCAAACTCATCAGGAGAATAGTATTTCACAACTTTCGCATGCTTTTTGGTCGGTTGCAAATACTGACCAATTGTCATAATATCCACATCGTGTGCACGAAGATCATCCATTGTTTCGATGATTTCTTCAACTGTCTCACCTAGCCCAACCATCAGTGAAGATTTAGTCGGTATCTCAGGGTACATCTGTTTTGCACGAGCTAATAATTCCAATGAACGATCATATGTGGCACGTGCTCGAATTCTAGGCGTTAACCGACGTACTGTTTCAATATTGTGGTTTAAGATATCAGGCTTCGCATCCATCAAGCGTTGCAAATTGTCCCGATCGCCACCCATGTCGGATGGTAGTACTTCAATCGTTGTAAATGGATTTTTACGACGGACCGCACGTATGGTTTCGGCAAAAATTCCAGAACCACCGTCTTTCAAATCGTCACGCGCGACTGCTGTAACCACCACATGTTTTAAATTCATTAACTCAACAGATTCTGCTACGCGCTCAGGTTCAGCAGTGTCTAATTCGTTCGGCAAACCTGTTTTCACCGCACAGAAACGGCATGCTCTTGTACATACAGCCCCCAGGATCATGAACGTCGCTGTCCGACGCTCTCCCCAACATTCATGTATATTCGGGCAACGTGCTTCTTCGCAAACTGTATGTAAATTTTTCTCACGCATTAATTTCTTTAAACCTGTATAGTTCTCATTGGTGTTCAGCTTAATCTTCAGCCAATCAGGCTTCTTTACATGCTCTGATTTTCTTCCTGTTTCAGGTCTACATGACAACGCTACCGTCTCCATTCTGTTCATAGTTTCTACTCATGTCAATGTAACATAAATTCAGAAAGTGTTCAATTATAGATGGAGCTTAGAGGCGGTAGATAAAAGAAAGAGTGAGCGGTAAGGTTACCGTTTCTCTGCGTTCCAGGCGGACGCGTTCTGGAGGGCCCGCGGTGAGCCAACCTTCGCTACGCTTATTGGTTGTCTCACCTGTCGGGCTGATCCTCCCAGAGTCGCCGCCTTCCACTCCGATTCACTAGCGTAATTTTCTGAAGTTAGTAAGTTGAATGTTCAGATTCCTACTTAAATTGTACATTTGAATTTGAACTTAAAAAAGTAAAGAACAGTTTCTAAGATACTTGATAACTACAGTAATGTCTAAAAGTATTATTACACCACTTATAGGATTGGAACGTAAGAGGGGCAACTCCTTGAGGCTCAAGTAGCTCCCTCCGGAAAGCGTCCCATCTGAAGTATAAATCCCGGACCACACACCATGTAATCGTCTTACTTTCTTTTGTCAATAAGTCAAAAAAACGCCTGCAACCAATTTCTCGGCTACAGGCAATGGGTATTATTGTTCAACCTTAAATTTCTTTTTAAATTTCGTCAGTATGGAGGCATAGAAGATACTTAAAAATAGACCGCCCCAGATAATAATTATACCGACTATCATCATGAGAATTGCAGAACCACTCATTCCTGTATCCATTTAAAGCCCTCCTTTGTCTTCTTCATAATCAGAAACTACGTGAGTATTATGCTTCCACTTCATAGAAGTAAAGACAATCGACATGACAAACGCTCCAATAGCAACAGGCCACCCGATCGTCCATAAGAATGATGTAGGATATCCTTCGTAGTTTTCAGCGATATTATCTTTGATCAAGAAGAATAACATAGTACCGAGTACCAAAGGTGTGATAAATGTTAGTGACAACTTCCACCACCAACCCAAGCGAATATCTGAGACCGCATTCGCATGTTGTTCAAAAACACCGAGTTTTCTGAAAACCCAAGCCAGCAAAATAACTTCGACTAGACCGATAACCGCGATACCAAATTGGTTGATAAAGTAATCTGCTACATCCAGGAAATACAAACCACCCTTTGTTGCATATAGCATAGAAATTACTCCTGAAAGACCAACACCGATAAAAACAGAACGGCGTCTAGAAATATTGAACTTATCTGATAATCCTGCGATATACGTTTCACATATCGAAATGAGCGAAGTTAGACCCGCTAACACAAGCGACAGGAAGAAGAATGCTCCGAATAGCCCGTTCAATCCTGGCATTTGATTGATAATTTCAGGGAACACAACGAAGGCAAGACCTACCCCTGCAGAGGCTACATCCCCCACGTCTACCCCTTGTGAAGTTGCCATGAATCCTAGTACCGCAAATACGCCGATACCTGCTAATAACTCAACAGAGGAGTTTGCAAAACCTGTAATGAATGCATTATTTGTTATATCAGACTTCTTCGGCAAATAACTGGAGTACGTAATCATAATTGCAAACGCAATCGACAAACTGAAGAAAATATGTCCATATGCAGCTACCCATACCCGTGGGTTCAGTAATTTATCGACATCTGGTTTGAAGAATGCGTCCAAACCTACCATTGCTCCATCAAGCGTGATCGCACGGATGACGACGAATAAAAATAGTATAAAAAGGACAGGAATAAATATCCGATTCGCCAACTCGATCCCTTTCTTGACACCACCGAGCAAGATAATAAAACAAATTGCCCAAACGAGTAGTAGTGGTAATGCAACGCCTCCAACTAATCCTCCTACTTCTCCTGGAGTATCTGCCAATTTCAAGACATCTCCAAAGAAGAAATCTTGTGGTTTATCTCCCCACGATAAACTAAATGAATAAATTGTGTACTTCATTGCCCAGGCAATAATGACTGCATAATAGGTCGAAATGACAAATGAAACGAAAATCCCCCACCAACCTAGAAATTCTGTCTTTTTCCCATTTAGCCGGAAGAAAGAAAGTGGTGCCGATCCACGGTACTTATGTCCGATTGTGAATTCCATGATGAGGATAGGAATCCCAGCTGTTAAAAGTGCAAATAAATAAGGGATGAAAAATGCACCGCCACCATTTTCATACGCGACATAGGGAAAACGCCAAATATTTCCAAGACCCACTGCTGAACCAACCGCAGCTAGAATAAAACCTGCTCTCGTTCCCCATTGCGAACGATTTTCCATACTACTCTCTCCTTTCATATTGTTATTTCACAAAACTTACCACCATTCATTTTTTTCTGACAATTAAAGTTCTGTATATTTAGTATAAACAGGACTTTAGTAGATGTCAAAACAATTTTAGACTAAGAGAGCCGATACCACCAACACTCTTAGTCTAATTTTAAATTTATATCGTACGGGCTTGACGCTGCTTTCCTTTTGCTGTCCAGTACGTAAATAATACTATTAATACAATAACAACTGCTGCTAAACCAATCCATACGGAACCTGTCAAACCAAGAACAAAATAGCCTAGTGCGGATATCCCGGCAGCCACCAATGCATATGGTAATTGAGTAGCTACATGATCCATGTGGTTACAGCCCGCTCCAGTAGAAGATAAAATAGTAGTATCTGAAATCGGTGAACAGTGATCTCCAAAAACCGCTCCCGCTAGAACTGCTGCTAACGCAGGCAATAGTAGATCAGGCGCTGCATTGACCATGATCGTACCCGCAATTGGTAATAATATACCAAATGATCCCCATGAAGTACCTGTTGAAAATGCCATTAATCCCGCCAAAACAAAAATTAATACAGGTAAGAAAGCTATCGGAATATTCAGCTGTTCCACCGTTGTAGATAAAAATAATCCTGTATCAAGTGTGGCAATCAAATCGGTTAAGCCCCATGCAAAAATTAAAATTAGGATAGCAGGCATCATAGCCTTCAAACCACTAATAAATGCACGCCCCATCCAAGATACACTTGCTGTTTTATTCACTTTCATTTGTAGGGTATACAATAGCATAGCTAGTAAAGTAGCTGTCACGCCACCAACCACTAACGATTTAGGCACATCAGTATTTTCAAAAATAGCCCAAATGTCAAAGACACCTGCTTCTTTGTAACCTGTGTAGACCATCATTCCTAGAGTTACCACAATTAACGTCACGATCGGCGCAACCAAATCGCGTACTTTCCCATGCGAGTGCTCTGGAAATTCCTCTTTTAACTCACCTGGGATTTCTTTTTCAGGATCATATAACAAACCTTCGTTTACTGCTCGATCTTCGTGTTTTTTCATTTCAAAGAAATCATGATTCGTCCAAGCAAAGAAAAACACCATGGAAAGTGTAGCAATTACATAGAAGTTCATTGGCGCCATCAGGATAAACGCTGTTAATGGCGAATAGCTAAGGGTAGCTGTCGTGCCTAGTATAAGAGCAAGTTGCCCTATCAAGAACGCCCCCCAGCTTGAAATCGGCGATACCACACAAATCGGTGCAGAAGTAGAATCAATGAAATATGCCAGTTTTGCACGAGAGATTTTGTGCTGATCGGTAATTGGACGTGCAATTTGTCCAACTGCTAATGCATTGAAGTAGTCATCTACAAAAATAGCAATCCCGAGAATCAATGTTAGCAATTTAGCTCCCCGTTTCGTACGAATACGTTTGACTGCCCATCTCGCAAACGCAGTGCTACCACCAGATAAGCTAACAAAAGCCGTGATGACACCTAATAATAATAAAAATAACATAATAAATATATTGTACGTATTCAGTCCTTCATCCCAAAATGAAACCGTCATAGCCGTCCAGACATTTTTCAATGTGGCCATTGGGGAAAATTCCGCGATGAGTAAAGCCGCTGTTACAATCCCAGCTCCTAAAGACAATAGTACTCTCCTCGTCACCAATACCATCACGATAGCGATAACAGGAGGCAAAATGGATACCCACGTTCCAATCATATAAATTCCTCCTCTTTCTGGTTGCTAGATAATATCGAAAGGTAGAAAGGTTGTTCGAAGAGTGAAAAACTAATAATAGATAAAAGCCGACCCCCAACAAGTTTCACTAACATGTAGGAGTCGGCCTAACAGTTCATCTGCTAATCAATCATCGTGTTTAGATAAGTGTATGCGGATCATCTAGTCGCTGTAGCTCTCCATACATTGTCATTGTATGACAGTGCCATTCCTCTTCGAAATGACCCCAACCTGAGAAGTCAACCCTTCTCAAACTTCGGCATCGTCTCCTTTCACTTGTGGTCATGGACGTCACTCTCTCACAAGTTACTAATAAACAATGCAGCCTCTACTAAGTCTCGATATTCTTCTGTTATCAGTGTAGCAATAATCGACAACGTTCACAATACCCATTTATTGTGGTTCTTGCAATGGCACTTCAATCTGTGCGGGCGTCTGCTCTCCTTTCGAATAAATTTGTGGTACTTTCCCTCTTATCAATCCCATTGCTACAGGTATCTTTTGTTCCACTACACTTCGACTTGTTGCGAGGGGGACGATAATCTGCACATTTACCTGCACGAGCAAGTTCACTTCCACATAGGCATTATTGATACCAAATTCAGTGATATCCGTACCCACATCGAGATGGACATCACCTATCACGTGGAAACGTATAGGAATTTTCGGTCCTAAGTTTCCGATCAGTGGGATATTTGTTGCTTGACCAAGCGGCACAAAGAACACGATACCTTGTTCTTTTTCCATCATATCTGGGTTATACTCTAAATCACCTAACGGAGGTAACATATCTAGATCTCCACCCTCTGCCCGCTCTAAGTGATCTTCTACTAATTGATGAATCTCAGACATTACTTGATTAATAATCTCGGCATTAAACTTTGTCGTAACGGTATCACTCGTATTGTCTGGCACATTTTCAATCACATCATTTACATCATAGACACTCGTAGAACGAGCTTGGATCGCTTGGCTGATCACATGACTTGCGATTTTCTGCGTTTGCACTTCAGCATATTGTGTGTAAATAGGAGTCAGCTGTTTATTGACTGTATAGAAAAATATGGCGACAGCCACAAAAATCGTAGGAATAATAAATCGTAGCCAATTTCTCGAATATCTAGTTTTTTTCGGTCTTGTATTATTCGTATAAAACCGCAAAGCGACGCCTCCTGCTTCACATTATGCAAATCAGGAGGCGTTCATACTATCTCTCATGAAAATACTTTTTTCCATACCAGCCAAGCACATCACGAATCATTTCTGGCATGATATATTCCTTCGGTGCTTCTTTTAATGAAGGAAAGAAAAAACCGAATGTAAACATATCAAGTGTAGCCAGTTTGTACGTTTTTCCGCGCTCTACCAGTTGATTGCCTACAAATAATTGCCCTTCCCGATTGCGGAATAATCGTTCGTGAATCATGCTTCCCATAAACGTTCCACGAAAACCTAAGCCTTTGATCTCCATTTCAGCCCATTTCGGATCTAACGACTGTTCATAAATCGTCAGTAATTCTGATCCGTCAAGATGTACAATACAAGGATTAATCGGATGTGGCAAAAGTGCATGCAAATCTCCTTTTGTCACCCATCCCTCGTCGAGACTCCCAAGAAAAATCCCTGCGTTGAAGAGGACACAATCTGCATTTGTATAAGCCAAAAGCGCTCGTCCAAAAAAAGAGGACAGCGAACTATCTCCTGTTAACTTCTGAAATAATGGCGACGGATTATAAAAAACAGGTACGTTCAAAGCCTTTTCTCCTTCGATTATATAGGCATTTACCTGTTCAACATCTTCTGCTGTTTGCTCCATCATATTTGTCGGAAACACTTCCGCTTCCATATGGATAACCTGATTCGTCATACGATCCACATCCACTCGAATATGGCCAACATAATGACCGAACTTTTCTGCCGCGCCAAGCAATGTATCCTCAACCCATTCGCCATTTTGCAATAAATGATGAGTATGCGCTCCTAAAATTATATCCAACTCTGGACATTCAGCTGCCAACAGTCGATCATCACGGATACCCAGATGCGATAGGCAAACAACAATATCCGATTCCTTTCTCAACACCCTTACAATCTTTTGCAATTCAGCGTGTGGCTCAACAATCTCCCAACCAAGTTGACGATAGAATTCATAATAAGGAGCAGTGGCACCCACCAGTCCAATCCTAACACCATCCTCAGTTTCCAAAATTTTAAATGGTTTCGTCCAAAACGGCTGCTCGCCATCTACTTCTTTCAAATTACAGATGATTACATCAAACAGTGCTTCTTCATACAGCATATTCAGCGCTTGCTTAGACATCGTAATGCCTTCATTGTTACCGATTGTTACCGCATCATATCCCACTTCATTCAGCAACTTCACATTGCCTTTGCCAATTGTACCTTCAGTATAAGGATGCGATCTGTCAATATGGTCTCCAATATCAAAAATGAAACAAGCCTCTCCCACTTTTGCTGCTTGTTCTTTTCGTTGCTGTAGAAATCGTTTAATTTGCGGCCAGTTTTCAAAATGGCTATGTACATCATTGGTATGATAAATGTGTATCGTAGAAACCGTTTCCTTCATATATTTCAACCCCAGATCCCTTCATAGATGGAACGCAATCCAAATACGAGTAAAATGATGCGGATAACCAAAACCAATGTATCTGACTTCATTTTCCCATTTAAGTAGGCACCTAGCATTCCACCGAAATATGCTCCCGGCACAACAGGGATCGTATATAACCAAGGCACATGCCCAAGCGAAATATGAGAAACAGAGTTCACGACTGCGGATAGAAATACCATTAGCATCGATGTCGCAACCGCCACATGTGGAGGGAACAAGAACAGCAAAATCATGGCAGGCACAACCATCGTGCCACCACCAATTCCGAAAACTCCGGATGTCAGCCCGATAAACAATGAAAGCAGAATAGCGAACCAGATCGGATAGCCGTACACATGCGTCTCGCCTTGCGGATCAGTGAACGTCATCTTTTTTCCGTTATCAACAAACCAACGAATTGGTTTCAAATACTTTCTTGTTAGTAGGAGTGTGGACAATACGATCAATAAAATACCGAAATATAAATTAAATGATTGAATGCTCAGGCTTTTATTAATCCAGGCGCCTACTATAATACCTGGTATACTGGCTATAAAAAACAAGAAGGCACTGCGATAATCAATCGTTTTTACTTTCATATAAGAAATCGTCGAACCAAGACCATTCGCGATCATCATAATGACTGACAAGCCCACTACACTTTGTGGAGTGATATTAGGTATCATGCCCAGATTTAGACCGATAAACAACGTGACCGGAACAAGTATAGTTCCTCCACCAAGCCCCGCAATCGAGCCGATCACCCCTGAAGCCAAACCGATTAATGCCAACAATATATATTCCATTATTGATCCTCCTCAAACAAATCCATCTGCTTGGTGAGCGGCTGTCCGTAATCTACACCGACAAGCCCCGCAAACTGTTTGGCATTCTTCGCTGCATGCTGACCGGAATTGTTATTAAAAATGACAAATACTTCTTGTGCCTGTTGTTCCAGATTTTTGACGATCTTGCTCACGCCTTCTAACTCTGTTTCATTATAGTCATATAAATAACGGACTTTTCTCCAAGCTTTACTATCACCTGACGTATTGACCCAGCCACTGTCATTGCGGCCGTGAAGACGCAATAATACTTTCGGATCCGTTACAGTCGGCACGAGCGGGACGCTTCCGTCACCGACTTGTGGTTCGTCGCAGACAACGTGGATGATGTTCAAACTGCGTAGGAACTCTAGCGTCTTCTTCTGGTAAGCAGGTGAATACCAGGATTGATGGCGAAACTCTACTGCGATCGGCAACGGCTGCAATTGTTCATGCACATAGCGTATGCGCTCGACGTTTTCTTTCTGACAATCAAACCAGGGCGGGAATTGGACGAGCACCATCGCAAGCTTGCCTGCCTCTACGAATGAACTCATCGACAATTTAAATAACGAGAACATTTCTTCTTCCGAGTCATATGGTAGTTTGCCACGCTGATGACCCGTGACTCCCTGATACGCCTTGACGATGAATTGGAAGTTAGCTGGTGTCTCTTCTGTCCATTTCCGCATCATTTTTTCAGACTGTATAGCATAGAACGTCGAATCCAGTTCAACGATCGGAAAATGTTTACTATAATCAACTAATTTTTTATTCGTTGGTGTCTTTTCATTATATAGGCTCGGATGGTCTCCCCATCCTGTCAATCCGATATGAATCATGGAAAGTCCGCCTCCTTTTACCTTTCTAGTAGTGTATCATACCTTATGTATTTTCGGAAAAATCGTTACTATCTAGTTTGAATAATAGCGCTACTCATAGAAACCTTGTAATACTCATAAACGCTGTCCAGACATTTATATCAAACTTTCTAGAATACAAAAAACGTTTCGGATTCTATACCCGAAACGTTCTTTGTAGTTATCCACGCCATGCACTCATTCCGCCGCGCACATTGATGACATTAGTAAAGCCTGCCTTTTTCAGTTGACCTGCTGCTTTTGAACTGCGCATACCGCTTTGACAGATGACGACGACTTCTTGGTCTTTTTTCAAACTAGAGATTTTATTGTTTAATACGTGTAATGGAATGTTTTGAAACTCTTTAATATGGTTTCCTTTATATTCTGCCGGTGTGCGTACATCCACGAACTGAATCTTTTTATCTTTCAAGATGTTTTTCAGTTCATCCGTCGACATCGTACGTATGCCTTTTGCTGGTTTCATACGCCAGACTAAAATTCCGACAAGAAGTGCGATAAAGATCCAACTCATTTGTGCTGCCTCCTCTTATTTAGCGAGTCCACTCCATCATGACAAGTACCACGCCCATCACCACAAACGCTACATGGCCAATGCAAAACCTAGGAAACATCTTCTTCTCTAGCTCCTCGGCTGTTTGGATCGTGCACGTTCTACATGTGAAGAGCTGTTTGATGCGCTTCATGCGTCTAAAGCGGCTTGAACACTTGCTGGATCAAACCCTAAAATCCATTTGCCGTTCAACAAAGTTTGCGGCACACCCATCTGTCCAGTTATTTCCACCAAGCGCTGACCTGCTGCGGGGTCAGTAGACACATTAATCGTCTCATAAGGAACATGGATCTCTTCTAAATAGTTTGTCATCATCGTGCAATACGGACAAGTGGATGAAACATAAACAGTTGCTTTTGCAGTCATAATTACAACTCCTTACTAGTAGTTAGTATCAATAGTATATACCCCTATAGGTATATAGTCAACTAATTGATTTTACATATATTCGTAAGGTCATGATTCAGTTGTTTTTAAGGAAATACATGATAGTATATAGATAAGCAAATCTACACTGGAGAGGGGCGATTTATTATGAGTGAAGTGTTATTGCAACAGATTCTGGATGAAATGAAAGGCATCAAAACGGATGTCTCTGAAATTAAAACGGATGTCAGTGAGCTAAAAAATGATGTGAATCAACTTAAGATGGATGTTACTCAACTTAAGACAGATGTTAGCGAGCTGAAATCAGATGTCAACATATTGAAGCAAGAGATGCAAGAAGTGAAAAGTGACATAGTAGCTTTGTCGAATGAAGTTTCAGGTTTGAAAGAAGAGCAGAAGTTGACAAACGAAAGATTAACTTCTATTGAAAACAAGCAGCAAATTATCTATGGACAAACTGGTTCTTTAACTGCATCCCAATCCAAAACTCTTTCTCTTCTTGAACGCCTTCAATCCGATGTCGAATTTACGTATCAAAAAACTGCTATGAATGATTTGAAAATTAATCGCATTGAAACACACTCTATTCAAAAACAATGAACAGAAGCAAATTCTTTAATAAGATTAAAACAAGACTGCCATTAGTGGAAAACTGGTAGTCTTGTTTTTTATGTTGCACTTTTAATGCTCTGCAATTTACACCTCTAGCCATCCATACTATTCTTCAGCCCACTGCTCAATGGGATCATTCCACAAACCTATATCTACCTGCTTCTTTTTTCACTTCCAACACCGTGATGGCGGCATGATTTCTCTCAGCATAAATCAAACAGACAAACTTCAAAGCAGTTGTTTCAACTTCCCATCTTCCAACTCAAAAATCGTAGAACATATGGATCTCACAATATCTAGATCATGTGAAATAAATAAGATCGTCATATCCGTATCTTTTTGAATCTCAACTAACAATGAAATTAACTCTTTTTGATTCAGACGATCTAGATTGGAAACAATTTCATCACATACCAGTAGGGAAGGTTTCATCAGTAATGCACGTAGCACGTTCACTCTTTGTTTTTCTCCACCACTTAATTGCGATGGATACACGTTAAGTATGCTCGGAGATAAATTCATCTTCCGCAGCATTTCGTTATGATGGCTCCCCCACTTTTCTTTCTTCACAATGAGTACTTCTTCCAATACTTTTCGAATTGTCCAGGATGGATTCAATGCGGCAGTAGCATTTTGAAAAACAATTTGGACTTGCTTATAATAATGTTTTTTGTCTATTTGTGAAATTGGCGTCTGACCCAAATAAATCGTTCCATTTGTCGGCTCTTCCAATCTCATGACTAATCGAGATAACGTACTTTTTCCACTGCCACTTCGTCCGATTAAGCCTGTAATCTGGCCGTAAGGTACGAACATATCACAATTATCTAAAACCACTTTCTCTTTTTTTCTAACGGAATAAACTTTTGTCACATTACGAATTTCAAGGTTTGCCATACTTTATTCCACCATTCGAAAACTGCTATTTACTAACTGCTTTGTGTAAGAATGTTTTGGACTATTTAATAGGATGTCTGACTTTCCACTTTCAACAACGGCCCCTTGAAACATCACGATCACCTCATCCGCCAGTTCTTTCACAACATCAATATCATGTGTGATTAAAAAAATCGTCGTACCCATTTCACGATTCATCTCTACTACCGTTTTTATGAAAGCCTTTTGACTATAGAGATCCAAACCAGAAGTAGGTTCATCAGCTATTAATAGAGATGGCTTTTTATATAATGCACAAGCAATCATACACCGTTGCAGCATTCCTCCTGAGAGTTCAAATGGATACTTTTCACAGACATCATTAGACAAATGTAGTCGACTAAAAATCGGTGACATTCTCTCCAAAAACGTTGAATATCCAATTGTACGCTTTCCTTCAGACAAAGCGAATAATTGTTTCCCCAATCTTACAGAAGGATTGAAACTATTGAATGCATCTTGAAGTATCACAAAGACTTCATCCCTGCGAAAGGAGTGGAGCTCTTCAACTGACATGCCGAACAAACTTCTAACTCCGAATAAAATATCTCCTGAAACTCGCATCTCTTTCGGAAGCATGCCCAGAATCGCCAACAGTGTAAGACTTTTCCCACTGCCACTCTCTCCGATCATCGTCGAGATCTTTCCGTGTTTAATCAAAAAACTAGCATGTTTCACAATATGTTGCTCATCCAAGCCAATTGAAAGTTCTTTTATTTCAAGCATTCATTGACCTCCCTTCGCTTTTATTGAGGAACTGCCAATCATATTAATTGCCAACACCGTGAAAATAATGAGAAGTCCCGGGAAAAGGCCAATCCACCAAGCGCCCGCAATGAAATCACTTTGTGCATGATATAGCATATTCCCCCATGAAGGTACTGCTGGTGGAACTCCAATGCCAAGAAAACTTAGTGAAACCTCCACGAAGATTGCACCTGCAAAGTTAAATAGGGTGACTACAAAAACTGCTTGAATACTATTTCTCAACAAATGGTCCAAAATGATTTTCCATGAGGGTGTACCGATCATTTTTGCCATTTGAACAAATTCCATTTGATTCAGTTTTAAAAACTCTGTCCGAATCATGCGGGCCGTCGTATACCAACTTGTTAAACCAATAATGAGTATCATGCTCCAAATATTCCCCTGCATGAACGCTTGACATACTAAAATGATTAAGATGGAAGGAATGGTAAGCAAAACTTCTACTATACGCATCATAACTGTATCTAGCACTCCACCCAAATAGCCACTTATTCCCCCATAAATCAATCCAATTATGAATGAAAGTATGGTCGCCACAGTAGCTACAGTTAATGTTACCTTTCCTCCCTGTATCAACCTTGTCAAAACGTCCCTTCCTAAATGATCGGTGCCAAATAAATGACTTCCATTTGGCGATTCATATACCTCACTCATATTCATAGTATTTGCATCATATGGAGTTAAATAAGAGGAAAATAGCGTGACGAGAAAGACTACCAATAAGAAACTCCAACAAAACATTTGCTTTTTATGCGTACTCACCGAACTCCCTCTTTTCTAATTTGAGGATTCACGATGTATAAAATGCAATCTGCAATAAATAACGTCACGACAACGAATATTCCCATCGTTAAGACACCGCCCATGAGCACAGGAAAGTCTTTACTGCTTACTGCTTTGACAAGTAGCTGGCCGAGTCCCCCAAAAGAAAACAACGATTCAATGATGACAGAGCCGCCAAAAAAAGAAGGTAGCGTCATCGCAAAGTAACTAATATAAGGTGAAAGTGCATTTTTCAAAATACCCCGTTCTATAGTTTTTTTATCCACACCATTCGCATTCATCACCAAAACGTAATACTTTGTATTCTCCACGATGACACTCTCTTGCAAAAACCTTGCATACAACCCAACATGTGAAACGACGAGGACGGTGACAGGTAACACTAAATGCGTTAGACGATCTAAAAGGGACCCGTCACTACCTATACTCTTCATACCTGACGATGGCAATAATCCGAGTTGCAATGAAAATAGCCAAATCAATACGAGCCCTAACCAAAATGCAGGGATGGAAGACATGATGATAGATAAATTCGAAACTAGTTTAGAAAGAATTGAGTCTTTTTTCATCCCTGCTTTCAAACCAAGAGGAATCGATAGTGCAATAATTAATAACAATGAAACGGCAACTAGCACAATCGTGTTCGGAACTTTTTCCGAAAGTATGTCCACTACAGGTCTGCCCTCTTTAGAAGAATAGCCCAAGTTTTTCTGTGTAGCTTCTTGCAACCATGAAAAATATCTTTCCATCATCGGCCGATTCAAATCAAATGTTTCATTGATGCGTTCAATTTCTGAAGCGTTCAATGTTTGGGCATTGCCACCATAATAGGAAGCAGCTAAATTCCCCGGTGCTTGGTCCAACATCCAAAAAGAAAAAAAGCTTACGACAATGAGCACGACTATGCCCATCATCATTCGCTTTATCATCCACTTAACGGTCATTCCATTGCCACTCCTCGACATTCCATAAGAATCCGGATCCATGGTGACCAAGAGTCCGTTCCTTCACTCCTGTAATATTTTTATTCATCCCATACACCGCATCCATATAGGCAATATAAATAAAAGGAGGATCTTCTGCTAATTCATATTGAAGTTGCTCGTAAATTTGTTTACGTTTCTCTTCATCCACCGTTTTTCTTCCTTCTGTTATGAGCTGATCCACTTTTTCATTGGAATAACTTCCATAGTTATAACCTGAACTAGTCAAACTTGCTTCATCTGAATGAAATAAATTATAAGTATGGTGGTCTGCATCGTATGGACTTCCCCAACCAATCATAAATGCATCGGTTTCTTCAATTTGAATAGCACTCCAGTCCAGAGCCGCCACATCCACATCCGCTCCCACTTCCTTAAAGCTTTCAGATAAGTAATTCGCCATATCTACTCGGACTTCATCCGTTATCGGAGATGTGATGGTAAACGCCAGCTTTTCAGTTCCTTTGTACCGGAAGCCATCCGTTCTTTTTTTCCAACCTGCACTCTCCAATAATTCGTTTGCCTTTTCAATATGATAACTGTACTTCTCAATGTCGGAATTCTGATAGGTATTCTTTTGTAAAGGCGAATAGGCTACTTCCCCAAATCCAAACAAAATTCCTTTTACCATATTTTCGCGATCGGTTGCAAAACTCAATGCTTTTCGTACATTCACATCTTGAAAGATCTCATGATTCATATTAAAGAGCATACCTCGATAATCAGCAGAGTCAATATCATAGAGCGTAATAGAATCCTCTTTCGAGACAGCTTTCACTTGAGATGGGTCGAGCAAGGCAACATCCACCTCGCCTGTTTTTAATTGCAAAGCACGCATTGTACTATCCTCGATAAATTTAAAAACGACGTGATCAATAGATGGAACAGTTCCAAAAAACTCAGGAAATGCTTTCAGTGATAAGTAGTCTCCACTATTCCATTCCTCTATTTGATAAGGACCTGCTCCGATTGGCGACCGATTAAATGCGGAGTCTCGCATCGTCTCTCCTTCAAATGCGTGTTTTGGCAGAATCGGTACGGTCATCTTATCTAGAAAGGGGCTGAATGGATACTTTAATGTGATAACGACTTGACCTTGCGTATTTTTTTCAACTGTATCTACCGCAATAAAATCCGACTTCAAATATGAAGCATTTTGGTCATCCAATATACTTTCTATCGTAAAGACCACATCATCTGCGGAGAGTAGTGTTCCGTCATGAAAATGGATGTTCTCTTTTAACGTAAATGTATACGTCAATAAGTCTTCTGAAATATCTACTTGCTGTGCAATATCATTTTGCGGTATATTGTTTTCATCAAAACGGAGTAATCCTCTAAAAAGTAAAGCATCTACGTTCGTCTCTTCAAGTAGTGGATTTAAACCCGCAAACTCTGACTCTGAAGCATACACTATTCGATTTTCTTTGCTCCCACTCTCTTCTGAAGCAGGATCAGCAGAAGGTTTGCCGCATGCGCTTACTACCAATAACAGAACGAATAACATACTCAAATACTTTCTATTCCACATGCTTTTCAATTCCTTTTCCCAAAATTATAACATTCAATTAAAGACGATCCGAAAACAGCTCGAATACTCTCTTCAACTCTTCTTACATCTCCCATTGTTCTTCACTCAAAAAGCGGCAATGTATGGCATTACGATCCAAACGCGTAATGGCGACTTTTACAGATGAATGGTTCAAGAACGTTTGCTGAATTTCACGTACATCCAAAGTTTGTACGTTCGGTGATACTACCCAAATCGATCCAATATATTGTGCGTTCTCCAACATTCCAATCGCTTGCAAATTCATTTCACCGGGCTTTAATGACAGTGAGTCGAGGGCTATTAACTGACCGTCCATGTGAAGCGATAACTTCGAACGAAAACTTTCAAAATCAAATATTTCCCCTCTTTTTTCACGTCCTGGTGCAATAATTTCACCCCAGATCAAAGTCGATGTCGAACACATTTCAATCGTTGTCGACATTTCAAACCGAGCTTCACGAAAAGGGATAATGACTTCTGGCATCCATTCTAACCGTGCATGCTCCCCCACTTTTACAACAATTTCTTGCACACATACTTTTTCATTCGGAGATGGATAGATCTTGAGGGCAGACTGCTGAATCATGGTCACATTCGCATCTTTACCAATAGTGATCGTAATATCATTTCGATCACCTGCAACCATTCCTCCTGAAGATTCCATAATATAGACAGTGGCGCGATCTTTCGGACCATCATATAATGCACGGCTCGCTTTTAATGGCGGCTGTTGAAAAACGAAAGGCATTTTTGTCATGCCTCTCCTCATTTCGAATCCAAGTTGTAATACGCCATGATGCACGTATTGCCCTTTTGAATTAATTGCCACTTGTCGTCATACCTTCAAGTAATAAGTGTCGTTGAATCCATTCTACAACTTTATCTACGTTTTTTTGTGTGCGCACATCAGCAAAAATATAAGGTCTACCTTCACGCATTTTTTCTACATCCCCATGCATGATCTCAAGATCTACTCCTACATGAGGTGCCAATTCTGTTTTATTAATCAACAACAAATCCGAACGCGTTAATGCAGGTCCACCTTTACGCGGAATATCCTGTCCTTCCGCTACATCAATTACATAAATATAGGCATCTACTAATTCAGGACTAAACGTAGCAGATAAATTATCTCCGCCACTTTCAACAAAAATAATATCCAAATCCTCAAAACGTTCATTCAGTTCATCAATTGCCGAGAAGTTCATTGATGCGTCTTCGCGAATCGCCGTATGTGGACATCCACCCGTCTCCACTCCAATAATTTGGTTCTCATCTAACACACCATTTTGAATTAAAAACTGTGCATCTTCCCGTGTATAAATATCATTTGTAATAACCGCCACTTTATAATCTTGGTACATCATTCGAGTTAATTGATCCACGAGTGATGTTTTGCCTGATCCAACTGGTCCGCCAATTCCTAATCGTACTGGTTTCATAAAAATCCTCCTCGAATACTATGAGATAAATAATCTAGAAAATAAATATTCATGTTTCATCGAAGCTAATTCGATGTGTAACGCATTGTTTGAAATATCTTGTACTGTTAAACCCCGAACACTATTTGCCACTTCACTAATACACTCTAGTAACTCATGCAGCACTTGTACACCTGTATTTTGTCCAAATGGTACTGCGCGAACAGCATTTTGGATGAGCCCATTAATCGTAGAATACAAATGCAACATCACGGCCTGATCTCGGTCAAAATTATTTAGTGAGCAGAATATACCGAACACAATGGCATAATGTCCTTTTGCTTTACCACTTTTTATATGTGCTTGCCAATCAGATAACAACGGATACTCGTGTAATGGAAGAATCGTACGCATAAATTGCTTTCCTACATTTATACTTGCTTCACGCGATTCCTTGGCAAGTTTTACAGCACCACAAAGTTCATCTAAAGATAAAAGAGCATTCATATCTCTTTTTTCTGTTTCTTTGTATGCTTCCTGAATGAAAATCGCATCTCCATATGCTAGATTGTGCTTCAGAAATGTTTTACAGAACTCCAATAAATGCTCTTTCGTATGAATTCTGTTTTCTTGGATAAACGTTTCCATACCATAAGAATGTGTATAGTTGCCAATTGGAAATGCAGAGTCATGGATTTGTAATAGATGAAGAAACGTAGAGTTAATGTGAATGTCCACGGTATTTAAATGGTTGCTTGAATCGTTTTTCAGTTGTTTCATACGCAACACCTACTTCTTCTAATAACGGTTCCAATGTATGGTCAGCTCGAACAATAATCTCATTATTTTCAATTAAAGAAGGGGTATGACGATTACCTAACTCAAATGCAGCCTTCCCCATCTCCGTCATATCTTTTGGTTTGATCACAATAACAGATTCCATTTTTGTTCGAATAGCAATAATCTTCTCCTCATCTTCGTACAATACATCGCCGTATTGTAACGGCCCTTCTTGTTCAATACGCAGGGCGATATCAGTCTTACCAGTCGTTTCTGTCCGTAAGATCCGTTTGCTTAAATGCTCCCAATCTAATTCAACCCATTCAATGTTCTTTGTACATTTTTCTTCTTGTCCATTAATATTGTCAATTACCTTTTCAATTAACATTCTGTCCACTCTCCTTTATCATTCCCGTACATTTGTCTTGATTTAGAAAAGAAAGTAGCGTTGCGCCATCGGCAACTCACTTAGCGGCTCACATGTTGCAAGCTCTCCATCTAATTTCACTTCATACGTTTCAGGATTCACATCAATTTCAGGCAACTCATTATTTAATTTCATGTCGTTTTTCGATATATTCCGACAATTCACCACGGTACCAATCATTCTTTTTAAGCCTAATTTTTCAGGAAGTTCTTCCTCTATTGCAATTTTCGGTAAAAATGTCATCGCCACATTTTGCGGACCTTGTCCATGAAAACCGTATGTTCTTCTGCCCATCACTGGCTGCGGCGTTGGAATTGACGCATTTGGATCTCCAGTTTGTGCAAATACAGCGATCCCTGCTTTCATGACAACTTCTGCTTTTACACCAAAAAAGGCTGGATTCCACAGTATAATATCTGCTAATTTTCCCTCTTCCAAAGAACCTACTTCATGTGCGATCCCTTGCGCAATTGCTGGATTAATCGTGTACTTGGCGACGTATCGCTTCACACGAAAATTATCATGTTCTTTACCATCATCTTGCGGTAATGACCCTCGTTGTTTTTTCATTTTGTGAGCGGTTTGCCATGTGCGCATCGCAACTTCCCCAACACGGCCCATCGCTTGTGAGTCGGATGACATAATGCTTAAAATACCTAAATCTTGCATAATATCTTCAGCGGCAATGGTTTCAGGGCGAATCCTTGAATCTGCAAATGCAACATCTTCAGCGACATCTTGCTTTAAATGGTGGCACACCATTAACATATCTAAATGTTCATCTATCGTATTTGTGGTAAAAGGCTTTGTTGGATTTGTCGATGCCGGTAATACGTTAGGAAAACTCGCCATTTTTAATTGGTCAGGTGCATGCCCTCCACCCGCTCCCTCTGTATGGAAGACGTGGATAACGCGCCCATCAATTGCTTCAATAGTTTCTTCTACAAAACCTGCTTCGTTTAATGTATCGGAATGAAGTGCGACCTGAATGTCATACTCATCTGCAATTTGTAAACTTTGATCCAATGCTGACGGAGTAGCCCCCCAGTCCTCGTGAATTTTCAACCCGATTGCGCCCGCTCGTACTTGCTCGATCAGAGGCTCCGGTAATGACGCACTTCCTTTTCCAAATAGACCAATATTCAGAGGGATATCTTCAATTGCTTGGAGCATACGATGCAAATGCCATCTTCCAGGGGTTACGGTCGTTGCAGTCGAACCCGCAGCTGGACCAGTTCCACCTCCGATAAACGTGGTCGTTCCAGCGCTTAGTGCCACTTCTACTTGGTCAGGGCTAATAAAATGAATATGCGTATCAATGGCGCCAGCAGTTGCAATTAATCCTTCACCTGCATACACTTCCGTTCCTACACCAATGATCATTCCTTGGTCTACACCGTCCATCGTGTTCGGATTTCCTGCTTTTCCAATGCCCACAATTCGTCCATCTTTAATGCCAATATCCGCTTTTACAATACCTGTATAATCAATAATCACAGCATTTGTAATTACTGTATCTAACACACCTTCATCCGCTGTTTTTTGACCATTTTGCCCCATCGAAACACGTAAGGATTTTCCTCCACCAAATATCCCTTCATCCCCATACGTGGTATAATCTTTCTCAATTTCAATCCATAAATCTGTATCTGCTAAACGAACTTGGTCGCCAACTGTTGGACCGAACATTTTCCCATATTGTTCATGAGTCAATTTCATTCGTATCTGCTCCTTTAAACTGACCTTCTTTCGCTTTTTCAATAATTTCGTCTTTTTTATGTGTAGAACCTTCAGTTAATTGATTCAAGCCAAAAACATGTTGCTTGCCACCAAACTCCACTAATTCGACTACCTTTTCTTCCCCTGGTTCAAATCGAACAGCGGTTCCAGCTGGAATGTTTAAATGCATCCCCACTGCTTTTTCACGGTCAAATTGCAAGTGCTTATTGACTTCAATGAAATGGAAATGTGAACCTACTTGAATAGGACGATCGCCTGTATTGGCAATACGAATTGAGGTAACAGAACGTCCTACATTGATTTCAATCGTTTTATTTGCAGGTCTAATCTCTCCTGGTATCAAAAGTTGCGGCCTCCTTTTATTGAATGGGTTCATGAACGGTTACTAGTTTCGTGCCATCAGGAAACGTGCACTCTATTTGTACATCCGTAATCATGTCGGCAACGCCTTCCATGACGTCTTCTACCGTTAATAATTGCTTTCCTTCGCTCATTAGTTGCGCGACAGTTTTTCCGTCTCGTGCACCTTCCATTATGTAATGACAGATAAACGCGACGGATTCAGGATAATTTAATTTAACTCCACGTGCTTTCCTTTTTATCGCCAATTCACCGGCAACATGCAATAATAATTTTTCTTGTTCGACTGGAGATAATTTCATAGTTATCACCCCCTTAAAAGTAATTTAGCAAAAAAAGGCTCAACAAAAAAGCAGCTATATAGGCTGTTTTAAAAATATTCAGTTGTATTTGTGGTTCTTTTTTGAGTTGACGTACAAATTGGACGGGTGCCCAATAATAATAGCGCCCAGGAGAAAGTAGGGCTTGTGAAGGTTATAGTAATAGCTTTCTTATTATAGAATATAGGTTACTGGAATACAAGGTTTAGAACTCTGTTTTGCAGAGGAAAGTTATGCATAATCATTGCCAGTATCACCTTTTTACAGCTAGCTCCCTGAATATGTTATTGAATACCATCTATTTATGTAAATTTCTACACTTCTTTGATAATATTGAAACTTTTTATTCATTTGTCCGTATAAGTATTAACGAAAGATAATAGGAGGGCGGGGATGAAAATGGAGTTATTCGGCATAGCGATTCAACAGCTCTATTTGTATATATTGATCATCGCAGGAATTGCCAGCTTGTTGTATGTATTGATTAGTGATATGGCTGAAGGTATCGGTGAACTGAGTCCATTCCTGGATCCTGCAGTCATTCTTGCGTTTGTTACATTTACTTCAGCTACTGCGTATATAGGTGAACTTCTCACCTCACTGACTAGTTGGAGCATACTGATCATGGCGGTAGTTATTGCTATTGTACTGGACTTCTTACTCTATTTCTTTGTATTAGTTCCGCTACGATCGGCTGAAGTATCGCTAGCCTATACCGATGAATCACTTACAGGTCTAGTTGGGCGAGTAATTGTTCCGATACCTGTAGATGGGTTTGGCGAGATTCTTATCGAGACGGTGAATGGGAATTTAGCGAAACGAGCTGTCGGATATGAAAATGAGGCCATTGAGTATGGAAAAGAAGTGCTACTGATCGAGGTGGAAAATGGAACATTTTTTGTAAAAGAGTATGAGCCATTCCGCTTCAAATAATAAAGGGGGAATTTATGATGGGTCTTTGGATTACATTAGGAATAGTTGGATTTGTTTTACTAGCTGTCATTGCAGTGTATGTGATGAAATATCGAACAGTAGGACCAGACGAAGCATTGATTGTAACAGGAAGTTATCTAGGTTCGAAAAATGTTCATACAGATGAATCAGGTAATCGGATAAAAATTATTAGAGGGGGCGGTACATTTGTATTCCCTGTTTTCCAACAAGCAGAACCTCTAAGTTTATTATCAAGCAAACTTGAAGTCACTACGCCTGAAGTATATACCGAACAAGGCGTGCCCGTTATGGCAGACGGCACGGCAATCATTAAAATCGGTGGCTCCATATCCGAAATTGCGACCGCAGCAGAGCAGTTTTTAGGGAAATCAAAAGCAGATCGTGAAAATGAAGCTAAAGAAGTGCTAGAAGGTCATCTTCGTTCCATTTTAGGTTCCATGACCGTAGAAGAAATTTATAAAAATCGTGATAAGTTCTCTCAGGAAGTTCAGCGAGTTGCTTCTCAAGACCTTGCGAAAATGGGGCTTGTCATTGTATCTTTCACCATTAAAGATGTTCGTGATAAAAACGGTTATCTTGATTCACTAGGAAAGCCACGTATTGCACAAGTAAGACGCGATGCAGACATTGCGACCGCTGAAGCCGAGAAAGAAACCCGCATTAAAAACGCGGAAGCCTCAAAAGAAGCACAAAAAGCAGAGTTAGAACGTGCGACAGAAATTGCGGAAGCTGAAAAAGAAAACCAATTAAAAGTTGCCGAGTATCGACGTGAGCAAGATGTCGCAAAAGCACGCGCAGACCAAGCGTATGAATTGCAAACAGCTCGCTCCAAACAAGAAGTAACCGAGCAGGAAATGCAAATTCAAATTATTGAACGTCAAAAACAAATTGAGTTAGAAGAAAAAGAAATACTGCGTCGTGAAAAGCAATACGACTCGGAAGTAAAGAAAAAAGCCGACGCGGATCGCTATGCTATTGAGCAAAATGCAGCGGCTGAAAAATCAAGGCAGCTAGCTGAAGCAGACGCAGAAAAGTATCGGATTGAAGCACGCGCGCAAGCCGATGCTGAAAAAGTTCGTTTAGACGGTTTGGCTAAAGCCGATTCCCAACGCGCTCAAGGTGAATCAGAAGCCGATATCATTCGATTAAAAGGTCTGGCGGAAGCCGAAGCGAAACGAAAAATCGCAGAAGCCTTTGAATTTTACGGTCAAGCAGCTGTGCTCGATATGATTGTCAGAATGCTGCCTGAATACGCTAAGGAAGTCGCAAGCCCGCTCGGCAATATTGATAAAATCACTGTCGTTGATACAGGTAGCGGTGAAGGCGGCGGTGCCAATAAAGTCACTTCCTATGCGACCGATTTAATGTCCACTTTGCAAGAAACATTAAAAGCTTCGTCTGGTATTGATGTCAAAGAAATGCTTGAAAACTATTCAGGTAAGAGCAATATCCGTCCGAGTATTGAAGAGTTAACGAATGAAGTAAGACGTTCTAAGCCAGATCCTATTGCAGCCGTAACAAAAGCGGTAGTTCAGGATACGGAAGAATAAATAGAGAGATCCGGAGTGTACACAGCGGCACTCCGGATCTTCTATTTCTCTATTGTTGTGTTACACTTCAATTTCTGTCATAATTTTTCCGTATTTGAAACTTCAGTAATTTCCCTTGCAAGCTCCGCGGTAATTCTTCGACAAAATCGACATGATGCGGAATTTTATACTTTGCTAATTTCCCATTACAAAAATCAATAATCTCTTCTTTCTCGGCTTGTTCACCCTTGCGCAGCACGATAGCTGCCAATGGAACTTCTCCCCACTTCTGATCTGGAATCCCGATCACCGCTACATCTTCCACTTTAGGATGTTCGTGTAGGACACCTTCAATCTCAGCAGGATAGACATTGATCGCACCTGATAAAATCATATCTTGTTTTCGATCTACGATATAGTAATATCCCTCTTCGTCTTGAACTCCTACATCACCTAAACTGAGCCATTCACCTGTAAATGATGTATTGTTTGCTTCTGGTCTTCGATAGTATTCATCGCATAACGTAATTCCTTTGACAAAAAACTCTCCTGCTTCACTACCTTGCACAGGTACACCATCATCATTACGTAATTCAATTTCCATCCCCAGCATTGGCACGCCAACCGACCGGTCTTTTTCTTTCTGCATTTCCGGAAATAAATTAGCAGCGCCGCCTAACTCAGTTGCCCCATAAAATTCATTCAATTCAACAGTAGGAAAATATTCAAATACCTTTTCCTTTGTACTCGTATGCAAAGGTGCCCCGACTGAAATTAATGATTTCAATGATGATACATCATATTGATGCAAGATTTCTTCAGGCAATGAAAAGATCGCTTCTAACATGGGTGGCGCTAAAAATGTAGTCGTCGTCTTCTCCTGATCAATTGCTTTCAACACATCAACGGGATGAAATTTCTCCAAAAGATGAACACTGTTTCCGACAAATAAATTAGGGAGCGAAATACTTAAAGCGGCTGCACCGTATAAAGGACCGGCTACTAGCCCTTTTCCAAGCCTGCCTATATTAAATTCAATACTAAATAATAAAGCAACTAAATACATGCTACGATGTGAACGGACTGCTCCTTTAGGATAACCGGTCGTTCCGCCAGTATACATGATAGAAAGTGTATCTACTTCACTAATAGGTGACGAAGGGACAGGTTCTTCTTTGGAGAAACCCGAAATCCAGTTTTCATATTCAAAAAATCCAGCTTGTTCATTTGTTCCTATTGTGATGAACTGTTTTGCTGTTTTATATTTCTCAATGAAAGGGACTACTTCTTTAATCAATCGAGAATCTACTACCAGTACGTCAGACTCAGAGTCATCCAGAACATGCTGAATCTCCCGAACGACAAATCTAGAGTTGACTGGTACATAAACAGCTCCAATTTTCGCGCAAGCAAATATTAATTCAAATAATTGATGGCAATTCATTAGCATGAAAGCCACTTTATCCCCTTTTTTGACTCCGATACTATGCAGCGCATGAGCCAGTTGGTTAATTCTTTCGTTAAAATCCTTATAAGTAAATCGTTGACCGTTATATGATATAGCTTCTCTGTCTTTGTAACGTTTCGCATTTAATTTTATTGGATCACTAAATAACATGTGCTGCATGCGTACCCTCCTCAAATTATCTGCTGGTTGCGTTTACTCTATCACTTACTATTTTTTCTTTCGCTTGGACGTACTGTTTTTCTAATTGTGCAACATACTCTTTTGTCGACTGTACTTTGTTAATCACGCCGATTCCTTGCCCACAGCCCCAAATATCTTTCCAAGCTTTTTGTCCGGCTTCTCCGCCGAAATTCATTTTGGTCGGATCACTCTCCGGCAAGTTATCTGGATCCAGGCCAGAAGCACGAATGGATGGAGCTAAATAATTCCCATGCACGCCCGTGAAATAATTACTGTAGACAATATCGTCGGAAGTTGCGTCTACGATCGCTTGCTTATATTCTTCGACTGCTCTCGCTTCTTCGGTTGCAATGAATGGCGACCCAATATAAGCAAAATCGGCGCCCATTGCTTCGGCTGCCAAAACACTTCCTCCGGTTGCAATAGAACCTCCAAGTGCGAGTGGACCATCGAACCATTCACGGATCTCCTGAATGAGAGCAAACGGACTTTTCGGTCCTGCATGCCCTCCAGCGCCTGCTGCGACCGCAATCAAACCATCGGCTCCTTTTTCAATCGCTTTTTTTGCGAAAAAGTTGTTAATTACGTCATGCAGTACGATACCGCCATAACTATGTGCCGCTTCATACACATCTTCCCTTGCACCAAGTGACGTGATGATGATTGGAACCTTATACTTTACACAAATCTCCATATCTTCTTGAAGTCTTTCATTGGACCGATGAACAATTTGGTTAATCGCAAAAGGTGCGGCTGGTTTGTCAGGATTTTTCGTATTATAATCTGCCAATTCTTCTGTAATCTCTGCAAGCCACTCTTCAAATTGAGAAGACGGTCTGGCATTTAGAGATGGCATAGAACCGATAATTCCTGCTTTACACTGTTCAATCACTGTCTTCGGGTTACTAATAATAAACATGGGCGAAGCAATCACCGGAATACTCATACTTTTTTTCAAATCTACTAAATTCATCATGTACACTCTCCTTTTCCGTAAGCGCTTTCAATCTATTTGCCGCATATACCGCCAAGAAAACTAATGTCCTACTACCTTCTTCTTCAGCGTTAATCTGCAATCATGCTTTTCTTTACACACAAATAGAAAACGTAAGCATACTTACAATACATGTATATACATGTATTGTAACTGTTTTCTCTGACTTGTCAATCAATTTATGAATGACCCTTCACTTAATTTATCTTACCATCTAAGTCACAACGTTCAAAACAGTATCACACAACGATAAAATTCCTTATAGTGATGTTCGTCTGGTCTTAGTTTTCATAGTCCTCTATCACCTTATGTAAATTCTCTAATTTCCTTAATAACTCACTATATTCCTCTTTGCCAAAAATACCTTCAATGGTATTTTGAACTTGCGACCAAATAGGCTCCGCTTCGTTTAATTTCTCAAGCCCCGTATCAGTAATTGAAACAACTTTTGTTCTGGAATCGTGTTCAGCCCTCGTGATCTTTACATAAGCGGAATCCTTTAAAATATTTAAATTGCGTGTGACTGTTGTTTGATCAAGCAACATGATTTCTCCCAGCTTACTTATTGAGATATTTGGATAACAAAATATATTGCCTAGCATATAGTACTGTGTAATTTTTAAACCAGTAGGCTTCAAAAGCTTGTTGTATAATTGAGTGAGAGAGCCTGATACTGTCCGGAGGTTCGCACAGGCGCAAACTTGTATAATATGTTCTACTTTATTCTGATCAAGGTTATTATTCATGAAATTTTGCTCCTTCCTTATAAATTCATGTGATCTAGGCGTGATTGCGTTTGGATTTTGAATTGAGCTTTTTATAGCAACACCTTTCAAAATTCAAAACATGCCACGGTGGCTTGGTGGCTTTATATGGACTCAGTAGATGTGGAACACCAACTGAACAATAGTCATACTCACATGGTTCCTACCACGTATGGAGGTAGAATTTTCAGTTCAAATCGTTTATATTTTCAGTTATTCTTGACAAATTATCTATACACTATACTATTGTACATGTATACAGATTTTTTTGAAAGATTGGTTTCTTATAGAATTAAACTCTTTTCATAGTTCAATATATGTATATACATGTATTCGAAGTAGTTTCTGAGAAACAAGTAAAACAGTTTTATGCAAAAGATAAAAATATAGTCTACCATTATTCGAAAAAGTTAAGGAGTGGAGTGTATGATGAATTTGGATTTAGTGAACGGGAAAGATCTTAGTGAAACACTTATTGGTGCATTAGGAATTACTTTTAAAGAGTTAACACCTGATCGCGTTGTATGTGATATGCCAGTTGGACCTAAAACAATTCAACCAATGGGATTGCTACATGGAGGAGCTTCCGTCGCTCTGGCTGAAACAGCTGCTAGTATGGCTGCTGCCCTGAATCTTAACCCTGAAACACATTATCCTGTGGGGCTAGAAATCAATGCAAACCATATAAGAGGAAAAAAAGATGGCATTGTGACTGCAACCGCAACTCCTTTTCATAGAGGTCGTACATCCATGGTATGGGATATCCAAATTACGGACGAGGAAGATAAATTAATCAGTGTTTCACGATGTACGATAGCCGTTGTGAAGAAAAGTAACAAAGATCTCTAGTCTTGATATTTTTCAAACTACGTTTCCACTCTTTATGTAGAAGGCTTACTCCGTGGACTTCTAGGAAATAACAAAGATACCCCCTTGTCACAAATTGTGACAAGGGGGTTTGTATGATTACCCGATAGAACCTTCCATCTCGAATTTAATCAAGCGATTCATCTCTACCGCATATTCCATCGGCAGTTCTTTCGTAAATGGTTCGATAAAGCCCATTACGATCATTTCTGTTGCTTCTTGCTCAGAAATACCGCGGCTCATCAAGTAGAATAGCTGCTCTTCAGATACTTTCGAAACTTTTGCTTCGTGTTCCAATGAAATGTTATCGTTTAGGATTTCATTGTATGGAATCGTATCAGAAGTAGATTGTTTATCCATGATTAACGTATCACACTCAATGTTCGCACGTGCACCGTCTGCTTTGCGTCCGAAGTGAACCACTCCGCGATACGTTACTTTCCCACCATGTTGTGAAATAGACTTGGATACAATCGTAGACGATGTATTCGGAGCCAAGTGCATCATTTTCGCGCCTGCATCTTGGTGCTGTCCTTTACCGGCAAGTGCAATCGATAATGTCATACCGCGTGCGCCTTCACCTTTTAAGATGACAGCTGGATATTTCATCGTCAATTTAGAACCGATATTTCCATCGATCCATTCCATTGTTGCATTCGCTTCACATACCGCACGCTTCGTTACCAAGTTATAGACGTTGTTTGCCCAGTTTTGAATCGTTGTGTAACGGCAGTATGCGTCTTTTTTGATAATGATCTCAACAACCGCACTGTGCAATGAGTTGGTTGTGTAAACAGGTGCTGTACAGCCTTCTACGTAGTGAACGCTTGCGCCTTCGTCTACGATAATGAGTGTACGCTCGAACTGTCCCATGTTTTCCGAGTTGATACGGAAATACGCTTGTAGCGGCGTATCCACTTTTATGCCAGGTGGTACATAGATGAAAGAACCACCCGACCACACAGCAGAGTTCAACGCTGAGAATTTGTTATCAGAGTTTGGAATGACTGTACCCCAATATTGCTTGAATAGTTCTTCGTTTTCACGAAGTGCAGAATCTGTGTCTTTAAAGACGATTCCTAAATCTTCAAGATCTTCTTTCATATTGTGGTAAACCACTTCAGATTCATACTGTGCAGAGACACCTGCCAAGTATTTTTGTTCTGCTTCAGGAATACCTAGTTTGTCAAACGTACGCTTGATCTCTTCAGGTACTTCATCCCAAGAACGTTCTGTTGCTTCAGATGGTTTAACGTAGTATGTGATTTCATCGAAATTCAATGAATTCAAGTCTCCGCCCCATTGCGGCATCGGTTTGCTGTAGAAGATCTCCAAAGACTTCAAACGATAATCGAGCATCCATTGCGGCTCATCCTTCATGTTCGAGATCTCTTCTACTATTTCACGTGTCAGACCACGTTCTGAACGGAATACAGAAACGTCTTTGTCATGGAAACCATATTTATAATCGCCGATTTCCGGCATTTGTTTCGCCATTATTTATTCCTCCGCTCTATAATTGCTCGTACTTTGGCCAAGGTCACTGCGACTCACCGGAAACTCCCTTTTCCATCGCTTTCCAGCTCAATGTTGCACATTTAATGCGGGCAGGGAATTTTGCGACACCCGACAGTGCCTCTAAGTCATCGAGCTCAATCGAATCGTCCAAATCTTTGCCTAACATCATCTCTGAAAAGGTATGCGCCAATTTAGTTGCTTCATCCGTCGTTTTACCTTTGATCATCTGTGTCATCATGGAGGCAGAGGCCATTGAAATCGAACAGCCTTCCCCTTCAAACTTCGCATCTTTGACGATATCGTCTACCACATTCATCGTTAAATGAATAACATCTCCGCATGTCGGATTGTTCATGTCGATCGTGACATTCCCATCCTCCAAAACGCCTTTGTTTTTAGGGTTTTTATAATGATCCATAATTACAGATCGATATAGTTGATCGAGTTTATTAGTAGACATCGTTAAAATACTCCTTTGCTGTGCGAAGTCCTTCCACGAGGCGGTCTACGTCATCTGTAGTGTTATATAAATAAAAGCTAGCGCGTGCTGTCGCAGAACAAGCAAGCCATTTCATCAATGGCTGTGCACAGTGATGACCTGCACGGACAGCAATTCCATTCATATCTAGCACGGTAGCGACATCGTGAGGATGGACATCATGTAAATTAAATGTCACCAAACCTGCACGCTGTCCTGGATCACTTGGTCCATAAATAGCGACACCATCAATTTCGGACATTTTCTCCATTGCATAGCCAGCTAATTCATGTTCATGCTGCTCAATAGCATCCAGTCCTATTTCTTCTAAGAAATCAATTGCCGCACCTAGTCCAATAGCACCAGCAATAATGGGTGTGCCACCTTCAAATTTCCAAGGCAACTCTTTCCAAGTAGATTCGTACAAGCCGACAAAATCAATCATCTCTCCGCCGAATTCCACTGGCTCCATACTATTGAGCAAATCTTTTTTACCGTATAGCACACCGATGCCTGTCGGTCCACACATTTTATGTCCAGAAAACGCTAGGAAATCACAGTCTAGTTTTTGCACATCTATTTTCAAGTGAGGAGCTGCCTGTGCAGCATCGACACACATGACCGCACCATGTTGATGGGCGATTTTCGTGATCTCTTCGATCGGATTCATCGTTCCGAGGACGTTTGAGACATACATAATCGACACGATTTTTGTCCGGTCTGTAATGGTTTGGCGCACTTTATCAAGTGATAGTGTGCCGTCTTCTTCCAAATCAATATATTTCAACACAGCGCCTTTTTCTTTCGCCAATTGCTGCCACGGAATAATATTGGAGTGATGTTCCATATGCGTGATGACAATTTCATCACCTTCCGAAACATTTGCACGTCCATAGCTTTGAGCGACTGTATTCAATGCGGTTGTCGTACCGCGCAAGAAGATAATTTCCTGCGTCGATTTCGCATTGATGAACTTACGGACCTTTTCACGAGCACCTTCGTAGCCATCAGTCGCTCGGTTCCCAAGTGTATGCACACCACGGTGAACGTTGGAATTATCCCAGCGATAATAGCGATCCAATGCTTCGATGACCTGGACAGGCTTTTGCGATGTCGCCGCACTGTCCAAATACACAAGTGGATGTCCATTGATTTCCTGATCTAATATAGGGAAATGATTGCGGATCTCTTTGTTGAGCATTAGCGCACTTTCCTTTCGATAACCTCCGTCAATTGCTTTCTAACTCCTTCGATCGGCAATTTGCTGACCACCGGTGCTAAAAATCCATGAATAATGAGGCGTTCTGCTTCTTCCTTTGAAATACCACGGCTCATAAGATAGAACATTTGCAATGGGTCTACGCGACCTACAGATGCTGCGTGACCTGCTGTTACATCGTCTTCATCGATTAGTAAAATTGGGTTTGCATCACCGCGCCCTCTTTCACTCAGCATCAGAATACGTGATTCTTGAACAGCATTCGAACGAGTTGCCCCTTTTGCAATTCGACCAATTCCATTAAAAATGGCTGAAGCCGATTCTTTCATTACACCATGTTTTAAAATGAATGCATCTGTATCAAGACCCCAATGAACAATTTCAGAAGTAAAATTTTGCTTCTGCTTCCCGCGTCCAACGACCACAGACTTCATGTCACTTGAAGAGCCATTCCCTACTAGATGCGTGATATTTTCAGAAATCGTATCACTATCGTTCATTAATCCAAGAGCCCATTCAATTCTTGCATGAGGTGCTGTAATACCCCGACGATTCACATATGTTGTCAAACCTTCTGCCAATACATCAACCGCACCATAGACTACTTTTGCATTATCCATCGCAAATACTTCAGATACGATATTCGCCTGACCTTCAGCATGCTCCATAGTGGAGAGGTAGTTTTCCACATACGTGACCGAGCTATTCGCTTCTGCCACAATCAATACATGATTGAATAATGACGCTTTTTCATTGTCGTGAATGAATAGCACTTGAAGAGGCTCTTCAATGACAACATTTTTCGGTACATAAACAAATGCGCCACCATTCATCAAAGCCGCATGAAGAGCTGTCAATCTATGCTCATCTACTTTGACACCATCTGTCATTAAATATTTTTGCATTAAGTCGCTATGTTCACGAGTTGCTGTGAAGATATCTGTCAAAATCACACCTTGTGACGTTAGTTCTTCTGATAATGAAGTGAATGCAGGTGTGTTGTTATGTTGTACGTAAATATTTTGCTGTTGTTCATCATCGATCAATGTTTTTGCTTCTGTCGGTAGTTCTTCTAGTGTCGCAAAGATCGAGCTTTCTACTGTATGTGAAGGGAATTGTGTGAAATTCCAATTAGTAATTTTAGTTTTATCTGGTTTCGGCATTGCAAGCACTTCTGCTTTTGCGAGAGCGTTCGCACGAAAATTTGCCATCCAAGCAGCTTCCTCCACGTTTGCGGAATAAGAGCGGACGTCTTGTTCGGTCAATGCCAAAGTTGTTTCAACCGTCATTTTGAGTCGTCCCCTTTCTTATGCTTCCTGTCCAACCGTCTCGTCATCAATACCAAGCTCTTCTTTAACCCAGTCATATCCTTCACTCTCAAGTTTAGCTGCCAATTCAGGACCGCCAGACTTGACGATTTTACCTTGCATGATGATATGAACATGATCTGGTTCAATATAATTCAATAAGCGTTGGTAATGAGTAATCATTAAGCAGCCGAAACCTTCGCCACGCATTTCATTAATCCCTTTTGAAACGACTTTCAATGCATCGATATCTAGACCTGAGTCAATCTCATCTAAAATTGCAAATTTTGGTTTTAACATCATAAGCTGGAGGATTTCATTACGCTTTTTCTCTCCGCCTGAGAAGCCCTCATTTAAATAACGAGTTGCCATATCTTCATCCATTTCTAAGAACTCCATTTTGCTGTCGAGTTCACGAATGAATTTCATTAAGGAGATTTCATCGCCTTCTTCACGACGTGCGTTGACGCCAGAGCGAAGGAAGTCAGCGTTTGTAACGCCTGTAATTTCACTTGGATATTGCATTGCAAGGAATAGACCAGCTTTTGCACGCTCGTCCACTTCCATTTCGAGTACGTCTTCTCCATCGATTGTGATAGATCCAGAAGTTACTTCATATTTCGGATGACCCATAATTGCAGAAGCAAGTGTGGATTTCCCCGTTCCATTGGGACCCATGATTGCATGAATCTCATTTGTATTAATTGTTAAGGTAACGCCCTTTAAGATTTCCTTGCCATCAATTTCGACATGAAGATCTTTAATTTCCAAAGTTGCCATTCTAATACCTCCAGTATGATCGCGTTGAATGGTGATCCATTCTCTATTTAGTATCATTCTAATCTTACCCCATATTCGGACGGGTTGCAAATCTTTAAGAATCATTATAAATTAAGAGTCAATTCCTTGATTTCATGCGGTTGAGAGCAATTTAGTATATAGTTAGTTTTCAATTGACGTAGATCGATTGAGAATCAACAAGAGGATAGTACATAAGAATTAGACAGAAAAAGTCGGCAAACATCGCCGACTTTTTATCTATGGTTATACTTTTTTGGTAAAGCGGTCGACAATCATCGCAAGTGCTCCGTCACCTGTTACATTGGTTGCGGTACCGAAACTATCCTGCGCCATATAGAGTGCTATCATCAGCGCCACCATTGCATCAGAGAAACCGAGCATCGTACTGAGCAAGCCCGTTGCCGCCACTACTGCTCCTCCTGGAACGCCAGGGGCCGCGATCATCGTAACGCCTAGCATGAAAATAAACTGTAGATAACTCCCAAAACTAATATCCATTCCATTCATCAGCATGACTCCAATTGAACAGGAAACAATCGTAATCGTACTTCCTGACAAATGAATTGTAGCAAATAATGGAACCGTAAAGTTGGTCACACGCTCAGAAGCACCGGTCTTCTTTGCCTGTCGAAGCGTAACCGGAATAGTTGCTGCAGATGACTGTGTACCAATGGCTGTCATATAGGCTGGTGCCATTGTTTTCATCAGTACAAACGGATTACGTCTCGATAGCGTACCTGCCACCGTGTACTGCAATGTCAACATGACCAAATGCAGTATAATAATCATTACGAAGACAAATATAAAGACAGATAGTACATTGGCAACTTCTCCAGTATAGGTCATATTCAAGAATATCCCAAAAATATGAAATGGTAATAACGGAATAATAATAACTGAAATGACTTTTTCAATGATGAGATTGAGTTCATCGAAAAAAGACTGCATTGATTTTCCGTTGATAGCCGCCATTCCAATACCGAGCACGAATGCTAGTAAAAGCGCAGACATGACACCCATGATCGGATCCATTTCCATTTCAAAAAATGCTTTTCCTGCAGCACGAGCCCCTTCTGCAATCGACGTATCCGTTGAGCCATGAATGAAATTCGGCAAAATTGTAGTAGCTGTAAAATAAGCTATCAGACCTGCAATAATAGTAGAAGCATACGCAAATGCTGCAGACAGACCAAGCAATTTTCCAGAACCTTTTCCAAGCTTTGCAATACTGGGTGCAATAAATGCAATAATAATTAGCGGTACAATAAAGTTCAAAAATCCACCGAACAGCATATTAAACGTTGCCGCCAGTCGGACAAACCAATGCGCAAACCCTTCATGAATAGCGGGCAGCAGCATGCCGAGCCCTATCGCCAGACCAATGGCGATTAAAATCCGCCAAATGAGTCCTAATTTGAATTTCACAATACGTCCTCCTCAAATACACATATGTCTTACTCAACAAAACTACTTTACCACAAGTTACATCAAGAAAGAAGATGTTGCTATGTATTTGTAATTATCTAAATGATCGAACGCTTGTTTTTGAGGTTGTGGAGGATATGAGCGGATGAGCGACTTTTATGAGCGGTTGCACTTGCTTTTATGATCACTAGGCATATGAAAAGCCGACAGCATCAGTCGCTGTCGGCTTTCTCCCTCTTATTTTACTGGAACAACTGCACCGTTCCACTCTTCAACAATGAAATCTTGAATTTCTTTTGACGTCAATACTTCTACCAATGCTTTAATAGCATCACTGTTTTCATCGCCACTCTTCGTTGCAACAATATTCACATAAGGTGATTCTTTATCTTCTAATGCAATCGCATCTTCCATTGGGTTTAATCCTGCGTCAATCGCAAAGTTTGAGTTAATCAACAACGCCTCGCCTTCATCATTGTTATAAAGCTGAGGCATAAGCGCCGGCTCATAGTTCGGATCAAATTGAAGGTTTTTCGGATTTTCTACGATATCATCTAGCTCTGCTTTTACTTTTTCTACTCCGTCCGCTAGCTTGATTAATCCTTTTTCCTCCAACATTGCAAGGACACGCCCATGATCGGCTACAGAGTTACTGATAAGAATTGTTGCTCCGTCTGGAAGCTCTTCAAGTGTCTTATATTTTTTTGAATACACACCGATCGGCTCAATGTGAATTGCACCGGCATTAACAAAGTCATAGCCAAAATCTGCAATCTGACCTTCTAAGTATGGGATGTGCTGGAAGTAGTTTGCATCCAACGCTCCCTCGTCCAAATCTTTATTAGGCAATACATAATCTGTATAGCTTTCGATTTTCAATTCGTAGCCTTTTTCTTCTAATAATGGCTTCGCTTTTTCCAAGATTACTGCGTGTGGTGTAGGTGAGGCACCGACTGTAATGGTCGTCTTTTCCCCTGCTGGTTCACTTGCATCCCCATCTGTTGCATCGCTTCCTGACTTGTTATCGTCTTTCGTTCCGCATGCAGCTAAAGCTAATACAAGCACTGCAGCGAATAGACCGAATAAAAACTTCTTCATATCCACATTTCTCCCTTTCCATTCTGTTTTTTATATGGTTAACAGGTTCACCCTGATAATCCCTTTATCTCTTATCCAAACGTCTGACAATCAAATCACCAATAAATTGAATGATAAATACAATGACGAGTACTAAGATTGTTGACATCATCGTGACATCGCCCCGACTGCGTTGGAAACCTTCCAAATACGCCAACGTTCCGAGTCCCCCTGCTCCTATCGCCCCTGCCATCGCTGTATAGCCGACCAAAGCAATAGAAGTAACCGTAATCCCTGAAACTAATGCGGGCATTGATTCAGGCAATAGCACTTTGAAGATGATTGTTGAAGTCTTAGCACCCATTGAACGAGCTGCCTCAATCACACCTTTATCGATTTCTTGTAAGGCAATCAATACCATACGTCCGTAAAAAGGAGCTGCACCAATAATTAACGCTGGGAGGGCTGCATTTGGACCGCGTAGTGTGCCAATTAAGAACTTTGTCAGCGGAAACAATAAAATAATTAAAATGATAAATGGAATCGATCTGAAAATATTGACTACTGCTGCGGTGATCACATTTGTGAATTTATTGGCCCATAATTGACCCGGGCTTGTCAGGAATAACAACAGACCCAGTGCAATCCCCAATACAAATGTCAGGACTGTGGAGTACGCTGTCATATAAAGCGTTTCACCCGTTGCTGTCCACATCTTGTCCCAATCAACGTTAGGAAACCACTGTTCAATCATTTGCCAGCACCTCCGTCCTTACTTCATTGGCATGCAAGTAGGAGATCGCTTCGTCAATAATCACTGGATTGCCGATCAACTGTAACACTAAGGTACCGTATGCTCCATCCCGCATTGCTGAAATATTCCCTTGCACGATATTTACGTCTATTTCAAAGTTGCGAATTAATTCTGCGAGAACCGGCTGTTCCGTTCGTTCCCCAATGAATGTCAACTTTACTAATCTTCCATTCGGTGTTTCCTCCTGCAAGTGCGCAATTGCTTCATCCGCATCCGCTGTATCTGTCACTTGAGAAATAAATCGTTTGGTTATCTCTGCCTGCGGTGATTGGAAAACGTTCAGTACATTGCCAACTTCTACGACTTTCCCAGCTTCCATGACTGCTACCCGATGACAGATTTTCCGTATGACATGCATTTCGTGTGTAATTAGTACAATCGTTAGGCCCAGACGTTCATTAATTTCTGTCAATAAATCTAAAATCGCGTTCGTTGTCTCAGGGTCAAGAGCGGAAGTCGCTTCATCACATAACAGGACTTCTGGATCATTTGCAAGCGCACGTGCAATACCGACTCGTTGCTTTTGTCCACCTGACAATTGAGAAGGATATGCTTTTTCACGACCTGATAAACCGACAAGGTCGATTAGTTCCTTCACTTTCCGTTGCCGCTCAGCCTTCTTCACTCCCGCAATTTCTAAAGGAAATGAAATATTTTCTTCCACAGTTCTGGACCAGAGTAAATTGAAGTGCTGGAAAATCATGCTGATTTTCTGCCGAGCATTTCGTAGCCCTGCACCTCTTAGTGTAGTCATCTCCAGATCACTGATCACAATACTTCCTGAAGTCGGCTGTTCTAGACCATTCAATAGCCGAATCAATGTACTCTTTCCTGCACCACTATAGCCGATGACGCCGAAAATTTCTCCTTCTTGGATGGTTAATGTTACATCATCTACCGCTACAATCTCTGAACCATTCAATTTAAACCGCTTTTGAACGTTTGTCAGTTGAATCATTTTCCGCACCACCTTTTCAAGTCCTTACTATCAAAAGCGCAGTCTTCCACTTTTTTATCATACTTCAGTGCCGGTCGAGGCTAGACGGCGCATTCCGCTTTTGGTGTCATCTAGCTCCATGCGCCAGCCTCTCGGGTCGTTTCGGTCTTTCCGAAAGATGCAAAGAACGCATCTTGTCGGTAAGCCCTCCAACGCCTGTCGAGGCTAGACGGCGCATTCCGCTTTTGTTCTCATCCAGCTCCAGATGCCAGCCCCTCGGGTCGTTTCGGTCTTGCCAAAAAGGCAAAAAGCGCCTTTGTGGCAAGACCTCCAACGCCTGTCGGGGCTAGACGGCATCTTCCGCTTTTGTCTATAAAAAAGCCTTCCTGCAGACAAGCAGAAAGGCCGAACGTATAATCGTTATATGTACGTTTCCATTCTCTCATCTGTCAAAGCAATTCGCTTTGAGTGACTTGGCACCATTTCACATATGTGACGGTTGCCGGGCTTCATCGGGCACTTCCCTCCACCACTCTTTATAAGAGTATCGGTATTCAATTGATTGTACTATTTATACCATAATTTCATTCTTTCTGTCAACTCAACCTATCAAGTAGATAAGGGACGGATTGAAAGGCATATATCTTTTCGATCGGTTGACCTGCCCGATGAATGAGTAGGCAAGGAACGCTTTCAATCTCATACTCTACCGCTAGTTGCTCGACGTAATTTAAATCTGCTTTGCCCATCGGTAGGTCTGGACGTAATGCTTCAATCACCAATAGCATTTTGGAAGCCACAGCGCACGTTCCACACATCGGGGTATACAAGTAAAAAGCGGCCAATTGCTCTGCCGCCTGTTCGCGTTGCCAATCTTCAATTGTCCATTTATCCATATGTCCCACCTGCCAAATAGTTGGAATGTACCTTGAAATTGGCCGCAACTAAAATACTAGCCAATACTTTGATCGGAGTAGTGGCGACTTCTCGATACAGCCGATCGGTATATAAGTGCTTTGCTTCTGGATACAACCTTTTGAACAACTTGCGAATAGAATCCCCAGAGGCATCCGCATCCACAAAGATGAAGATTTCCTGTTCTTCATATATCTCCAGTAGCTCTTCAATACGATAGGAACTGATCGTGCCGTTTGTACAAATGATTTCTACCGGCTCCGCTAGCATCGGCAAAAGTCGATTGCGATCAGAGCTACCTTCCACGATGAGTACTTTCGAGTCCACTCAGTTTCCTCCTATCGTTTAAAAAAAGCGCTGGAACGACCCAGCGCTTTCATTTTTTATTCTCCAGCAGTCATTTCATCATACTGCTCAGCTGTCATTAATTCGTCAAGCTCAGCTTTGTCTGAAATTTCAACAACGATCATCCAAGCACCTTCATATGGAGATTCGTTTACAAGTTCAGGGCTATCTTCTAGCTCTTCGTTCACTTCAACAACTTTACCAGTCAGTGGAGCGTACAATTCAGAAACCGTTTTCACTGATTCAACGCTACCAAATGGCTCGTCAGATTTCACTTCGTCGCCTACTTGTGGAAGTTCAACAAATACGATGTCCCCTAGTTCGGATTGTGCGAAATGTGTGATGCCGATACGGTATTTACCGTCTTCTTCTTTTACCCACTCGTGCTCTTCTGAATAACGCAATTCTTTTGGTGTGCTCATGTCTTAACCTCCAACAATTATAATAGTTTATCTCTATTTAGTTTGCCATAGTTCCTGATGAAAGACAAGATTCTACGTTCAGCTTTGCCAGGTTTCTGTGAATACAGATTCATTGAAGCCCACGGTGACGTTTTTACCATCTGTCACAATGGGGCGTTTGATCAACATGCCATCAGAAGCAAGCATCGCAACTTTTTCATCCTCTGTCATAGTAGGTAGTTTATCCTTTAATTGAAGTTCGCGATATTTCATGCCGCTCGTGTTAAAGAACTTTTTCATTTCTAAGCCTGAGTTGTTTATCAGCGTGCGTAATTCTTCTTCGCTCGGAGGCTGTTCAGCAATGTTCACTTCTTCAAATGAAACGCCTTCATTCTCCAACCATTTCTTTGCTTTGCGGCACGTACCACATTTGGGATAGCCGTAGTATGTAATTGTCATAGTATGAGTCCCCCTTTTTGCTCAGTATAGCAAATAGTTGGAGGTACGGGCTAATTTGATGACTGATCGTTGATGTAGATCATTTGACTGCGCTGCAAATAATTGCTCTGTCCTGTTGTGGTTTGGATTGGTTCTTTCGTGCTTTGGATCGGTTCTCTCTTGGTTTGGTGCGGTCCTGTCCCTCTTTGGCGCTGTACAATAAAAGTTTGGCTCGGTCCTACGGTGGTTTGGCTCGCTTCCCCACTAGTTTCGCTCGTTACTCCCGTTCTCCACATCACAAAAACGCTCCGCATTAAACGGAGCGTTTCTTCATTATAAGATGATCAAACTACGTACTTCTCAGCTTCGATTAGCTTCTCAGCTGCTTCACGCTTCTTAGCAATTAGGTTATATGGGTTATTACGAGTCAGCTTACGCAATGCAGACAGCATCATGCGCTGATTGTCACCATCTACTGCTGCAAGCAATGTTTCCTTTGCAGCTGCTTCAATACGAGCAAACGCTTCCTGACAGAAGATTTGCGTATAGAGCAACTTCTGATTTTCTTTCTCTTCGCCATTTTTATTGATCGCTTTCTCCGTGCGTAGCAACGCAGATTCCATTCCGAAAATATCGTTCGCGATGTCTGCGATATTCACTAGAATTTCCTGCTCTTGCTCTAGCTTCGTGCCGTATCGTTGTGCAGCTAGACCTGCAACTAGAATACCGATCTTCTTAGCATTTTTTACAAGTACTTTTTCTTGTGCTAATGCCTCATCGCCCACTTCTTCTGGCATCATCATGAGCAACTCTTCTTGAAGTCCTTGCGCTTGCTGCAACAATGGCAATTCGCCTTTCATTGCTTTCTTAATAAATGTACCCGGTACGATCATCCGGTTGATTTCATTCGTTCCTTCAAAAATCCGGTTGATTCGGGAATCACGATAAATACGCTCTACTTCATATTCCGCCATGAAGCCATAGCCACCGTGTATTTGAACTGCTTCATCCGAAATATAATCCAATACTTCTGAACCAACGACTTTATTGATTGAACACTCGATCGCATACTCTGCAATCGAAGCTGCAACTAATTTGCCGTCTTTCTGCTCCTCTGTACTCATCGCTGCATTACGCTCTTCAAAGTATCCAACAGTACGGTAGATCAAGCTTTCCGTAGCATATAGCTTAGATGCCATCGTACCATACTTTTCCTTCGTCAAGTTAAATGAAGAAATTGGTGTATTGAACTGCTTCCGCTGATTTGCATACTGAATAGATAATTCAAGAGCACGCTTTGAGCCGCCTATTGTGCCCACGCCTAACTTATAACGACCGATATTCAAGATATTGAACGCAATAATGTGTCCTCGGCCAATTTCCCCCAGCAAGTTTTCAACTGGTACTTCCGCATCTTCCAAAATGAGTGTACGTGTAGAAGATGATTTGATACCCATTTTCTTCTCTTCTGGACCTACAGAAACTCCTGGATAGTCACGCTCTACAATAAACGCTGTGAATTTGTCGCCATCTACTTTTGCATAGACTACAAAAACGTCAGCAAATGCAGAGTTCGTGATCCATTGTTTTTCACCGTTCAAAATGTAGTGCGTACCTTCTGCATTTAATTTCGCAGTTGTTTTTGCTCCTAAAGCATCGGATCCTGAGCTCGGCTCTGTTAATGCGTAGGCAGAAATCTTTTCTCCGCTTGCAGAATTTGGTAAGTACTTCTTCTTTTGCTCGTCATTACCGAATAACACGATTGGCAATGTGCCAATTCCTACGTGCGCACCGTGTGTGATAGAAAAACCGCCTGCTACAGAAAGCTTTTCAGCAATTAATGCGGAAGATATTTTATCCAAACCTAGGCCTTCATACTCTTCCGGAATATCCGCTGCAAGTAGTCCTAGATCTCCTGCTTTTTTCAATAGTTTCACAGAGTGTTCGAACTCATGATTTTCTAGCTTCTCTACCAATGGAACGACATCATTTTTAACATATTCTTCTGTCGTCTTGGCAATCATTTTTTGTTCATCTGTAAAGTCCTCTGGTGTAAATACGCGTTCTGCGTCCATATCCTCAGTTAAAAACGCTCCACCTTTAACGAATTCTGTCATATGAATTCCCTCCATAGCTTTTGTCATATTACTTCCCCCTATTTCTCCCATTTTTTAATTATAAGATTTCAAATACCCCTGCAGCACCCATTCCGCCACCGATACACATCGTGACCACACCGAACTGTTTGCCTTGGCGTTTCAATTCATTAATCAACTTCAACGTTAACACCGTACCCGTTGCTCCTAGTGGATGACCAAGCGCAATCGCTCCTCCATTGACATTCACTTTGTTCATATCGAGTTCGAGATGACGTATAACAGCTAGCGACTGAGATGCAAATGCTTCATTCAGCTCCCATACGTCGATATCTTCAATCGATAGACCAGCCAATTTCAATGCTTTCGGCACTGCTTCAATCGGTCCGATCCCCATAATTTCCGGTGGTACGCCGCCCACAGCGAATGAACGGAATTTTGCTAGCGGCTTCAATCCGCGTTGTTCTGCAACTTCCGAATCCATTACGAGCACAGTACCCGCACCATCAGATGTCTGGGAAGCGTTCCCTGCTGTAACCGACCCTTTGGCTGCAAATGCGGGGCGTAGTTTACCAAGCACTTCCGTAGTAGTTCCTGGTCGTACCCCTTCATCCATTTCAAACAATACATGCTTTTCTTGATACTTCCCTTGTGCATCGACAAAGCGCTTGACCACTTCTACTGGCACTATTTCATCGACAAACTTGCCTGCTTTAATTGCCGCTTCTGCCCGTTTATGTGATTCGACTGCGAACGCATCCTGATCTTCACGGGAAATACCATATTTCTGTGCTACTTGTTCAGCTGTATGACCCATACCCATATAGTATTCAGGGGCTTCTTCCGCTAATTTAAAGTTCGGACGAATCGTGTTACCCATCATCGGAACCATACTCATCGACTCTACCCCACCTGCAAGTATCGCTTCCGAATGACCGAGCATGATTCGTTCCGCTGCATAAGCGATGGACTGCAAACCTGATGAACAGAAACGGTTGACTGTCACAGCAGGTGTCGTATCAGGTAACCCTGCAAGTGCGCCAATATTTCGTGCTATGTTCATCCCTTGTTCTGCTTCTGGCATCGCACAGCCGATGATCAGATCATCAATCGGCCCATCATATCCTCCTGCACGCTTCAATGTTTCCTGTATCGTCAACGCCCCAAGATCATCTGGGCGAACAGTTGCTAAAGAACCTCTTCCCGCTTTTCCAATCGGTGTTCGAGCACCGGCTACAATTACTGCTTCGCGCATTCTATTTCCTCCTTTATCCTATCCATCATCAGTTACGTAACGGTTTGCCCTTCACAAGCATATGTTGCATGCGCTGCTGTGATTTCGGTTCAGCCACCAAGCTCAAAAATGCTTCGCGCTCTAGGTCCAACAAATACTGCTCATCTACAAGCGTACCGAACGGAATCTTTCCGCCAGAAATGACGTATGCCAACTTCTTTGCAATCTTCAGATCATGATCGCTAATAAAACCGGAAATGTGCATTCCTTCTGCAGCTAACAGCAATGTCGCATAACCTGAATCACCTGTTACAGGAACTTTCGCTCTCTTCGGTGCTACATAGCCCGCTTCATATAAGGACAGCGCCGCTTGCTTGGCATCGTAAATCTGATGATCTGGATTGACACTCACGCCATCTGCGAAATCCAAAAAGTTATTCTCTCTCGCTTCATCAGCAGATGTTGAAACTTTCGCCATTGCAATCGATTCGAATACTTTATTCGCTACATGCTGATAATCAACTGGCACTCCATTTGGTAAGCCTTTCAGATGTTTCTGATAGAGGTTGACGTTTCCGGCACCACCAGGAATCAGACCGACACCGACTTCTACAAGACCCATATACGTTTCCATAGAAGCTTGGATATGGGCAGCGGGTAAACAAACTTCCGCTCCGCCACCAAGTGTCATTTGGAAAGGTGCAACGACAACTGGCTTGCTACTATACTTGATTTTTAACATCGCATTTTGGAACGAACGAATGACGAAATCGAGTTCAAAGATATTGTCATCCTGCGCTTCCATCAAAATCATTCCAAGGTTTGCACCGACACAGAAGTTTTTCCCTTGATTTCCGATGACAAGTCCCTTGAAATTCTTCTCCACTTCATCGACCGCGAAGTTGATCATCTGAATAATATCTAGACCGATTGCATTGGATTGGGAATGGAACTCTAGCAATGCTACACCGTCTCCGAGATCAATCAAACTAGCGCCTGAATTCTTCTTGATGACACCATGTTTCTTTTTATACCGCTTCAAATCTATCGCTTTTTCATTCACTAGAACGGCTTGGTAGTCCGTACCATCGAAATAGAATAGTTCGCCGTCTTCTTCTCTATAGAAAGTTTCATAGCCTTTATCTAGCAATGACTGAACGAATGAAGGAATCTCTTTCCCTTCCTCTTTCAGTAACTCTACTGATTTACGTACGCCAATTGCATCCCAAATTTCAAAAGGACCTTGTGTCCAGCCGAAGCCCCATTTCATCGCATTATCAATCGCTACGATATCATCTGCAATTTCACCATGAAGCTGTGCTGCATAAAGCATGGTAGGTGTTAAGGTATGCCATAAAATCTCACCCGCACGATCTTTCGCGTAAAGTAAGGTTTTCACTTTATTGGCAAGTCCTTTTTGCTGTTTTGCCATTTCAATTGAAGGCGCTTTCATTTTCTGTGTAGGTATATATTCAAACGATTTGAGATCAAGTTCTAAAATATCGCGACTTTTTTTCACGTAGAACCCTTGTTTTGCCTTCGCACCAATCCAGCCGTTGTCGATCATCTTCGTTACGACTTCAGGAAGTTGGAATATTTGCTGTTCTTCCCCTGTCGTCTGATCGTAGACGTTCTTTGCAACATGCATATAGGTGTCGAGACCAACTACATCTAATGTTCGAAATGTCGCGGATTTAGGACGACCAATGAGAGTCCCCGTTATCGAATCAATCTCACCAATTGAATACCCACGCTCAAGCATCTCGTGCAATGTTACCTGCAAACCATACGTTCCAATTCGGTTGCCGATGAAGTTTGGTGTATCCTTTGCGATGACAACACCTTTACCCAAACGATTTTCACCAAATGCAGTCATAAACTCGACGACTTCAGGTGCCGTAGTTTCAGTAGGAATAATCTCTAGTAATTTTAAGTATCTTGGAGGATTGAAGAAATGCGTTCCTAGGAAGTGCTTTTGAAAATCTTCCGAACGTCCTTCCGCCATCGCTTCAATACTAATTCCAGACGTATTGGAAGAAATGATCGTTCCTGGTTTTCTCACGTTTTCAATCTTTTCATATAAACTCTTTTTTATGTCCAAGTTTTCAACGACTACTTCTATGATCCAATCTACTTCTTGTAATCGCTCTAAGTCATCCTCGAAATTCCCAGGTGTAATTAATGATAGATTTCTCTTTGTTGTCAGAGGAGCTGGTTTTTGTTTCAATAATTTGTCCAATGCCGTAGCTGCAAACTTATTGCGGAATTTTGGATCTTCATATGTCAAACCTTTCGCTTCATCATCAGCACCCAATCTTGGTGGAACGATGTCTAGCAAAAGAACAGGAATTCCAATATTGGCTAAATGAGCCGCAATACCAGAACCCATTACACCAGATCCTAAAACTGCCGCTTTTCTAATTTGATATGTCACGTGCAATCCTCCCTTTATCTTTGAATGAACACTCATTCATTTATTGCGTAAAAAAAATACGCCTTTCCTATATTTCCTAGTGTAAATCATTTGAGTCTTTTTCGCAATATTAAAATTCGTTTTTTCTGAATAAGCATTAAAATACCCATCTTCATAGAAACATTGTACACTGTCTTATGAATGGAGGCGACGATAAATGAAAGAAATAAAATCTGCAGATCAATTTAACGATATTATCTCTAGCGACAACCCGGTCCTTGTAAAATTCGAAGCAGACTGGTGTCCAGATTGCAAACGCATGGATATGTTCATCGATCCAATCGTAGAAAAATACGATACATATACATGGTATGAAGCTGACCGTGATGTGTTGCCTGAAATCGCTGAAAAATATGAAGTAATGGGAATTCCAAGTCTCTTAATTTTTAAAGACGGGGAAAAACATGCTCATTTACACAGTGCGAATGCAAAATCACCTCAACAAGTAACAGATTTCTTAGATGAAGTGAAAATTTAACTACAAACAGCGCTGACTTCTGTCAGCGCTGTTTCTGAATAGAGGAGAAGATGGAATGTCTAAGCTAATAGAAGTGAAAGGTAAATCACAATACGACGAGGATATTAAACCATCTTACCGAGCTTCTGCTTGTGGTCCAGTCACAGCGTTCGTTTTATTGCGTCATCTCTTTCCTACTCAACAAACTCCAACTATCAACGATCTATACCGTCAACTCGGGGGCACAAAAATCGGGTTGCCCACTTGGCGATTCGTCCGTAGACTTGGTCACTTGCTTGGTGCAGACTGGACTGTGAAAGTGTGCCATGTCCACGAAGCAATTCAACAACTAGACAAAGGTCGTCCAGTAGCCTTAAAGTTCGATAAATGGTTTCGTTTGAAATGGTGTGGACGTTTTTCATATGATTATCATTGGGTCGTCATGGTCGGCTATGAATATGTGGAAGATTCCTTGCATGTATTGGTCCATGATAATGGCGGGAGGAATCGCCCAAGCAAGGTCCGCTCGATTCCCTACCAACCAAATAAAAAAATCCTCACCTTCGTAAAAATCGAACCTTCAAAACGGGGAAACAGAAAGTCCTTGTCGAGCAATCAATGAATATCCCTGTTGTTCCATGAGTTTTGCATGTTCTGATGTAAATTCAGGAATGACCAAGTGCTCGAGCGGATCGTCTAGCGTCAGTTCGCAATGAATCGTTGCTAACTCCTTTGAGAGCATCAGCATTTCTTCGTCTGCATCGATTTTCTTTCGAATACCGGCAGACAATTCATCACGTGCTGCCAGCACCCCATCTACCGACCCATATTCTTGAATGAGCTTCAAAGCAGTCTTTGGTCCAATTCCTTTCACTCCAGGATAGCCATCACTTGAATCGCCCGTGAACGCCTTTATATCAATGAATTGCGCAGGAGTGATCCCGTATTCTTCTTGGAAACGCGCTTCATTATATTCATCATACTGCGTGTAGCCTTTCTGCGTGAAAGCAATCGATACATCAGGTTTCAAGAGTTGCAATAAATCTTTATCTCCCGAAACTACCGTTAATTTCGCTTCATTCTTCCACGTTTCAATCAACGAACCGATCAAATCATCTGCTTCCATGTTTTTAATTCCATAATTCTTCCACCCTAGTGTTTCCGAAACTTCCCTCGCCATATCAAATTGAGGAATCAATTCAGGTTCCGGTGCAGGGCGATGCGCTTTATAATCAGAAAATAATTCATTTCGAAATGTTTTCGACCCCATATCCCAGCATACTGCTAGATGTGTCGGCTGAAATATTGAAATTGCACTCATCGTATGGCGAGCAAAACCTTGTACGCCATTCGTTGGCACATGATAGGCATTACGAAAAAACTGACCACGATAAGAGGTCGCGAAATACGAGCGGAATAACAACGCCATCCCGTCGATCAGTAAAATATGAGGTTTCGTTCCACTCATTGTCGTCCACTCCTTTTCTCTAGTTTATCATAGCTGTCTAGCGAATGAAGAAAAAGTCAATCACCCCGATAGTTGCATATGATAAAGAGAGCAAAACAGAAGGAGTGATCGTTTGAATCAACAAGATGGATATATGCAGTATCCGCCATATCAGCAGCAAGGTTGGACAGGAACGGGATTTCCTGGCTCACCAGGATGGGGCTCCCCGACACCATCATTTTCACCATGGCAGCCAAACTTTCCAAGTCAACCTGGTTTTCCAGGATTTCCTGGTTTTCCAACACAACCAGGGTTCCCCGGACAACCCAATTTCCCAAGTCAGCCAGGAAGACCAGGACAAGGAGGTCAAGGAGCAGCTCCAACTTCACCTCCCCCAAACCAAATTCCATCATATCCAGAGGCTCAATTATTTGCAGTCGACCCAGGGGCCATAGCCGGCTGTTTATACCGTTTCACTTATGTTTGGACTTCAAGATTTAATGGTTTCTGGTTTTATCCAACCTTTGTTGGCAGAACATCTGTCGCTGGCTATCGTTGGAATTCACGAAGATTTCGATGGGAGTACTTCGGGATCGATTTACAACGAATTGATTCCTTCCGCTGTTTTTAATTCCATAAACTATATAAGTTGAATTAAACTTTTCACATCATCAGAAATCCATGTTCTATCTGCTCAGTTGATTGGAGTGCAAGGCGGTGACTCTGGGAGGATCAGCCCGACAGGTGAGACAACTTAGGGGAGCGTAGCGACCAAGTTGGCTCACCGCGGGCCCTCCAGAAAGCGTCCTCCTGGAACGGAAATCAACGGTACTAGGTGACTTATAGAATGCGCAGGTTTAGTAATTCAACTTATATAGTACGTTCGTTATTGCAGAGACACTTATCAAACAAAAGTTGTGGTCACTGCATATGATAAAACGAGAAAGAAAAGAAGGAGTGATCGATTGAATCAACAAGACGGACATATGTGGTATCCGCAATTGCCTGAAGGTTATCAAGGTCAGTACGATATGTCTCACAATACGAGTCGTCCACCACAATATCCACCCCAACAACAGGGTTGGCAAGGAGGTGGCTATCCTGGATACCCACCTCCTGGTCAGTCCAACTATCCATGGCAACCTGGATTTCCTGGACAACAGCCTGGATTCCCGAGCCAACCAGGTTTTCCAAGTCAACCAGGATTCCCTTCGCAGCCAAGTTATCCAGGTTACCCAGGACAGCCTGGTTACCCGGGATATCCCGGGCAGTCAGGTCAACATGGATCTCAAGCTCCAACTTCGCCACCGCCTAGCCAAACACCCAGTTATCCTGATGCACAATTGCGCGCAGTCGATCCAGGAGGCATCGCAGGCTGTCTATACCGCTACACCTACATTTGGACTTCTAGAAACAAAGGATTCTGGTACTATCCGACATTCGTAGGTAAAACCTCTATCGCTGGTTATCGTTGGGATCCACGTCAGTACCGTTGGGAATATTACGGAATGGATCTAAAGCATATCGATTCTTTCCGTTGTACTTGATGGCAATCCAAAAAACCTGGCTTTGATCGCCAGGTTTTTTTGTTGTGATGAGCGAGTGGGATAGTTTATAGGCGTTCCCACAGCGTTTGTGATCACTTATAGAGTTTTATGAGCATGTACATTTGCCCTATAAAATCACTAAATAGACAGCCAACAAACCAAATGCAATACAGGCAATGACGATACTATACATATGGGTAGAATACTTAATAGAAGCAGGTAAAATTTCCTTCATTGTCACCATATAGATCGAGCCGACAGTTACACTTAATAGAAAGGCTCCTATCGTATTACTTTGCATGCCCATCCATCCGCCAATGAACGCACCTAGTGCAACAGGAGCCGCAATGAATATTGACAAAAGAAATACCTTATAAAATCGAACACCCGCCACAAATAAAGGGGTAAATAAGATCATGCCTTCAGGAATATTATGCAAAATCAATGTCTGTAACAGCGCAAGGCCAAATGGAAAGTGCTCGCTCGTTGCAAGGACCATACCCATCGGTAAATTGTGCATGGACAGAATCAATGCTAAAAACACACCCATTCGAAGACTATAGCTTTGTTCATTCTCTTTTGAAATAAGGGAACTGTGATAAAACCCTAAATGAAGCAACTTAAATAAAAGTACCCCCACTAAGAAACCTAATACAAAAACAACCACATTCCCTCGCTCTATCGCTTCTGGAACAATCTCTACACTTAGCAAACTTAACAACAATCCTATACATACGGCATAAATCGTTCCTACACTTCTTCTAAATTTATTAATCAAGGCCGCAATAACTCCACCTACACTAACTCCAGCAACCGTTGATAGAAATCCAATTAGCCAAATAGGTACCAATAAACCATCCTTTTAGTGTTTGTCTCTATGTTTATATGGATTACGATTTTAAATTATGATATAACGTTTTGTATTTTTAAAAAATAGTATAGGAATGGCAAACATCCACAAAATTTAACGATTTACTCTTTACAAGAATCCTTTTAATGTTTACCATAAAATTACTACGATTACTATCTGAATAGATAGATTATTAAATCCCGATTTCCCTCCAGAAAGTTATGATTAACTATTTGTAATTACAATAACAAAAAGGAGTTGACTTGACTATGAAAAGTAATATGCAACAACTTTTTGAAAGACAGCGGAACACCCATGTACTTTATTCTTATGAAAATCTAAATAAATACGTGGATCAGGCTGTTACTTATATTGAAGATGGAGTGAAAGCTGGAGAATACACTATCATCATTGAGAATGAGCGCATTTATCCTCTTATTCAAAAAGAACTAAGTAAACGAATAACAAAAGAACAAATGCCATTTGTTCACTTCGTTAATAATTTTCATTTTTATTATTCAAGTGGCAGCTATCATCCGCCTGCGATCGTCAATTATTTTGAACAAACCGTACAACGTTACGTTGAAAATAAATTGTCTTTTCGTTCATGGGCACATGTTGAATGGGCTACCATGAAAGGTCCACTGCACATTATAAAAGAACTAGAGATAATAATTGATGAGGCAGTTAACGAGTTATCATTTCCGTTAATTTGTGCGTATGCAAAAGAGAGAATGCCGGATTATTTATTAACATTGTTACTAGAAACCCATCCATTAGTGCTAATTAATGATGAACTTATCTTGTCTAATCAATATTTGAAAAACGTTTAATTCTATAGAAGCTTTAAGAGTAGGTCATTGTATAAGCTCGGATTTTCGGAATAGGGAGTCATGGATCCTATCGACGTTTCATACCACGGATCAAAGTCTTGACTTCCTTATCTACACGAGTCGATTCTGTGATCTTTTGCAAGGCTTTATTATACGTAAATTTGTCTAATGAGTTGTTACTTTCTAAATAGGCCATTGTAGGATCTGGAAGCTTAATATAACAAATCGAAATGGCCCAAGCCACTGCCATTTTGGCATAATACCCTTCATGCTGCACCCTATCTAACAACATCAATACTCTGTCAATATACGGGGTCTCAACGTAATAGATAAGTAGCATGACCACACCAAACCGCAGATCATATTCTTCCTCAGAAGACAGATAAGGTTGTAAAAATGTCCATACCCGTTCTTGCTGATCCTTCGTAATTTTTAAACCCGAACAAAATCCATCACATACTGACCAATTATCAATTTTCGGCACAAAAGCAGCCACATATGTAAGAACTTCTTCAATATCCGTCTTAGCATATCCAATGACCATCCCCTGCAGCATAACTTCCTCAAAATATTCATCCTCTGCAGTTTCTAGATATGTGCGCCAATCATCCTTCGCAATCTTCTTCGCTATTTTTCGGAGTTCTGGTATCCGGACGCCTAAAACATTCGTAACATTCGGTATGAGAGCAGACGAAAACTTTTGATAATCCGAATCAATGAGTTCAAAAATTTGTTTTCTTATCGTATTTTCCATTGCGGCCTCCTTTTTGTTTACGTTCTAAGAGAAATAAGCAGTACTTTTTAAAAAAGCACCATCAATTCAAGCACATTTGCACTTTAGTTGATGGTGTCTTCACTTAGTTATATCGTATTATTCACATTAGCTACTTGACCTTTTCTAAGAGTGGTCATGACAACAAAGGACATACAATACAAGGCGGCTAAGTAGAGCATAGCGACTTTCATGTCATAGCTCTGCAAAATATAGCCCACAAGGATGGGTGAAAAACCGCCAATCGCTCGTCCAAAGTTAAAGATCGTGTTGGTTGCCGTACTCCGAATTTGAACGGGATACAGACTACCAATCAATGCCCCGTAACCTGCAAACATTCCATTGGAGAAGAAACCAACAATTGCGCCACCTATTAATACACCCATACTTCCCGTCGCGTAGGAGTACAAAAACACAGCACATGCTGAAGCGATTAGGAATACGCCAAAGGCACGTTTTGCTCCAAAACGATCCAAGAAAATTCCAAACGTTAACATCCCGATGATCATGCCAACTGCTGTACTAATTGTCCAAAGTGCGGAACTAGAGACAGATAACCCTTGTGATTGCTGCAACATAGATGGCAGCCAAATCATTAATCCATTATAACCGGCAATTTGAACTGTCGCCATTAGGATTAAAGAAAGTGTGGTAAAAGTAGTTCGTGGCGTTTCAAACAATTGAACCAGCTTCCCCTTTTCGGCTTTCTTCATAGTTTTTTTACTCTTCTGAGCAGCTAGCCACTCCGGTGATTCATCTAGATTCTTTCGTACAATAAAAGCAAAAATGACAGGGAGCACACCGACAAAGAACAATGCCCTCCATCCTAGTGTAGGAAGAATAATGGCACTTAACAAGGCTGCTAAAATCACCCCATATTGCGCTCCTACACTGACATATGAAGAGGCTCTCCCCTGTTTATCCTTTGGCCAAGCTTCTGCAACTAACGCCATACCAATCCCATATTCTCCACCTGCCCCGATTCCAGCAATAAATCTATATAGGTACACTTGTTCAATACTAGTGGCTAATCCAGTTAAAGCCGTACCGACTGCAAACAATAAAACCGTATAAGTGAACACTTTTACCCTTCCGTACTTATCTGCTAATACACCAAACACGATTCCTCCCAACAACATACCAATATTCGTTATGGAAGAAATCATTCCACCAGCTGCTAAATCAATGTGGAATTCTGAAATAATCATGGTCATCGCAAATGAGATAAACATAATGTCCATACCTTCTAATGTTAAACCTGTTACCGATGCTACCACGGTTTTCTTTCGATAATCCATTCTACGTTCCTCCAGTGTTTTCTAGGTGTCTTTCTGCTCTTTTGAAAGAATGGATTGATCCTATTCTCTTTTCTAGCCTCACAGGACTTTCTTTAAAAGAGTTGCTCATGTTGTCTACAAAAAGGCAAAATAAATACCCTTCCGCCAGAGAGGACAAAAGGGCATGACAAAATAAACTCACGATATCAAGTTGCTCTTTTCGGCCTCACTGGACCGGCTTAAAGGATCATTATTTTTTTATATTTTATCAAACGATCTTGAACTTTTCTACTGGAAATTAATAATTTTTGGCCTTAATTACGTATTCATAATAAACAGTTTTTCAAACATACAAATTTAATTTATTTGATAATTAAAATATCCCCCCTATTGCTCCCCTACCACAGGGAGACATCTAGATCATGTATGTAATTCAATGGGTTTCTTCCCATTCCCTAAAACAAGTTTTTTGTCATTTGCTCTATGTGTAGATCCCAATAGGCCTGAATAATTACCTCAGGCTCATAAAACGTCCCCTGTGAACTTACCCCTCTATCGTTACGGTGCCTGAACAGACACCTCTAAGCGCTAACTTAGCATGAATACGATCAAATGCGGCAACAAGGAAGTATGATTGAGAAGCATTTAGGATCAGGAAAAATGAAGGCTATAACATGAAATATGATATGATTACTGATAATTTCACAACGACTAATGGGATGGTGGTATGTAAATGACAAAGAAATGGCTCCCATGGATAACTGGAGCTGTATTACTGATCACAGTACTCAGTATGTTCCTCGTTAATCGCGCGACGGAAGACTTAATTCTTGGTAAGAAGATTGAAGAACAAGCGGCAAATGGAGCAACTGAAATTCCCCTATCCCCGCTAACTGATTTCGACTGGGACAAAGCCCATGTCTATGGCCCTTATACAACCGAAGATATTATCGAAGAATCATTGAACATCAAATTTAAAGGCAGTACTCACGGAATTGAGATACTAGAAGATCGATTCCTACTTGTATTTGCAAAGGGGAAACATGCGATTAAAACTGTTCCTATTTCGAGAAGATCAGGAAATAACTATGAGAGTCACGACATACTAACACCTACGAATGACGTGTTACTAGTTAAATGATCGATAATGAAGGATTACTATCCACTTTCATGAGCGGGTCGATAACTAAGTCGGTGGGACGTTGGTTGTGCGGTACTCGGACTAGCTTGCACAGAATTGATTCAAGCGCATCTTATATAATAAAAAAAGTCAATCCCTCACTCCGTAGTGAAGGATTGACTTTTTCATTATTTTTTCAACGTATGCTTCTTTCCTTTTTGATCGGTCACGACTAACTGTGTCTCTGTCACATGCATATCTTTCGCTAGGACATTGGAGAGTTTGCTAGTCTTTTTATCTATCAAACTATACTTGAAGACACCTGCTTTATTGAAATAATACATAGTTGAGTGATCGAACAGTACGGATTTATTGTTTTGATTTACTTTAGCATGTTTAGGCGTCAAGGCGACATCATCGAAAATCACGCGTGCATTAAAATCAAATTCCTTTTTCTTGTCTTTGCCATCCATCGTCATTGAATACAGAACCAGTGGATCATCTATCGGAGGATTCGGATTAAATGAGTAATCGAAATAGCGTTCTTTATTCTTTTCATTCGTGTAAAAAATTCGATCGTTCCAAATAAACATATTGCGGAATGTAAAACCTTTCGGCTGATCCATGAGTGTTAGGTCCTGTCCGTCATTTTTCACCTTCATTAACCCATATGAAATTGGCATCTCACTCATTTCACCGACTGCATGCCAATAAGGGATAAATATTTCATCATTGTAGACGATGAGTTGAAAACCTTGAAGCAAAAACACTTGGAACGTATCGTCACTTGGAATATCTGATGGGCCGACTATTACTTCCCGCGTACCCGACTTGCTATTTTCTTTAAATAGCTTGGAATTATAACCATCTACACTGATCGTATAGGAGAAGCCATTTTGTTCAACAACTTTACCTTTTGTACCGACATACGAATGATAGCTACTGAGCTTCATAGAATCATCGAGTGCACGCACTAAAAACGCGGAAAACTGGGCACGTGTAACTGAATCAGTTGGCATATATTTTCCTTTTGAACCGAAAGCGATCCGTTGTTTGGCAATTCCGTTAATATCCTGATATGCCCAGTGAGCCGGTGTAACATCTATAAAAGTGGCCTGCTTATCTAAAGGCATGTCAAATGCTCGGCGCAAGATCGCTGCCATTTGCGCACGTGATGTTTCTTCGCCCGGGCGCATGAACCCATTGTCACCGCGAAGAATTCCCTTTTCATTCACCGTGGCGAGGATTGGGTAGTAAGGAGATGTCTTTGGTACATCCTTAAACTGAACCGTAGGATTTTTAACTAGTGGGATCTTCAGCGCTTTGATAAGCATGGAAGAAGCCTGAGCACGTGTGATGGGCTGATTTGGCTTGAAGGTACCGTCCGGATAACCACCGATAATATTTCGTTCCATTAAATACATGATTTCTTCCTTTGCCCAATGTTCGTCTATATCAGATAAAGGGATGGCCGCTCGTGCAGGCAATGGAATAACTGCGAATAAAAGTAGCAAAGTCGTTAATAGGGTAATTAGTTTTTTCTTCAAAGGTTTATCCTCCTCTTATTATAATGTTGAAAGGATTTAGAACCAGGGTGGCGCGTCCAATCGGTTTGCAATTGGTTGATCGCTGTTCTTCTAAAGTAGCTGCCAACCTAGTTTACACAAAAGGACTTTATGATTCACACCTGAATGCTATAAATCGCCCCCTCCTTTTCTAGTCAAAATGCATAGCTTTGCAATTCTTTTCAAAATGAAAACCTATAGACGCCGTTTTTGGAGAAAAGTTTCAAAAAAACCATTAAAATTTTGTTATATAAGTAATTGAACATAAACCATAGCATGAACGACGACAGGTTTTCATATTATGTGTTTGGGGTGAAAAAATGCCAAGAGTGAAATACCGAGATTCAGACGTAGATTTGATGGCCAGGATGATGAGAGCAGAAGCCGAGGGTGAAGGAAAGCAAGGGATGTTATATGTGGGCAACGTCATTGTAAATCGTGCAATAGCAGATTGTTTGGACTTTAATGATGTACGAACAATTAATGATGTCATTTTCCAGGTACAAGGGAATAATTATTCGTTTGAGGCTGTTCAAAAAGGTAATTTATTTTATCAAAGAGCTAGAGCCACGGAAAAAAGATTAGCTAAACAGAACTTGGATTATTGGAGAGAGCATCCAGGGAAGTACGCCCTTTGGTACTTTAACCCGTATGGTCCTTGTCCTCCTACTTGGTACGGGCAACCGTTTACCGGTCAATTTAAAAGTCATTGTTTTTATGAACCATTAGCTGGAACATGTGATAGCGTGTATGTGGGGTAGATTGCGGACGCATGTATGTTATCACTAACAATGAAAGAAACAAAAAGGAAGTTAGGCGAGTAAATCCTAACTTCCTTTTTGTGGGGTTTGCAATCTTGCTTTTGCTGATTGCCTACAGACCTTTATGACCTAAAAAAAACGCTCGAAACATTGCATTTTTCTAAGTAAAAAACAGCTTCGATTTTAGTTCGTACTAGAATCGCTATGTGCAGCAAATGCGCTGGAGGAAGGCTGGCTCCACGCGAAATCATCACTTAAAACAGATCCATAAATTGAAAACTAGATTGACACGCCCTATATCATGAGCGGTTGGTTGACAGTCTCTACAATTGGACAGTTGTCAACCTAGCTTACAAAACCTGGTCTTTGTTTATAAAATCTGAGTTCTTACCACTTTACTAGTCCTCTACTAACCAGCGACCTGAGTTCACATCCTGTTTCATAGAAAACACATGCTCTGCTACACCTTCACGCCCATATTGATAGCGAATTTCAACTTCATTCTCGGAAATAGGATTCGATTTTCGATAAGAAGCTTCCAAAAACAGCTCACCTAACCGATTCATTTGTGTAAATGCTGTTGTCTGCGGCAAATTACGCAATCCCAACAGTTCGTCATATAAATACAAATCAAAATACTGCTCAGGTGTATAATCACCATCCAGCTGTCCTGATAAATAATCTAGATAAATTGAATTTGTACGACCTTCTGTTGCAATGCCTGCTACTTGCCCATAAATTTTGTGAACAGGCGTAATAGTCGCCCCCTGCACTGTTTCACTTGCCGGGAAATGATTTAATAAAAAATATTCCCGCGCATTTAATAATTGATCGTATCCTCCTACAATTTCTATTTTTTGTTCTTCATAGCGCTCCATAATATCAGACTGCAGAAGTTTCCCATTTATCTTCAGCTTTCCGTTTTTCAGAACGACACGATCCCCTGGAACCGCAATCACTTCGTAATATACATCATCGTATGTCGGCAGATGGCTTGTCGTATTCGTCATCGTGCGCACAATGTCGCCCGCCTGATACACCACATCATCGTATAAATTTGCTTTACGTTCGATTACTGTATGGACAACATCTGAACTTCCTTTAAGTGTAAATCCATCTTTATCGACATAGTAAAGACCGTCAACTTGATCAAAATGTGGCAGTGCTGCAAATTCTTCATAATCAACAGCAGATAGTTTCTGCTTTTTCTGCAGCGCTGAAATTTGAGCTAAATCATCTAGCGGATCATATGGAATACCACGTCCCTCATCAGAAGAAATCAGATCTAACGAGTTAGATGTAAATAGTAGTAATAATGCTACGACAGGTAGCGCTGCTGAAACAACCAACACTTTCCAAGAAGACTTTTTAGCTGAAGGTCGCAACTTTTCATGCACACGTTGTCGAATTCGCATTTCCTGCTCCGAGGTATCACCCATCATTTGATCGAGCTTGCGTTTAAAATCACTCAATTGCCCATTACCTCCTCGTCCTCTTCCTCAAAAAATTCCTTCAGTTGCTGCTTTGCTCTTCGCAGTCTTGTTTTCACGGTATTTTCATTCAGCTGCAAATAACTTGCGATTTCCGCTATAGATTGCTCATCATAATAAAATAATATTAAAGGCTCACGATATTTTATTGGAAGCTGGAAAAGATGTTTTTCGAGTGTGGCTAGTTGTTCTTGCTCGATCACAGCTTCTTCTGTACCTATTGTCGAAGTGAAAACCGTGTCAAACAACACATCTTTCTTATACTTCCAAGAGCGTAAATAATCTTTTGCACGGTTGGCTGTCATTTTAGTTAAATACGTCTTCAAGGATGCCTCATTGCGAAACTGGTCACTTTTTTGAAAATATGTTACGAATATCTCTTGTACAATATCTTCAGCTGTTGACCAATTTTTCACGTATAAATAAGCAATGCGCACTAAGTAACGCGAATGCTCATGAACTATTTGGTCAATTTCATTCATTTACGAAACCTCACCTTTTTCTATTGCCATGTCATGTCCCCATCAACATACATAACAAATTGCTCAAATGACTTTTTCTCTGTCATTCCATATCGACATACCTCATAATTCGAACCTTTCATATTTGCATATCCTTCAACAGTTGTATAGCCGATTAAAAGCCCTATCTCTTTAGCCGCTGAAATAAATTCTTCATTATATTGTCCATATGGATAGGCTAACGAAACAGCTACTGGCAATTGCTCGATATTCCGCTGTAAATCTGCCACAATTTCTTCTTTTGAGTGCTCAAATACCATACCTTTATTATTTAAGAGTGCATGCAAGTTGTCTGTATGTGCTTCAAAATCAAAAACATCTTTCATCTCAACTAAATCTTCCGCCGATAAATACTGAAAAGGTCCTTCCGCATCGAATAGTTGCCCCCCATGTGCCCTATGCGTTCTTGTTGAAATAATATGATGCGGCGCCTTAAATCCGTATTGCTTTAAAATTGGATAAGCATACTCTTTGGATGATAGTAAGCCATCGTCGAATGTAATGAGCACTGCTTTACTCGGAACAACGAGACGCCCTTCCAAATAATCATAGAGCTGTTGTGAAGTCAGCGTCTCAAATTTATGGTCGGCCAAATACCCCATCTGTTGCTCAAAAGATTCCAATGAAATGGTACTAGTCATCGTTTTCATCTCGTCACGCGGCAAGATATGATGGTATACAAGAACTGGCAGCCCCTCATCCAAAGCAACGGATTGCTTATGTATATAACCTGGTCGCTCTCCTATTTTTACAATATACCAATCCTCTTCGTCTTGCACGATCGGATACCGATAGCCTTCTTCCAATTGCAGTATGATACCGCTTTGCACATCCGCATTTTCATAGACCGCTGTTTTACGGAACGTCTTCACGGCAGCTAATCGCTCCGTATGTAAAAACACACGCAATTTCTTCTTTTCGACTGTCGCCTGTTCTTTACGAATAAACACCGTCATTTTTCCTAGCTGGATTTCATAATAAGCTTCATCCTCACCAACTAGGACCACCGGCTGATCCGCTTCCAATTCGCCAATTGGAATGAAAGTCTCTCTCTTCATGTAGATCGGCTGGCGTTCTTGCAACGTCAGCACACGTTCAAACTCTCTCTTACTAGTGTATGGATCTTTTTGAAATATTTGTGCAAATACCTTCCCTTGCATTCTATCAAACACCGACATCCCAGCCAAATTCATTTTTCCATTGCCACTGCTAATCAATATGATTAACCCCGCCAGCAACAGTACCCCCACAACTATTCTTCTCATTCTTTCCCCTCCGCTGTCATTCAAGCAACGTACAGACGGAGTTTTTCAAAAAAAGTTTCAAAACTGGATCAATTTTATAAATTTACTGGATTGAGAATTAATGTTCATGAAAACATAGGTAGCCTAAAATGAAGCTTGGACGGTTTTTATTGTATGTTTTTGAGGATCAGGTTAATAGAAACTTTTCCACTCGGTTTCCTCTAAGCGAAAAGGCTGTCACAGAAAATCAGTTTTCACTGACTTTCTGGACAACCCTATATTTACAAAACAATGTAAGAATCATTTTAAATTCATGCAGTGACCTGGTAAAATGTATTACTCTTGCACAAACTTCCCATGATCCGGAACGGCCAATTCAGCAAAATTCGAAGCCAATCGAGCAAGTTCGTGGGGCAGATCAGTACCTGACATCGGCTTACCATGCCCCGTTCCAGCAATCTTTGGCCTAAGCTCTGCGAGTGTTCGCACCGACTCTTGTGACGCCTCCCAGTCCGTCGTCAAATAAACCGGTGGACCGTGAAGCTCCTGCTTTTGCGTCAGCACCTTATAAAGTGAATCCTGCTTCAACGTTACAAACGCATCTCCCGCCAACAGCAGACGATCCTCTTCCCGAAACAATGAAACATGCCCCGGTGAATGGCCAGGCGTATGAATCCACCGCCAGCCCGGCATCAGTGGTACACTTTTATCTTGCGGCAACGGACGAAGACATTCAGAAATATCGATCGCCTCTACTGGAAACACAACCGACATCTTCGCGACAGCACCGCCTTCCACTGTGCTATCCGGTGTTGGATAATCCTGTTCCCCCCTCAAAAATGGCATTTCAAGAGGATGCACATATACCGGCACCTGATGCTTTTCCAAAATATCAATAATACCACCAATATGATCAAAATGACCATGCGTCAAGATGATTTCCTGTAACTGGTGTTCCGCTCCAAACAACTCTTCCGCCTTTTCTAAAATTTTATCTCCTGATGCAGGCATGCCTGCATCAACCAAAATCCATTGAGTAGGATGTTCAAGATTGTTAATGAAATACGCATTGACGATCTGAATCGTATAGCAATAAATCCCAGGCGCAATTTCCTCTACATGACCGCTATCCACAGAAGTAACAGGCAACACTCTATCAGTCGATGAACTCCTTTTCATACTAGGACCCTCCTTGGCTTGTCAGCACTTTTTAGGAAGTGTTCCCTGGTGCAAAGTTTCTAAACGTTTGCAGTGTATCAGATAGATATCTTTGCAGAGTCCTGTGCAGAAACATTTATGATAGTTAGTGGGGTGTTCAATCTGTTTGACAACATTTCACCCTAAATAGATATGTATGAAAGCATTATGGATTCAATTGAGTTTTTCGAATGATCATGATAAACTAGCCCTATATTCACATCGAAAAAGACCGGGTCCATTCTACCCGTTCTTGCAACCGGCTTCCGCAAGAAGGGCGGTTGACTAGTTGACAAGCGTTTAACTCAAAGAGTAACCACCTTACACTTGGTCAGAGCGGAAGGTGGTTACTTTTTTCTATCATAAAATAAAGGGTTCCTGTGCAGTTTCTTGCACGGATTCCATTTCACAAAGTTGGGGGTCCTCACATTGCAAATTATCATATCACACGTCAACACCGACTTCGACGCACTCGCTTCGATGATCGCGGCCAAAAAGATTTACCCGGATGCGCAGCTGGTCATTTCCGATAAGCTAGAAAACCGGGTACAGCGTTTTTTAAATATTTACCGGGATCTATTCGATTTTGTGCCGAGTGCTCATGTCGACTGGGACCAAGTAACGGACATGATCATTGTCGACGTCGCTTCCCTCGCAAGAATTGGCAAACTCCCCACGGATTTTGACCCCCAAAAGCGAAACATTGTCGTGTATGACCATCATCCGAAAGATGAAAAAGATGTTCTGTATGATGAAGGAATAGTAGAACAGACAGGTGCTGCCGTCACCTTGCTTCTTGAAGAAATTCAAAAACGCAAGTTGCCGATCTCGAAGTTTGAAGCGTCTTTATTTGGACTCGGCCTATATACGGATACTGGAAATTTTACATATAACAATACAACAGCAAGAGATTTGAAAGCAGCCACATATTTACTGGAACAGGGAATGAATCTAGAAATGGTCCAACGTTTCTCGGAGCAGACACTGAAACCCGAACAGCAGGAAATGTTGAATCACCTTCTTGCCAATACAGTGATCCATGAAGTGGATGGGCTAGAAATTGCCGTCAGTACATATGAACTGGAAAAATTCCAAAATGGACTCGCCATGGTGACGAATAAATTGCTCGGAGTGAAAGGAACGGATGCCGCAATTTCCGTTGTCAAGATGAAAAACACGGTTTGCGTTGTTGGCCGCGCCAATTCCGAGCGGATTACACTGTTACCAATCTTGCAGAAGTTAGGCGGAGGCGGTCATAAACATGCAGGGTCTGCTACGGTGAAAAAAGGAGACAAGGAAGCAATCCTTCACAAACTTATCAATGATCTCGAATTGATGTTACAACCGGCAATTACCGCAAAAGAACTGATGACCCATCCTGTCAAAACACTCACTCCTGATACAACAATTGAAGAAGCGGGCCGTCTCATGTACCGCTACGGGCATTCCGGCTACCCGATTGTCGAAGATGGCCGCCTAATTGGACTCATTACCAGAAGGGATCTTGATAAAGGAAATCATCACGGACTCGGACACGCACCTGTAAAAGCGTATATGACGACAAAAGTCATTACCATCGGACCGGATGCTACATTGGAAGAGATACAGGAACTCGTCATCGAGCATAATATCGGACGGCTCCCAGTCATTGTGGATGGGAAAATTGTCGGCATTGTCACGAGGACGAACATTATAAAAGTTTTGCACAATGATGTGTTGGCAGATAAAAATTCACAAGAAGGACTGACAGCGAACGAGTTGATCGAGAAAATGGAAGAACAACTACCTGAAGAAGTCTATACGCTCCTGAAAGAAATTGGAGAAGTGGCTAGCGAGTTGAATACACCGGTTTATTTGATCGGTGGCATTGTAAGAGATATGTTGCTGAACCGGCCGAACCATGATATTGATATCGTGGCGGAAGGTGATGGTATCGAACTGGCAAGAGGCTTGCAGAATGCGTATGGCGGAGACGTGTTGGAGCATGAAAGCTTTAGAACAGCAACATGGGTTCATCCCTCCGACTTGTCAATCGATATTACATCATCCAGACTCGAATATTATGAACGGCCAGCTGCCTTGCCTCAAGTAGAGACGTCCGTATTGGGAGACGATTTACAGAGGCGAGATTTCACAATCAATGCAATGGCAATTCGGCTAAATGAAGAATCGTTCGGTGAGTTGATCGATCCGTTCGGAGGACAGCATGATCTACAGGAACGGAAGATTACAATTCTCCATAATATCAGTTTCATTGAAGATCCTACCCGTATATTCCGAGCAGTCCGCTTTGAAGGACGTTTTGGATTTTCAATGGACGAGCAGACTGAAAAACTAGCTTTGGAGTCCATTGACAAAGTAAAACAGCTCACACCGCATCGTATTAATGAAGAAATGAAACGATTATTTAGTGAAGGCAAACCACAAGACGTGATCCACCGGCTGTTCGATCTGCAAGTCTGGCAACAGTTGGGCATTGACGAAAAACAGTTAGAACCATCCATTGCAGCAGCAGAAACTCTCCAAAAGATTCACTATGAACTAGCACAGAACGATTCCAATCTACCTATGGATGACTGGCCTGACTGGTTTGATTACTTTTTACTGCCGTTCTATTGCAATTCCAGTCTGCACGCTGCGGAAAGGTTTGCACTGAAGAAAAAAGAACTGAAATTATTGGAAGAGATCATGGATGTAAGTGGAAATAAGCAATGCGAAGAATCCATGACGCCTGGAGACTACCACTTGTTTTTAAGCGGACATTCCGATGAGGCCATCTTATTTATTTTGGCTGCCGATCAGATTTCACATCGGCAATCCGTCATTGACTATTTGCATCATCGTCGTAATCTTACAAAATATATAACGGGGTCCGATTTAGTAAAAGCTGGGCTCCAACCTAGTCCCTTCTTTTCTGAGATTCTGTTGCGCGTTGAAGTAAGCCAGCTGAACGGGGACATCTCATCCAAAGAAGAGGCAGAAAAATGGCTGGAAGAGTATTTGTGTACTCTCTGACCTAGCTCTAGGAATGACTACTGCAATCAAAAAAGCTTTTCAGAGAAACCGGAGAATACCGGTCTCTGAAAAGCTTTTTTACTGGTCTTAGTACGCGCTCCATCCAGCGTCCGCTGCTAAAGCGACACCGTTAATGTAGGCTGACTCGTCGGAAGCTAGGAACAAAGCGATGTTGGCGATGTCTTGAACTTGTCCCGCTTTCGGCAGAAGCTTAATGCCACGCAACGCAACCTCCATGCCGAATTGATCCACATTCGGCATCGTCTGCGCAAAACCTGTCTCTACATGTGCAGGTGCGATCGCATTACATCGTATATTCTGCGGACCGTATTGCGCTGCAACGTTTTTCGTCATTCCGACAACCGCATGCTTTGCGGATGTATACGCAAGACCGCCACGCCCGCCAGCTAAACCGGAAATAGACGCCATATTCACAATCGTACCGCCACCATTCTCAATAAAATGAGGGATGATGCTCCGTAGCCCATGCATGACCCCGTTCACATTGATGTGCATCACCCGGTTCCACGTTGGATCCTCGACATTGGCCGCTGCCTGCATATTGTCGCCCACGCCCGCATTATTGACAAGGATATCCGCCTTACCGAACGTCTCGATCGTCTCTTTCACCATGCGTTCCACGTCTTCCCGTTTCGCAACATTCACGGTGACACCATGCACTCCAAATCCGCTAGCTTGGAATTCCTCCACCGTCTGTTTCATCGCTTCCTCATTGAAATCAGCAATGACAACTTTCGCACCTTCCTTTGCATAAGCTCTGGCAATCTCTTTCCCGATACCTGCAGCACTTCCTGTAATGATAGCAACTTTGTCTTGTAAACGCTCCATATGAATCACCTGTCCTTGTATTGTTTTCCTTTATTATACCATAGGCTTACTATACGCGATCATAGCCCACGCTCAATCGCTCATTGAAACCCCATACCCGATCATAGCACCCGCACAACCGCTCATTAAAACCGTATTCGCGATCATAAACCCCACTCAACCGATCATAGAAACCGCATTCGCGATCATAAACCCCGCTCAACCGCTCATTTAAACCGATCGGTGCAATGCAACTTTCTCACGTTGCCTAACTTTTTTACGCAAATAAAAGAACTGCCACTGAAAGATATTTCACTTTCAGGACAGCTTCAGATCTATATATTTCATCAGCAAGTTCGTTAGAGTTATTTCAAATTTAGATGGAAACAGAGTCCTAAACTTATTTTTCACATATGCGTGTCGATATTTTCATATATGTTGACTTGAACAATTGATCCGATTGTTCGAACACTAACACCGATATCGATCAGATCAGGCTTGTTATGTTCAGGAAGTTTAATATAGAACGTGCCTCCTTTCTTCCCAACTGCACGGAACAAGTTGGTCCCTGGATCTCTTGTGATTTCGGCAATCTGCTCTGCATCTTTCGGCAACACATGCTTTCCAATTTGGTATTTTCCTCCCAAATCAACCGCCGCACTTGTCTTCTCTTCTAATGTTTGAATTCCATAATAAAACGACGAATTGTGCCGAACTACTTCAATCCCATACCGTATCTCTTCTCCGTCAACAAAACGGATAGTGGCAATATACTGGCCCGGCTGATCTAGATTAAAGCGGACATTATAATATGTGCCGTCCTGTGCAGTCTCATCTGTCGCAAGGCAATCGCTCGGGCTGTAAGATAGGCATTTTTTGAAAGCCACACGATCAGTTAGTTTCTTACCGTCCATTGTGGACAATGAAATACTTTGAACTTGTTGTTTATTCTTTACATCCAGTATAGCTGGTGAAGGTAACACATCTTCGGTCCGCTCTAAGGATAGCTTCAGTTTACCGTCCACTTCTTTACTATGCACATAAAATTTCCGGTAGTATTTTGAATCTGCTTCCGCTGAATACACTAAAGCGACCTTAAAAGTACCTGTTCCTTCTTTAAGCGGAACTAGGTGAATCTTATTGGTAGGAGAACCGCTTGGATGATCACTACCCGGTACTGCATTAAATACATCAGATTCATTTTCAAATGCATCGAACATCTTAAATTGATCCCATTGATAATCACTTGCCCGCACAGTTACGATCTGTGACTTCGCCTCTTCCGTTGCTTTCAACATTTTGGCGGCTTGTCCTCTTGTAATAGTTGTATTCGGACTGAATCTGTCAGGAGCTGTTCCTGTTGTGATGCCGAGTCGATAGATACTCAAAATGTTCCTGTCATGCCCCGCCCCACTTTTCACATCTACAAATGGATTTTTTATGGATGTAAAACTATATCGTGGTAGATCGAATGCTTTGACGAGAATTGAAGCCATCTGTCCCCGTGTAATCGGATCGTTCGGACCAAAACGCCCATCTCCATAACCACTAATCATCTTTTTTTCCGCCATAGCTGCAATGGCTTTGTAGTAGCCATTCGCAGTCGTAACATCCTTAAAATTCGGATTCTTTACGTGCGTTGTATCTAACTTGACCATCTTGGCAATGATGGCGGCTGCCTGCCCTCTCGTAATAGAATTTCCTGGCTTAAACGTCCCATTAGGATAGCCTCCAATAATATTGCGTTCCGCCAACTCATAGACCGCTTCCGCAAAATGCTTCGTCGGTGGTACGTCCTTAAATTGAATTTTGTTTGCAGCTGCTCCAGAAACAGGCAAGCTACAGACAAGCAAGATGGCACCAAGTACTACTAAAAGTTTTTTTCTCATTTTACGCTCTCTTCCTTTCTGGTTTATAGATTTATTTACAAAAAATGTTCCTATACCATCCCATCAGCATTTTCACGCAACGTACAGACGGAGTTTTTCAGAAAAAGTTTCAAAGTTTAGGAGAATAAATTACCTGGTTTTGCACCACATCAAAACAATCCTTACTTGTCCTAAAGTTGTATGCGAACGAGGTACTACTAGTAGATACTGCAAAGTTTGATTAACGCCCTACCTAGTTCTACTAACTGCTATTCCCCCATAGACTTGTGTGTAAATAACTATTAGTAGGAGTGATTGAAATAAAAAAATTGGTATTGGCTATTACGTTATTGGTACTCAGTTGTTCTTTGGCAATTCCCCTACAGACAACCCACGCAGCAAAAACAACAGAGATGTATGTGAATGCGAAAACGGATATTTTTCTACGCTCCAAACCAGATCAACATGCAAATAAGTTGGGAAGTATTCAAAACCATTCAACTGTGACTGTTTTATCTTCAAAAAATGGTTGGTCCTATGTGCAAGCTGGTAAAAACAAAGGATATGTATATACATCAGCACTATCTAAGAATATCCCGAAAGCTGCGCCCTCTACTGTCACGAAAGGTCTGACGCCCGTAGATGGGTTAATTCTCACATATGCTCCCTCTATTCTCGAAGATAAAAAAGAGACGTTCTATGTAGAAAAAGAAGATGAATTTACTTATTTATATAATAGGAAGAGTCCGTTGTATCCAGAATTGTCCAACTTCACATACATGGAGGATAATAATAGATTGATGATGGGCGTATCAAGTTCAGACTTCATCTTTGTGAACGTTCCCTATCCATTGAAACAAGGTACGTACGTTACACAAATGGATTACTTTTCTGAAGAGCAAGTTCTAGTGGAAAGTACAACGAAAACGATAACTGTGAAAGCAGGAACCTTTAGAAATGTCGTCATTCTTCGTTACTCGAACGGCTCCCGAGCGTATTTCGCAAAAGGAATTGGACTCATTAAAATTACAGCCGGCAACGGAAAAGTAACGACTGAGTTGGTATCTGTAAAGGTAGGAAAATAAGTAACTTTCATAACATAAACTTCGCTGCTCTGAGTTTTCCCAGGGCAGCGATTTTCACGCTTGTACATTAATGAAAGATAACTGATACGCACACATCTATGACACACTAAAAAAGCATTAGTAATTAATTTATATCTAGTACTTTTTCTTACAGGATAACTTTTGGAATATAGGTCTAAAAACTAACTTCTTATTGAAACTGACAGTTTGCTCATTTAAGATAGATAAAGTGTATCTCTAAAATTCGAATTTTGTAAATGGTTATAAGAATTAGTATAGAGACACGATCTCTTTAACAGTAGCTTGTTAGGAGAACAACTAGTTTATGTAGGAGGAACGGACATGATATTTGGCGTGTTGAAAGATCGGAAAGTTGGAGAGTACAGAGTAATTGCCACACCTTTAGAAGTGAGTACGATTAAAGCGGATGGTCATACCGTTCTTGTTGAACGAGATGCCGGACTTCAGGCTGGGTTCAGTAACGAGGAATACGAGAAGCAAGGTGCTGAAATTGTCGAAACAGTAGAAGAAATGTACGAAAGATCTGATCTCTTAGCGAAGGTCAAAGAAATTGAAGAAGCGGAGTACAAGTTACTAAGAGAAGACCAAATTATTTATACATGCATTCATCCAGCAGCGCATGAACAACAAGTTCAGGCGATTTTAGACAGTAAATGTATTGCGTTTACAGCAGAAGACTCCCATCGTTTTGGATCTGTAAACTGTGAAGCAGCAGGCAAACAAGGCGCGTTAATGGGCTTGCAAGCGATGTTAACGATCAACGGTGGAAAAGGAAAATTTGTCAGTGGGCTTGCAGGTGCTCCGGGTATGAAAGTCCTTATTCTTGGCGGAGGATTAGTCGGAAAATCGGCATTGCAAGTACTTCATTCATTGGGTGCTTGGTGTACCGTCATGGATATAAATTTTGGAACCATGAGAGAAATTGGACAAGTGTATAACGAAAAAGTTAATACACAATTGTCTACAAAGCAAAACATCGCAAAGTTACTACCAGAAATCGATATGGTGATTAACTGTGTGAAATGGCCAAAAGGAAGCAAAGATTATTTAATCGATCGAGACATGCTTCATTTGATGGAAAAAGGATCCGTCATTGTAGATATTAGCAATGATACAGACGGAGCAATTGAGTCATTCCGTGAAACGACTCATGAAAACCCTACCTATATTGAAAATGGCGTTGTTCATTATTGCGTTAGTAATATTCCAGGAGCTATCGCGAACTCTACTTCCGTAGCGTACGCTGCATCCGTATTAGGTCATCTGAGATCTATTTTAAATGTGGGCGTACAGGAAGCTTGTATCAAAGATGGCTACTTAAGACGAAGCCTGACAGCGTATAAAGGGTACCTTACACATGAAGAAACAAGCGCTGTTCAAAATAGACCGTGGATCAAACCAGAAGATATTTTACATATTGCACAGGAGAAGCTAAACCCCGCACCCCCTGCTACAGTCGCGAAATCAGATAACTTCATAAAAATTTAATAAGAAAAGGTGTACGCAACTATGACGCTCTATACATTATTGGTTGACTTCACGTTCGCAAGTATACTGATCTTTCTAAGTATGTATTTACGTGCAAAAGTGAAATTCTTGCAACGAAATTTCATCCCTGCCAGTTTACTAGCAGGATTTTTAGGGTTAGCATTAGGACCCGGATTTTTAAATCTATTGCCGTTTTCAGGTGATATCGGCTCGTATGCAGGAGTCATTATTATATTTGTATTTGCATCGGTAGGAATCAACGGATTTTCTTTTTCTCCAGGGAATATGAAAAACGACTTAAATCGAATGGGTGCCTATGCATCTTATAAAATACTGGTCATGTGTGTCCTGATTTGTGTACCTGTCGTATTTTCTATATTTTTTATTTCCAGTTGGATTCCTGATATTAACTATGGATTTGGATTACTATTAGCCGCTGGTTTCTACGGTGGACATGGAACAGCAGCTGCTGTAGGCTCTACTTTTGAGAATTTAGGATTTACAGCTGCAACAGATTTAGGGATGACTGCGGCTACCATTGGGATATTGGCGGGCATTTTTGGCGGATTAATATCTATCAAAATTGCGACGAAAAGAGGCTATACTCATTATGTGAAAGACTTCTCTCAAATTTCAGATGATATGAGAACAGGTTTGGTGAAGCCTGCGAATCGAACTTCTATGGGAGACGAAACAATTTCACCGGTTGCCCTTGATCCGCTTGCATTTCATCTTGCACTTATACTGATCCCATCTGGTTTAGGCTATTTGTTAAATGATTATATTGCAAATACATGGGGACTTGATTTCCCGACATTTACAATCGCGTTCATTGTAGCCTTGCTAATGTACATTGTATTAGGAAGAGGGAAAAAAGGCGTTTATAAATTTGTCGATGAAAATGTCGTCACTCGATTAGGAAGCTCCGCGACAGATTTCCTCGTGTTTTTCGGAGTGGCTTCTATAAAATTGCCAGTAATTATGGAATATGCGTTACCGCTAGGACTCCTCATGTTATCTGGTATTATTATCGTAATGGTATTGTTATGGCTTGTTGGACCTGCTATGAACTATGAAAGTTGGTTCGAGCGCTCCATATTTATTTACGGATATGCAACGGGAGTATTCGCGATTGGCTTAACACTATTACGTATTATAGACCCTGAGAACAAATCAAAAACGTTAACAGATACAGCCATTGTCGGACCTCTTAACACGCCAATTGAACTTTTTGCCTGGTCGGCTGGGCCCGCAATGCTGTTAGGTGGGCAACATTGGGCCTTCGCTGGTATTTATATTGCAATTTCAATCGTTTGTGTCATCATCTCAATTAAATGTAAATGGTGGTATTGGAAAATCCCATTCGACGATCGCCCAGAAGCGACGTCGCAAACTGAACAGTCCAATATGTAATCTCATAAATGAAGAGAATAAAACAATAAAACCTCTGCCAGTAATTTATTGGCGGAGGTTTTTTATGCCCTTATATGTGTAAACTGAGGAGATGATGTGTCCTTAGTGGAAACCAGGTACCTTACTTATCAAAAATCACTCTCGCTCTTATAACGTTCGCTTCGACTTCCGATTTATTGAATAATTTTATCGAAATGCTCGGTTCCAAACGCTCTCTGTTTATTAGGATCAAGTCGCCCTCTTCTACCTCAATAACTTCTTGACTATCAATCGATAGATGAATCGGTCCATGATTACAAAAAAAAGCTTCAGTTATTTGGCGTCCATCCGAATTGTTAGGACTGTCGATTACGTGAAGATCACCTCTTTCTATAGCAATGGCTTCAAGTTCTCCATCGCATCCTTCCGCCAACATCAGATTGAAATCTCTAACTTTACCTAAGCTTCGAGTCGTCCATCCTCCACAGAAACGATCTTGTTCATAAGGTTGTAAATGTACTTGATGATGCCCTTCATGCTTCAATGTCAGTTCTCCATCAATCACCATTAGTAACCTCTGAATATCTGGGAGTGGAGTGAAAACAGACTCTTCTACTTCAACGATGGCTGAACTAATTCTCCATGTAAAGTTTCGCTTTGCATAGTCTGCATCCTCAGGATAAATGGCGAGCTGTGTAGTGAGCCCACCTGACCATTCATTCGTTATTTGATCATTTTTTCGAATTAGTTGTATGGAATACGGCATGTTAATTGTTCTCCTTTTCTAAACCTTAGGTTAATTCACCTTTTATTCTATCATTAAAATGGAGGATGTTAAGAGCTCGAACCAGCTAAAAGTTTTCTGTGCGCAATGGTATGTAGCCATTCACATGAAATCAAAAACTACTGAATGCCTATCACACAGCCTCCCTATCAAGTGAAATACAATTCCTCTACTGAAACTGTATACTCTCGATGAATATCTTTAAAAAACGCCTCATCAATCATCTCTCGTAGTACACCACTGAAATAACCCGGCAAATTACGGATCTTCTTTTTCTTCGTCGCCATTACGCTGATATACATGGCTCGGTATCCCAAATCCTCAAACAATTCTTTTGAGTCTTGGTATAGCTCAAATTTCATCAAGCGTCCTGTTAACGCTCGATAGATCCCAAAGAACTCACGAGTTTTTGAATCATCTCCAGTTAACGACAGAAGCTCCTTCATTCTCGCAAACAAGGTTGTGGATAACTTTTCATCTTCAAGGTGAGACGTCTTTATAGGCTCTTTAGTGTTTTGAGATTTATAAAAAGAAGGTTCATTTCCTGTAATGGTCTTCGAAACTACGTCTTCATTGGGTTCAACCACCTGCTCCCCCCTGTCCATTTTCCCCTGGTCATTGACAGGCAAAATGACATAAATATTGGCGCCTAGACCACTCATGATGGGTCTTACAAAATGAATACGCTCAATGATCTCAAGCTTCTCCAATTTGCGAAGAGCCCGTCTGACTGTGGAATTTGATAGACCGAGTTTCGTTTCGATCGTCTGATGCTTCAAGTGGGATGCTAGATACTTTACAGAATAACAACGGATCATTTCCAAAACAGCGCGGTCTGTTTTGTTCATCGTATTCCAGTGCAGTTCAACATGTTGAAATACCGCTACATCCATTTCCTCTTTATTCGTGAATCTTGCGTAACTAGAAAGATAATGTGTCATAAGAAAAACCCCTTTTTCCTTCTATATAGAAGAGAGGGGTTGGAAAGGATACAAGGTGTACGATTTTTTATTTAAGTTGATTACTTTTTACAGTTAATTTCTACTACTTACGAAATACATATGTCCGATGCCATTGCATATATTTTTGTCGTCGCTCTGTATAGATAATTTTCATGGAACCCATTACATTCATAAAAATTCTGTCAGTATCCGAAAGGTTTTCCGCTATCACAATTTGTCCTGCATCGTCAAAATTTATGAAACCTTTATCAAACAGGCTGTCATGATTGGGACATAGTAGTAAACCATTTTCAACATCCAATCTTTCATCTGACGTACAGTCCTTCCAAGGTTTTATATGACTGGCAACCAACAACTCTACGTTTCTCATATTGCACAATGCGCAGGTTTTATGGACCGCAAGAATTGGTTTCCTAAATACTTCTTGCCCGATTCTGATCTTCACTAGCTCTAACTTTTCTGTTTCAGTTAAGGGATGAAGCGTATCGCAAAAGTTTGAGTTACAATCTACTATTCAAACAGATGGGGTTAAATACATAATTCACATTGAACTCACAGTATATGGTCTAAATTAAAGATATCTAACATCTTGACGCTGTCAAACATAGACCAACTAATTTAAAAATCTCCTAGCTATTTCACGCTTATTCCAGTTTAATATTCCCAGAAGTAGTTTTTAGCTCTACTGTATATTTTCCGCTGCCAATCGTTCCACTGGTTGTTTTCTTGCTTTGCTTATGATGATCCAGTTTCCATTCATTCGAATGTCTTCCGCTTTTGGATTGTAGAAGCACGGTGGCATCCAGTTGCTCATCGTTTACCTGGACATGTATATTTCCGCTTGTTAGATTAACAACAATGTCACTATGGAATGTTTTGAAATCAAGTTCCACATTTCCGCTGCTTCCATGGACCTCAAGTTGATGAAGTTCCAGATCTTCTCCTATAATATTTCCAGAAGATCCTTTCAACACTAAATCGCCTGTAAATGCAGTTGGTATACTTATTGCCAACTGAGGCATTCGGCCAATTTTGACCAAACGTTTCACATCACTTTTTAGTCGAAGCTTCACTTCCTTTTTACCTTTATCCATAACGAGTCCAGGACCGTTATCAAATAAGCGCAAGGACGTTACCAACTCTGTTTCATTTGTTGAATATAACATTACATTCGTACTCCCATAATCTATATGAATGGTTTCTATATCTTTTATCGAAGTCGATTGTACATCCTCACTGGCTGTGTCATTCGAACAACCGCTAGTCCACATAGCCCCAATAATTATCAATACGATAGAAAAGGTATTTCTTTTCATTGCCTTAGCCACTCCTCTCCTGAAACCTCATCGTACAAGATGCCGCTGCGTCAGCTTCAAGTGTAATAAAAAACTTGATGCTTACGTAACGTCATTTTGTATAGTGGAAATAAGGCCTTTTATATTATTACTCTAGAGAGGAGTTTTCACATGAAAACAGAGGATCTGCTTATTTATGGTTGTGTCATTGTGGGAGCAGGAATCGGACTAGCACTTAACCTGGCATTGCCCGGTGTATTGATTGGACTAGGAACAGGTTACTTGCTGAAAAGTGTAATGTTGGGAAAAAGTGATTAACAGAAAGGCAGGTGTTTCCCTTGATACACATAAATAAAGTGCAAGAGCTGACAGGCGTCACTGTCAGGACATTGCGATACTACGATACGATACACTTACTGAAACCGGCAGCTAAATCAGACGGCGGACATCGTTTGTATACGAATGAAGAAATAAAAAAACTGCAGCAAATTCAATTTTTAAAGGGAATCGGTTTTAAGCTGCAAGAAATTAAAACGATGCTCGACTCAGATCATTGGGATTGGTCAGAAAGCTTAGATAAACAGCTAACGTATATAATAGAAAAACAACATAACCTAAAGAAAATGGAACATTCTCTGCGCGAATTAATCAATGGCATTGAAGTAGAAGGCGAAGATGAATGGACAGCTATTCAAAAATTTATGCAATTATCACACGCAGACCAAGACATGCAGACCTATTATCGTGAATCAATTTTCAATAACGAAGAGATCGATTTGTGGAAAAAAGTCCCCACCATGTCAAGTGACGAACCCGATTCACTTGAATGGATGGCTCTGCTTGGGCAACTAAAGCGATATGCAAAAGACGGACCGCATTCACCAAGCGTTCAAGCTATTATTCAAAGAATGGATGAAAAGCGACTAGAGGATTTCGAAGAGGAAAATGAATTTATCGACAAACTTTGGAAGATCAGAATGTCAGCTGCTCAATCAGAAAAGTTAGGGCTATATCCGATTGACCAAGACGTGCTAAAGCTGATGGAAGACGCTTACGCTATCTATGCAGCAGGAAAAGAGAGTCAGAATGAGTAACGAGCTCGTTCTTCTAATTGGAGGCATGGCATTACTGGATATGCTAAGTCCTGCCACATTGGCCGTAACAATTTATCTGCTGTTAACGAATCCTAAAAAGTTAACTGCCCATCTGCTGGTCTATTTATCGACAGTAGCGGGATTTTACTTCCTTGTCGGGGTCTCTCTCATGCTGGGATTAGACTTTTTGCTTGATCATATGACAAATGTTCTAAAAAACAAACTAGTGAGCTGGGCTGCATTCACAATGGGTATCCTGCTGTTCTTCGGAAGCTTCTATACACCGAAAAAACAAAAGAAAACCCAGAAACTTGCCCCCCAATTTACTAGCACATCCCCAATGATTGCCTTAGGATTCACGACCTCACTCATCGAAGTCGGCACTGCTTTTCCCTATTTTGCGGCAATCGGCATCATGGCAGCCTCCCATCTAGCTTGGATGGAATGGCCTTTGTTGTTGGTCGGATATAACTTGATCATGATCACTCCCTCGCTTTTGGTGTATGTGGCATACCAATTGCTCGGCAAGAGAATACACAGTTCTTTGGAAAAATTGAGAGATAAAATAGAAGGGCAAACCGGATCTGCTCTTTCTTGGATCATGTGTATTGTTGGATTGATGTTAATTTTTAATAGTTTGGATTATTTATGAGGTAGATAAAGTGGAGCTCTAGACATCTTTAGTTCGTGTGCCTAGCCGCTTTAAGTGCTATGATCGATCGCGGCTATCGCCAATACGAGGACTACTGTCGAATTGATTCAGTAGTTAAAACGGAATCTAAATTCGAAAAACTGGCAGAACCGTTAATGAGTGTGCAAGGAAATTTTCTCATCTCTGAAGATATTTTCATCACTGTGCTTGCCTGAGTTACCGGTTCTGCATCAGGAGGAATGGTATCACGCTTGAAACATCACGCTCCAAATATTATCAAATCGCTCTGGATTTCGACATGTCCCCCGAAGCATTTCATCAGGTTGCTTCCCTTTCATCCGGAGGACTCGATACACTCCCTTATAATAGGCCAGTGCTGACACTATTGGCAATTACAGATTTGTCATACAAAGAAAGACACCTTAATTACTTCCATTCCTTATCCCCGTATTCGGAACAACGCATGGGAACTGACTTCTTTAAGTCTTGACAGAAGTCTTTTTCTCGTTTTCCTGTGCAAAATACACGAAACCGCTCAAAATCAGTACGCCTAGTGTGATCCTTACAGAATAGAGTGCAATCATAAAGAAAAAATCTGAATACGGAATGATTTCAATTGAAGACATACCATCGAAATCGGTTATACTTTTTTCTCTAGGCATCACGGCAAATAATAATAAAAAAGAACCGATCAACGAATAAATTGCCGACTTTACTATTTTTCTCTCCATCGTCTTCCCCCCTGTCAAATATAATTTCCTTGGTATTCTACTTGACCAATTGAATTGTTTATATTTACATGATATAGAAAGTAGAACCTGATTTCCAGAATAAAAAGAGATAACCAATTACCAGTTCTCTTCATTTGATTATCATGCCTATTAATAGTATCTGGTTCTCAAACAATTCTGAACTGTACAGGGAGCGTGTACCTTTTACCTCCAGTTTTTTAAAAACCAGGCACTACATTACATTTTAAGCTTCAGTAACCCGGTGTCTAAACTCGGTAAAAATTTGAGAGATAGAAATGTATAAACTTTTACAATGAAGAGTTAATGGAGCAGGAAATTATTTTATTCACAGACGCCACCCCGTGTATTTTCAATTGAATTTTGATATGATAAAGAAAGATGAATTAGCAAAAAGCACCTATGTAAAAACAATCTTGAACCTTAAACAAACCCAATCGATACGCACAAAGATACACGCGACTACTTACTGGATGTGATATGTATGGAGAAAATTTATATACCTGCCAACGTCGATCGAATGATAAGTACGTCCAGTAAAGGAGACCAGTCTAAATGGCAAATTGACGAGAAGTGGATTAAACAGAATACCCGAGGCTATGAAGGACAGGCAGAGGTACTATCCTCACTGATTTTATATTGTTCCACCTTACCTACACAAGAGTATGTGGTATACTCCCCGTGCGAAATTATTTTACCAAATAAGGAAGTATCGGTCGGCTGCTATTCGCTAGACTTTCGGGGAAAGTTACAAGAAGTCACATTAGAACGTCTTTTTGAAGCAAACTTCACTTCAAGCGATCTGATTTTGAACGATCAATCGCTGTCAACTGATGAAAAGTTTAAGCGAGTTTTGCAACAAGTTGAGCGATTCACAGGACTGGACGTACGTGAGGAAGTGTCACGTATGCTGGCATTCGATGCGTTAATTCTTAATGAAGATCGTCACACGAATAATATTCTATTCTTATATAACCCGTTTGCAAAAACATGGCGGCTTGCTCCTATTTTTGATAATGGGTTAAGTTTACTTTCCGATGAAACAGATTACCCACCCGGCAAGCCTGTATCGGTCTTAGCTCGCAAAGTGATAGCAAAACCGTTTAATTCCAATTTTTCAAAACAACTCTCTTTATACAAGGGACCCCCTTTTATTAACAAAACAAAGCTAGTAGACAAGCTGGAGGCTGAACATTTCGATTTTGGCCGGGCGAAACAAGTGCTATGGTCTCAGTTACATGATCCACGTCTCGCTCATCTTTTCTTTGAAGGAAGTGAAACTCATGATTGATTACATGAAATTTGATGTGATGTGGATGGATGAAGTCATTGCAAGCGTGGATTTGAAACCTGCCAATGGTGGCACTCCCTATGTGGTAAATTATATAACCGGTTTCAATAAACAGTTCTCACCGGATATGGAAGGACATATCTCACTGGAGGAACTTGAAAAATGGTTGAAATGGCGTACCTTCCCGCCAACCCGCGCCAATGCCGATGAACTGCTTGAAAGCTTAGGGATGCAAGCTTATAATCGCTGGGGCATCGTCCATAAAACACATGGTGTGATGGCGGATGATGAAATTTGGCTACGCTTCAAGGGAGAACATGTAACTCATAAAGACGTCTGCCTGCGAAAAGATTTGTATTATCCGGAAGCAAAATAGTTAGCGAAAAGCAATCTGTGAGAGAAATTAAGATAAATGTTTCGTTATATAGGTACCCGTTTTCAACATCGTGTAAGAACGATTTTCTTGTTTCAGAGTCGAAGCAAGGTACCTTACACTAACCACCAATGCAGCTGACATCCGCCTGAAGAGCTGGTGAACAGTTGGAAGGATGTTAAAAAGTAACCATCTCATCTACTTAGGCCGTAGTGGAGGCTGGTTACTTTTTTTTGATTGGCTTCTAAGTTTAGCTGCAAACCTGATACAAATTATACAATCACCCCTTTTCTCCTAGCCACAATTTTTTCGCTAGCTCTTCTTCCCATGGAGTTACATACAATAATGGTAGTACTAACTCATCAATCTGCTTGTCCATATCGCTGTCCTCTCTACTTTGGCTATCTGAATATAAAATATTTGAACAAGCTTTATCGTTTCTACACTAGCATCTTCTATAAGGATCCTAATTTAATAGAATCCTCTTCTACTCACTATTTCGCAACCCCTAATAACAACAATCAACCTCACTCACCGATCTTCCACTTTCACTTCGCTACCGTCGCTCACTTTTAATATCCATACCTTTTGATTCCCATCAAAGCGCACTTCTTCGATTTCATTAAAATTAAAGTATTCCTGTGTCTTCTCTTTGACTGCTTCCGCCACAGCTTTTGCCTCAGAAAGCATTGCATTTGTTGGTTTATAATCAGGCAAGATTGGAACAAATCGTAATGGATACAGATGGAATCCGTTGGGGATTTCATGACCAATTGGCCTACTTATATGGTGAATTATTGATCAATGACGATTACGAAGGTTGAAATAAGCGTAAGATATTTAACACGTACTGTTCATTTTTATTGGCTGCAAACAAAAGAAAGCTTCTCTATCCAAAACAACAAAAAAACAGGAATTATTTTCAGCTTAATATAGAGCCAGTTAATTTTTTGATTAAACAAGCAAGAGACTGAGCATTTTGATTTTGGTCTGTTACACGATAACTTACGGTCTTTCTTAAACTTTTTCTATACCTAATTATCTGAATATATCCAACTGGTTTTCATAATCATATTACTAACTTATATTATACCTATCACAGTGGTTTAAACTGGATGTAAATGTGGGATAGTATTAATGGTTAGGTCCATTCTTTCTTATAGGATTCAGCACAAGTAAATGTGGTATAATAAAAATCTTTATTATACATACTCACACATATACTATATATAAGGAAGTGATGTGTGTGTGCAATGAGGAGGAAAAAGACATGGAGACTACAAACTTGATAAACAAAAAAGATCCAAATAGTCTATTTAAAAAATACAAATCAAAAATACCCCATTTAAAAGCTACAAATGGTTATGCTGAAATAAATGATAAAGATCCTCAGCAAAAAAAATGGTTTGAAGAGTTTAAGAAGTAAATATGATTGTACAGATTGGTGATGTTTATTGGTTTAGAGTCGTCAATCCAAGAACTGATGAATCTGAAGTAAGACCAATCGTAGTGTTAAGTATAGAAGATGACAATTGTTTAATAGCATCTTTCGCAACAATTACAACATCAGAGATTGAGGACTTTGATGGAAAATACGACAAATGGAAATCTCCTATTTTCGGCTGGCGTGCTTTAGGTTTGCGTGATGCTTCTTATGTAAAGGCAAACTGCTTGGCAAGTACAGAGACTATGCTTTTTTCAACTAATGATTATATAGGAAAAATGAATAGATTTGATCTTGATAGTGCATTAGCAAAAATTGAAGATTTTTTAAACTCAGATGAAGAAGCTTGGTGAACAATAAAATAATTCTATAGATTTTATTAACAATACAAAGCTAAAAAATGTTTAAAAAGCTAGTATACGAATGTAGAGAAATTGGCCAGTTGGAATTCTTATCTACTCAATAAAGTGCACCCCAAAAGTTAGATTTACTATCTAACTTTTGGGGTGCACTTTATTTGCAGGTATTGTGTACATTCTTTTCTGGATAGAAAATAGCGGACTACCCCGGCTCTGCGATCATATGGCCTGCCTGCTCGTAGTGGAACGTATAGTTAGGGAGTTTCTTTTCAAGCTTTTTTGCTTTGATATCTTCTTTTCCATTAATGAACCGATTACAGACAGATCCTCTCATATATCACTTTTCATTTCCACTGCGTCCTATGTCTTTGCAAACCTACTTCTCCGTATATCGCACGTACAAAAACTTCTTCGGCACGTTTCGTCCTGATATTAATGGAATGCTTTTGCTCACATACCGCTCAATAAAAAAATCGAGATCTCCTATTAGCCACTTATTCAAAATCGCCTTTTGCTCAGATCCTTTCTCTGCGAAACGTTGTAGATAGAGATTATTTTCCTTTCCCAACTTTCCGAGTGAATGGCCTGAAGCTTACTTGCGGAAGTCGATTTTAATGAAACAAAGGCGAATGTTTCATTAAAAAATTATCAGATCCCGATATAGTTCAAGAACGACTCTATTGTTGCAAAGTTACGTTAAAAACCGGAAGTTTTAAACTATTTTTAATGACCTTCCCATTGAATGGCATCTAAGGATCAAAGTAATCCTGGAATGTAAACTGAAAACCTATCATAAACATATCTTATAATTTTGATTACACAATATCTATACATCAACTTTATTTCATTAATTTTGAAACACCAATAACTTCCCATAGTTTCCGTCCTGAGTCCATCAAAGAAAAACACCTACTATCACTTGATTCTGTTGATAAACAATGGTATTTTATAAACTGAAGTTGTCTATCACTCACATTTTCTTAACTTGATTGAGATTGTGTTGATAGTGGATTGAAAAAATATTTCTGTAATGTGAGAGAAGACTATAAAATGTCTTCTTTTTTTATTCAACTTGAAAAACTTCAATATATCTGTTATGTTTATATCAGCCCTATTATTTACAAATTATTCGTTCTATTGGGATAATCCAACGTAGACTCGTATATTTGGCAAGATATTCAGTATTCGTGTAAATTGTAGGGCGAGTAAAAGTAACCTATCTTTTGCGCAATATAGAAGGGTTTCAATGTAATTGGTCCACTAAGTGAAAGAAAATATATTGAATAGGAGATAATTGATATGAACATTAAATACATTGGAAGAGACTCAACAAAATTAGTGCGTGGAAAAATTCATGTAAAGAAAGGTAAATATACAGCTTGCGGAGCCAGGATTGATGATAACCGCGAAGATTGGGTAGATACAGCTGAACGGGTTACTTGTGAAAAAAGAGGGTGTAAGTAAAAGGAAAAACATTTTTCAGTTAAACAGCAGAATATAGGCAAGATACAGTACCTGGATACCAAGTTAAAATTGTGCAGCTAGGAACACAGTACATTCTCTATAAGAATTCAAGACATGTACCGATTAGAAACCCTTCTACAGAATTTGAAACAAACTTGCCAGTGCATGATAAAGTACTAGTTCCTCACTACATCAAAATGTTACTGAAATGTTTTGATATCACGTGAAGTTCCGGCACCTATATCATGCTTTTCCCTCTGCAATGTATATTTCTAGGAAAAGGTATAAGGTTCAGAAACAATTTAAAATTATTTCTGTCTTTCATTGGGATCAGGTATTTTAATACTTCCCTGCCGACAGGTTCTTCCAAACAGAATCACACCGCTCCCCCTTAAGAAGGTAAACAGGATCAATTTGTAATGCTAAAACGAAATATATTCATTTATATTCGCCCCATAAAATCCCTTTTTATTCTAACATGACCAACCTCCTTCAAATCACGTAAATTCTCACCAACATAACGATCTGAAACTTTATAATAGTTTGATGACTATTGCATTAATGGTATATTTACTAGACAAGCAAGTCTAAACTACCGACAGAAAGAAGGCGAATAAAATGGATGTGACTTTACCTATAGGTACATTGCAAGTTCCCGAAAAAGTAACCGCAGAAGTTATCCAGAAATGGCTAACGGAAATTGAAACGTATACGGACCGGTTAAGACAATCGGTAGATTCATTGAGTGACGAAGAATTAAACAAAACGTACCGCGAAGGCAGCTGGACAGTACGTCAGCTCGTTCATCATATCGCAGATTCCCAGCTGACCATGTACCAGCGATTAAAGCTCGCTATAACAGATGACCGACCGACTGCATGCGTATTTGACCAAGACAAGTGGGCTGTTCTTCCAGATACGAAACTTCCCGTAGAAAGCTCGATTCACATGCTGGACGGAATCAATGAGCGCATTGTGTACCTGGTCCACCATTTAACAGAGGACCAATTCAACCGAGTGTTTATTCATCCGGAAAATGGTGAAATCACAGTAACGGCAAAAGTAGCGAAATTAGCTTGGCACGAAGAACACCACTTAGCGCATATAAAAATCGCTCTGGAAAATTGAAAAATGCCCCCCGGAAATCAGGTATTCTGATCTCCGAGGGGGTACGCCATTTCTTATTCCGTGTTTTTCGTTTTAATCGTTTCGTTATATTTCTGATTGCCTTCTTTAGTGATTTCATTGTATAAATAATTGTCATTTTTTTGTATTTTCATTATAAAGAGCATTACCCGTCTTTGTGACGTAAATGTACTTTTAATATTAATCCTCTTACAGCTGATATTTCAAAGCACAAATTATTTATTAAGTAAAAAAATAAATACTTTAAAAATGAAGAAGTTCTCTAACCGATTAGTCGATTGGAGAACTTCTTCAACATCTTATAAAACACTCAACTCATGATCCTTCACATCACTAATGAACATACAGCCAGGAGAATGAGTAATCATAATAGACGGCTTGCTTTCCATAGCTACCGCTTGCGGTGTCACGCCACATGCCCAAAACACAGGCATCTCGCTTTCATAGATCGTCACTGCCTCCCCAAAATCTGGTGCCGAAATATCATCAATTCCAATAACACTCGGATCGCCAAGATGAATCGGTGCGCCATGCACATCCGGGAATCGCGTAGTAATTTGGATCGCTCGAATGGCATCTTGAGCTGTCATGGGTCGCATACTTACTACAATCGGTCCTTCAAATATGCCAGCTTTCTCACAAGCAATATTGGTCTTATACATTGGCACATTACGATTTTCCTCGATATGTCGTATAGGAATTCCACTTTCTAGCAAGGGGGCTTCAAATGTAAAGCTACAGCCTAGTAAAAATCCAACCATATCATCTTCCCAGTATTCCGTTATATCCGTGACTTCCTTTGTGAACACACCGTCTTCGTAAATTCGGTAGCTCGGGATATCTGTACGAATATCCGCTTCTCTAGCTATAGTCTTCGGATGGAATGACCCAGGCTCAGTTACATCCAACAGTGGACAACTTTTCGGATTTCATTGGCAAAATAATAAAAAGCCAACAGCATGTTCTTTTTTCAAGATAACTAAATTCGCTTGCGTAAACCCTTTGGCCATCCCCGAAGTCTGACCAGTAATTTCCCGATTACGGATGAGTTCTCTAACTTCTTTAGACTTCATCAAGCGATAATCGTTCATTCGTAAAACCTCCAGTATGCATCTACTTATTTAAACAGTAATGGAATTTGTTCAATCAATGTCATCACACCTAGCACGCCCATCACTACTACGACAACGGCTCCGCCGATCGTCAACCATAGTGGATGCTTATATTCCCCAACAATGTCTTTCTTATATGCGGCAATCAATAAGGTCCCTAGGGCAAGCGGCAAAATTAATGCGTTTAACGCACCCACTAATAAAAGAATATTGACTGGTCGTCCAACGAATGCAAATGTAGATGTCGATATGACAATAAATAAAATGATAATCCAGTTATGATACTTTTCAATGACTGGACTGAATGAACGAATAAATGAAACCGATGTATACGCAGCACCAACAACGGACGTAATTGCTGCTGCCCACATAATCACACCAAACATTCTCAGACCCAATTCCCCTGCGCCTAACTGGAATACAGATGCTGGCGGGTTTTCTGGATCAATTGCTAAGCCTTGAGAGACAATACCTAAAACAGCTAAAAATAGTGCCACACGAATAATTCCTGTAACGGCAATACCTGTGATCGAACTTTTCGTTACTTGTGGTACGGATTCAATACCTTTAACTCCGGCATCTAACAATCTATGACCACCTGCGAATGTAATATAGCCGCCCACTGTTCCACCAACAAGCGTGACAATCGCAAAGAAGCTAATTTCTGTTGGATTGAACGTTCTAACGATTGCTTCTCCTACTGGTGGAGACGTCTTGAATGCTACAAACACGACTAAAACGATCATGAGAATACCTGCTACCGCTACAACTTTATCCATCACTTTCCCCGCTTCTTTCACAAGGAAAATGAAGATTGCAAATACGGCACTGATAATGGCACCTAGTATGGGATCTATACCAAGCATCGCATTGAGACCTAATCCTGCACCGGCGACGTTCCCGATATTAAACGCTAATCCACCTGCTACAATGAGGACAGCAAGTAGTACGCCTAAACCAGGTAGTATTTTATTGGCAATCTCTTGACCGCGCAACCCTGAAACGGCGATAACTCTCCACACATTCATTTGTGCAAAGACGTCCAGAATCAATGAAATTAATATAACAAATCCGAAACTGGCCGCTAATCTTTCAGTAAAAACTGTCGTTTGTGTTAAGAAACCAGGTCCTACAGAAGACGTTGCCATCAAGAAGGCCGCTCCAAGCAGAACACTTCTTGTGACTTTCTTTTGATCTTGATTTAACTCTAGTTTATTCTCTGTCATGTAGAGACCTCCACTATAGGAAAGGACGTAATGTCAATATCTTGTTTCTTCAATGAATCCGTAATATACTTCGCAAATTCCACCGCGTTTTCTCCATCTCCATGAATACAGATCGTATCTGCTTGAAGAAGAACTTCTGTGTTTTGCTGAGAAATCACTTTCCCTTCCTTCACCATTTGGATCACTTGCTTAGCCGATTGCTCTTGGTCTGTAATCATCGCATCTTCTTGTGCACGTGAAGTCAGCATACCGTTTGATTGATAGGTCCGATCCGCAAATACTTCATGCGCCGTCACTAAACCAATCGTTTCCCCTGCTTTTGTCAGTTCACTATTGGCGAGGCCGAATAATACGAGTGATGGCGACACATCATATACCGCCTGCGCAATAGCTTGTGCGATTTCTTTATCTTTAGATGCCATTTGATACAGTGCACCATGAGGTTTAACGTGTTGCATCGGTTCGTTATGTACGGCTAAAAATGCTTGCAGTGCACCGATTTGATAAACTACCATGTCATACGCTTCTTGAGGCGTGATATTCATATCTCTACGGCCAAAGCCAACCAAATCAGGCAATCCTGGGTGTGCACCAATTCGAACACCATTATCGATCGCCAACTTCACCGTTTCTCTCATCACCGATGGATCACCAGCGTGGAAACCACATGCTACATTGGCAGACGTGACGTATTTTAAAATCTCTTCTTGTTCACCTAACGTATACCGGCCAAAGCTTTCTCCTAAATCACTATTTACATCTACTTTCACCATGCAAATGACCTCCTCATCATTATAAAAACCTCATTAGTAAGCGTTTACAAACTATTAATTCCCGAAATTCGAAACTAAGGTTTTAAACTTGAAACCAGTTTATCATAGAATTCTACTGTTGAATAGATTATTATCAAAAAATAGAAAGTATTTTTATTTACTAGTTATTATGCTTGTAATTTCACTTTAGCAATTTATAATGGAACTAAGATTCATTTAACAGAATTAAAGTTTCATTTTTCGGCACTAGAAGGAGTTGATTGAATGAAAAAAATGCCTACTTTGGTTAGTAAAGTTCTTGGAGATTCCGCTTTAATTATTAAATTAGGAGAAGGTATTCATCCAGACATCCATCAACAAGTGAAGAACTTAACACAGTTACTAAATGAACATCCATTTGATGGTTTTATCGAATCGGTTCCAGCGTATAATAATTTGACGGTGTACTATTCTCCGTATATAGTCCATCGTTCAAATACATTTGCGATTTCAGGTACTCCTTTAGAAAAAGTTAACTATTATATCAATGAATTAGCGACACATATATCTGAAGCCCAAGAGACAGAAGGAAAACTAGTAGAGATTCCTGTACTGTACGGTGGCGACTTTGGTCCCGATCTACAAGTCGTGGCGGAATTTCATGGATTGTCTATTGAGGAAGTCATTCAGATTCATACCGAACCGGAATACCTTGTCTATATGATTGGATTCGCTCCTGGATTTCCTTTCTTAGGAGGAATGGATGAGCGCATTGCCACACCCCGAAAAGAAACTCCACGAGCCGCGATTGCTCCAGGGTCCGTTGGAATCGCAGGAAAACAAACGGGTGTCTATCCATTAGAAACACCAGGAGGTTGGCAAATCATTGGCCGAACACCTAAAGCATTATTTCTGCCCGACATGTCACCACCTTCCCTACTACAATCCGGTGATAAGATAAAGTTTGTATCTATTTCATCTGAAGAATATGCACACTATGAGAAGGTGAAAAAATGACGATAAACGTTTTGAACCCTGGACTATTAGCAACACTGCAAGACATTGGTAGACACGGCTCGCAAAAATACGGTGTAATTGTAAGCGGTGCCATGGATAGCTACTCATTACGCATAGCGAATATCCTGGTAGGCAATCCTCAAGATGAAGGGGCCGTAGAAATTTCATTATTCGGGACAACACTGCAATTTAACGAAGATACAGTAGTTGCAATTACTGGCGGCGATTTGCAGGCAACAATTGATGGATTCATTGCGCCCACTTGGAGACCAATCATTATTAAAAAAGGCTCTGTATTGAAATTTGGATTCGCTCTTGAAGGTTGCCGCGCCTATGTTTCCATTGCGGGCGGCTTCGACACACCTAGGATCATGGGAAGTAAAAGCACGTATATTACGGCAGGCATCGGTGGAATTGAAGGTAGACCTTTACAGCAAGGCGATACCCTCACATGCGGAGAATTGACGGAAATGAATAAAAAGCTATACGAAAAGTTAGCAAGATCAGAGAGTACGAGTGATTGGTTAGTACCTTACCACTCCCTTATTAGTTTGAAGTCCCTACAAACGATCCGGATGATAGAAGGAACGGAATTTGAACGTTTTGATGACTCAAGTATTGAAGCATTTTTAAACACACCCTATATCGTCACACCACATTCGAATCGAATGGGTTCTCGCCTAGAAGGACCTTCGATTTTATTAAAGGAGAAGTTTGAATTACTGTCGGAAGGCGTAACGTTTGGAACGGTGCAAATACCACCAAGCGGAAAGCCGATCATATTAATGGCCGACCGACAGACAACCGGCGGCTATCCGAAGATTGGTCAAGTGATCACTGCTGATTTAGGAAGTCTTTCACAGTTGAAGCCGGGTGGAAAGCTACGATTTGAGGTCGTCAGTCATTCAGAAGCTGAGCGTTTATTGCTGTTGAAGGAAGAGATCATTCGGGAAATTGAAATCGGAGTTACCTACAAAATCGTTCGTTAACTAAAAAACCTTGCCACGTAAATTTGTGCAGCAAGGTTTCTATTATTCCACATAGCCTAGTTGCCTAGAAATTTCTAGCGCAGCTTTTTTTACTTTTGGAATCAGGTTTTCTATATTGTCTTCTTGATAATTAGCTTCAATTCCCGCTATGCTAATTGCCGCTACCACTTCACCACTGAAATCGTATATAGGTGCAGCGATGGAAGACGTATAGTTTTCTAATTCAGAATGACTAATTGTGTAGCCGTTCTTTCTAGTTTCCTGAATGGATGACAATAGCTCCTCTCGATCCGTGATCGTTCCCTTCGCCCATTGTTTTCTCTCGACGGAATCCAAATATTTGTTGACTTCATCATCCGTTAAATACGATAAAATAATACGTGAACAAGCACCAGCGTATAAGGGGCTATGCCTTCCAACCGCTGTATAGAGTCGAACCTTTTGGTATGTATCGATTTTCTCAATATAAATTGCCTCGTCCCCTTGTTGCACAATTAAATTTATCGCTTCTTTCACATCATAATGAAGCGCCTCCATAATCGGATACGCAATCTTACGAATATCCAACCGCTTCGATACAAGACTTCCATATTTCAAAAATAACAAGCCCAGTCGATAGTTCGAATCTGCCCCTTTTTCCAAGAACTTCATCTCTTCTAGAGAAGTTAACATACGGTAGACAGAAGACTTTGGAATACCGGAGAGTTCTATGATTTCTTGAAATGTAAGAGCCGGATGTTCAATAAATAGATTTAAAATGTCCAGTGAACGAACAACCGTTTTATTTTTTGTAGTCATATTGGCTCCTTTCTATTCAATGATAGTTTACATTTTATTTTGAGATTTATCATTTACGCTTCTTTTCATTGATTATAACATTGAAGTGGAGCGTTTTCTAGTTGTTGGAAAAGAGCATTCATTTCCTAAAAATTTTTCACTCATTCACCGTGCTTTAGTACCACAGAGTGAGTTGTCATAGCTAGCTTAGATGGGAGAATTATTTATTTGATTAAGCATTCATTTTCATATCTCTTACAGGCACCTTATCGAGTGAATTCTCCGTGTAACCGATAGATAAAAGAGCAATAGGTTCAACATGAGGCAGTATTCCCAAGATATCCCGAACGTCATTCTTCCTATAAAAACTCACCCATCCCATTGCCAGTCTTTCCACACACGCTGCCAACTACATATTTGGGATGACTCAGGCAGTTGACAGAATATCCGTTTCTGGAATGGAGTTGCGACCTAACGCGACCTAACACATGTGAAACGCCACGTGTAGAATCACATGTTACACAAATAATGATCGGTACTTCTGCTTCCTTCAACCCTTCCACTTCCATGCTCAGGAATTTCGTTTCCTTCTCTCCTACGTCTTCATTAATGAATAGCTAACGCCCGTCTCTCTTTTTCCACCGCCCACGCTAATCTTTCTTTCGTCTCGTCAAATGGTCCGACGATAAAATTTCATGGTTGCATGAACCCGACGGAAGGTGCCTGTTCGTCAAACTTTCGCGTATAAATAATGATTCGAGATATCGTTAGTCTTCTTCACAGGCACCGGTGGTAACTACTTGGCTAGCAAAATCTTTACATCGCCGACCCCGATATCAATTTTTAAATCAATTTTCGTTTCCGAATGATCGTAGGCTTCATTCACATAGACACCTTTGCCTTTAGAGATGAAACCTTCCGTTGCTATTCGGCCGATTCCCTTTGAAACGGATAATTTCACTCCGATGTCATTCGGTAAATGAATTTCCGCATCACCCACCCCTAGGTCGATTTCCACATCAAAGCTATCTAGCCAATCATCCTGCAGATTAATCGTCGTATCACCAACTCCTGCATCGATAGATAAGTGACGGAGACGAATTCCTGCCAAGTTCAGTTCAGCTTCGGAAACACCCATTTCGACATCCAGATTCACCGGTATTTCATTTGTCAGTTGAAGATTCCAATCGTTTCGATTTTTCCGCATAACCGAAAAACCTTTCATTTTCTGATGAATCTCCACATAACCGACATCTCTTTTATTCTTGTAAGTAACAGATGGATACCATTTTTTCACGTTTGTATCAATGTAACCATCCACCCATTCTTCAGCCCCGCCTTCAATCAAAAGCTCACCCGCACCAAATTCAATATCAACATCCAGTGATTTCGCATGATCCTTTTCAATAGACAAATCCCCGGACACATGATTCGATTTCACCAAGCCATACACCCAAAAGCCGACCATCCCCAACAGTATGATCCCCACTAGTAATATCACAATTTTCCGCATATCAGCACCCCTTTTTTTCTATCATAAGCGATTCTTTCCAAAGCGGAATCAATCTAATGAATGAACTGTACGTCAGACTTAGGTCTGAGCGTTCCAGTATACGCTGGATTGCGGCTGATTATTGCATTTCATAGACATACAGCTCGTTGTCTTCTAAAAACAGTAGCATATTCGCTCAGTCGTAAGCCTGACGGCAGTAAAGCACTACCGTCAGGCCTACGAAAATTCACTTCTTGAACTATGGCAAAACCATTCAGGAAAACGTGGTACCTCTTTTAAATTGACTTCGAATACTGGCAGCAAGAAAAACTTGTGCAGCATAGTACGTAATCATAACGAGCGCGTCACGTGCAGGAAGCGGTATAACGAATCGGTCGATCGCCAGAAAAGAATCCGAACAGATAAACAGAAAAGCCGCCGTTATCGCAAGTGGAAACCTCGTCCGAATCGCCTCCCAGCCCATTATCAATATGACTACGATATAGGCAATAATTGCTACACCAAGCACAATTTCTCCTGAAGCCATTTGCGGTCCTGCAATCCAGACAGCCATAAAGAGTCCGTACAGGATAAGCGGAATTGCAACAAAGACGGGCACCGACTTGCGGCTTTCTTTCCGAAAAGCCTGAATATACAGCAAGTGAGCTACAAAAAAAGTCGCAAGCCCTGCCATGAACCAATAAATCACTCCATCCGCAATCATTAAGACAAAGAGGCCAGCTAAAATAGTCCGTTTATAAAGTGGAGAAATGGAGGATATAGACAGAGCACCGTATAATATAATCAACATCATAGGAACCAGTTTCATGGCGTTTTTCATGCCTACCGGTTCTGCAGGAATTAAAAATATATATACAAATCCCATCAGGACAATCAGACCTATCAAGATCTTACGCAAACAACTCAGCTCCTTTTCAGTACATAGATACGGTATGAATATTGCCGCCACTGCTATCCGTTCTTCCTGGATGGGCTAAAGCATTGCCACACAAGAAAGGCAGAGTAAGCAATAGATACTCCATGCAAAACTAATTTTCTCATTGTTCTTCTCCTTAATGATATATATTGTAGTGCTCATATCAACAAATCGTACTATTTAAGAAAAAAATATCAATTTGCTTATCCTCCTTTAGTAATTTGAAAAATCAAACTTCTTTAGATGGAAGAATCGTTCATATTGTTGAAAATAATTTGTGCAGGATTAGTTCGTTTAATATTCAATGAAATCAAATGACATAATGCAAAAGAAAAAACCCTTGATATCCAAGAGTTTTGGCGTTCATATTCTTTGTTTGAAATCCACTGATTTTGTCATATAGAGGTGGTGGGAGTCGAACCCGTGTCCAAAGGCTTGCATAATTAAGTATCTATGCTTGTAAATGTAGATTTATCAAGGTTTTACTCGCTAAGGAGTATTACCTATTCACGAACTTGGTTTAAAGACCTTCTGAATACTAGTATATACCATATGACTACTAAATAAAAAGTAATCCTTTTAAAGATTCTCCATAGAAATTCATCAAATTTTATTCCCGTACAATAAATTCAGTTTTTATTACTTTTCACCTTTTATTGTTTTATAATTATTAAACAACCAACTAAGGGAGATAACTATGACGGATTTTCTAAGACCTAATTCATCTGAATTAGAATTTCTAAGTTTATCATACAATAAATTCTATGACATTTACGAAGAAGTAATGGAAGTAAACGATACCTTTTGGCAAAAAGAACCCTATTATCGTTTTTCAAAGGTTAATGTTCTTTTTAGCATTTATGCAGAATTACTAAATTATGCCCCCCTTAAATATGTTCTTATTGAAATGGAAAGTAAAAGACCACCAAATGAATCAAAAATAGCGAAAGAATTATTTAAATGCATTAGGAACATATTAGCACATTTCCCCTTTTACGAAACCTGGAATAATGTATATATAAATACGGGACTAGTAAACTGGTATAAAGATGGTATGACTATAGATAAGTTCTTAAGAAAAAATGAGGGGAATGAAGAAATAAAATATCGTTTTTGGGATAGTCAAAAAAAGAAGATGACTTACCTATCAATTAACTTCCCCAAAGATTATACAGAAGGTAAGAATATATATTTAAAAGATATACTAAACGAAAAAGATGGAATCCAATTTTCAGCTATTTTAATGAAACAGGTATTGGACACTCAAGTATTACAAATGCATTGAGGGGATGAATCAATTTAATGTTTGGAACTATTATTCAAAATATATACTCAAAAAAAAAGGAATACTTAATCTTTTGAACACTATCATGCGTATCTAAAGAGTGGAAAGTCTCTTTAATTGATTTCTTTTAAAAAAATAAATAGTAAAAGGGATGGGGGAGTGTAACAACTCCCCTCAGACTGTAGACAAAAGGGTGGGAAATCGTCACGATTTCCCACTCTTTTGTTATTTCTGTTCTAGAACCAGAGA